>ONBK01000032.1 GCA_900316055.1 uncultured Bacteroidales bacterium
CTCGGGCCTCAAGGCCGACCTCGACGTCTCCTCCTGGCCCCGCGGCACCTACCTCCTCCGCATCTCCACCCCCGCCGGCCCCACCACCAAGAAACTGCTGGTACAGTAGCGCTCCTTCTCCTCCCCCGCCTGCGGCGGAAATCCAGAAATCCTGGAAAAATAAAATGACAAACTAATCGTTATTAACAATATAAAAGAAACGCTATGAAAAAACTAATAATATTATTTACTGCACTGTCGGTAGTACTTTCCACTGTCACTGCTCAGACAAGATACACTGCGGCAGTATGGAAGGAAAATTCTTCGTATACAATAAAACCACCCATCAAGAACTGGAAAAAAGACTTTTCCGTCACATATGAAGTCGATAATATGTGGATTGTTTTTCGGTAGAGTAGTAGTTAAAAAAATACCAATTATGAAAAAGTTTATTCTCTCGTTTCTTTTTGTTGCGTGTCTGATTCCGGCAGCATTGTCTCAGGACACCGTTCGCTATGGCGACCCTTGGTATGCTTTCAATCCCCTTCCTAATTTGATTGAGCCTTCACCTATTCTCAACATTTATGAGATAACGCGGGATCCCAATGAAGAGTATAGAACTTATTTGGGTTACAAAGATAGCAACTATACGATATACGGTATCGCTATAGTGATGGACTCTTTCCCACGTCCGGAAATCGGCTATTTTGTGACGCTCTTGCGGGGTATGGACTGGCACCCGTTGGGGTATGGTCAAATTAGCATAGATTCACTCTACCAAGAAGACACAATCAAAACGTGGACCGACCCGCTGGTAAAACGATGTTGGTTTGAATATTTTTATAATTATGACTCTGCTACCGAAACCTACAAAAGTGTGGATGCGTATAACTGTTATGAGTTTTATTTCGATTCGCCATTCAAGTTGGAAGGCCGGGGCAAAAACAATACAGCCGATACTTTCTTTGTGGGGATGTATTCTCTAGAGCATACGCGTACTTTTATAAGTGCGGATGAAGAACATTCAATCATGCCCAAGGAATATGTGAGCTATCCGCCGACAACGCCAATTTTAAGTGTAATTAAACGTGACGGTGTTATTGTAGGGGGGTATTACGAGCGGCCAGATATGCGGCCATCTTGGGATTGGCTCTATTGGGGTGGCATCTTCCCCATCATCGAGCGGCGATGTAGCGTGCCGCGAGGGCTGGCGCTGTCGGCGGACAGCCTCTCGGCCCACTGGCGCTCCGACACCGACGCCAGACTTTTCCAGCTCGCCGTCTGCACCAATACCGTGGAGCCCGACGATGGCCTCCTCTTCACCACCTCCGCCACCTCACAGGTCCTGCCGCCCTTCCACCGCGACAGCACCTATCGTCTCTATCTCCGCAAAATGTGCGACTTCCGTCAGGATTCCGTCTGGAGCGACTGGAGCGCCCCGCTTTTGATAGCATCCCAGCCGACGGAAGGCATCAGTGAAGTGGAAAAAGCCGGATGGACAATCGAAATCAATCCTAACCCTGCAACGAAGCAAGTGCATGTCACCACCAACTTCAACCTGACGCAGGTAGAGGTCTTTGACGAGCAAGGCCGCCAGTGCCACACCCTTCCCGCCTCGGGCCTCAAGGCCGACCTCGACGTCTCCTCCTGGCCCCGCGGCACCTACCTCCTCCGCATCTCCACCCCCGCCGGCCCCACCACCAAGAAATACCTTCTTGGCAGCAGCAACAATGCTGGGCGCTCAGGCGCAAAACCAATTCTCCCGGGTGGAGTTTGTCGAATACACCGATGTGCTTCCCCGCATGTTCACCATCGTCACCTATATGTATTCCCAGGATTACAATACTCATGGGCAGTACTACTACGACACCGTCAGAATCATCAATAGCGACCTCCAGGTGGAGAAAACCTTTACTCTGAATTTGGAAGAGTACGGCTACATGCTACCGGCACAGATCAGGTTCTTTGATTTCGATGCCGACTACATTAACCCCGAAAGGGATTTCTACTACACGCAGACGCTCTTCAACAACGACAGCAAGTTTGAATACATCCGTCCCGTGTATCAGGGAGGCATTGCTGTGGGATTCACTGTAAAACGCTACGAGATTGTGGCCGACGACGGCACCGTTACGGGGGCTATCACCTGGGACGAGGGCTACTACGCCAGCGAGGACCCTCACATCTATCTCTACAAATTTGGCGACAAGTACTACATCAACTTCGACCTCAGCAACAACAACGACACCATTACTGTCTGGTACAAACTGGGCCCGCAGACGCAACAATCCATTACCCGCGTGGAGAATGTACCCTTCAGCGTACGCCCGACGGTAGCGCAACGCGGCAGCGACATCACCGTGCAGCTCGAAGAAGGCTCCAATGCCCGTGAGATTGTGGTTATCGACGCGCTGGGACGCGAGATGAAGCGTATTCCCGTTGTCCAAGGACATCGCGAGGTAAGAATCAGCACCTCGGACCTTTCTGCCGGCATAGGCTTTGTCAGCGATCGCAGGAACGGCTCCGTCAAGATAATGATTCGTTAGAGAGATACATTAATTGTAGATTTGCCATGAGTCATCTCAGAAACACTCTCATCTTGGCAATTTGCTCTGTCGTTGCGTTTCTCTTTTCTTCATGTGAAAAGAAAGAGAAGGACTATGTTGATTTTGAAAATCACCAGTGGCGTTTAGTGCACATCACAACACAGGAGATTGACGCAAATGTTCCACAACTTGCCGACGATAATCAACAAATCAAAAACAATTCATTATGAAAAAAACAATTCTTTTCCTCGGATTTTTGATGGCATTGCTCCAGCCGCTGGCGGCGCAAGACACCGGCTTTCAATCGTTCTTCGGCCACGAGACAACCGTATGGCATGGAGTACTAGAATATTATGATTATGCTTGGGGTGGTCTGTTGCAAATGGGGGGAGATACTATTATTGAAGGGATTCAATACAAAAAAATTGAATACTCTGATTGCAAATTATTCAATGGGGTGTATCGTGAATACAGAGACCCCGAACACGATTTTTATCTCCGAGAGGACACTTTGACAGGCAAATTGTGGTGTCGTTTTCCCGATTGGTGTTATGAAGAGGAAGACTTCTGG
>ONBK01000031.1 GCA_900316055.1 uncultured Bacteroidales bacterium
GTTCTTTGACGAACATGGGGCCATGCTGCCAATACAAATCCATGATCTCTTTTTCTTTATTGGTTAGCTTCTTCATTGTCATTTTGCTTTTAGTGATTCTATCAATTTGCACGTCTTAATCAATACCTGCTGCAAAGTAACTAAAACTTTTCGTTATATACAACTAAACATATTAGTTATTAAACTAAATTAATTAGTTCAACAACTATTTAACTTATTTTTAGCCCTATGATACCGATTTCAATCAGTCTTTCTGCGAATCGGATGTGTTGTAGTAGCGTGTCTCGATGGCCTCGCAACCGTCGAGGAGACTGCGGTGGATATGCCCCTTGGCCTCGCCGTCAAATGACTTATAGCGTTTGCCCTCGGGCGTATAGTTACATTTGAAACCCGTTATATGGCGGTCGCGACGGAACTCCTTGGGGGCATCCACGCACACGCTCTTCACCGAGATTGACAGTTTGCCCATCTCGCGGAGATCGACTGTATAGCCATTCTGCATGTAAAACTTCACCGTATCGAACAGTTCACGCAGCACGAGCCTCACGTCAGAAGCCTTGGCGGTGCAGTTTTCCTCAATCATCGCCTCAATGTCTTCAAGTGAAACGACACCGCGCTTCACCGTGTGAGCATAGTATTTACCATAGTTCTTACTACCTTTAATCTTGTTCTGGAGCAGTCTGTAATGTATAGCCATAATCGTTTTTGCTTGCAAAGATAACACATTCTTTTGAAAGAAACAAATGATTAAATAATAAATTCAGTGAAATTGCTGACCAAATTCAGTGAATTTAAAAAGCAAATTCAGTGAATTTACAATATAAATACACTGAATTTACAAACCAAGACATCATATCATCAAAGAAGAAGCCCCATCCTCTTATTTCACCAGCATCGCATCTGCCTTCTCTATATGACAGGTCTGCTGGGCACCCTCTATATTGAATGTCAATACAGAATCCTCAGAGGTGACAGTAAGCGAACACGGTGCTCCCTCAATAAGCGGGATACAACTGTTGCTGCCGACAGGGAAGCCGCAGCAGACAGGAATTTCCAAATCATGCAGATGGGCTATCAGCATCTGTTCGACACTACCAAACTGCAAGTCGTATCTAATGGAATTGAAGGCTCCGAAGATAATTCCCTTCACCCTCTCGAAACTGTTCTGCAACTGTAGCATATAGAACAATCTGTCGATGGCATGCAGCGACTCTTCTACCTCCTCAATGAAAAGAATGAAGTCTTGGTCTTCTGGCATCTGGAATTTGGTACCCGAGATCGCGGCGTAACTTGAGAGATTACCTCCTACAAGGATGCCTTCCGCATGACCACAGCGGTTATACGGATTGCTTGGAATAATGTATTGCGGTAATATACCCATCAGCAGGTTGCATGTGATGGTGGTAGTTGGTTCCTGTTGGCTTGCGATCTGGAACCCCATAGGACCATGAACGCAAAGTGTCCCTGTGGTTGCGACGGCATAAAGCAGCGTCGTGATATCACCATGTCCTATCAGCCATTTGGGATGTTGCCGGAAATTCTCCATGGGGACACGGTTCAACAGATGCATCGAACCGTAGCCCCCTCGAGAGCAAAATATAGCTTTAATGGTATCATCTTCTAACGCCCACAACAGGTCGGCCGCACGTTCATCCGCCGTTCCCGAATAGGCATCCACATTCAGACTTGTGGTATGAGGGCCGATAACCGGCTGCAACCCCCAACCTCTCAACACCTCAGCGGCTTGCATAATAACCTCCTCCGGCACCCAGTAGGCAGGGGAAATAAGGGCCACCCTGTCCCCCGCTTTTAAATAAGGTGCTCTCACAATCTCTTTACCTTTTTCAATCATTACTAACATTAATCGTATAAAACTGGTGCAAAGTTAGGCAAAAAGATCTCGACCTCCAAGAAACAATATGCACGCATTTGGGACAATAGCCAAATGCATGCATACCAAACGGCATTTCGAACAGAAGGACTACAAACTCTGGCGGTATTCCTGCGGGGTGACACCGTACTGACGCTTAAACTGTTCACGGAAGTTGGCAGGTGTGAACCCCACAGCAGCGGCTATGGCAGCGATGGTCATTGAAGGATCATCGCGAAGCAGAGGAAGCGCCACCTCCATACGGATGTTATTGATGTACTGCGGGAAAGAGGGACTGCCAGTATGCTGCGCCAACAGATTGTTGAGTGTATGACGGGTGATACAGAAACGTGCACAGACGTCCTGACGCTGAAGCGAGACATTGGCATAGAGGTGCTCCGT
>ONBK01000030.1 GCA_900316055.1 uncultured Bacteroidales bacterium
AAGGCACGCAGCAGCCCCGCTGTGGGACTTCTGCGTGCCTTGTGGACACATTTCGCCTCGGCGCCCTTTTCCGCGCCTGTAGCCGATTTTAGGGGGGGGGTAACCATGCCGCTCACTACCAAGCAGTTACGACCGCTCAGAGTCAGGGTCCGGGCGGTGTCGGGGGTGTGGGGTATGTGGAGGTAGCGGGGCATGAGTATGGGGTTGTTATGTTGTTATTTGTTATGAGAGATTTTGATTGTTTTGCTTTGGGAGGGAAAGAGTATTGGTGTGGCGGTCAGTCGGCAATCTCCATCATGTCGAAATACATCAGGCGGGTGTGCTCGTCCTCGTCACGCTTCGTCAGGTGCAGGAACCCGTTGCGCTCATAGAATGGGACGGCAGAGAGGTAGGCATCGACGGTGATAAAGCGGAAGGCGGAATTTGAAGCACTATGATGGAGCAAGTCCTTCACAATATTCAATAACCTGTGCCCGACATGCTGCCCGCGATATTCCTTGGAGACGGCAAAACGCCCTATCTTGATAGTGGGGTAACTGCGGAACTGCTTGCTTTGGGGAAAGTTCGAGCGAATCTTCTTCCATCGGCTGCCAATCACCTCGTCCTTGCTCACTTTGTCGTTGAGAATACAGAAATAAGCCGCAATACGCCCATCGTCCTCCAAGATGAACGTATTGGCTACGCGCAGTTCGAGCGACGGCTTTGCGTCCTCGAACAGGAAATTGTTCAGCTGCTCGTCTCCGCAGTCGAAGTCGGTCAACTCATACTCGGGTGTCAGGCGAACAAGATTCATAAATCAGATGCAAACGTTGATGTACTTCTTTGCCTCGGCCACTTGTTCCTGGAACTTCCTGCGAGCCTCGGCACGCTCTTCAGGAGTTCTATTCTCCACCTCCAGCCTTCGCATCTCGAAGTTAAAGGCATCCTCGCCCTTCAGCACGGGGGTTTCTCTGATAGGTCTTGCCATGATAAATACGTATTTAAGTGAAATTTCGGCTACAAAGGTACGAAAAATAATTCAAAAAACTGCATTTGGGGAAGATATTAACACGATTTCTGTGCAGAATACTGTTCAATTTGTCAAAAGAGGCGTTATATTGAGGATGGGAATAGTCCCATAAAACAATTTAATTCTATTAAAATGATGAACAGAAAAGTTTTGTTCTGGCCGTTGGCGGCGATGCTGCTGACGGCGTGTGAGAAAGGACTCGTGGACGGCGTCGCGGATGTCGCTCCGACGGGTCAGACGGCGAAGTCGGTGCTGCAGGTGCGGACGCGCTCCGGCGGTTCGGCTGGCGGGGAGGCGACGGTGGCGTACCCCGTGACGGTGTATGTGTTCAGCGGCGAGGAATGCCGGGCGGTGCAGACCATCGGCGACGAGGGGCAGACGCTGAACATCGGGCTGACGGAAGGAACGTACTCGGTGTATGCCGAGGGCGGGGCTTCTTCATCGGACTATGTGCTGCCGACGACGGACGATGCTGCGGCGACGTCGGCCATTGCGCTTCGCGAGGGTCACAGCCACGGCGACCTGATGACGGCACAGGCAACGGCAACGCTCACGGACGGGGGCACGAACACCGTGACGCTGGGCTTGCAGCGACGGACGATGCTCATCCAAAGCGTGGTGGTGAAGATCACCTTGGGCGGGACTTTTAGCGGTGTAAGCGGTTCGCAGACCATCGCCCTAACAAAGCAGAGCGACGGGCGCACGTGGATTCTCGCCGGGGAAAGCGGCGAGCACGTGCTGCCCCCGAGCAGTCAGCCCGCCAGCGTTTCGGTAAACATCACCATTGGCGGCACCACCAAGACCTACACCTATTCGTGCAGCGACCAACTGGAGACAGGCTACAAGATCAACATCGACGGCACCTACACTGAGGCCGTGGGCGTGAACCTCACCGGCACCATCACCGGAGCCACGTGGTTAGGAGAAAGGACCATCAGCTTCACCTTCGATGAGAACGGCTCTTCTACTTCCGAGCCTTCGGAGCCGAATGAGCCATCCGACCCGAGCGATCCGTCTGAACCCTCGTCGGACTTCCCTGCCGTCGGTGACACCTACCAGGGCTGCTACGTGCTGGCCGTGACGGTGGATGATGGCGGCGAGTCGGCAGAACTGACGCTGCTCTCGCCCAACGAGCAGGCAGCAACGACCACTGGGAATGCCGATGCCGCCCTTGCCGCCCTCGGCGCAGTAGGCATCAGCGACTGGACCGTACCCACCAAGGCGCAGATGCAGCTCGTAGAGGCAAAGCTCCTGGCCGGCGATGCATCGCTCGCGGGCATGAAGTACCTCTACCGCAAGAGCAACGACGGCCTCGGCTACCGCGCCCTCGGTGCCGCAGAGACCGCCTGGCCCACCGCCAATACGACGGACAGCTATCGCCTCCGTCCCGTCGCCGTAGTATCCATCACCAAAGAATGATTTTGTCTTTAACACGAATTTCCACGAATGAACCACGAATTATCATAAATAATTAATGGGCAATTAATGGCAATTCGTGTTCAAAAAAAAGAAAAGCATTATGAAGCAATTAATGTTTATCGCTCTCGCCCTGCTATTGGCAGCGTGCGAGAAGCCCGTCCTCGACAACGAGGATGCTGTCACGAAGAAGGATGCCAACGTCATCCTGCACTTTAAGCAGTACGAACAAGAATCGTTCACCCGCTCAGCCACCGACATCACGGAACTGTGCTTGCGCCTGAACATCGGCATCTTCGACGCTGACGGCACGAAGGTCAAGACCGTGGCGCAAAAGGAGAGCGATGCAGGCTACGGCACTGTCGCCCTGACACTTGCCGCCGGGACGTACCAGCTGGTAGTCATCGCCCACAACGGTGAAGGCTCGGCCACCATCACCTCAACGGAGAAGGTGACGTTCCCCAACAATAAAGTGACCGACACGTTCTATTACTTCGGCGACCTGGTGGTGACCTCTGAAGTGCAGAGCTATGACCTCACGCTGACCCGCGCCGTCGCCATGTTCCGCCTGGTGCTGACCGACGATGAAATGCCAGACGATGAAATGCCAGCGTCTGTGGCGAAACTGAAGTTCTACTACCTCGGCGGCTCCAGCACGTTCAGCCCGAAGGACGGCTGCGGCTGCGTGAACTCGAAGCAGACGGAAATACGCCCTGTCAGCGACGACGGCATCTACGAAATCTTCACCCTGCCCCACACCGAGGACGACGTGCTGACCAAGCTTACCGTCACCGCCCTCGACCAGAACGACAACATCATCAAGGAGAAGGTCTTCGAGAACGTCCCCGTCAGCCGCAACCAGGTGACCCGCTACACCGGCAGTTTTTTCGGTAGCGCCGGCGGCCAGTCCTCCGACGGCACCTTCCGCCTGACCGCCGACCCCGACTGGGACAGCGTGAACGACTACACGTTCTGAGGCGCTTTTGACACTCGGTCATTTGCAAGATACACGACTGGCCATGCTTTCATGACCAAACCTCTATTAACTCTGAGAGCCGAGGCGCAGTTGTCCCGGCTCTCGTTGTACTTTCATCAAATGAGGTCACTTCCTTGATCTTTTCCCTCTCGTTCATCAGTCAACCGTTGTCCACTCTTGTCAACCTTTGTCAACCCTGTCCACGAGATGGCAAAATAAAAGCCCTCAAAATTCTCCGCGGTAGAAATGCGTTGCAAAGGTAAGCGGATTTGAAGTGTTAAAATCTAAAAGTGGTTGATATACAAAGGTTTATCTCTATGTGTTTTTCATTGTTTGTGGTTGTTTAGAGGTCTCTAAATACATGCCCTGAATGCATACTCGCCTATTTCGCTGACTTGATTGGGTATTATTATAGAAGTAAGACTACTACAACCTGCAAAAGAATGTCTTGATATGATTTTCAGCCCTTGCGGGAGCGATATTGATGTTAAGTTGGCACATCCATTGAATGCATATGTGTCGATTTCTATAAGACTGTTGGGAAGGTCTATTGAAGACAAACTACTACAACCTAAAAATGCACGTGATTTGATTGAAGTAATTCCTTCTGGAAGTATTATTGAAATCAAACTGCTACACCCAGAAAAAACATTAGCTTCTATTGTCGTAATACTTTGCGGGAGAGATATTGAGGATAGATTACTACAGCCGGAGAAAGAACCCCATCCTAAGTTCGCAACGCTCTGAGGAATTGTTACCGATGAAAGGTTTGAGCAACCATCAAAACTGGATTTCAAAAATGTTGTCACCCCTTGTGGGATAGAAACAGATGTTAGGGATGTACACCCGGCGAACGCTTGGATGCCTATTTGCACTACCTTGAACACCTTATCCCTATATGTTACCGTTTCTGGAATTACTACGTCACCAATATATTTATTATCTCCGTGGGTTACTTCGAACTCGTCAGATGACAATCTGTTGTAATAGATGCCGTCAACCTCGCAGTCGAAAGCAAAAGCACTTGTACAAGACAAAAGTACAAATAACGTCGTGATTAGAAATTGGTTTATCTGTTTCATAAGGAAATAATTAAATTAAAAAGCAGTACTTACATGGCATTAGCAAACCTTTTAGTATCAAGACACGTATCTGTCATAATGATTTGCATATCTCGTAGATTGGAGTTGTTCAAGACTTTACCTAATTGTTTACTGTCTGAATGAACATAAATGTAGATATGTCCATGTGTTATATTATTAAGGACTTTCTTCAGATTCTCAGCCGTTTCTTTATAAAAGCGCTCCTTTTGGGGACCATCTATGCTCTTTATCCAAATGATGAACGGAACATCATCAAAATAAACAAGGTCTGTAAATCTTGATTTATCAAAAATGAGTTTGATTTGCTTAATAAGCTTTTCGTACTCAGGAACTTGATCAAAGATAAATCTGATAGCAATATTACAGAGATTTTTGAATTCATCTTCACCGATAGTCACTTCAGGTTGAGTAAACTCGTTAGGGTCACAATCATCGAATACTTGACACATTATCACAAACATTTTGTGCCTATAGCCACCCAGATTCAGCGTTTAGTAATTTGTTATACGGAAAGACGTGGGTGCTCTACTTCGCTTATCCCAGGTACGGGCTCTCGCATTGCCTTGCATCAGGATAAGCAACTCGATAGCCCACGCCGAGAGATATTGACATTGTCCAAAGAATTGGACAGAGTGCAATACACCCAATGTGGACGCTCCGGTTGCGTATCTTCTGATGCTTTGATTTGCGAGATCTGTACCTAGAAGATAACGTTCGTAAACGTCCTTTTTCCACTAAGATTCGACCCACCAACCCTTTCAGGCAATTCGAGTCGTCTGCAAATATACAAAAAAGTTAGCAAATTGAGCATGTTTTTGCGAGAAATTTCCATAATTCGTTTATAATTTGAGAAATAAAGGAACTTATACCGATTATTTTGATTACTTTTGCAATCAAAACGAAACGGAGATATGGCAAAAAGAAGAGAAATAAGAAACAGTACGGCAGAATTCCTAATCTTTCAGATAGAAGGAAAGGAACAAGGGATAGAGGTTTACTATAAGGACAAGACTGTGTGGTGTACCCAGAAGGCGATGGGTATGTTATTCGACTGCTCAACGGACAATGTGGGACTTCATCTGAAGAACATATTTGCAAGTGGTGAACTGGTTAAGGATTCAGTTACCGAGAAAATCTCGGCAACTGCCTCAGATGGGAAGAACTATATGACTCAGTTTTACAACCTCGATGCCATCATCAGCGTGGGATATCGTGTCAATAGCATAAGGGCTACAGACAGATGTGTCGATTGCCAAGAACTACCTAAAAGAGGTTGAACTGGCAGACATGGGCCAGTTGGTGAATGGTGTACTGGAATTGGCAGAACGTATGGCTAAGCGCCATATTCCTATGACAATGGAGGATTGGGCCAAACAGATTGATACCATCTTGGCGGCTGGTGGTAATGAAGTGCTGCAAACGGCAGGTTCAGTAACAGCTGAAGAAGCCAAAGAACATGCCGAGACAGAATTTGAAAAGTACCGCATCGTACAGGATCGCTTGTTCCAAAGTGACTTTGATAAATATTTGGGTGAATTACCTTTTGAAGATCAGTAATATCCTGTATGCAACATGCCATTTCGATAGAAGGACGTAGATGCGTGCATCAGCATAAAAAATAGTAAAAAATGATGATATGCTTTGCCACCTCAGAAAAAATGCCTATCTTTGTACTTTGAAACTTAAATGCATTATGAAACAATATCTGTATCTATTACTTTTAGCTACGTTAGTCATTGTTGGCGGGGGCAGGATTAGTGCTGCCGAAATAGAGCAGGAACTGGCACAGCGTGTACAGCAGGCTCAAGTAAGCGGCAGCGATTCCGACTTTTACAATGCCAACAAAATCTTTCGACCTGTACGGTTGAAGACTCCTATCAGCTTGCCATCCGATATTTTATAGTATGCCCTGCCATCCATTCTTCCATTTCTCCGTTAATCATAGTTGCGGTAATAATGGCAAGTGCTCCACTTCCTTTTCTTGACCACGACATACCATTATGCTTCTGCCGTGTGGCTACAACCTGGTCATTTGCTTTTTCCACACGGTTACTTGAGATACGCAGTCCCAGTTCATGACGCAGTGCATAACAC
>ONBK01000028.1 GCA_900316055.1 uncultured Bacteroidales bacterium
TTCAGTCCCCAAACACATCTGTCTGCTTAAGCAGGCGAACGGTTTGGGTTTTGCCTGATGCTGTGGTGAGGGTGAGGAGATAGGTGGCCTGGGGGCGGGAGGTGAGGTCGAGGGTGTAGCGACCGGGAGCTTCGGCGGTGAGGCGCACCTGCTCACGGCGGCCGGAGAGGTCGGTTAGGATGGCGGTGACGGTGCCGTTATGTTCTTTCAGCTGTCCGCCCTGCACCTTGATCCTCACGCTCTGCCGGAAGGGGTTGGGGTAGGCCACCAGCGCCGCGCCGTCCTCCACCAGCGTGATGCTCACCTCGCCTGGTTCCTCTGTGTGGACGTAAGGTGTCATAAATGCCGTGTCAACATAACAAGCAATATAGGCTTGGTCACGACCGCCTATAGGGTCAATGTGGAACTCCCCTAAATCTGCGCTGCTGGCCACAATGCCGGTCAGATACAAGCAACTGTCATTAAGGTGCAGTCGTCCAGTTTTGTTCTTTGGGCTTATTGCATTGTAGTCGATAAATCCAATTTCGTGACCATCGGTATCCCAACACATGACACCTATGCCTTGCTCTGAAGTTCCTATATTGATGGAGGAGTCTCTGACAAAGATGTCTCCTTGAAATCCAACTTGCGAAAAGACTCGGTTTTTGTTTACGACGATATTGCTCTGCTGGAAAATGATATCGGTCTGTTTTATTCGTGTCGCATTGTTTGTTCTCGCTTTCCCATATGCAATGAGACTATTGTCAAAGGGATCAATGCGAAGCCAAAAAAGATTTCGGTTCAAATCAAGAGTATCCTCGCGATATGTGATCCAGCAGTCGGGATCCTCAATTGTCAAGGGGTCTTTTTGCACAGAACCAAGGAGATAGATGGAGTTGGTTTCTTCGTCGTATGTTGTTCCGTGGAAATAGTATGCTTTGGGTATGTCCAATGGATCAGCAGTGCATGTAATTTGTACAACGCGTGTCGCTGTCAAATCTGTGGAGTATTCTATCATGCATGCATCAAATGCTGTCATGCTGTTCGAAATGCACCTCAATGAATCGGAGCGAGAGACATACATGGTATCGGGATAGTTCCATCCTCCGAGCGATAGATAGAAATTGTCATCAATGCCCTTTTCAAAAGAAGAGACCGAGATGTCTGTGTACAATTCTTGCGGAATGTACAGCGAGTCGAATACATACACTGCGTCTATCAATGAATTAAAATGTGGTGAAAATTTTAGAATCTGTTGGTTCCTATGGTCTGACCTGTATGATGGAGTGACATACAGAGATCTTTGGCCGTCAACAATAATGCGTATTTGGGCAATTCCTCCATTTTCTACAGTTAGATTAACATAGTCATTGATTGCTGAATTGTACCAAGAATAGGTATCAATTGCCCTGCGACAAATATAAATGTTACCTTCATCGTCAATATTGAACATTTCATTGGTGACAGTGGAGGTGATAATTCTATTATCGTTTGGCATGCCCCCTGTGTTGCTTTCTCGTAGCGTTGCTCCAGTACTATCGATGTATGCCATCTGCAGAAAATGCTGTTCCATCAAATTCCCATCATGGTCAAAAGTAATAAAGGCGTTAGTGGTGAAATTCGCTATACTGTCCGTGACCATCAGATAATTGTCGTTTGTGGTTAGCAAAGTATCCAAATAATACACCTTATTACTGTTGGATATGCTTCCACCATGTGGAAGTCGAAAAGAAACCAACGCTGTTATTGAGGAATCCCCTTGTTTTCTGATGTCTAAGGCAAGACAGTTGTCATATTGAGAATAGATGCTCTTATGCCACGCCATATTTCCCGAAGGTGTAAACTTCGCGATTAAAACGCACATCCTATTTGCTCCTGTAATGGGCAACAAATCTATGCCTTCTATACGAGCACCTGGTGTGAATTGCCCAATAATGTAAATGTTGCCATCAGAATCAGTAACAGAACTTACTGGTCTATGGACATCATCGGTGTTCAGCGATGGACCTGTAAACGTCTTCACCCAGTCGAACCGCTGGGCGTGGGCGGTGGATGCCATCATCAGCACAGCCATTGCAAGGACGGCGAGGGATTTGATGATGTGGTGTTTCATATTGGATGTGTTTTTGATGGTTTAAAATCGATATTTCCAGCCAAGGGTGAGTGTGGCGGGCAGGAAGTTTAGGTCGTCCACCTCGGTGTCAAGTCCGGTGATGTGGGCTTTGCCAACCTGTCCGACGCTGATGATATACTGAACATATAGACCGACTTCTTTCCCGTTCTTCCCATGCCAGAAATTGATTGTCAGCGGCAGGGCGAGATTCGCTGTGGAGAACGAATTGACGTAGTCGGTACCGCCGCGCGAGCTGGAGAGGAAGATGTCGCTGATGCAGACGCCAAAGCCCGCCGTGGGTTCGAGGGTGTAGTTCTTGCCGAGGTCGAAACGGTAGCCGAGGTCGAGGTGGTAAAGATTGTCTTGCTTTTTGACAAGTTGGTTCTTCACAGAGAGAATGTTGTCAGCCATGCCGTTGAGGTGTATGCCGAGTGTGAATCGGCGGTACTCCATGCCGAGACCAACGCCGATTTGCGCCGCCGCGCTGTAGGCGCTGCGGTAGTCGAGCGTTGGGTGATAGGTCTGCATGTGGTCGTTGAAGCCATCGCTTCCGTCGAGGAAACTTACACCGAGATTGAATTCAATCCAGGGATTGATTTTCTGTTTTCCGGCCTCGTTTTCTTGAGCCGAGGCCGTCCCAATCAGCATTACGCTCAAGGTGAGGACGGCGAGGGATTTGATGATATGGTGTGTCATATTGGATGTGTTTTTGATGATTGAAAATTACCGTGAAAAGATGTCCGATTGTTTCTTACGGAAGAGGTGAGAATTGTTCTGCCGTGATAGTAAATGTGTGGTTGGTATAAGTCTGCCCGCTCTCTGTGTACAAATCCCAAAAAACCACTTGACTATTTCCATTTCAGAATCCATTTTTCCTGTATAACCATTATCTTCTGCTGAAAATACGACAACTGAAGAATCTGTAGGGATAATATCAGTCCAACCTAATTCAAACCCCCCAATGGAATGTGGGCGCATAACTGTTGCATATTCTATCACAACATTATGCCCACTCTGGTTGTTGATAGTTAGCTCATCCGTGTGAATCTTTTCGCATCCGGGCATCAGCTCGATGCCGCACAGCACGGCGAGTGTCAATATTGCTTTCTTCATATATTAATGATATTAATGTCCGAAAATGTCCGATTGTTTCAACAGGCGGACGGTGTAGGACTTTCTATATATATGACGCGAAAGTGCCTTTTTTGGGTCAATTTTTAACATTAATTATGAACTTTTAACATTTTGGCAAGACGGACAAACCATACAAAAGCCCCGCAGGGGTGTCGGCAGAGCCGACGGCATACCAGTCGGCAGAACCGCCCCTGCGGGGCTATGGTCGTGGGGTACGGCCTACCATTATTCCCCCCCAATTGCTATTGGCAGGATTGCCTTTCTCGTAAACAATCTCAAATGGGTCGCCTGGTTGAATATTGTCCCATATCGAGTCGGGAGGCGATGTGTGTCCGTTGTACCATACATTGTCGACACAATAGGTGTACGAGACACATTTGATATTGTGGCCTTTGCCTGACTTGTAAAGTTCTTTTATGTATGCGGTGGATAGGGTCACATCAGCAGCTCCCAATGGCCACCTTTGTCGGGGCCGACGCGGCGTAGGCGTCCGTCGGCTTTGAGGCGGTTGAGATGCTTGGAGACGGCGCTGCGGTTGATGCCGAGGGCAGAGGCCATCTGTGTGGTGGTGACGGAGGGGTCGTCGGCGATCATTTGCAGCAGGACTTCGCGGGTTTTCTGTCCACCTTTTCTGTCTACCTCGGCAGTTTTCTGTCCACCTGTTTGACGCGTGTACTCCGCCATCTCGCGCTCCAAGTTGGAGATGTGCTCATTGTGCATAAAGACAATAAAAGGGCGCACTGGAAGGTACGCCCTTTTGTTATTTTTTGCAGGCGATACACCTGCGTGCCAGTTATTTCTGGAAGAGTTTCTGCCAGTTCTTGTACTCGCGCTGTTTCCAGGCGCCGTTGTGGTAGGCGTAGCTGACGATGGCGGGGATGACGGTGGTGCCTTCGGCATAGACCATCTGCTGCAGTTCCTCGCTCACCTTGCCCCAGCTACCGGCCTCGAGGAGGGTGCTGGAGGAGCAGGCGCCGTCACGGACGTCGGCGACGGTGATCTGGATGGCATATTTATGCATGGGAACCTCTTTGCCGAGGATTTCGGCGCAGACGACGGTGTCCTGGGCGAAGTTCTTGGGGGTGCCGCCGCCGACCATGAAGAGGCCGCTCTCGGGGCAGTTCATCTTGATCTCGGTGAGCTCGAGGAAGTCGGCCACGCTGTCGATGCTGACATAGGGCTTGCCGGCTTGTTTGCGGAGCCACTGGTGCTTGCCGATGCCGAAGCCGGCGCTGCTGTCGCTGAAGGCGGGGCAGAAGATGGGCACGCCGCACTCGTAGCAGGTCTGGATGAGGCTGTCTTTCTTCACACCGTGACCCTCGGCGAGCCATTTGCCCACGTTGTAGAGGAACTCGCGGCTGCTGTAGGGACG
>ONBK01000026.1 GCA_900316055.1 uncultured Bacteroidales bacterium
GAGGCTAACGACAGCCACGTCTTCACGGTGGCGATGACCGCCGCCAGCACCCTGACCAACGCCGGTACGCAGGCCAATGTGATTGCCACGGTGGACGGTGTCGCTGTGACCACCGGCACGGAGACCGCCGTGGGCAACTACCTGGTGACCACTGCTAACGGCACCCTCGCTGTCAATCCCAAGGCTGTGACAATCACCGCCAGCGACACTTCCAAGACCTATGACGGCTCTGTCTTGACGCAGCCTGCCTTCACTGCCAGTGCCCTTGAATCAGGCGACAACCACATCTTCGACGTGGTGATGACAGATGCTAGCACTATTACCCATGTAGGTACAGCACCCAACGTGATTGGCATGGTGGATGGTGTTGCCGTACCCTCCGGTACAGCGACTGCTGTGGGTAGCTATATGGTGACTACAGTGGGCGGTACATTGACGGTGACACCTGCTACACTGACTATTACCACTGGCACGGCTAACAAGGATTATGACGGCACGGCGCTGACGGCCACAGGCAGCATCAGCGGTTTCGTCACCCCGACGGGTGGCAACCAGGAGACGGCGACCTTCACGGTAACCGGCAGCCAGACCACCGTTGGCTCCAGCGCCAATACCTACACCCTCGTTTGGGGCGGCACGGCCGTCGAAAGCGACTACACACTCACCGAAGACCTCGGCACGCTGACCGTCACTCAAAAGGCGGTGACCATCACTGTCAATGACGCCAGCAAGACCTACGGACAGGACGACCCGACCTTCACCGGTACGGTGGAGGGCTTGGTGGACGCCGGCGACCTCGGCTTCGTCAGCTACAGCCGCACCAACACTAATGAAACCATAGGAACCTACAACGACGTACTGACCGCCAACTTTACTGCCAACAATAACTACAATGTCACGGTCAACCAGGGCGACTTCACCATCAACCCCAAGACTGTGACCATCACCGCCAGCGACACGAGCAAGACCTACGACGGCTCCGCCTTGACGCAACCGAATTACATTGCTACTGACCTTGAAGCAGGCGACAACCACACCTTCACGGTATCAATGACCACCGCCAGCACCCTTACCAACGCAGGCATGCAGCCCAACGTGATTGCCACGGTGGACGGTGTTGCCGTGACCACCGGCATGGAGACTGCAGTGGGCAACTACATGGTGACCACTGTAGATGGTCTCCTCACTGTCAGTCCCAAGGCTGTGACCCTTACTGCCAAAGACAGCACAAAGACCTATAATAGCATCGCCCTAACGCAGCCAGCCTTCACGGCTACCGCCCTTGAGAGTGGAGACAATCACACCTTCGCGGTGGCGATGACTGCCGGCAGCACCCTTACCACTGTCGGCACGCAGCCCAATGTGATTGGCACGGTGGATGGCATCGCTGTACCTACCGGCATGGAGACCGTTGTGGGCAACTACTTGGTGACCACCGTGAATGGCACCCTCATTGTCAATCCCAAGACTGTGATGCTTACCGCCAAGGACAGCACTAAGACCTACGATGGCTCCGCTTTGACTCAGCCATTCTTCACGGCTACTGATCTTGAAACTGGTGACAACCACACCTTCATGGTGGCGATGACTGCCGGCAGCACCCTTACCACTGTTGGCACGCAGCCCAACGTGATTGGTACGGTGGATGGCGTGGACGTGGTTACCGGTATGGAGACCACCGTAGGCTACTACTTGGTGACCACCGCTAACGGCACCCTCGCTGTCAATCCCAAGGCTGTGACAATCACCGCCAGCGACACCTCCAAGACCTATGACGGCTCCGCCTTGACAAGTGAAAGCTATACGAGCAGTGCCCTTGCCATCGGTGACGTTATCGAGAGTGTTACCCTGACAGGAAACCAGACTTTGGTGGGCAGCAGCAGTAATGTGCCGAGTGCAGCAGTGATAAAGACCTTGAATGGTGAAGCTGTAACGGAGAATTACGCTATCACCTATGTTAATGGTACATTGACGGTGACTCCGAAACCACTGACCATCACGGCCGATAGTGACACAAAAGAATATGACGGCACACCCTTGACCAAGAACACCTACACCCACACAGACCTCGCCACGGGAGATACCATTGAGAATGTCACAGTGACGGGTAGCCAGACAATGGTGGGCATCGGCGCCAACGTCCCGAGCGTGGCGGTGGTGAAAACTTTGAATGGTGAAATGAGAAATGAGAATTATGTGATCACCTATGTGAACGGCACTTTGGCGGTGATGCCGAATACCAGTACCATCACGGTGATGCCCGCCAACGGCAGCAAGACCTACGACGGTACCCCGCTCACCAAGACGGCGCACGACGACTTTACTGTGACGGGACTCCCCGCAGGCTTCACTTGGGCAGCTACAGCCGACGGCACAGTGACGAACGTCGTCCCCGGCACCGACGAGAAATCTGTGAACGCAGTGACGGAATTCAAGATTCTCAACGCTGCGAACGAGGATGTGACCAACCAGTTTTCAAACATCACCATAGCCACTGGCATGCTGACAGTGTCGCCGAAGTCGGTGATAATCACCGTTGACAACGCCAGTAAGACATTCGCTGAGAGCGACCCATCATTCACCGGCACGGTCAATGGATTGGTCAACGCTACCGATTTGGGTACTATCACCTACATCCGTACCAATACAGATGAGGCTGTTGGAACATACGACGATGTGCTGACTGCCAGCTATACAGACAATAGTAACTACACCGTGATGGTCGATGCGGGAGACTTCACTATCAACTGCCGTGATATCACGATGAAGAGCGGAGTCTCCTGGCCTGATAACATCACAGGACAAGGCAATAGTTTCGCCAACGCCGACACTACAGTCTTGAAGGATGCAATGGAAATCAAGAACCTCTTCAATAATAGTGACGACATCACTGTGAACATTGTTGACGAGGCGATAGAAACCAATGACTGCCATTGGACTTGGCTGCGAACCTACACGCTTTATATCACTGGTGGCTGCACGCCACTGACAAGGACGATGAGTGTCAGCGGAAAGGCAACCAAGACGGAACAATTGAAACACAGCATTTGTCAAGGCGAAAGCTACCTCTGGAATGAGAATCCAAGAACTGAGAGCGGAGAATACACATACACTACCACCAGCGTGGAAGGTTGTGATTCTGTTGCCACCCTGCAGTTGACGGTAAATCCGGTATACAATACGCCCGATGTGTATAGCGTATGCGACAGCTTGCTATGGTACGGAGTAAAATATACTGAAAACACCAGCACGGCGACACATACATTATCGACCGTCGCAGGTTGTGACAGTGTGGTGACATTGAACCTTACCATCCGCCACAGCAACACAGGTGTCGATAACCAAAACCGCTGCGACAGTTACAGATGGATTGACGGTAACACTTACACTACTTCCAACAACATCGCTACCCATACAATGACCAACGCTGCCGGTTGCGACAGCACGGTGACGCTCAACCTCACCCTCCACTACAGCAGTACTGGCGTGGAGGCGGTGACGGCTTGCAACAGCTACACATGGCATGGCACCACCTATACTGGTTCTACTAATACTCTTACTTACACCTGCCAGAACGCCGTGGGCTGCGACAGTGTGACTATCTTGCACCTGACGATTAACGCTCCGGTACACGAGACTTTCACGGACACCGCCTGCGAGATGTATACCTGGCAAGGCATCGACTATAGCGTTAGCGGCGACTATACCTTTAGCCACGCTGATTCCAACGGCTGCACTCAGGTTGACACCCTGCACTTGACGATTAACAACCCGTTACACGTGGCTGTCACGGACACCGCCTGCGAGAGCTACACCTGGCACGGCACAGCTTACACCGTCAGTGGCAACTACACGTACAGTCACACTGATGCCAACGGCTGCACTCAGGTTGACACTCTGCACTTGACTATCAACCACAGCAACGCTGGTTTTGAGACGGTGACAACTTGCGACAGTTATACATGGCATGGTATCACCTATACTAATTCTACTAGTACTCCTACATACACCTGTACGAATGCCGCTGGCTGCGACAGCGTCACTACCCTGCAACTCACTGTCAAGTACAGCACTTCAGCTGTCGAGATGGTGACTGCGTGCAACAACTATGAGTGGCATGGAAACATATATTCTTCCTCAACCGACACACCGACCTTCACTACAATAAATGCTGAGGGTTGCGACAGCGTGACGACACTCCATCTCACTATTGGGTACGCTTACGCTGCCACAGATACGGTGACTGCTTGCGAAAGATACGTGTGGCATGGCACAGCCTATACCGTTTCGACCAACGAACCTACTTATACCGTTCCTGGACAATATGGTTGCGACAGTGTCTATACGCTCCATCTGACTATTCACCATAGTAGTTTCGGTATTGATAAACAGGAAGTCTGCGACTCTTTGACATGGCATGGAATTCTCTACAACTATTCTACCAACATACCGACATTTATCACTACGAATGCTGCAGGTTGCGATAGTACTATTATTCTCCATCTTGAGGTGAACTACAGTGCGAACCAATATGACACTTTGGTCATATCGCAGAGTCAGTTACCTTATGATTACAATGGTTATTTGATTACCTATGGTGGCGATGTGATTATCAATGGTACTACCATCGAGGGTTGCGATAGTGTGGTGCATCTGCATGTTATGTTCATGCAGGATATAGAAATTGTCGATGCAATTGAAAATGTCATTGTGTATCCTAATCCCACTCATGGTATGCTGACAATAGGTGTTGACGATGTCCTCAAGGTTGAAGTGATGGATGTCGTAGGACGTCTGGTGGCTGTGTTCAGGAACACCAACATCTTAGATATTTCTAACCTTGAGGATGGGGCCTATACCTTACGAATCACACTTCCTCAGGGAACAATCATCCGCAAGGTGCTGAAGAGATGACTTAGAATAACGGATGTTTTCAACCGAGCAAATGTTTGGTAGCCAAAGGACGCGCCTAGGAGGATGCGTCCTTTGTTAATAACTCTTCTTTAGCGATAACGTTTTTCTAACTAATTTAGCAACACAATTCGTGACCCGATTGTGCTATTAAAAAATTATAATACAACAATTTAAAAAGATTGTTTTTAATTTTTATTCGTTAAACTTTAACCGTTATCACCATGCAAGGCGACTTGTTTTCATCTGTTGAGACCCCCAAGGAAGTGAAGGAGTACAAGCAGTATACTCCCGAGGAAATTATGAAATCGTCAGTGGAGTATTTCCATGGCGACGAACTCGCCGCCAACGTGTGGATGAACAAATATGCCCTGCGCGACGACGATCGCATCTACGAGTTGAACCCTGACATGATGCACCGCCGTCTGGCCGCCGAGTACGCCCGTATTGAGGAGAAGTACCAGAACCCCCTTACAGAGGAAGAGATTTACCAACTGCTGAAGGATTTCAAGTATATTGTTCCGCAGGGCAGCCCCATGAGCGGTATTGGAAACAACTTCCAGGTGGTGTCGCTGAGCAACTGCTTTGTCATCGGCAACCAAGGCAACAGCGACTCCTACGGCGGGATTATGAAGATTGACCAAGAGCAGGTGCAGCTGATGAAACGTCGTGGCGGCGTGGGTCATGATCTTAGCCATATCCGTCCCGGTGGCAGCCCCGTGAAGAACAGTGCCCTCACCTCTACGGGCATCGTGCCTTTCATGGTGCGCTACTCCAACACTACCCGCGAGGTGGCACAGGGTGGTCGTCGTGGAGCCTTGATGCTTTCCATCAGTATTAAACATCCAGATTCAGAAAATTTTATCGACGCTAAGCTAGAGCAGGGTAAGATTACCGGTGCCAATGTCAGCGTGAAGATTACCGACGAGTTCATGGAGTGCGTCAAGAGTGGCAAGCCCTTTGTGCAGCAGTACCCCATCGATTCGCCCCATCCTACCTTTACTAAGAGTATCGACGCCCGAGCCCTCTGGAACAAGATTATCGCCAATGCCTGGAGCAGCGCAGAGCCCGGCGTACTCTACTGGGACACCATCCTCAAGGAGAGTGTTCCTGACTGTTATGCCGACTTCGGCTACCGCACCGTGAGTACCAACCCCTGTGGTGAGATTCCGCTCTGCCCTTACGACAGTTGCCGTCTACAGGCCATCAATCTTTATAGCTATGTGGAGAAACCCTTCACCAAAGAGGCCTCGTTCAACTTCGACCTCTTTCGCGACCATGTCATGAAGGGTCAGCGTCTGATGGACGACCTCATCGACCTCGAGCTCGAGAAGGTGGACCAAATTCTGAAGAAAATCGAGACCGACCCCGAGAGCGACGAGATTAAGCAGGTGGAGCACAACCTATGGCTGAACATCAAGATGAAGTGCCTTGAAGGCCGTCGCAGTGGTTTCGGCATCACCGCCGAGGGCGATATGCTGGCCGCTCTGGGACTGCAGTACGGCTCCGAGGAGGCCACGGCCTTCGCCGTCAAGGTGCAGCAGACACTCTGCTGCACCGCCTATGCTTCAAGTGTGCAACTGGCCAAAGAGCGCGGATGCTTCCCCATCTACGATGCTCGCCGCGAGGAGAAGAATCCCCTCATCAGCCGCATCCGAGAATCCAATCCCGAACTCTACAAGGAGATGACCAAATACGGTCGTCGCAACATCGCCCTGTTGACCATCGCTCCCACAGGTACCGTCAGCATTTGTACCCAGACCACTTCGGGCATCGAACCCGTCTTCCTTGTCAGCTACAAACGCCGCAAGAAGATTAATCCGAATGACAAAGATGCTTCGAACAAGAACATCATCAAGGACGAGAACGGTGACTACTTTGAGGAATACAATGTGTTCCATCCCAAATTTATCGATTGGGCGTGTATCAATGGCTATGATGTCGACGAGGTGATGCATATGAATGATGCCGACCTTCAGAAGGTCATAGAGAAGAGCCCCTACTTCCACGCCACCAGTGCCGATATCGACTGGGTGGCCAAAGTGAAGATGCAGGGCGCCATCCAGAAGTGGGTGGACCACAGCATCAGTGTCACCGTGAATATTCCCAAAGAGACCTCCAAGGAGGTGGTGAGCCAGATTTACGAGACCGCCTGGGAGAGTGGCTGCAAAGGCTGCACCATCTACCGAGACGGCTCGCGCACCGGCGTGCTCGTCAGCAACAACGAAGGCAAGAAAGAGAACCCCTGCTTTGGCGAGAGCAAAGCCCCAAAACGCCCCAAGAAACTCGAGGCCGAGGTGGTGCGCTTCAAGAACGAGAAGGAGGACTGGATTGCCGTCGTTGGCATGTATGAAGGCCGTCCCTATGAGATTTTCACTGGCCGTGCCGAGAGTTTCCTCCTCCCCAAATGGGTGGAGAAAGGCTGGGTAATCCGCGTCAAAGAGAAAGGTCAGGAACATGCCCGCTATGACTTCCAGTTCACCGACCCCGATGGCTATCATGTCACCATGGAGGGACTCTCTCGCATGTTCCGCAAGGAGTATTGGAACTATGCCAAACTCATCTCCGGCATCCTGCGTCATGGTATGCCCATTCCCAATGTGGTGGAACTCATTGGCAAACTCAATTTCGACACCGACTCCATCACCACATGGAGTAACGGTGTGGCACGTGCACTGAAACGCTACATCAAGGATGGCACAGAGACTGGTGAGACCTGTCCCGACTGCGGCAGCAAACTCATCTACACAGGTGGTTGCAAGAGTTGCCCCCAGTGTGGTTGGAGCAAGTGCAGTTAAGGAATATTAGCAAGCACACATAATGCCAAGGCTCCCTCAAAAGGAGCCTTTTGTATTTCTTACTATCATTCCCTGTTTCTAAAAAGATTAATCGATTTTTTGATGTCGGAGAGCGTGGGGAAGCGGAAGGTGGAGGCAGGAAGGTGGAAGAGACGGATGGCCAACAGGAGTTGGGTGAGGGCCATGAAGGTTTGTGCTGTGAGGGAGGCCCATGCAGAGCCTGTGGCCCCGAAACGGGGAATAAGGAGGAGGTTGACCACAATGTTGAGCAGTAGGCTGGTGGCGGCGAAGAGGTTGAGTTGACGGAGATGCCCGCCAGCGGTGAGGAGGGTGCCGAAGATATAGGTGACGGCGATGGGAACCAACCCGAAGATGACCACACGGAAGGCCGGCACATAAAGTTCACCGCGGCTGGGGTAGAGGAGCTCCATCAGCGGCCCGGCGAAGAGAGCACAGAGCACGGCGGCTCCGATGGCGAAGAGCATGAGTGGCCAGAAGACAAGACGCAAAGCGTCTTGTAATTGAAAATTGAAAATTGAAAATTGAAAATTATCAGTTCCGTTTTTTCTCGTGGAGCAGAGTTTGGAGAAGACGGGGAGCAGAGGGACACTGACGAGGTAACAGACCATGGTGAGGGCATCGAGGAGGCGGAAGGCACCGGCATAGATGCCGGCGTCGGCATCGGAAGCCAGCGCGCGCAACAGGATGGGGTCGATGCGGTTGTAGGAGGCCATGAGCAGTACCAGGAGGGCGAAGGGAGCACTCTTGCGGAGGATGACCAGCATGAAGGGAAGAGAAAAGGAGCGAAAGGGAGAGAGAAGAAGAGAAAGGTGGGTCTTGCGGGCGATGACGATGAGGGACAGAAGAGCCGTCAAGACGTAGGCCGCTACCTGCGCGTAGACGAAGTGGAAAATGGAAAAATGAAAGTTGAAAATTGAAAGTTTCGGGCCCAGGAGTAGGGTACCGCAGATGAGTATCATGAGTATGCGGTCGAGGACCGAGAAGAGACTGTCCCATTTGAAGAGGAGAAGCCCCTCGAAGTTGCTGCGCAGGTAGAGGATGAGAGAGTTGAGGAACTGAGCGACGGTGAGCCATGCTAACAAACGGAATTCATCGCTCCCATAGCCCATGAGGGCGCCCACGGTGAAGGTGACCACGAGGTAGAGGAGGAAGAGTAGCAGTTTGATGCTCAGGATGCCCGACAGGTGTTTGGTGATGAGTTGTGGGTGTTGGGCGATATTGCGGGTGTTGAAGTTGGAAACACCGAGGTCGAGCAGGATATTGAAAATATAGGCAAGGTTGAAGATGGCAAAGTAGAATCCGTAGGCACTATTGCCCACAGCATTCTGCACACCCACCTCGATGCCAAGAATCCACAGCGGCTTGACAATGAGGTTGGCCAGAAGCAACCAGAAAAGTCCGGAGAGAAGTTTCTTCTGCATGGGCTACTTTTCTATGGGAGTGAGAATAGAGGATTTGTCACTCCGTTTCAACTCGGTGTTGATTCCTTCTTTCCTCGTATTATTCTCCAGTCTTGGCTTTTCTTTTACCACCATCCAACGCTCTTCCATCTCCCATTTTTCGCGTAGCGAGAGGGTCTTCTCGAAGAAGATGACCTGCTCGGGTTGCCGTTGCAGACGGTAGTCGCCGGGAGTCCAGCGGCCGTCGCCGTTGGCATCAAGGATGGCGCGCAGGGTGTAGTCGCCGGCGGCGAGATGCTTAAAAGTGAGAGGGGAGAGAGGGGTGGGGAGAGGTGAACTTTGGACGACGGTGTCGCGTTTGTCGAGGACTTCGATGACTAAGGGAAGGCCGGTGCGATTGTCGATATGGAGGGTAAGAGTGCCATAGTCTTTGGGAGTGAGGTCGAAGTCGAGACTGTCGGAGGTGTTCCCGTAGATATCGGTGAAGAGGCCTTTTGCAATGTGTACATGGTATTTCTCGCCCGACTTGAGGGCCGCGTCAATCCTTATTTGGTCGTTGCTGTCGGCGACGAGATAGTGGGAGGTAACGGTGCTGTCTTTTAGGTACATTACTTCGGCAGTGGCACCAATGGAGACCATGAAGATGGGGTTCGTTATTTCCAAGCGCAGGTCATCGTAGAAGGCTTTGTTGCCGTCGCAGAGGGGTCGCAGCAGCGGCGTTTTCTCCTCTTTGGCACCCACCTTCTGACGTTTGCCTTTCTTCTGCTCGGTGAAGCGCAGGCGCAGGGTGTCCTGCAGGCTGTTGTCGCTGAGGACGAGCATGGTGGAGTCGCAGTGGGGGTTGAGGCACCAGAGATTCATGGTGTCGCGCCGTCCGTTGAGGCGCCATTCGACCTCCTCGCCACTGACAACAGGATGTTGCAGGGGCAGTTGGGTGACAATCTGGATGCGGCCTTTGGCGATGAAAGAACTGGAGGTGACGCGTTGGCGTTGTGTCTCGGGTTGCGAGATAAGGAGTGTGGACACGCGGTTGCTGTCAAGAGACGGTTTGGCTTCGGAGGCCACGGTGTCCCAGGCGGCGGCTTCGGTGGGGTCGAGACGCAGGTTGCGGTTCTTGTCCTCGAAAGCCACCACACGGTATCGGCCCGCAGGAATGTAATGGAAGGCAAAGAAGCCCTGCTTGTCGCAACGGGTGACGAAATCAGGCTGTACGAATGTGGCGATGGTATCGACCAAGGCTACCACCTCACTCTCAATATCACGATATGCCATTACTGTTACTGTCTCCTTCCAGGGCTTTCCGCTGCGGGGCTCAAGGACACGTCCTCCAAGCATGAGGGTGTCCATGTCCTTGCCAGTGGAGAAGACATATTCGAAACTGGACAGCAGGTTGCCCTCGTTGAAATCGGCGATGGCCTCCTTGAACTGGAAGAGATAGGTGGTGTTCTCCTGCAGCGTGTCTTTGATTTTTACTAAGACGCCCTTGCCCTTGGTGGTGTATTCGGGTTGCTGCTTCATGGGCGGCGACACGAGTATATTGTTGGTGGGGTTCTTGAGCACCACATACTCGTCGAACTGGATGTAGAACTCGTTCGCGTCGAAATGGAGACTGCCATTGTCGGGCTTGCATCCAAGGGATACAGGAGGATCCTCATCCTTGGGCCCTCCTGTGGGATAGCCCTGCCGAGCACAACCACTAGTTATAACTAGTAGTACTACTGAAACTAGTTTTACTAGAGAGACTGGCTTAGTCTTCATTATTAAAAAAGTTCGTTGATTTCCTTGTGCAGTATCTCAAGGGCGCGGTCGGTGGGGCGCTGCTGTGCCGCCGAGGCAAAGATGGAGGCTGCTAAACGCGTGGGGTCGTCGGTGTCGGTGAGGGTGACGGCGCTGGAGTTGACGAGGTTGATCATCTCGTCCTTGGCCTCGCGGATATGCGTCCAGGTGTCGGTGTCGATGTAGACCTGCTGCGAGAGGTTGTGTTCCCACTCGTCACGGATATTCTTGGTCATGACGCCTTGCAGGAGTTTGAGGTCCATGCCAGGCTGCCAGCATCGCAGCACTAAGCTGTCGGGACTGATACGTTCGAGGAAGAGGGCCATGCGCTCATAGGCCTGCAAACGAATGGGTGTGACCACCTTGAGGGTCTCGCGTCGTTCGTCGATTTTCATCTGAAGCAGACGCTCTTTCTGCTGGTTGTCGAAATAACGTTTCACTATCAGATAGAGTATCCAACCGGTTACGGCAACGGCAGATAAAACTGCTAACACTAGAATCAGGATAAGGATTATCGTTTTCATGGTTTATTCTTTCATTAATTGTTCTACCAATTGCGAGACACCCTTGGTGGCGACCTCTTTGATAAAAGTCACGGGGTGGCTGACAGGCACCTCTTTGGGGTCGACGATATAGCACGGGACACCGCGCCGGACATAGTGTATCAGTCCGGCGGCAGGGTAGACGGCCATGGAAGTGCCGACGACGATGAAGATGTCGGCCTCCTCGCAGAGGGTTGCGGCAGGTTCGATGTTGGGCACTGCCTCACCGAACCATACGATATGGGGACGCAGTTGGGTGCCGTCGGGAGCTTTATCACCCAGTAGGATGTCTTTGTCACCCACCTCGACGATGAGGTCGGGGTTGTGGTCGGAACGTCCCTTGGTGAGTTCTCCGTGGAGATGTAGCACATGGCTCGAACCAGCACGTTCGTGCAAGTCGTCGATATTTTGAGTGACGATGCGCACGTCGTATTTCTCCTCAAGCCGCACCAACTGGCGGTGAGCTTCGTTGGGCTGTGCCTGGAAGAGCTGGCGACGGCGCTCGTTGTAGAAGTTGAGCACCAACTCAGGATTGCGCACATAAGCCTCGTGGGTGGCCACGTCTTCCACACGGTAATGCTCCCACAATCCGTCGCTGTCGCGGAAAGTCGAGATGCCGCTTTCAGCGCTGATACCTGCGCCGGTCAATACTACGATTTTTTTCATATCAGTTTCTTGTTTGCGATGTCGGGGGTAATGGTGAAGGTGGAACCCTTGGGCTGCGAGGGGAGGTCGAACATCAAGTCGGTCATAATACTCTCCATGATGGAGCGGAGACCGCGGGCACCAAGATGGTATTTCACGGCGCGGTCGACGATGAGGTCGAGGGTTTCAGGGGCGAACTCAAGGGTGACGTCGTCCATGCGGAAGAGTTCTTGGTACTGTTTGATGAGGGCATTCTTGGGCTCGACGAGGATACGACGCAGGGCGTCGCGATCCAGCGGCTGCAAGGCTGTGAGCACGGGGAAACGGCCCACAAGCTCGGGGATAAGACCGAATTTCTTGATGTCCATGGGCTGCACGTACTGCAGCATGTTGTCGCGGTCGAGCTCCTGACGGGTCTCGTCGCCTTTAAAGCCGATGACATTGCTGTTGAGGCGCGAGGCAATGGTACGCTCGATACCGTCGAAAGCACCTCCGCAGATGAAGAGGATGTTGCGGGTGTCGATGGTGATGAGCTTCTGCTCGGGATGCTTGCGTCCTCCTTCGGGAGGCACGGAGACAAGGGCTCCTTCGAGGAGTTTGAGCAGGGCCTGCTGAACACCTTCGCCACTGACATCACGGGTTATGGAGGTGTTCTCGCTCTTGCGAGAAATCTTATCAATTTCGTCGATGAATACAATGCCGCGCTGACAAGCTGACACATCGTAATTGGCAGCTTGCAGCAGACGCACAAGGACGTTCTCCACATCATCGCCCACATAACCGGCCTCGGTGAGGGTGGTGGCATCGGCGATGCAGAAGGGTACCTTGAGCAGTCGGGCGATGGTGCGGGCTAAAAGGGTTTTGCCCGTGCCGGTCTCGCCGACGAGGATGATGTTAGACTTCTCAATCTCCACCTCGTTTTTATCGCCATGCTCAGCGTTGTATTTGAGTCTTTTGTAGTGATTGTAGACGGCTACGGAAAGGACGCGTTTGGCGGCTTCCTGCCCGATGACATACTGGTCAAGGAAAGCTTTAATGTCGGCAGGGACGGGGATATCGGAATTCTGGATTTCGTATTTTGAATTCTGAGGCTGTTGGATTTGCTCTTTGAAGATTTTTTCGGCCTGTGTGGAGCAGTCGTGACAGATGTAGCCGTTGAGTCCGGCCAAAAGCATGCCAGCCTGCGAGGCAGGACGGCCACAGAAGGAGCAGTGTTCTTCGTTTGTAGTTTTCTTTGACATTATCTTTATCTTAGAATAGTTCTTTATTTTGTATAGTTGTCCTTAACTTCTTTGGCTCCTTTAACGTTCATCACAGCAACTGGTTTTTCGAGGCATCCTGACGAATAAAAATGAACAGTAGGACGGTGAAGGCCAACAGAGAGGAACCTCCGTAACTGAAGAAGGGTAGAGGGATGCCGATAACAGGGACGAGTCCCAACACCATGCCGACGTTGACGAAGAGGTGGATGAAGAGAATGCTGGCTACGGAATAGCCGTAGACACGCGCGAAGGTGGAGCGCTGTCGCTCTGCCATAACAATGAGGCGTTGCAAAAGCAGAGTGTAGAGTACGAGGAGCGTCACACAGCCAATGAAGCCCCATTCCTCACCTACGGTGCAGAAGATAAAGTCTGTCTCCTGCTCGGGAACAAAGTCGGCTTTTGTGAGGGTGCCGTTGAGGAATCCTTTGCCGACAAGTCCGCCGGAGCCGATGGCTATCTTAGACTGGTTGACGTTGTATCCTGAACCTTGGATATCGTCGCTCTTCCCCAGCAGTACGTCGATGCGTTCGCGTTGGTGGGGCTCGAGGACGGAATTGAAGACGAAGTCGACCGAGAAGACGAACAGGGCACAGCATGCCGCGATGACAATAGTCCGCCAGTAGTCTCGCGAAGTACGCTTGTTGAGCCATACGAAAAGATAGAGTATCACGATGGTGGCGATGCCGGCGAGAAGGATGAACTTGTCAATAAGCAAGGCTAAGACGAAAAGGACGATGGCGGTGACACCGATGACGAGAAAATTTCCGGAGAGGCCTTCGCGGTATAGGGGGAAGATGAAGCTGAGGAAAACGAGTGCTGATCCCGTATCGTGTTGAAGGAAGATGAGCGCCGCTGGGATGGCCACAAGAAAGGCTATAGTGACTTTGGTGCGCAGATTCTTGAAATCGAGGTCGATGGCCGACATGAATTTGGCTACCGCCAGTGCTGTGGCGAATTTAGCGAATTCCGAGGGTTGAAACTTGAAGGCGCCGAAGTCTATCCACGACTTGCCGCCCTTGGTCACTGTGGCGATGAAGAGTGTGACGACCAGTAGCGCGAGGACAACGCCATAGATGGCGTAAGCGGTGTTGGAGAAGACCCGTGGTTCGGTGAGCACTATCACGGCGGCGAGGAAGAGGGCGATGGCTATCCAGATAATCTGTTTGCCATGTTGCACTGAGAAATCGAATACAGCGGTGTGGTCCTCGCTATAGCCCGCCGCATAGATGTTTATCCATCCGAAGAGCATGATGGCGAAGTAGAGCCCGATGGTCAGCCAGTCGTATTTCAGTTTCTCTTGGTACATCATCCGTTATTTCTTCTTTTTGATTCTTCTGGTGAGTGGCAGCTTCTGGCAGGGGTTGATTTCCCGATACATTTTCTCCACATCCTTGCGCTTCACCTCGCCATTGAGGTATTTTTCGATAATCAAACCTGCGATAGGAGCTGCCCAACTGCCGCCACCACCTTGGGCATTCTCCACATAGACGGAGAGGGCAATCTTCGGGTTGTTCTTGGGGGCAAAGGCGATAAAGACGGAGTGGTCGTTTCCGTAGTTCTCGGCGGTACCGGTCTTACCGCAGATGTCAAGTCCGTCGACGCGGGCTCGACGTGCGGTACCGCCAGCCACATGCACTACATCGTACATGCCGTCGGCGGCAATGTCGAAGTATTCTTTCTTGATTCCGGTCTCGTGGTGTATTTTGTATTTCTCGTCCTGGATGGAGTCTTTGCCATAGAAGCGCACCACGTGGGGCGTGATATACCAGCCATGGTTGGCCACGATGGCGGCGAGGTTGGCCATCTGGATGGGTACCACCGTTACTTCGCCCTGGCCAATGGAATTGGAGTAGATGGTAGAGAAGGCCCAGCGCTCTTTGCCATACCAACGGTTATAGTAGGCGGTGTCGGGGATATTGCCGGTGGACATGCCCGACTTGGGCAGGTCGATGTCAAGTTTCTGACCGAAACCGAAACGCAGCATGTAGTCGTGCCACACGGTGAGTCCGTACTGCGAGTCCTTGTAGATGCTTTTGTATTTGCCCTGTTGGATAACACGGCGGTAAACCTGATAGAAATAGGGGTTGCAACTCATCTTGATGGCTTCGCGTACCGAGCGTGCCGACGGGTGGTTGTGGCATCCGGGGTGCTTGTCGCACACAAAACCTGTGTTGGGAGTGATGACTCCTAAATCGAGGGCCGTCATAGCCTGGGCAACCTTGAAGATGGATCCCGGAGGATATTGCCCCAGGAGGGCTCGGTTGAGCATGGGCTTGGCGATGTCGGTATTAAGCATCACGTAATTCGCTCCACGGATGCGTCCCACCAAGAGGTTGGGGTCGTAAGTAGGTGCCGACACCATGGCTAGTACTTCGCCCGTAGAAGGTTCTATGGCCACCACGCAGCCGCGCTTGTTAGCCATCAATTCCTCTGCATAAGCCTGTAGGTCGGCATCGAGGCTGGTATAGAGGTTGCTGCCCTCGACAGGCAGTGTGTCGAGTTCTCCGTTGCGGTAGGGTCCTATCTCTCGGTTGTGGACATCCACATGCATCACCTTTCTGCCTTTGATACCACGGAGCACCTCCTCATAGCTTTTTTCGAGTCCGCTCTTGCCGATATAGTCGCCCATGCGGTAGTAGGGGTCTCGCTTCAGGTCATCGTCGTTCACCTCGCCCACATAGCCCAGCACCTGTGCGGCGATGGGACGGTCGTAGATTCGCAGCGTGCGTTGCGAGATATAAAATCCCTTGAAACGGAACATCTTGTTCTCGAATCGGGCATACTCCTCTTTCGAGATTTGTTTCATAAAGATGGAGGCCGAATAAGGGGAGTATTTACGCGCTTTGACCATGCGCTCCTCGAAATCGTCGCGTGTGATTCCTAAACTTTGACAGAAAAGGACGGTATCGAGGTCTTTCACCATGCGGGGAATGACCATCAAGTCGTAGACGGCTTCGTTATGGACGAGCAACTCGCCGTGACGGTCGTAAATGAAACCGCGGGCGGGATACTGCGTGATATTGCGCAGTGATTGCTGCTCTGCCTTCTCTTTGTATTCGGAACTGAACAGTTGTAGTATCGCTAATCGTCCCACAAAAAGGACGAAGACAACGATGAAGATAATCCTCACCACATGACTGCGATCTGCGTATTTGTTCGACATAAATCATACAACGTTATCGCGCGCGAATTATTGTGCTGTAAATACAATATTTTCTGAAAAACCCCGTTAATCTGGAGGAAATTTTAAAACAAGCATTTAAGATGAAAAGAACAATCAAAATCATGGCCATGCTGTTATTTGTTGCAGCAATGGGAGCGATGATGTCCTGCAAGGATGATGACAAGGAAGACGAGATTTCATCGGCTGAGGCTCGCGCCTATGCCGCTGCTGCCGTGGGTACATACGATGGCTATCTCGACATCTCTTACACGTTCAATGGCGAGGAGTATAACAATCGCTATGAGGGTAACAATATCTCGCTCACCAACCCTGGTGGACAGAGAATAGCCATTACGGTGCCTGAGGTGAACGGCATGCCTGTGACGGTGACCGGCAAGTTCAACAACGACGGCACCATCACGCCCGACAAGATTACCCTCGCCGAACAGAGTTTCGAGGCTACCATCCAGAACAGTACGTTGAACTACAACATGGAGACTCAGGTGCTTTCGGGTGAGGTCTCCATGCAGATGAAGGATCTCGGTACTGGTGCTACCGCCTCTGCCACTGCCTCTATTTATGGCCAGAAGCGTGCTCAGTAATGACCCGCGGGAAGAACATCTGCAACCAATTGAAGGAGGTCCGCAAGCGCATCGCGGAGGAGAATGATATTCCTCTGGAGATAGAGGAGTGCACCTACAAGGGCGAGTGCCGCGGCACCTGTCCGCGCTGCGAGGCCGAGGTGCGCTATCTGGAGAACGCCCTGGCCGACCGCCTGCGGCTCGGCAAGGTGGCCACCGTCGCCGGCCTTGCGCTGGGCCTCGCCGCCACCGCACATGCACAAACACCCGCTAAAACATCCCATTTCGATGGGTGTGAAACACAACATGAACTCTCCATGATGGCCGACAGCGTGACCGTGCGTGGCGTGGTGCGCGACAAGAAAAGCGGCGAGGACATCCCTTTCTGCCGCATTCATCTCGTTGACTATAAGTCGGGAATCGATATCGACACCGCTATAGACAACGGCTTACGCGGTGATTTTGCACTCTCGATACCCAAGGGCGAATATTATGTATGGGTCTATCATTTTGGATACAAGGAGTACGGTGGCAGAAAGATGATGATCGACAAGGATACCGACCTCGGCGTGATAGAACTGGAGTCTGGGTATGTACCAACAATTATGATGGGTGGTGTAGATTCAATACCTCTCACAACGACTCCTCCAGGTCATGAGGAGTACTACCAATACTCGGGCGGCACTGATATCATCGTGCGCTGAGAGAAACATATAATAGACAAAAAAAGGAAGCGCAACCCCAAGGGTTGCGCTTCTACTTTCATTGCGGACAAGGACATCCGCGCTCTTAGGATTTAGGCGCCAAGCTCGAGGCGCTTGAAACCGGTGCACTTCAAATCCTTGTCGGCCTTGGCGATGAAGTCTTTCACCTTCACCTTGGCTTCCATGATGTACTCCTGCTCCATGAGGGTGTTTTCCTGGAAGTACTTGTTGAGACGGCCGTTGGCAATCTGGTTGATCTGCTGCTCGCTGAGCTGGGCGGCCTTCTCGGCAGCCACCTGCTCTTTGATCTGGCGGGCCTGGTTGACCTGCTCCTCGGTGATCCAGCCTTTGCCCATGTTGGAGGCCATGTGCTCTTCGCTGTCGACGTGGGCGGGGTTGATGCCGGCTTTCTT
>ONBK01000024.1 GCA_900316055.1 uncultured Bacteroidales bacterium
CGCGACGGACAAGGTCAGGGTGACCTCCAGCTTCGGCCTCACCCGCATCGAAGCCTACGACCTCCGAGGGCGGCTCCTCTTTGAAACCCCCGCCTCGGGTCTCAAAGCCGACCTCGACGTCTCCTCTTGGCCCCGCGGCACCTACCTCCTCCGCATCTCCACCCCCGCCGGCCCCACCACCAAGAAACTGCTGGTACAGTAGCACTCCTTCTTCTCCCCCGCCTGCGGCGGAAATCCAAAAATCATAGAGAAAAAGAAAGCCGATAGAGGTGCGCCGTTCGCAGGGACAAAAAGAGAGGGTGCCCCGCAGGGAGAGTGCTCCGTATGTTCCCCAACATCATCACTCTTTCCTGCCTCCCGGCACCCAAGGCACAAGGCGATAACCTCATGCAAAATATGTATAACCATAAAAGACCTGTTATATGAAAAAGATTTCACTTGCTCTTTTTTTAAGCCTAATGGCAGAATGGGCTTATGCGCAGACGCCGATATTCGATTCTACACGAGTATACGACACTGTTACAGACGCGGACACATTCTATCTTTTCCCTTCCTTCAAACCTTGTATGGAACCATGTGCATGGACAGAGGCACCAACACCCACAGCAGTGCAGGAGTATGTGACTTCCGATACGGTGACCATATACGGGGTGGCCATTCCTCTTCGGAATGCTTATGGCACACCCATCAACGACACTCTGTCCTTATACCAGGCGTTGCTTATGACAGGTGAGCCTTCACCGATAGTGAGTTCTTATGTTACGTTTCGCACAATGACTGTTGTTGACAGTGTCTCGTTCAACCGTTCGCATCCCCGATTTTGCTGGTTTTTGTATAAGGATGATTGCAAAACAGATTCATTGGTGGCACCCTGCTATGAACTCTATTTTGACACACCGGCAAAAATCAACCGGATGGTGGATACTTTCTATGTGGGTCGCCATAATCAAACGGAATATGCATATAACTGTTTTTTACAAGAATACGGGGGTAAGTATACGGGGGGACCTTCCTGCGGAATATATCAGTGCGCCTTTGGCTATGAAGCACCGTGGAACGACAGGTTCTCCCTATGCGATTATGGCAGTTTAAAACGTTGGGGCGTATTTTTTCCCATCACCGGCTTCCGGTGCAAGCCTGTGAGTCAATACAGGTTGGACTCCTACTACGGCACCCTGGCCACGGTAAGTTGGAGCGGCGGCGAGGATGGCGGTCTCTACAACGTGCGGCTGGTGGGAGAGGACGGCAGCGACACCATCTACGTCACCTCCGGCAACACCTTGGTGCTCCAGAACCTATCCGACAGCGTCCGCTACAACGTGATGGTGCGCAAACAGTGCCACTATGCCACCTCGAACTACGACACCACGGTCTACAGCGAATGGCTGTCGTATTTATCCTTCGGCACCACCATTCTCGATACGGTATGGCGTACAGTGGACGCAAACAGTGCCAATCCCGCTATGGGCACCGTCATCGGCGGTGGAATGTATATGGACAGTAGTGTTGTGACGCTGACAGCCCGCAGTCTCGGCAACAGCGAGTTCGACATATGGAACGATGGCGACACCACCAATCCACGTCAAATTTTCGTGATTAGCGACACCTCTTTCACAGCTTTCTTCCGAGAGAAAGAGGACACCGTTGGCATCATACTCCCGGAGGGCGAGGATTTCGTATTGAACCCCAATCCCGCACATGGAACCATTCAGGTCATAGTCCCAACCTCGACTTTAGGCGAACAATTGTCCATCTGCAACCTTGCGGGACGCGAACTGCGTGTTTTTGATATTCAGCATCAGTCGTTTAACATCAATATTGGCACTCTTCCCTCCGGTGTCTACCTTGTCAAACTCACCACTCCCTCCGGCCCCACCACCAAGAAACTGCTGGTACAGTAGCCCCTAATCCTCCTGGTAATCCAGAAATCCAAAAAAACAAACCATTATGAAAAAAACAATTCTTTTCCTCGGATTTTTGATGGCATTGCTCCAGCCGCTGGCGGCGCAAATACGGGAATTCGATCTCAAAGCCACCCAAAACAGTATTGTCCGGGCTATAGACGACGAAAACCAGCTCATTTATACTGAGGTTTCCCCGACAGAGTCTTATTTTCTATTGTATCATGACGGTGACCCCACTGCCCTTGCGTTCCCACTGCCCTCGTCGCCTTCCATGGAAATTTTCGACTTCAGGATAGTTGACGATGAGGTCTATTTCTGTGGGGAAGTATACACGGGCTCTCCTACACTAGGGCTGGTCGGCACATTTAACATTCCCACCGTCTTCTCGGGATCGGGACCCGTGAATTTCGGAGTCCTTGGGGCTACCTCTGGGAATGAAGTGACCATTGAGAGCCTGCGGCGCCTGGACTTGTTCCAGGACGGCGGCCTTAACTGTATGGCCATGGTTGGGGATGCCCAATATGAAGGTATGACCACTTATCCTGTGGTGTCGGCCTATTTCAATGGCACGAACTGGAATTTCTGGACAGACATTCAAAAGGACTATCCCCGGTTCACCGATATCGCATGTTTGGACAACTTGATTGTGGCGGCAGGAACATTTCTGTTTGATTCGTTATGTTTTGTGAAATCATTCTGGCACAACCATGATTTTCCCGCGCAGGAATGTAATCCATATAATGTCCATTACTTCACCTATGGAGTAGTGAAAGGCGATGTGCTCATTGCGAAAGAAAGAGCCGACATTGCCATGCTGGCCTGTTACGATGTGTCGTCAGGAACAGCAACAGTGCTGCAAAGAACCCCTTTTGATGCCACTACGGGTAGCCCCCTGCCGACATGCTCCGCGCAAGTGACCATACCGTCTTCTCCGGTGCCCTATGGCAGCGGGCAGGAGATGCTCGAACTTACGGTGGCCAATGGGGACATCTACCTGTTGCAGCGCACGGCATACCCGGGATTCGGCATACTCGACTGGCGTTTGAGAACTCCCTTTCCCTCGCCAGTGATTGACGCATGGTATCCGCTACAGGGCACCCAACATTCGATGGACGTAACCTATGCATTGAAGACATCTGCCGTGAACGCCGATTCCGACAACCTTCAGCTGCACGGCCCCTCATGGCCGTCAACGGATAACAATTGCCAGAAATATCTTAGTATTGATGCAGCCGGCGTTCCTGTCGGATTTAAAGAAACGGGGTTTCAGATATTCCCCGTCAATAACAGTAGTTCTAACGTTGTCCGAACCGTCAGTGTTTTTGAAGTTGAAGCAAACATTATCTGTCAAGAATGAAAACCAATAAATTATGAAAAAAAACATTTTGTACATTGCGGTATTGCTGCTATTGCTGTCGACCGGGAGTCTTGTCCAGGCACAGTACTCCGACTACTACTATCATCGTGTGGGCGACACTATAGAATGGCAAGCCAACAACGGCTATTATTCCTGGTGGGAGTTTGAGACTTTCTTCCAACAGAATCTCACAGTGGATGATATCTCCATTAATTCTATGTGCGCTGACTTTTTAGATTCCGCCATCGTGTTGATGGAATATTATACCCCTACGCCACTGAAGATTATAGGTATCGCCGGCACAGGCTTTCGTGGGAGATACACCTATAATTCTTGGAGTACCGATCAACCCGAAAACGGTATGTACCAGGAATATTATTATGTATACCAATACCATTCCCAGGACATGTTTTTGAAAGCCCTGCAGCCGTGGACCTCGTTGATCCCCAGACGGACGCTCCATTTCAAAATACATAGGTCATGGTTTAGATTGGGGGATTCGTGGGAAGAAGCACACACCGAACAACGCGACTCCTGTTGCAGGAACAAACCTGAGGAAATTTATCTGCCTCTGTATGAATACTATTTTGATTCCGCCATCTATGTCCATGACACCTTCTATGTGGGTGGCAGCTATTTCGGCAATATGCTCGCAAGCCTGACAGGGAACCCCTCCTCCGACTCGATTCACACCAAATATTGGTATGTTGAATTCAGGGATCTTCTCAGACACATATCCTGCAATGCGGAATTGCAAAGAAACGACTGCAGGTTCTTGCAGGGTGTCTCTGGAAAAATAAAGCAAAGAGAGGTGTTTCATGACGATCCGGCTCTCGACACCCCGTCCTTCCACCAGCTGCCCTGGCGAAACAGAGATACTTCGCTAGACGGTAGGGTTATGCTGGTCTACCCTATTGTTGAAGTGGACACCACCGTGCCGCCTGCCGATGCCTGTCCGCCGGTGGCAGGCATCGAGGCCTTCGTGTCAGGCACCACTGCTACCGTCACCTGGGACGATTTCCCCAACTACACCGCCGTACATCTCAGCTACGGCCCTTGCAACGTTCCACAGTCGCAATGGACTACTATCGATGTTACCGATGCCTCCCACTATACCCTCCAGAGCCTCAACCCCAGTGCCTGCTATAAGGTCAGCCTCAGTGTCGAATGCGACAAGACAGAGACGACTTGGAGCGCCCCTGTCACCTTCCTCACCGGACAGGACACCGCTACCCATGACACCACAGACACCACTGGCATCCGCCCCACAGCCCTCTCGCAGCTTACCTTCCTGGCCCCTAACCCTGCCAGCAGCGAGGTGACAGTCAGCTCCGGTTTCAGCCTTCAGGAAATTGACATCTGGACCATCGGCGGCGTGTGGGTCCACCATCAGCCCGTCTCCGGCCACCAAGCCACCGTCGACATCAGTATCCTCCCCCCGGGAACCTATATCGTCGCTATCCGCACCCACGACGGCACCACGCACAAAAAATTGGTAATAAAATAGCAACGAGCTAAGGCCCCACCACCAAGAAACTCCTCATCCATTGATAATAAAATGAAAAAAATTCTTCTTACATTTTTCGCGCTATTTGGTATCGTACAGGCACAGCCTACACTGACTCCGGTCATGGAATTGGGTGTGGGAAGCAATATCTTTTTCAACAACAAAGTCGGTGACGAGGGGTTCGGTGTACATCCGTCGTATCGTTTAAACATGGAGGTGGGTTTGGGAATTGACAAAGAGCAGAGTCTGTTTCTGCCGTCTCTTGGTGTAATGATAGACGAAACCCAATCCACGCATGTGTATTCCGGAACAGAAATATTAAAAACCTTTTTTCTGATCTATGGAGGTATCGACTACGAACGTCGCATCGGCGAAAAATGGACATTTGGATTGAAGGGAACCTTAGGGTTTGGTAAAATCTGTGATTGGCAGTTGCATAAGTCCGGGACGGCTTCGGGGACAAAAACCTCGTCAGGAAGGACGATAGAGGAAGAAATGAGGATGATGGAAGAAGGCGGCACACGGGTAGCCTCAATATTTCTTGGTGTTGGTTATCGGATGACGCACCGAATCAAACTAAAAACAGAATTATTTTTCTCACTTGCACATGACATGTATGAAGGGAACGCTTGGTTTTATTCCGATTTGAGAAGTAAAGTTGCAGGAATAACTCTTTCAATACAATATATTTGGTCAAGCAAGTAAAATTCGCCGTTGAAAAGATTCATTTCACATCAATGTTAAATTTTAACATTTCACCACGACAAAAAGTCGTGGTTTTTTTGTTTTCCTTCAAATCTGCGTTTAACATTCTTTAACAAATTATATCATTGAAAATCAGTGATTTGAATATTGGGTAGAACATTGGTACTTAAACAACTGATAATCAATATATAGAAGCTATCCTCTTCTTATCCTCTTCTTACCCTCTTCTACCCCTCTTCTTACCCTCATTTTCTTGAGTAGAATTTAACAAGAATTTAACATAAATGGAGTAGAATTTTAACATTTCAGATTCTTCTTTTCCCACTCTGCCCAAAGGGGGGGAATTCGTGATAATTTGCGTTTAATAAAGAGTTTTTTTGGTCATATCGGCGAAAATGTGTATCTTTGCATTTTATTAGACAGAGGAAAAAAATAATAATTCATTAGAAACCAATTTATTAACATTAAAAACAACAAAATGAAAAAGATTTTTTCTTTCTTCGCAATGGTTGCCCTGATGGGCGTGATGGTCGCTTGCGGCGGCAGTGACAAACCCAACAAAGAGGGTATCACCTCCAAGAACGAAATCAAAGAGGGCGACAGCGACGCTCTGAAGGTCGTCAAAATCACCGACCAGCTCATCAACATCATGGAGCAGGAACCCAGCGCCGAAGGCTATGAGACCATGATGAACACCACCATGAAGATGATGTCCTTGAACATGAACAACCTCTCCGAAGAGGAAATCAGCAAAGTGGCCGCCGAGTTCGACAGCAAGTATGCCGACGAGAAGGCTATGGAAGAGAAGATGAAATCTCTCCAGGGCAAATGGGACAAGTGGGCCGAGGAGCACCAGGAAGAGGCTCAGGCTATCGCCCTGAAGGCTTTCGCCGCCATGGCTTCCATGATGCCTGAGGACGACACCACTGCCGAAGAGGCTACCGAGCCCGTCGAGGCCGCTGCCGAAGAAGCTGTCGCTGAATAATCACGATTGTTTCTCTCGCTTTATCAAGGGTGCCTATCCGGCGCCCTTGTTTTTTTATTATTGTAGGGGATAATAAAAACCGCCTTGCTGCGTTCTATGCTTTACCGATGAAACCGCAAGCCGACATATTGCAGGCGCTGGATGCCTTTATCAGGAAGTACTACAAGAACCTCCTGGTGCGGGGCGTGCTGTATGCCGTGGGCATCGTGCTGACGCTTTTCCTGGCGGCGGTGCTGCTGGAACATTTCGGCTGGCTGTCGTCGGTGGCGAGGGCCGCGATTTTCTGGGGCGGATTGGCCGCTGTGGCCGCCATATTGGGTGGGTTGGTGGTGCGTCCGCTGCTGAAGATGATGGGTCTCGGCAAGCGCATCGACCGTCCGCAGGCGGCGCGCATCATCGGCCGCCACTTCCCCGAGGTCAGCGACAAGCTGCTGAACCTGCTGCAGCTGATGGATGATTCTGATTATTCCGAAAAACCTGATTATTCCGGACCTTCCGAGAACTCCGACCTCCTGAAAGCTGCTATCGAGCAGAAAACCCTCTCGTTGCGCCCCATCCCCTTCCTCAACGCCATCAACCTGAAGGCCAACCGCCGCTACCTGCGCTATGCGCTGCCGCCTTTGGCGGTGCTGCTGGTGCTGCTGCTGGTCTCCCCCACCCTGGTGACCGAGCCGGTGAGGCGTATCGCCGACTATAACACCCTCTACGAACGTCCGGCGCCCTTCCACTTCGTGGTGGCCTCCGACTCGCTGCAGGTGATGTCGGGCGGCGACTACGGGCTGACGGTGACGGTCGAGGGCGACGCGCTGCCCAACGAGGTGACGCTCCTTGTCGACGGCCAGCGCCACCGGATGACCAAGTGCTCGAAAGAACGCTTCGCCTATACCTTTAAGCAGGTGCGCCACTCGATGGATTTCCACCTGGAAGGTGGCGGCGTGACTTCGCCGGAGTACCGCCTCGAGATGCTGCCCAATCCCTCGGTGGTGTCGTTCCGCATGCTCCTCTCCTATCCTGCCTATACGGGACGTATGCCCGAGACGGTGGTGAATCTGGGCGACGCCGCTGTGCCCGAAGGCACGATGGTGAAATGGCTCTTCCAGACACAGGATGCCGATACGCTCCGCTTTGAAGATGAAAACGGAAAGTGGAAGGTGGAAAGTGCCGTGGACGGCAACGGCCGCGTGGAGCTAAGCCGTCGTGTGATGGAGACCACCAATTACTGCTTCTGCGTCAGCAACACTCATCACTCCTCCGACACCCTTCGCTATTCCCTTTCGGCCATTGCCGACGCGGTGCCGATGATTGCTGTGGAGGAGCTGACGGACTCGCTGCATCCCGACCGGCGCCTCTTCCGCGGACGCATCAAAGACGATTACGGCTTCTCTGGCCTCGTTTTTGTCCACAAGACGGTGAATCCCTCCGACACCTCGAGAAACGCCGTCAGCGTGGCGAAAATAGCCCTTAACAAGGAGACCTCGCAGGAGTTCTTCTTCAGCTTCAACACCGCGGAACTCGCCCTCGCCCCGGGCGACGAGCTGACCTACTACTTCGAGGTGGCCGACAACGACGCCATCCACGGCCCCAAGAAGGCGCGCTCGCAGATGTTCGAAATCAAGATTCCCTCGGCCGAAGAGCTCGACCAGCTGCTCGACCGCAGCAGCAACGAGGTGCGTGAGAGCGCCGAAACGCAGATGAGCGAGCTGCAGAAATTGCAGGAGGAAATCAACGAGATGATGCGTCGCTTGGTGGATAAGAAAGAACTTAACTGGCAGGACAAGAAGGACTTGCAAGAGATACAGAAGAAGCAGCAACAGGTGCGCGAGATGATGCAGCAGATGCAGCAGCAGATTCAGGAGAACAACCGTCTGGAACAGAAATACCGCGAGCAGAGCGAGCAGCTGATGGAGAAACAACGCGAGCTCGACCGCCTGATGAACGAGGTGATGGACGAGAAGATGAAGGAGACGATGGCGGAAATCGACCGCATGATGCAGGAACTCGACAAGAAGAAGGTGCAGCAGGAACTGGAGCAGCTGAAACTCGACAATGCCGAGCTGGAGAAGCAGCTGGACCAAAACATTGAGCTTATGAAACGGCTCGAGATAGAGAAAAAGGTGGAGCAGACCATCCAGAAGATGGACAAGCTGGCCGAAGAGCAGCGCAATGTTTCGCGTGAAACGGAGCAGGCTAAAGGCAAGGAAAACGAGCAGTTACAGCAGAAACAACAGGAGTTGAACGACCGTTTCCAGCAGCTGAAGAAGGACATCGACCAGATCAAGCAGGACTACAAGAATCTCGATCCCTCGACCGATTTCAAGGTGCCCACAGAGCTGGAGAAGCAGGTGGAACAGCATCAAAAGGAGGCCCAGAAGAGCCTTCAGAAAGGCAAGAACAAGGAGGCTGGAAAGCAGCAGCAGGAGGCTGCCGACGAGATGGAAAAACTTAGCGAGGCGCTGGCGGAAGCCCAGGTGGAGGCCGAACAGGAAGATCTCGCTGAGGATGCTGAAGAGGTGCGCCAGCTGTTGAAGAACCTCGTGCAACTCTCGTTCAACCAGGAAGAACTGATAGGCGACCTTAACGCCATTTACATTCAGGATCCTAAATATCAAACCATCATCACCCGCCAAAACCGCATCAAAGACGACTTCCGAAATGTGGAAGATTCGCTGCGCTCGATGGCTCGGAGGCAGCTCAAGGTGGCTTCTGCCATCACGAAAGAGGTGGCATCGGTGAATAGCAGCATAAGTACCTCGATGAGAGGACTGTTGGAGATGAACCAGTCGTTCTACGGCTCTTATAAGAACACACAGGCGAGCAAGTCGATGCAGTACTCGATGACCTCGCTGAACAACCTGGCGCTGGTGCTCGCCGAGAGCCTCGACCAGATGCAGAACCAGATGCGTCAGAACAGTCAGAAGCAGAAGAACGGACAATGCAAAAACAAGGGTAAGAGTCAGTCGCAGTGCTCAAATCCCGGCAAGGGGAAGCCCTCGTCCAAGTCGATGCGCCAGATGCAGCAGGAGCTCAACAAGCAGATGGAAGCGCTGAAAAAACAGCTCGACAAGCAGGGTAACAAGCAGGGCAACCGGCACCAGATAGGGAAGGGTCAGACGATGAGCGAGGAGTTTGCCAAGATGGCCGCACAGCAGGAGATGATTCGCCGCATGATGCAGGAATACGGACAGGAAATAAAGCAGGGGAATGCTGGTAACAGCAAGTTGGCCAAGGAGATAGACCAGATGATACGTCAGATGGAACAGACGGAGACGGACCTTGTGAACCGTACCATCACGCAGCAGACCCTCACGCGTCAGCAACAGATTATGACGCGTCTCCTCGAGCACGAGAGGGCCGAGATGCAGCGCGAGAAAGAGGAACGTCGCGAGAGCCGCGAGGCCGGTGACCTCTACAGCCAGCCCTCCCCTGCCGAATTGGAGAAATACAACAAGCAGCTCAAGCCGGCTTCCGACCAGCTACGCACGGTGCCCCCTACCCTCTCGCCCTACTATCGCGAGAAAGTCAACGACTATTTCTATAAATAAATCTTTGTTTCTTTTTTTGTATTTCCGGAAATATATGTAAATTTGCAAAATATACAATTTTTGCAAAGATGACGGAATCGTTTGTTATACAGTCGGATATTGCTAATCTGCCGTTGGTGGAGGAGCGTTTGTTTCATTTCTGCCACGAGAACAATGTGGGCAACTACTATTCTGCTGTCTCGGTGGCCGTGATGCAGGCGGTGAAGAATGCCATCGTTCACGGCAACGCTTCCGACTCGTCCAAAAAGGTCTCTTTGACTTTCGACACCTGCCGAGGAGGTATCTGTGCCGAGGTGAGTGACGAGGGTAGGGGATTTGACTTCCGTCAGTATGGCGACCTGCCGTCCGGCGATTCGACGACGGGTGAGGGTATCTTCATCATGAAGTCGCTTTCCGACCGGATGGTTTTCTCCGACGAGGGTCGGATGGTGAGACTCGAATTCGATGTGGCGGGTATCGACCCCTCGGATGCTCTCGAGCGCGTCGCCATCCTTCAAGGTCGTTTCGCCCCCGTTCTGGTATGAACGATTCCTCGTTTTCCGTCGCGTCGGTAGTACATCTGTCCCGCTTCACCTTTTCTGAAGCAGGGATTTTGAGGAAAAAAGGCGGTAATATTTATATAATAAACTATTAATCAATAGATTATCTATAATAATGGCCATTCGGTTTGCTGTTCAGGATATAAATTTCGAGCTCTTTCAGGCTGAAAATGTCAAGAAATGGATTTCGGAAGTTGTTCAACGCCGCCAAAAGAGGGTAGGGAACATCTCGTACCTTTTTTGCGACGACGAATACCTTCTTGGAGTCAATCAGCAATACCTGAATCACGACACCTATACCGACATCATCACTTTCGACTATGTGGCGGCCGACCTCATCTCGGGCGACATCATGATTAGTGTCGACAGGGTAGGGGAGAATGCCGAGAAATTCGGTGTGCCATTTGTGCAGGAGTTGCATCGCGTCATTATCCATGGGGTGCTCCATCTCCTTGGACAGGGAGACAAGTCCGACTCCGAAGCGGCAGAGATGCGTCGTCAGGAAGAGGAAGCCCTCGCATTGTGGAACACGATGTTTCCCGTGGAACAAATATGCTAAATACCATATTCTATGACATTTGAAGCGTTCGATATTGTTGTGGTGGGTGCCGGTCATGCGGGTGCTGAAGCGGCCGCTGCCGCCGCCAAGCTGGGCACGAAGGTCCTCCTGGTGACCCAGATGCTCGACAATATCTGTCAGATGTCGTGCAACCCCGCCATGGGTGGTGTGGCCAAAGGACAGATAGTTCGTGAGATTGATGCCCTCGGTGGTTGGTCGGGAATTGTCACCGACCGCTCGGCCATCCAGTTCCGCATGCTGAATCTCTCCAAAGGACCCGCCATGTGGAGCCCTCGTGCACAGTGCGACCGGATGCTTTTCTCCCGCAACTGGCGTCAGGTGCTGGAGAATATTCCCAATCTCTCGCTCTGGCAGGACGAAGTGGTGGCTCTCACTTTCGACGGGAAGGCGGTGTCGGGTGTCGTCACCCGGATGGGACATACGATTCCCGCAAAGGCGGTGGTGCTCACCAACGGCACTTTCCTCAACGGCAAGATTTACATCGGGGAGGATTCCTGGTGCGGCGGTAGGGTAGGGGAGTCTCCGGCCGTGGGACTGTCGGATCAGTTGCGCGACAATGGCTTCGAGGTGCTGCGTCTGAAGACGGGTACACCCGTGCGTATTGACGGACGCACCATTGACTTCTCTCGTCTGCAGGAACAGCCGGGCGATGCTCATCCTGCCAAGTTCTCGTTCTCTGATACCAAGCCTCTTGCCGAACAGAAACCCTGCTATATTGCCAATACCAATCTCCGCACCCACGATATTTTGCGCACAGGCTTCTCCCGTTCGCCAATGTTCACCGGACGTATCCAAGGACGGGGTCCGCGCTATTGTCCCTCCATCGAGGATAAGATCGACCGCTTCGCTGACAAAGACCACCATCAGCTTTTTGTCGAGCCCGAAGGGTGGCAGTCGCAGAGCTATTATCTCAATGGCTTCTCTTCTTCGTTGCCTCTTGAGGTACAACTCGAGGCGTTGCATAGCATTGAGGGCTTCGAGCATGCGCAGATTTTCAAGCCTGGCTATGCTATCGAATACGACTACTTCCCCCCGACGCAGTTAGTATATACTCTTGAGACCAAAAGGATTGAGAACCTCTATTTTGCCGGACAGATTAATGGCACTACTGGTTATGAGGAGGCCGCCTGTCAAGGACTTATGGCGGGTGTCAATGCCTCGCTGAAACTCCAAGGACGGGCGCCTTTCATCCTTGGGCGTTCGCAAGCCTATATAGGGGTGCTTATCGACGACCTCGTCACCAAAGGGGTCGACGAGCCCTATCGTATGTTCACTTCGCGTGCCGAATATCGCATCCTCCTCCGACAGGACAATGCCGACCAGCGGCTTACGCCGCTCGCTCATGCCCTTGGACTCGCCGATGGCGACCGTATGCGTCGGGTGGAGGAGAAACAGCGCTATGCTGCCGAACTGAAGGAAACAATCGAACAGGCTTCGGTGATTCCTTCCGAGGTCAACCTCTGGCTTGAGGAGCATCTGTCGGCACCCCTCAACCAGCGTGTCCATCTCTCCTCGTTACTTCTGCGTCCCGAACTTTCGCTTGAGCCCCTTCTTGAGTTATCGCCCAAGATAAAAACGCGGATAGATGCAATGCCGGATGGTCTTCGCGACGAGGTGAAACAGGAGGTGGAGACGCAAATCAAATACCAGCGCTATATCGAAAAAGAGCAGGAGGTGGCCAACCGTATCCTTAAGTTCGAGGATATCGCTCTTCCGACCGATTTCGACTATTTCACCCTGACAGCCCTCAGCTACGAATGCCGTGAAAAACTCAACCGCTATCGTCCTGTCTCCATCGGACAAGCCTCACGCATCAGCGGTATTTCCCCTGCCGATATTTCGGTTTTGTTACTCACTTTTGCACGGTGAAAATGAATGAAATAAGCCCGTTGTTTCGCGAGGAACAACGGGCTTATTCGTTTTGTTATATGATACTTACGTTATTCTTTTCAAATAATCTTTGGCTTCAGGACCGAGATTGAAAAGGAGGTCAATGATGCTTAGGTTGGGCATGAAGGGTTGTCGGTCGTCGAACACCTGGTAGTAGGGCGGAAAGCCCTCGGAAGGGTAGGGAACTTTGGGAGAAAAACTGTTCCGGTAGTCGAGCGGATAGTCTTTTTGATAGTCTTCTGTGTACTTCAGCGGACAGTCGGTCTTCAGTAGCCGCAGTACCCATTTCAGCGATGCTTCGTTTAGTTCCACCAGTTTCCCATAGCGTGGAGCGAGTAACGCCTCCAAGTCGTCTTTATAATATTGGTAATAGGGCGATGCGCTGTAGGCGGCCGCCAACGTGCGCAGGTGGATAATGTTCCAACGTTCCTTATAGTCTATGCCCACCTCCTCGGTACGCGAATGGTTGTCGCGAATCACGGGTACCGTCAGCGTTCTCACGCCTCCGGCGGTCATGATTTCCATGCGGTTGCGGTAGGTCTGTTTGGGAAAGGTTTCTTTGATTTCGATACATGCTTCGTTATGCTGCATCAGAGTTGCAACATAGGCTATAGGAGGGAAGTAGGCGGTGCAGAAGACGGGTGTCATGCGCCTAAAATAATGGAGATCAACTCTCCATTGTCGAAGTAGAAATCGATGTTTCCTTCATTGAAAGTGATGCGTCGCTCACCCCAATCCTCTTCGTCTACGTCCTGTTCGGTGATGTCGTTTTTGACCATCAGGGCCACCAAATCACGCTCGTTCATGTCGAAGATGGCTTCTCCAAAGAGGGTACACTCTTCGTTGGCGATGTCGATGCATGCCAACGTGGGATTTTCCCCTTCACAGAAGAGCGTCAGTCCCAGGTCGTTATAACGTAACACTGTGGTGCTCTCGTCGGCAGCGTTGTCGATGTTTTCCACCTCGTCGGCGGTACCCAGCATTTTGACAATCTCTTCTACAGGCATCCCGAATTTTATATCCCCGAGGCCCTCTTTCAACTTTATTGTTAAGTCCATGATTTATATTGTTTTATGATGTTTCTATAAGGTTTGTTGCATTCTACAAATATACAACATAATTTTAATGTGGCAAAAATTTTCTTTTTCTGTCATAATTATATGCCAAAATTTCTGAATGAAGGGCTCAATACAAGTTTTTTTTGAGATTTCTTTCTTCCATTTGTGTTTTTTCGTGTCATTTCATATCACTGTGAATCATCTTTTTGCAATAAAATAGTGTTTCTGTTTTAGAAAATATTTTGTCCTTTTGTAAAAAAGTTGTACATTTGCAAATTCAAATCGCGAGAAAAACGCCGTTTGTTGACTCAGTAGCTCAGTAGGTAGAGCACAACACTTTTAATGTTGGGGTCCTGGGTTCGAGCCCCAGCTGGGTCACCGATAATGAGGTGAGTGACTGACTCAGTAGCTCAGCAGGTAGAGCACAACACTTTTAATGTTGGGGTCCTGGGTTCGAGCCCCAGCTGGGTCACCAACCAACACAAGGACCGGAGCAACGACTTCCGGTTTTTTTGTATGAAAAAGATAGGCAAGATATTGGTATTTTGTATGCTGTCGGCTATGTTGCCGGGAGTTCCCGCGCTTGCGCAGCAGTCGCAGGAACAGATGGCCGCCTACTATTTTGACAACGGCGAATTCGAGCAGGCCGCACAGCTCTACGAGTCGCTCTACAAAAATTACACCAACAAATATTACTATCAACGCCTCTATAGTTCCTATCTTAAGCTCGGTGAGTACAAGGATGCTATCCGGCTGGTCGAAAAAAGGCGCAAAACGGCCCCCAAGGAGCTTTTTCTGTATGTCGACGAGGGAAATGTCCATCTCCTTCAGGAAAACGAAAAGAAGGCCCTGAAATGCTTTGATAAGGCCATCGATGCCATCTCTTCCGACCTCTCGCCGATTCAGGATCTTGCCATGGCTTTCGTCAATATCGGCCGTTACGATTATGCTGTCCGCACTTATCTGAAAGTCAGGGAGAAGACCCGTAGCCAGCAGCTCTATTTCAGTGAGTTGGTGGGTGTCTATCAGGCGATGGGCGACTATACGGCGATGACGAACGAGTATTTTAACCTCCTCGACAATCAGCCGCGCATGATCTCCTCTGTGCAACTTAACATGCAGAAAGCCATGCTCGAAGCGCCCGACAATCGCCTCTCCGACGGTATCCGTCAGGCATTGGTGGACCGTGTGCGCGAACATCCTGATAACCAGACTTATCTGGAGATGATGATTTGGTATGCAATCCAGCAGAAGGATTTCCGTTTCTCGCTGATGCAGGCCGAAGCTGTCGACGCCCGTTTCCCCGACAAGGGAGGCGAGCAAGTGCTGCGTGTAGCGTCGATAGCCTTTGATAACGAGGATTTTGATGTGGCCTCCGACGCCTACCGTTATCTGCAGCGCAAAGGGCAGGAGAGCCCCTATTATTTCGATAGTAGAGTGGGGGAGCTGAAGGTTGATTTCGCACGTATCAACCACCATTATGCCATCCATGCCGACAGTTTGACAATCCTCAGACAGAAGTATGAGGGCGCTATCGCCGAACTTGGGAAAAACGAACGCACGATACCACTCATGCGCAACTATGCACAGCTGATGGCCTATTATGCCAATGATGCTCAGGCGGCGGTCAGCATGCTCGACGATGTGCTGGAGATTCCTCGTATCAAGTCTAATATCCGAAACGAGGTGAAGCTTGAACTGGGTGATATCTTGCTCTTTGTCGGTTCCGTCTGGGATGCCTCGTTGCTCTACATGCAGGTCGAGAAGGAGAACAAAAACGATATCCTTGGCGCACAGGCCAAGTTCAAAAACGCCCGTCTCTCCTATTTCAACCATGACTTCGAGTGGGCCAATTCTCAGCTCAAAGTGTTGCGCGCTTCTACCTCCAAACTCATCGCCAACGATGCGATGGAGCTCTCGCTGTTAATCTCTGATAATATGGAAGATGACAGCACCTATACCTTGCTCGAACTTTTTGCTGATGCTGACCTCCTGCTCTATCGCAACCAGCTCGATTCCGCCTGGGAGGCTTTCGACCAGGTGACGAGGTTGAGACTCTCTCATCCGCTCTTCGACGAGGTGCTCATGCGTAAGGCACAAATACGCATGAAACAAGCACGTTACGCTGAGGCCGACTCCCTGCTGCAGCGTCTGGTGGACTTCTATCCTACCGACATCACGGCCGACGATGCCCTATTCCTTCTGGCTCAAATCAATGAGGATCACCTGAATAACCCCAACAAAGCCCTTGAATGCTACGAGAAACTCCTCGTGGATTATCCTACCTCCCTCTATGTCGACCGCGCCCGAAAACGTTATAACGCCTTGAAAGTAAAGTCATGAACGAAGTAAAAGCCAAGAAGTTCCTCGGACAGCATTTCCTCACCGACGAGAGCATCGCCCAGCGTATCGTCGAGAGTCTCACAGGCCGCACACCCAACCTCATCGAGATTGGGCCGGGAATGGGTGTGCTTACCAAGTACCTGATACAGAAGCCTGAATTGAACTTTCACGTCGTTGAGATTGACCGCGAGTCGGTTGCATGGCTCCATGAGCACTATCCCACGCTCAAAGTCATCGAGGGCGACTTCCTGAAACTCGACCTAAACACCTTGTTCCATGACTCTTTCGCTGTCATAGGCAACTTCCCGTACAATATCTCTTCGCAGATTCTTTTCCGCGTCTTTGAGTGCCGCAATCAGGCTGTTGAGGTGGTGGGAATGTTCCAGAAAGAGGTGGCTGAACGTGTGGCAGCGGGACCGGGGAGCAAGACCTACGGCATCCTTTCGGTCTTGCTATCAGCATTCTACGATATTGAATACCTCTTCACCGTTCATGAGCATGTCTTCAACCCTCCTCCCAAGGTTAAATCGGCTGTTATCCGGCTCACCAGAAATGATGTAACCTCTTTGGAATGTGACGAGAAACTATTCATCCAAGTCGTCAAAGCGGGTTTCAACCAACGTCGCAAAACCCTCCGCAATGCCCTCCGCTCAGCCAATCTTCCCATTGAGAAGGTCGATGAGGCCTTCCTTGGCAAACGCGCCGAGCAACTCTCCGTCCCCGAATTCATCACCCTCACCCAAAGCATAGAATTGTCCACTCCTTAAACTTTTAAACCTTAAATCTTTCAATAACCATAACCTATAACCCTTCAATAACCCATTAACCGTTACAACAACCATGTTTATAGTATTTTTCATCGTTCTCTCTTTGGCTCTGGGGATTAGTGCCATGCTTCTCATGTATCGTTGCACCGAGGCCACCCCTGTGCAGTTGTCGTCGGGCATGCTTGTCTCGTTCACTACGGCAGTGGTGCATGTCGTCCTTTTCTGTCTGGGTATCTATCTGGGAAATAAGCTCCATTTCGTCGATGCGAATGACCCGACGGCCTATGCCAGACAGAATGCTTTGGTGCTTCTCGGTTTGGCTGTGATTGTGGCACTCAAACAGCTCTTTCCTTATATGGGTCGTCGCACCCAGCCTGCGGCCTATAACCTCAATGCCGGTGTCTTCCAGGTGGTGCTTTTCACCATCGCCACGGGTATCAATGGTTTTTTGTTGGGATTCGGTGTCGGTTTTGTGGCTGTGCTCGGAGAGTACCTCCATGCCGCCCTCTGGCCGCTGTTGGTGTTCACATTCCTCTTCTCCGTCCTCGGTGTCATGTTCGGCCGTCAGCATGTGCCGTTGCGTCCTCGCCGCTGGATGGGACTCTCCAGCGTGATCATCTTCGTGACGGCCCTCTGTGTGGTTCTATTCTAAAGATTGTCATAAACAAATCTTTCTCCATAGTATCTGGGACAATTGCGCACATCAGTGGCTATCTTCCCCTCTACTGTATAAACGGGATTTATTTCCCTGCCATCCGGATCCAGCAACCTTACAGGAATCCACGCACAGTAGGCATAGGGAGAAATACTCGGGTATTAATGGGATGACAGTGTGAAGCATCGATACTGATACGACAACCGGTAGTCTTTCTTTAGGTTTTCCGACAGGAATGAACGACTTATCAACTCCAATGCAAGAGGAGATTCCTTTGCGAAGGTGTCTAGTTCCCGGTTGATGGTTCGGTCAGGGAGCCCGATTCTGCGTCCGAACTTCTCGAAGTCGCCCCTGTCCACGGTATGGATGTCGATCATGCGCATCCCCTCCTTAAAAAGACCTTTCTCCAGCGCGAAGATGCGAGGCTCATGCAGGTGCAGGCTTGTATTGATGAGGTCGTAGGCCGGAGCGAGGCGGTAGTCGCCATCCCCTCTGTCGATTAGGGAGAAGTTTTTCAGGTGGGCATCGTCATTCATGGTGATGTAGTTGAACAGCACCACTCGGAAGAATCGCAGCAAATCCACCTGTGCGGCACGCACATAACGACGGATAATATCGGCACAATCCTCGTAGCTCAACGTGTTGTATTTGTAGTCACTCCCGCCATTGGCTTTGGTCAATCCGGCCAAAGATGCAAAGTCTTCCTGCGGATATTTTGTTCCGTCGGGAGCCACATCGAACCGTTTGGTAAGGTATGCGGCCTCTCCATCGCGGAAAAAACAGAGCGCATTGGGGGCGGTCTCTATGCCGTAGGCTTGTGAGGCCATCTGCATGGTGAGGTGTTCGTTAGCGGGGCAATACTTGCGCTCCAGCAAAACGTAGGATACCGGTGCAGGTTTCAGGATATACTGTCCCCGTTCTCCTTCTTTGGGTTTAGACAGCACTCCGTTCTTCAGCACAAGCGCCCCCTTGGGCTGGACGCCGGAGAGCGAGATGCGCCCGATATGGGCCGCATAGTCGGTCGAGTCGGCATTGTCGTTGTTGGGGCTGTCGAAATCCAATATGTGGGACACCTGCTTTCCGCCGAACAGTCTGCGGCAAGCCTCGGGGGAGTAAGTATTAAATCCTTCCTTCAATGTCGACGGGCAAAACCTCAATTCTTCCATCATTGCATGGGTTTGATTGTTACAGAACCGATGGTGTCAATTTGCGCCGTGGCCAACAATATGCCGAAGTCATCGTTCTCTTCGATATGTAGCAGTTGCGACTGCATTTTGCGATTGGCGCCCTCGGAGAGCATATTGAAGAAAAAAGGGAACAAGTGGTCGGAGATGTAGGCCTCGCTCCTCACCGGCATGGCCAGACAGACGGCTCTGCCTGCATAACCATCCAAATAGGAAAAAATATACTGTCCACTGTCTTTTTCTGTCAGCAAACCGGCTTCCGTGCCATTCACATACACCTTACATTGTCTCATACTCCATCACTTTAGGTTTTACTTCAAACTGGAGACCGATGGTATCGAGGATACCTATCAAGGTGGTGATTTGAGGGTTCCCTTCGCCACGTTCGATGGCGACAAGCGTGTTTACCGCCACTCCTGAGAGTTCCGCCACCGTGCGTTGGTTCACCCCGAGCGTTGCCCGTCGTGCCTTGATTTCCTGTCCTATTTCCTTCAAGTCCATAATACTAATATATTGCGATTTCCGGTGCAAAAATACAACTATTTTTAAAACTGGCGAAATAAAATCGTAACACATTGCGATTTTTTTAGTGCCGGATAGTGGAGAAAGGTGAATATCGAGGGATAACCCCGCACGAAATTTGTGCGGGGTTTCCTTTCGGTTTTATGTGATGATTGGTTCAATTATTCATTCTTTCTGTTGAGACTGGTGCCAGTCCCTTGGCCCAATGTGCAAATCAAGAAATACCAACCAAATTTAGTCACAGTACAGTAAGCAGAATATCAGTAAATTACCCCCCCCGCCGCAAAAATATGGTAAATAATTCATTGTCAATATGGAAAAATAGTCGTATCTTTGCACCTCCAAACCGAATGTCAAACAAGGATCATCTGACAGATTAAAGGGTTCTGTCTGTTTGGATGGCTGAAAAGTGAATAAATAGA
>ONBK01000008.1 GCA_900316055.1 uncultured Bacteroidales bacterium
CCGGTTGTAACGCCAGTGGCACCGCCGGGTAGCTATGTCTGGATCGGATAAGCGCTGAAAGCATCTAAGTGCGAAGCCGGCCCCAAGATGAGACTTCGTTATAGGGTGGTCGAAGACTACGACCTTGATAGGCCGCAGGTGTAAAGGCAGCGATGTCAAAGCCGAGCGGTACTAATTACCCGAAGACTTTCCGTTAGTACATTTAATGTACATTTCTCTTATATGTTTTGTTCCAGATGTCAAAACCATTATTTTTGGTGGCTATGGAGTGAGTGTTCACCTCTTCCCATTCCGAACAGAGAAGTTAAGCCTCACATCGCCGATGATACTGCACTTGTTTGTGGAAAAGTAGGTCGCCGCCAATGTATCTTTGCACTTCGAAAAAACAACTGTCATGGATTCTTTTGGCGAATGGCTTACAACGGCGATTGAGACCGTGAACGGATGGGTGTGGAGCCCGGCTTTGGTGGGATTGTGCCTGATGGCGGGACTGTATTTCACGCTGCGTACCCGTTTCGTTCAGTTGCGCCGCTTCCGCGAGATGGTGGGTCTCCTTTTCGGTAGAAAAAACAAGGATAAGAGCAAGGTCGGCATCTCGTCGTTCCAGGCTTTCGCTATGGCATTGTCGGGTCGTGTGGGCACCGGCAATATCGTGGGTGTGGCAACGGCCATCGGTTTCGGTGGCCCCGGAGCTATCGTCTGGATGTGGGTCATAGCTTTCTTCGGTGCGGGCAGTGCTTTTGTGGAGGCTACACTGGCACAGATATATAAAGAAAACCATAACGGCCAGTTCCGTGGCGGTCCGGCATATTATATTGAAAAAGGTCTACGCAGTCCGCTGTTGGGCTGTGTTTTTGCCGTACTGGCGGCACTGGCCTGCGGTGTCTTCCTGCCTCCCGTGCAGTGCAACGGCATCGCCTTGTCGTGCTCCCGCTCATTCGGTGTGGAGGTGTGGGTGATAGGTCTCATAGTGGCCGCACTCATCGCCTTGGTCATCATTGGCGGTGTGAAACGTATCGCCAATGTGGCGCAAATCATAGCTCCCGTGATGGCGGTGATATATATCATTCTCTCGATAGTGGTGTTGGCTGTCCACTGGCAGTTGGTGCCAGATGTCTTCATTCAGATGCTGCGTGGCGCCGTGGGTGTCAACGAGGTGTCAGGGGCCCTGTTGGGCACCACCATCGCTTGGGGCGTGAAACGTGGCATCTACAGCAATGAGGCAGGGCAGGGTACAGGTGCTATCGTGGCCGCCGCCGCCAAGGTGAACCATCCGGTGAAACAAGGACTGGTACAGGCCTTCTCAGTTTATATCGACACCCTGTTGGTGTGCACCGCTACAGCCATGATGATTCTGGCTTGCAAGACCTATAATATCATCGACACCGTTACCGTGAATAGCGGTTCGTCCGCCATTGTTACCTATCTTCAACAAAACCCCGGTGCACCGGAGGGCGAGCCTGGCGTGTTCTACACTACCAGCGCCCTCGGCAGCGTGGTGGGGAATGACGCGGGAGATATGATTATCTCCATCGCCCTCTTCTTCTTCGCCTTCACCACCATCATGGCCTACTATTACTATGCCGAGACCAACCTCGTCTACCTCTTCAACCGTTGGCGCCGCCGCATCTACAAGAAACACCCCGAACGTCTGGAGGAATTGGAACATGCCGATATGCATTTTGGCGATGACCGTGGGGAGAAAATTGTGGTGTGGTCATTGCGTGCAGGCACCATTAGCGCCGTATTCATAGGGTCGTTGGTGGGCAGCGGCATTGTGTGGACGGTGGGCGACATCGGAGTGGGGGTTATGGCATGGATTAATATCGTCACCATCCTTATCCTTTCGCCCAAAGCACTGCGGGCGCTTCGCGATTACGAAAGGCAGAAAAAAGAGGGGAAGGAGCCTCGTTTTGATCCCGAAGCACTGAATATTGAAAATGTAGAGTATTGGCATTGATTTATTGGTTATGTATGATATCAAGATAACAGCCATCCGCAAGGCGGATTACAAAGACCTGCAGGCGCTCTATGAGAACCCCATAGAGCATACCTGTGATGTGTTGGAAGGCCAGACGTGGATTTCCCACAACGGTGAGATGCCCGAGGGTATGTGCGACAGCGCCTGGGAGAGCATGCGCTCTTTCGTGGAGGCGCTGGCTCGCGGTGAAGGTAATTTCTACGACGGATGGATGAAAAATCCTTATAGTGCGATGATCAGTTGCAACGACGGTTTCCGGCCAGTGAGTTTTTTGCTGGAGGCGATAACGGTTAATGGTTAACGTTTGAAGTTGAAAAAGTTCAAAGTTTAAAAAATAGAAATACAATAATATTATGGCAAAGATTAACAAATTAATTGGCAAAGACGGTTATCCTTGGAAGTTCAGCACCGTCGGTGGCGTGACACGTGTCAACATCGAGTCGGGAGAGGATATCGCCCATCTGAATGAGTTGGACCAGAAACTCTGGACCGTGCTGAGTTGTCCCGTGAAAGGACTGGAATTCGACGAGAAGACGCTGACACTGATGGATGCCGACAAGGACGGCCGCATCCGTGTCAATGAGGTGGTGGCCGCCTCGCAGTGGCTCACCAAGGTGTTGAAGGACATGAATTACCTGCTCGAAGGAAAGGACACTGTCGACTTCGCCCAAGTGCAGGCTGACACCGACGAGGGCAAGGAAGTCCTCGAGTCGGCACGTCTCATCCTCAGTCAGCTGGGGCAGGAGAAAGAATGCATCTCCCTGACCGACGTGGCCGAATATATGGCAGGTTATGAGGAGAAATGCAAGGCCGAGTATACCGCTGCCAATGCCGAGCCTTTCGAGCCTCCCTATGGTGACAAGAGCGACGATGCCGAAGCTGCCGTCAACGCCCTCCGTGCCAAAGTGGCCGACTTCTTCATGCGCTGCAAGCTGGTGCAGTTTGACGAAGAGGCGGGTGCCGCCCTCGATGTGCAGGTAGAGAAAATCGCCGCCATCAGCGGTAGCAATCTCGCCGACAACGCTGCCGAGATCTCCACCTATCCGCTGGCACGTCCTGTCAAGGAGGCCCTGCTGCCCCTCAACGGTGGCATCAACCCCGCTTGGCAGGCCGCCTTTGCTACACTGAAGGCCCTCGTGCTGGATGTTGACTTTGCTGGCAAGGAGAGCCTCTCCGAGGACGAGTGGAATGGCATCCTCGCCAAAGTCGATGCTTATACGGAGTGGAAGGCCGCAGGCGAGACCGCCATGAACGAAGCCGTCGCTGAGAAACTAAAAGTCCATTCTGCCGCTATCGAACCCGTAGAGAAGCTCCTGCGTCTCTGCCGCGATTTCTTCCGCCTGCTCCATAATTTCGTTGTCTTTAGGGATTTCTATCGCCGCGATGATAGTTTACAGGCCATCTTCCAAGCGGGTAAACTCTATATTGACCAGCGCTGCTGCGAGCTTTGCGTGAAGGTCGACGATATGGGCAAACACCTCAACTCCGCTGGCAAGAGCGGCATCTACCTGCTCTACTGCCACTGCGTCAGCAAGGTGAAAGGTACCGAGATGGACATCGTGGCCGCCCTCACCGATGGCGATATCAAAGATCTCCACGAAGGCAAGAACGCCATTTTCTACGACCGCACGGGTCAGGACTGGGATGCCACTGTCACCAAGATTATCGACAATCCTATCTCCATCCGTCAGGCTTTCTGGAGTCCCTACCGTAAGTTCGGCAACTGGATTACCGACAAGATCACCAAGAAGGCCGAGGAGAAAGAAAGCAAGTCGTTCGAGGACATGACTGCAAAGGCCGACACCGCGACAGAAAATATCGCCGCCAAGAAGGAGGCGACTCCCGAGGAGAAAAAAGCCGACGAGAAGAAAGCCCAGATGTTTGACATCGCCAAGTTCGCCGGTATCTTCGCTGCCATCGGCTTGGCTTTAGGTGCCATTGGTGGCGCACTGGCCACCCTCGGTGGCTTCGTTACCGAGAAATGGTACAACGCCCTTCTTCTTATCGCCGCCATCGTCATCTTCATCTCCGGACCCTCGATGCTTCTCGCCTGGCTCAAGCTGCGCAAGCGCAACCTCGGCCCGCTGCTGAACGCCAATGGCTGGGCCATCAACTCCATGGTGAAAATCAACACCACCTTTGGCCAGACGCTGACTTCCATGGCCCAATATCCCAAGGTGGTGGGCAAGGATCCTTTCGCCGACAAGAAGATGGCTTGGTGGAAGAAATGCCTTATCTGGTTGGTTATCTTGGCTGCCTTATTTGTCGTAGGCTTCCGTCTGACGCAGCACTACTGGATATGGGAGTCAAAGCCTGTCGAGGAGCCTGTGGCCGAAGTTGTGGAGGCAACGGCTGATGCCGCCGCCGAAGCTCCCGCTCCCGAGGCACCTGCTGAAGAGGCTCCTGCACCCGAAGAGGCTCCTGCCGAATGAAACGCTTACTGCTGATACTCTTTTTGATGGTGTCGGAAGTGAGTGCACAGAATCAGGCGGCGGTTTTCACCGCCGCCTGGTGGAACGTGGAGAATCTCTTCGACCTGCGCGACGACCCCAAGACCAACGATGACGAGTTCACTCCCACGGGCGACCGTCACTGGACGCGACGTCGTTTAAATGACAAGGTCAACGGCATCTACAAGACCCTCTTGATGATGGACCTGCCCGATGTGGTGGGACTCGGTGAGGTGGAGAATGCCTATGTGCTGCGCGAACTCTGTCAAGGGACACCGTTAGCGCAGATCCCTTACCGTTACGTGCATTATGACTCGCCCGACCGGCGCGGCATCGATGTGGCCCTTATCTACCGTACCGATCGCTTCACCGTCACCCACTCTCGCTCCATCTCTGTCAGTGACAGCGCCGAAGGCTATTTCACGCGCGATATCCTGCTTGTTGAGGGAGTTACCGCCGAGGGCGACAGCGTCTGTCTGCTCGTCAACCACTGGCCCTCGAAGAGGGGAGGGGAGGAGGCGGATGCCCAGCGGTTACGTATTGCCGATACCCTGCGCACCCAAATGGTCGAGCTGCATGCCAAACACCCCACGGCCGCCATCATCGCCATGGGCGACATGAATAGTAGCGTCGAGGAAGCGGCCATTGCACAGGGCATGGGATTTGGTTCCGACACCCTCAGCTCCGACGGCATCCGACTCCTCACCCAGCGGCTGCCGCGCGACATGGGAAGCCACAAATATCAGGGACAGTGGCGCTATATCGACCATATGTTTTTTTTGGCCGACGATTTGTGGCAGGTGAAGAAACTCAAGTTGCTACGTTTCGACCATCTCCTCACCGACGACGGCAACCGTCCCGGTCAGCGTCCCAAGCGCACCTACCAGGGTCCCCGCTACGAAGGTGGCCTCTCCGACCACCTGCCGCTGCTGTTGAAACTCAGCCGGACAAATTAATTTTGTTCTTTGCGCAAGTTTGTGTATTTTTGTAATCGTTTTTTTGAGTGAATAATAATAATAACTATGTATAGGACAAATACTTGTGGCGAGCTTCGTCTCGCCAATGTGGGACAGACCGTCACCCTCGCCGGCTGGGTGCAGCGCTCGCGCGACCTTGGCGGCATGACTTTTATCGACTTGCGCGACCGTTATGGCATCACGCAGCTGGCATTCAATATGGAGGCCAATGCTCCGCTTTGCGAGCAGGCCCGCAAACTGGGTCGCGAATATGTTATCCAGGTGACCGGTAAGGTCATCGAGCGCAGTTCAAAGAACTCAAAAATTCCTACAGGTGATATCGAACTCGAGGTCACCGAACTGAATATCCTTAACGAGGCCAAGACGCCTCCCTTTACCATCGAAGACCAGAGCGACGGTGGCGACGACCTCCGCATGAAATACCGCTACCTCGACATCCGCCGCAATCCCGTGCGCAACAACCTCATCATGCGCCACCAGATGGCTATGTTGGTGAGAAACTACCTCTCCGACCGCGATTTTCTCGAGATAGAGACCCCCATGCTCATCAAGAGCACCCCCGAAGGGGCCCGCGACTTCGTTGTCCCTTCCCGCATGAACCCCGGTGAGTTCTATGCCCTGCCGCAGAGTCCGCAGCAGTACAAGCAGTTGCTGATGGTGGCTGGCATGGATCGCTACTTCCAGATTGTGCGCTGCTTCCGCGACGAGGACCTCCGCGCCGATCGTCAGCCGGAGTTCACGCAGATCGACTGCGAGATGAGCTTTGTACATCAAGAGGATGTGCTCAACATGTTCGAAGGCCTCGCCAAGCATCTCTTCAAGGAGATGAAGGGCATCGAGTTCGACAAATTCCCCCGCATGACCTGGCACGATGCCATGCGCCTCTACGGTAGCGACAAGCCCGACCTGCGTTTCGGCATGACCTTCAAGGAGGTCACCGACGTGGTCAAGGGTCACGGTTTCGGCCTCTTCGACAGCAGCGAGCTGGTGGTGGGCATCGTGGCCGAAGGCTGCGCCGAATACACCCGCAAGCAGCTCGACGCGCTGACCGACTTCGTCAAACGTCCGCAGGTGGGTGCCGGCGGTATGGTCTATATCAAATACAACGCCGATGGCAGCTTCAAGAGCAGCGTGGACAAGTTCTACGATGCCGAAGCCTTGAAAGCTATTGCCGACAAGATGGAAGCCAAGCCCGGCGACCTCATGCTACTGCTTTGCGGCCCCGCCATGAAGACGCGTGTGCAGCTCTGCGCCCTGCGCCTCGAGATGGGCAACCAGCTCGGCTTGCGCGACCCGCAGAAGTTCGCACCCCTTTGGGTCATCGACTTCCCGCTGCTGGAGTGGGACGACGAGACACAGCGCTACTATGCCATGCATCACCCCTTCACGGCTCCCAAGCCCGAGGACGAGCCGCTGCTCGACGACCCCAGCCGTTGGGGCGACATCCGCGCCAACGCCTACGATATCGTGATGAACGGCACCGAGGTGGGTGGCGGTAGTATCCGTATCCACGACCGTGTGTTGCAGAACAAGATGTTCCACACCCTCGGCTTCACCGACGAGAGCGCTGCCGCACAGTTCGGCTTCCTGATGGATGCCTTTACCTATGGCGCACCACCACACGCCGGTCTTGCCTTCGGCTTCGACCGCCTCTGCTCCATCTTCGCCGGTGCCGACAGCATTCGCGACTTCATCGCCTTCCCGAAGAACAACGCCGGTCGTGACGTGATGAGCCAGTCGCCCGCCCCCATCGCCCCCGAGCAGCTCGAAGAGCTCCAGATAGCAATTAAGAAGAACTAGTTAAACTAGTTAGGCTAGTTAGACTAGTTCAACTAGTAAAACTAGAAAAAAAACATGCAACAGCATCAGTCCATCTTCAAGCAGACTGCCAACTGGCGTAATCTTCACCTTTATCAGAAGAGTGATGCTTTGTACCAACTGACAGTGTTTTTTTGCAAGAAGTTCTTGTCACAGTATGGCGACCGCACTGTCGACCAGATGGTGCAGGCCGCACGAAGCGGTAAGCAGAACATTGTAGAGGGCAGTGAGGATGGCAAGACGAGCACCGAAATGGAACTTAAACTGCTTAATGTGGCGAGGGCAAGCATTGGAGAACTGCGCGAAGATTACGAGGATTATTTGAAAGGTCATGGACTGACACAGTGGGATAAACGTCATCCCCGATTTGATGCTATGTTGACGTTCTGTCGTGAGCATAATGACTATGCTGATTATGAACCACTGGTAGAGAAGATGTCGGACGAGGAGTTTTGCAATATGTCTATTACGGTATGTCGTTTCACTGATAAAATGATGGTTTCCTATCTGGAATTCTTGGAAAAACGTTTTGTTACAGAAGGTGGTATAAAGGAACGCATGCACTCTGTGCGTACTGGTTTTCGGAAAGAGCAGGATGCCAAGATGGCAGCCCTCGAACAGGAAAACCAACGGCTGAAGGAATTATTGAGACAACACGGAATAGATTTCTAGTTAGACTAGTTAAACTAGTTAAACAAGTTGTACTAGTCAGACTAGAAAAACTAGAAAAACTATCCGATAAACAAAGGAGGTGCCTCAAGGCACCTCCTTTGTTTATTAATCCTAAAACACAAAAATGGACTTGCTATGACTCTTTTGTCTCATTTTTCTGGATGCAAAAGTACGACCATTCCCGAAACCCCACAATAACCATAATTGGTGATTTGATAAAAAAAGAGTGGACTGGCTTGATAGTCAGTCCACTCTCTTTCTTGAGTCGTTGTACCTTTGGTTACTCTTCGGCACCTTTTTCGATGGCGAGTTTACCTCTGTAGTAGCCGCACTCGGGGCATACATGGTGGTACATGACTTGTGCGCCGCAATTGCTGCAGGTAGTCAGCTGGGCGCTCTCCAACGCATCGTGCGTTCTTCTCTTGGCCGTTCTGGTCTGCGAGAATCTGTGTTTTGGATGTGGCATATTATTACTTTTTTAATTATTTATTTCAAATCATTTATTCCTCTCACTCCCTTTCACTCCTTTTTCACTCCTCACTCCTCAGTTCTTTCAGTGCTTCCCATCGGGGGTCTACTTCCTCACTTTCCTCTTCTCGTACTTCACTTTCCATTTGTATGTAGCGGGTCACCTCTGGGTCGCATTCTCCGTCGGGGTGGATGTGTTGCATGGGAATACGCACTGCGACATACTCATACAGCCACTGGGTCAAGTCGATTTCGAAGGCGTTCTCGGGCAGCACCACTACATCTTCATTCTCGCAGGTCTCCGTGTCGCTGAAACGCACACAAAGGTGCTCTTCACCAACTATCGGAACCATCACCCTCCCTAAGCAGCGGTCGCAGGGTGTCGCCACCTCGCCGCTCAGTGAAAAAGTGAACATCAGCATACGCTCCAAACGTTCCATTTTCACTTCAATTTCCACTTTTCCACCCTCGATCTCCTCGTTTTTCCACTCTTCAAAGAACTCTTCGTTTAGCGTAAAGTGGTAGTTGTAATTACCTGACTTTAAACCGCTAAAGCGAATTGTCATATCGTCATTCTGACCCATTTTCACACTCCTATTGAGTTTGCAAAGATACAAACATTTTTTAAACTGACAAAATTTTTTTTTCATTTTCCCCCTTTCTTTCCCTCCCTATCTCCTTGCTCCTTATCTCCTTATTTTTTTTAATCGATGGATTAAAAAAAATTCGTATCTTTGATTCGCTTCGCTCACGAAGATACTACATTTGACTTCGTCTACGTTGCTTCATCTCGGAAAAGAAAACAAGTTTTCTCTTCTCTCGACTTACGCAACTTTCGGATATGTCAAAAAAAATTTTGCCATATCGCTCAACTTTCGTATCTTTGCAATTTCAAAAATCCGTGAATGGAGATTCTAATTGGAATAATCTGTGGTGCGCTATTGTCCTTGGTTTTTAGCCTGGGTCCTGCATTTTTCTCACTGATACAGAATAGTATACATCATGGTTTTAGACGGGCGGTCTCCTTTGCCGCGGGGGTCAGTCTGAGCGATATCCTCATCGTGATGATGATGCTCACGGTGCTTGCAAATCTCAGTTTCGACGACTTCACCGCCATTCTTCACAACGTCTATGTCTCCATCATCGGAAGTATTGCTACTGCTGTTTTCGCCATTCTTACTTGGCGCAGCAAGGTCAAGAAGACTTCCGCTCCCGGCAGTCGTCTGAAGTTCAGCGCCGAGCATGTTACCCATCACTGGCAGCTCCTCCTCTCGGGATTCCTGCTCAACGTCCTCAATCCGCTGATTTGGATATACTGGCTCTCGGTCATCACCTTCATCTCGGCCGAGATGAGCCTTTCCGTCACCGAGCGCTACCTCTTCTTCATTGGCATGCTGGCGGCAGTCTTCGGCACCGATGTCCTCAAGTGCCGCCTTGCGTCCATGCTGCAGCATTGGTTCACGGCACGTATCATGAACAACTTCAACCGCATCACCGGTTGCGTCCTTATGGCCTTCTCCATCTATCTTTTGGTGTCGATGGTCTTCTACCAGACCGGTAGTCAGCAGTCGATAGGCAATCTGCAGATCATGAAAAAAGTTCACAACGGAGTCCAGAATGTTGTCCATCATGGGGACGACACGGAGTCCGTTGTGAACTACTAATAATCTAAATCTTGATTATTCTCTTGCTGCTAACAGCAGTTCCATCATCTTGATGGCCGAGGTGCTGACGGGAGTGCCGGGGCCGAAGATGGCGGCGACGCCGGCATCGAAGAGGTATTGGTAGTCCTGCGGCGGGATGACGCCACCGGCCACCACCATGATGTCGTCGCGACCCAGTTTCTTGAGTTCCTCGATGACCTGCGGCAGCAGGGTCTTGTGGCCTGCGGCCAGCGAGCTGGCACCCAGGATATGCACGTCGTTCTCCACAGCCTGCTTGGCGGCCTCTGCGGGGGTCTGGAACAAGGGACCCATGTCCACGTCGAAGCCCATGTCGGCATAGCCCGTGGCTACCACCTTGGCGCCGCGGTCGTGGCCGTCCTGGCCCATCTTGGCCACCATGATGCGGGGACGGCGGCCCTCCAACTTGGCAAATTTGTCGGTGAGCTCCTGGGCCTTCTTGAAGGCGTCGCTCTCTTTGGTCTGACTGCTGTACACGTTGCTGATGAGGTTGATTTTGGCTTTGTAACGTCCGAAGACTTTCTCTAAGGCATAGCTAATCTCGCCCAGCGAGGCGCGCTTGCGGGCGGCGTCGATGCTGAGGTCGAGGAGGTTGCCTTCGCCGGTGCGGGCACATTCGGTGAGGCGGTCCAGCGCGGCCTGCACGGCCTCGTTGTCGCGCTCGGCGCGCAACTTGTGCAGACGCTCAATCTGGGCGTTGCGCACGGCGGTGTTGTCAATCTCGAGGGTCTCGATGGGATCTTCGTGGGCCAAGCGGTATTTGTTGATACCCACGATGGTGTCGATATTGCTGTCGATGCGGCTCTGCTTGCGGGCGGAAGCCTCCTCGATGCGCATCTTCGGCACACCGCTCTCGATGGCTTTGGCCATACCGCCGAGTTTCTCCACTTCCTGGATATGGGCCCAGGCGCGGTGGGCAATCTCGTGGGTGAGGGTCTCGATATAGTAACTGCCAGCCCAGGGGTCGACAACGCGGCAGATATTGGTCTCCTCTTGGAGGTAGATCTGCGTGTTACGGGCGATACGGGCGCTGAAGTCTGTAGGCAGAGCGATGGCCTCGTCGAGGGCGTTGGTATGCAAGCTCTGTGTGTGGCCGAGGGCGGCACCCATGGCCTCAATGCAGGTGCGGGCCACGTTGTTGAAGGGGTCCTGCTCCGTGAGAGACCAACCCGAGGTTTGGCTGTGGGTACGCAGGGCAAGGCTCTTCGGGTTCTTGGGGTTGAACTGATTGACAATCTTGGCCCACAGCATACGGGCGGCGCGCATCTTGGCAATCTCCATGAAGTGGTTCATGCCCACGCCCCAGAAGAAACTCAGACGCGGTGCGAAGTCGTCGACGCTCATGCCTGCCTGCACACCGGCACGGAGGTACTCCAGACCATCGGCCAAAGTATAGGCCAGCTCGATGTCGGCGGTGGCACCAGCCTCCTGCATGTGGTAACCCGAGATGGAGATGCTGTTGAACTTAGGCATGTGCTTCGAGGTGTACTCGAAGATGTCGGCGATAATCTTCATCGAGGGCAGGGGAGGGTAGATGTAGGTGTTACGCACCATGAACTCCTTGAGGATGTCGTTCTGGATGGTGCCCTGCAGCTGCTCCTGCGGCACGCCCTGCTCTTCGGCAGCGATGATATAGAAGGCTAAGATGGGCAGCACGGCGCCGTTCATGGTCATGGAGACGGACATCTTGCCCAGGTCGATCTGGTCGAAGAGTATCTTCATATCGAGGATGCTGTCGATGGCCACGCCGGCCTTGCCCACATCACCCACCACGCGCTCGTGGTCACTGTCGTAGCCACGGTGTGTGGCCAGGTCGAAGGCGCAGGAGAGACCCTTCTGTCCGGCAGCGATATTGCGGCGGTAGAAGGCGTTGGATTCCTCAGCGGTCGAGAAGCCGGCATACTGGCGGATGGTCCAAGGACGCATCACATACATGGTGCTGTATGGACCGCGCAGGAACGGCGCGATACCGGCGGCATAGTTCAGGTGCTCCATGCCCTCGAGGTCTTTCTTGCCGTAGGCGGGCTTCACGTCGATCTGCTCCGGAGTCTTCCAGTTCTTCTCGATATGATTCTCTTTTTCCCATTTCTCAAACGATTCACGCCCTTTTTCCACGGCGCGAATGTCCACTTTTGAAAAGTCAGGTCTCATTATCAGTAATTTATCGTTTAATCAATCATTAACTTTAAGTTGCAAAGATAATGTTTTTTTTTATAATAATAAAAAATTTTTTCCGCCAGCTCCCGAAGGGAGCGCCCCCTCAGTATCCCCAGATGGCAGTCTGGGGAGATACGGTGCACCTAGCCGCCAGCTCCCGAAGGGAGCGCCCCTACCCTACACAATAAACCCTCATAGAATCCCGATTTTCCGTATTTCGACCACTGGTCGAATGAGTATGCTGCCTTTACCTACGCTATGCGCGACAAAGAAATGATCATCAACTACATTAAGAACCAGAAAGAGCACCATAAGACGGTGTCGTTCGAGGAGGAGTACCGGCAGTTTATCATTGAGAGCGGTGGAACTATCGACGAGAGATTTTTTCTGAAAGACTGAAAGGGCGCTCCCTTCGGGAGCTAGCGGATGTGTGGTGTCATAACCCCCAGACTCCCGTCTGGGGTTACTGAACGAGCGCTCCCTTCGGGAGCTAGCGGAATTCGTAAAATTCGTTAAATTCGCCGACGGAAAAATTAATATCCGCCGTTTCAAAGTTTTTTCGTATCTTTGCAGTTCGAATTGTTTTGAAGAGAAATAAATAAAAATCAATAATATGAACGTGAATATCAAACCGTTAGGTAATGTTCAGGTGGCTGCTCCCTGCTCCATAATCGACCTCATTCTGCAGGTGAAGCCCGAAGAACTGAACAATTTCTGTGCCGCCAAAATCGACGGCAACGTGGTGGACCTGCGCGACATCATCGAGAAGGACTGCGACATCGAGCTCCTCGACAAGGAGGCTCCCGAATCCCTCGCCATCCTCCGTCACACCACCGCCCATATCATGGCCGAGGCCGTGAAGCACCTCTATCCCGAGGCCAAGCTGACCATCGGTCCCTCCACCGACAAGGGCTTCTTCTACGACTTCGACTTCCGTCCCTTCAACCGCGAGGACCTCGACGCCATCGAGAAGGAGATGAAGTCCATCATCAAGAAAGCCACCCGTCTCGAGCGCAAGATTGTCTCGCGCGACGAAGCCCGCGCTATCTTCCAGGAGAAGAACGAGCCCTATAAACTTGAACTCCTTGATGCCATCGCTCCCGACGCCCGCATCACCATCTACAGCCAGGACGACTTCGTCGACCTCTGCTCGGGTCCCCATCTGCTGAACACCCGCCTCATCAAGGGTTTCAAGCTCATCGCCAACTCCAATACCTACTGGCGTGGCGACCGCAACGGCAAGTCGCTGACTCGTATCTTCGGTGTGGCCTTCTTCAGCAAGGAAGACCTCGAGGCCCACATGGAATACCTGGAGAACATCAAGAACCGCGACCACAACAAGCTGGGCCGTGAGCTGGAACTTTTCACCACCGTCGACGTCATCGGACAGGGTTTGCCGCTGTTGCTGCCCAAGGGTGCCAAGATTGTGCAGCTGCTGCAACGCTGGATCGAGGACCTCGAGGACAACGAGTGGGGTTATATCCGTACCAAGACTCCCTTCATGGCCAAGAAAGACCTCTATGAGATTTCCGGCCACTGGCAGCACTATCGTGACGGTATGTTCGTCATCGGCGACCCCGAGGATCCCGAAGTGCTGGCCCTGCGCCCCATGACCTGCCCGTTCCAGTACTTCGTCTACAAGGCCTCTCCCAAGTCGTACCGCGACCTGCCGAAGCGTTACAGCGAGACTTCCACGCTGTTCCGCAACGAGGACAGCGGTGAGATGCACGGCTTGACGCGTGTGCGCCAGTTCACCATCTCGGAAGGCCACCTCATTGTGCGCCCCGACCAGATGGTCGAGGAGTTCAAGAAGTGCCTCGCGCTGGCCAAGTACTGCCTGACGACCCTCGGTCTGCAGGACGACGTGACCTACCACCTCTCCAAGTGGGATCCCAACAACACGAAGAAGTATATCGGCACTGCTACGGCAAGGAAGACACCATGATCACCATCCAGTGGGACGCCCTGCTGGCGCCGCGCTACGACATGTTCTATATCGACCAGAACGGCAACAAGGTACGTCCCAACGTCATCCACCGCACCAGCCTTGGCTGCTATGAGCGCACGCTGGCCTGGATGATTGAAAAGTACGAGGGTGCCTTCCCCACCTGGCTTTGCCCCGAGCAGGTGCGTGTGCTGCCCATCTCGGAGAAGTTCATGGACTACGCCAACGCTGTCAACGCCGAGTTGGTCAAGGCCGGCATCCGCTCCTCCGTCGACGAGCGTGCCGAGAAGATAGGCTACAAGTTGCGTGACCTGCGCCTGCAGCGCATCCCCTACGCCCTCATCGTGGGACAGAAGGAGAGCGAGGAAGGCCTCGTCTCGGTGTGGAACCGCAAGGCCGGCGACAAAGGAGCCGCCAAGCTTGCCGACTTCCTCGCCGAAATCAAGGAGGACATCGACACCAAGGCCCTTAGTCCTAAGGAGTAACGTTTAAAGGTTAACGTTTAACGTTTAAAGCGAGGAAATAAGATAATATCCCGTAGGGATTGTCTATGAATAGAGAACCCCTACGGGGTATGTTATGCGGTAAGATTGTCCCGTTAGGGGTGGGCTTTTAATAGCATCGTTAAAAAAATATTATTTTTTTCTTATATAAAAAAAAGTTGTATCTTTGCAGTTCAAATCATATTGAGAAAAAATATATAAAAATAATAAAATGAATTAGTTGGCAGTTGGTAGTTGGCAGTGAGACGGCTGCGAAAAAAATGCATTTGTCTGAACTACTTTAACTACTGTCTACTTAACTACTGAAAGAAAAACAAAAATAGGAGAACCAAGTTATAGCAGCACCATTCAAACCCAGTGCCCCACAGGGCAACTTCAGAGGCCGCGGACCTGTCCGCAAAGAGCCCGACCATCTCATCAACGAGCGCATCGATTCACCGATGGTGCGTGTCGTCGGCGAAGGCATGGAGCCCACCATCATGAATACCAAGGAGGCCCTGCGCCGCGCCTACGACGAAGGTCTCGACCTCGTCATGATTTCGCCCCAGGCCAATCCGCCGGTGTGCAAGATTATCGAGTACCAGAAGTTCCTCTACGAGCAGAAGAAGCGCGAGAAAGAGCGCAAGGCCAACTCGCAGAAAATCGTCATCAAGGAGATTCGTCTGAGTCCGCAGACCGACGACCACGACTTCGAGTTCAAGCTCAACCACGCCATCCGCTTCCTCAAGGAAGGTAACAAGGTGAAGGTCGACGTCTTCTTCCGTGGCCGCAGCATCGTCTACAAGGAGCAGGGTGAGCAGCAGTTGCTGAAATTCGCCGAGGCCCTCCTCGAATACGGCAAGCCCGAGCAGATGCCCAAGTTGGAAGGCAAGAGAATGCTGATGATTATCGCCCCTAAAAAGTAACGGTTAACGGTTAAAGGTTAACGGTTAAAGAAAAAAGAGTACCTTAAGGTCTCGGAGAGACCGAGCGCTCAGTAACCCCAGATGGAAGTCTGGGGATGACAGAAAAACCAAGTGTATCCATATATAGTCTAACGAAAAAACAGTAAAGTAATGCCTACAATGAAAACCAAATCCGCTGCCAAGAAGCGTTTCACCTTCACTGGCACCGGTAAGATCAAACGCAAGCATGCTTACCACAGTCACATCCTCACCAAGAAGGAGACGACCCAGAAGCGTAACCTCGACCACACCGCTCTCGTGAGCGTCGACGACGAGAAGCGCGTCAAACGCATGCTTTTAGCGTAAACAGGAGTTATTAACCATTATTTAGTGCTGACAAGTGCAGCAGGCCCAAAGCGAAAGCTGCCTCGCTGCCGCCTAAATGAAAAAACAATTAAAAATCTATGCCAAGATCAGTCAATGCTGTGGCTTCCAGAGCCCGCAGAAAGAAAATCCTCAATCGCACCAAAGGTTATTGGGGCAGAGGTAAAAACGTATGGACCGTCGCCAAGAACAAGTGGGAGAAAGGTCAGACCTACGCCTACCGCGACAGAAAGAACCAACGGTATTTCGTACTCCGTCTTTATGGGCAATCTTCACAAGTCGGGCATCGAGCTCAACCGCAAGGTGCTGGCCGACCTCGCTATGAACAATCCCGAGGCTTTCGCCGCCGTGGTGAAGATGGTAAAATAAGCGTTATTAACCTGTAAAATTCTATTTGTCATGGGAAAAACTGAAATCATGCAATTTGTAGAGAATTTGGTCGAGCGCAAGGAGTTCCCCGAATTCAAGGCTGGCGATACCATCACTGTCCATTACAAGATTAAAGAAGGAAACAAAGAACGTATCCAGAACTTCCAAGGCGTTGTCCTGCAGCGCAGTGGAAGCGGAGCTACTGAGACCTTTACTGTCCGCAAGATCACGAACGGCGTCGGAGTGGAGCGCATCTTCCCCATTGCCAGTCCGTTCATCGAGCAGATCGACGTCAACAAGCACGGTGCTGTGCGCCGCGCCCGTATCTTCTATCTGCGCGATCTCACCGGTAAGAAAGCTCGTATCAAGGAGAAAAAGATGCGCGTCAAGGAGTAACCACCCTCCCGCATCCCCTTGCCGATACACCTGGTCTGAAGGAGGCGCCGCCCGCGGCGCCTTCTTCTTTTTTTTCCTCCCCACCTCCTTCCCTAATCAAACTAGCCAAACTAGCCCTCCCCCGTTTTTCCCGAAAACCTTGCCTGGCGGTCCTGTTCGGCGCAGATGCTGTCTCAATTTACTGCAAACAAACACCTTGTGCCAGTTGTTAACACGTACCAACACCGTACCAACACCGTACCAACACCGTACCAACTCCTACCATGGTAAGAGATGACAAGGTGTTGGCTGGTGTTTGATATAGACGTGTCGTGCACGATGTATATTTGTTTTGGGTGGCTTTCCGGCCGGTCGTTTCAGGGGGTAAGGCGTTGTGAGGGAAAATGTTGTGAAATGTTAAAATTTGCCTTTCGCCAAAAAAAAATCGTCCGAAATAGAAAAAAAATGTATCTTTGCAAAATGGTGCAAAGTGTGATTATGCGCTTGAAGTGCGTATATTATATTAAATACAAGCAACATAGGCGAGATATTATTAATAATAAAAAGGACGAAAACCCCAAATACGAAAACAGGAATAAATAGCCAGTTTAGCGCGATATATTGACAAGACTGAAAACTGATAAATCGAGAAAAAATAAAAATCAAGTTTAATTAATTTATTTATTAACCAAAAATCACAACATTATGCAAAAGTTTCTACGAACTTTGACCCTTGTGGCACTGTTATTTGTGCCGTGGGTCGCGCAGGGACAGAATGCTGCCAAGGTGAGCGAGTACGACGTCAGCGTCGCCAACGCCACCTACGCCACCATCTACAACAATGGTGGCACGGCAGTTGACATGTCCGCAGGAACGGGCACTGCCCAGTTGCAGTTTGCGATGCCGTTTGGTGAGAGCACCATTGCCAGTGGCAGCAATGTCACTGTCAATGCCAACGGCAGCATCCAGTTTGCCGACGGCCAGGTCGTCGCCCCGCTGATGCTGTCCTCCGGCGCTTTCTCCGGCGGTACGGTCCTCGTGCAGAGTACCACCACCTCCTTTGTGGTGGAATGCCGCAAGGCCCGCACCGGCAGCAACAGCCTCAGTTTCCAGGTTGCCCTCTTCCCCAATGGCGACATTGAGTTCCGTTACGGTCCCATGACCCTCAACGGCACCACCAGTGTCATCATGGGTATGAAGAATGGCGACCAAGACTTCTACCGTGTCGGTACCACCCCCGACAACCGGTGGGACACCGTAGTGCGCGCCACCAGTGGCTGGACCACCACGCGTACCCTCTCCTCGAGCTACTACTACAGCAGCACCCATCCGGCCTACAGCACTGCTACCGGCCAGGGTGTCGTCTACACCTTCACTCAGCCTGCCTGCGTGAAGCCTTCGGGTGTCACTGTGGCCAATCCTACTTTCTGGGACAGCCTCTTTGTCTCGTGGGAAGCCTATGCTGGCGCTACCAAGTATGAGGTCTATGTCACCGATGCCACCGCCGAGCCCACCGAGGCCACCAGCGGCATCATCGTCACCTCTACCACTGCTCATGTCGTGATGACTGCTGGCGAGATTACCGGCTATCATGTCGGCGGTCTGCAGGGTGAAACCACCTATCGTGTCTATGTGCGCAAGTATTGCGGCGATATCAAGTCGGGCTGGGCCAAATACAATGGCACCCGCACCACGCCGGCATCGTGCCCCGCACCTACTGCAAGTCATTTCGCATTAAATGCTGGTGTGATTACCTGGCCTACGTTGGCTGCCAATCGTCCCAACATTACCTCTCTCGACTTCTATTACAGCACCAGTAACACTGCTCCTGCTGCTACGGATGATCCGTCGATTCCCAATGTGGCTGTCGCCACAGCGAGTGTCGACCTGAATACTCATGAAGGAATTGAAGGAGCTACCACCTATTATGTGTGGGTGCGTGGCCATTGCACCGTCGATGGCGGCAACACCACCGAGTGGGTCAGTTTAGGTAGTTTCACTACCCCGTGTGGAGCTATGCCTATTCCTTACACCATGGAGTTCGAGAACTCTAATTGCTGGACTCTTATCAGTAATAATACCATAAATGCTAGTACCTCCACTTCTTCATCCAATTATTTTGGTACTTTGACATATGATAATAAGTCAGTATTAGTGTTCAACTCATGGTCTAATGCATCTGACTATTTCCAGTATGCATACTCTCCTCAACTGAATACTGCCAATGTTACTGGCGAAAACATTCGCCTTACTATCCAGTATTCTACAAAAGCCAATACAGACCCTGTACGTTTCGGCTACACCACCGTTGCCAATAGCACTAATCCTTCAGATTATACTTGGACAAGCAATTTCTTTACAACAGGTTATACCGACTGGCAGACGTATGAAGCATTGATACCGAAAACCGCAACAAATGTTGCCATCAATTACGCTTCTACCGGCTGTAACTACAAGGCTTATATCGACTATGTTATTGTAGACGTTCCTCCCACCTGTCCCAAGCCTGTCATCTCTAGTGTGACTGATGCGGGTGTCGTCACCTGGGCGGCCAGCGCTAATGCCACTAGCTACGATCTGGCTTGGAACACCACCGGTGTTGAGCCTACGGCAGCCAGCGAAAGCGACATCGACGCGACTACCTTCACCATCCCCGCCGCCCAGCTGCGCAGCAATACCACCTACTATGTGTGGCTCCGCTCCCACTGCTCCGCCACCAACGAGGTGACCGACTGGGTGGGTCCTGTGGAGTTCACCACTCCGTGCATGGCTATTACTGTCAATGCTTCCAACCCCTATTCCCAGGGATTTGAAGAAAACGTCCCCCCCGAATGCTGGGCGCAAACTTCTGCCTCTTACGAATGGGAACAGTATTATGACGGTTCCGAGGGCAATTATTCTGCTGCAGTCAGCCCTTTGAATTACAGTTACTACACCTCTTCCAAATTGGTTTCGCCTGTCTTCGAGTTGAATTCGACTGACGATTATTTGATGACTTTCAGCTACAGTTTTGTAGACAACTATAGTTATAATGCTACAAACTACCTGAGAGTGTACTATCGTGCTTCGAGTGAAGATTCGTGGACGCTCATCGAAGGTGCAACCCGTTCGGGTGGTGCCGCTGATTGGCAACAGGTTGAGGTGACATTGCCTAACCCCAGCGCCACTTATCAGGTCGCCTTTGAGGCTTATGTCGGAAGATACTATGATATTGCCATTGACAACGTTGTTGTCAGAAAGGCTCCCACCTGCATCAAGCCAACGAATCTGGCAGCTGTACCCAGTGCTTTAGCTACTAGTGTTTCGGCTTCGCTGAGCTGGACGGAGAATAGTGCTACTCCCGCCACCCAGTGGGAGGTGCGCTACTGGAAGGCCGGCACCACCGACACCATCAGCGTCACCGCTACCAGCAATCCCTACACCCTCAACTATCTCGACATGGGCACCAGCTATGGCTGGCAGGTCCGCAGCCTCTGCTCCACCGAGGATGTCAGCGACTGGAGCGCCGAGAGCAGCTTCAGCACCAAAGCATGTTTATCTGGACCGATATCGTTAGGTGAAAATACCGGTAATAGTGATTATTTGCCCTTTAACGGTTATTACAAGTATTCTGTAGCCGAGCAGATTTACACACCCGCAGAGATTAGTACTACTCCTATAACGATTAACAGTATCTCCTATAATGTTATCACTGCCAACAATGCCAATAGAAATCCTGTTGATATCTATCTGTTGGAGACCGATAAGTCGTCATTCAGCAGTGCCAGCACTGCTTCAGAATGGGTTTCTGTCGCTGATTTGACGCCGAACTATACCGGAGAGGCTGTTGCTAATTCTACCGGATGGAAGACTATTAACCTCACCACTCCATTTAATTATAGTGGACAGCACAATCTCTTGGTTGTGTTTGTGAACAGAACTGGTAGTTACAGCAGTCATGAATATATTGGAACAGTTCCTGCCAATGGCAATCAGGCTATCTATGCTTTTCAGGATGGTTCTACTGTTTTGACTCCGGCAAATGCCAATACTGCAAGCAATAAAAATGTTCTTTCTGTCAAAAATAACTTCATCTTCAATATTGAAGACCCCTGCGACCAGGGCGACTGCTTGCCTCCCACCGTGGCTATCTCCCTTGGTCCTGATGACAACAATGCCAAAGCTGACCTGACCTTCAGTGGCGACGAGACCGAGTTTGGCTATATCTGTGTCACTCAGGGTACCACTCCCAATATCGCCAACGGTGTCACCGTAACGGGCAACACCGCCACCATCACCCCGCTGGTGCCTGAGACCGCCTACGACCTCTATGTCTACAGCGTCTGCACGGGTGTCGAGAACCCCCGCATGGTGCGCTACGGCTTCACTACTCCCTTCGTGCCCACCTGCAAACCTCAGGTCAACTTTGCCACCAGCAATGTGACCTACACCGGCGTCACCGTCACCTGGCAGCAGGAAGACCCCACCCAGGTGCCTGATGGCGGCTGGAAGGTGCGCTATGCCGTCAACAGCCCTGTGGACCTTGCCGATGCTACCACCTACACCGAGCAGTCCGCTGCCACGGCATCCTACACCTTCAGCGGCCTCCACCACGGCGACCATATATATATGTATACGAAGGCCGTCTGCGAGGAGGGTGTCGACGAGAGCAGCTGGACCGACTACGACTTCCAGCTTCCCGCTATCGCAAAGCCGATGTGGTATCCCAGCAACAGCTCGTGGGCAACTACCAACATCAGCGACAGCTTGCGTTGGACCGAAGCTACCGCCGGCATCAACAGTTGGACTGTGGCCTACGCCACCGCCGACTTCGATCCTACGGATCCCACCGCCGTGTATGAGACCCTCGCTGCCACCAATGACAGCGTGAAGCTCAGCGGCCTTGAGCCCTATACCACCTACTATGTCTATGTCCGCGCCAACAGCGGCGACGAGCACAGCGATTGGAGCACCGTGGCTACCTTTAAGACCAAGTGCCCCGACGGCGGCGATTTGGTGCTGGACAACGGCACTCAGGGAGAGCAGTACTATATTCCTGCCGACAACTACTTCAAATACTCCTATAGCCAGCAGATTATCACTGCTGAGGAGTTAGGTGCCGCCAAGACCCTCTACGGTCTTAAACTCAACTACGCCTACTCTTCGCCCATGACCAAAATCAACAATGTGGTCGTCTACTTGGGTTATACCGACAAGAACTCTTTTGCCTCCACTACCGATTGGGTTCCTATCAGCGGCATGACCGAGGTTTACAGTGGCAGTCTGAACTGTTCGCAGGGATGGAATGAGTTCACCTTTACCACTCCGTTCGAGTATAACGGCTCTAGCAATCTGGTGCTTGTTGTCGATGACAACTCTGGTCAGTATGATGGTAGCTCCTACAAGTACTATACTCGTTCGACTGCTGACTACATGACCCTCTATTATCATAATGATGGCACCAACCCCGACCCGTTGAATCCTCCGACGGCTTCTGACAGAGTGCAGTATCGTAATGAGATGATGTTCGTCAGCAACTGCAACACCTCTGTCACCTGCTTTGCACCAGTGATGCGTACCTCCAGCATCGACAGCACCAACAATGTGATGCTGCGCTGGAGTGCCAACACCAGCCTGGAGCCTGTGGTGAACAACTACCGCGTCTCCTACAGCGACCGTGAGTTCGATCCTACCCTGGCGGGTGCCGCCATCGCCACCTTCGAGGTGAACGGCAAAGACAGCCTCGCCTTCGATGGCAGTCTCTTCGCTGGCGACAAGGACTACTACTTCGCCGTGCAGACCAATTGTGGCACCGAGGGTAGCAAATGGGTCATGACGACCATCCACACCTATCCCGATGTCTATACCCCGACCAACCTTGTGGCCACCACTCCTGCTGGCAGCAGCAACAAGGTCTCCCTGACCTGGACGGACAAGAACCCCGCCAGCTTCAACGTGAACAAGTGGGATGTTGTCTATGGCGACACCATGACCGCCACCCCGACCGAGGTCACCAGCACGACCTATGTTGTCGAAGGCCTGAATCACTCCACCACCTACGCCTTCTATGTCCGCGCCAAGAGGGGCGACAAGGTGTCGTTCTGGAGCGAAGTGGCCTACGGCCGCACCGGCTGCGCCGCTTGGACCACCGAAGAGCTGCCCATCGTGGAGAACTTCGACACCTATGATAACAACGCTATCCCCGCTTGCTGGGATACCCTCCGCGGCAGCGGCAGCTACCCCAATGTGTATAATCACCAGCTTCGCTTTGGTGGCGCTTACACTGGCAACTATGCCATCCTGCCCGAACTAGCCAGCACCGTCGATGTCAGCAACTTGACCCTCGACTTCTCGGCTCAGGGCGGCAGCGGCTATACCGTCTATGTGGGCGTCATGACAGACCCCAACGATAAGAGCACCTTCGACACTGTGGCCACCATCAACACCACCAGCAGCATGACGGAATACACCGTTTCGCTGGAGGACTACGCCACCCACACCAAGCATGCCGGCCACACCGGCAGCCGCTATGTGGCTCTTACCCACTACAACTACAGCATTTATGTCGACGACGTGACCCTGAAGGTGACCGAGCAGACCAACCTGCTGGATGCCGACGCCACGTTGGAAATCTGCAACGAGTATATCATGCCCGACACCACGGGCCACAACGGCAACTATGCCGGCAACCTCAACCGCACCTACGTCATCCGTTCCGCCGAGGCCGGTAAGGTGGTGCGCCTCAAAGGTAGCGTGGACCTGGAGCAGGGCTATGACTTCCTCAGCATCTACCGCGGCGCTGCCACGGCTGCCAACCTCATCGGTACCTACACCGGCAGCGAGGACGTTGACCTGATGACCGAGAGCTACCAGTGGGCCGACAGCGGCTACTACACCTTGGTGCTTACCACCGACGGTGACAACGGCCTCGACTACTACGGCTTCAAGCTCATGGCCAGCTGCGAATGCCCGGCCTTGGCTCCCGCCATCGAGGTGCCCGTGGAGACCATTGGCGAGTACACCTGGGAGGCTCCTCAGGGCAACGGCAAGACCTTCACCAACCACTACACCCGTCGTGCCCGCGCCGGCGAAGAGACCGACCTCGTGCCCACCGATCCCAAGCTTGTCAACTACACCCAGGATAACATCGGCGGCTGCGACAGTATCGCCAAGAGCCTGCAGCTCGTGCTGCATCCCGACTTCCTGATTAAGGACACCGTGGAGATCTGCCAGCGCGACACCTTCGACTTCTTCGGCCAGCACCGCACCGTGCAGGGCGACTACGTCGACACGATGAAGACCATCCACAATGCCGACTCCATCGGCTGGTTGCACCTCACCGTGCACGAAGCCCCTGTGGCCTATATCTATTATAATAATAGCAACGTCACCGCTCCGGTGACCGACTACTGCGACAATGCCCAGATGATTCTCGAGGGCCGCTCCAACATGGCCTCGACCTTCGAATGGGAGGATGCCACCGAGGGTGTGAACCACACCGTCTTCCCGCATGTGCTCGACACCTTCACTGTGGTGGCTACCGATAATGCCTATGGCTGCACGTCGCTGCCCACCAGCATCTTCGTGAGCACCACCACCGTGGCTGACTTGAGCATCAGCGCTACCGACAGCGTTATCTGCCGCGGCGAGAGCACCACGCTGACCCTGGCCGACGCCAACAACGTGGAGGCCACCTACCGCTGGAGCAACAACCAGACTGGTACCTCCATCACCGTGACGCCCGACAGCACGACGACCTACACCGTCACCGCCACCACCAGCAATGACAGCAAGTGCCAGACCAGTGCCACCTTCACCGTGGTGGTCAACCAGCTGCCCGAAGTGCAGCTGACCAGCCTGGCCGAGGTCTGCCGCGACAGCGCGCTGACCCTCAGTGCCACCGTCGTGGATGGCTACACCTACCTGTGGAGCAACAACGCCACCACCGCCACTACCACCGTCAACCCCAACGTCACCGCTACCTACAGCGTGACTGTGACCGAGACGGCTACCGGCTGTGTGAACGAGTTCACCACCAAACCCATCACCGTCAACCCCAGCTACACCGTGGTCGACACCATGGAGGTCTGCTTCACTCAGAACCCCTACACCTGGGGCTCCCAGACGCTGACCGAAGACGGCGAATACACCCAGAACTTCAAGATTGCCCACGGCTGCGACAGCTTGGTGCATGTGAGCTTCTCGTTCCAGGATATGGCCACCATCAACACCCGTCGTGACCTCTGCGAGGGTGCTGCCTACACATGGGGTGGCAACGCCTACACCGCCAACCTCGACACCACCCTCCACTATGTGAGCACTCCTGTGGACTGCCCCGTGGACAGCGTGTTGATGCTCACCGTCAACCATCCTGCTGCCAGCAGCTCTGACAAGACCGTCTGCGACAGCTACACCTGGGTGATTGCCGGCGACACCGTTGGCACCTACACCACCACCGATGCCTACAGCACCATCCTGAAGACTGTCAAGGGTTGCGACAGCACCGTGACGCTGAACCTCACCGTCAACTACCAGAATGCCGGCACCGACGTGCAGAACGTCTGCGACGAACTGGAATGGATCGACGGTAAGACCTACACGAAGGATACCGTGGGTGCCCAGTACACGCTGAGCAACCAGTTTGCTTGCGACAGTGTGGTGACCCTCGACCTCACCCTGCGTCACAGCGCCGAGGGCGACACCGCCCACATGGAGTGCGACAGCCGTAGCTTCACCTGGTGGGCTACCGGCGAGACCTATGCTCTTGGCGGCGACATCCGCAAGACTTGGGCTGGCCAGGCCGCCAACGGCTGCGACACCACCGCCGTGCTGCACCTGACGATGAACTACGTGACCGACACCCTGCCTTGGGTCAACGTCACCGAGCGCGACGTCTTCTACCTCACCACCGTTGACTGCGAAGGCAACGAAGTGGAGAAGGAGTACCGCTACAGTCAGGATATCCAGGAGCGCATCCCCAATGCCGCTGCCGGACACGACCAGTGGTACCGCGCTCACCTCACCGTCAACACCTCGGAGAACCGCACCATCTTAAAGACCGCCTGCGTGCCTTATGAGCTCCAGTTGGTATACTACAGAGACACCGTGAACATGAAGGACACCGTGGCCTTCATGGACGAGTATGTACCTGGTGTGAACGACAGCCTCATGCTTGCCGAGCCTTACAAGACCATGGGTTACTATCCTGTGTCTACCCTCACCGAGAGTGGCAATGTGGCCTTCAACACCAGAGACCTTGGCTATGACAACGGCACTTCGGATCTCATCCTGCGTATCCGCTTCACCGCTAAGAACCATGCTGTGAAGACCACCAAGGACACTATCTGCTCCAATGAACCTGCTCAGTATGCCAGCTTTGGCACCCTCGTTGTCGACGAGGTGAACACCCTCTTGCTGAACACCGTTGATGGCGCTGCCGCCAATGGCTGCGACTCCATCTACAAGGTCGACCTGATGGTGCACCACGCCACCAACGATGCCACCGACACGCTGACCCTCTGCGAGAGCGAGTTCGTGCTCAACGCTACTACTAATAAATATGAATATGTCCACTCCAACCCGAACGATGCCAGCCAGAAGGTGACGCTGACCATCGACGGTGCCCTCAACGAGGTGCCCTCGTATGGTAACACCAAGTACACCGAAGACTGGACCACCGTGATGGGTTGCGACAGCAACGTGACCTATCGCTACACTGTGCTTCCCACTGTCCGCGAGACCGTGAAGGATACCGCCTGCAAGGAGTATGTCTGGGCCCAGAACGGCAAGACCTACGAGAAGAGCGGCGAGTATATCGACACCATCGTCAGCAAGCGCTACGGTTGCGACAGCATCGTCACCCTCCAGCTGGAGATTTACGACACCGTACATCTGCACAAGTATTACACCGTCTGCAACACCTATGAAGGTCCCGACGGTAACACCTATCGTGTCGACAGTACCTTCGAAGTCGTGAAGAGTACCAGCAAGTGGGGTTGCGACACCATCCTCTACCTGCACTACACCGTTCAGGGCATGCGCACCGTCTACCAGAACGTGCTGACCAATGCCGACTACGATTGGAACGGTACCACCTACAAGGCCAGTGTGAGCGGCGTACAGTACGACGCCACTCTGCCCAACGGTTGCGACAGCGTGGTGATCCTCAACCTGACCCGCGTGCCTGAAATCAGCCTCTGTGAGGGCCAGCTGCCCGACACCGTCTACGGTGTGGTAATCAACACCGTGGGTGCCGATCAGCAGTATGCCAACAAGGTGAGAGTCAACGACACCATCTTCGACACTGTCATCAACTACACTGTGAATGGCAACGTGACGACCGTTGCCACGGCTGACACCGTGAAGTGCGACTCGTTCACCTACAAGGGAACGACCTACACCGCCAATGCTACCATCCGCGACACGATGACCTCTGTGGTGACCGGCTGCGACAGCATCCTGGTCTTCAACCTGGTCATCAACAAGAGCACCGACAGCGTCCATACGCAGGTGGCTTGCGACAACTACATTTGGGCTGGTTTGAATATTGACACCACCGGTACCATTGTTATCGACACCACCGCCACCGGCACCGCTCTGAAGAACGCCGCTGGTTGCGACAGTACCGCCACGCTGCACCTGACCATCAACAAGAACACTCCTGTGAAGTTCAACGTACAGGCTTGCGGCGAGTACTACTGGACTGTCAACAACAACAACTACGCTGGTAACTCCGATACCCTCGGCCACTATACCGCTTCCGACAGTGTCGTTATGGATGTGCAGGATGTCAACGGTTGCTGGACTTCCGATACCCTGGTGCTGACCATCAACGCCGGTCCGGTGATTGCCAAGGACAGCATCGTGATGAACACTCCGACTGCCTACTACAAGAATGTGCTCTTCACCGCTCCGTTCAAGAGCGACACGGTGACCGATGCCGAGATGCAGAAGCTCTTCGTCGACACCCTCTATGCCGCTGAGAACACCGGTGCTTGCGACACTATTCTCACTCACGTCCTCTTTGTCGAGATTGGCAACATCGTCAACGACGAGTACACTGCCTGCGGCCGCTTCACCTGGCGCAACAACCACACCTACGAGTGGATTCCCGTCGAGGAGCGCCAGCAGGGCAACCCGATCTTCAACTACAAGGATATCACCACCGGCCAGTACATCCAGGAGAACCCGATGTACAGCACCTATATCAATGATACTATCGACAAGACCTATGTCCTGTGGCTGAGCATGAGCGAGGCTACGATGGCCGACTCGGTGTACGCCCAGTTCCCGCTGAGCCAGGAGACCCTGACCATTGGCGACAGCACCTTCAACTTCGCCAGCTACAAGGCCTATAAGAAGGATACTACCGTTGCCAAAGAGGTCCACTACGGTTCCACCTACTACTGCGACAGCATCGAGTACTGGACCATCCACCTGAAGTACAACTACGACACCACTCCCGGTGTGACGTATGTCTGCTTCGAGGATGTCAACTACAAGACTCTGCCCGCCGGCACGATGACCCTGGTGAACGATACCCTCAACAAGGGTACCGACAACGAGATGGTGATGACCGACTCCATCTACCGTCGCGCCAAGATTGTCGAGACAGTGGCCACTGCCATTACTGCCTGCGACCGCTACACTTGGGGCAACGAGCTCTTCACCTCCGACTCCAATGGTATCGCCATCAGCCGTACGCTCAAGAGCGTCAAGTATCCCACCTGTGACAGCACGGTGACCTTCACCCTGAACATCACCAACACTGTCCACAACGTGAACAACGAGTCTATCTGTGCTCACGACACCGCCACCTTCACATGGCACGGTCGCAAGTACCAGGAGAACACCGTGGATACCTTCAAGTATGTCAACACCTCCAACAACCAGTGCTGGAATGTCGACACCTTGAAGCTGACGCTGAAGAACGACGTTACCTACACCACCGACAGTGTGAAGTGCGACGAGTTCGTCTGGAACGGTGAGACCTTCACCGAGGACAGCATCATCAAGCGCACCCTCAGCACCGTCAACGGCTGCGACAGCGTGGTGACCATCAACCTGACTATCTACAACACCAGCCTGCTGACCCACGACACCATCAACCACCGTGGCGGCAGCTACCGCTTCAACGGCCGTCTCTACCAGTCGCCCACCATCAACGACTCGGTGGACATCGTCCTCCAGAACGTCAATGGTTGCGACAGTGTGGTGCGTTACCACATCTGGGTGGAGCAGTACGAGATTGAATACGACAACGTGGTGGCCTGTGGTCTCTACACCTGGCCGCAGAACAACCACACCTACCAGTGGATTTCCGACGAGGAGAGCGCTGCCCATGGCAATGCCCTCTACAAGGATATCACCGCCAACACCTATGTGACCACCGCTCCGTTCGACACCGTCGACATCGCCCTGCGCTTCCTGAACCTGACCCTCAACGAGGTTGTCTACGGTGACACCACTGTGGTTCGCTTCCCGCTGAGTCAGGACAGCCTGATCCTGGGCAACGACACCTTCTACTTCGCCGACCAGAAGGCCGCCAAGAAGGATACCACCGTCAACGTCTGGTTCAGCGCCGGTCACAACTACTATTGCGACAGCATGGTGTACGCCACCATCAACCTGGTGTACAACTACAACACCGTTGAGGAGAACGTCTGCTACGCCACCGATACCCTCGTGTGGAACGGCAAGAAGTTCCCGATGCCTGAAGCTTCGAAGACCTACACCTTCGTTGACACCACCGACCTTGGCACTCCCGCCGAGCAGGTGACCACCAAGAAGGTCTACCGTCGCGCTGAAGTGGCTTCGACTGTCGACACCACTGTCTGCGATAGCATCCGCTGGTTCTTCGCCAACGATGTCAACAAGTGGGATACCCTCATCACCGATGGTGGCATCTATGTCCACAACTTCACCGATGTGAACGGTTGCGACAGCACCGTGACGATGACGGTCAACATGTTCCACGACCTCAGCACCGCCTACTACGACACCGTGTGCGACAAGACGACCTGGAACGAAAAAACCTACACCGCCAGCGGCACCTACTACTATAATTATAAGAGCGCCGATGCCGGCAAGTGCGTGAGCGTCGACACTCTCTATCTCGTGGTCAATAAGAACCTCGGCAATGACACCACCGTGGTGGCTTGCGACAGCTACAAGTGGCACGGTGTTTCCCGCACCGTCAGTGGCACCTACAAGTTCGACTCCGTCGATGCCAACCAGTGCCACCACATGGATACGCTGGCACTGACCATCAACACCACCAACCACTACGACAGCGTCATCTGGGCCGGTGAAGGCTCGTACCGCTACAAGGGTGTGATGTACACCGCTGATGCCAACTTCTTCGACACGCTCGATATCACGACCGTGAACGGTTGCGACAGCATCTACGATGTCACCATCCACGTGGGTACCAATTTCTACGCCACTACCGACACCGTCGTTTGCAGCGAGTACACCTGGATCAACGATACCACCTACCAGTGGATCTCTGACGAGGAGCGCGCTGCCCACAATGCTCTCTACAAGACCAGCACGGGCCGTTATATCCGTTATATGCCGACCTATGTGAAGCACAACGAAGGCACCTACGACAGCATCTTTACGCTGAACCTGACGCTCACGCAGCGTTACACCAGCCCCGTTATCGATACTGTGTTCTTCGTGAGCAACAAGACCCTGGTCTATGGTGACAGCATCTTCGACTACACTGCTCAGAACACCCGCGCCTACAATGCTCTTGGCTTCAGCGACAGCACCTTCATCAAGGAGGTTACCTTCTCGCAGCCTGTGGTAAGACAGTACTGCGACAGTGTCATCCAGTTGAATGTGACCCTGAAGAACAACTACGTTGATAGCGGCGTTGTCAACATCTGCGTGAGCCAGCCCAGCTACACTTGGCGCGGCCATACCATCAGCACCGCTACCAGCGACTACGATCATGCCCACGGTCCTTGGCGTATCTACGACACCTTGGCCAACGGCTACATCGAGTACGTCACCGTGTACCAGCATCCGTTCACCTACTCGACCGACCGTCGTGTGGCTTGCGACAGCTACACTTGGGTGAATGGCCAGACGTACACCGAGAGCACTTCGACCGCTACCTACACTACCGAAGACCAGTATGGTTGCGACAGCGTCCTCTCGCTGGTGCTGACCATCAAGAAGAACAGCGACTCTACCACCGTGATGACCAACAACTGCGGTGAGTACACCTGGACTACTGTTGACGGTCATGAATTCACTTTCAACAAGAGCATCGACACCGCCTACTACTACACTGCTGCCAACGGTTGCCCGAGCGTCGACAGCCTGCACTTCGTGTACAACCACATCTATACTGTGGCTGTTGCCGAGACGGCTTGCGACGAGTATGTCTGGGAAGGCTATGTGGATCCCGCCACCAATAAGGATACTGTCATCCTTGCCGGCGGCACCTACAAGCACACCTTCCAGAGCGCCGCTGGTTGCGACAGCACCGTGACCTTGACGCTCACTGTGAACCACAACAGCAGCAAGGCTGATTACGACACCACCTACTTCGGTAACACCTACACATGGCATGGTCGCGAGTACACTGAGGGTACTGCCACCAGTGTTGCTACCGACACCTTCAGCTACTACACCATCAGCGGCTGCAAGAGCGTCGACACCCTCTACCTGACCATGAAGGAAGGTAAGAAGACCATCGACAATGTGTGCGACAGCTACACCTGGGTGATTGCCGGCGACACCGTTGGCACCTACACCATGGCCGACATGCCTGAGGATACCAACGCTTGGACCTTCTACTTCATGAACAAGACTGACGGCGGCAAGGACCGCAGCCAGGATACCCTCGTGCTGACGCTCCGCCAGTCGACCGTCAACTACATCGACGAGGTTGCTTGTCACACCTACACTTGGCACGGCGTTACCAAGACCAACAATTCTGACACCACTCAGTACTTCGAGCTTGGTTACACTCAGAATGCCAAGAATGCTGACAACTGCCCGATCTTCGACACTCTGCGCCTCACGCTGGGCAACAGCCGTACCTTCGTCTACCAAGAGGAAGAGAGCTGCGGTCCTTATGTGTGGACTGTGAATGGCCAGGTGATCGACACCCTGACTGAGAGCATGCAGACCTCGGCCAACGTGCACACCGCTACCGGTTGCGACAGCGTGGTCAACCTGACCCTGACTGTCTACGAGCAGCCCGTGGTCTACGAGAGCGCTGTGATTTGCGACAACTACGCTATGCCTTACGTATGGCGCGGTAAGAGCTACACCGCCGCTGTCGAGGACGACACCGTCCATGCACCCTTCAGCGCCCAGTGCGACAGCATCTACCACTTCAGCCTCACTATCAACGAGACCAAGAGCACCGAGCTCACCGCTCAGGTCTGCCTCGGCAATGGTTACCAGGGTTACAACTTCGACATCCCGGCCGACAGCCTGAAGGAGTCTATGAAGTACACCTTCGTTGAGAAACTGCAGACCATCAACGGTTGCGACAGCGTCGTTACCCTGACGCTGACCGTCGGCACCGTCCTTAAGGGCGACACCGCCGCTGTGGCTTGCAACAGCTTCGATTGGTATGGCCAGACCTACACCACCAGTGGTAACTACACCTACAAGACCTCTACGCTCACCGGCTGCGACAGCATCGTCACCCTCGCCCTGACAGTGAATGTCAACAGCAGCAGCGAAACCAACGTTACGCGTTGCGACAGCTACGAGTGGAACGGCACTGTGTACACCACCAGCGGTACCTATACCTTCGATACTACTGATGTGAATGGCTGCGACAGCGTGGCTACCCTCCACCTGACCATCAGCAACAGCACCACGGGTGACACCACCGCTGTGGCTTGCAACTACTTCGTGTGGCACGGTCAGGCCTATGTCGAGAGCGGTGACTACACCTATACGTTAAGTAATGGTGAGAACTGCGACAGCGTGGTGACCCTGCACCTGACCATCAACCAGCCTGTGGCTAACACCATCAGCGCTACCGCCTGCGGCAGCTACAGCTGGAACGATGTCAGCTACAATGCCTCCGGCGTCTATCAGCAGACCTTCACTGCTGCCAACGGTTGCGACAGTGTGGTGACCTTGAACCTCACCCTCAACCAGCCTGTGACCAGCAGCTTCAGCGCTACCGCCTGCGAGAGCTACACCTGGGGCGATGCCATCTACACCACCAGCGGCAGCTACCAGCAGACCTACCTGGCCGCCAACGGCTGCGACAGCATCGTGACGCTGAACCTCACCGTCAACCACGGTACTCACAACGTCGAGAACGCCATCGCTTGCGACAACTACATCTGGCATCTGATGCCGCATGAGGCTACGGGTACCTACACCTACGAGTACACCAACGTCGAAGGTTGCGCCAGCGTGGATACCCTCCACCTGACCATCAACGCCAGCACTCACAACGCTGAGACCGTCAGCGTCTGCGAGAGCTATGAGTGGCACGGTGAGACCTACACCACTTCCGGCGACAAACTCTACAACTACATCAACGCTACTGGTTGCGCCAGCGTGGATACCCTCCACCTGACCATCAAGCAGCCCGTCACCAATGCCATCAGCGAATCGGCTTGCAACAGCTACACTTGGGGTAACGCTACCTATGTTGCCTCTGGCAGCTACCAGCAGACCTTCGCCGCTGCCAATGGCTGCGACAGCATTGTGACGCTGACCCTGACCATCAACCAGCCCACCACTGCTACTGTGACCTACGAGTCCTGCAATGACTACGTCTGGAACGGTCAGACCTGCACCGCCAGCGGTGTCTACACCTACACCACTGTCAATGCTGCCGGTTGCGACAGCGTGGTCACCCTGTTCTTCACCCGTCTGCAGTCTGTCGCCACCACGGTCAACGAGACCGCTTGCGGCAGCTACACCTGGAATGGACAGACCTACACCACCAGTGGCACCTACAACCACTCCTACACCGCTACCTCCGGCTGCGACAGCCTCGTGACCTTGGTCCTGACGGTGAACCAGCCCATCAACACCACTGTCACTGCCAGCAACTGCGACAGCTACACTTGGTACGATGTGGCTTACACCACCAGCGGCACCTACACTCACGCTATTACCGATGCTAACGGCTGCGCTGCCACCGCAACGCTCAACCTGACCATCTTCAACAGCGCGAGCACCACGATCAACGAGACCGCCTGCAACAGCTACAGCTGGAACGGCAACGTCTACACCAACAGTGGTAACTACATCTATCAGACCACCACGACTGCCGGTTGCGACAGCACCGTGACTCTGAACCTCACCATCACTGCTCCCGTCGAGGTGACCATCGCTGAGAGCGCTTGCTCGAGCTACGAGTGGAATGGTGAGACCTATACCACCAGCGGTACCTACACCTACACCACCACCTCTGCTGCTACGGGATGCGACAGCGTCACTACGCTCGTCCTCACCGTCAACCAGCCGGTCTACACCAACCTCGTTGTCACTGCCGATGGCAGCTACAACTGGAACGGTGAAGAGTACACCGAGAGTGGTGTCTACACCTATACGACCGAAGCCGCCAACGGTTGCGACAGCATCGTGACCCTTGAGCTCACTGTCAACCCGCTCTACAATGTCACGCTGGTCTCCGCCAACGAGACAATGGGTACTGTCAGCGAGAGCGGCATCATCGTTGAGAACGGCTACTTCACTGCCGTGGCCACCGCTAACGAAGGCTACGAGTTCGTGGCTTGGATGAACGGTTCTGAGATCGTCTCCACCGCCGCCGTCTACGTCTTCCAGGTGACCGAGGATATCACCCTCACCGCCGTCTTCCAGGAGAAGGTCGGAATCGAGGATGTTGACATGGACAATGTCACCATCTACAGCAGCGATTCCCGCATCTTCGTGCGCGGCGCCGAAGGCTATGATGTCTACGTCTACGATGTGAACGGTCGTATGATGGATCGTCAACTGAACGCTCCCGAAGCCATCGAGTTCCGCATGACGGCTACCGGTGTCTACCTCGTGAAGGTCGGCAACGCACCCGCCAAGCGCGTCGTCGTGGTTCGGTAGTGTAACACTACTTCCAAAAAAAGAGCACCCTGCGGGGTGCTCTTTTTTTTGTGTCAAAAAAATTTTGACAACTCAAATTTTTTTTGTATTTTTGCAGCATGAACTGAAGGTCGCGAATACCTTGTAAATAAATTAATGCAATGAGCAAAAAAATTCTTTTTGTCTGTCATGGAAATATCTGCAGGAGCCCGATGGCCGAGTTTATACTGAAAAAGATGGTACGCACGGCGGGGCTCGAAGAGGAGTTCGAGATTGCCTCCGCCGCTACCAGCGACGAAGAACTGGGTAATCCCGTCTACCCACTGGCACGCCAGGAACTGGCCAAACACGGCATCGGATGCCCCGGCAAGACGGCTCGTCGCATCGTCCGTGACGACTATGCCTATTACGATATGATTATAGGCATGGATGCGGCCAATTTGGAAGCCATGCGCCGATGTTTCGGGGGCGACAAGGAGAAGAAACTCTCGTTGCTCCTCGACCACACCCCCGCGAGTGACACCAAGCACCACGGCCGCGATGTCGTCGACCCTTGGTACACCCGCAAGTTCAACGTGGCGTGGGAGGATATCTACGCGGGTTGCAAGGCGATTTTTGAGGAGGTGAATGGTTATGGGTTATAGGTTATGGGTTATAGAGAGGCTGACGCATAAAAAAGACGGCGATAACCAATCTGCCTGCTCCGCAGAGTTTGAGTACCTTAGAATAAAAACAATCCGGCGAAAACCACTAACCTATCAAGTGTCTATAACCCATAACCTATAACCTATAACCCTTTATAAGGATGGTTGATTTCGAGACAGCGGAGGCGATGGGTATCTCGCGGCAGGCGTTCGACGAGGTGCTCGATATCATTGGGCGGCAGCCCACCATCGACGAGCTGTCGACACTCTTGGCCATGTGGGAGAGCAACGGCAAGCAGCAGAGCCTCTACGGCTGGCTGCGAGGCCAGCATCATGTGGTGGAACGCAACGAATACCTCTACTCCGGCTCCGCCGACCACAAGGCTATCCGCGAACCGCGAGTGAAGGAATGCCTGGAGATTGCGAGGGAGATTACAGGGAAGGATAGTTTTTCTAGTTTTTCTAGTTTGACTAGTTTAACTAGTTGGACTAGGTCTACGGGGTTGCTGCTCTATATGGTGGGCAACGTCAGCGGTGAGTTCGCTGACTCGGAGTATGCGCGGCGCTGCCTCCACCTCGTCGACGAACCTATGGCCGCCGGCGGCCATGAGGAGGACTGCCAATACATAGAAATGATTCTTGATGCCCTGAAGGACGGTGAGATGCTGCTGGCTTCGGCACCGGTGGGGCAGGGGGGACTCTTCTGCTCGCTGCTGCGCTTTCTAACCCCTACTCAAACAATCAAGCAATCGCGCAATCAAGCAATAGGTTTTGACATCCTGGTGCCGCGCGAGGTACGGCTCGACGCGTTCCTCTTCGGTGAAGAGAAAGGGCGTTATGTGCTGGCACTGGAGGAGAAGCAGGACGACGCTTTCCTGCTGAAGATGGACGACGCGCGACTGAACTGCTGTTTTTTGGGACGCACCACGAAGAACCGCGTGGTGGTCGACGGCTACGACTTCGGACCCACGACTAGTTATTTGTCGGCGAATTGAGCGGATTTTCTTTGATTTTCTAAGATTTCTGCCCATAGGGCATCCCATATTGCAGAGGTGCTCCCTACGGGAGCCGTCGGGGCGCTGAGGGCTCTACGGTTTTGCGGATGGTGCGGAGGATAATGAGGCTGTAGGCGACGACGAGGAGGGTCGTGAGGAGCACGGCGGTGGCCACGAGGGGGACGATGCTGCCCTCGATGCTGAAGAGGGAGGCCAGACGATTCACATAGAGATGACGTAAGAAGAGGGAGAGACCGACGGCGACGGCGATGTCGGCGACGGTAATGAGTCCCACGATGCGCTGGTAGTAGCGTGCAATCTGACGCGGTGAATAGCCAATCCCATAGAGGTTCACGAAGAGGTCGCGGTTCTTCTGCACGATGACGTTGAGGCTCATGATGATGAAAGCCACCGAGAGCACGATGATGATGAGTGCCACAGTGATGACGAAGAGGAGTGCCATGTGGAAGAAAAAGACCATCTTGCTGTTCTCCAATTCGTCCTGCTTGATATTGTAGCCGTTCGTCTCGATGAACGATGGGATGCGCTCGTCGGAGGCATCACTGAACTCCACTAGGAGACGCGAAGTGTTGCCGCCATCGGCATTGCCAAATTCACGGTTGGCCCAGAGAAGGAAGGCCTCGGGGACGAGGATGGTGTTGATTTTTCCCGAGAAGCCCACGATATGGCCTTGGAAGGGCTGCTGACGGCCGTGCCCCGTGAGGCGGAGTGTGAAGACCACCTGTTCGATGGCACCCTGCGAGATGACGGGTAGCGCCTGGCTCTCGGCGAAGCCGAAATTGTAGAGGTTGAGGTAGTCCTCGGGTATGATGATGGGGATGAAGTCGGCGGTGCTGTCCCAGTGCCACTGGTCGCTTCGCACGTCGATATACTGGTCGGGGATGCTTTCGAAGAAAAGATCGGTGCGGATGGCTTGTTCACCGAGGGCGATGGCGGCATAGGCCTGGAAGGAGGAGCTACTGAAACGCGCCACGTTCTTCACAAAAGGCTGGGACTGGATGGCCGCGAGTTCGTCGTCGGTGAAATAGATGCCCTCCTTGTTGAGACTGTTGAGGGTGCTGACGGTCTTGTTGAGGGTGACGGCATGGTTGCGGAAGACGTCGGTCTGCTGCGTGAGTACGGGACGGATGTCGGCATAGAGCTGCACGGAGAGCATGACGATGGTGACGCCCACGAGGAGTGTGGCGGCGTAGCCGGCAATCTGCGTGGGGATGAGGGTCTTTCGTTGAAGTCGTTTGAGCATATCTCTTTTTGGAATCGCCTTCGGCGAGAAATCTGTCAAAATCTATCTCAAAATCTAAAAAAATATTTTCTTTGATTTTCTTGTTGATTTTCTAAGATTTCTGCCCGAAGGGCATTATAATTTCAAAGTACAGTCGAAGGGGAAGAGGTCGGTGGGGTCGAGGGAGGTGAGGAGGAGGGAGGCACCTTGGGCTTCCACTTCGCGGAGGGTCATGGCGGCGACCTGTTGGGCTGTCTCATGGTCGAGGTGGGAGAAAGGCTCGTCCATGAGGAGGAACTCGAAGGGCTGGCAGAGGGCGCGCACGGCGGCGACACGCTGGCGCTGTCCTAAGGAGAGGGTGCGAAGGGGCTGGTGTTTCTTGCTAGCGGGCAGCAGGGCATCGAGCATGGCCTCGATTTCGGCCTCGCTCTTATGTTCCGTGAGGCTATTCTTGATTTGCACGTTCTCCAAGGCTGTAAGCTCAGGGAAGAGGCAGAGGTCTTGGAAGAGATAGCTGAGTTTGCGCAGTCGCAGGTCGAAGGGTGAGCTGACGGGCTCGTGGTAGTCGATGACACCGTCGTAGTAGAGGTTGCTGCCGTAGATAAAATTCAGCAGCGAGGTCTTGCCGTGTCCCGAGCGGGCGCAGATCATATACTTGCGGCCGCGCTCGAAGACGACGGAAGGCTGTAAATAGATGTCGGAGCCGGCGACTTCCGACTCCGACATATACTGAGGTTTGAGGTTTCTAAGTTCGATAATCATTATAACGGTTAACGTTTAACGGTTAACGTTTAAAGATTATAGATAATAGATGAGAGTTTCTTAGTCTTCGAGGGCGAGGGTCTCGTCGGCCTCGTCAGCGCCGAGGAAGCTCATGGCGATGTCGTCGGCGGTGGCGATGATGGTGGCGAGGGCGTTGCGGGAGTCGGTGAGCTTGAGGATGATCTTCATCTCATCGGGGGCTGTGGTGACGACCTCGAGGTAGTCGAGGAGTGAGAGGACCTGGTCGAGGAGGGCATCGTTGCCGGCTTTGTAGTCAAGAAGGTCAAGCACAGCCTGGGGGTAGTCCTGAATCTTGAGGTCCATGTAGAAGTAGTTGCCTTTGCGGATCTTGTCGGCCACGACGGCGAGGCTGTTCTGGTAGCCGCCCTGGGCGTAGGCCTTGGGAGCGTTGGCGTCGGTGCTGAAAGCGATGGTCTTGCCGTCGAAGAAGAGGCTCATGCCGCTGCCGAGGTCATAGACGTTGTTCTTGGCCTTGAGGCCAGCGGACTGAAGGAAGTTGTTGACGAGGTCGGCCTTGGCGATGTCGGCGGCCACGGCGCAGAGGGGCATGTTGCCCTTGCCCATGCCGTAGAAGGAACCCACGAAATTGCCGGCGAAAATCTCGACGATGTCCTTGACGGTGCATCCGAGTTCCTCGATGGACTCGTTGAAGGCCTCGGCGGAGGCTTTGTCATTAGCTATGTATTCGAGGCAGGCGGGCATGTCGACGCTGAAGGAGAAGGCGGTGAGGGTGGGGGAGGGCATGAAGGCCATGAGGCTGTTGTCGATGCCCTTGCCGAGGAACTTGGCGTTGTCGGTGGGGTTGCCGAGGGTTTTGCAGGTGGTGACGATGCTGCCGTTCTCGAAGGAGGTGACGCTATAGGCGGAGCATTTCTCCAGCTGGGCGTAGAGTGCCTCGTTGGCATTGGTCATAAGGACTTTGAGCATGGGGTTGTTCATGATGCCTTTCTCGCCGAACCAGTTGGCGAAGGGGAGGAAGAGGCCCATGTCCTGACGGTTGTCGAGGTAGGCTTTGTAGTGGTCGTTGTCGGCCAGGGACTCTTTGAGCTCGAAGAGTGATTTGGCGTAGTCTTTCTGACTGCCGGATTTGCCGCCGGCGATGATGACGACGCTCTTGTTGTTGAAGGCCATGACGATGTCCTTGTCGAGGTTGGCATAGGAGAGGTCGCCCTCTTCGATGGCGAGTTTCTCGCCGGCGATGTCGGAAACTTTGTTTAGGAAGTCGGTGAAGGCTTCTTTACTCTTGAGGGTGGCGGAGAAGGTGACGGTGATGTCGCTGAGGTTCTCGTCATTCATGGCAGCGAAGAGGAGGAGGTCCTTGTCGGTGTCGATACCGGTGGTGGAGGGGTCTTTCAGGAGGTTGGTGAGGAGTTGCTCGAGTTGGGGCATGGCGGCGCTGAGTCCTTCGCGAAGGACACCGTAACTCTTGATGTTGTCGACATTGCTGAGCTCGCCCTTCTGCCACATGCTGCCAACGTTGAGGTTGGCGACGAAGATGGCGTTTTGGGGTACCTGGGCCTCTTTGTCTTTCAGGCCCGAGCAGGAGGTCATCAGGAAAGCCACAGCCGCGATGAGGGGCATGGCGAACTTCACGTAATGTTTGAATGTTTTCATGGATTGTGTGTTTATTGGTGATTATTTTTTTTCGAGTTTAAAAAACGCCGCGGTGGATAGTATTATTGTATAGGTACAATTGATTTAAGATTTTTTATAAATTCTTCTATTTTCATTTTTTTTTTGTATCTTTGCACACTCAAATTTTATACCGTCGATGGCCAAGAAAGCTGATAATGAATCGCCGCTGATGAAGCAGCATGCCGAGTTGAAGAAGAAATTCCCCGACGCCATGCTGCTGTTTCGTGTGGGTGATTTCTACGAGACTTTCGGCGAGGATGCCCGCAAGGCATCGCAGATTCTGGGCATCACGTTGACGCGCAAGATGGCCGGCGGCGGTGAGTACACCGACTTGGCGGGCATCCCCCATCATGCGTTGGAGCAGTACCTGCCGCGATTAGTACGTGCCGGCTTGCGTGTGGCCATCTGCGAGCAGTTGGAGGACCCCAAGAGTGCCAAGGGTCTCGTGAAACGCGGCATCACCGAGCTGGTGACGCCCGGCGTGGCCTACAACGACATGGTGCTGGAGGTTAAGGAGAACAACTTCCTCTGTGGCCTGCACCTCGCTGACAAGATTCACGGCGTGAGTTTCTTGGATGTCTCCACCGGCGAGTTCTTTGTGGCGCAGGGCGACATGGCCTATATCGACAAGCTCATGGACTCGTTCCACCCCTCGGAGGTGGTGCTGCAGCGCAAGAAGCTGCGGTGGTTCCAAGAGCATTCTGCCGAGCGATATTATACCAACACCTTCGACGACTGGGTTTTTGCTCCCGACTTCGCCCACGAACTGCTGCTGAAGCAGTTCGGCACCTCGAGTCTCAAGGGTTTCGGTGTCGAGGACCTCGATATGGGCATCATTGCTGCCGGTGCCGTGCTCTATTATCTACAAGATACGCAGCACGACCGCACGCAGAATATCTGCCGTCTGAGTCGTGTGGAGCGCGACCGCTATGTGTGGCTTGACCGTTTCACGGTGCGCAACCTCGAGCTTGTGGCCTCTCCCAATGACGGTGCCCGCACCTTGCTTGATGTCATTGACCACACCCTCACGCCCATGGGCTCTCGCCTCCTGCGGCGTTGGATGTTGCTTCCGCTGAAGGAGATTCCCGCCATCGAGGAGCGTCTCGGTGTGGTGGACACCCTGCTGCGGGAGGGTGATTTGCGGCAGAAACTGCAGAAGTGTGTGAAGGAGATTGGCGACTTGGAGCGCCTGATTACCAAGGCGGCAGTGGGACGTATCAACCCCCGCGAGATGTTGCAGCTGCGTCGTGCCCTGCTGGCCGTGGGTGAGGTGAAGCAACTCTGTGCCTCTTGCCAAGGCTCTTTGGCGACCCTCGCCGAGCAGCTGAACCCCTGTGCGTCGTTGGCGGAGCGTATCGGCAAGGAGGTCAAGGAAGAACCGCCGGTGAAGGTGGAGAAGGGCGGTGTCATTGCCGCCGGCGTAAATGCCGAACTCGACGAGTTGCGCTCCATGGCGGGCTCCGGCAAGGAATACCTGATGGCGCTGCAGCAGAAAGAGAGCGAAGCCACGGGTATCACCTCCCTCAAGGTGGGCTTCAACAACGTCTACGGCTACTATTTCGAAGTATACAACACCCACAAGGACAAGGTCCCCGAGGGGTGGACACGTCGGCAGACCCTCACCAATGCTGAACGATATATCACTCCCGAACTCAAGGAATACGAGGACAAGATCCTCGGTGCCGAGGAGCGCATCCTGGCCCTCGAGGCGCAGCTCTTCAACCAACTGATGATGGCTGTCACGGAGTTCGTGCAGCCCGTGCAGTACAATGCGCAGATAGTGGCGCAGGTCGACTGTCTGCAGGGCTTCGCCGAGGTGTCGCTGGCCAACGGCTACTGCCGTCCTGAGCTCACCGACGACCGAAAGCTGATGATTCTCGAAGGGCGCCATCCCGTCATTGAGACCCAGATGCCGCCGGGAGAGCAATATGTGAGTAACGATGTAATGCTCGATAGTGACAGTCAGCAGATTATGGTTATCACTGGTCCCAATATGAGTGGTAAGTCGGCGTTGTTGCGCCAGACGGCCCTCATTGTGCTGATGGCGCAGATGGGCTGCTACTGTCCAGCCAAGAAAGCCACGGTGGGCATCGTGGACAAAATCTTCACCCGCGTGGGTGCCAGCGACAACATCTCGAGTGGCGAGAGCACCTTCATGGTGGAGATGAACGAGACGGCGAGTATCCTGAACAATGTCAGTGACAGGAGTCTGGTGTTGCTGGACGAAATCGGTCGCGGCACGTCGACCTACGACGGCATCTCCATCGCCTGGGCTATCACCGAGTACCTGCATGATAACAAGAAAGCGCGTCCCAAGGTGATGTTTGCCACCCACTACCACGAACTCATCGAGATGGAGGAGCAGTTCGAGCGCATCAGGAACTACCATGTCAGCGTCAAGGAGATTGACGGAAGGGTTATTTTCCTGCGCAAGCTTGTGCCCGGTGGCAGTGAACACAGCTTCGGTATCCATGTGGCCCGTCTGGCGGGTATGCCGCCCCAAGTGCTGAACCGTGCCAGTGCTATGTTGCAAATGCTCGAAGAGAAAAATGCCAATGCCACGGCGGTGGAATCGAAAAAGGGCAAAAATGCAAAAAACGGCTCCGAAAAAGATACTTTTGCAGGCTGTCAGCTCAGTTTTATCCAACTTGACGACCCGACGTTGCTCGAAATTAAGGATAAGATATTAGATATTGATATAGATACACTTACGCCGATAGAAGCACTCTTGAAACTGAATGAGATAAAAAAAATTGTGACAAAAAAATAAAAAATATTTTGCCAGTTTCAAAAAAGGTTGTACTTTTGCACCCGCTTTTGAAGGCAAAAAGGACGTTGAAATATTGAAAAAAACGCATGCGGAAATAGCTCAGTTGGTAGAGCACGACCTTGCCAAGGTCGGGGTCGCGAGTTCGAGTCTCGTTTTCCGCTCAGGTCTCCAACCAAGAGTTTATAGGTTATAGGTGAGAGGTTATAGAGGGGCTGACGCAGGTTCCATAACCAATAACCAATAACCAATAACCTTTCAAGAGAGAAGCTCTGGTGGTGGAATGGTAGACACGAGGGACTTAAAATCCCTTGCCCGCAAGGGCGTGTGGGTTCAAGTCCCACCCGGAGTACCAGTTTAGTTTAGAGTTGAGAGTTTAGAGTTGAAATGCGGAAATAGCTCAGTTGGTAGAGCACGACCTTGCCAAGGTCGGGGTCGCGAGTTCGAGTCTCGTTTTCCGCTCTAAAAAGAGAGAAATTTGAAATGCTGCAGCAGCGGCAAAGTCCATGTCCTAAAGATGCCTCCGAGGAGGCCGATGCACGTTGCTGAAACACAAGCGAGAATAGAATAATGTCTTGGTAGCTCAGCTGGTAGAGCAATTGACTCTTAATCAATGGGTCCAGGGTTCGAATCCCTGCCAGGACACTTATCGCGGGGTGTAGCGCAGTTGGCTAGCGCGCCACGTTCGGGACGTGGAGGCCGGAAGTTCGAGTCTTCTCACCCCGACACTGTAAGCCCTCGCCTCACCGTAAACCGCAACTCCGCCACTTTAGCTCAGTTGGTAGAGCAACGCATTCGTAATGCGTAGGTCTGCGGTTCGAGTCCGCAAAGTGGCTCAAAACAAGAAAGCAGGACATGAAGTCCTGCTTTTTTTGTTTAAAGGATTAAAGAAAACAAATGCTCTCGCAGAGAGCGACGAATCAGTATCATCACGTAAGGTGAACGCGACGTAAGGAGAGAACACCTTATATGTGGTGATGAGAAAAAAAAAGTCAAATTAAAAACAAACAACAGTAATGGTAAAACAGTACGAAACCGTTTTCATTGCCACTCCCGTTTTGTCTGAAGAACAGATGAAGGAAACGGTAAAGAAGTACGTTGATCTGCTCACCAGCAAGGGTGCCGAGATCGTGTACGAGAACAACTGGGGCATGCGTAAGCTCGCCTATCCTATCCGTAAGAAGACCACCGGCTTCTATTATCTCATTGAGTTCAAGGCCGAGGGTAGCGTCATCAACGACCTCGAGATCGCTTACAAGCGCGACGAGCGTCTGCTCCGCTTCCTCACCGTCAGCCTTGACAAGCATGCTGTGGCTTACAACGAGAAGAAGCGCGCCAAGAAAGCCGAAGCCGTTGAAGCTCCCGCAGCAGAATAAGTAGTTAATGAAGTTAAAGAAGTTAAAGTAGTTAAAGAATAAAACTATGGCTAACGAAAGCGAAATCAAATATCTGACTCCCATCGCCGTGGAGACTCAGCGTAAGAAATACTGCCGTTTCAAAAAACTCGGCATCAAATATATCGACTACAAGGATGCCGACTTCCTGCTGAAGTTCGTCAACGAGCAGGGCAAGATTCTGCCCCGTCGCATCACCGGCACCTCGAACAAGTACCAGAAGAAAGTGTCGCAGGCTATCAAGCGCGCCCGTCATATCGCCTTGATGCCCTACGTCGCCGATTGTCTCAAATAATAATAGGAGGAAAGATAGATGGAAATCATACTGAAACAAGATGTGGCCAACCTGGGCTACAAGGACGAAATCGTCAAAGTGAAGAACGGCTATGCCAACAACTATCTTCTTCCCAAGGGCATGGCTATCATCGCCACTCCCGTCAACAAGAAGATCCACGCTGAGAACCTGCGTCAGCGCGCCCATAAGGAAGAGGCTCTCCGCAAGAACGCCGAGACCCAGCAGGCTGCTCTCAACGGCAAGACCGTGAAGATTATCGCCAAGGTCGGCGAAAACGGACAGCTCTTCGGTGGTGTCAGCAACATTATGGTTGCCGAGGCTCTGAAAGAACAGCACAACTACGACATCGACCGCAAGAACATCGTGGTCGACGCCATCAAGACCGTCGGCACCTTTGCTGCCAAGGTCAATGTCTACAAGGACATCAAGGCCGAGCTCACCATCGAGGTTGTGGCCGAATAAAAGAATCCTTGACTGATTTGTACCACTCCTTTCCGAACGGAAGGGAGTGGTTTGTTTTAAAAGCCTCGAAGAGACTTGCCCTTGGTAATCTCACGCGGAAGTATAGGGCGGTAGGATACCGAAGAAAGACGCGTCTCGAAGAGACACTCCCAATATAAGCATCGGCTGTATGTGACAGAAGGGGAGGCTCTCTTCGAGAGTCATAAAGGGAGGATGAGTTCAGGGGGTCAGACTTCCGTCGGTGGTTTGCTCCTCAAGGTCGCAGGCCGTGACCACTATAAGGTCAGGCAGAATGAGAGGGACATGCCTTTGGCATGAAACCGTGCAAGAAAAACGTTGACACGAGTACTTAAATAATATTAAAGTCATAAAAATATTCTTGTATGTCTGAAAAAAAGTGTAATTTTGCACTTCAAAACGGTACAGAAAATTAAAATAAGGAATCCAATATGAAAAAGGTAATCTCTTCATTGTTAATGCTGTCGATGGCCTTCCTCGGCAGCGTTGCCAAGGCCGACAATGTCACCGTCGACCAGGCGAAAGCTATCGGTGCCTATTACATGTCCTACCAGATGGGCGGTGGCGCCGACAAAATTACATCCGAGCAGCTCATGCTGGCTTATCAGTTTGAGAATCCCGACATGAATGTCGCCTCCGCTTACCTCTTCAACGTGAATGGTGGCGGATGGATTATCATCGCCGGCTCGTCGGTGATGGATCCCGTCATCGCCTATAGTACGGAATGCTCGCTCGACATGAGTGATATCCCCGACAACATGCGCTGGTGGCTCACGGGTTATACTAATGTGATTGCTGATATCCAGCTTATGGATGCCGAGAGAGACTATCCTGACAGCGAGGAATACACCACGCTCGCCAGCAAGAGCCTCAAGAATGGCACAAAAAATCAGAGTGTTAAGTTGATGTCTAGTGAGTGGAATCAGGGTGATGACGACAATCCTACCTACAATCTCTACTGCCCCATGGTTAACGGGCGCTATTCGGTAACTGGCTGTGTGGCCACTGCTTTGGCGCAGATGTGCAAATACTATGAGTATCCTGTACAGCCCAAGGGAATAGTGTCTTATGATTGGCAAAATACAGACGAAGGTACGACACAGACGCTGAGAATCAAGTTGGATACTGTTCAGTTCGACTATTCCTTGATGCCCAATAGGTTGCTTTCCACTTCTTCGGCAGAGAAGATTCATCAGGTGGCTATGCTGAATTATTGCCTTGGAGTGGCTCTCCATATGGATTATCATCCCGATGGCAGTGCTGCCAATATGATTCAGGCCAATACAATTATGAAAACCAAATTTAAATATCAGCAAGGCTCCAATCGTCACCGTAATGGCGTCAATGATACCAGTTTCCTTAATACAATCCGTCGTTACTTGATGAATGGTGATGTGATCGTCATGAGTGGTTCGTCGTCCACAGGTTCGGGTGCCGATGCTGCTGGACATGCCTGGGTGGTCGACGGCTACCAGACAGAAAATGAAAAGATGTATCACATGAACTGGGGCTGGGGTGGTTCTGGCAATGCCTTCTTTAATCTGGCCGATAATAATATGCGCATTAGTTCGATGGGTTATAACTTTAATGTGGATCAGGCTTGCCTCTTCGGCGTTATTCCTCCTGAGGATTCGAACATCCGTCACAACCATGTGGCCATCCGCAACGTGGAGGACAACACTTTCCTGGGTACGGCCTATCCCAATCCTGCTGCTTTGTCGGTGGCGCTGCCCTATACCACGGAGATAGCTGCTGACATGCAAATCTATGGTATTGATGGCAAACTGATTGCCACACGTCGCGTACTGCCGGGCACCGGAGAAGTGACGCTGTGTGTCGACGCACTGCCCAAAGGCGTGTATGTCTACCGCCTGAACAGTCAGAGTGGAAAATTTATAGTGAGGTGAGCAAACCTTAATTGGTAGGGAGGGCGACGGTGAATGTCGATCCCTTTCCAAGCTCGCTTTCAAGACTGATGTGGCCCTGGTGGAGTTTGACCACCTGGGCCACATAGTTTAATCCTATGCCGAAGCCTTTGACATTGTGAATGTCGCCCGTGGAAACACGGTAAAACTTCTCGAAAACATGCTTCTGATCGTCCTTCGAGATGCCTATGCCTTCATCGCTGACGCTGAGGCGAAACCATCCGTCGGCTACCGAGGTGGCTACGGTGATATGCGGGGCACCGGTGGAGTATTTGATGCCGTTGTCGATGAGGTTGAAGATGAGGTTGGTAAGGTGCATCTCGTCGGCTACGACAATCGAGGGCGCCGCCTCGAGACGGGTGTCAAGGGTGCCGCCGCGGTTGGAGAGGGTGAGGCGGAAACTCTGCGTCACTTTCTCTATGAGAGTATGCACGTCGACCTCCTTGGGGTTGATGCGGAAAGACTTCTTCGACATCTTGGCGCTCTGCAGGATGGTGTCCACCAAGACGCGCAGGCGCTGGTTCTCGTCGTTGATGATTGCTAAGAAATTACGTCGTGACTCCTCATCGTTGGAGATACTCTCGTCGCGTAGCATCTCGCAGGCTAAGCTGACGGTGGCTAAAGGAGTCTTGATTTCGTGGGTCATGTTGTTGATGAACTCCGTCTTCATGGTGTCGAGCTTGCGTTGCACCGTGAGGGCGCGGATGGAGACAAAGAACATGACGATGATGATGGTGATAAGGATGAGACTGGCGTAGGCCAACAGGTTGGAGTTACGCTGGAGGAAGAGCTGTGCCGAAGGAAAGCTGAGGAGGATGTAGTATTGGTTGGAACCGGCATTGTTCTGAGGGGTGAAGACATAGCGATAGGGAGAGTCCTCGAGGTTGCGCTCTTGTCCGGCAGCGGAGGCGAAGAGTAGGGAGCTCTGACCCTCGTCGTAGATGCCCACGACGGGACGGATGTCGATGCCGTTGGTTAGCAGGTGCTGGCTGATGAGGCTATCAAGTCCTTGGTAGCGGAAGGTGGGACTGGGTGTACCGTCGGGCAGCAGCAGGGTGCCGCTGACCTCCTTGATGACGGCCTCCATGGCGTTGGTGACGCCGATATTGAACATGTTGTCGTTGATGGAGACGGTGCGCCTCGTCTGGGTGAACTGGATCAACACCAGACTGATGGCAGCGAAAGCGAAGATGGTAATGATAAATATTCGTATCCAGCGTTTCATGAGCAGAGGGTTTGGGTCTTTGGGGTGATTGTTAAAGTGGTTAGTCTTAACAAAATAACGCATGGTAAAAAAAAATATTTTCCCATAGGACGGAGAAGTGGCATTTTTTTAGTATTTTTGCAACATAAATAATAAGGTATTATGAAGATAGGAGTCATTATAGCAATGGATATCGAGTACCGCCAGATGCGCGATGCTTTGGGCGGCGACACAGGCCGTTTGGGTAACAACGAGATAGTGCTGTGGCAGTGCGGAATCGGAAAGGTTAATGCGGCTGTGGGTACCATGCGTCTGGTGCAGGAACACCACCCCGATGCCATAATCAGCACCGGCTTGGCTGGCGGCATCGACCCTCTGACGCAGGTGATGGATGTGTTGGCCGCCACGCAGAGTGTCTACCATGATGTGGATTGCGGTGGCATAAGCAGCACTGGCGACGCTGTGGTCCTCGGTCAGGTGCAAGGCCTCCCTGCCCGCTACGATGCTGATCCGTATCTGATTGATACCGCCCTCGAGGTGGCCAAGGGTTTTGACGGTCATTTGATAACGGGTCTGATTTGCACCGGTGACCAGTTTATTACCGACCGGGAGCGGCAGAACGTCATCAAGCGCCACTTCCCCGATGGTCTGGCTTGCGACATGGAGAGTGCTGCCATTGCGCAGACCTGCTATCTCTGCGGGCGTACACAGGGGTACGCCCCTACGGGAGTCCCTTTCCTCAGCCTGCGTGTCATCAGCGACACTCCAGGGCGTACCGATGATCATCAAATGCAGTGGGAGGATTTCCTTGCCAGCATGTGCGACCGCTCCTTCCATTTTGTCAAAAGATTTTTGGAAACCCTATAATTTTTAACCGTTAATCGTTAAACTTTAACCTTTATTATGGAAGTAATACAGAGTTTTACCATTGACCATACCCACCTTAAGCCCGGTATCTATGTGTCGCGCATTGACAAGGGTTTTACCACCTTTGACCTCCGTATCACGGAGCCCAACCGCGAGCCTGCCGTCGCCCCGGCTGCCATGCACAGCTTGGAGCATCTGATGGCCACTTGGTTTCGCAACTCCTCGGCGAAAGAGGATGTGGTGTATGTAGGTCCCATGGGTTGCCTGACGGGCATGTATGTCATCATGACGGGTAACTATGGGGTTGAGGAGATGCGTCGCCTGACCATCGAGTGCTTAGAGTGGATACTGACGCAGGACGAGGTGCCCGCCACCACGCCCGAGACCTGTGGCAACTGCCTGCTCCACGACCTCCCCATGTGCCTTTGGGAGAGTCATCGCTACCTTGACCGCCTGAAAAACGACTTCCACTGTGAGTACACCAAGTTGCAGGTTTTGCTTGAAGATGGTAAAGTCTTCGCCGATGCTTGATTGAAAGAAAAAAAACTACGGGGTAAAAATATCCCGTTAGGGATTTTCTATTAAGAGAAAACGCCTAACGGCGTAATGATGGTGGAGGAGAGAAAAAAACAAAGGGGCTTCCGATATGGAAGCCCCTTGCATAGTGTAGGTAACTAACGCGGATTAGAGAGCGTAGTTAAAGCCAATAGCGAAGTTGTTCAGGTGAGCGTTGAGGCTCTGGGCGTCCATGTTGGCGATGAAACCAAACTGGTGACCACCCCAACCGTCGGCGGTGTTCATCTGGAGGGCGATGCCGAGCAGGTTGACATAGATGTCCATGGAAATCTTGTCGGTGAAAGAGTAGTTCAGACCAGGAACCACGGCAAGACCAAACTGGGTAAAGTTGTCACCGAGGTCTGAGGTGGTGTTGGTAACTTTGTTGTAGGTGCTGCTTTCGAGGTTGAGACGCACGCCGAGTTGAGCCTCGCAGAAAACGGTGAAGCTCTTCCACTGAGCCACATTGTAGCGGAAGTAGGGAGAGAAGTCCAGATAGTGAGACTTGTTGGAAGTGTATCTGTCAGAAGCACCAGTATAGTTGCGATTGTAGTTCATGGCATAGCCAAACTGCATACCAATTTGCATGTTTTCGTTCAGCCAGTAGCCCACTTTGGGCATGATGGAAAAGTCAGTGCTGCTGGTGCCAGTCACATAATCGTTGGTGTGGTTGTTGGTGTGCTGGAAAGCCACATTGCCGCCAATAACCCACTGGGCGCTGGCGGTCATTCCGAATGCTACGAGAGCAAGGGTTAAAATGATTTTTTTCATGTTTTTAAAGATTTTGGTTAAACATTTTTTTCATGTCAAATGACGGTGCAAAAATACTAAAAAAAACCTAAATGAACCTTGTTTTATTAACAATATATTAACAATCGAATGTTAATATGTTAGAAGTAGAGGTCTCTTTCACCGTTGCCAATTTTACAGAGATTTCCCTCGACGCGGCGTTTCAGTTCTTCTTTCGAGAAGGTCTGGGTCAGTTCCTTGAGTAGGCGCAAGCCTTTCTCCTTGGTGGCGGGGGAGGCATAGTCCTCCAGATACTCGCGGAAGGTGAACATGGCGTTGGGTTTGCAGTATTCTTTGATGAGACCGGGCTTGGCCAAGTCCATAAAATCGGCTCCTACGCGTCCTTTTCTGTAGCATCCGGTGCAAAAAGAGGGGATGTAGCCGCCGTCAATCATCATGGAAATGACCTCGTCGAGTGAGCGGTGGTCGCCGAGGGTGAACTGTGCGCCGGTGTCGCCGGTTTTCTCATAGGGCTTGGCGGCGGTGTTGTCGCTCCCTTCGTCATAGCCGCCGGGGTTGGTCTCGGAAGCTGCAGAGATTTGGCTGACGCCGTATTTCACCAGTTTGTCACGCATTTCGGGGCGCTCGCGCGTACTAATAATGATACCTGTATAAGGCATGGCGATGCGAATGATGGCGATAATCTTCATGAAGTCAGCATCGCTGACGGGATGTGGGATATTCTCCGGCAGTGAGAATGGCGTGCCTTCGGCGGGTTCGATGCGGGGGAAGGAAACGGTGTGGGGACCACAGCCATAGTCCTCTTCAAGGTGACGGGCATGTTCCATCATGGCGAGGATTTCGAAGCGGTAGTCGACGAGTCCGAAGAGTACGCCGATGCCCACGTCGTTGATGCCGCCTTCTTGGGCTCGGTCCATGCAGGTGAGACGCCAGAGGTAGTCGGCCTTGGGGGTACCGGCAGGATGGAACTTGGCGTACTCAATGGGATCGTAGGTCTCCTGGAAGCAGACATAAGTTCCAATCTTCTCAGCCTTCAGTTTGGCATAGTCCTCGACGGACATGGGGGCCAGCTCGACGTTGATGCGGCGGATGGTGCTTCCCTTCTCGTCCTTGGCGGCATAGGTGCGGCGGATGGCCTCGACCATATAGTTGGCGTCGTTGCGGGGACTCTCACCGCAGATGAGCAGGGCGCGCTTGTGGCCCATGCGCAGCAGTTGGAGGGTCTCGGCCTCAATTTCATCAAGAGTCAGCACTTTGCGTTTCAGTGCCTTGTTGTCCTTGCGGAAGCCGCAGTAGACGCAGTTGTTGACGCAGGCGTTGCCGGTGTAGATGGGGGCGAAGAGCACCAAGCGACGGCCGTAGATTTCGTCCTTGCAGTATTCGGCGGTGTCGAGAATTTTCTGGATGCCTGCCTCTTCTTTCACATTCAGCAGGTGTGCCACATCCTGAAGGTTGAGACCTTTCAGTTTGCGGGCCTTGTTGAGGATGTCGTTCAACTCGCTCTCGGTGGGAGCCGGTTGGTCTATCATGCCGTAGAGCTTGTCTCGGTCGATGAAATTCTGATGTTTCATGGTGATATTGTTTTGGGATTAATGATTCTAGTTTTACTAGTTCAACTAGTTTGACTAGTTGTTTAACTAGCGAGAGCTGTCTTGCTGGTGATGCCGGGGAGGCGGCCCAAAGGGCCAGTGAGGGCGTTGATTTGGTTCATGCTGCCCTCGACGATGAGTGACATCACGGCCACAGGGCGGTCGTGGAAAGGAAGTCCCTGCCGACACAATATGATGTCGGCATGCTCAGAAAGAATCTGGTTGACGGAAGGCGCCGCTTCGCGGTCGCGAATGAGTATGGTTATCGTTCCTATTCTCTTCTCCATCAGGTGTTAGGCTTTTGGATTAGACATGGGGTTAACGATGCAAAGATACACAATGTTTTTAAACTGCAAAAAATATTTTTGTCAGTTCATTTTTTCTTCGTATTTTTGCATTTTGAAACAGAATGTAAATATTGTTAATATATCATATGAAGAAAATAGCATTACTTGTTGTTGCAGTGGCTTTTGCCGCAGTCTCGCAGGCTCAGTTTGTGGTGGGTGTACAAGGCGGTTATTATATGCAGCAGAGTACCACTTCGGTGAACACTGACAAAATCACTTCGTCCTACATGGTGGGTGCCCTCCAGGTGGGCTACAAGGTGATGCCTAACCTCTATGTGGGTGTGATGGGCGGTTATGTGAACAGCGTGTTTGACACCGTGCAGGCCACCGACACCTATTTCTATCCCAGTGTGGGTATGAATATCAATGTTACCGATCATAAGATTCACAAGATGCGTGAAGGCTGGGTGGTGGCTCCGCAGGTGAAATGGGAGTTCCTCCGCTTTGGTAACATGCACTTCAACCTGTTGCTGCAGGGTCAGTTGCGTATGCTGGGTGCCAACAAGTACAAAGAAAGCTATATCACCACCACTTATCCCAACCCTAACGAGTACCTTGAAGTGGAGCCTTATGACGACCATGTCAGCGACATGACTTGGGGTGTGAGCCTCCGTCCTACGCTCATCTATGAGTTCTCGGAGCACCTCAGTGCCGAACTGATGCTCGACCTGTTGTCGGTGGGTTATGTCAGCGAGACTGAGACCTATGACCCGAAGATTGCGGGTATCGACCCCGTGAAGAATACCACCTCGGTCTTCTATGCCGGTTTGAACTCGTTCACCGACGTGCTGCGCTGGGAGAATACCCTGCTGAAGCTCGGCTTCAACTGGACCTTCTAACGATTTTTTGAGGTCGGTTAATTTAGCGTAGCGAATTAGGCGAATCGTCTTATGTACAACAAGGAACAAGGATTATATATAGCGCACTGTGATGATGGTGCGCTTTCTATTTGTGGGCGTATGGCCAACCGTCACGGGCTGATAGCCGGTGCGACCGGCACGGGCAAGACGGTGACGCTGCAGGTGATGGCAGAGACCTTCTGCCAGGCTGGGGTGCCGTGTTTCATGGCCGACATGAAGGGCGACCTCAGCGGTATTTCGCAGGCTGGGCAGATGAGTTCGTTCATCGAGAAGCGCAAGGACGCTTTCGGCATCCCCAATCCGCAGTTCCAAGGTTGCCCGGTTCGATTTTATGATGTTTTTGGCGAGCAAGGCCATCCCATCCGTGCCACGGTGAGCCAGATGGGGCCACAGTTGCTCTCGCGCCTAATGGGTCTCAACGAGACACAGGACGGCGTGCTGAATATTGTGTTCCGCATTGCCGACGAACGCGGTCTGATGTTGCTTGATATTAAGGACCTGCGGTCGATGCTTGACTATGTGGGCAAGCATGCCAAGGAGTATACCACTCGCTACGGCAATATCTCGTCTGCCACCGTTGGTGCCATCCAGCGTGCGTTGTTGCAGTTGGAGAGTCAGGGTGCCGAGCTGTTTTTTGGTGAGCCGAGTTTCGATATCTTCGACCTTCTGCAGACCGAAGGCGGCATGGGTGTGATGAGTGTGCTGGCTGCCGATAAGCTGATGCTGCAGCCCAAACTCTACAGCACTTTTCTGCTGTGGTTGATGAGCGAGATTTACACCACATTGCCCGAAGTGGGTGACATGGAGCTGCCGAAGCTCGTCTTCTTCTTCGACGAGGCTCATATGCTCTTCGACGGCACGTCGAAGGCTATGGTGGACAAGATAGAACTAGTGATACGCCTGATACGTTCCAAGGGCGTGGGCATCTATTTTGTCACGCAGAGTCCGATGGACATCCCCGAGAGTATTCTGGGTCAGTTGGGCAACCGTGTACAGCATGCCCTGCGAGCCTATACCCCCAAGGACCAGAAGGCTGTGAAGACTGCTGCCGACACATTCCGTGCTAATCCCGCGTTCAAGACCGATGAGGTTATTATGGAACTGGAGACAGGAGAGGCGTTGGTGAGTTTCCTCGACGAGAAGGGTGCCCCCGGCATAGTTCAGCGGGCCAAGATACTTTTCCCGCTGAGTCAGATTGGTGCCATCAGCGAGAACCAGCGCAATGACATCGTCCGAGACAGTCGTATTGCAGGCAAATATGACACCATGGTGGACCGCGAGAGCGCTTTCGAGGTGTTGCTAAAAGAGAGTGAGACTCTTGTCGAGAATGGTGTTTCTGGTAAAACTAGCAGCACTAGTAAAACTAGTTCAACTAAAGATACTGGTAAGAAGAAAAACCTCCTTGCCAAGATTCTCAAGGCTATCATCACAGCTATCACTGCCACGTTGGCGACACTTGCGGGCACTTTTGTGAGCGACAAGGTGAGTGGCAAGAAGACCAAGAGTCGCACGTCGGCGACGCAGCGGGTGGTAAAGAATGCCACTGCTGCGGCGACGCGGACGGTAACGCGCGATATACTAGGGAATTTAATTAAGTAACGTTTAAAGATTATCGATATGAAAAAACATTTGTCCTTTCATTCCTTTTCTCTTCCTTTCACTCCCCGTTACTCTCTAATTATCCTTTCTCTTTTCACTTTTTGTTTCTCACTTTCGCAGGCCCAGACCTATGTGGGTACGATGAAGATGGGGAAGGAAGTCCAGAAGGATGTCTGGGTGAAGTATGAGGTGAATCAGGATTCGACGGGTACTTGCAATGTTATGATTTACCGTGTTCTGAAGGACGTGGTGAAGCCGTATAAAATCGACCTTCTGATTCCTGGCATCGATGTGAAACCCAGTACTCAGCGCACGACGTTGGTTTGTTATAATATCGTGCCGCAGTGCGAGGGTAAGGATGTGCCTGAATACTTGGTGGAGAAGTTGCAGGGGTCGGTGATGTTTAATGTGTTGAGTTTTTCCTGTACCATCGACGGTAAGCAATATGTCTACCGAGGGGTGGTCAACCGCAGAGCAGAATAAAAAACGGGGGCCGTTCAACCCCCGTTTTTTTATTATTTTCACTTTTTTATTTCTCAGGTGCAAGCAGCAGCGTTCCTACGCTGCTATTCCATGTAGACAGGAGTTGACGATACTGGGCGTATTCTTCCACGTCGATGAGAGTTTTTTCAATCTTGATGCGGCGGATGACTTTGATTTTGTTGCCTTTCTGTTGGATGCTGATTTCCACGTTGCCGATGCCGGGGTGATTGGCTTTGCGGCTGATGTCACCGCCGAGGAGTTTTAATCCCTTGTCGATGGAGAAGGACTGCTCAACGTTGACATCGCAGGCTATTGTGCTCAGAGGTGTGGTGCGTACATAGGGGAGGTGACTGACCTCGGGGAGCGACAAGCGGTAGGGGATAGCTGGAATATGGAGACAAAGGAAGCCGTCCTCGAGAGCCACGACGGATGCTTTCTCCTCTTCGCCGATGAAGTCGAACTTCTCTACTTCGTCGTGGGCTTTCCCATTGATGTCGATAGGCTCTTTGCGCCGCACGTTAAGGCGGTACTCGACGGTGTCGATGAAGATACCTACCTCGTCCATGTTGTCGCCTATGACGCGGGCGCGGTAGCCTTCGCCGTTAAGGATGGCGGTGAGCAGAACGGCCTTGTCGATAGCGGTGCCGCAACCGGTCTGCCAGGTGACCTGGGGAGTGGAGTGGACGTATCCGAGGTGCGAGGGATGGATGTCGTTGAGATGGATGTTGTCGAGCACGAAGTCGCGAATTTTTCCGATATTCATTAGTTCGTCGTTGCCGGTAATCTGCTGGGCTATAGCGTCGGCAGATTCTTTGAAGGGTTTCTGGTCGAAGGCAGGTGTGTGCTCGGGGATGCTGTTGTATAGGCGCAGAGTGGGGTTGATATCGGAGGGCATGTAAGGCTCATGCGGAGCCTGTGGCATATTGATGAATGAGAACTGGAGGTGTTTGGTGGAATTATCTTCGTCTATACTCGTTGTACGGGTTATGCCACCGTCAGGCAGATATTGGTTGCCGAGGAAGTCCCATTTCACATCCATGTCTTTAGGGTAGCTCACCACCACATCCATTTTTTCCACGGGGCATTCCCGTTTTATAGGGAGGCTCTCATAGAGGAGGTTGTACTTGCGGTGGATGGTGTAGTCTACCACGATGACGCACCCTAGCTCCATGCCGGTATGTACCATGGCGAGTTCGCGCATGTGGTTGAAACGACCGCAGTCGGCACACTCCTCGGGCAGTTGGTAGACGAAGGCGTTCTGTGGCATCTCCACACGGCTGCCGTCGAGTTGGCGGGTGTAAACCTCGTTGATAATCACCTCCTCGAGGTCGGGATTGTAGACCACGAAGGTCTCGCCTTTATCGGCATAGGCGGTGAGGGCGCGGTTGCGGAGAATCTGCACTTCATGACGATAGTGGTAGTCGCTGCTGCCGTCAGCATTCAACGTCCACTCATAGCGCAGCAGTTTGTAGACAGCATCGGGCTGCTGGGCTTTTAAAGTGGAAAGAGGAAAGTGGAAGGTGGAAAGTATTGCTGCAATAAAAAGTATCTTTTTCATGGCTATAATAATCTATTGTCTTAACTACTTAGTCAAAATTACAGGTGTTTCGGAGACCATTACTTGGGCTTTGGCACTGGCACGGAAGGCGGGCCAGTCCTCGGCATCATAGAGGCGTTTGCCGAAGACTATCTGCTCGCCGAAGTTCAGTTTGTTGCCCTCCATCTGGAATCCACAGCCAAAAGAAGCGGCGGGGTTGGCGATGCCGTCGACCATGGGGTAGTGGAGCATCGTGGGGACGAAAGGCAGGGTGATGGTCTCGCGGATGTCGACCAGTCGCGAACAGCGGTCGGCGAAAGGCTGTGTGCGGGTCTCGGGGGTGAGGTTGAAGTTGAGGTGGCTCATGGCGCGGCGGAAGAGGTTGCGGGCGCTGAGGGGGATGAAGGTGATGACGTTCTTGTCGACGGTGGCATAGTAGGGGATGCGGTAGCGGTAGGTGATGGAAATGGGGTGGTCGAGGTAGCCGTCGGGCTCGCTATACTGGATGTCGAGGATTTCGGCGTTGGGGGCTACGCGGAGCAGTTCGAGCTCGAGGTTGCTGCGCCATTCGCTCTGGCGGGTGGCGAAAATGCCGCGTACGGAGGCGTCGCTTTGGCCTTCGGCGGTGATGGTGAGAGAGCCTGTGAGGGTGCCGTCGTTGTCGATGGCACTCTCACCAAGGATGCGGAGGTAGTGGTTCTCGGCGGGCGAGATGGGAGTCTCCATGAGGTCGCAGCCTTCGGCGGTGCCGATAAGGTATCCCTGCTGCTGCTCGGCACTGCTCCATAGTTCACGCACATTGGGAACCCAGGTGGGATCGAGCATGAGGAACTGCCTGTTGCGCAGCTGTACAGCGCAGACGCTGTGATTGAATTGGTCGGCAGGGATGCGGTCGATGCGCTCGCCCGCCATGGTCATGGCGGCATAGGCTTTGAAACCTGCAGCGCGGAGGAAGCCGATGAGCGTAGAGGCTTTGTCTTTGCAGACGCCACAACGGTCGGTGTAGTTCATCTGTTGGTTGTGGAGGGTGAATCCTTCGCCGGGACCCATGGAGATACCGGCATAGCGGATATTATCGGCTACCCAGTGGGTGAGGATGCTGATGCTATCCATTTCGTCTTTGGCACCACTGAGCAACTCGTTTACTTTCTGCTGTACCTCGGGGGTGGTTTTGAAACTGCCGTAGTCCTCGTTTACACCAAAAAACCAGCGGCTTTTGGCCTGCCAATCAGGACTGGTGGAGAGAAGCAGTTTGCACTGGATGTCGTTGTTTGCCAGGGCGCGGGGCTCGCGCTTCAGTGGCATGATGTCCTCCTTATTGGTGAAGGTATAGAGGCTACGTCCGGCTTCATCGGCGGCCTCTCGTTTCACTTCGAGTTCGCCGTTGTAAACCTTGTACTGCACATTCTTGCTGTCAAGAATGTTAAGCTGGTAGACTTTGTGTTGCACGGGCTGGTCGCTCCAGAAGGGAACGATGTCGTAGTAGTGACCTCGCATGGGAGGCACATAGCGGTCCTCGTTATTGGGCAGGGCGGCGAAGGTGCTGTTAAGGCTGGGCACCTCATCCTGCAGTAATGCATAGGTGTATCCTTTCTTGTAGGTCCACACCTCGAGTTTGTCGCCGAGGTTGAGGTGGCCTATCTCGACCATTTTCTGGCTGGAACCCCAGTAGATGAGGCGGGCTGGTGCCACATAGTCGTAGACCAAGATGTTGTTCTCTCGGTCAGGCCAGAGGAGTGTGTCGGTATGACCGCTGGCGCGGTGGACGAGCACACGCTCGATATTGCAGTAGGCCGACAGAGGGTCGTAGTCAATCTTGTAGGTGCTGTAGTCAGAGCATCCTTTGAAGGAGTACATCTCGATGCACTTGTGGTTGAGTACATGACTGAGGCCGGACTCCTCCATGTAGACGCCTGTGGAGTCGAAGAGAGTGACGGTGTTGCTGCCGGCATATTTACCGGGAAGAGCCTTGTACTGCGCTGTGGCGAACGAGGCTGTGGCCGCTAACAGCGTGAGGAATACGAATGCTTTTTTCATATAAATGAGTACTATTATTAAAATGCAAAGATACGAAAAAAATGAAAAACGAAAAAGGAAAAAATGAAAATTTTATTGGACTCTTGGGTTATTAATAAAAAATAAACCTCCAATCGTATGTTGGAGGTTCTTAGTTGTCCTACCTGGATTCGAACCAAGACAAGCTGATCCAGAGTCAGATGTGCTACCGTTACACCATAGGACAATGCCTTGTAAAGGGTTGCTTTTTCTCTCAAAAGCGGGTGCAAAAGTACAACCTTTTTTGAAACTGACAAAATTTTTTTGAATTTAATGATTTTGATTTACAATTAAAAATTGATTTACAGTGTGTTGTTTTCTCAAAAAAAATCAGCACAATATTTTTTGGTTATGTGCGTTATCTACTAAAATTGTTTTGTAATTATTTTTTTTGAGCTTTATGAATATCATTATTACCGGCGGTGCCGGATTTATCGGAAGCCATGTAGTGCGGTTGTTTGTCAATAAGTACCCACAGTACAAGATTATCAACCTCGACAAACTAACCTACGCCGGCAACCTCGCCAATCTTAAGGACATTGAGGACAAGCCCAACTACAAATTCGTCCGCATGGACATCTGCGATTTCGACGGTGTCTATAAGCTGATGCAGGACGAGCATGTCGACGGCATTATTCATCTGGCTGCTGAGAGCCATGTGGATCGCAGCATCAAGGACCCCTTCACCTTCGCACAGACGAACGTGATGGGTACCCTCAGTTTGTTGCAGGCTGCCAAACTCTACTGGGAGAGCCTACCGGAGAAATTCGAGGGCAAACGTTTCTATCATATCTCGACCGACGAGGTGTATGGCGCCCTGGAGATGACGCATCCCGAGGGTGTCAAGCCTCCATTCACCACCAAGGCCTCCAGCGGTGAGCACCATATGGCCTACGGCGAGAAATTCTTCACCGAAGACCTCAAATACCAGCCCCACAGCCCTTACAGTGCCGCCAAGGCCTCGAGCGACCACTTCGTGCGCGCCTTCCACGACACCTATGGTCTGCCCACCGTCGTCACCAACTGCTCCAACAACTACGGCCCCTATCAGTTCCCCGAGAAGCTGATACCCCTATTCATTAATAATATACGTCATCGCAAACCCCTGCCCGTCTACGGCAAGGGCGAGAACGTGCGCGACTGGCTGTATGTCGAAGACCACGCCCGCGCCATCGACCTTATCTTCCATCAGGGCAAGATTGCCGAGACCTACAACATCGGCGGCTTCAACGAGTGGAAGAACATCGACATCATCAAGGTGGTCATCAACACCGTCGACCGCCTGCTGGGCCGTCCCGAGGGGCAAGACATGGACCTCATCACCTATGTCACCGACCGCGCCGGCCACGACATGCGCTACGCCATCGACAGCAGCAAGCTGCAGCGCGAGCTCGGCTGGGAGCCCAGCCTCCAGTTCGAGGAAGGCATCGAGAAGACCGTCCGCTGGTACCTCGACAACCAGGAGTGGATGGACAACGTCACCTCCGGCGACTATCTGAAGTACTACGAGGACATGTACGCCGGTAGATAACCCCGCCCACCCATTTGTTAAAAAATCATAAAGACCATCAATGCGATGGTCTTTTTTTTGCTCCCCAAACGTTAAAATCACAAATACAGGTCAAACTAACACACTCTTCGCACAATCAACCTATTAACTACCTACCAACACCCTACCAACTCCTACCACGGTAGGAGTTGGTAGGGTGTTGGTAAGGGCTTCGTAGGTAGAATATCGCTACCCGGTAACAACCTTTTTTCTATTTTTTTTCATCTGGACGCAATAAAGAAATATTTTCTTCGTTCTTTAACTAGAATTTTAATTACAGAATAATACTTATAATTATGAATAAGGAACTGACAAAGGCCGAGGAACAGGTGATGCAAGCCTTATGGAAAATTGAGAAAGGGTTTGCAAATGAAATTGTTGCAGCCGTAGAGAGTGACGCTGCATACAACACGGTGCTCACCGTGGTGCGCATCCTGGAGCAGAAGGGCTTCGTGGCGCATGAGACCTTCAACCGCTCGAACCGCTATTATCCGCTCATTTCGCGAGAAGAGTATATGAAACAGATGCTGGGAGGCATTGCGCACCGCTGGTTCGGCTCGTCGCCGCGGGCACTGGTGTCGTTCCTGGTAGACAAAAAAGAGGTCTCCCTCGAGGATCTTGAAACAATCACTAAAGAACTTGAGTCATGATACGCTGGATGCTTTTTTCGACTTTGGCGGCAGGCCTTCTCTATGGTCTGTACACTCTCACGCTTCGCCGTGACCGCTGGTTGCAGTTGAATCTTTGGTATCTGCTGGTGGCACTTCCGTTCAGTATCCTGGTTCCGCACCTTCCGATACCTGACTTTTTTGGTGCCGCATCGTTGTCGGTCGCTTCGGCAGAGAATTTTCTGGTGACTCTAGCCCCGGTTGAAATATCGGCCTCGTCGGCGCCACAAGCGCTCAGGTTGATGGATGTGGTTCTCAATACCTATCTCATCGGCCTTGCGGTATGTTTCGCCTGGCTTGTGTTCCAGATGGTTGCACAGGCGATGATTGTCGTCAGGCTCCGGCGGAAACATGGGGTCTATGGGGAGGGTGACGGCTTCGACATCCCCCGCCGTGCATCGCTCATCCTCACGGACGACGATACCGCACCCTATTCCTTCTTTAACCAGATAGTGGTCGGCACACGCGGCCTCAGCGACGAGGAGTTGCGTTGTATCCTCGCCCATGAGTCGCATCATGTGAGACAAAACCATTCGATCGACCTTCTCTTCGCGCGGATGCTGTGCTGCATGGCGTGGTTCAATCCCTTTGTATGGCTGATGCTGAGGGAGATACGCGCCGTTCAGGAGTTTCAGGCCGACGCCGCCTCGCTCGGCGCTTGCGGCCGCGAGGACTATCTGCACCTGCTCTACAGGCAGGTCACCGGTACCGGATATGGCCATATCACCAATAATTTCCAAAGTATTAACATCAAAAAACGCATTGTTATGATGAACACAAAGAAATCGCGCTTCGGCGCATGGAAAGCACTGGCGGCGCTGCCCGTGGCGGCATTGTTGATGATGGTGGGTTGCAAGCCCGCGACATCTGAAATTGTCGACTCCGAGAAGCAGGCGGTGGTTGAGCCTCAGGCTACCGTCGAGCCAGAACTCTTCGACCCTCAAACTGCTCCCGAGGGATTTATTCCTCCCGAATATCCTGACGGCGAGAAAGCCCTTTACAAGTATCTTGCTGAAAACATCCACTATCCCGAACAGGCCAAGGCCGACGGCATCGAAGGTAAAGTGTTTGTCCGTTTTATTGTGAGGGACAACGGAGACATCGTCAATGTCGAGGTGGAGCGTGGCATCGGTGGCGGATGCGATGAGGAGGCAATGCGCGTGATTAAAAGCATGCCCAAATGGATACCTGCCACAAGCGAGGGCAAAGTTGTAAACGTGCAATACGTCATTCCTATCAACTTCAAACTGCAATGAAGAGGCTCCCTTTCGTTGTGGTATTCAGCGTCCTGTTGTTAGCCGGCTGCGGTGCCTCGCGGCCGGCTGGCGGCTGGCCGACTTGCGAGTGCGAGCGGGCGGTGAAGGTGCCGGATGGGACGTTCCGTGCGTGGCTGGTGGAGAAGGGATATGCCGAGAAGGCAGGATGGAAGAAGTTGAGGGCCACCGAGGAAGGGTGCAGGTTGAAGGAGTTGGAGTGTTACAGTCAGGGCATCCATAGCCTTGAGGGGATAGAGATTTTCCCTCAGCTGGAACAGTTGACCTGTAGTGACAACCCTATCGAGGAGTTGGACCTCAACGCGCTGCATCATCTGGATCGCCTCTACTGTCTCAGTGTTCCGCTCAGGCGGTTGGAGATGGACAGTTGCCACCAGTTGAAGCGTGTGCAGTTGAGCTATACGAATTTGGATAAGGTCGACCTTGCGTCTTTTCCAGAATTGGAGTTGCTTCTCTTCATCTTCTCGCCGCTGACGGAGATCGACCTCACACCTTGCGTCAGCCTCAAACAACTGTATATCCGCGGCACACAGATACGTGAGGTGGACTTGAGGCCTTGTGTCAAGCTGTTGGAGCTTCACGCGCTGGACACACCGCTGGAAACTATCACCGTTTCCCCGGAGCAGTATGACGGCACGATTAAGGTGTCGGTGGACGACTCGGTGAGAATCGAGGTGAGGTAGGCAATAATTAATATGTTAATGCGTTAATGTATTAATGTGTTAGTTATTATATGAAGAATATTATTTTCGATTTCGGCAATGTGTTGGTGCAGTGGCATCCGGAGCATGTGTATGGTGAGTATTTCGGTGACGAGGCCAAGGCGTGGTGGTTTCTGCGGCATGTGGCCGACATGGACTTCCGGCAGCGCATCGACGCCGGCGAGAGTTTCGACGGATGTATCCGTGAGAAGCAGGCGCAATATCCCGAATATGAGCAGGCTATTGAACTTTACCGTTCGAAGTGGCGCGAGATGCTGACGGATGAGGTGCCGGGGATGCGGGAGGTGATAGTTGAACTAAGAGGTAAGAACTACGAGCTATATGGACTTACTAATTGGAGCATGGAGACATTTCCAGAGGCCAGGGAGCATTTCGGCATCCTGCAGATGATCGACCGCTATGTGGTGAGTGGAGCCGAAGGCTTGGTGAAGCCCGACCCGAGATTGTTCCAGGTGCTCTTGGACCGCTATGGGTTGTGCGCCGAAGAGTGCATCTTCATCGATGACAACCCCGACAATGTGGCCGCAGCCCGAAACATGGGCATGCGTGGCATCGTCTTCACCAATGCAGAATCATTACGAAAAGAACTTGCTATATGAAAAAGACATTACTGTTACTCCTGCTTTTTACCTTTCACTTTTCACCTTTCACCTGTCGGGCGCAGGGGCGTTTTGATGCTACGGCATTTGCTGGCTTGAACATGAGTCAGATTGACGGTGACGGTGCGGGAAGCTACAACCACATGGGGCTACGTGCGGGCGTGGGTACCAGTTTTACGTTGGGAAACGATTTGAAGTCGCCGTGGCGCATGGTGGTGGAATTGGCTTTTAGCAATAAGGGTTCTCATATCGATGCTTACGACCGTAATCTGTCAGCCAGTTATATTGAACTGCCTGTGATGATGTCGTACAACTTGTTGGAGGGTCGTTTACGTTTGGCTGCTGGCGTGGCTCCCGCCATCCTTGTGGATTCCAAAGTGACCAATAATGGTGCTGAAGACCTGCCTTCACAGGAAAACTTCACCACATTCGATTGGCTTCCGCTGACTGCTAGTATTCGCTACCGCTTTCTTGACCATCTCGGTTTTGAGGTGCGTTATCAAAATTCCTTCCTTAGCATCACCAAGGAGAACGGCAGTGGTACCTATCGCCTTTTCAAAGACAACAAAGGCTGCTTCAGTCGCCTTATATCTTTTGCACTCACTTATCATTTTTAGAGAGATGGATTCCACAACACTCGCACGGGAAGTATTCCACCAAGACCATTATGCCACCCAGTTGACGGGTATCGTTATCGACAATGTGGACGACCATGAGGCTATCTGTTCGCTTGCTATCGACGCGCGCCATCGCAATGCTCGTGGTGCAGTGATGGGAGGTGTCCTTTTTACGTTGGCCGATTTTTGTGCCGCTGTTGCGGCCAATAGCGACACGTTGGATGAACTCCACTGGGTGTCGCTCGACAGCAGCATTCATTTCCTCTCTCCTGCTCTTGGTGACAATCTTGTGGCTCATTGCGTTGCTCTCAAAACGGGTCGCACAACGTCACTCTTCCAAACTCAAATAGAAAGTCCCGACAGCAGCAAACGTATTGCCATTGTCGAGACCACAATGGTTCGAGTCTAATTTACTCGCCCTTTCTCACTGATTTATATCCGCTCAACAGACCTGTGTTGGCGCTGCCAATAAAGGCGAGGATTTGCTTGCCTTCCTCGGTTGTGCCATATTTCTCTTTCACCTGCTCGACGGCATCGGTGACGTTGAGACCTTTGACGAAGATGTAGCGGTAGATATCGCTGATGCGGTTGATGCTCTCTTGGGTGAAACCACGGCGTTGGAGGCCGAGACTGTTCACACCACAGTACTGGATGGGGTAGCGGGCGGCCTTGATAAAAGGAGGCACATCCTTATCGATGAGGGCACCGCCCTGGGTGATGACATGCGAGCCGATGTGGATGAACTGTAGGCAGGCTGTCTTGCCGCCGAGGATGACATAGTCGCCCATGATGATATGGCCGGCGAGGGTAGCATTGTTGGCCAACACACAATTGTCGCCCACCACGCAGTCGTGAGCCACATGGACGTAGGCCATGAGGAGATTGCCATTGCCGATGACGGTCTTACCGCTGGCGGAGGTACCACGGTTTATGGTGCAGCATTCGCGGATAGTGTTGTTGTCGCCAATCTCGACGGTGGTGTATTCGCCGGCGAACTTGAGATCCTGCGGCACAGCGGCGATGACGGCACCGGGGAAGATGCGGCAGTTCTTGCCGATACGGGCGCCAGGGAAAATGGTGACATTGGGACCTATCCAGGTACCGTCACCTATCTCGACATCCTCATAGATGGTGGTGAAATTTGAAATCTTGACATTCTGGCCAATCTTGGCGTCGGGGTGTAAGTCGTATAAAGTCATTATATTGGTTAATTGTTTGATTGCTTGATTGGTTATTTGAGGTTTTCGGGGTGCTTTTTGATATAATCCATTAGGAAGAGCGCGAAAGCTACGTTGGCTTTATGGCCTGGCTTGTAGATGGAGAATTTGGCGTTCAGTAGGGGACCCGCCAGTCGCACGTCGCCCACGAAGTCGAGCAGCTTGTGGCGCGCCGGTTCGTTGGGGTAGTAGGGATTGGTGGTGTTAAGTACACCATCGTGTACCTTGAAGTTGTTGACATCTTTATGGAAGGTCTTTCCAAGGCGTTTTAACTGTTTCGGAGTGAGATCCTCGTTGACATAGACCAATGCGTTGTCGAGGCTGCCACCTTTGATGAGGTTGAATCGCAGTAGAGGTTCTATCTCGTGAAGGAAGACAAAGGTGCGGCAGGGAGCAATGCCAGCGGGATATTCGGAGAGGTTGTTCATGTCGGCTTCCTGACGCCCGATGACGCTGTTGGGGAAGTCGATGATGCAATGTACTGCGAAATGGTCACTGGGTTCAAGGTCGTAGACAGAGCCTGTCGGCTTGAATTCGAAGTGCAGCGGCTCGGGGAAGGTGTAGTATTTGCGGGGCGTAGACATGGTGCGCACACCCACACGCACAAGTTCCAACATCCAAGGACGGGAAGAACCGTCGATGATAGGTACCTCTCCGCCGTCGAGTTCCACAAGGGCGTTGTCGATGCCCATGCCATGGAGCGCCGACATGAGGTGTTCGATGGTGGCGATGGTCTGCCGGCCGCTGCCGAGGGTAGTGCCGCGCGAGGTGGCACCCACGTTGCTGGCTAAAGCTTGCTGGGTGATGATATTGGTGCGGTCGGTACGTCGGAAAGAAATGCCGAAATCTTCAAAGGCCGGCTTTACAGTGACGGTTACCGTGCGTCCGGTGTGCAATCCGGGACCCGTTACTCGAAATTCTTTATTGATGGTGTTCTGATAATCCATTAGAGAAGGTTATTTTGTCGTTGCAGGAACAAAATGCAGCGACTCCATGCGATAAAGTTGTGGCTGATTGTTCTCGAGACCTGCTTGGTGGCGTTCGAGGTGAATGGGATGAATTAGGTTGGATAGAGAAACTCCCGGCTCGCTCCAGAATTTGCTGTTGCGGAGGGATAGCCCATAAACGATATAGGAGGTCAGGTCGTAGGCTGTGGCCGCCAGTGCCGAGGTGGGCTCGGAACCGAAACGATTTCGGAAGTTCGTCAAGAAATCGACGTGGACGCTGTTAGAGAGATCCCAGTTGGAAGAGAAAGTGTGGTAGTTAAGCTGTTGTAGTTGTGCAAAGTCGATGTCGGAGTAGTCGCGTGTCCAGTCTGAGAGGGTGTACAGTGTGGGACTGTTGCTCTTGATGGCCGAGAGTCGGTTGAGTAGGTTGCTCACGAAGACACGCATTTGGTCATTGTCTTGGTTGTATATGCTCAGTACACTGCAGTCGGGGTTTGATTTCAGCGTGGAGGTGAGTTTGTTGCTCTGACTCCAGTTGAAGAGGGTGTACTTGATGTCGCCACGTTCGGAGAGTTGGTGTTTGAGTTCGTTCAGAAGGGGTTTCTCGCCACTGCCGCCGTGGATGATGTAGAGGTGGCCGTTGGGACGTTCGGCTTTCATGTTGTCGAGCATGACTTTTACCTGACTCTCCACGGAGGGTTGTATTTTCACCATGTAGGGGTTGTCGGCACATATTTCGCTACGGGTGGACATGGGGTTGACAATGTAAACTCCGGCTTGGCGCGACAGTTCAGCCGCTTTGGTGAAAGCGTCGCGGAAGAGGAGCGCTACCACCACATCAGACTGAGCTACGTTGTGTGATAGGAAGACTCGTTGCACGCCATCGGCGCTGTTGTCGGGGACATCCACCACGTTGAGTTCCACGCGGGCGTTTGTTGCGGAAGATGACAGTTGCTCGAGCGCCAATAGGATACCTTCGTAGAATTCAATGAATTCGAATTGGCGATAGCTTTTCTTGCCGCGCTGTTCGATGTCGAACTTCGTTGTCGAGATTTCGTCGATCTCATTCAGGTGCAGTGGCATCAGCAGAGAGATGCGGATGGCGTCGCCCATAGGCCGCACGGTAGGAGCTGTTGTCGTAGAGGGGGTAGGTCTTTTTGAGGAAGGGAATTCCTGCTGTTTGTCATTCTTTGTTTCGTTGACAGGCTGTTTCTTCTGTTCATTTTGTTGCCGGGCAGCCTCTTTTTTGTCGGCTTCCATCTTCTCTTCGGAGGCCGAGAACTGTCCACGGAAAGGCAGCCACACGGTGTCACCGGCATGAAGGAAATGTATGTCTACATGAGTTACGGCATCGTAGCTGTTCACCTTGTAGGCCTTGGAAATGGAGTACACAGTCTGGCCTGTTTCCACAATGTGGACGTAGTATTTGCGTCCGTTTATGACCTGTGTCTCGGTCGAGACCTTGACAGGTGTTGTTCCTGGGGCCTGCGCTTTTAGTGAGTGGAAAGTGGAAAGCGGAAAATGGAAAGCGATGCTGACGCAAATCAACAGTATCACTTTCTCTGCTCGTCCACTGAATACATTAAATACTCTTTTTTTCATAATCTTTCCTCTTTACACTTTCATTTTTCCACTTGGGATTTATTCCCATTCGATGGTTGCGGGGGGCTTGGAACTGATATCGTAGCAGACACGGTTCACACCTTTGACGCGGTTGATGATTTCATTGGATATTTTGGCTAAGAAGTCGTAGGGCAAGTGACTCCAGTCGGCCGTCATGCCGTCAACACTCTCCACAGCGCGTAGAGCCACGACGCTCTCGTAGGTCCGTTCGTCGCCCATCACGCCGACGCTCTGCACCGGCAGCAGCATGGCACCGGCCTGCCACACCTTGTCGTAGAGACCGGCATTGCGGAGGCCCTGGATGAAGATGTGATCAACCTCTTGGAGGATATGAACCTTTTCGGGGGTAACGTCACTGAGGATGCGGATGGCGAGGCCGGGACCCGGGAAGGGGTGACGACCGATAAGTTCGTCCTTTATGCCCAGCTGGCGCCCCACGCCGCGCACTTCGTCTTTGAAGAGACTGCGCAGAGGCTCCACAAGTTTCAACTTCATATAGTCGGGCAGACCACCTACATTGTGGTGGCTCTTGATGGTCTGGCTGGGCCCTTTGACACTCGAACTCTCGATAACATCGGGGTAGATGGTCCCTTGACCGAGCCATTTGGCGTCGGTGATGAGTTTGGCTTCGGCGTCGAAGACATCGATGAAGGTCTTGCCGATGGCTTTGCGCTTCTTTTCAGGATCTTTTACGCCCGCCAGCACCTCGTAGAAACGGTTTTTGGCATCCACGCCCTTGACGTTGAGACCCATGTCTTTGTAAGACTCCAGCACATTCTCGAACTCGTTTTTTCGGAGCAGACCATTGTCGACAAAGATGCAGTGGAGCTGATGGCCAATGGCGCGATTGAGCAGTACGGCGGCTACGGTAGAGTCCACACCACCGCTGAGTCCCAGTACCACTTTGTCTCCGCCCACTTTCTCTCGCAGCTCTTTTACCGTCGTTTCAATGAAACTCTCGGGAGTCCACGACTGCTGACAGCAGCAGATGTCCACGACAAAGTTGCGCAACAATGTGTTGCCGTCCACGGAATGGTGTACCTCGGGATGGAACTGAATGGCATAGGTTTCTTCGCCTTCGATTTTGTAGCCAGCATATTGTACGTTCTCGGTTGAGCAGATGACTTTGTAGTTCTCGGGAAGTATCTCGATGGTGTCGCCGTGGCTCATCCAGACCTGACTGCCCATGGGAACCCCTTTCATCAAAGGATTATTGTTGTCGATATAATTAAGGTTAGCGCGTCCGTATTCACGGATTTTGCTCTGTTGCACACGGCCGCCTCCCCATTTGGCTAAATACTGGGCACCATAACAGACGGCTAAGAGGGGGAGTTTGCCCTTGATATTCGTCATGTTGGGTACGGGTGCGTCAGGGGCGTTACAACTGAATGGACTTCCGGAGAAGACTACTCCTTTTACGTCGCTGCCAAGGGTAGGAATCTTGTTGAAAGGGTGTATCTCGCAGTAAACATGTTGCTCCCTAATTTTGCGCGCAATGAGTTGAGTGTATTGAGAGCCAAAGTCTAAAATGATGATGGTGTCCATATATATGTTATATTTAAAAATGCAAAAATACAAAAAATGATTGGAATGGCAAAATTTTTTTTGAGTAAATTTTTTTTCGTATCTTTGCATTTTAATTTGTTATGCTGGATTGGAGAAAATATATATTAAACAACGGCTTGACGGTGCTGACGCATGAGGCGTGGGATACCCCTTTGGCAACGGTGAACGTGTTGTACAATGTTGGTTCACGAGACGAAGATCCCAGATGTACAGGTTTTGCCCATTTGTTTGAACATCTGATGTTTGGTGGCACCGAGCGTGTCCCCGACTATGATGCCGTGGTGAGTTCGTTGGGAGGAGAGAATAACGCTTTTACAAACAACGATATTACCAACTATTATGTGACAGTCCCTGTGGATGGTTTACAGACGGCATTGGGGCTGGAAGCTGATAGGATGGGAGGGTTGAACTTGACACAGAAGGCTTTGGATGTGCAGCAGAAGGTGGTGAAGGAAGAATACAATCAGCGTTATATGAATCGTCCTTATGGCGATATGTGGCTATTGCTAAGGCCGTTGTGTTATAAAGTCAGCCCTTATCGCTGGGCTACCATTGGCGCTGATATCCAGCATGTCGAAGATGCGACGTTAATGGATGTTCAGCAATTCCATGAACATTTTTACTGTCCTGATAACGCGATACTTTCTGTGGCGGCACCATTGACGCATGAGGAGATAGTGGGGATGGTTGAGCGGGCCTTCGGCACGCTTCTACGTCCACGCAAGCGTATTGGAGAGGAGAGATGTTTTGCGAGGGAGCGAGAATATTCTCAGGAACCCTTGCAGACAGCATCGCGTCGTATGGAAGTGGAGCGCGATGTGCCGACGGATGCCGTGTATATGGCATGGCCGATGTGCGATAGGTACGGCGCTGATTTTCAGGCTTGCGATTTGATAAGTGATATTTTGGGTACGGGAAACTCGAGTCGCCTGTACAGAGGGATGGTGAGTGAAGGCCGTTTGGTGTCGGAAGCCGATGCCTGCATCACGGGCGACGTCGGACAAGGGTTATTGATGGTGAGTGCGAAAGTGCGTGAGGGTGAAGACCCCGAGGAGGTAGCTGAGATGATAAGAAGAGAGGCCTTCAAGTTGACAGAAGCCCCTGTTGATGCCTATGAATTGGAGAAGGTGGAAAACAAATATGAGAGCACCTTTGTCTTTTCACAGTACAAAGCCTCAGACCGTGCGATGGGATTGTGCTACTACACTTGGCTGGGTGATACCTCTTTGGTGAATAGGGAACCCGAGAAATATCGTCAGGTGACGCCGGAGGAACTACAGCGCGCGGCAAAAAGGCTTTTCCGGACGGAGAATGAGAATTTGTTGATTATAAGAAAGAAATGAATGCTCTTGGGAAAATAATGTCTTTCTTCAAGAAATTGAAAGAGGCAGTGGCTCGTGTCAACTACCGTCCAGTGGTAAAGGTTGTTGGAACGGTGATGCATAAGATTGTGCTTGAGTGGTTTATGCCGAAACATTACCGCAGTCTGTCGAAAAAGGAAATCTTTGAAATCATTTTCAAGAGTGATACTCCGGCGGGTAAGAAGTTTGATGTATGGCTGTTGGCTCTGATTGTCGCCAATATTGTATTGTTGATGTTCGACAGTGTATGGGGCGCGACTGACACCATGACCTCTGGTGTGCATGAGTCACTTTCATTTTGGGTGGTGAAGGCGTTGGAATGGGCTTTTACACTGCTTTTTACTTTCGAATACTACTTGAGAATCTATTGTTTGAAACACCCGATGAAATATGTACTCTCATTCTGGGGCGTGATAGATTTTCTCTCTATTTTTCCTGCTTACCTGAGCATCTTTGTTCCCACCACGCAGGCTTTAACAGTGCTGAGACTGTTGAGGGTGCTGCGCATTTTCCGTATCTTCAAGATGAAACGTTTCCAGATGGAGGCATTTCATTTGATGAATGCCCTTCGCAATAGTGCCATTAAGATTTTGATTTTTATGATGGTAGTTATGGTGGCGGCCGTGATTCTGGGTACTTTAATGTATGCATTCGAAGCTGAAGTGAATCCTACATTTAAGAGTATCCCTACGGGCATCTATTGGGCAGTGGTGACAATCACCACGGTGGGTTTTGGAGATGTGGTACCAATAACGACACCAGGCCGTTTCCTTGCTGTAATAGTGATGCTGTTGGGTTATTCTATTATTGCGGTGCCCACGGGTATCGTGGCTGGTGAAACGTTAAAGGAATATCGTTTTGGTAACCGTCGTCGTTCTGATAAAGGACAGATCGACTATGATGATGAAAACGAGGCAATAAAGAGTTGATGAAGAAGAGTGTGCTTATATCTGACCGTACCCATGAGGTGCTTGCACAACGTCTGCGTGAAGCAGGTTTTGAAGTTAGTGTAGAACCGGACCACGATTATGAATCACTGGTGAAGGCTGCACAAGGTTGCGAGGGACTGGTTGTGCGGAGCAAAGTGCATATTGACAGTCATTTTATTGACTGTGTGCCTTCGTTACGCTGTATCGGTAGGGTAGGGGCGGGCATGGAGACTATCGATGTGGCCTATGCCGAGGCTCACGGCGTTCGTTGTCTCAATTCGCCCGAAGGAAATCGTGATGCTGTGGGCGAACATGCTGTAGGACTGCTGCTGGCTTTACTCAATAATATTGCCCGTGCCGATGCCGAGGTGCGGCAAGGTGTATGGCGACGTGAGGCTAACCGTGGTTATGAGTTAGGACCGTTGACGGTAGGCATCATAGGCTTTGGCAATATGGGTCAGGCGTTTGCCAAGAGGTTAGGCGGCTTTGGCTGCAGAGTGATATATTATGATAAGTATCTGCCAATAGATACTATAGAGACTATAGATGTAATAGAGAGGGTTTCTCTTGAAATTCTCCAACAGGAGGCTGATGTGGTCAGTTTCCATGTGCCTCTTACCGAGGAGACTCGCCATTACCTTGATACTGAGTTTATCGAAGCCATGGCAAAACCGTTCTACCTTGTCAATACAGCCCGTGGTGCAGTGGTGAATACTGATGCATTGGTGGAAGGATTGGAGAGTGGCAAGGTGCGAGGTGTGGCACTCGATGTGCTTGAATATGAGAATATGCAGGCCGATGGGTTGGGAGATGTGCCGGAATCGATGAAGTATTTGATGCAATCATCTCGCACGGTGCTGACACCCCATATAGCGGGTTGGACAGTGGAATCGAAATACAAACTCGCTGCCGTACTGGCAGATAAGATGATAGAGGTATTGAAATGATTATTGTCAAGAATAGCATTGTTTCCGATGATGTGGCAGACTGCTGTTTTGGCTGTGACCTGAGCTGTTGCAAGGGAGCATGTTGTGTCGACGGCGATAGTGGCGCCCCGTTGTTGGAGGAAGAGGTGGAGAAGATTGAAGCAGTGCTCAATGATGCCTTACCGAGGATGACTGACGAGGGACGTTCCGTTGTAGAGAAACAAGGTGTGGCAGTGCGTGATAAAGACGGTGATCTTGGCACTCCACTTATTGAAGGTGGAGCCTGCGCTTTCGTCACGCCGGGACCTGATGGTTGCACATTTTGCGCCTTGCAGGGACTGTACAAACCGGTCTCATGTCATCTTTACCCCATCCGGGTGGAGGATTACGGCGAATTTCAGGCAGTGAACTATCACCAGTGGGATATCTGTCGCTGTGCTAAAGGGAAGGGTGAACTTCTCTATATCTATTTGAAGGAACCTCTCATCCGCCGTTTTGGACAGGAATGGTACGACGAATTGTTGGAGCAGATTGAAATTAGAAAAAGCGATCTACAGCACAATAAACGATGAACAGCCGCGTTACCCTATGGCAATGAATAAGAAACAACAGACTTGGTTGGCCATCGGCTTGGTGGCGTCGCTCCTTATCATAGATCAGGTGGTTAAGATACTGGTTAAGACCCATATGGTCATTGGTAGCGATATTCCCGTAATTGGCGATTGGTTTCATCTGCATTTTATTGAGAACGAGGGTTTCGCTTTCGGTATGTCGTTCGGGGGAAATGTGGGTAAGATTATTCTTACCATCTTCCGTGTTTTGGCATCGGGGGCTATCATCTGGTATATTGTCAGGTTGCTCAAAAAAGGCGAGAGCAGGACATCATATATTGCTTGTCTCTCACTGATTTTGGCTGGTGCTGTGGGAAATATCATCGATTGCTGTTTCTACGGGCTCATCTTTAGCGACGAGTACTACCAAGTGGCGACGCTCTTCCCGCCCGAAGGCGGCTATGCACCTTTCCTGCAAGGCAAGGTGGTGGATATGTTCTATTTTCCGTTGTTCGACTTCCATTGGCCAGAGTGGGTGCCCTATGTTGGAGGGGAGTACTTTGAGTTCTTCAGTGCCATCTTCAATGTGGCCGATGCAGCTATCACAATTGGCGTAATATGGCTCTGTATCGAACTTGTTTTCTTCCAAAAGAAGGAGGAAAAGAAGGAATCGGAAGAAAAAAATGTTGAGGCGGAAGTGGTTGAAAACCAACTCTAACCTTTTGTTATTGATCTCTAACCTAAAAAAATATTTTGCCAGTTTGCAAAATGTTCGTACTTTTGCATCCGATTTCAAGAGATGGCGTCGTAGCTCAGTTGGTAGAGCGAAGGACTGAAAATCCTTGCGTCACTGGTTCAAATCCAGTCGATGCCACACCGAAAGGGAGACTCAAGCGAGTCTCCCTTTTGTTTGTACAATAATTTATGTTTCGGCACGTTATTAAGGTATGCAACGGATACTTGTAGTGGACGACGAAGAGGACTTGCGGGAGATACTGCGGTTCAATCTGGAGGCCGAGGGCTTCGAGGTTGAGACGGTAGCATCCGCCGAGGAGGCGCTGGATAAATTCTCAATTCTCAATTCTCAATTTTCGATTATTTTGTTGGACGTGATGATGGACAAGATGTCGGGGTTTGAGATGGCGCAACGGATGCGTGAGGCTGGGGACAATACGCCGATTATCTTCCTCACGGCGCGGGATGCTCACGACGACCAACTTCAGGGCTTCGGCGTGGGGGCTGATGACTATATCACCAAGCCGTTCTCGTTCGACACGGTGCTGGCTAGGGTGAAGGCCGTGCTAAGGCGGAGTAATCAGAATACTCAGAGTAATCAGAATACTCCGAATACTCTGACCAAAAGGGAACACCTGATATTGGACCTCTTCCGGCGGCAGCCCGGGCGGTTCTTCACGAGGGAGGAGATTCTGGCGGCGGTTTGGCCGGACGATACGCTGGTGGGTGAACGCTCGGTGGATGTGCATATCGCGAGGCTGCGTAAGAAGCTGGGCAGCGAGGGACAACGGATTGTAAATAAAACAGGGTTTGGCTATGGATTGGTCTGATGTGATACTCTTGATACTGGTTGTTACCATCTTGGTGCTCTACATACGCCTGATGCTGAAGAACAAGCGCTTGGAGCAGATGGCCGACGAAGCCAACCGGCTGCGACTCGAAGCCACGGAGGCCGAACGGCGCAACCGTCAGTTGAAGCAGGAGATGACTTCCAACATCGCCCATGAGCTAAAGACGCCCGTGAGTTCTATCCGTGGGTATCTGGAGATTCTACTCTCCGACAAGCCGGTGGAAGATGACCGCCGGCGCTACTTTCTCGACCGCTGTTTCCGCCAGACGCTACGGCTCTCGGACCTGATACAGGATGTCTCCATCATCAACAAGCTGGAGGAAAGCGCCGACCTCTTCCCGCGGATGGAAGTGGATGCCACCGAGGTGGCCAAGGAGGCCATCGGCGACCTCGCCGACAAGGCCGCTGCCGCAGGCATCACCATTCAAAACAACCTGCCAACCATGCCGCTGGATGGTAACCACGAGCTGCTCTACTGTATCTTCCGCAACCTGGTGGAGAACAGCATTTCCTATGCAGGAGAAGGTATAAGCATTGTGCTTGAGACATACGAACCTATTCGTACAGCGACAAATAATTCTCAATTCTCAATTCTCAATTCTCAATTTTACTACATCCATTACTATGACACCGGCAAGGGTGTGGCCGACGAATACCTCTCGCGCCTCTTCGACCGCTTCGTGCGTATCGACGAGGGCCGCTCGCGACAGAACGGCGGCACTGGCCTAGGCCTCAGCATCGTCAAGCACTCGGTGCTCTTCCATAGCGGCGAGATATACGCCAAGAACCGCGGAAGTGGTGTCGGCTCAGCCGACAACCATCTTTCCGGTCTTGAGTTCTTCTTCTCTTTGAAAAAACAATGACTTATGCATAAAACAGATATTCAGATTCGTTTCAACGACGTCGACCAGATGGGGCACGTCAATAACGCCGTCATCATGGAGTACCTCGACCTGGGCAAGGACGAGTTCTTCTCCTCGCACGGCGTGCCGCCGACCAAGGGCGACTTCACCGTGATGGTGGTGCACTACGACGTCGACTTCAAGGCGCAGATCCATTACCACGACCGCATCCACGTCACCACCGAGGTGGAGAAGCTGGGCAACAAGAGCCTCACCATCATGCAGCGCGTCGTCAACAGCGAGAACGGGGTGGTGTGTGTGGAGTGCCGCACCGTCATGGCCGGCTACCGCCGCAGCACCAGCAGTTCGGAGGTTATCCCGCCGGAGGTGCGGGAGTGGCTGCTGCGGTAACGGTCCGAAACAGACTATTTTTTTGAGGGGGACGACAATAGCGACAGCCCCGCGGATGGACACTTGTAACCTCCTCCAGGTTACGATGTTAAGTGGAGGAGGTTACCGCGTCACCTGGAGGAGGTTCCACACGACCTCTCGGAGAGCCCCCTAAGCTTTATCGCTTCATAGCTTCTAATTCTGCTTTCAGGTACTGCCCCGTGAAGTTGTCTTTCTGCTTGGCTAAGTCTTCGGGGGTGCCGCAGAAGGTGATTTGTCCGCCGGCGCGGCCGCCGTCGGGACCGAGGTCGATGACCCAGTCGGCTACCTTGATGACGTCCATGTTGTGCTCGATGACGAGGACGCTGTTGCCCTTGTCGACGAGTTTCTGCAGCACGCCGAGCAGAATGCGGATGTCCTCGAAATGGAGGCCTGTGGTGGGTTCATCCAAAATATATAATGTCTTGCCGGTATCGGTGCGGCTGAGCTCGGTGGCGAGTTTCACGCGCTGTGCCTCGCCGCCGCTGAGGGTGGTGCTCTGCTGACCGAGGGTGATGTAGCCGAGGCCCACGTCCTGCAGTGCCAGCAGCTTGCGCCGCAGCTTGGGGTGGGCATCGAAGAACTCAACGGCCTCGTTGACGGTCATGTCGAGCACGTCGGCGATGGATTTCCCTTTATATCTTATTTCTAATGTCTCGCGGTTGTAGCGCTTGCCGCCGCAGACCTCGCACTGCACATAGACATCGGGCAAGAAGTTCATCTCGATGGTGCGGAGTCCGGCGCCCTTGCAGTGTTCGCAGCGGCCGCCGCTGACGTTGAAGGAGAAGCGGCCGGGTTTGTAGCCGCGGATGCGTGCCGACGGCAGCTCGGCGAAGAGACGGCGGATGTCGTCGAAGAAGCCCGCATAGGTGGCGGGGTTGGAACGCGGCGTGCGGCCGATGGGGCTCTGGTCAATCTGTATGACCTTGTCGATATGCTCGATGCCCTCGATGCTGCGGTAGGGTAGGGGAGCGCGCAGCGAGTGGTAGAAATGTTGGCTGAGTATGGGCTGGAGGGTGTCGTTGATGAGGGTCGACTTGCCGCTGCCTGAGACGCCCGTCACGCAGACGAACATACCGAGCGGGAGGTCGAGGTCCACACCCTTGAGGTTGTTGCCGGTGGCGCCTTTCAATAAGATATGCTCGCGACCTACGTTGGGTCGTCTATCCGGCAGCGCTATGTCTCTCTTGCGCGACAGGTAGTCAAGTGTGACACTTGGATTGTGTTTCGCCAACACTTTGTCGGTCACCTCGCCGGCGAAGAGTATCTTGCCGCCGTGCACACCGGCGCCGGGCCCGATGTCCACGAGGTAGTCGGCGGCGAGCATCATGTCGCGGTCGTGTTCCACCACGATGATGCTGTTGCCCAAGTCGCGCAGTTGCTTGAGGCTCTCGATGAGGCGCTGGTTGTCACGCTGGTGCAGACCGATGCTGGGCTCGTCGAGGATATACAGCACGTTGGTGAGTTGCGAGCCGATCTGTGTGGCTAGGCGTATGCGCTGTGCTTCGCCGCCGCTGAGGCTGCGGGCGCTGCGGTTCATGCTGAGGTAGCCCACGCCCACGTTGTTGAGAAAAGACAGTCGCTTGAGTATCTCCACCAGCACCTCGTGTGCCACCTTGCGGTCGCGTTCGTCGAACTGCGGTTCCAGTGCGCCGAGCCACTCCTGCAACTCCAGCAAATCCATGTCGGCCAGCTCGCCGATGTTCTTGTCGAGTATGCGGAAAGCAAGGCTTTCGGGCTTCAGTCGGTGACCGTGGCACTCTGGGCAGGGGACGGTGTTCATGAACGAGGCCGCCCATTTCTGCAGGCTGGCAGGACTCTCGTCGCTGGCCAGCGAGGTGATATAATTAATGATGCCTTGGAACTCGCTGAGGTAGCCCGGGTCCTCGGGATCCTCGATGCCGGCGAAATGGTTGCTGCCGTAAAGGATGGCGTTGAGGGCCTCCTCGCTGAGGTCGGCCACGGGCGTGTCGAGCGTGAAATCATAGTGCTTGCCCATCAGTTCCAGCTTGCGGTAGACATAGTTGGTGGGCGAGTATTTCCCCAGCACCTCAATGGCACCATCTTTGATGCTCTTCTTTGGGTCGGGGATGAGCTTCTTCATATCGATCTGCGCCACCTCGCCGAGTCCGTTGCAGTGGGGACAGGCGCCGTAGGGCGAGTTGAAGGAGAAGGTGTTGGGCTCAGGCTCGGGGTAGGAGAGACCGCTGTCGGGGTCCATCAGCATACGGCTGAAGAAGCGGATGCTTTGGTCTTCATTGTTAAGTACCATCAGAATGCCCTTGCCTTGACGGAAGGCGGTCTGCACCGCCTCGCGGAGGCGTGTGGCATTGCGGTCGGCTCGCAGGCGGTCCACCACCAACTCGATGTCGTGTACCTTGTAGCGGTCCACCTGCATCTTGTAGGTAATCTCTTTTATCTCGCCGTCCACACGGACTTTCAGAAATCCTTTCTTGGCCACCTGCTCGAAGAGTTCGCGGTAGTGACCCTTGCGTCCCTTGACCAGCGGTGCCAGAATCATGATGTCGCGGCTGCCATATTCCGAGGTGATAATCTCCAATATCTTCTCCTCGCTGTACTTGACCATCGGCTTGCCACTGACGATGCTGTAAGCTTTGCCCACACGGGCGTAGAGCAGACGCAGCAGGTCGTAGGTGTCGGTCAAGGTTCCGACAGTCGAGCGTGGGTTGTTACTGGTGCTCTTTTGTTCAATGGCAATGACAGGTGAGAGACCCTCGATAAGGTCCACGTCGGGGCGCTCCATGTTACCTATGAAATGCCGTGCATAGGCTGAGAAAGTCTCCATGTAACGGCGTTGACCTTCGGCATGAATGGTGTCGAAAGCCAGCGACGACTTGCCGCTGCCGCTCAAACCGGTGAACACCACTAGTTTTCCTCGTGGAATCTCCAAGTCAACGTTCTGCAGGTTGTGCTCCCTCGCGCCTAATATCTTGATGCTATTGTCATTGTCCATTGCGAGCATTGTTATTCTACGCTGCAAAGGTACGAAAAAAACATCTTGCGAGAAAATATTTTCCACTACATCGGATTTATTTTGTATCTTTGCACCGCATTTTGCATCAATAAATATAACGTAACATACACATGAAAAAAGCATTCCTATTCCTTGGCGCTATCGCTATCTGCGCCAGCTCTGTGTTCGCACAGGAAGAGAAGAAAGAGGACGAGGGCTACAAGTTCGACACCATCAAGGTGCTGCCCATCACCTCCGTCAAGAACCAGAACAACGCCGGTACCTGCTGGAGCTACAGCGGTATCGCCTTCCTCGAGAGCGAGCTGCTCCGCATGGGCAAGGGCGAGTACGACCTCAGCGAGATGTACGTGGTCGAGAAGACCTACAACGACCGCGCCTATGCCGCCGTCCGCACCCATGGTGATGTCTCCTTCAGTCAGGGCGGCGCCTTCAACGATGTTATCTACTGTCTCCGCAACTATGGCATGGTACCCGACGAGGTGATGCCCGCCGGTAAGATGTATGGGGACACTCTCTCGAATCACACCGAGCTTAGCGCCCTCACCGACGTGATGGTCGAAGCCGTCGCCAAAGGCAAGCTGAAGAAACTCCAGATGAGCCCTGACGGCCAGCCCCTGTGGCAGAAAGCCATCGCTGCCGTCCACGCTATCTATCTGGGCGAAATCCCTGAGAAGTTCAAATATAACGGCAAAGAGTACACCCCGAAGAGCTTCGGCGAGAGTCTCGGCCTCAACCCCGACGACTATGTCAGCATCACCAGCTACACTCACCATCCCTTCTACGAGCAGTTCGTCATCGAAATTCAGGACAACTGGCGCTGGGGTCTCAGCTGGAACCTTCCTCTCGACGAGATGATGGAAGTCTTTGACTATGCTATCGAGAACGGCTACACCATCGCTTGGGGTGCCGATGTCAGTGAGCCTGGCTTCCGCTACAGCCGCAAGGGCTTCGCCGTCCTGCCCGCTACCGAGGCCCCGAAGGCCGGCGTCGGCAGCGACCAGGCCAAATGGAGCGGTATGAAAGCCGCTGACATTGCCGACGAGGCCGCAAAACACCCCACTCCTCAGCGCTGGGTGACCCAGGAAGAGCGCCAGCAGGCTTACGATAACTGGGAGACCACCGACGACCACGGCATGCTGATTTTCGGCACCGCCAAGGACCAGATGGGCAACGAGTACTACATGGTGAAGAACAGCTGGGGACTCTACAACGGTGAGTTCGGTGGCAACTTCTTCTGCAGCAAGGCCTTCGTGCGCTACAAGACCATGAACATCGTGGTCCACAAGGACGCCATCCCTGCCCACATCAAGGCTAAACTCGGCATCGAGGACAAGAGCGCCAACACCAAGAAAGGCAAAAAGAAATAATCACATTAGCATAAGATAAAGCCCTCCGCAGGCTCGGAGGGCTTTTTTAATATCATGCGAATACTGCTCATCACACCGCCGCTCACGCAGCTCAACACGCCCTATCCCGCTACGGCGTACCTCAAGGGGTACTACGGGGCGCAGGGGCATACTGTCCAGCAGGTGGACCTCGGTATCGAGGTGGCCGACCGCGTGCTGTCGCGGGAGTTCCTCGCGGGCATCGGCCTCGAGGAGCAGGCACGGCTCGTGGAGCCCGTCAAGCGCTTTCTCCGTGGGCAGGACGACACCCTTGGACCGCGCATCGCAAACCGGAGCCTCCTGCCGGAGGGCAAACGCTTCGAGCAGCTGGACGAGGACAACATGGAGTGGTCCTTCGGCGTCAGCGGCACCACCGACAAGGCGATGCACCTCGCAACACTCTTCATCGAGGATATCGCCGACTATATTCGCGAGCATATTGACCCCCACTTTGACCTTGTGCGCTACGCCGAATATCTCAGCAATGACGCCCCCACCTTTGATCCCCTCTACGACGAGCTGCAGCAGGAGCCGTCGGTTATCGACCGGATGATGCTGGAGATCCTTGAAAAGGAGTGCAGGGTGATAGGAGATAAGGAGGCAGGAGATAAGGAGATAAGACAAAAGTACTGTTGCTACGATAAAGTCTGCATTACGGTTCCGTTCCCAGGGTGCTTGTATGGGGCATTGCGCTGCGGCCAGTGGCTCAAGACCCACACCTCGGCCACCGTCGAGATAGGCGGCGGCTTCCCCAACACCGAATGGCGACAACTCTCCGACAAGCGCATCTATGAGTTCTGCCACGAGGTGGTTATCGATGGCTGCCGCGAGGCCGACCAATACTGTCCGGATTTCAGCGACCTGCCATTGGACAAATACCTTTCGCTGACCGAGATGACCAATCCCATGCACCGCTTGTGGAGCCAAGGGCGGTGGAACAAGATGGTGATGGCTCACGGCTGCTATTGGCACCGCTGCGCCTTCTGCGACACCTCGCTCGACTATATCGGCAACTACCATGCTCCCAAGGCTACCACGGTGGTCGACCACATGGAGCGCATTATAGAGCAGACCCACCGAACGGGCTTCCATTTCGTCGACGAAGCTCTGCCGCCCAAGTTGCTGCGCGAGGTGGCCGAGGAGATACTGCGTCGCGGCTTGGCCGTCAGCTTTTGGGGTAACATACGTTTTGAGAAAGCCTATACCGCCGAGCTGTGTGACTTGCTGGCCGAGGCCGGCATGGTGGCCGTGAGTGGCGGCCTCGAAGTAGCCTCCGACCGACTGCTGAGACTCATCGACAAGGGCGTTACCATCCAGCAGACCGTCGAAGCCTGCCGTCACCTGCGCGACGCCGGTATCATGGTCCACACCTACCTCATGTACGGTTTCCCCACCGAGACGCTGCAGGAGACCGTCGACGCGCTGGAGACCGTGCGCCGCATGTTCGACGAGGGCATCGTGCAGAGTGCCTTTTGGCACCGCTATGCCATGACCTGCCACAGTCCCAGCGGCCTCAACCCCGAAGCTTATGGCGCCCGCCGCGTGACCTTGAAGCCGAATCCTTTCTGCAACAACGAGGTGGATTGGGAACCAGGCTTCGACTATGATATCGAAGCCGTCGGCGCCGCCCTGCGGCTCGCTACCTATAATTATATGAATGGCCTCGGCCTCGACCAGCCCGTCCGCAGCTGGTTCCCCATCCGCGTCCCTAAGCCTACATCTTACTCTAAGTCAATCCGTTCTACCTCATTTTAACCATTGTTTAACCATTTTAATGGTTAAACAATCAGAAAATCATTGAGATAAAGATAAACCCGATACTTATTGTACCGGGTTTTAATGGGTGGCGACGGGTGACCGTCAGATTTTCTTAAAGTTAAGGGATGTTTTGTGGTTGTACTCCACTTCGTCAGGTTGTCCTTCATGGTACCAATCGGTCTCGGTGTAACTGAGAATCATTTCATTATTCTCCAGTTTATCGATGACATAGCTTTCGGTATATGTGTTTTTGCCGTAATCTAAGCCCATTTCCATGCTAAAAATGATATTGTCTCCACTAATAGAGTAAGTGAATGGAGCGGTGTCTTCGTCAAAAGAAACGATACCTGTCTTGTCTTTGTTGAAGGTGAGTGTAAGATTTGGTCCCTGTTCGGTAACAGGTTGGTTTCTGGACTCGATGGGGTGACCGATGTTGATGAAAGTTCGGCTTTCCAATTGCCATGTGCCAAGAATGAGGTCTTCGTTGTCCTTGGAGCAGGATACAATCGTTGTCGCAAAGAGGGCGACTAGCAGGAGTGGGATAATCTTTTTCATTACTTACTTTATTAATATAGTTTATCGGGCGATGTCCTCGTCGTTGTCGTCTCCGCGTTTGCTGCGACGGAGGCGTTTGATGTACATCTCGATGCCCTTGAGTCCCCAGTTGATGAGGATGACCACGGCGACGGCAATGAGAGCTTCGCGCCACATGCCATAGCCACAGAGGCAACCCACGGCGGCGCTGCACCAGATGGTGGCGGCGGAGGAGAGGCCGTGGATGGTGAGGCCGTCTTTCATGATGACGCCGGCACCAAGGAAGCCGATGCCCGTCACCACCTGCGAAAGAACACGAAGGTTGTCGTTGTTCACCGGGCCACCCGCCAGCTTGGCGCTCATGATGACGCTCTCGCTTATCAATATAAATATACAGGCACCGACGGCCACCAGTGAATTGGTGGTGAGACCGGCCTGACGCTGCTTGAGTTCACGCTGTGTGCCGATGATGACACCTGCGAGGAGGGCGCAGGCCAAACGGAAGATGAATGTTTCTAACGGCATAATCCTGATAGTATTACTACAATTTCGCCTTTGACTTCCTTCTGCTGGAAGTGGGTGAGCACCTCGGCGAGGGTGCCGCGGGCGGTCTCGGCATGGAGTTTGCTGATTTCGCGGCTCACGGAGACTTGGCGGTCGGGGCCAAGGACTTCGATGAGTTGTTCAAGCAGCTTCACCAGCCGGTAGGGACTCTCGTAGATGATCATGGTGCGCTCTTCGTCGGCGAGGGCATTGATGGCAGTTTGACGACCTTTTTTATGGGGCATGAAGCCGAGGAATGTGAAACGGTCACAGGGAAGACCGCTGTCAATGAGTGCCGGTACAAAGGCTGTAGCGCCCGGTAGACACTCCACGTCGATGCCCTCTTTCACCGCCTCGCGTACCAGTAGGAAGCCTGGATCGCTGATGCCGGGAGTGCCGGCATCGGTAACCACAGCAATAGTGGTGCCGGCCTTCAGTCGCTCGACGAGTCCCGCCACCGTCTGGTGCTCATTGAAGATATGGTAACTCTGCAACGGGGTGTCGATACCGTAGTGCTGCAGTAGCACACGGCTGGTGCGGGTGTCCTCGGCGAGGATAAGGTCAACAGACTTGAGAACCTCGACGCCACGAAATGTCATGTCGCCGAGGTTCCCAACGGGTGTCGGTACTAAGTACAATTTCGACATTATTCTTCCTCGAAGTCGTCGGGGATCTCCATGTCATGATAGACATTGGTCACGTCGTCGTCCTCTTCGAGAATGCCGATGACCTTCATAACTTTGCGGATGGTCTCGGTGTCGACCTGACGCAGGGTGTTGGGGATGCGCTGCAACTCGGCGCTCTCGCACTCGATGCCTTTCTGCTCAAGCATCTTGACCATGTTGCCGAAGTCTTCATAAGCGGTGTAGAGGGTCAGGTACTCGTCGTCGGCCTCCATCTCTTCCAGACCGCCATCGATGAGTTCCATCTCCAGTTCGTCGACATCCATCTCGGGCTTGCGGGGCACCACGAAGACACCTTTACGGGTGAAAAGGAAGGCGAGGCTACCGTTGGTCTCCAGCGTGCCACCGTTCTTGTTCATGATGGCTTTCACGTTGGCAACGGTACGGTTGTTGTTGTCGGAGAGGGCCTCGATGAAGAGGGCGATACCATGGCTCACGTGGCACTCGAAGGTGAGTTCCTGCATCTGGGCAGCGTCCTTGTCGTTGGCTTTGTTGATGGAACGCTGCAGGGTGTCCTTGGGCATGTTGCAGCCGCGGGCGTTCTGCACGAGCAGGCGCAGACGGGGGTTGCTGTCGGGGTCGGGACCGCCTTCGCGCACGGCGATGGTGACCTGTTTCAGAATGTTACTCCACTGTTTCGAGCGCTTGGCATCAGCTGCACCTTTGGCTCTCTTAATCTTTGACCATTTGTTGTGTCCTGACATAATTACTTTTTTTATTTTGTTAATTTATTGTTATTTCGTTATCACGTTATTACGAGTTTTTCCAATTAATATAGGTTATCGGCATGCCCTTCTCAAGGAACATCTGCTCGTAGAAGGTCTGCGTCAATTTGGCTTCTCCGTCGTAGTCGGTATGGTATAGGTCGTTGGTGTTGAAGCGCACCTCTACATTTCGTGTGGGAAGCACCTCGTTGAGGGTGTAGTCGTAGAGTTCCTGCGAGTCGGTCTTGAGGTGCATCAGGCTTCCGGGAGCAAGGAAGCGGCTGTAGGTGTCGAGGAAGCGAGGCGACGTGAGTCGTTTGTTGGGTTTCTTCAGCTGCGGGTCGCAGAAAGTAATCCATATCTCGGAGACCTCGCCTTCGGCGAAGAAGTGGTCGATAAGTTCGATGCGTGTGCGGATGAACGCCACGTTCTTCATCTGCTCTTCGTTGCTGGTTTTGGCTCCGCGCCAGAGGCGCGCACCCTTGATGTCGACGCCGATGTAGTTGCGCTCGGGATGGATGCGTGCCAACGCGATGGTGTAGTCGCCTTTGCCGCATCCCAACTCCAGTGTGATGGGATTGTCATTACCGAATTGTTCGCGCCAACGGCCCCTTAGGGCAAATCCCTCCTTCTCCAATTGGTCGAAGCCTACTTGGAAGAGGTTAGGGAACGTGAGATTCTCCGCGAATCGCTGCAACTTATGGTGTCCCATCTTACCACTGTTTGATGGCGATATCGCCGTCGTACCAACTCTTGAGATGATTGAACAGAGCTTCCGCTTTGGTGCGCGTCGGAGCGCTACCCATGCTCACGTAATAGCCGTCGTTCTTTTCAATGATATAAGCATCACAGCCTTGGGCATGCAGACGGGAGGCCATCTTGTTGGCAGTACTTTTGTTGATATAGAAACCTGCAATGATGTCAAAGCCCTGCTTGCTCTCTTTGGTCATGTATGCAGAGACTTCAACGAAGTCGTCTTGGACGGGTTTTTTCTTCACAGCCTCACGTTCCTGCTGCTTCACCTGCTGCACTTCGGTGGCCGTGTGCTCCTTTTCTCCCTGCTGCATACCGAGGTCGTCTACCAGTTGGTCGAGCAGTTCGTCAAGCAGGTTGAGGTTCATCAACTCGCTCTGTACGGTGCCACGCACCTTGTTGGCATAACTGTATCTCATCCAAGGTTCGCAGTGGTTGGAAATATAGTCGCTGTATGGAATCATGCACTGCACAGCGAAACGGTTGCCCATCAGGTCGTTCATCCTGTGGTCGGCATACTGGCGCACACGGTCCATCATGGCAGCTTTGCCGCCGCGATAGTTGCGAGTGGCGAGGAAATCGCTGATGTAACCGTCCATGGCCACACAAACCCGATTGCTGTTGCTCATCATCTCGGCGTTGCTGTAGACGAGGTGGTCACAGTTGTAAGTCAAGTCGTTCTCTGCGGGGACATCTAAATGCTTGCCCCCCACCGTAACCTCAGGAGTCTCTGTGGCATCGGAGGTCATATAATGGGTGTAGTAATAGTAGCCGCCTCCGGCAAGTGCCAGCAGGAGTAGCAGCAACAGCCAAATGAGCCATCTGCGTTTTTTCTTCTTTTCTTTCTTCTCCTTCTTCTCCTGTTTTTTCTGCTCTTTTCGGGCATGTTTCTCTTCCTTGGCGGCAGCCTTCGCATTCTTTTTCTCCTCTTTGGCGGAAGCTTCTGCACGTTCTTTCTTGGCTTTGGCCTCAGCTTTCAAAGCGGCCTTCGACTTGGGAAGTTCGTCGAGTTGTTTCAGCGTATCCTGTAACTCGGGTTCGGGTTCAGGCATAGGCACCGGTTCGGACATCGGTTCAGGCTCAGGCTCAGGTTCGGGCTCAGGCTCAGGTTCGGGTTCCGGCTCAGGTTCGGGTTCCGGCTCAGGCTCTGGCTCGGGCTCAGGTACGGGTTCTGGTATGGGCTCCGGCTCGGGTTCAGGTTCTGGAGTCTTTGGTGTCTCCGGTGCTGCAGGAATCTCTGGCGCTGCCGGTGCTACCGGGGCAGCCTCCTCAAACTGGGCAAAAGGATCCTCGTTGTCGTCGTGAGCATAGGTCTTCACTCCCTCTAAGGGTTTCTCGCTGCTGTTGCCGGCCTCAATCACCAATCCTTCAGCCATCTTGAAACTGCAGTCTTCACCTACTTTCGTCAGCACGCCGAGGTCACCGAAACGGTGCTCGCCGCTGCGCGCAATTTTGTCGGTCAGCGCGTCCACATAGTTGTGCCACATCTGCTCGGCAATTTCCTCGTTCACACATTCACGTGCTGCTATCTCGCGCACGATGGCGTTGTCTCCGGAGCAATCCTTCTTCAGGAAGATGTTTCTTGTAGAAGGATAGTAAATCTGCGACTGTGGATCGTGCCGCGGGGCTTGCACCTCGCTGTCTAACGTTCCGATGCCGGGCAGCTCCACGCGCTGTCCCTCTTTCAACAACTCAACAATTAAATCAGTTATATTCATAGGACTTGTTTTATTCTTTTCAGTTCATTTTCTGCAGCATCAAGGTCGGCGGGGGTGTCGATGCCGATATTGGCGCAGGGGGTCTCTCTTACGGCAATGGTATATCCCGCCTCCAACCAACGCAACTGCTCCAGTTTCTCACTGCATTCCAGCGTGCTCTGGGGCAATTGGCACACTTCTTTCAGCACTTCGCTGCGGAAAGCGTAGATGCCTACATGTTTGAAATACTCACCCTCTTCAAGCCAGTGCTCAAATTCCTCTCCACGGCGGTAGGGGATAGCCTGCCGGCTGAAGTAGAGCGCTTGACCGTTGGATGCACACACCACTTTCACGTTGTTGGGCGATGACAACTCTTCGCTGCTCGTGATGTGGGTCTTCAAGGTGGCGATGGCTGTCTCTGGTTTTTCAAAGCAGGAGGCGAGGCTCTCCAACTGCGAGGCCTGCACGAAAGGCTCGTCGCCTTGCAGGTTGATCACCACATCATAGCGTTCACCCTTCTGTTCGAGGGTGCGCAGCACTTCGCCGCAACGGTCGGTGCCGCTTCTGTGCTCCGTCGAGGTCATCATCACGCTCTCCTCTCCAAAGGTCTCCTTCATGTGAGAGAAGATGCGCTCGTCGTCGGTGGCTACCACTGCTTTCTCCACACATCCCGCATTCGAGGCCACGCTGTAGGCGTAGTCGATGATGGGCTTCCCCCCCAGCAGAGCTAGCGGCTTGCCGGGGAATCGCGTCGATGCGTAACGTGCAGGTATAACAGCCAATATCTTCATTCGATTTCTTTAACCAATAACCCTTAATTAAACAACCCGCCCACTTCGGCATCTATCCGGTTGATGATTAATCCCAAATCTTCTTTGTTCTCCACAAAGTCGCACTCGTCGGTGTCCACTACCACCATCTTTCCCTCAAACGACGAGGCCCAGTTCTCGTAGCGTGCATTCAGGTTCGTCAGATAGTCCAGTCGGATGCCCCGCTCGTACTCCCTGCCGCGTTTCTGGATATGCCTCACCAATGTCGGCACATCGCCGCGCACATACACCACCAGGTCGGGCTTGGGTAGCAGAGACATCATTGCCTCCGCCAATTTCGTGTAGGTTGTCAGGTCGCGGGTGGTCATCAGACCCATGCTCTGCAGGTTCGGGGCGAAAACATAGGCATCGTCGAGCAACGAACGGTCGCGGATGAAACTCTCGCCGCTCTTGGCCAACTCGCTTAATTCCTTCACTCCCGCATACAGCGAATGCACCATCATGTTGAACGACCAGCGGCGCATGTCCTCATAAAAGCTGTTCAGGTAAGGATTCTCCTCCGAAGGACCGTACACCGCGCGATATCCGTAATGCTTCGACAACAGCTTCGTCAGCTCCGTCTTCCCTGCGCCTATATTTCCCGAGATTGCTATCTGCATACTACATTTTTCAATTCCTGACTTTTCACTTTTCACTTTTCACTTTTCACTTTCAGTCAGTTGTCGTTATTATTTGTCATATTTTAAAAACGCAAATATACGCATATTTTTTAAAAGATAACAAAATTATAAAAAAAAAGTGTATCTTTGCATGTTTGAAAATAGGTGCATTGTTTCTTGAAAAGAAACGATACATGACATTAAATCAGATTATTATGATGAATATTGACAACCTTGACGAACTAATCAAAATGGCACTCCGCGAGGATATCGGCGATGGCGACCACTCCACCCTTGCCTGCATCCCTCCCACCGCACAAGGAACGGCCAAAATGGTGGCCAAACAGGATGGCATCCTCTGTGGCGCCGAAGTGGGCGAACGAGTGTTTAAGATAGTGGATAATAATCTGATTGTTAATCTTCTGAAACATGATGGGGATGCTATCTTCAAAGGCGAGATAGTGATGACCATCGAGGGTCCCTCGGGCTCCATCCTCACCGCCGAACGCACCGCCCTCAATTTTATGCAACGCCTCTCGGGCATCGCCACCGAGACTCACCGCATGGTCTCCATGCTCAAAGGACTGAACACCAAACTGCTCGACACCCGCAAGACGACCCCCAATATGCGACTCCTCGAGAAGTACGCCGTCGCTTGCGGCGGCGGCACCAACCACCGCATCGGCCTCTACGATATGGTGATGCTCAAGGACAACCATATCGACTTCGCAGGCGGCATTGAGGCGGCCATCGACCGTACCCGCGACTACCTGAAAGCTAAGGGGAAAGACCTCCGCATCGAGATCGAGGTGCGTAACCTCGACGAGTTGCAGCGCGTCCTCAACCACGGTGGCGTCGACCGTATCATGCTCGACAATTTCGACACCATCACCCTCCGCGAGGCAGTGAAACGCATCGAAGGGAAATATGAGACGGAAGCCTCCGGTGGCATCACCGAGAAGACCCTCCGCGAGTACGCTGAGACGGGTGTCGACTTCATCTCCGTCGGCGCACTGACTCATCACATCAAAAGTCTCGACCTTTCATTGGTGAAAAAATGAGGAACCCCAAGGTCTGGATACGTGCTGCAAGAGTTTGGGCCCGCAAAAGAGGGCGCAAGCTCTTGTATAAACGGTGGGTGCGCGAGGTGCTTTACAAACTCTACAACGTCGCCCTTCCTGGCCATAAAGGTGTGCCCATCTACCATGTGCTCAGCTACTTCGTTACCAGTTCCTTCAATGCCTCTCTCACCCAACGAGCCAAAGGGTTGGCCTACTCCTTCATCGCGGCCATCCCACCGTTGATGATTTTCATTTTCTCCCTCATCGCCTTCCTTCCTTTCGACGGCATTCAGAACGAACTCCTGACAGGCCTTGCCGACATCATCCCCGAAAAAATATTCACCCCCATCAGCAACACCATCAACGATGTGATGGGTCGTAAGCACTCCACCCTCCTCTCCATAGGCTTCATCGGTTCTATTATTATGGCGGCCAACGGCATGAACGGATTTATCATCTCGCTCAATTTCGCCAATCACAGCATCGAGAAACGACCTTTCCTGCAGCGTTTTCTCATCTGCATCGCGCTGGTGTTCGTCCTCTATATCCTCCTTGTGCTGGTGCTTATGCTGCTCATCGGACACAAATATGTGATGTGGTACTTCCTCGTCCACGACATCATTCCCTTGTCCACCTTCGGCTCCATCCTTTTCCACACCGGCCGCTGGCTGCTACTCACGATGGCCACTCTGGTGGCCTTCTCGCTCATCTACTATTGGGCCCCCGTCAAGAAACAACGCATCAGCTTCTTCTCGCCAGGCGCCATCCTCGCCACCGGCATGTTCTTCCTCCTCACCTGGGGATTCAGCGTCTATATCGACAACTTCAGCCGCTACAACCTGCTCTACGGCTCCATCGGAACGCTGTTGCTCCTCATGATTTGGATCTACTTCAGCTGCATCGTGCTGCTGGTGGGCTACGAGCTGAATATCAGCATCTATAATGGCACTTTGCGCGGCAAGAGCCGCAAGTCAAAGCGCGAACTGAAAGGCAGAATTCAAATTTTTAACAATGATCATACAGAAAAACCACGGAAAAGTGGTGCCGAACGAAGGCACCACAAGAGAAAAATTTAAGATGGTGGCCAAAACCATGGTCAACCTCGAAGAGGTGCTCGCCGACGAGCTCCGCGCCCTGGGTGCCGAGAATGTCACCGTTGGTGCACGCGCCGTCGAATTCGAGGGCGACATGCGCCTCCTCTACCGCGCCAATTACTGCTGTCGTACAGCCCTGGCTATACTGAAACCCTTCGCCGAATTCGATGCCAACGACGACCAAGAGCTTTACGATCAGGTATACAAAATCCGCTGGGAGAAAATCCTCGATGTCGATGGCACCTTCATGATCGACTCCACCACTTCCGGCGAGGTCTTCACCCACAGCTACTATGCCGCGCTGAAGACCAAGGATGCCATCGTCGACCGCTTCCGCCGCAACTTCGGCAAGCGTCCTAATATCGACACCGAACAGCCCGACTATAAGTTCAACCTCCATATTCGCGACAACCACGTCACCCTGCTGATGAACGCCTCTGGCGACTCGCTCCACAAACGTGGCTACCGTCAGGGTGTCGGCGTGGCTCCCATCAACGAAGTCCTCGCTGCCGGCCTTCTCAAACTCGCTGGCTGGGATCAAGCAGTCAAACAATCAAACGATCAAGCAATCACGAACTTTTATGACCCCATGTGCGGCTCCGGCACCATGCTTATCGAGGCCGCCATGATGGCCAACAATATCCCCGCTCAGTACTACCGCAACCGCTTCGGATTCATGCGCTGGAAAGAGTTCAACCTCGGCGAGTGGAAGAGTGTCAAGAATGAGGAGGATCGCAAGATCGGTGCCTTCGATTTCGAGGGCGAGATTTGGGGCAACGACATCGACGAACAGGTCATCGCACAGTGTGAGAAAAACCTCGAATACACCAAGCTTCACAAGGATGTGATTCTCCATATCGGCGACTTCGCCGACCAGGAACCGCCCGAGGGCCAGACGCTCATCGTCACCAACCCGCCCTATGGCGAGCGCATCAAAGTCGAGGATCTCAACGCCATGTATGAGAAACTCGGCGACACCTTCAAGCAGAAGTATGGCGCCGACTGCGATGTGTGGCTCATCACCTCCGACTTCGAGGCCATGAAGCACATCGGCCTCCACCCCTCGAAGAAGATTCCCGTGCAGAACGGCTCCCTCGACTGCCGCTTCCTCCACTTCGAACTTTACGACGGGTCGAAGAAAGCCAAATACCAAACAGAAGAATAAACCCCGCAGGGGTGACAGAACTTAGCCGGGGGTGAAAGCCCCCGGCAGCTGTTTCCAAACTGTATTAGAGCCCCGTAGGGGCGACAGGAAATGTTGGATAGTTCCCAAATAAAACAGTTGGCTCTCGACGTGGGCTTCGACGACTGCGGCATCGCCCGTGCCGACGCACTCACCGACGACGAATACCCGCTCCACGAGTGGCTCCGTCGCGGATGGCATGGCGACCTCGCCTACATGGAACGCAACGCCGACAAGCGCATGGATCCGCGACTCCTCGTCCCTGGTGCCAAGAGCGTCATCTGCCTCGTTAGCGCTTATCCGCCTCCCGACAGCATCGGTGGCACCGCCGCCTATGCCCGCACCCGCGAATACCATGAGGATATCAAGCAGATGCTCCACGCCCTCCTCGACCGCCTCTCCCCACTCACACAATCAAGCAATCAGGCAATCAAGCAATCCTTCAAACTCTGTTGCGACACCGTCCCCATCAGCGACAAACACTGGGCCGCCCGCGCCGGCCTCGGATGGATAGGCCGTCACACACTTCTCATCACTTCCCGCTGGGGCTCCTGGGTCAACCTTGGAGAAATAGTAACCACTGAGGAGTGCTCAGAATATTCTGAATACTCCGAATATTCTGATTTTTGCTCTCGCTGTGGCCGCTGTGTCGCCGCCTGCCCCAACCAAGCCTTGGCCCCTGAGGGTCCGCCCATGCTGAATGTGACGAGATGCACCGCCTACTACACCACTCATCACCAACGCGAACTACCTCCCGACATCGACACCCGAGGCTACACCCAGGGATGCGATATCTGTCAGCTCGCTTGTCCTTTCAATCATTAATTGTAGCGACCCAACTTGGTCCAGCTGTGTGAGCTGCCTGCCGGACAACCCAGCGAGGAGGGTGTGCGCTGGCTGCGGATGGCGATGCCGCATTTACGGCATTGGTAGGTGATGTCGCCTACACGACCTAAGTGATTCCAGGAGTGCGAGTTGCCGGCTGGACAACCCAACGAGCTGGGGTTTCTTCGGTTCTCGATGCAGGTACCGCATTTCTTGCAGCAGTAGTTCTCCTCGCCCACCTCGCCGAGGTTCTGCCAACTGTGCGAGCCGCGGGCGGGACAGTTGAGCGACGACGGCGTACTGCCAGCCCTGACCAACGTGCCGCATTTCTTGCATTGGTAATTGCGCAACGCACCCCCAATAGAAAATAAAAGACTGAAAGTTAAACAGTAAGCAATAATTTTTATCATATCTTTTTTGTTTAGTTTTGTTTTCGCTTGTGCGAATCTTGGAACTGCTAGGAATCGTAATCTGTCCGAATCTTGTCAAGAATATTCATGACGGTGATGTGGATATCCCCGCCCTCGGAGTAGTCGGCCTTGCACATGAAATCCACGCGGTTCTCGTTGATAAGTTTTTGGGCGGTGGCTTTTTTCTTTAGGTCGCCATAGACGGCTATGGCATGGCCACCTTGCGACTTCACCACACTCATCGAGGGGACGTCAGTCTCTCCGTCGCCAAAGTATATCATCCGCTCGAAAGGAATGGGGCGGTCCTCTTTGGCAACATACTCGTTTATTCTCTTATTGTCGCTCACCTCGCGGATACCCTTATTGATCTTAAAGAGGAATTGGGTCTTAGTGGTATAGTCCACCGCCACAGCAGGCCAATAGGCGATACCATCGATGTCGTATAAGAACGAGCATGCGTAGATGTTCTCAAACTCCTTGGCAATAGAAGTGCCTTCTATCATCTCTTTTAAGCCGGAGGAGTTGATATAGTGTTTGATATTAAGACCAATGGTTTTTCCATACTCATTTATCATTTCAAACCATTCCCTCACACCGTTGTAGAGTTCTACCTGAGCGCCGAACCTGCGGAAAGAATCCCGTTTCAACGAAATTATTTCTTCCAGAGTGTCCAACAAAACCTTTATTGCTGCATAGTAGCGTTCGGGTGATAAGGTTTGCATAGGTAGTCTTCTATGGCCGCCCAGTCAGGGAACTCGGGGGAGCCGAACTGAATCCACTTGCCTCGGAATTCGCTGGCGCCGTTATTGGGGCGATCGTCGATAAGGTAGTCGCCGTTCAACAGCTCCTTATGGTGGCTGATGATAAGCCGCTTATGGAACAGGTCGTCGAGATGTTCCGTCACCCACCTCACTTTGTCGGCCCACGACGACGGATTTTTCCAAGGGGCTGTGGAGAGGATATAGCAGTCGTAGTGCTCGGCAATACGGTGCAACGCCTCGATGGCACCAGGCATCGGCTCCATAAGCCCAAAAATGCCTGGAATATTGTCCGGTTTGTACCCGTAGGCCTGCTTCGTCGCCTCGTCAACCCTGTCAAGCCCCGACTGGAAGTCGACGATGACATTGTCCATATCGAAATAAACGCGTTTCTTCATCAGAATTCGTGTGCAAAGATACGAAATAATTTTGATTTATGCGGCAAAACCTATTCTTCTCGTCGCAGGCGAGCTAATACTCTCGTTGCTACACAGTTCCTCAAGGGTATCCTGCGTGTCAGCGGAGTCACCGTGCAGGATGCATTTGACAGCATACTTGCGGGCGATGTTCTCTATCTGGCCACCACTGAAATCATACTCTCCGGCAAGAGCATCGGCGATATCCGTCGGCAACTCGGGAATCATCGTCTTCCATATTTTTGAACGCACCGCGGCGTCGGGCTGCTCGAAGCGTATCTTGTAGAGAAAGCGTCGTTCGAAGGCGCTGTCGAGGTTTTCTGTGAGGTTGGTGGTGGCGATGAGGATGCCGTCGAGACTCTCCATCTCTTGTAAGATGATGTTTTGAATGGTATTCTCCATCTTGTCGACGGCGTTCTGCGCTCCCTGCTTGCGGATGCCTATGATGGCGTCGGCTTCGTTGAAGAGGAGGATGGGCGCGACATTGAACTTAGCCACCAGCGTACGGTAGCGGTCGAAGAGGGCTTTAATGTTCTTCTCGCTCTCCCCCACCCATTTGCTCTTAATCTGCGGCACGTCGACCACCATCACCTGACGCCCTGTGCGGCGCGCCAGCTGGTACACCGTCTCGGTCTTTCCCGTCCCCGGACCCCCGTGGAAGAGGCAGGTGAACGCCTGTCGGAAGCCCCGCTGTCGCATGCGTTCGTGCACCTCCTTGTAGCGCTTCGCATCGAGCAGCGACGCCAACTCCTCGACCTGACGGTCTACCTTGTCGCAATAGAAGAGTTCCTTCTCCCCGATGCTATCGGGTTTCATCACATCGGCAGCAGTGTCGGCAGCCACGCTAATGTTCAGCTCGCCCAACAGCTCGCGCTTGGCATGTTCGGTGAGGTGGAAGCGGTTGTTGTCGGCGATACCGTCGGCACACAGGTGTTCTATCAGCTTCATGTGCATTAAGGGATTGGCGTCGTTGCTCATTTCCGACCGCAGCCGCATGAAGGTTGCTTTGTTCTCGTAGAGAGGCTCTATCTGATTGAAGCGCACGTCGTCGTCGTCCTCGTTGACCAATAGGTGGCAGAAGAGGACGATCAACAGTTGGTCGATGGAACGCACCTTCAGCGCGCACACCTTTCTGGCAAAGGTCAGCTGGGGGTTCTGCTTCAGCAGGGTTTTCACCTCTTCGCCCAGTTCGTCGGGAGTGATGGTCTCGTCGCCGAGGTTGTCGAAGAGCACCTTCAGGCGGGCGAATAGCTCGCAGCAGTCGAGCCCCGTGTTCGGCGGCATATGGTAGGCCTCGTTGTGCTTCAGGGCGCGGAGGACGGCAGCGGGCACAATGAAGGTGTCCTCGTCCTTTCCGCGGCGGTGGTAGCGCAGCAGCCGGTGGCGGGTCAACGCCTCGACGTCTCCGCTATAGCTGAGGATGCGTATGTTAGAAATGTCGAGGTAGGTGGCCAGGTCGTCGTAATCCACATAGCGGCAGTTGCGGTCAAGGAAGACGGTGAAGAACACCGCCTGCCGGGTGGTGATACCATAGCTCTCGGCGAGGAATGCAAGTTCTTCCTTGCAGTCGACGAAGAGTTGGTCGTCCAACTTCGACTTTTTGGCTTTTGCAGCCACACGCTCGATGGCGTCAATCAAGGTAAATTGCTTCAAGTTTTCCATATTTATATATAATTCAATCTTGGTAATTCTTAACCTTCAGTTCGGATTTTTTCTCACCGTCGAACATCTCAATGTGGTCGATGGCGGTAGGAGCAACGACTTCTTCGAGGTTCACGCAGTAGTGGAACGCGTCGGATGCTACTCGTTTGACGCTGACGGGCAACACGATGCGGCGCAGGTTGCGGCAGTCGTAGAAGCAGGCGGTGGGTATTTGGGTTATGTTGTCGGGCAGCGTCACATCGTTCACGGCACTGTCGTAGAACAGCGCTTCGGGCAGTACGGAGAGGTTGCGGGGCAGCACGACTTTCTTCAGAGCGAGCGTACCCTCGAAGGCAGCTTTACCGATATGGGTGATGCTGTCGGGGAGGGTGATCTCTTCAAGTTTGTCGCACAAACCGAAAGCTTCGTCTTCGATGCTGTGGAGCGATGACGGCAGCTGTACGCGTCGCAGCTTAGTACACTCGTAAAATGCTTTCTTCGCAATGACGGAGACGCGGTAACCTTGCACATGCGGCGGTATGACGAGACGGGTCACATCGCTCGTGCGAGGATAAAGATGGAGGACTTTTACTTCATTGTCATTCAGTACACTGAATGCAATATTGTCTTGATGTATAACCATAACAATAACATTTAATTTGTCAACAATGCGAATATACGCATTATTTTCAAATTAAATGTTAAAGAAGTGTTAAAAATTTTAGTTTTAGTAAAGATTAGGTAGATTATTATAAATTTCTTTTATATCCGAGATCATCTTGTTCATCAAAGTTTTAATTGCCATACCATCGATTTTTCTATATCTATAGATGTAATGATTATCATAGCAACAGAATGGACCAGATTTCTCTATCTTGGTACCTTTGTAATATAATATATCACGATTGGGATGCACCTCTGTTGCGCCGTAAAAATTAAGGAATTGTAGTGCCCCTTTATCATCGATTTCCCCTAATCTTTTAAAGCATTTATTAAGTTGGTTGTATTTTTCTTCACCTTTAACGATATCATCTTTGAAAATGCCCAGTTGGTTAATGCCATGCCTATATTGATTGCCTTGAATTACAATCTCATAGGTATTACTTTTTTCATTGCCAGGTCCTTCTCCATCACAAATCCAGGCTGCAATTTGCCCTACGCCTTGGTTTATAGCAATATTCAAATTGACCACCCTTTTCCCTTCTTCTTTTATCTTTCTATTTGAGTATTTGTCGATAACTACAGCGGGAATCCCATTTTTCTTTAACTCATTCTTCAAATTTAGAGCGAACATTGAACACCGAAGTTTTATGTACAAGTCATGTAATCTTACCGATTTAAGGTCTTCGATTGATTTGGACTCAAACAAGGTTGACTCTTCGTTGTTTTTCGGGAGGATTATATCCTTCAGCTGTACCAGATGTTCTACGAAGTCGCAATAATCTTTAATATAATGTAAGTGTTTATCATTTTCACTTTTGTAATATTTCGAAATGCTCTCCTTGATCTCGTTATATCCAACTATTTCCCATGGCTTAACATTATCTTTGTCTGGAAAATCGTCAGAAAGTGTCAACAGGATAAACCTGCAGCATTTGGAATCCTTTGCCTTTTTTACATATTCCTCTAATTGCTCCTTGTATGGAATACTCTTAACCTTGTTCTCAATCACAAGATCATACACTTTTTTTCCCTCTTCCTTGTGAAAAATGCAAATGTCAAAATTCTCTATTTCTCTTCCAAATTCATATTCTTGATTGTGATTCAATGGATAGGGAAGATGAAATTCTTTTTTTACGTTTTCGTTTATTACATTTATTAATGCTTCTTGATTTACATTCCAAAGATATTCTAAAAAATTACTATGAAATAATTCTTTGGATCCCAGCGACATGCTGAAAATTGGATTATTCTTTAATTTTGTGATAATTGTTTCCATTTTCAGTTTCTCCCATACTTTGACCATCGCCCAGGTGTCGAGTTCGCAGTAGCGGAGAAGGGCTTCGCGGCTGGCGGCAGCTTCGTTGGGCGACATGTCCTTGATGCGAGGGAAGATAGTCATGGCGTCGCCACCGTTCTGACAACGATCGTCGAGACTGTGGTAATCCAGTTCGGGGTCGCTGGGGAAGAGGGCGGGCAATACCTTTTTTATACTGAACGAGCCGTTCATAGCAGGCACATAATAATTGCCCTCGCGGAACGGCACGAGCAAATCCTTCATATTGGCGTGGATGTTCATCAGGTGCCCTGCCAAGTCGGGGTAGGAGCCGGCAAGGGACTTGATGACCATTCTCTCAAAAGCCATGTTGTATGCCAGCGAGCAGACATCGCAGGGGATGTCGTTGCACAGCTGTTCGGCCAGCGCGCGACGCGGGTCGCTGCCGTCGCTGGGGGCGAGAAACTCGCGGTGCTCGAAGGAAGCATCGGCACTTTTCTTGATATGCAGGGAGTACTGGAACGGCACCTGCTGGTAGGGATGCGTGCCGTCATACTGTGGCACGGCATCCTGCATCGTCTCGAAGTCGAGGAAATAGAGCGGATAGGTCAGCCCGTCGAGGAAGCGACGGATGCCCTCGCGGTTGATATACTCCTTGTTCGCCAGGGTGCATTCTATCTGCATCTGCTGGATGGGCGTGAGTTTTTGTTCCCGCATGTCGGCCAGCGTGATGCGTCCGGCGCGGTAGTTCTCCACCTTCTTGGAGAACCACATGCCGTAAAGGTCAAACACCGTAGGCTCCTCTGTCGGGATGCCGTGCTGTTGCATACAATGCTGGAGGAAGGCGCAACGGTAAGGCTTGTTGCAGTTGTCGGAGAGATCCATATCGGGCTCTTCCTCCTGCGACAGCAATTTCAGCGCCGTAGGCACACAGAGTGGCACTTTCGCCAGCTCGTCCTGCACAGCCTCGCGCATGTCGTTGATGACGAACAACTGCTGGATATCCAGAGCCCCATGACGCACATAGTCGCTGTTGAGACACACGAGGTTGATGCCCGTCACGTTGACGCCGCATTGTCGCAGGACCCATGTTTGATAGGCGATGTCGGGCAGGTATTTGTCCAGTTTCTCTTGGTTCCCGTTATCGTCCTTGGTGCCGGTGCTCTTCACCTCGTAGATGGCCCAGCCGTTGCCCTCGCGGCGCAACAGGTCGACGGCGCAGTAGCAGCCATCATGAGAGAAGGCCGCTTCGGCTATCACTGGCGTCCCATCGGCCATCAAATGGCGTGTTTTCTCAATCATGGCGGCAAGGTCGAGTGAGCCATCAGCTTTGTGCGTGGTAACGTCAACGGTGTTAGGGAACAGACGTTTGGCCAGTTCCCCCACCTCGGTGCCTTTTTCAAAACGCGCCTGTGCCGCAGGGTCTACCTCCGCAGCAACCTCCGGATGGTAGACCCCAAGCCACAGGTTCTTCGGACACTGACAATAGGCAGTGTAGCGTGATTTAGAAATATTCATATTATAGTGTTGTTATTTGCCGCAAATATAAGAAATTTTTTCGACTAAAATGTTAAAAAATTGTTTTTTCTTCGAATCTCATACGTTATGGTTTCAAAAATCATGTGCAAAGTTACAAAAAAATATTAAATATTCCAAATTAAAAACACAAAAAACTATCCTGTAGTTAATTATAGACACAACCATCACAATTATATATGCAATATCTGTCTCAATGGAACTACGAATTAAATGTTTGGACCCAAAGCAATGAACTTGCGACACGAAACGCGGAGGGTGTCATAATAAGGATCTATTGTAATCCAAAAAATTCATATAATTTTATGGATTATAATCCCATAAAATATTATAATTTCTTGGATTATGAAAAATATTTGTATCTTTGCATCATGTTTTAAATTATCCAGCGTTTTGCATTTTCTGCGACTGCCATTTTGGCAGAAGGGCGGTTGTGGCATGATTGTTGTCATTTCCTGTACAGAGTTTAACAAAAAAAAACAATCGATGAACAGACACATCTACAAACCCATGTGCGCGTTCCGGTTCCGGCGCTTCTGCCGTGCCAAGTGGGCGGCCTACAGCTCGATGCACCGCGAGGTGACCATCGGACGGCTGGCAGCTCGCGTGGCCGACAGCAGCCTTGCCAAAGGTGCCGCCACCTTGGCGCTGGCCATCACCCTCTCGCAGGGCAACCTCATGGCACAGAGCGACGACGACCGCGAGACACGCACCCTGCCGGAGGTCACCATCACCCTCGGCACCGACAGCCTCGCTTTCGAGGCAGAGCCTGCGGCGGTTCTCACCGCAGATGATTTCCAACAATCCACCATTCATTCCATTGGCGACCTCGTGGCGCAACTGCCCGGGGTGGACCTCCGTGTTCGCGGTGGGGGCGACGTGCAGGGGGACCTCTCGATGCGCGGTGGCACCTTCGACCAGATGCTCATCCTGCTGGGTGGCATCAACCTCACCGATGCCCAGACGGGGCACCATAGCCTCGACATTCCCATCGACATTACGATGGTGGAGCGCGTCGAGCTGCTGACACCCGCACAATGTATGGCACGCGGCATCGTGGCCTTCTGCGGCGCGGTGAATATCATTGTCTGCGAGCAGTACCGCGACCGACTGCTGGCCGACATCAGTGGCGGTAGCTATGGTAGCGCCAATGCCTCGTTGCTAGGCACAAAAGCCCTCGGCCACTGGACGCTGACGGGGGCGGCGGCCTATCACCGAAGCGACGGCTACCGCGAGAACAGCGACTACCAGCATGGTAGCCTCTTCCTGCAGGCCATGCGTCACAACGACCGCAGCGATTGGCATCTGCAACTCGGCGGCCAGATGAAAGACTTTGGCAGCGCAGGGTTCTACTCCACCACCTATCCCGACCAGTACGAGGCCACACGCACCCTCACCGCCTCGGCTTCGGGCTCTTTCAAGCTCTCATCGTACCACTTTCAAGTTGCCGCCTACGGGAGACTGCACGGCGACCGTTTCGAGCTGTTCCGCAACGGCTATGTCGACAGCGTACCCTCATGGTACAGCGGGCATAACCACCACCTCTCCTCTCTCGCCGGAGCACGGGTGCGCATGGTGAAGCCGCTGGGCTTCGGCAAGCTGATGGCCGGTGCCGAGGTGCGTCGCGAGGGTATCTGGAGCAATGTCCTCGGCACAGCCGACAGCACGCTACCCCACCCCTACACCCATTCTGCCAACCGGACCTCGGCAACCCTCTTTGGCGGATATGGCTTTTCTTACAGGAAATTCAGCGCCGAGGGCGTCGCCCAGGTGCTCTACAACACCCATTTCGGCACAGACTTCGCGCTGTCGGCAGATTTGCACTACTCTTTTCTCAATTTTCAGATTGCCAGGACCTACCGTCTACCCTCTTTTACCGACCTTTATTACCAGGGAGCCAACCAAATCGCCAACTTCCACCTCGCCCCCGAGAGCAGCACAAATATCGAGCTGAAGGTGGAACAACACCTTGCCCCATTCCACTTTCAATTCTCCACCTACTATCGTGCCGGGCAGGACATCATCGACTGGGTGCGGCAACCCTCGGTCGAGATGTGGTACTCGATGAACCACACCGCTGTCGATGCCTTCGGGCTCGACCTTCAGACGGACTTCCGCATCTCCATCCTTGACATTCAGCTCAACTATTCTTTCTGCCATATCGTCCAAGATGCGGGCGAGTGGATTTCCGGATCGGCCCTCGACTATTTGAGGCACCAGCTACACTCCACACTAACCCTGGGCCTCGCCCCCTTCACCATTAGCCTCACCTCTGCCTATCGCTTCCGCGAGGGCCATTACGTGCTTGCCGACGGAAAGACGGAGCCCTACGGAGGTGTGCTGTTGGCCGATGCTCGTGTATCGTACACCCTCAGCCACACCACCTTCTATCTTGAGGGGCACAACCTCCTCAATACCGCCTGGCGAGACCACGGTGGCGTTCCCCAGCCGGGGTTAACGCTGCTGGCAGGTGTTCGGCTGAATGTATGATTGTTCGAGCGACTGACAAGATGGCAGAGTGGACTTTCCTATCTGAGAGGGGGAAAGGAAAGGGTGCCAGAGTTGGAACTGGCACCCTTGGGAATATCCCATTGGGTTGGAAGAACCCAGTGGGGCGATGGGTTTAATGGAGAGATTGGGTTATTGTTTTGTCAGGGTGTAGGTGATACCCCCAAATCTCTACAAGGGGGGTATTTTTTTTAACATTTTTTTCAAAAAATGTCACCTCTTTGCATGAAAAATGCCTCCAGACAGGATGAAATCTACAAGCCACGAAATCAATACCTTCTCCTTACCAACTCCTAACCAACTCCTACCGCGGTAGGAGTTGGTAGGGTGTTGATAGGGGGTTGGCAGGGGGTTGGGACTGACAAAATGGCAGTCGGGTACTTGTGGCACAGTAGTTGATTGCTTGATTGCTTGAATGTGTAATTGTTTGAATGGCTAATGTGGCCTCCATAAGCACTTGCACAATAAAACAATCAAGCAATCAAACAATAATAGGATATGCAAGGCAAACTTAACGTACAGACCGAGAACATCTTCCCGGTAATTAAAAAGTTCCTCTATTCGGACCACGAGATTTTCCTGCGCGAGCTCATCAGCAACGCCGTCGATGCCACGCAGAAACTCAAGACATTAAGCACCCGCGGCGACTTCAAGGGCGAGTTGGGCGACCTCACCATCGACGTGAAGATCGACTCGAAGAAGAAGACCCTCACCGTCAGCGACCGCGGCATCGGCATGACGGCCGACGAGGTGGAGAAGTACATCAACCAGATAGCCTTCAGCGGCGTCACCGACTTCATGGAGAAGTACAAGGACAGTCACGAACCGCTGATAGGACATTTTGGCTTGGGCTTCTACAGCGCCTTCATGGTCAGCGACAAGGTGGAAATCTTTACCAAATCATGGAAGGAAGAGCCGGCACAGCACTGGAGCTGTGAAGGCAATCCAGAGTTCAGCATGGAGGAAGATAAGAAGGCCGATCGCGGCACCGATATCGTGCTGCATATCGCTGACGATTGCAAGGAGTTCCTTGAAGAGGGAACCATCCTGCAGCTACTGAAGAAGTACTGCCGCTTCATGCCAGTAGCCATCCGCTTCGGCGAGGAGACCGTCTGGGTCGACAGCGAGACCGAGTGCGACAAAGATGGCAAGCCCAAACGCGTGGAAAAGAAACAGCCCCGCATCATCAATGACCCCGATCCTGCATGGAAGAAGAGTCCCTCGAGCCTCACCGACGAGGATTACAAGAAGTTCTACCACGAGCTGTTCCCCATGAACTTCGAGGAACCGCTGTTCCAGATTCACCTCAACGTCGACTACCCCTTCAACCTGACGGGCATCCTCTACTTCCCGAAGGTGCGCAAGACTATCGACCCCAACCGCAACAAGATTCAGCTCTACTGCAACCAGGTCTTTGTTACCGACCAGGTGGAAGGCGTGGTGCCCGACTACCTGATGCTGCTGCACGGTGTGCTCGACAGCCCCGATATCCCGCTGAACGTCAGCCGCAGCTACCTGCAGAGCGACAGCAACGTGAAGAAGATTTCCCAGCATATCAGCAAGAAAGTGGCCGACAAACTGGAAGAGATGTCGAAAAAGAAAGAGGGAGAAGAGAAGAGTGCGTTGGAAGAGAAGTGGGATGATATTAAAATATTTGTCCAGTACGGCATGCTCACTGACGAAAAATTCTGCGAGCGCGCCATGAAGTTCTACTTGCTCAAGGGTGTGGACGGCAGTTACTATACCCTCGACAGCTATCGTGAGAAAATCAAAGCCCTTCAAACGGACAAGGACAAGACCGTCTGCTATCTCTACGCCAGCAACGCCGAAGAGGAGCACGCCTATATCGAGAAGGCCAAAGAAAAGGGCTACGATGTGTTGCTGATGGATTCGCCCCTCGAGAGCCACTTCATCAATCTTCTCGAGCAGAAGATAGAGAAGAGCCGCTTTGTTCGCGTGGACAGCGACACGGTGGAGAAACTCATCCCCCACGACGACAATATCCCTGAGAAACTCAGCAAGGAGGAGAAGGAGAAGTTGCAGCCCATCATCGAGGGCGAGATTGACAAGCAGAAGTTCACAGTCCAGCTCGAGAGCCTCGAAGAGAGCGACGCCCCCATGCAGGTGACGCAGAGCGAGTTCATGCGCCGCTACCGCGAGATGGCGCAGACCTCGGGCGGTGGCATGGGCTTCTACGGCGAACTGCCGGAGAGCTACAACCTCGTGGTCAACATCAACCACCCGCTCATCGGCCG
>ONBK01000006.1 GCA_900316055.1 uncultured Bacteroidales bacterium
CGCCTCGGGCCTCAAAGCCGACCTCGACGTCTCCTCCTGGCCCCGCGGCACCTACCTCCTCCGCATCTCCACCCCCGCCGGCCCCACCACCAAGAAACTCCTCGTCCAGTAACGCTCCCTCCCCCCCTACGGCGGATGCTGACGGCCGAGCCGGAATTCGGCCGCCGCGGGGTGTTCAACATTGACTACCGGAGGTACCACTATTTCTTCTGCCGGGGTGTGCAGCCGATGTGCCTTTACCTCGCGGATGGTGTGCCAGTAGATGACATACTGATGTAAAGGCACGTCAAAGTGGGCAATTATGTTTTTTTTGCTGAATCAAAAAAAATTCGTATTTTTGCAACATCTTTCAATGGCAAAAAATACAAAAGAAACATGGCACATACTAACAATAATACTGAGGAATATCGTTTCTCTATAGAGTATTATGTCTTTCGAGAAAACGACAATCTCATAGCCTATTGTCCTTCATTGGATATAAGCACATCAGGAAAAGACTACACCGACGCTGTCAAAAATTTCTACGAGCGTTTCCAGATATATGTAGAAACTTGCCTTGAAATGGGCACACTTTGGGACGACCTCAAAGACCATGGATGGAAAGTGTCTGAGAGAAAGTTGACCCCACCTCCTTTCAGCAAACTTGTACGTAAACCCGAGGTGTCAAAACTGCTCGGCGGGCATACCAACTATGAAAAAATCTCGTCCCCGATGCGTATCAAGGCAATGGCATGAAGAAACTGTCTAACATCACGTTAAAGGAATTCCGTGACATTATGCTACGGTTAGGGTTGCAGCCACTAAGAACGACCGGGGGGCATGAAAAAACATTATCCGAGACCTCGGAATGACGCGACAGGAATTCATGGATATACTGGAATCCATGTAATTTGTTTTTTTTACTATCGGGCTCCACAGAAACGCTGTAAAGCCCGTTTTTTTTTGTAAAAAAAGCGGGAAAACCTCCATTCCGTCTGGTTTCTAAACCATTGATAGAAAGCATCCTCTTCTTATCCTCTTCTACTTCTGTTCTTATCCTCTTCTTAATAATTTTTACTTGAGTAGACAATAAATAGAATTTAATATCGTTATAACAAAAAAAGAATTAAAATTATGGCTAAACAGATTGGCGGTATCGATGGTCCCTATCAGGGAAAAATAGGCAATGTCGTTGGCTATCAGTGGAAAGGGAAATGGGTCACCCGGGCGGTGGCGAGGAATTTCCATGACGCGGAATCGGAGTTGCAACTCGAGCAGCGTAACCGTCTCGGTTCCACGATGTCTTTCGCCGCAAGGCTGCGGGACATCCTGCTCCTGGGGCTGAAGAAACCGGCGCTGGCGGCGCAGATGACGGAATACAACTACTTCTACCATATCAACAAGGGATGCCTGAAGTGGGACGGCGAGGCGTTGGAGGTAGATTATGAACACCTGCGCCTGAGCGAGGGGCCTTTGGCTCCGGTGGCGTTCACCCACGTGGAACGAGGGGAGACGAGCGACGAGCTGGTGATTGATTTCGAGAAGAATCCGGAGCACCGGAACTGCAACAGCAGCGACAAGGTGTATGTGGCGGCCGTCTGCGCGGAGCGCTGCGAGGCGGTGCTGACGCTGCCCGTCTACCGCCGGATGCGGCGCATCACGGTGTTGCTGCCGGTGCACTGGGAGGGCCTGGAGGTGCATCTCTACGGCTTCGTGCAGGACACTGCCGACCGCACCTCGGAGACTGTCTACATCGGCGGCGGCACGGTGGAGGAGATGGTGGAAGCCTACCGCGAGGAGCCGGAGCCCGGGCTGCCGGAAGTCACTGACGGACAGCCACAAGTGGCAGAATCGTTGACGCAGAGCGGCACAGACTTTTCTTCTCCCGAAACGGCAATTCCCCGAGACGCCGCCCGAGGTCCCTCATAAAAAAACGGAAGCACAGACAATATAATCCCGCAGGCCTCGTTATGGTCATTATAACGGTTAAAGGTTAACGGTTTTTCGCTGGATTTGATTTATTTCAGCGGTGCTCAAGGCCTGCGGAGCAGGCAGAACGGTTAAAGAGGCTGGCGCAGTAACAGGTAACGGTTAAAGGTTTTTCGCTGGATTTGATTTATTTCAGCGGTGCTCATGGCCTGCGGAGCAGGCAGAACGGGTAAAGAGGGTGACGCGATAACGGGGATGGGTTGAGGTGATTACTTTATAAATTATAAACAATATTAAACAGATGCAAGAAGAAAGCAAAGGATTCGGCAACAATTATGACCACGAGGCTACGCGCCGCTTTTTCCGCCGCTGGTGGAAGGTGCTGCTGATAGTGTTTGTGTTGGGTGCCATCGGCTCGGGCATTGCCGCCTATCTGATAAAACCCCTCTACAAATCGAGTGCGGTGATTTTCCCCACCAACTCGAACCGTCTCTCGAAGGCCATCATGGACTACCACTACAGCCTGGATTTCATGGACTACGGTATCGAGCGCGACTGCGAGTACGCCATCCAGATTCTCAGTTCGAAGCGTATGGAGCAGGCGGTGTGCGACCACTTCAACCTGATGGAGCACTACGGCATCCCTGCCGACGACGAGCATAAGCTCTTCAAACTCGACGAGCAGTACCGCAGCAATATCACGGTGAAGCGCACGGAGTTCCTGGGCGTGGAGATTGGCGTGCTGGACCAAGACCCGCTGTGGGCCGCCGACATCGCCAACTATATCGCCGCCATGTACGACACGCTGTGCCACGAGATTCACCACGACCGCGCCCTGTCGGCAGCCGAGGTGATGGACGGCGTGTGTGCGTCGATGGAGCGCGAAATCGACTCGCTGGCACAGTTGCCGAAAGCCGACTGGCGCGACAAGCTCATCGCCGAGAAATGCTCACAGCTGGCCGACCTGCAGACCCGTGCCACACAGACCCGTGTGGACAAGAATCTGGAAGTGAGCTATAAATACAGCGTCGACCAAGCCACTCCCGCCGACAAAAAGGCCTATCCCAAACGCTTGCTCATCATCCTCGGCGGCAGCCTCGGGGCTGTGGTGGTGGCCATCTTCGCCCTGCTGGTTTTCTGCCCAAACAAAAAAGAAGAATAGGACATCCTAGGAAAGCCTAGGACATCCTAGGAAAACCTTAAAAAACAACAATGAAAGACTGGCTCAAGAAGAACCGGGGTCTGCTAATTGCTTTAGCCGTTACGGTGGCGTTCATCGTGGGTGAAGCCTACGCCTTATGGTACAAGGGCGACGCCACGATAGCACTGGCACCGTTGGCGCTGTTGGCGGTGTGGCTCTTCGTGACACGCTTCGAGACCGGCCTGCTCTGCATGGCGCTGCTGACACCCTTTGCGGTGAATATGGCGCTGATGCCGGGCATGGAGCTTTCGATGCCTGTGGAGCCGATGATGATACTCTTCACGGCCATCTTCCTTTTCCGTGTGCTGGTGGCACACAACTACGACACCCGTCTGCTGCGTCATCCGGTGAGCCTGCTGGTGATGGCCTCGCTGCTGTGGATGACCATCACCTCCATCACCTCGGAATTGCCATGGGTGTCAATCAAATACACGCTGGCGAGGGTGTGGTTCGTGGTGCCGTTCTTCTTCGCTGCCGCACAGATTTTCAAGGACCAGCGGCGCATACGCCAGTTCTTCTGGGCCTATGCCATCGGCCTGGGAATCGTCATCCTCATCGCCACCACGAAGACTTTGGGCAACTTCAGCGACCTGCAGACGCTGCACCGCGTGATGAAACCCTTCTATAACGACCATACGGCCTACGGATGCGTCATCGCGCTGATGCTGCCGGCAGCTTTCTACTTCATCTTCTCGCACAGCATGAAAGGCTGGCGGAGGGTGCTGTCGTTGCTGCTCTTCGCCGGACTCTGCATCGGGCTGTTCTTCAGCTACTGCCGTGCGGCATGGATCAGCGTGGTGGGCGTCATCGGAGTCTATGTGCTGATACGCATGGGCATGAAGGTGAAATGGATGGTGCTGCTTTTCGGACTCGGCGTGGGCGGATTCTTCGTCTACCAGAGCGACATTCTCTACAACCTCGGCAAGAACCATCAGGACTCGAGCTACACGCTGGCCGACCAGGTGAAGAGCATCTCGAATATCTCGACCGACGCCTCGAACCTCGAGCGCCTGAACCGCTGGGCCTCCGCCTTCCGCATGTGGGAGGAGAACCCTGTGCTGGGTTGCGGACCTGGAACCTACCAGTTCCTTTATGCCAGCTACCAACGTAGCTATCAACTCTCTACCATCAGCACCAATGCCGGCGACTTAGGCAATGCCCATAGTGAATATATCGGGCCACTGACCGAACAGGGGGTGCCGGGAGTGGCGCTGATTTCACTGCTGTTCCTCACCACCTTCGCCACCGGCGTGCGCGTCTACCGCACCGCACGAGACCCCCATACCGCCCGTCTGGCACTGGCTTTCACGCTGTCACTCCTCACCTACTACATCCACGGTTTCTTCAACAACTTCCTCGACACCGACAAACTCTCCGTCCCCTTCTGGGCCTTCACGGCCGTCATTGTGGCACTGGACATTTATGGGGAGGAGAAGGGTAATGGGTAACGGTTAACGGGTAACGGTTAAAGGGTAACGGTTTTTCGCTGGATTTGATTTATTTCAGCGGTGCTCAAGGCCTGCGGAGCAGGCAGAACGGTTAAAGAAGGCTGACGCGGTAACAGGTAATGGTTAAAGGGTAACGGCTCTGCCTGGCTCCATAGGAGACACGGCCTGCGACGCAAGCAAAGTCGGTGGGCAGGGGCTGGAGCAAACGGTTAAAGAAGGCTGGCGCAGTAATGGGTAACGGGTAAATTTAAGAATTGAGAATTATACAAATTATGAAAAAAATATCTTTGGCGTTTGCTTTGCTTTCGCTCTTTACTTTTTGCTTTTCATTTTCCCGGGCGCAGTCGCCTGTGACATTCAAGGTTGATATCCTTGGGCACGCCGAGATACGCAAAGGCGGCCTGAAGGACAGCCTGAATTACGACCCGCACTTCTTAGTGAGCCGCGAACGCCTCATCACGGACTATACCGGCAAGTCGGATAATGTGCGGTGGGACCTGCACCTCACCCTGCAGCATACCACTATCTGGGGACAGAACGGCGGCCTGAAAATCTTCGAGGGATGGGGCAAGCTCAGCACCCTGTGGGGCGGATTTGTGCAGGTGGGACGCCAGGCGCTGTCGTATGACGACGAACGCATCATCGGCATGAACGACTGGGCGATGGCCGCGCAGTCGCACGACGCTCTGCGCGCCGGTTTCGAGCATGGTGCCCACAAGCTGCATCTCATCGCCACCTACAACCAGGACGACGATGTGGAGGAGACTGGCGGCAGCTACTACACCATTGACAATGGCTCACAATGCTACAAGACCATGCTGGCGGGGTGGTACCATCTGGAGCCGCAGGACTTTCCCGCCTCCCTCTCGCTGCTCTTCATGAATGTGGGCATGCAGGCCGGAAAGAAAGGGGTCGACGAACACAACGAATACCAACAGCTCTATGGCGGATATGCCAAATTCGAGAAACCTTGGCTGACCCTCGAGGGTTCCTACTACCGGCAAGGAGGCCACGAAGAACACGGACTGCCCATCGAAGCATGGATGGCAGCAGTGAAAGCCACCTGGAAGCCTGTCAATCTACTCAACATCAGCGCCGGCTACGACTACCTCAGCGGTGACGAGATGTTCAATGTCCCCGCCAATGGTACCGTTGGACTGACACAGCACAAGGTTATCAAAGGATTCAACCCCATCTGGGGCTCACACCATAAGTTCTACGGAGCCATGGACTTCTTCTATGTCAGCACCTACGTCAACGGTTTCACTCCGGGTCTGCGCAATCTCTATGCCACCGTCGACCTTCACCCCACAGAGAAGCTGGATTTCAATCTCGGGTACCACTATCTGGCCACTGCCACCGAACTCGACAACATGGACCTTACCTTGGGACACGAAATAGAACTCTCCGCCTCCTATGACCTCAGCAAGGAGGTGAGCCTTTCGGCAGGTTTCTCCTATATGACGGGGGACGAGACGATGGACAAGCTGAAACGCAGCACCGACGACTCGCACCTCACATGGGCCTGGATAGACCTACGCTTTAGAAACTAACGATTCATTGAAGCCTTTTACTCGTCGCTGGTAGCAGAGATGAAGCGGCGGTAGGCGCTGAAGGTATTGGCTCGGGAAAGGAATCCAAGGTAGCGTTCGCTGTCGTCGATAACCACGAGGTTATAGCGATTGCTGACACGGAATTTCTCCACCACATCGCTTAGGCTGTCGCTGCTGCGCACCAAGTCACCCTCGGAGAGAGGATGCATCAGTTCGTCGACAGTCACAGTCTCATACAGTTCAGAACGGAAAATAATCTTTCGGACATCGTCGAGGACGATGACACCGAGGAACTTGTCGTCGTCGCCGAGGACGGGGAAGAGGTTGCGCTTGGAGTTCTGGATGGCGTCGACGAGATCGAGCAGCTTGTCGCCCGAACGGACCACTACGAAGTTCGTCTCGATGAGCGACTGCATGTTGAGCAGGTGCCAGGCGGAGGCATCCTTGTCGTGGGTGAGGAGGTCGCCACGCTCGGCAAGCTTTCGGGCATAGATGGAATGGCGTTCAAAGGGCGTGATGCAGAGATAGGTCACCGCCGATGCGGTGAGCAGAGGCACCAGCAGCCCATAGCCGCCGGTGATTTCGGCAATAAGGAAGGTCGCCATGAAGGGGGCATGCATGACGCCCGTCATCACGGCCGCCATACCTACGAGGGCGAAGTTGGCGGTGTTCTGCGGCGGGAGTCCAATCGTATTGCTCAGCAAGGCGATGAAGTAGCCGCTCAAGCCTCCCAACACCAACGAGGGACCGAAGGTACCGCCCACACCACCGGAGCCGATGGTGGCAGCGGTAGCTACAGGCTTGAGGATGATGAGCAAAACCAACAACGCCAATGGCGCCCATAGTTTGTCGGCGAAAGCCTGATAAGGGGCACCCGTGAAAAGCGTGTCGCTACTGCCATGCAGCAACGTAGAGAGCGAAGCATAGCCCTCGCCGTAGAGTGGCGGGAAGAGCACCACCATCAAACCCAGTATCAAACCGCCAATCACCCAGCGCAGCCACGGATTGCGACGACGGGAGAACCAACCCTCCACCCTATCGGTGACGCGCAGGAAATAGACAGAGACAACGGCACAGAAAACGCCCAGCACCATATAGTAAGGCAGCTGTGAGAGGGCGAAAGGTTCGCCGATGGTGAAGTTGAACTGCACACCCGTTCCCATGAGGAAATAGGCCACCGTGGAAGCGGTGAGCGACGAGAGCAGCAGCGGCAGCGCCGTGGTGGCCGTAAGGTCGAAGAGGAACACCTCGAGAACAAAGAGGATACCCGCCAGCGGGGCCTTGAAGATGCCTGCGATGGCACCGGCGGCACCGCAGCCCAGCAAGAGGCGTACACTCTTGGAATTGAGCCGGAACCACCGGCCGATATTACTACCGATGGCGGAACCCGTGGAGGCTATCGGAGCCTCGAGACCCACACTGCCGCCGAAAGCCACAGTGAGCGTGGAGGCGATAAGGGAGGTGTACATATTCTTGGGCGGCAACTTGGAACGCTTGCGGCTGATGGCCAACAGCACTCCGGGAAGCCCGTGACCGATATCGCCTTTGACAATATACTTCACAAAAAGCACCGTCAGCAGGATGCCCACGAGAGGCAGAAAGAAGATAATGATGAACGATGAGTGATGAGGGATGATTGATGAATCAGTGGACAATTGGGTCACCAAAGCGCCAGCATAGTGCACCAGCGTCTTCAGCACCACGCCCGCCAATCCCGACAATAGACCCACCACGATGGCCAGCAGCAGCAACATCGTCTGCTCGCTCATGTGGCGCAGGCGCCAACGGTGGAGTGTCGTGAAGAATGACATATTGTTCAAAAAAATTTGGGTGCAAAAATACGAAAAATAATTGAACTGCGTTATCTAACAATAAAAAATAACTTTTTTTATGAAAAAAGCATTCTTTTTTACTGGAATTTTAGGAGTTATGGCGCTCACCTCGTGTGTGTCGCTGAGTGAACATGAGAACCTTCAGGCCAAATATGACCAGACCGCGAAGCAATACCGCCTCACCCTTCAGGAGCGCGACGAACTGAGGGAGAACAACGCTAACCTCACCAAGACAAACAACGCACTGACAAGTGACTACAACGAACTTTCGGCCGCCAAACAACGGTGCGACGGAATGGTGGACAGCCTGACACGCCGCATCGAGCAGATGCGTCACCACTACGACACCACGATGGAGAACTACACCCAGGCCGTGGCCGGCAAAGACCGTGACCTCACACGTGCCCAGAACCTCCTTTCCGCCCGTACCAAAGAACTCAACGAGAAAGAGCGGGAGATCGAGCAGAAAGAGACCGAGTTGAGATTGCAGCAGGAGAGTTTCCTCCTGCAGCGCAGCGAACTGATTGCCAAGCAACAGGAACTCGAGCAGAAAGAGGCCGCCGCCCGCGCACAACTGGAAGCCATGAGAAACTCGGTCACCCAGGCCCTGATAGGATTTGCCGACAAGGGATTGAAGGTGGAAACCAAAGACGGCAAGGTGTATGTGTCGATGGAGAACAAACTGATGTTCCCCTCTGCCAGCTGGACAGTGTCGAAAGAGGGTTCCAACGCCATCAAAGAACTGGCCAAAGTGCTCGAACAGGACACCACCCTGAACATCATGGTGGAAGGCCATACGGACAACGATGCCTACCGCGGTTCGTCGGCTGTGAAAGACAACTGGGACCTCAGTGTGATGCGTGCCACCTCCATCGTGAAACTGCTGCTCCAACACGGCAAGAACATCAATCCTGCCCGTATCGAAGCCTGCGGACACGGCGAATATGCCCCGAAAGCCTCGAACAGCACCGCTGAAGGCAAAGCCGCCAACCGCCGTACCGAAATCATCCTCACACCCAACCTCGACAAGTTGCTGAATGAGATGAACCGGTAAAGGTTCAACAGGCCTAAAAGGCAAAAAGTTTTTTAGTTCAAAAAAGTTTCGTATATTTGTATGCGCTTTGCGCGTATGCGTAAGGCTATATTATATTGAATACCAAATTATTGAACAACAATAATAAATTATAGATTATGATAAAAAGGGGAATGCAGAAAAGAAGAGCATGCTTGTGGATACTCACGGCAGCATTGGCTTTCGGATGGAACACCCAGGCCAACGGCCAAACCAGAGAGCCCTTGGCGATGCCCGTGGTGGAAGAGGACTCGATAATGAAGCACATCATCGAGTTGTCATCGGAGACCTACGAAGGCCGTCTGGCCGGCACGATTGGGTACGACAAAGCAGCGGACTATGTAGAGAATGTGCTGAGACGCTATGGGGCTTCCATCAGCGAGCAGCGCTTTGAAGTGGAGTGCAACGAAGTGGAGAACTGCAAGTTCAACATCTATTTCCCCGGTTCCAAAGACAAGCGCACTTTCATCCTGGGCAATGACTTCTGCTGTGCAGGCATGACTGGTCGCGGCTATGTCGACGCCCAGATGGTGTTTGTCGGCTATGGTATCGACGACGAAGTGCTGAACGACTACAAATATGTCGACGTTCAGGGCAAGATAGTCATCGTGCTGACGGGACTTCCCGAAGGCTCGTGGCTTCCCGCCAGCGTGGGCGAGCGTTATGCCACCCTGCGCGACAAGGCGCGCACCGCCGAGAAGCACGGCGCCCTCGGTATGCTGGCCATCAATATGAGTCCCAGCTGTCTTCCCAACGAGCCGCAGAGCCGCATCTACTGCGGCGCGCTGCCTCATTTGGCCACCTTCCCCATCCTACACCTGACCCTCAACAGCGGACGCGAGTTGTTCGACGACGAGTCGACCGCTTTCGATGATGCCCTCCAGACCATCAACAAAGAGCACAAGATTGCCTCTTTCTCCTTGAAAAAGAAAGCCGAGATTGATGTCAACGCCATCTACCGCCAGCGTGCGGTGACCGCCAATGTCATCGGTATCCTGAAAGGCAGCGACAGCCGTTACAATGACGAACTCATCGTGGTGGGTGCCAGCCTCGACCATGCAGGTATCCAGGGCGAGACCTCGCTCTTCCCCGGTGCCGACATCAACGCTTCGGGAGTGGCAACGGTACTCGAGACTGCCCGTCTGCTGTCGCAGGAGCGTTTCCGTCCCAAACGCAGCATCGCTTTCGTGCTCTTCAGCGGCAGCGAGCAGCTGTGGATGGGTTCCCGTATTTTCTTACGCAACTACAAAAACATCCGGGATGTGGAAGCCTTCATCAACGTGCAGAACGTGGGCTACGGCGACAGCATCGTGGTGCTGGGCGAGGCCAACTACCCCACCCTCTGGCAGATCGCCAAAGAGCGCGACGAGATTAACCACAACATGATATGGATGGGTGGCAGCAAACTGTCTCTTCGTGGCGATGCCCGCGGATTCGACCAAATGGGAATCCCCTCGCTGGTATTCACCACCCTCAACGGGATGCACCACAACCATGTGTCGAGCGACATCTGGGAAAATATCGACCGCAAGATATTAACCCATGTCACCCAAGTGACCGTAGAGACGGTAAGGGAGTTGTGCGACGGCATCTACAAAGGCCGCAGCCTCAAGAGCAAATCCATGAGATTCGGGGATTAAAGGTTATTGAAGAAAAAAAGATAAAAGACTATCAATGTACACGCTGTATAAGAAAGAGCTGGCCAGTTTCTTCTCCTCGCTGACAGGATATCTCACCATCGCGGTATTTCTCATACTCACAGGACTGATGCTGTGGGTGTTCAAAGGATACCTTAACATCATTGACTTCGGATATGCCGGCATCGACGGGTTGTTTGCCATAGGACCCTATCTCTACCTGTTCCTCATCCCCGCCATCACGATGAAACTCATCGCCGAAGAGCGGCGCGGAGGAACCTTGGAGACCCTGATGACGCACCCGCTGAGCGACTGGACCATCGTGTGGGCCAAATTCTTGGCGGCATGGACGCTGGTTCTCATCTCGCTGTTACCGACGCTGGTATACTATTTCAGCGTCTACTCGCTGGGCTACCCGTATCCCGGTAACATCGACACCGGCGGTGTCATAGGTTCCTATCTGGGACTATTGTTGCTGGGCGGTGCTTTTGTATCCATAGGACTTTTCTGCAGTTCGCTGACCAAGAACCAGATTGTGTCGTTTCTTGCGGCAGCAGCATTGTGCTATATCTTCTATCTGGGCTTCGACTCGCTGTACGACCTTGGCCTCTTTTCCGGGAACACCAACCTCGAGGTGAAAAGACTGGGTCTGTCGGCACATTACGACAGCATCAGTCGCGGCGTGGTGAACACTCGCGACGTGGTCTATTTTGTCGGCGTGATAGCCATTTTCGTTACACTTACCCGCATGGTCCTCCAGAGCCGCATGTGGAGCGGATGGAGCCTCCGCGGGAAAGAGAAAAACCGCAGACGCAACCTAAAGATGAGCCATCTACTGGAGCTCTGCGTAGTGCTGATAGCCGTAGTGTCGGCGAATGTCGCCAGCCACTACCTGTACACCCGCTTCGACTTGACGGCAGAGAAACGCTACTCATTGTCGGACGAAACCAAGACTTACCTGAAGAATATCGACGAGACTTTGCTGGTCAGGGTGTATCTTGATGGCGAGATGTCGTCCGACTACAAACGGCTGCACGACGAGACACGCGAAATGCTGAATTTGTTCCGTTCCTACAACGAGAACATCACCTTCGAGTTTGTCGACCCCAACGACGAGAAGGAGTTCTCCAACGAAGAGCGTCAGGTCGTCTACCAGAAGATGATGCAGAAGGGCGTCTATCCCGTCCAGGAACAGCTGAAAGAGGGAAACAGCGTTCACACGCTGACGCTGCTGCCGGGAGCGGAGCTCTCCTACAAAGGGCGCTCGACGGCCATCTCGCTGGTTCAAAATCAGCAATACATCAGCGAACAAGGCGATATCATCAACAACTCCATCCAGAATCTCGAGTATGCCTTGATTCGAGCCATCCGCAACCTATCGCGTGTGCAGAAACCCACCGTAGCCTTCCTGCAGGGTCACGGCGAGTTGTCGGGTGCCGCCATCTTCAACATCGCTGAGGCCATGGAAGAATTCTACAACCTCGACTATGTGACCATCGATGGACAGATTCAAGCCCTGACCAACCACACGCAAAACTCGAAAGACTCCTCCTTCCGTTTCGTGAACAAGTACGACCTGCTGATTGTAGCGAAGCCTACGCAGCCTTTCAGCGACCAGGACCTGTTCATCATTGACCAATACATCATGTATGGTGGCAAAGTCATCTGGTTTATCGATGCCATGAATGCCGAGATGGACAGCCTCGCCAACCGTGGACAAGCGATGGCGACACGCTACCCGCTGGGACGACTTGACGAGATGCTCTTCAACTATGGTGTCCGCATCAACTCCGACATCCTCTTGGACATCGTCAGCCAACTCATCCCCATGCCCGTGGAACTTGTCGGCAACAAGCCGCGCTACGAGTTCCGTCCCTGGTTCTACTATCCCGAACTGGTACCGCGCAGCAACCACCCCATTGTGAAAAACCTCGACCTCATCAAGGCAGAATTCATCAGCAGTATCGACACCATCCAGAACAACATCAAGAAGACTGTGCTGCTGACCACCTCCGAATTCACACGCACCAAGAGTGCCCCCGCCATGATTGACGTCACCGACGCCATGGTTCAACCCGACCGCCGGCTCTACAACCGCAGCCTCGTCCCTGTGGCCGTGCTCCTCGAAGGAGAATTCCGTTCGGCTTGGCGCAACCGTCTGGCTCCCGAGTTCGTGATGGAGAAATCCATGGGCTACCGCGACCACAGTGAACCCACGAAGATGATTGTCGTCTCTGACGGCGACATCATCCGCAACCAGTTCAACCCCAACGAAGGCACCATCTACCCCGTGGGGTACGACTTCTACAGAAAAATTCGCTATGCCAACCGCGAGCTCATCCTCAACATGCTGAACTACATGACCGGCGACGAGGGGCTCATGACTGTGCGCAACAAGAATTTCACCCTGCGTAAACTCGATGCCGACAAAGCCGAGAACCGTCGCACCTTCTACCAGATTGTCAACATCGTGGTTCCCGTGTTGATTCTCGCCCTCGCCGGAGTCTGCATCATCCTGATTGAGAAACGTGTCTATGGCAAGAAAGCCCTCGCCACCAAAGGGCAAAAGAACGCCAAAAAACAAAAAAACACTAAGAAATGAAGAAACAACAAAAACGCAATATCATCCTTCTCGCCGCCATCGCCGCCATTCTGGTTGCAACCGTGCTGATTTGGCTTCTCAGAAAAGACCAGGTGGAAGGAGCGGGGCCTCACGACTCCAGCTACCAAATTGAGGATACCGCCTCTGTCACCAAAATCGTCATGACCGACAAACTCAACCGCAAGGTGGCGCTGATACGCGAGAAAAACTCCTGGAGTGTCGACGGGAAAAATCCCGCCAGCCTTCCCATGGTCAACAACCTGCTCGAGACCTTGAAGAAGATGCGCATCCGTTCCGAAGTGAACCGCGATGCCGTACCCAATGTGTTGAAAGACATCGCCGCCCATGGTGTCCAGGTGGACATCTACCAAAACGACCAACTGACCAAAACTTACTATGTGGGACGCGAGACACAAGACCACATGGCCAGTTTCATGGTCCGCAAAGGCGATGATATCCCGTGCGAAATCCATATCCCCGGATTCCGCGGCTATCTGACCCCCATCTTCTCTGCCGAAGCCATCAAATGGCGCAGCCATGTCATCGTCGACCTCGATGTGTACAATATCGACCGCATCGAACTCGAGATTCCCGCTGTCCCCCAGGAGTCGTTTGCCGTCGTACAGGAAAACAAAGACTTCTACATGGAGCTGCTTGAGGGTCACCGTCGGCTGCATGGTTTCGATACCGCCCGTGTGAGCCAGATGCTCTCCACCTTCAAGAACCTCTGCTTCGACGAGTTCGCCTCCATTGTCCCCAACAGCAATGCCGACAGCTGCGTCACCGGTGTTCCCCGTACCATCCTCCGCATCACCGACACAAAAGGCCTTCGTCACGAGGTGAAGGTCTACCTCAAATACATCAACCCCGCCGACATCGCCGCCATGCCGGATGAAAAGCTGCGTGAGGAACTCGACGTCAACCGTTTATACGCTATCGTCGACAATAAGGACACTGTCCTCATTCAGAACTGGATTTTTGACCACATCCTTCAGCCCGCCAGCTTCTTCCAAGGGAAGAACATCACCCTGCCGACAAAATGAAACCCCTGATTCTCATCACCAACGATGACGGCATTGCCGCCAAAGGAATCCAGACTCTCACCGAGGTAGCCCGGGAGTTTGGCGATGTGGTAGTGATGGCTCCCGAAGGCAACGCTTCGGGACTTAGCCACAGTATTGTCTCCTCACGTCCTATCCGTGCAAAAGAGATTAGCAGCGAGGAGGGACTGAAGGTGTGCAGCTGCGATGGCACTCCGGTGGATTGTGTCAAACTGGCCATCGAGCATTTCTGTCCCCGCCGGCCCGACCTGGTGCTCTCCGGTATCAACCACGGAAGCAACAGTTCCATCAACGTACTCTACAGCGGCACCATGGGTGCCGCCATCGAAGCTGTGGCGCTCTGCATCCCCTCTATCGGCTTCTCTCTGCTCAACCACAGCCCCCAGGCCGACTTCGAGCCCGGCATCCCCTTCATCCGTCAGATTATCCGCACCACCCTCGACAACCGTCCTCCCGCCGGCGTCACCCTCAATGTCAATATTCCCCGCCTGCCGAAAGACGAAATTCTCGGCATCCGCATCTGCCACGAAGCCAATGCCTGCTGGAACGACAGTTTCGAGAAGCGAATCGATCCGCAGGGGCGACCCTATTGGTGGCTCACCGGCAAATTCGTCTGCAACGACCCCTCCGAGAGCAGCGACGAATGGGCTCTGTCGCACGGATATGTCTCCATCGTACCTATCCACTGCGATTTCACCCACTATCCCACCATCGACAAACTAAAGAAACTCTATGAATAATCACTTCTTCCTACAAGACAAGGTAACCGTCGGCCTCATTGTCGGGTTAGGCTCGATGGCCGCAACAGCGTTGCTGCTGACAGCAGGGCTCTCCCTCGCAGGAGAGGCCGTCTCAAATCATCTGCGTTGGTATGGAGCCATCTTCATCCCGCTGATTTTCTTTATCCGCTACTATGTCAAACAGCAGCTTTCCGTCGTCACCAAGACCCTCTTCGTAATCTTCTTCCTCACTTTCCTATCCTTTATTTTCTTCCTCTTCAAAACACAATCTTTGACCTTTAACCTTTAAACATTCTGCCTGCTTGCAGGCCTTGATCACATAACCTTTAACTTGTCTATAACCAATAACCTTTAAAAATGAGATATTACATCATAGCCGGCGAAGCCTCGGGCGAGCTCTATGGAGCCAACCTCATCAGAGCCCTGCGCGAGCAAGACCCGCAAGCGGAGTTCCGCTTCTGGGGCGGCGACGCTATGATGCAAGAAGCCGGCCAACCGGTACGCCACATCCGAGACCTCGCCATCATGGGCTTTGTCGAGGTGGTGATGCATCTCCGCACGGTGCTGGGCAACATCAGCTTCTGCAAACGCGACATCCTCGACTGGCATCCCGATGCCGTCATCGGCATCGACTACCCCGGATTCAACCTGAAAATCGAGAAGTGGGCACATAACCACGGCATCAAGGCCATCCATTACATTTCCCCCCAACTGTGGGCTTGGAAAAAAGGTCGCCTGAAAGGCATGAGGAAATACCTCGACCGACTCTGTTACATCCTCCCCTTCGAGCAGCAGTTCTACGCCGAAAACAACTTGCCGCAAGCCACCTATGTCGGTCATCCGTTGCTGGAAATTATTCAAGGGCGCCCGAAAGACGAACCTTTTGATTTCGACAGCCGTCCCATCATCGCCTTACTGCCAGGGAGTCGGAAGCAGGAAATCAAAAACAGCCTTCACTATATGGTGCGCCTCGCCGCCCAACATCCCGAATATCATTTCATTGTGGCGGGCATGAGTCTCATCGGACCCGAACTCTACGACAGCATCATAAAGAAACAATCAAGCAATCAAACAATCCTGCCTGAGCGACAGCGAACGGCCTGCGACCAACGTGGAGCAAAGCAATCAAGCAATCTCACAGTCCTCTACGACCAGACCTACCGACTGCTGTCGCAATCCTATGCCGCTGTTGTCTGTTCAGGTACCGCCACCCTCGAGACGGGTCTCTTCCACGTTCCTCAGGTGGTATGCTATCGCGGGAATCCTGTCTCCATCGCCATCGCCCGTGCCCTCGTGGGCAGCCGCATCAACCACATCGCGCTGGTCGACCTCATCGACGACAGCAATGTCGTCACCGAACTCCTCCAGCAGGATTTCAACGACGAGCGTCTCGAGCACGAATTCCAGCTCATCACCACCGACAACGCCAACCGCAAGCGCATGCTCGAAGGCTATCGTCGTGTGGAAGAGAAACTCGGCAGCGCCGGCGCCAGCCGGCGTACCGCCCAAACCATCATCGAAACTATCCAATGAAACATCTTGCTACCATATTACTGATACTACTTTCTGCACTCAGCGCCCACGCCGGGAGCCAAGGGGCGCGAGCACCTTTTTCTGAAAACCCCACAGTGAGCAACGTGAAGGTGCGCCTCTACTCTGCCAACACCATCAAACAACTCAACATCTCCATCGACCTCGGTCACTATAACCTCTACGCCACCGACAACGGAAGCGACGAACTCCTTGAAGACATGATTGGTGACGGGCGTTCCATTATTCTCCGCTCCGAGGGCAAGAAAGTGCATGTCAGCGTCAATGAGACCGACTACGGTACCTTCAAGTCTGTCCGTCTCGAAACCGCCGACACCGCCTGCATCCTCTGCCTCAATCCCGCCAACTGCAAACAACGCACCTACGAAGGCAACCTCGAGATTTCCACCCTTAAAAATGGAAACCTGCTCATCCTCAACGATGTCGAATTCGAGACCTATATCGCCGGTGTCGTGCAGAGCGAGATTTACGGCAACCAGACCGACATCTTCCGCATCCAAGCCATCATCTCGCGCACCTGGGCGCTCCGCAATATGAGAAAGCATGCTGCTGAAGGCTACAACTTCTGCGACCATGTCCACTGTCAGGCCTACCTCAACCGCTGCATCCGACCCGACATCATGCTCGGTGCCATCGAGAGCAGCGGGGAAACCCTCGTCGACTCCACAGGGGCGCTCATCGAAACTCCTTTCCACTCCAACTCGGGAGGCGAGACAGCCAACTCCGAAGATGTCTGGCGCGCCGCCCTACCCTACTTGCGTGCTGTTGAAGACACCTTCTCGTACAACATGCGGCAGAGCAACTGGACCAAGATTATCTCGCGCGACCGCTGGCTTAACTATTTCTCTAAAACACACAAAATCGACATCAACGACTCCACCAATCTCGACACCCTGCTCTCCTTCACACAGGAACACCGCAAAGTGAACCTCCTCGGAGTTCCCCTCACCTGCATCCGTACCGACTTCCAGTTGAAGTCCACCTTCTTCTCCGTCACTGTCGACAGCACCACCAACGACATCATCCTCCTCGGTCACGGATACGGACACGGTGTCGGTCTCTCGCAAGAAGGAGCCATCCGCATGGTCTCCCTCGGCATCTCCTACGACAGCATCCTGCAACACTACTACACGGGAGCCATACTCTACCACGACCCCTATGCCAACTCTGGTTACGTCGCCGACTACGTGAAAAAGATATCACAAATCATCGAAGAAGACAAAAACACCAAAACACAAGTCCATTCCAAGAAAAACGACTGGCTGGGGCGCCTCTTCCGTCTGCGCGACCGTGAGGAACGTGAAGAAATCTATATTGAGGAAGAGCAAGACAACGAGAAAGACTGGGAGTATGACTGGTAATGGTAAAGGGTTATAGGTTATGGGTTATTGACTTTAAAAAGATAAACAAAATATTATGAAGAAATACATCAAAATATTAGTTTGTACAAGTTTGTTTTTCACCTTTCTCCTTTCACCTTTCACCTCCCTCCGGGCTCAGGTGAAATGGCACACCATCGAGGAGGCTGCGAGTGAAAAGATAGGCACGAAACTCTATTTCATTGACTTCTACACCTCTTGGTGCGGATATTGCAAGAAGATGGACCGCGAGACCTTTACCGACCCAACCGTTGCCAAGATTCTCAACAAATACTATTATCCCGTCAAGTTCAACGCCGAAGGCACCAACACCTTTGTTTGGTTTGGAAAGACCTACAACCCTGCATCTGCTGGCCGCAACCGTACCCACGAATTTGCCAAGGGGGTCCAAGGATACCCCACCTTCAACCTCTTCACCGCCGACGGAAAACTCTTCCAATCCATTCCCGGCTATGTAGCCGCCAAAGACTTCACCGTCATCCTCTGGTACCTCGCCTCCGGCGACTACAACCGCTACTCCTACGAACAATACCAGAAAATCTTCGACAAAGACATCCGTCCCACTATGGAGAAAGCATTGAAAAACCTTTAACCTTTTACAATATGGGCCTATTTGATTTCATCCGCAAGAGCAAAGAAGAGGAGAAGCAAACCCTCGACCAGGGATTGGAGAAAACCAAGACCTCACTCTTCCAAAAGATTACCAAGAGCATCATCGGCAAGTCCACCGTCGACGACGAGGTGCTCGACAACCTCGAAGAAACCCTCATCACCAGCGATGTAGGCGTCGAGACCACACTCAAAATCATCGACCACCTGCAGGAGCGTATCAAACGCGACCGCTATATCTCCACCTCCGAACTCAACTCGGTGCTCAAAGCCGAGATAGCGCAGCTCCTGCGACAGGACACCAGCAGTTTCCCTGCTGACTTCGACTCCCCTATGCCGAAGAAGCCCTATGTCATCCTCGTCGTGGGTGTCAACGGTGTGGGTAAGACCACCACCATCGCCAAGTTGGCCTACCGCTACAAGGCTGCCGGCAAGAAGGTCATCCTCGGCGCTGCCGACACCTTCCGCGCTGCTGCTGTCGAGCAGCTTATGCTCTGGGCCGAGCGCGTCGACGTACCCATCGTCCAGCAGGGCATGGGGGCCGATCCCGCTTCCGTGGCCTTCGACACCCTCCAGTCGGCACTGGCCAAAGAGTCCGATGTCGTCATTATCGACACCGCCGGACGTCTCCACAACAAGGTGGGCCTCATGAACGAGCTCACCAAGATACGCCGCGTGATGCAGAAACTCGTGCCCGACGCGCCCCACGAGGTGCTCCTCGTCCTCGATGCCTCCACCGGGCAGAACGCTGTCGAACAGGCCCGCCAGTTCACCCAGGCCACCGATGTCAACGCCCTCGCCCTCACCAAACTTGACGGCACCGCTAAGGGTGGCGTCATCATCGGCATCTCCGACCAGTTCCACGTCCCCGTGCGCTATATCGGCCTCGGGGAGAAGATGACCGATCTCCAGCTTTTCAACCCCACCGACTTCGTCAACTCCCTTTTTGAATAATGGTTATTGGTTATAGGTTATTGAGAAACATTAATCAATAATGAAGATTAATATTATAACACTGGGGTGCAGCAAGAACACCGTCGACAGCGAGAAGCTCGCCGGAAAACTGCAAGCAGAAGGCCATACCGTTTACTTCGACGGGCAACCCACTCAAGCAATCAAACAATCACGCAATCACGCAATCCATTTCGACACCGTCATCGTCAACACCTGCGGCTTCATCGGCGACGCCAAAGAGGAGAGCATCAATGTCATCCTCGAGCAAATCGAAGCCAAGAAACGTCGCCACAACAAGACCCGCCTCATCGTCGCCGGCTGTCTTGTGCAACGTTACCAAACGGAACTGCAGGCCGAGATGCCCGAAGTCGACGAGTGGCACGGAACCCACTTCTTCAGCCTCTCGGAGCCGCTCCGAAGCCTCTCCACCCCCAGTCACTACGCCTATCTCAAGATTGCCGAAGGCTGCAACCGCAGCTGCTCCTACTGCGCCATCCCCCTCATCCGCGGCGCCCACCATTCGCGCCCCATCGAGGAGATTGTCGACGAAGCCAAAACCCTCGTCGACAGCGGTGTCAAAGAACTGATAGTCATCTCGCAAGACACCACCTACTACGGTCTCGACCTCTACCACAAACGCGCCTTGGGCGACCTCCTCGAGCGTCTCGCCACCGAGAGCGGTGCCCCTTGGATACGCCTCCACTACACCTATCCCTCCTCCTTCCCCCTCGACGCCATCGACGTCATCCGTCGCCACAAGAACATCTGCAACTACATCGACATCCCTCTCCAGCATATCAACACCCGCATCCTCACCTCCATGCAGCGTGGCATCGACCGCGAGGGTACCCTCAAACTTCTGGAGCATTTCCGCCGCGAGTTGCCCGATGTCTCCATCCGCACCACCCTCATCGTCGGCTACCCCGGCGAAACCCGCGAGGAATTTGAAGAGCTCAAGGAGTTTGTCCGCACCGCCCGTTTCGACCGCATGGGCTGCTTCGCCTACTCCCCCGAGGAAGGCACCGCCGCCTACCGTCTTGCCGACGATGTGCCGCAGGAGGAGAAAGAGCAACGTGTAGCCGAGCTGATGAACCTGCAGGAGCAGATCTCCTACGAGAAAAACCAAGCCCGCGTAGGCAACACCTACGAAGTCCTCGTCGACAGAGCGGAAGGCGATTATCTTGTCGGCCGCACCCAGTACGACAGCCCCGAAGTCGACGACGAAGTACTCATCCCCATTCAAGCAATCAATCAATCCTGCCTAAGCGACAGCGAACGGCCTGCGACCAACGTGGAGCAAATCAATCAAACAATGATAGGCAACTTCCTTCAAGTCCGCATCACCTCCGCCAACCCCCACGACCTCTTCGGAGAAATCATATAATAATTTTCATTTTTTCTTCGAATCATTTTTTTTTCGTACTTTTGCAGTCGGTTTCGGTTCCCCCGCAAGGGGGCCAAGAGGGAATCAGGTGAGAATCCTGAACAGTCCCGCTGCTGTGAGTTCCAGAGAGATACACAGTTTTATAAACCACGGTCACTGTGGTGCCAGCAGGCACTATGGGAAGGCCAAAACTGTGTAGGAACAAGTCAGAAGACCTGCCAAAACCGCAATCAATCATTAACAGCCCTCGAGGATAGGACGTTTTGGTTATGAGCATTGTTGTTGAACACATAGTATCGTTTATTGTTTGCCGCCGACATAAAGGCGGTGCCGCACTGCTCAAGACGCTCCTTACCTCGGGGGTCTTTTTTTTCTCCTTTCACCTCTCACCTCTCACCTTAAACGCCCAGACGCCCGACTCGTTGCGCCGTGAACGTCTCGACGAGGTGGAGATCAGCGCACAGCGCTCGCCCTCGGAGATGCGTACCGCAGCACCCACGCAGGTGCTCGACATCGAGCACCTCGAGCATACCGGTGCCCTGCAACTCAGCGACGCCATCAAGCAGATGGCCGGCGTGACCCTCAAGGACTATGGCGGCGTGGGAGGCATCAAGACCGTCTCTGCACGAGGCCTCGGGAGCCAGTTCTCGACCATCACCATCGATGGCATCCCCGTGGACGACTCGCAGAACGGCCAGGTGGACCTCGGGCGCTACACCCTCGGCAATGCCGCCTATGTGAGCCTCAGCCAAGGGCAGGAGGAGAGTCCGCTGCTCTCCGCCCGCGCCTATGCTGCCGGCAGCACCCTCAATATGGAGACAGCCGTGCCGCAGTTCTGGCCCGGAGAGCGTGTGAAATTCAGGGCCGGCATCGAAGGTGGCAGCTTCGGATTCCTCTCCCCCACCCTCCTCTGGCAGCAGCGGTGGAACAAGAGGCTCAGCAGCAGCATCTATGTGAACTACCTCCGCAGCGACGGTGACTATCCCTTCACGCTCTACTATACCGCCTCGCACCAAGACAGTTCCTCCACAGAGCGCCGCCAGCACTCCGCCGTCTGGATGCTCACCACCGATGGCAATCTCTTCTATACCTTCGCTCCCGACAACACCTTGATGGTGAAGGCGCACTATATGCGTGGCGAACACCAGCTGCCGGGGCCGGTACACTACTACAGCCAGGCCCTCTCCAACGAGAACACCCGCGAGGAGGTGGCATTTGTGCAGGGCAAATGGAAAATGGAAAAAGACAAGTGGAAGGTGCAGTTGCTGGGCAAGTTACAGAGCACCTATGACTTCTACGAAGACTCCTCCTCGAGCAGCTCCACGGGCTACCTCTTCAACGAATACCGCCAACGCGAGGGCTACCTCAGCGCCAGCACCAATATCACCCTTACGGATTGCCTCTGGCTCGATTTCGCCGCAGACGGCGACCTGAGCCGGTTGGAGAGCAATCTTGCCCAGCGCAACGAGGTGACACGGACCAAACTCGTCGCTGTAGCGGCACTGCGCTACCGGCACAAAGCCCTCGAGCTCCGTGGCAACCTCGTCTTCAACAGCATCCGCGACCATGTGGGCGACCTCGACACCACCCCTCGCTTCCAACGTCTCTCGCCCTACCTCTCGGCGAGATACACCCTCGGCGAGGGCACCACGCTGCGCCTCTTCTACAAGGAGACCTTCCGCACCCCCAGCTTTGGCGAACTATACTTCTTCCAGTCGCTCCCCCGCAACCTACGACCCGAACGCGCCCACCAGATCAACCTCGGCCTCACTCACAGTTTACAGTTTACAGTTTATAGTTTACAGTTCACAGCGGATGTGTACTACAACCACGTCAGCGACAAGATTGTCGCCCGTCCGGGGCACAACATGTACTACTGGAGCATGGAGAACCTCGGCACCGTCGACATCCTCGGCATCGACGCCACCGCCGACTTTTCGTTCACCATCCATCATTCTTCATTCAACATCAACCTAAACTACTCCTACCAGCATGCCGTCGACCACAGCGATGAAGCCAGCAAAGTCTACGGCCACCAGATTATCTACACCCCGCGCCACTCCGGTGGTGCCAGCCTCCGCTGGGAGCATCCCTGGGTGAACCTCGGTGCCACCGCAATAGTCGTCGGCGAGCGCTACAGCGGCGCACAGAACAGCGATGCCACCCGTCTGCCCGCCTACTGCGATGTGGGGCTCAGCGCCGACCGCAGTTTCGACCTCCGCATCGGCACCCTCACCCTCCGCGCCTCGCTAATGAACCTCTTCGACGTGCAATATGAGGTGGTACGCTCCTACCCCATGATGGGACGAAACTGGAGACTTGGGGTGACGTATGAATTTTGATGTAACGTTTAAAGGTTAACGGTTAAAGATAAGAGATAAGCGATAATAAAAATATTTAAACAAAAAATATCATGAAACACGCCCACACAAAACACCATTTGTCCTTTCACTCCTTTTCACTCTCTTTCACTCCTTTTCTCTCCCTAATACTTGTTTCTTTGCTCTTTGTCTCCTGCGAGAAGGACAGCAAGACCGACAGCAACAGCGAAACGGATGTCACTACAGGTGCCACCAAAGTGCTTGTGCTCAACGAAGGCTCCTGGGGTTCCAACAATGCCACCATCTCCGTCCTCGACCCCGCACACCGCGAGATAACCGCCGACTGGTTCTCCTCCGTCAACGGACGTGGCCTGGGCGATGTGGCACAGGATATGATAGCCTACGGCTCCAAAGTCTATGCCACCGTCACCTTCTCCAATAGCCTCGAAATCATCGACCCCAAAAACGGCAGCGCCACCCGCGTTGACATGGGCAACCGTAAACCCCGCTATTTGGCGGCCGATAGAGGCAAAATCTACATCTCATGTTACAATCCCTGCTCGGTGGTACGCATCGACACCGCTACCCTCGCCATCGAAGCCACTTGTCCCCTCGGCAACTTCCAACCCGAAGGAATCGCCATCTCTCGAGGAAAAGCTTTCGTGGCCAGTTCCAATATCAGCGATGCTGCGGGCAACTACTCCTATGACGACAAACTCTATGTCATTGACCTCACCACTTTCGACAACCCATCCACCATCACCGTGGGATGCAATCCGCAGGAGGTGATGGAGATTAGCGACGGAAAGCTTATCGTAAACTATTGGGGCGACTACGGCGCACAACCCGCTGGTTCGGCCCTCGTCGACGCCAACACCCTTACCGTCACCCAGACCAACCAGGTACTTTCAAAGATGGCAATCTATAATGGAAAAGCCTATGGCTACGCCACCACCTACGACGCCGACTACAACCAGACCATCAACTACACCGTCGTCGCTGCCGATGGCACCGTATCCGCTTTCCCCTTCACACCCGACCTTGACGAAAACCCCTATGGTCTCAGCATCGACCCTGCCAACGGCTATTTCTACCTCTTCACCGATGGCAACTATACCGCCAACGGCTCCGTCTACTGCTTCTCGCCCACGGGCAAGAAATGCTTCGTGCGCGAAGCAGCCATACTGCCTAAGAAAGCAATCTTTTTGTAACGGTTAAGGTAGCGGTTAAAGGTTAATGGTCAAAGAATTGCTTGCGCAACCCAGTGACGCGCAGCCTTTTTTAACGTTACTGCTGCGTAGCAATGAAGTCCATCACCTTCCGCTTGTCACTGTTGAAGGTGAGGATATCGATAGCCTTGTAATAATTCTGCGTGTCGACACAATAGCCGTAGGCATATTTCAGCAGTTCCACCTGCGAAGCTGAAAAGTCAAGCAATGAGGCCAGCCTGCCTATCTGTTCGGCTTTTAGGGTTGATGAGGCCACGATGACTTTCGCCAGCGCCAGACGGTCGCTGTCGAACGACTGGGTCTTCAACCGTAGCATCATCGCCACCAGCTCCTCCTCCGTTACCATCTTCTGCTTGGCAACCATAGAATCAGGAAGTGTCAAATCGGAATCTATCATTCGCACTCCTTGCAGTTCCTCTTGATTCCCTTTCACTTCTCCATAATCAATCTTATTCTTCTGCGCCAAATTATACGACGGCGTATAGAGCGACAATTTTTCCAGCCGAGTGTCGTAATCCACATATATGGTCACCACGGGTTCTCCCGGCAACAGCTGTAGCACAGCAGCCTTCTGTTCCGGACTTTTCATCACCACCACCACTTCGTGAGCCTGATTGCTCACGTCGTTCACCATCACGCGACTCTGTGGCATACGGTTCACCACGTTGCCATCCATAAACACTGTAAACGACTCGAAATTCCTCGACTCAAAATTCAACGTAAACCGTTGTACCTCCAGCACACCTTGGGAAAATGAAAATTGGGGGCAGCATAAGATGAGTAAAAAGCAAATGCATTTGCTTTTTCGAAACCAAGCTGCGTTGACAAAACCAAAATTGAAAACCGAAACTTTCGCTAACAGTAACATCTTCTTCATCTCTAAACCTTTATCTTTAACCGTTTTGCCTGCTCCGCAGGCCTTTAGCACCGCTGAAATAAATCAAATTCAGCGAAAAAACGTTAACCATTAACCGTTACTCCCCTGAACGCCATCGTATCGATCCACCGACCCTCCTGGCCTTTCAGCGCCATTGCGAACTCTTTGAAAGAGCGGTGCTCCATGTAAATGACATTGTAGACATCGCCCACATTATTGATGAAATGCGCGTCGCTGTCGGTGATGAAGCCGAATTTCTTCAGGTAGGCGAACTTCTTGACGAATTCGTCGCGTGTGACAAACTTATTGATTTCCAACCCATCGGCACGAAGGTCTGGCGGCACGAAACCCAGCTGACTTGTGAGCGAGGTAGTACCCTTGTTGACGTGTGCCGGGATGAAGAGGCCACCGATGCGGTGTACCTCGTCGTAGATGCCATCGATGTCCACATCGATGGCGTTGAGCAGGTGGTACTCTTCCTCGCCTACAATCTCCTCGTTCTCATCGACGATGAGCTGGTATCCAAAGCGGTCCTCATCGTTGGGAATCTTGGGCAGGTGTTCGTCGAGGAACGCCTGCATCTGGTCGAGCTGTTCGTCGGTCTCGAAGAAGCAGAGGCAGTGTGCCTCTTCTTGCGAAGTTACCTCCACGCCTCCCAGTACAAAGAGACCTTTCTCCTTGCCCACCTTTTGCGTCACCTTCACCTGCCGTGTGGTGTTGTGATCGCTGATGGCAATCATATCCAGCCCACGCTCGAGCGCGCGGTCCACGATGGCCGTCGGCGACATTTCGAGATCGCCGCATGGCGACAGCACCGTGTGGATATGCAGATCTGCCTTGTAAGGATTCAACGGCATATTCTTCTTGAAACCGATTAGCAGTTCAGCAGTTGGTAGATTTTTCCAACGGTCTCGTAGGTCTGCATGTCGGTGGAGAGGAACGGGATGCCTTCCTCGTTGCTCTGCTCCACGGTGTCCTCGCTGGCAGTGAGTCCTTTGACGAGGATGACGCAGGCCAACTCCTTCAACGAGGCGATAGCCATCACATTCTTGTGGGTCTGCAGCGTCACCCAGACATTGCCCATCTCGGCATTGCCCATCACATCGCTCAGCAGGTCGCTGACATAGCATCCGTCGATGTCGCGATCCAAGCCGCTCTCACCGCTCAACACTTTGAGATTCAATTTCTCAACCAATTCTTTTACTTTCATATCATTAGTTTTTTTATTATTCAAATAGAGTGCAAAATTACGAAAAAAAACGAAACCGTGCAAAATTCTATCGTCCAGTGAACTTGCCGACAAAGAGTATTACGTCCGACGAGAGCTCGCGGATGACATAAACAAACGGACGATTGGCATGGAAGATGATTGGCTGTTCGGGCTCATCGGCAGACAGACAAACAAACTCCTCAACTTTTGTTACAGCGGCGGCTTCGGAGCCTTTCTCATCAACCTTGATGTGTGCTTTCTGCAGCATGTTGCTTATATAGACATCCTTGTTGCACATGTTCCGTATTTCGGCCTGATACTCATCAAAGGCACGGATGACACCCATCTTCTTCATGGTTCCAACCAAGTCTTCTGTCGTCGATTCTGTCTCGAAACGTGGCAGCTTGAGGTCCACATCGCGAGTTTTCATGTGCGAGAGGAACGACGTGCCCTCTTTGGACAGATAGTCAATTACATCGCTAACGTTTTTCCCTTTTTCGGGCAACATCACGGTCATGCGCCATTTTCTGTACCCATAAGGGAGTTCCACCGCCGCAAACACTTTGTTTTTCATATAGCGGAATACATCTTTCTGCCACATCATAGGCAGTTTCTCCGTACCGTTGGCTGTAGTGAACTCCTCCATCTTCGTATTATGTTCCTCGAACGGTTGGTCCCATGCGGCCTTGAAATAGATGGCATTGAGCAGGTAAGACACAGCCTCCGGATTCACCTCGTTGAGAATTCTCGGTATCAATCCCTTGGTCCTGCTATTGCACCAACCATTGATGCGGCTGAGGGTTTTCGGAGACGAAAAGTCGAGCGATTCGGCATTGGCGCGGTAATAGCCCTTCATGTCCTGCTGGAATTGTTTTTTCAGCGTGTAGTTTTTGTTCACATAGATAGCGTTGGCGATATGTATCTGCACACTCGTGTCTACCTTGGGCAAGCCATCAATCAATGCTTTGCAGAAACCGTTTACCTCCTTTATCTCCCCATCGCCGAACCCCAAGGCATGCTGCAGCTCCGTTCGGGTGGTGCCCTCGGAGCCATCGTTCACCATGCTAAGCACGTAGGTGATGCTCAACGGAGAATAGACAAAACTCTTGCCACTTTTGTCGGCATCGTTCACCGCCTTCAGGAATTTGAGCGTAAAGACATTGTTTTCAGCCACATGGTTCCTCTGTCGGGCCGTCAGGGTAACAGCAACCGGAGTGCAGGCAGAAACATCTTCTATTACCTGCAGGTCTTCTTCTATGGAATCATTCTGCTGGTTGACGGACGTGTTACTCGGCTGGGCACCGGAACGGGCGCACGATGTTGCCAGAATGCCCATCATGGCAACAGCTGTCAGAAAAACAAATATTCTTTTCATATTAAAAGTTTGTTCGACAAAATGACTTATTTTAGATTGCAAAGATACAACCTTTTTTCTGATTCAATCAAATATTCTATTAAAAAAAACGACAGGTTAAAAAAAGTTCGTACTTTTGCACCCTGAAATTGAACTAATACAAACTAAAAGAGATGAAACGAAAACTGTTCTGCGAAATTTGCCCTTTCACCTATCGACTGTCGATGGAGAAGGAAATACTGAAGCGTCACATGAAGGATATGCTTCATAAGACCCATTTTGCCAGACAGCGGACGGAAGAGTCGCTACCGACACTCATTTATCGGCACAACTCCCTCATCCGTCGTCGATTGGGAAATGTCGACATGCAATTACAGGAGAACAAGGCCACCAATCTTGCGCTGGCAGTAACGCATATCGATGGACTGCTCATCCAACCCGGCGAGACCTTCTCCGTATGGAAACAGCTTGGTCGAACCTCCGAGCGGAAGGGCTACAAAGAGGGTCTCACCATCGAGAAAGGGTGTCCCTCAAAAGGCATCGGAGGCGGCATGTGCCAACTGTCAAACCTCATCCACTGGATGGTCCTCCACAGCGACCTCACCATCACCGAACACCATCATCACGATGGGCTGGACCTCTTCCCTGACTTTGGCCGTCAGATTCCTTTCGGCACAGGCACCAGCATCTCGTACAACTACATCGACTACCGCGTCAAGAACAACACCTCCAACACCTACCAGCTCCGCCTCCATGTCGATGACGAATACCTGTGCGGAGAACTACGCGCTGTAGAGTCCCAGTCCCATACCTTCCACATCCATGCTGAAAACGAGTACTTCTCTCGTGAAAACGGCATCGTCTACCGCAACGGCGAGGTCTATCGCGACACCATCGACTGTACCAATGGTCAACGCATAGAGAGCCTGCTTATCCGCACCAATCACGCCCGCGTGATGTACGAATTACCCCCGACAACGGAAATCCGAGAAAATAAATAGTTCTATTCGCAGAAAAAGTTGTATTTTTGCAGCGTTTTTTTCGAGAGGTCTAAATGGTTTAGACAAGGGGCAAGGTTATAAACCTTAAATCTTTTGAGCCATTAAAACCTTTTAAACAAAAATGAAGAGATGAATATTATCATTGCAGGCGACGGAGAGGTGGGTGTCCACTTGGCGAAGTCGCTGACTGAACTGGACCACAATATCACGGTGGTGGATCCGCACTCGGAGCTGCTGAAACGACTCGAGAGCGAGACAGACCTAATGACCATTACCGGTGATTCTACCTCGCCGCAGGTACTTATCGATGCCAACGTGGCCGACTGTGACCTCTTCCTGTCGGTGTTGCACGATGAGAGCATAAACCTCGTTACCTGTATCCTGGCCAAAAAACTCAAGGCCAAGAAGACGGTGGCCCGAATCAGTAATGCCGAGCTGCTCAATCCCAAACACCGCGAGATGTTCCGTGAGCTGGGTGTCGACGAATTGGTATGTCCCGAACGCATCGCCGCACGCGAGATTACCAACCTGCTGAACAACAGCGTCGCCACAGAATTCTTCGACTTCAGCGGTGGACTGCTGACAATGTATGTGGTCCGCATCGACGAAGGCTCGCCCGTGGTGGGTCACGACATGAAAGAGTTGGCGCAAGAGCATCCCGACCTACAGGTGCGTGTGGTGGCCATCCTGCGTCACGGCGAGACCCTTATCCCGCATCGCGGAATGGCGCTCAGAGTTGACGATCAAGTGTATCTCATCGGCCGCACTAACCAAATGGAGGGTGTGAATCAGGTGGTAGGAAAACAAGCTGTCGCCATCCGCCGCACGATGATTGCCGGTGGCGGTCGAATAGGCCGTTATGCCGCGATAACGCTGCAGGACAAAATGCACATTACTCTTATCGAGGAGAACCGTCAGCGAGCCGAAGAACTCAGCTCACTGCTCAACGACACCCTCATCATCAGTGGTGATGCCACCGACATCGACCTTCTCAAAGAAGAAGGCCTCGAGAATGTGGATGCCTTCATTGGTGTCACCGACTCGAGCGAGACCAACGTACTCACCTGTCTCCACGCCAAGCGGCTCGGGGTGAAACGCACCATCGCACTGGTGGAGAATACCGGCTTCATCGACATCTCACAGGATATCGGCATTGACACCATCATCAACAAGAAACTCATCACCGCCAGTTACATAGCGCGCTTCATCGTAAAAGGCGATGCCGTGAGTTCGAAGTGGCTCTCGGGTACCAACGCTGAAGTGATGGAACTTATCGTCGGCAAACGTGCTCCCGCCACGAAAACGCCATTGGGCGAACTGGAGATTCCAAAGGGCGCCACCGTAGGCGGTGTAATTCGCGGCCGCGAGACGCTGCTCCCCAGCCGAGAACTGCAACTGGCGGAAGGTGACAAGGTAGTCATCTTCACACTGCCCAAGAGCATGTCGAAAATGGTGAAACTATTTGAGTGAAACATCTAAACTATAGACTAATATCTCGGTTGGCAGGATTATTGACGCTGACGATGGCGGGCGGAATGGTGCTCCCCATCGTGGCTTCGTTCTACTATGCCGACGGAGCACAATACGCCCTCATTTTCGCCGCTCTGCTGATGGCTTCTGTGGGGCTCTTCCTCCGCAACATTGTGGGACGAAAAGCCTCCTACGACCTCCACGAACGCGAGAGTTTCTGGATTACCTCGGTAGTATGGATTACCGTGCCGCTCTGTGGAGCCATTCCCTATCTGATGACTGGGACACTGCAGAGTTTCACGGATGCTGCCTTCGAGTCCATTTCTGGTTTCACCACCACGGGCTCCTCAGTAATTGTACGTCCCGAAGCCATCCCGGAGAGTGTGCTCCTCTGGCGCTCAATGACGCAATGGATTGGCGGGTTGGGTCTCATCCTGCTGGTGGTGGCCTTACTGCGACGGCTCAGTGGCGGCTCACTGAAACTCTATTCTGCCGAATTTTCGGGCACCCAGCAGCGCAAACTGCATCCCCATATTGCCAAATCGGTGATGCGCATGTGGTTCATCTACATCCTTATCACCGTAGTGCTCATCGCCCTGCTGGCATTAGCAGGCAACAGTGCCCTCGACTCTTTCTGCTTGGCGCTGAGCACCGTCTCCACAGGAGGCTTTATGACGGCGCAATTCGGTCTTACCGGCTATTCCGATTTGACAATCTCCATCCTCACCATCTTCATGTTCCTCAGTGGTGTCAACGTGGCGCTGCTCTACAACCTGTTCACGCTGAAATGGAGTCGTTTCAAGGTAAATCACGAGTTCGTGCTCTATACCGTGCTTTTTCTTTTCGCTGCTCTCTCCTGTTTCGTCGCCTTCAGCGTCGCCAACGGCGAATTTTCCCTGTTCAACCTACGCTTCTCGCTATTCCACATAGCCTCCACAGTCTCCACCTGCGGTTTCTACACCGCGGGACCAGCAGTGTGGCCTTTCGGGCCCTCGGTGATCACCTTCCTGCTCATCCTCAGCGGCGCCAGTGCCGGCTCCACTGGTGGCGGACTGAAATTGCGACGACTAATGATCCTCTTCCTCTATCTGCGCAACTACATGACCCGCATGGTACATCCACATGTAGTCTTCACCATCAAGATCGACCACAAGGTTGTACCCAGCGACTATGTGAACAAGATTTTCGGATTCCTCTTCCTCTACCTCTGCTTCATCATCGGTGGTGCCTTCCTACTCACCCTATCGGGATCCTCCATCGCCGATGCTTTCTGCCTCTCGTCGGCCAACATCTCGAATCTCGGTCCCTCACCCCTAATCAACAGTCTGGGAGCCAACCTTGAGTATGCCTCGCTACCCTTGCTGTCAAAATGGACGCTGATGGCCTTAATGCTCGCCGGACGGCTAGAGATTTTCGCCTTGCTGGCCATTGTCTCCCCAGCGTATTGGAAAAGACGATAATAGTTATTGGTTATTGATTGGTTATTGGATATCGGTTATCGGTTATAGAAAATAGGAAAAATGAAAAGAAGTGATTGGAAAGCAGTGTTACGATTTATCGGGGTACTTCTCATTGCCGAAGGAGCCTTGATGGCGCTGTGTATTGTGCCAGCTTGGCATTTCGCCGATGGCACCTTGCCGCAGATCGCCCTCTGCTCAGCCATCACTCTCGCCATTGGCACCTTCCTGCGCTTCCGCTACCGTCATTTCCGCGACATCAAAGACAAGCGCATGTCCTACCTTCTGGTGGTGCTGTTATGGATTATTCTCTCTCTTTTCGCCACCCTCCCCTTCCTTGCCACCGGAACGGCACAAACACTCAGCCACTCGCCACTCCGGGCACTATCTGCTGCATGGTTCGAAGCCATGTCGGGTCTCTCCACCTGTGGAGCCACCGTCTTCCCCGATGTCGCCGCGTTGCCCTCGTCGATACTCCTTTGGCGCTCGATGATGCAGTGGTTTGGTGGTTTTGGCATCATCCTCCTCGTTCTCGCCCTCACGCCCAAACTGGGCATCAACAAATACTCCCTCTATACCGCTGAAGCCTCGGGAGCCGACAATACAGGAGGTACATTTGTGCGTACCGTCGTCACCGTGCGACGCACCCTCACTGTCTACTTTTCGCTCACCATCCTCTTCATCCTCGCCCTTCTGACAGCAGGAATGCAAGCATGGGATGCTGTAAACCTCACCTTCTCCAACATCTCCTCCGGTGGTTTCTCCATCAACTCCGATAGCATTGCCACCCTCACACCCATGCAGCAGTACATCCTCACCGGAGCCATGTTCTTCAGCGGCATCAACTTCACCCTGCTCTACCTCCTCTTCACTTTCCGATGGCGGAAAATAGGGCACAAACTCGACGAGTTGCGCTCCTACATCCTCCTCTGCCTTGCGGCGGTAACCTTCGTAGCCATCACCCTACACCTTCGTTTGGAACTTCCTTGGAGCGATGCCATAAGGCTGGGTACCGTGCAGACCATCAGCGCCTTCACCACCACGGGCTCCGTGGTCGCCGACTACACCCTTTGGCCTGTACCCGTAACCTTCATGCTGCTGATTGTGGCCATCTGCGGCGGTATGGCCGGTTCCACCTCGGGAGGCTTGAAGACCATGCGTGTGATTATCCTCTTCCGCAACGCCCGTGCCATTCTCCGAAACCGTCTGCACCCACACATCGTCAACCCCGTGCGTCTCAACGGAAAACCCATCTCCGGCCATATCGCCAACAACGTGATGGTCATCTTTATCGTCTTTGGTGCCTCGCTGATGTTGGGCGTTATGGGACTGATGCTCTGTGGCGTGAGTCCAACGGAAGCCATCGGAGCCTCTGTGGGCTGCCTCACTGGTTATGGTCCTGGATTGGGACCCTCCGGCGGATTCGGATGCTATGCCCACTTCTCCTCCCCTGCCCTCTGGCTCTGTTCCTTCCTGATGCTTATGGGCCGTCTCGAATGCATGACCATCATTATCCTCCTACTCCCTCGCTTTTGGAAAAGATAACAAATACAGAATTAGAATACTATGAATAATCTTGCATTATTTTTCACTGGATTGGCTTTGGCCATTTCAACTGTCGTGAATGTACCAGAAAAAGATACTAATAAAGGATTCGACTTCAACAAATACAAAGAGGCCATGATGGAAATGGCCGAGGTGCGGTTTGCAAAGAGCATCGAGCCCATAAGATTCGAGGCCTATGCCCTTATCGACATCGATGGCGACGGTTTATCGGAGGTGTGGGTGCGTGGCGACGAGGGGCAAGACTGGCAAGGGGTATTTTCAATCGAGGGCGACAGTGTAGTGTTGCTGGCCGATGCCGATGCTACCAGCGAACTAATGTTCTACCCAAATGCCGTAGGCTATTCCGGTTACATCTCTCCTGGCCGGGTGGACGAAGCCTTCTCTGTACTGAAGAACAGCCGCATTGTTGCTTCGTGCGAGAAGCATGTGGAATTCAACATTTTCTCGGAAGAGATGGAGATAACCTACGAATCCTACCATGTGAACGATAAAGCCACCGACGAAGATGGCTACAATGCGTTTGTGATACAGTTGGGCGACACTGTCCCGATGGCCCCTGTATGGCATAGCGTCAAATAAAACACCTCTATTACATTTTTTGTCTGAGTCGCACAATAAAAGCGGAGGGTGTGCGTTGTATTATTTAGAATTTGATTGCCAAGTTTTACTATCAAGATGGAAAACGACACCCACACTATTGAAAACAAGACTATTGTACACCTTAAAGGGCTCACCGTCAGCCATGAGAATGGCATCTTGCTGAGCAACGTGAACCTTAATATCCGCGAGGGTGAGTTTGTATACCTCATCGGCAAGAGCGGTGCTGGCAAGACCTCACTGCTGCGCAGCCTTTATGCCGACCGTCCCATCGACGGCGGCGAGGCCGAAGTGTGCGGATTCGACATCGCCCACCTCAAACGCCGTCACATCCCGCAGTTGCGCCGCCGGATTGGTATCGTCTTCCAGAACTTCCGTCTCCTCGACGACCGCAATGTCTACTCCAACCTCGAGTTCATCCTCAAAGCCACCGGCTGGAAAAAGAAAGAGGAGATACGCCTACAGGTGGAAAAGGTGTTGCACGACGTGGGCATCGCCGACAAAGCCTACTGCAACCCTCTGCAACTCTCTGAAGGCGAACAGCAACGCGTAGGAATTGCCCGCGCCCTCATTAACAACCCCACCCTGATACTCGCCGATGAACCCACAGGCAACCTCGACCCAGTAACTTCAGCGGAGATTATGCAGCTCCTTGTGGACATCAACCGTAATACCGGCACCACCATGTTTATCTCCACCCACGACTTCATGATGATTGACAAATTCCCCGCCCGCGTAGTGGTGTGCGAGAACGGCACAGTGGTGGATACGGAGAAGAATGTAGAGTGAATAATGTAGAGTGTAGAGTGAAAGAAATGAAGATTTACCAATACTAAACTAATAAAACAACAATGTCCCAACGGGACAACCGCTCAATAACACTGTACGAGGTGCGGTGAAAGAAAGAAATAAACAAAGTCCTTGAAATATGAAAAAGATAATCAGCTTGTTTTTGGCAGCAATGATCCTCGTGGGAGGCTCGGATGCCCTCGCCCAGAACAAGAAAAAGAGCAAGAAAGGTAAGAAAGACCAAGCCTCCACCTTTGTGGAAGGCCGCCAGAAAGTGCGCGAATCGGACTATGCCACCTTCGACAAGTTCACCACCTTCAGTTCGAAGAGCACCACGCTCTATTACTCCCCCTTCGACTATTTTGACTTCTTCGAACTTTGTGCCGACGACAATCCCGACTGGGGAGAAGATATCAAGCCGGTGATGAACTACATGGTGAAAAACACCCGTGCCACCATGACCCTCTGTCCTCTCTTTGCCATCAACCCCGACATCACCGACCGCACTCAGCGCCAAGAGCTTATCGAAAAAGCCAAGAATGAAGCCCAAGCTGCCATCGATGCCTTCGAAGGATGGAAAAACAGAAAAGGCATGCGCAACAAGACGCAGTATAAGATTGCCGAACTCGACTACCGCTATTTCAAAGGCACCAACTACTACAACCAACAGCGTAGCGACGATATTATCCGCGTGGGTGTGCTGCTCTACTTCGGCAGTAAGAAAAACGCCATCTTTGTCCCCGACACCGCTTCGTCGCACACCTTCCCCGACATCAAGTTCTTCCCCAACGATGCCACCATCGTGGAGTCGTGGGTTCCCGTGCTCGACGAACTTGCCGAATACATCAACGCCAACGACCGCAAGAGTGTGCTGCTCACCGGCTATGCCGACAATCAAGGCACCGATGCCTACATCGAAGGCATCTCGCGCCAGCGCGCCACCGAAGTGAAGAAAGCCCTCCTGCTGCGCGGTGTCGATGCTGCACGCATCGAACTCGAGGTGAAAGGCGATGCCGACCCCATCGGTGACAACAGCACCTATGAAGGACGCATCGAGAACAATCGAGTGAGTATTAAAATTCTATAGGGAATAAAGGAGTAGAGGAATTAAGGAGGGGATTTGACTAACAAAGAGATATACCGACAACTATGTGAAACAGAGGGGTCACGAATCCCTCTGTTTCAGCAATATTGGTGGATGGAGACGGTATGCGAGGGTAAGGAGTGGGATGTGATGCTGAGTAAGGGTCACGGGCGTCTGTTTGGCGCAATGCCATTTCTCTATGGTCGCAAGTTGGGAATGAAATATATTCTACAACCCCAGCTCACCCCTTGGTGCGGGCCGTGGGTGGACCCCTCGCTCGACGCCACCAGTCGTCAGTACACTGTCGCAGCTCTCGCTGCAGGGCTACGCCGCGAGAAGGCTGTACTCTGCATGCAATGCTTCTCTCCCGAGATAAGTGACTGCCAGCCGTTTCTCCAACAGGGCTTCCAATCAATCACACGCCACACCTATCGATTCCCGTCGTTGGCCGACCCCGAGGCCCTCTACGCCAAGGCGTCGCGCATCCGCCGTCGTTACGACAAAGGAGTAGAGACTACCTGCGTAATTGACGAGCACCTATCGCTCGACGAATTCGTCCCATTCCATATCGACTACTATCGCCGCCGTGGCGAACGCGACCTCATTCCCGAATCGCTGCTGCGCCGCGTCGTCACCACCGCTTGTGGCCGCAACCAAGGTCTCCTTTGGGGACTGCGCAGCCGAGAGGACAACAGTCTGCAGGCGGCGTGGTTCGTGGCTTACGACGAGCGCTGTGCCTGGTCGCTTCTACTGGCCATCGGCGAAAATGCCCCCAAAGGAGCCATGAGTTACCTCATGTGGCAAATGCTGCGACGCCTCTCCTCCCTAACGCTGAGTTTCGATTTCGAGGGCGGCATGGATCCCAATCTTGCTTTCTTCTACAGCTCCTTCGGCACCGAACAGACACCCTACATCTGCATCTATCATTCCCGTCTCCCCTTTGGAAAACGACTTCTTGGCCTATGAATATCAAGTTGATAGTCATCTCTAAAACAGATATCCCCTACCTCCAAACCGGCATCGACGAGTATGTTGGGCGACTGAAGCACTACTGCGACTTCGAACTGGTAGTCATCCCTGCACTGAAGAACATTGGGAAAGCGTCGCCCGAAGAGGTAAAAGAGAAAGAGGGACTGCTGATACTGAAACAGATAGAAAAGGCCGACCAAGTGGTGCTCCTCGATGAGCACGGCAAAGAATACACCTCCGTAGGCTTCTCGGAATATCTTCAGAAACAAATGAACGCCGGCACACGGACGCTGGCATTCATCATTGGCGGCGCTTTCGGCTTCTCTCCCGCCGTCTATGCTGCCGCCCAACATAAGATTTCACTCTCGCAGATGACTTTCAACCACCAGATGGTGAGGCTCTTCTTCACAGAACAGCTTTATCGCGCCTTCACCATCCTGCGTCACGAGAAATACCACAACAATTAGTTATCAAAGATTTTTCGGCACGAAGTCGATGATGGCAAACTGCTCGTCGAAGCTGATATCCTGCAGTTTGATATGGTCGAACAGACTGCCCACTTGCTGACCGCCCATTGCACCGTTTTCCGCAGCCCGCTGAATCCCTTTACTGAAATTCAACAATATACGGTTGTCAGGCAACAATTCCAACATATCAGCTCCCGGCTGATTCTGTGCGTGGTTCAGGGCTGTCCGAATCATAAAATCAATACCCACACCCCCATTATAAGAGAGATAGATATTACCATTCTCGTCCACCTGGTCGACGGTGAGGTCGAGTCCGATATTGGTCGTTTTGAACAACACGTTGACATCGATGCCAATACGCACTGTATGAGGGCCGCCATAAAGCACCGGAATGGAACGTCCAGCCTTACGAGCTATCAAATCGCTGATTTCCTGATAAGTTAATCTAAACTGCATGGTTTACTGGGGTAAAAAGATTTAAAAGGTTTAAGAGGTTAAAAGGGGTTAAGAGGATTAAGAGGTTCGAAAGGGTTAAAGTACTGGAATGGGGCCAGAGAGGGGGGCTGAGGCGTTGTTGGTGGAAAAGAAACGGATAACATCCGATGCGTAGCTCTTGGATACTGGAATAATCTTAGATGTATGGTTGATTTCCAGCACCAGACTCCCATGATCCTTGCGCATGAGTTTGACATTCTCCACGTTGACCATATAGCCACGATGGCAGCGGAGGAAACCCATTGCCAAATAATCCTTCTCAATATCTTTCAATGAGTTATGAAGGATAAACGCATCCACTTTCTTTCCATTAATATAATGAACATTAGCATAGTTGTCGGCAGCCTCAATATAGAGTACTTTAGAGCAGCGGGTGGTAAGGGCAAGCCGTCCTCCTTTTTCATAGAAATTAATATGCTGGTCGGGAAGTGACGAGGAAGCCGGAGCCACAGCTACCGGCGCCTGTGCGCGACGTAGCTGTTCCTTTAGTTCGTGAACACGAAAATCTTGGAATGCCAAAATATTAGGAATCAGAAAAATGGCTATATTCCCAAGAAAGATATCTCCCACAAGAGGCGCCAATTTCACTGGTCCAAAGCCACTTACAATCCACGCAAACAATGAAGCAAAAGCAATACAGAGTACTAACTCTGTAGCAATCCAGATGCCATAAACCATAGGAGAGAGTGTCGTGCGGCGGGCAACGAGCAAGAGGATAACACGACTGATGAGTACCGTAAGGTATCCGGTAAGCGTAATGAGCGCCAATTGAGCCAACGGCGACAAGGAAGACAATTGGGCGGTATTGGACAGAACCCCTACCGGTTCAATGAATACCACGAGTACCACAGCGAAAAGAAGACTAAAAGCCAAAAAAAGGAAAATAGAGCCGCCGCGGGACAGATATCGGCAGATTGTCGTTATGTTTAGCGTTATGTCAGAATTCATTTAACAATATTTTCACCAAAAATAATCAAATTTCACCCAAAATAACGCCTATTCACCCAACTTATTGTGCAATTTACTTAAATTAACTTTTACATTTAGGATTTTTAACGTTTCTTTGCACCCGAAAATTTAATAAATTTTAACATGAAAATACTAGGAACAGGAAGTGCTCTACCGAGAAAAACGGTCACAAACGACATGCTGTCCGAGTTTCTCGACACGAACGACGAATGGATTTCTACCCGAACCGGAATTAAATCGCGCCAAATAATCACCGACGAAAGATTTGAAGAGCTGGCCGCCCTTGCCGGCCAGCGAGCCATCGAGGCCGCAGGCTTAGTACCCGAAGACATCGACTTCATTCTCTGCCACAATGTATGCAACCTCTACACGACCCCCTCATTGGCAGCTCTCGTACAACATTCTCTGGGCATCAAAGGTCCCAACTGTCCCACGATGGACATCAATGCCGCCTGTGCCGGATTCACCTATGGTCTGGATATATGCGAGGCATTCCTCCAGACAGGACGCGCCAACCATATCCTTTTTGTATGTGCAGAGGAAGTGACCCGCATGGTCGACTGGAACCAACGCGAGACTTGTGTACTCTTCGGCGATGCCGCTGGAGCTGTCGTCTTAGGAAAAGGAGACAACTATCTGGCCAGCAAACTGACCTCTGTCCCAATGCCCGAAGTTATCTACCACCGTCTCCCCTGCGAACCCACCCCCTACGAGACCGGCGAAGGCATCGACACCCATCAACCTCTGGTACTCAAAGGACGCGAGGTGTTCCGTATGGCCGTCACAACAGCTCCGCGCGACATCCGCGATGTGGTGGAGAAAGCAGGCCTTCAGCTGGAAGATATCGACTACTACCTTCTGCATCAAGCCAATATGCGCATCATCGATGCCATCAAACAGAACTTCAACCTCCCGGCAGAGCGATTCCTTCACAACATCGAACGTCGCGGAAACACCTCTTCCGCCAGCATCCCGGTGCTGCTCGACGAGAAAGTGCGCGAAGGAGTCATCAAACGCGGCGACCTGATGGTCTTCAACGGCTTCGGTGCCGGCTTCGTCACCAGCTCAGCAGTAATGAGATATTAATAATAAAGAAAACATATTATAATTATGAACAGAGTATATATTACCGGCGTGGGATGCATCACCCCTCTTGGAAACGACATCAACACGCTGTGGAACAACATCAAGAATGGTGTCTGCGGTATCGACTTCATCACCAAACTCGACACCACAGACCTCCCCGTCAAAGTGGCCGCCGAAGTGAAGAACTTCCATCCGGAAGACTACGGTCTCGACAAAACGATGATCCGCCACAACGACATCTACGCCCTCTACGCCCTCTCTGCTGCCGCACAGGCCATGCAGGATAGTGGCCTGAAGGTGGGCGAAGATGTCGATCCCCGCCGCCTCGGCGTTGCCGTGGGTAGCGGTATCGGTGGCATACAGACCTTCCAGCGCGAGCATGCCAACCTGATGCAATACGGCCTGCGCCGTATCTCGCCGCTCTTCATCCCCGAGATGATTTCCAATATCGCCGGTGGCAACATCGCCATCACCTACAACGCCCAGGGCCCCAACCTACCCGTCGTAACTGCCTGTGCCACTGGAACCCACTCCGTCGGCGAAGCCTTCCGTCTCATCCGCGAAGGACGTGCCGATGCCGTCATCACCGGCGGTGCTGAAGCTGCCGTCTGCGAGATGGCCATCGGTGGCTTCAACAACATGAAAGCCCTCACCACCTCCGACGACCCCATGGCCGCCTCGTTGCCCTTCGACAGCCGTCGTCACGGCTTCGTACTGGGCGAAGGCTCCGGAATCCTCATCCTTGAGAGCGAAGAACTTGCAAAGAAACGCGGTGCTAAAATCTACGCCGAAGTCTGCGGCTACGGCAACACCTGCGACGCTCACCACTACACCGCTCCTCACCCCGAAGGACGCGGTGCCGCCGAGTCGATGCGGCTGGCCCTCGAAGAGGCTGGCTTCAAAGCTAGCGAAAAACTCTATATCAATGCCCACGGCACCGGCACCCCCCTCAACGACAAGGGAGAGACGGCAGCCATTAAGAAAGCCCTTGGTGAAGACGAGGCCCGCAAAGCCGTTATCAGCAGCACCAAGTCGATGCATGGCCACATGCTCGGTGCCACTGGTGCCGTCGAGCTGATTATCAGCGCCCTCGCGTTGAAGGAAGGCATCATCCCGCCAACCGTCCACCTCGATTCGCCCGACCCTGAGTGCGACCTCGACTACACCCCCCACACCGCCCGCAAGTGGCAGGCCGACATCGCCATCAGCAACACCTTCGGCTTCGGCGGCCAGAACTCCACAGTGGCATTACGTAAAGTTTAATGTTTAAAGTTTAAAGATATGGAAATACTTAACAGAGACATTATCAAAACCTTCCTGCCGCATCGCGAGCCGATGCTGCTCATCGACGACGTAGCCATGGAAGGCAACGAAGCCATCGCCCACTACCATGTGCGTGGTGACGAGTACTTCCTGCAGGGTCATTTCCCCGGCAACCCCATTGTGCCGGGAGTCATCCTTTGCGAAATCATGGGCCAGTCGTGCTGCATCCTCGTGCGCGACGAACTCGCCGTGGGCCGCACACCCCTCTACAGCGGTATCAAGGAAGCCCGCTTCCGCCAGCCCGTGCGTCCCGGCGACACCATCGAGATTCGCGGCCACATCACCGACCGTCGCAACCTCATCTTCCACGTCGAGGCTGAAGCCAAAGTCAACGGCAAAACCGCCGTCAAAGCGGTTCTCTCGTTTGCATTAATTGATACTCCCAAAGGGGAGTAGAGGTGGTAAAGGAGTAAAGGAGATAACCTTGCCAATGATTTAAATTACATAGACAAAGAAAACAATCAATTATTAACCAAGAGTATAGAAGACACAAGTAGACTTTAAACAGCTATTATAAAGGAATAGAGACTCGGAATGTCTTGTAACATTCCTACTATACCCCCTTTATTCCTTACTTCTATACTCCAAAACAATGTATTTATGAATCTTTTAAAAGATAAAATTGCCCTTGTGACCGGTGGTTCCCGCGGTATTGGTCGCCGCACCGCCCTCCTTTTCGCTGAAGAGGGAGCCACCGTCATCTTCACCGACCTGCAGGAGAACGACAGCAGCCGCGAGACCCTCGCCGAACTGCAGAAATTCAGCCCCCGCTCGATGTTCATCGCCTCAAACGCTGCCGACTACGACGAGACCGTCAAGGTAGCCGAGACGGTGCAGAAAGAGTTCGGCCGTCTCGATGTCCTCGTCAACAATGCTGGCATCACGCGCGATAACCTGTTGCTCCGTATGCAGCCGAAGGACTGGGATATGGTCATCGAAGTCAATCTACGCTCGGTCTTCAACTTCTGCAAAGCCTTTGCCCCGATGATGCTCAAGCAGCGCAGCGGCAGCATCATCAACACCAGCTCCGTTGTTGGAGTCAACGGCAACGCCGGCCAGTGCAACTACTCCGCCTCGAAGAGCGGCATCCTGGGCTTCTCCAAGAGCCTCGCCAAAGAGTTGGGTTCCCGCGGCATCCGCTGCAACGCCATCGCCCCCGGCTTCATCGAGACCGTCATGACACAGCAACTCCCCGAGGATGTGCGCAAGGGCTGGATGGACGACATCCCGTTGCACCGCGGCGGCACCGAGCTCGACGTGGCCAAAACATCACTCTATCTCGCCTCCGACCTCTCCACCTATATCACCGGACAGGTCATCTGTGTCGACGGTGGCCTCTCGCTCTAAGCTATTAAATAACGTCGTCCTCCCCTCTTTTACTGTCCGACGGCGGAAATACACCGTGCCATCTCCGACTGGGGTCGGAGATGGCACGGTGTTAGTAGGTAGATGGTACGGTGTTGATACGGTGTTGGTATTGTGTTATGACTGATAATCAAAGTGTTATACATTCAACAAAATAATAACGCACACATAACCAGAGAATTATACATGCTTTTATGTTTGTAAGTTATTGATTTCCAACCCTCATTTCAGACGGCGAGAAGAACCCATGGAACCGGTAACCAGTAACCAGTGATTTTTCATTTGCAAAACGTTTTGTAAGAATTGGTTTTGAGGGATAACGACTGGCGAGCGGGAGACCATTATTGCTTTCTATGCGGCGGCGGAATCTTGAAAGAAACAAAAAGTTTTCATGTGTCCGCGTGCATGTCGAGTATTTTATGTATTTTTGCAGCCGAAAAAGCATCATTTTTTAAATAAATACAATAAAAATATAGAATGAAAAACGATGTATTGGATGTGATGATGAATCACCGGTCGATAAGGAAATTCACGAAGGAGAAGGTCGACCCGAAACTGTTGGAGGAGATTGTCAACTGCGGGCTACGGGCCTCGAACACAGGCAATATGCAGCTCTACAGCGTCATTGCCACCCAGGAGGAGCCGTTGCGCACGGAGCTTTGCGGGTTGCATTTCGGGCAGTGCTCGTCGGCACCGCTCTTCCTCACCGTCTGCACCGATGTGAACCGCTACCACCACTACTGCCGCGTGAACGGCTGCGACGAGTCCTACGGCAACATGCTGTGGTTCGTCTCGGCGCTGGTGGATGCCAGCCTCTTCGCACAGAACCTCTGCCTTGCGGCGGAAGCCCGTGGGCTGGGATTCTGTCATCTGGGCACCGTCAACTACAACACGGAGAAGATTGCCAAGCTGCTGCAATGCCCCAAAGGGGTGGTACCCGTCATCGCATTGGCGATGGGACATCCCGCCGAAGAGGGTCGCCTGAGCGAACGTTTAGGAACGGATGCCGTGCTGCACAGCGAGATGTACCACGACCCCACGGACGAGGAGATAGTGAAAACCCACGCGGTGCGCGACAACGACCCCTTCAACCGGCAGATGGTCGTGGAGAACGGCACGAGAAACTACTGCGAAATCTTCACCACCAAGCGCTACCCTCGCAGCCAGAACGAGGCCATCAGTGCCGACCTGCTTGACTTTCTCAAGAAAAAATGGTTATAGAAATGTGAATTTTTTTAACATTTTTTTGCCATTTTGAAAAAAGTGTGTATTTTTGCATTTTAAAACGATACTGAAAAATGGTAGAAATCACACGCACTTTTGACCTGCTGGACCACTTGGTGGAGCAGTATCCAAAGGATGACATCCTGGCTGGTAAAGTGAACGGCGAGTGGGTAAAGTACAGCTCGCATGACTATTATAAATATGCCCATTATTTAGCCTACGGACTCTGTGAGATGGGTCTGAAACAGGGCGACAAGGTGGTGACGATGAGTGCCAACTGTCCGGAGTGGAACTTCATCGATATGGCATTGGCGATGAGCGGCATGATACATGTGCCTATCTACCCCACGCTGAACACCGACGCCTATCTCCATATTCTGAAACATAGTGAGGCAACGGCCGTCTTCGTGAGCACGAAGGTGCTGCTGGGCCGCCTGCGCCCGGCGCTGGAGCAGGTAGACCCGCAACCGCAGGTCTATACCCTCGCCAATATCGAGGGCGAGCACCGCATGCTGGAGATTCTGAAACTGGGTATCGCCAACCGCGACAAATGGATGGGCGAGATAGAGCGTCGCAAACGCGAAATCAAGCCTGAGGAGTGGATGACGATGATTTACACCAGCGGCACCACCGGTATGCCCAAAGGCGTGATGCTGAGTCACCGCAACCTCTGCTCGAACTTCTTGGCTCACGCAAAGGTGCAGATTCTCGGCAGCAACTGCCGTGTGCTCTCTTTCCTGCCACTGAACCACATCTACGAACGCTCGCTGAACTATCACTTCCAATATCTCGGCGTGAGCATCTACTATGCCGAAAACCTCGGCACCATCCAGCAGAACATGCTGGAGATTCACGGTCACGGCTTCTGCGCTGTGCCACGTGTGTTGGAGATGATCTACGACAAAATGTATGCCGCAGGCAAGGATTTCACGGGCATCAAGAAGAAAATCTACGACTGGGCCTTCCGTCACGGTCGCCACTACGACTATACCGGACTGCGCAAGTTCTCGCCTATGTATATGCTGGGGCAGAAGATTCTCGACCGACTGGTCTACTGTAAATGGCGCGATAAATTCGGTGGCAACCACTTGGTGATTATCACCGGTTCGTCTTCCATCCAGCCCGATATGATACGCGTCTTCGCCGCTGCCGGCATCAATATCTATGAAGGCTATGGATTGAGCGAGACCTCACCGGTGATTGCCGTCAACGACCCGGCGCACAAGATGGTGCGTATCGGCACCGTGGGCCCCATCCTGAGCGGTGTGGAAGTAAAATTCGCCGACGACGGCGAAATCCTCACCCGCGGACCGCATGTGATGATGGGCTACTACAAAGACCCCGAATACACGGCACAGGTTATCGAACCTGACGGATGGTTCCACACGGGCGACATCGGCACCCTCGTCGACGGACGTTTCCTGAAGATTACCGATCGCAAGAAGGACATCTTCAAACTCTCGGCTGGCAAATATGTGGCTCCACAGCTCATTGAAAACATGCTGCGCGGAAGCGAATATATCGAGCAAGTGATGGTCATTGGCGAGAACGAGAAGTGCGCCGCCGCTATCATCAGCCCGAACTTCAACACGCTGCACTTCTGGGCGCTGAAATACAAGCTGCACTACCGCGACAATGGCGAACTCATCACGCTGCCGCAGGTACACGACAAATTCAAGAAAGTGTTGGAGGTCTACAACAAGAACCTCGCGCCGCACGAGCAGATCAAGCTGTTCCGCTTAGTGGTGGACGACTGGAATACCTCGAACGGCTTCCTCTCCCCCACCCTGAAGTTGCGCCGAGCCCCGCTGATGGAGAAATACCAAGACCTTATCTCCGATATCTATGGCAAGGAAAAAGCATCCTCCAACGCCTTCTTCTCGGCCTTCAAGTCGATTGAGTTGCCCTCCATCAACCTTCCTTGGCAGAAAAAAGGAGGCAAGGAGTGAGGAGAGAATTGAGAATTGGGAACCGAAAGACGAGAGGTAAATAACGTAAAATATGGAAGTTGAAAAATAAATTTGGCCATATCAGAAAAAGGGTGTACTTTTGTACCCGTTTTTTGAGAAAAAAAGCCGATTGTCCCATGGTGTAATGGTAGCACATCAGATTTTGGTTCTGCTTGCCCAGGTTCGAGTCCTGGTGGGACAACGAAGAGAGTTATGAGGTGGGAGTTATGAGTTAAGAGTTAATGCTTGAGTGCGAGAGTGCTTGAGCGTTTTTTGTAGATAAAAAACACCAATATGAAGAAATTCTTTTTCTCAGTCATGCTTCTGCTGGGTGCCGCCACCTGCATGCAGGCACAAGAAAACGTCTTTATCACTGACATCGCCGAAGGCTGGAAGACGAAACCCATTGAGAATGTCATCAATGGAAGTCTCGGAATCATGATGGAGGCCTTCCACAAGACCTGGCCCACCTACGTCACCCGCGATGCCTGCAGTGTGATGGAGGAAGGCCTGGACAAGAAAGTACTCGACCCTGAAACGGACTACACTGTGACTGTCGATGCCGCAAACGGGTTCCTGTTGGTTGGTGACGGCGGAACCGACGGCCTTTATATGTCGTCCTGCATCTGGAACCGCGACAACGGACACAAACTCTTCGCCGTCATGATTGGCAAGCCCACCGACCCCGAACTCGAGGTGGTGTGCTTCTACGACTACGACCCCAAAGCCAAACGTCTGACTCCGGAGCCCAACATCCTATCCGACTTCAAGCGCAAAGAGGAAAATAGTCAAATCTCCCACCAACTGCCCCGCAAAGGAAAAGAGCTGATTATCCTCGAATATGCCCTGCCTTTCATCTATGCCCACCATTTCGCCTGGAACGGGATGCAGCCCGTCTTCGAAAAAGTCGATATCGACAGGGAGAAGATGAAAGAGTTTGGTGAAGAGCCTGACGGGTCTATCTCTGTAACCTTCAAAGGTCAGAAGCCCGGAATCGGCGATTTCGTGACGGCCATTCTTTCACAAGAAGAACTTGGCGAAGCACTGGGCGGAATGGCTGAGGACTGGAAGAAATACCAGAAGGGGAAAACGCTGGCCAAGAACACCACCATCACGGTGGATTCCAAAAACGGCTACGTACGCTACGACGTGAATCATCCCGAAGGGGAGAACCTGTATATCGAGTACTGCTACTGGAACTGTGCCGACGGCAAGCACAAACTGGTGGCGGAGAATGTGTCGTTAGTGGTAAACGGCGAGCCGGTGGATACCGAGCTCACGGGACTTTCGTTCTATTGGTACGACAACACCAGCCACAAAATGAACTACAAATATGCCTTCGAACTGGGAGAAGAGATAGAAGCCGCCTATGGTGCCACGGGATGCATGCGCAATCTGCCCCGTCAAGGAAAGACCATCGAATTTGTGTACTTCACTCCCAAAGGGAAGGTGACAAAGAAACTGACCTGGGACGGGAGGAAGTTTGTGAAGTAATAGGTTAATGGTTATAGGTTTTTGGTTATTGGTCATGAAGCATTCTTTAATAATTCTCATATCCTTTTTACTTTGTGGATTTTCGCAGACGGCGCGGGCCGATGTGATTGCGGATTTCCACTTTGAGGGCACTTTGGGTGACAAGATTGGAGTTTCCATTGAGTTTGCCGTCAATGGCGATATGGTTGCCGTTGGCGAGATTGTCTACACCAACCACAAAAACCCCATCCGCATGCTGTTGGTGGGGGTATGGGACGGTGACGAGTACCGTCTCAACGAGTACAAACTCGACGGCACCGTTACCGGCTGCCTGTATATGAAGATTGACGACACCACCTACAACACGCCCGAAATGACCGAAGGCACCTGGATTAACTACAAGACCGGAAAAATGTACGAGATGAAGAATATGGAGTATATCGGAACATCGTCGAACAGTTTCTGGGATTACGGCACCCAAGAGACCATCGAAGGAGACTACTACTTCCACCAGTGGGACACTGCATCGAATTCAATGGTCATCGGAAGCGCCTCCTTCCGTTGGGCCGGTGACCACAAACTGGACTTTGAAATTCTCAACGACCTGGAAGTTAGTTACATAAGCAGCACCCCCGGCCGTCCCGCCGAACTCAGGCCCTACACTTACAATGACTTCGTCTATGAGAAATGCAGTTACGTTTTCGAGGCCCATTTCTTCAAAAATTTCGTGGTGCTAATTACCGACTCGGAACCTGAGAACAATATGTGTGGCGACAAGAACCTCAAAATTGACGGGGTATACTTTAAAATGAAAAATGAAAAGTGAAACATATTAAGAAATTAAGAATATGAAAACAATCTTTACCTCCTTATTTCTTACCTCCCTACTCTACATTGGCTGTGGTAGCAACGGTTCGAAGAGTGACTCTTTGAACGCCATCGACACTGCCGACATTGTGGCCGATGCCACTCAGGATTCCATCCGTCACACGAAGGAATACATCGCCCAGCGCATCGACACCATCTACAAGTACAAGGACGACATGCGCTTCTGCTCGGCAAAATATCTGTCGTTGGATGCCCATGCCAGCAAGCTCAGCCATGAGATGGGTTATGTCTACCGAGACTACGACCACTGGGTCGTCGGACAGGATATTGACAAGAAATGGAGCTATAAAATCAAAGAAATCAAGAACATCACCGAGGCTACGGCCGACGTCGAACTGACCGTCCACAACTTCAAAAACAGGAAAATCATTCTCAACCTGGTCTTCGAGCGCGGTGACTGGTTCGTCGACGACTTCCACATCTCCTTCTCCGGCCAAGACCTCGGCAACGTGAGTGAGAAAGCCGACATGCTCACCTTCATCTACACCTGCAACAACGAGAAGATTGACAAGCAATACGGCAAGACCTTCGACATCAACAAGTATCTGAACGCCATGATCGCCGCCTCGGAACTTGGCGACGAAGTTGTGTTCGATAAGTATGCGCTTATCGATGTCGACCTCGACGGCACCTATGAGGTCCAGGTACACACCCTTGACGACTTCTACGATGCAGTCTTCTCCATCGCCGACGGCAAACCCGTGTTGCTGGTCTGTACCGACCCCCATACCATGCTGGACTTCTTCGAGCACGGCGTGGCGGCACAGGGTGGCTGTGGCACCGGCTGCGCACGCGGCGAGTTCTGCATCATCAAGGATAGCCGTCCCGTCTGCCGCACCACCTGGATGGACCAGTACAACATGAAAGGCGACAAGATTGACAGCGAAAGCGGTTACACGGTCAACGACAAGGGATGCGACGAGGAGACCTACATGAAAGCGATGAGCGCCATCGGCAAATACGTCACCTTCGAGCCCATATGGCACCCCATCGAAGTCCGTAAGACCCTCTCCGACTACGCTGAATAAAATGGTTATGGGTTATAGGTTATGGGATATAGAAAAAATAGGAATTATTAAATAAATTGTAATATGAAGCATTTGTCCCCTTCACTCCACTCTCACTTCCCTCTCACTTCCCTCTCACTCCTACTCCTTCTCACCTTTCACCTTTCATCTTTCACCTTGTTCGCCCAGCCCATCCAGAACGGCGACAAGTTCTGGGACGGCGCCGTCTTCTATCAGGCCAGCACCTTCAGCAGTGGTGCCGTAGACCTCGTCGGCAAAGATATCAACGGCGACGAATATAGCATTGCCCTCATCTGGAACGAAGACAAAAACGAATATTCCGTCTTCTCCCGCAACGGCGCCATCGCCCTGCGCGTCAACGAAGGAGCCAGAGTGAAGAAACTCTTCATCGACCGCGTTTCCCATTTCCTGGTCTTCTACAATAACAAGGGCGACGCCGCCTGGACGTTGAGATACTTCCTCAATGCCGACCTGCAGAGCTGCACCCTCATGGAGCGCAACCTCGAGCAGATGCCCACCTCCGAAGTCATCACCACCCACCTGCTCAACACCACCTGGCTGGCACGCTTCCCCAAGGAGGAGCTGCGCCTCATGCGCAACGAAATTCTCGCCCGTCACGGCTGGAACTTCCAATCCAAAGACCTGCAGGACCACTTCAAGAAAGAGAAATGGTACAAGCCCGTCAAGGACAACAGCACCGTCGTCCTCAGCGACCTCGAGCGCACCAACCTCGAACTCATCAAAGCCGAAGAGGCCACACCCGATGATTACCGCTACAGCATGCTCTCACCCGACATGTTCCCCGGCGGTCTGGCCGACGACGGCCGCGGACCCGAAGAGATCAACGGCGTGCAGACCTATACCGTCACCAACGAGCGCGAGTTCCTCAACGCCCTCGGTCCCAACCGCACCATCGTCCTCGCCAAGAACGTGCACCTCAACCTCTCGCGCGTCCTCGAGAACGAGAGCCTCTTCATCGACAACCCCAACCGCCGCTGGGTTCAGTCCGGAGAAGACTTCATCGGCACTATTCCCCTCGTCATCAGCGAAGGAGAGACCGACGGCCAGCAGCTCGACCTCGTCAATATCGACAACCTCACCATCCGCGGCGCCGGCAACGCCAGCATCGAAGTCGACCCGCGCTACTCCTACTGTCTCTACTTCATCAACTGCCACCACTGCCGTGTGGAGAACCTCACCATCGGCCACACCGAATACGGTTTCTGCTCCGGCGGCGTCATCGGCGCGAAGAAATGCGACATTCTCGAAGTTCTCGACTGCGACCTCTACGGCTGCGGCACCTACGGCTTCGACGTCATGGAGAGCCGCAACCTCGATGTCCGCAACTGCAACGTCCACCATTGCACCTACGGCATCATGCAGCTGCGCAAGTCGCAAGGGCTGCACTTCACCAACTGCGACTTCTTCCAAAACAAGGAGTACGACCTCGTCGAAGGCCGTGGCTGCAAGGATATCACCTTCACCGACTGCCGCTTCTACAGCAACAAATACGATAACACCCTCTTCAGTTTCGACTCCAAATTCGTCCTCGAAGGCTGCGAGATCTACTGTCCCACCGACAAACTCGGCACCATGAGCCAAGCCGACCAGTCGGGCAAGAAAAACTTCTTCTCCCCCGAGTCCGACCCCCTCAACCTCGCCACCCGTCCCATCGGCCCCGACCAGCAGATCCTCGCCTCCATGCCCATGTTCCTCTATATCCTCGACAAGGACCACATGCAGATGGTCTACTGGAGCGACGTGAAAGAACCCGTGCTGAACGATGAGAGCGCCGACTACTACGAAGCCGAGCATGCCCGCTGGGAGCTGCAGGAAAGTTTCCGCCAGAATGCCGAGAAGTACATCAACCTCATCACCCCCTCCGGCAAGGTCTGCATCCTCAAACACATCGGCGAGACCCTCAAGGATTCCAAAGGCCGCGACATCTACCCCGGCGAGCTCCACAGCCGTCCCTCCATCCCCTCCCCGGGTCTGAAATACGCCTTCGCCTACCCCGGCAACATGCTGCCGGAAGACGAGATGTGGGGCATGTGGGTCGTCGTCACCAACGACTACCTCCGCAGCCACGCTTTCGTCCCGATGACCTACCATCTCGACAGTCCCAAGACCCTGCCCTCCAAAGTCGTCAAGCAACTCGAGAAGCAGTACAATATGAAAGCCGAGCGCTCGCAGCTGATAGAATCCAACGACCGCTTCGGCTACGGCGTCCTCCAATTCAAAGGCCCGTGGAAGACCCGCATCGGTGAATACGGCGACACCACACAGGTGGCTCTGGCTCTCGAGGTCTTCACCGTCGACGGCAAGGTCTACGCCTACCCCATGGAAGGTTACTACGACAACGTCTATGGTCCCACCTGGAATGCCGACGATGGTGGCGAATACATGTCAGGTGATGTCATGGTTTTTGACAGTCCCGACGGCCCCGAATTCTGCCATATCCACGGCGCCCCCGAGAGCATCACCGTCAGTCTCTTCACCATCCGCGACGGCAAACTCACCCACCAGCGTTACGAAGTCTACCACGCCCTCTACGACGAACCCGACCCCAACTGGGAGGAATAAAATAGCCTCGTAACACAATAAAAGCTCTGGTGTGCCGTTATAGGCGGTATGAAACAGAACAAAGTTCTTATCGTTTATACCGGTGGCACCATCGGCATGGTGCAGGACGAGAACGGCTCGCTGCACCCCTTCGCCCTCGACCGCATCTACGACGCTGTACCACAACTCAAACACTGTGAATATGGCATCGATTCCGTGACGCTCGACAGCATCATCGATTCCAGTTGCATGACCCCCGCCCTATGGGTGAATATCGCTGAAATCATCGAACGCGAGTATGACCAATACGACGGCTTTGTTGTCCTCCACGGCACCGACACCATGGCCTACACCGCCTCGGCCTTGAGTTTCATGTTCAAGAACTTGGCCAAGCCCATCGTACTCACCGGCAGTCAGCTGCCTTTAGGCATGCTGCGCAGCGACGGCCGCGAGAACATCATCTGCGCTCTTGAGATTGCCTCCACACGCCAGGTGACCATCCCCGAAGTATGCATCTTCTTCGACAGCCACCTCTATCGTGGCAACCGCAGCACCAAGATCAACGCTGAAAACTTTGATGCTTTTGAATCTTATAACTACCCCTCGTTAGCTAAGGCTGGCATCAACATCTCATTCAAGGAGCACCTCTTTCAGCCCATGCCCACCGAGCCTCTGCAGGTACGCAAGAAATTCGATACCCGCGTAGCCATCCTGAAACTCTTCCCCGGCATCGGACCCGAGGTGGTCAACACCGTGCTCCACACCCCTGACCTGCAGGGTGTGGTCATTGAAACCTATGGCTCCGGCAACGCCCCCACCGACGAATGGTTCATCTCCGCCCTCGACGACGCGATCCGTCGCGGCATCATCGTCCTCAATGTCACACAATGTAAGGCGGGTTCCGTCAAGATGCGCCAGTATGCCGCAAGCTGCGATATGGACCGCATTGGCGTCATCGGTGCCGGCGACATCACCATCGAGGCTGCCATCGCCAAGATGATGTGCCTCCTTGGCGAATACCCCAACGACAAAGAGCATGTAAAGATACGCCTTAGCCAGTCGCTCCGCGGAGAAATCACAGAACAATGATTAAAGGAGTGAAAAGGAATGAAAAAGGAGTGACAAGGAGTGAAAGGACAAATGGGCACGACAGCGCTATTGTCCTCTCTCTCCCTTTCACTTCCTCTCACTTCCTTTCTCTCCTCCTTATCCTTCTCACCTTTCATCTCTCACCTTTCACCTCCCACGCGCAGGTGGGCAACCTCGGTAAGTTCGACTCGCGGCTGTTGCACTACGGCATCCAGGTGGGTTACACCCAATCGATGTTCGACCTCGAATACAGCGACGAAACCCTCCTCCGCGAGACCCTCCAGGGCGTCACTTCTTACTATGCCGCGGGGTTCCATATCGCTGTCATCGGTGATCTGCGCATCAACGACTGGTTCAACCTGCGGCTCATTCCCGGTGTCACCCTCGTCACCCGACAGGTCTCCTACGCCTGGGAACCCGGCTATCTAAACACGCACCCCCTCGCCGAACGCTGGCGCAATGTCGAATCCGTCTATGGTGACATACCCATCGAGTTGAAGTTCCGCGCCAAACGCTACGGAAACTTCCGCCCCTACCTCACCGCCGGTGTCAGCTACGGCTTCGACTTCGCCTCGCTGCGCGAGAACAAGAACCTCACAGACGAGAGCATCATCCGCATCCAGCCCCACGACCTTCGCTACTGCATGGGGGTGGGCTTCGATGTCTTCCTGCGCTATGTGAAGTTCGCCATCGAATTCAAGATGAACCTCGGCCTCCTCGACCTCAAAGTCGAAGACCCCGACATCTACATCCGCTCCTTCAACAACCTCACTACCCGCACCTTCATGATTTCATTCACCTTCGAAGGATAATTTGCAGACATGATGAAACGATATGCCAGATTCAACTACTTAATTTGCATCTACTTATTAGGAATTGCTTTCTTCACGTTGTTCCGAATTGCAGAGACCATCGCCTATTGTGCAACGACTGAGGGTCCTGACGATTTCGGTGGCCTTTACCTCCATGCACTGTGGAACGGATTCCGTTTTGACACTGCTGTGAGCACCTATCTCCTCGCTCTGCCGCTACTGCTGCTCATCATCGGTGAGATGACACGCTTTAGAAAACGCTGGTATTATGCCGTCATCCATTATATGCTGATGACGTTCTACACGGTGGCCTTCTTTGGTTGTGCCGCCGACATTCCCTATTTCTGCGGTTTCTTCACACATATCGATGTGGCGGCGTTAGGCTGGCTCGACACCTTCGGCACCCTCACGAGTACACTTTTCGGCGACCCGATAAACATTATGTATCTGGTAATCTTTATCGCCATTGCTGTCGGTTGGTGGCTGCTAGGTCGACTGATTTACAGACGTGTACTCCTATCTCATCTCGGCGAGAATCTGGGTTATAGCCGCAGCATCCCCATTGCGTTGCTGCTGGCGGGAGTACTATTCCTCGGAATGAGAGGCACGATAACAAAATTCCCCATCCGCATCAGCATGGCCTACTTCTGCAACAATCCTTTCATCAACCAGATAGGTCTCAACCCCGTATTCACCTTCATCAAAAGTATCGAGGAGTCGGGCCGCGACGCCAACCGACCCGTCCAACTCATCGATGCCAAGGAGGCCGAGGAGGTGTGGCGCGAACAGCAGGAATGGCCTGTCGACGAAAGCCTCGACGAGGCTTCACTGCGCCTGCCCGATGGAATGAATGTGGTGGTGGTCATGATGGAGTCCATGAGTGCTGCAAAGACCTCCCTCTATCGCTCCGACGACAGTTATACCCCGTATCTCGACAGTCTGATGCGGCAGTCGCTGACCTTCCGTGAAACCTACTCTTCAGGCATCCACACCCACAACGGAATCTATTCCACCCTCTACTCGCAACCCGCCACGCTGGCACGCCAGACGATGCGGAGCGTTCCCATGCCTTATGTATGCGGACTGCCACAAGCTCTCGACGCTGCAGGCTACCACACCGCTTTCTTTGTGGGCTACGACGAGAACTATGACAACATGCGAGGCTTCCTCTACCAGAACGGCTTTGACTTGGTGGTAGGAGAACTTGGATTCCCCCATAAAGAGTCCAAAAGTCAATGGGGTCTCCCCGACCATGTGCTGTTCGAACATGTTATAGAACACTGCGACAGCATCTCCCGTCGCGGCCCTTTCTTTGCCTGCTGTATGACCTGCAGCGACCATCCACCCTACTATCTGCCCGAAGGGACAAGCTTCGTTCCACACCACGAGAAGATGTCGGAGAAGATGACTGAATATGCCGACTGGGCCATCGGCCAATTCATCCAAAAGGCATCGGAGAAACCGTGGTTCGACAACACCCTTTTTGTCTTCGTGGGCGACCACGGCCTCTTCCTCAAACCCGTATATGATATGGCGTTACCGCACAATCATGTGCCGCTCCTCTTCTATGCCCCAAGTCAGATAGTGCCTCACTTTGTCGACCGCCTGGCCATGCAAATCGATATTGCCCCCACCATTCTGTCCATCCTCGGCATCGAGGTACCAAAACCCATGCAGGGCATTGATTTGACGCACGTCACACGTCCCTATGCCTTTTTCAGTGCTGACGACAAGATTGGCTGTGTCGATGGCGAATTATTCTACCTCTTCCGCGTCAAAGCACAAAGTGCCAGTCTCTACCGATACAAGGAACATTCGCTCGACGACCTTATCAACAGTCTCCCCGAGCATGCAGAAGCCCTGCGCCGCTATGCTCTGGGTATAACGCAAAAGAGCCAGAACATGCTTGTCGACGGAACCACCGCCTGCGGTGGCGAACGGAAAAATTAGACCACTTGATTGATGGCCTCGATGCAACGAATGCCATCGAGGGCGGAACTGACAATTCCTCCAGCATAACCTGCACCTTCACCGCAGGGATAGAGTCCGGCGAGCTGGGGATGCTGAAGCGTAACTTTGTCGCGGGGGATGCGTACAGGCGAGGAGGTGCGACTCTCGACAGCCAAAAGACTGGCCTCCTCGGTAATAAAGCCTCGCATTTTACGATCGAAATCCTTGAAGCCCTGTATCAGACAGTCCACCACGAAAGGTGGCAATATCTCGTGCAGTGGCGCGCTGACGCAGTGCCCCATATAGTTGCTCTTGTTGAGATGCGATGAAGATTTACGACGAAGGAAGTCCACGAGACGTTGCGACGGTGCATCGATGCAGCCGCCGGCAGCCTCGAAAGCACGCTGTTCAACAGATTTTTGAAAATTGAGCAACGCCAACGGCGAAGCCAATTCTTCATTCTTCATTTTTAATTCTTCACTCAGATTTACGGTGACAGCGATGCCGCTATTTGCGAATCCACTGTTGCGAGCGGCATTGCTCATACCATTAACCACCTGTTGTCCTCCTGCCGTGGCGGCAGGAACGATAACACCTCCGGGACACATGCAGAAACTGAAGACACCATGCTGGTTGCTTGATTGCTTGATTGCTTGATTGCTTGAGTATACCTGTGTCACCAAGCTGTAAGTGGCTGGCGGAAGCAAAGGAGAGTAACCCTTGCCGTGGTATTGTATCTCGTTGATGAGTTCCTGTGGATGCTCCACACGGACACCAAGAGCGAAAGGTTTGGCCTCGAGGAGCCAACCTCGACGGGCAAAGAGTTCATAGATATCGCGAGCAGAATGTCCTGTGGCTAAGATAACGGCATCACCTTCGATGAAATTATTCCCCAAGGTAACCACTCCTTTTAGACGTCCCTCTTTGACAATCAAATCAATGACACGCGTATTGAAAAAATATTCACCGCCAGATTCCGTGATGGTCTTACGCATATTGCTGATGATGGCGGGTAGGCGGTCGGTGCCGATATGGGCGTGGACATCGACCATAATGTCGGGGTCAGCACCATGCTCGACAAAGAGACGTAGCACCTGCGACACATCGCCACGCTTGGTAGAGCGTGTGTAGAGCTTTCCGTCGCTGTAGGTTCCAGCGCCACCTTCGCCAAAGCACCAGTTGCTGTCGGGATTCACCTCCTTGGTACGTACCAGCGAGACTATATCCTTCTTGCGCTCTTCCACAGGCTTTCCACGCTCAATAATAATTGGCTTCATGCCCAGCTGCAATGCCCGCAAAGCTGCGAAAAGGCCGGCTGGGCCAGCTCCGACAATGATGATTCGGGGTGCGCTAGGATTCGGAGTAATTGGGACAATCGGAGTGTTCTGAGTATTCTGACCAATTACTACAGTACAGTGAAAGAGCGGCCGGCGACGACAGTCGATGCTGCGCCGGGTGATACGGAAAGGCTCCAAAGCGCTCTCACCCACCCCCAACGCTTTCGCCACAGCACGTCGCACGGCGGCTTGGGAGGCATACTCTTCGGGGGTGAGGTCTATCTGTATCTGCTTCATGAGAGGTATTATCTGGCGGTGTCGAGAAGAGACTGAAGTTCTTTTATTTCGTCGCGAAACTTGGCAGCAACCAGAAAGTCGAGTTCCTTGGCAGCAAGCTGCATCTTGCGCTGACGTTCACGTATCTCCTTACGCAACTGTTCTTTTGTCATTGCGAGGAAGGATGAATTCTTTGATTGTTTGATTGCTTGATTGCTTGAGTCTTCGACTGGTTCACCAAAGGAAGCGCGGGACTCGGCGGCAATGAGGATATCCTCCTTATAGATGCTGATGGGATCCTTCTCTATAATACCACGTTCCTCTGCTGCACGTTCAATGACTGAAGTAGTGCCGAGAATGGCATCGGTAGACTTGACTATCTGGCGCGGAACGATGCCGTGTTCCATATTGTATTTTATCTGCTTCTCCCGGTGACGGTTGGTGATGTCGATGGCACGTTGCATGGATCCCGTGATGGTGTCACCATAGAGGATGGCCTTGCTGTGCACATTGCGGGCGGCACGCCCGATAGTTTGAATGAGGGCACGGTCGGAACGTAGGAAACCCTCCTTGTCGGCATCGAGGATAGCCACGAGGCTCACCTCGGGGAGGTCGAGACCTTCACGCAATAGGTTGACACCTACCAGCACGTCAAAGACTCCCATACGGAGGTCGCGCATAATCTCCACACGCTCGAGGGTATCTACGTCGGAATGAATATATTTACTCCTGATTCCCAGATTAATCAGATAGGAAGTAAACTCCTCGGCCATACGTTTAGTGAGGGTGGTGACGAGGACACGTTCGCCTTTGTCAACGGTGTTCTCAATCTCGTCAAGCAAGTCATCGACCTGACTGACGGCGGGACGAACCTCGACAACTGGGTCGAGAAGGCCCGTGGGACGTATCACCTGCTCAACAACCACACCTTCAGCCTCGTTGAGCTCATAGTCGGCAGGCGTGGCGGAGATATAGATGGTCTGACCGGTGAGATTGTAGAATTCCTCATAGGTCAAGGGGCGGTTGTCCAAGGCCGAAGGAAGTCGGAATCCATATTCAACCAACGAGGTTTTACGGCTACGGTCTCCCCCGTACATGGCGCCAATCTGGGGCACTGTGACATGACTCTCGTCAACGACGAGGAGGAAATCGTCCGGAAAATAGTCAATGAGGCAGAAGGGACGGGAGCCTGGCTGTCGGCCGTCGAAATAGCGGCTATAATTCTCGATACCAGAACAATATCCGAGTTCCTGTATCATCTCGAGGTCATAGTTGACGCGCTCCTCAAGACGCTTTGCCTCGAGGTGCTTGTCGATGGAGATGAGATAGTCGCGACGGTCGAACATGTCACGCTGTATCTGAAGGATAATCTCGGGAAGATGATCCTTGGAGGTGAGAAAGTTAGAGGCAGGGTAGATGATTATTTCATCGAAACGCTCAAGACGCTGACCGCTGATGGGATCGAAGCTCTCAAGCGACTCCACCTCGTCGTCCCAAAAGGAGACTCGGTAGCAGAAATCAGCGAATGAGGGGAAGATGTCGACGGTGTCTCCCTTGACGCGAAAACGCCCGTTAGTGAACTCAATCTCGTTTCTCACATACTGTCCATCAAGGAGTTTCATCAGTAGTTGGTCGCGCTGGATTCGGTCGCCGACGCGTATCTCGACGGTACCTTTCTTGAACTCGTCGGGATTGCCGATACCATAGATACAACTCACGGAGGAGACCACGATGACATCACGACGTCCACTCAGCAGCGCACTGCTGGCACGGAGTCGTAGTTTGTCGAGTTCGTCATTGATTTGCAGGTCTTTCTCAATATAGGTATTGGTGGCAGCAATGTAAGCCTCCGGCTGGTAGTAGTCGTAGTAGGAGACAAAGTACTCGACAGCGTTGTCGGGGAAAAACTGGCGGAACTCTCCGTAGAGCTGTGCCGCGAGAGTCTTGTTGTGGCTCAGCACCAATGTGGGGCGCTGCAGCTGCTGAATGACATTGGCCACAGTAAAAGTCTTGCCCGAGCCAGTGACACCCTGAAGCACCTGGGCACGCTGGCCACGCTTGACGCCATCCACGAGTTGGCGGATGGCGTCAGGCTGGTCGCCCATGGGGGCGAAATCAGATTTGAGATTGAAGTCCATTATACAAGACTACTTGGTGGAGACCACCAGGTAATCGGTATACTGCCAGAATTTGGTAGGATTAAGAATGTGGAGATAGGCGGTGACCTTCTTGTTCTCCTCGTCGGCCACGAACTCGTAGCTACCCTCGGGGTGTTGGCTGACAAGGACAGGTTTCTTGAGATTGAGGGTGATGGTGGTAACCTTGGTGCGGTCAATCTCTGTAAACTTGTCGGTCTTCATGTTCGCCACGGTTCCCTGCTTACGGCCAATGCCGATGAAGCCACCAGATTTGCTTACTACACCAGCTTCCTTGAGTTCATCGTAGGTACCGACGATAAACCATGCGCGATTGGCATCGGCAATCTGCTTGGCAATACGCTGGTCCTTCTCCTCGTTAGAGGCGGTAAGGTCTGTGACATTCTGGTTAAGGTTGGCAACATTCTGGTGGAGATCCTTAATGACCACCTTGCTGTTCTCGAGTTCGGTAAGCAGTTCGGCAATCTGAGCCTCCTGAGCTGCGCTGCGTTCCTCAAGACGGGTGATATAAGCCTGAAGGTCGGCATTTTTACCATTAAGGGTCTTGATGCGGCCGCTGAGCTGACGGATCTTCTCTTTATTGGCGGCCATGGTCTCCTGAAGGGCTGCCATACGATCGGTGATGGTACGGCGGTTGGCCTCAGGGTTCTTGCGGCTCATCTCTTGCATGACGGCATATTCGGCCTCGAGCTGTGCGAAGGTACTGTCGACCTCGTTGAGCATGGCCATGAGACTGTCGCGCTCAGCAAGACCGATGTTCTGCTGGGCGATGATATCACGCATGGAGTCGATCTGCTTTTGAGCTTCGGATTTACCGTCGCCGCCACAAGCCACAAATGCGAAAGTGGCGACCAAGATACTGACTGTCAAAAAGATTTTCTTCATTTTTATTAAAGTTGTTTTGTTATTCGAATCTATTTCCTCCTAAATATGGTAGCGAAATAACGCACCTATATTTATTTCTATTGTACGCGTCCTTGTTAAAAAAATATAAAAAACCGCAACAGCCGTCACGGCCACTGCGGTCATATTAATCAAAACAACTCTTTATTTCTTTACTATTTTGCTTGCCAGGCCTTCGCAACGAAGCATGTAAATCCCTGCAGGAAGCTCAGTGAAATCGAGGGTATTGCGTCCTTGACAGAGATTATAAACAGAGACTATGAGGCCTCTGGCATCGACTAAGATTGCTTTGGAGGGACGCAACAGGGTGACGAAGAGATAGTCGGTAGTGGGGTTGGGGTAAACAACAAGTTTAGATTCGAGAGGTGTGAGCTGATTGTCGTCGATACCCTGAAGGGCGGTGAGGACAGCAACACCAGTGAGGTCGAAACCACCGCTGGCATAATTAGCGTACTCGTTGGTGGGATAGGGATCGTTGACCATGTGGCCAAAGGCATCATAGGTAGCATACTGCGGATTGATGGTACCCACGACATCGACGAGGCGCACATGGGTGATGTTGTCGATATCGAGGCCCACACTGTCGCGCAACTCCTCAAGGTCGAAGGGTGTACCATAGCCCACTCGGAACTTACCTGCAAGGTTGTTGAGGTTGGTGGGGTCGACAGAACCGTTGGAACCCACTTGCACCTCGGTCTGGGTGAGCGAAGTGGAGGGGAAGCGCACGAAGCGCTCGCCATCGGAACTCACTTCAACAAAAGCCAACTCGAGAAAATTGTCGTTGAAAGAGTTCTCATAAACCGCAAAATCGGGACCCGGCACATTGTGGATGGGAGCACCGAAGGTGAGAGTAGCAGTACCGCCGTCACCAAGGCTGACAGCCGAAGTAGTGATGGTACCAGCAGGGCCAATACCGTATTCTTCATTACCATAACGTGCACGAGGGCCATCGGGATTAACGATATCAACAGGGCCTCGTTCCACAGTACAACCCGTAGCCCAGCCGATAATGACACTGCTGTCGCAGTGAATGGCATTGCATCCGGGAGTGCCCACAGCACCGCAAAAAGAGCCCTGCCCCCAGGCACTCAACGAGAGGCCCAAGGACAGCGCCATCATAAAAAAGACATTATTCTTCATTCTTTAATGATTTTCACAACACTATCATCCACGCGGAGCATATAGATTCCGGCAGTCAGACGACCGAGGTCGAGACGGGTCTCGGTGCCATTGACAGCGAAGGATGCCACAATACTACCGCGCATGTCGTAAAGGACAGCTCGGCCGTTACCCTCGATACCACTGATAGTCACCATGTCGGCAACGGGATTGGGATAGACGTTGATGCTGACATTTTCAGTGTTGACGATACCTTGGGTCTGGGGAACGCCGACAGGATGAATCTCCATAGGGTAGACATAGGAGTAGTACCAGTATCCATTATACTCCATGCTGTCAACGATGACACCGGCAGCGGGTTCGGCCCACTTCTCGAAGTCACCGTTATTGAGGGTCTGCGCCATACCGGCATCACTAATACCGTTATTCTTGCTCTCCCAATAACTATAAGCCTGCTTGCGGAGGGTATCGCCAGGGGCGACGACAAAGAGGATATCGTTGAGATAAGCACCGTCCATGGTGTAGCTGAAACGGGGGTCAGCGGCAGCGATATCCGTCATCATGTCACTGACAGTCTTGGTACCGTTGAACTTATATCCCCATGCAAGGGCGGTGTCGGCCCAGTTGACGGCCATAACCACCTCGTTGGAACCTTCGCCCACCCAGTAAAGGATGTCACTGGCGGAAATGGTAGACTCCTCGGGCATCGGAGCGGCGGGAACACTGACGGGATTGATAGCCATGGGATAGACATAAATATAGGACCAATAGGTCTCTCCTCCCCACTCATAGCTGAAGCTGTCGACAACAACTCCGGCGGCGGGTTCGGCCCATTTCTCAAAGTCACCGTTATTGAGGGTCTGCGCCATACCGGCATCACTAATACCGTTATTCTTGCTCTCCCAATAACTATAAGCCTGCTTGCGGAGGGTGTCGCCAGGGGCGACGACAAAGAGGATGTCGTTGAGATAAGCACCGTCCATGGTGTAGCTGAAACGGGGGTCAGCGGCAGCGATATCCGTCATCATGTCGCTGACAGTCTTGGTACCGTTGAACTTATATCCCCATGCAAGGGCGGTGTCGGCCCAGTTGACGGCCATAACCACCTCGTTGGAACCTTCGCCCACCCAATAGAAGATGTCACTGGCGGCAATAGTGGCCTCGACGGGCTGGTCGGGAGCATTGGGATCCTCAAGGAATATGATGGTGTCTGCAGCGAATTGACCCATATCAGACCATTCAACAAAATCGCCATCACTTATTGACTGGCTGTTAATGGCGCTTGCCATATCGCCATTGACGGTATACATCCACCAACCCATGCCAGAGCCATTAAGTTCAAGACCAGTTTCGGTGTTAGCGTAGGTCATGTCGTTGATGAACGAACGCCCTGAATTCATGGAGATGCTTAGATTGGCATCATAGGTCGAGATCGTGTCCATCAGACTGTTGCAAAGGATTGTACCATTGAAGCGAACTCCCCAGACGGCACCGATATAGTATTCGTCGCCGTCACCGTCAAGTTCTTCCCATGTGATAAGCACAACAGCTTGGTTGCTGCCGCTACCGACCCAGTAACGGACATCGCTGGCGGCGATGGCAGCCGTTTTGGGTGTCTGGGCCATTGCTCCAATGAAGAGCATCAACCCGAATGCTAAAGTAAGTACTTTTTTTACCATATTGATATTGTTTTTTTTGTTAATATTTCAATGTCAATATCGGCATCTTACTTTTTTCGGGGGAAAACACATACAGACGCGACAAATCACGTCTCTACCGGAGTGCTTTTTCCTCGAAAGCGGTACCGATTTTAGTGATTTGGCAGGTCTTCTGGCTTGCTCTCTCGGCTCTGTCTTCCCATATAACTATAGCGTTATACAGTGACACATCATATTGAGCTTCAATACCTGAGCTTACAGCAGCGGGACTGCACCGGACTCTCACCGGTTTCCCTCTTGGCACCTTCGGCAGGTGACCAAATCGGCGGCAAAAATACAAAATAAAATTAAACCGACAAAATAATTTATTATTATGAACGTTAACAATAATATTGAGAAGCCGACTACCAAGCCTCACCAAAACACATAACCCTAATCAATAATTCTTTTTGCTCCATGAACGAACAATTAGCCAAACAGATACTTAAAATCTTTGCCAACAATCCCTTCGATGCCTACAACCACAAGCAGATTGCCTCCCGCGTGGGTGCCAACAGCAAAGCCGAGCGACAGGAAGTCATTCGCACCATGCAGCAACTGGCCGAAGAGAAGCACCTCGTAGAGGACGATCACAAAGGGAAATTCAAGATTAATCCAAAGTCCATCAACGACGACCTAATGCCCCACAACTACGTCACCGGCACCATTGACATGAAGCAGGGCGGCAAGGCGTATGTGATTCCTGACGAAGAAGGCCGTGAAGATATCCAGATTGCTCCCAACAACACCCGTCACGCGCTCCACGGCGACACGGTGAAAGTACTGATGTTCCCGCAACGAAAGATGCACAAGCCTGAAGGTCAAGTGGTGGAGATTATCAAACGGGCCAAGACACACTTCGTGGGCGTCATACAGCGGCAGGAACGCTTCGCTTTCATGGTCAGCGACAGCCGTACCATGCAGGTCGATATCTTCATCCATATCGACGACCTCGCCGGCGCCGAGAATGGCGAGAAGGTGCTGGTAGAGATGATTGACTGGCCCGAGCGCATGAACAACCCCGTGGGCCGCGTCATCAAACGCCTCGGAAAGCCTGGTGACAACAACGTAGAGATGCAGAGCATTCTGGCCGAGTACGACTTCCCGCTCGACTTCCCCAAGGAGGTTGAAGAGGAAGCAAAGAAAATCAAGAAGCCCACCAAGAAAGAGATGGCCTCGCGACGTGATTTCCGCGATGTCACCACTTTCACCATCGACCCCGCCGACGCCAAAGACTTCGACGACGCCCTCTCCTTCCGTGAACTGCCTAACGGACATATCGAAGTGGGTGTGCATATCGCCGACGTATCCTATTACGTTAAACCTGGCAGCACCATCGACCGCGAAGCCTACACCCGAGGAACTTCTGTCTACCTCGTCGACCGCACCATCCCCATGCTCCCCGAGAAACTCTGCAACGAGGTCTGCTCCCTCCGTCAAGATGAAGAGAAACTCTGCTTCAGCGTCGTCTTAGAAATGGATTCCAAAGCCAAAGTCCACAAGACCTGGATGGGCAAGACTGTCATTTGTAGCAACCGCCGCATGGCCTACGAAGAGGCTCAGGAAATCATTGAGTCCGGCATAAGCGACGGCACCGCCGTCGCCACAGCCATCCTCCGTCTCCATGCCCTCGCCACCATCCTGCGCAACCAGCGCTACAAAAGCGGAGCCATCAACTTTGAGACCCAAGAGGTGAAGTTCCAACTCGACGAAAACGCCAAACCCATCGGCGTCTACATCAAAGAAAGCAAAGAGGCCAACTGGCTCATCGAGGAGTTCATGCTCCTGGCCAACCGAAGCGTTGCTGAATATATCGGAAAGCCTTCTGGGAAATCTGGAAAGTCCGGAAAAACAGGAGCTCCCTCTCGCACCTTTGTCTATCGCGTCCATGACGAACCCAACCCCGAGAAACTCAACACCTTCGTGGAGTTCGTCGCCAAACTAGGATTCAGCATGAAGACCTCCAGTCGCAAGGCGCTCGCCGAGAGCTACAACCGTCTCTTTGAAAACATCGCCGGACGTGGCGAAGAACACATGGTCGACACCATCGCCATCCGCACCATGTCCAAGGCCTACTACAGCACCGAAAACATCGGTCATTACGGCCTCGCTTTCCCCTACTACACCCACTTCACATCCCCCATCCGCCGCTATCCCGACCTGATGGTCCACCGCCTCCTCGAACGTTATCTTGAGGGTGGTTCCTCGGCAAAAAAAGACGAGTATGAGGACTACTGCAAACACTGCTCCATCATGGAGAAGAAAGCTGCCGACGCCGAACGCACCAGTGTAAAATACAAGCAGGCCGAGTTTCTGGCCGACAAACTGGGCCAGGTCTTCCCTGCCCTCATCAGTGGTGTCAGCAAATGGGGCATCTACGCCGAAATCGAGGGCAACAAATGCGAGGGCATGATACCCATCGGTAGCCTTAAGGACGACTACTACATGCTCGATGAGGACAACTACCAAGTCATCGGTCGCCGTAACGGACGCTGCTACAAACTCGGCTATCCCGTCCATATCCGAGTCCGCAAGGTTGACCTCCTGAAAAAACAGATAGACTTCGACCTCGTCGAAGAGGAAGCACAGAATCCCGCTCCAAAAGCCAAAAACTCCCGGAAAAACCGAAAAAACAGCAAAACCGGAATCCCCGGAAAATCCGGAAAGGCCGGAAAGAATAAGAAAAAGAGGTAACCTCTATTTGAACAGCGCGTCAATCTGCTCCTGATAGGCGGCAGCGACGTTCCTTCTAATAAGTTTCTGCGTGGGCGTGAGCATCTTGTTGGTCTCACTCCATATATCGGCCACCAGCACAAATTTCTTCACCTGCTCGGTAACACCCAACTCAGCGTTGTACTTGTCAATCACCTTCTGGAAACGGGCAATGACGGTCTTGTCGGCAATCATCTCCTCTTTGCTTTCAGCTGTTACACCGTGACGCTTGCACCAGTCTTTCAGCATGTCGAAATCTGGCGCGACAACAGCAGCAGCGAACTTCTGATCGGCACCCACCACCATCATGTCGAGGATGAAAGGCGACTGCTTCATCTTCTCCTCGATTACCTCGGGATTGATGTATTTACCCATCGAGGTCTTGAACATACTTTTCGTACGACCCGTGATGAAGAGGTAGCCGTCGGGGTCGAAATAGCCCGTGTCGCCGGTATGAAACCAGCCCTCCTTGTCGATGGCCTCGGCAGTGAGTTCGGGTTGATTGTAGTAGCCTTTCATCACATTTCCTCCACGGCACTGAATCTCATTGGTATCCTTATCAATACGCACCTCTATCTCGCGCATGGCGAAGCCCACAGAACCAATCTTACGGCCTTTCTTGTTCGAATTGGTCACGGCAATCAACGGTGAGCACTCCGTGAGGCCATAACCCTCGTAGAGGTCTAACCCTACGCAAGAGAAGAAACGCGTTAGACGCGGCTGGATGGTGGCGCCACCACTAACAAGCATATACAACTCGCCACCCATGCTCTCACGAATCTCCTTGTACACCAGTTTGTCGGCCAACTTCTTCTGTAGTTTGTACCAAGCCGAGAGTTTCGACTCGTCGAGGTCGTATTCGAAAGCCAAATCAAGAGCCCAATCGAAGATCTTCTTCTTTATTCCAGTCAGTTTCTCGCCTTTGCGGAAAATCTTGTCGTAGACTTTCTCGATAAACCTCGGCACACAAGCCATCATATTGGGGCTAAACTCCTTGCAATTGTCGCCCACCTTGGCGATACTCTCGGCATAGGCAATGGTGAAGCAGAGCCACTGATAAAGATACCCCATCATCCTTTCGTAGATATGGCACATGGGCAGCCACGAAAGAGCCTTCGTCCAGGTCTTTCCCGGACTCTCCTTAATCTCCTGCACATTCATAATCAATCCCTTGTGCGTCAGCATAGCGCCCTTCGGCGTACCCGTAGTACCACTGGTGTAGATCATCGTACAGACATCGTCTATGGTCAAAGCATCCTTCATCTCCTGTAGCCGTTCCGGAGCATCAGGATACTCAGTCAAATACTGGCGACCAATCTCATAGATATCATCCATCGACTTCACCCCCTCAACGGGGACTATTGTACACAGATTCTCTAAATGCGGTAACTTCTCGCGGATATTACTGATTTTCTTATACAACGTCGCATTCTCAACCACTAACAGACGCACCTGCGCATCATTGAGGATATACTGATAGTCCTCCTCACTGATGGTGGGATAGATAGGCAGTAGTACGGCTCCCGTCTGCTGCACACCGAAGTCCACATAGTTCCACTCCGGCCGGCCAGCACTGATAAGGCCTATATTCTCGCCCTTCTTCACTCCCAAGTGCATCAGAGCATAACTGATGAGATTACATTTCTCAATATATTCGTCGATATAGTGCTCTTTCCACTCACCGTTTTCTTTGAATTTAAAAACCGGACGTTCCGGATGCAATTCCTTTCTCCACTGAAGCAGGTCGAATAGTCGTGTAGGTTCTTTCATGGCCATAGTTTTCAATTATGTTAATTTTTGCAAAAATACACATAATTTTATTACGATGCAAAATTTTTTTTATAAAAAAATAACAATCAACACTCCTTGCACATTATCAATGTATTACAAATACACCAACACCGTACCAACTCCTACCAAAGACGGTGTTGGTACGGTGTTGGTACGGTGTTGATACGGTCTTCTTTCGGTTTTCAAATGGTTTTCTAAGGATGTATTCGTTTGTTAAAACAGAAACTCTGAAAGATAATTTCCCCCATGTAAAAAAAAAAATGTATTTTTGCTGTTTTAAACAGCAACAAGGTCGCGATGGCAATAACTGACAAACAACTGATTGCGGATTTACAGGCGGGCATTTTCAAGCCCGTATATCTCCTCACGGGGGAGGAGAACTACTACATTGACGTTGTGTCTGACCATTTTGAGAACAAGGTCATCGACGAGTCGATGCGCGATTTTGACCAAACCGTGGTCTACGGACGCGACACCTCCATGGCCGCCGTCATCAGCGACGCCAAACGCTACCCCATGATGTCGCCCGTCCACCTGGTCCTCGTAAAAGAGGCTCAGGACATCGACACCAAGCAGTGGGAACAACTGGTCACCTATCTCGAGCATCCGTCGGAGAAAGGCATCATCGTCTTCTGTTACCGCCACAAGAAACTCGACAAACGCACTGCCGCCTACAAGTCCATCGATAAGTATGGCTGCGTCTATGAAACTCCGAAGGTGTGGGACAATCAGGTACCCGGCTGGATTACCAATCAAGTCAAATCCAAAGGATTCACCATCAACGAAAAAGCCGTGTATCTCATCGCCGAATCCGTGGGCAACGAACTCGGCAAGATAGCCAACGAACTCGGCAAACTGTATCCCCTGCTGCAGCCTGGGGAAGCCATCACTGAGGAACTGGTGGAGAAACAGATAGGCATCAGCAAAGACTATAACGTCTTCGAATTGCAGAAAGCCATCGGTCGACGTGACCCCGTAATGTGTAACCGCATCATCAACTATTTCGCCTCCAACCCCAAGAAAAATCCCATCCAGCAAGTGCTGCCCATCCTCTACAGCTATTTCCTCAAGGTGATGTTCTACCACCAGCTCGAGAACAAGAGCGACGCGGCAAAAGTGCTGGGTTGCGCGCCCTCTTTCGTGCAGGACTACGCTGTAGCAGCTTCCAACTACTCACTTGGGAAACTGGCCACCTGCATAGGCTACCTCTACGAAACCGACCTGCGATCCAAGGGGGTCCGCAACAGTGGAACCGTTACCGACGGTGAACTACTAAAAGAATTGATATTTAAAGTTATTCACTAAAGGAGACCCGAAGTCAGGAGATAAGGAGATAAGATATATGAAAAAAACATTATATATATTTTTACTTTTTCTATTTTCATTTTTCAATTTTCAATTCGCAGCGGCACAGTGTACCGTGAAGGGTGTGCTATTCGATGAGAAGAACGGCGAAGCAGTGCCGTTCGCAAATGTGGTACTTGACGGAACGTCCCACGGTTGCGCCACCGACATCAACGGATTCTTCCTCATCAACAAAGTTCCCGAAGGGAAATACACTCTAAAAGTAAAATATGTGGGCTACGAGGAATACACCGAACAGCTCGACCTGAAGAAAAGCAAGACCGTCACCCTCACCATCCACCTCAAACCGTCGGCACAGACATTGCAGACAGTGGAAATCACCGATAGCCGTATCGAGGAACGCAAGATGCAGACACAGGTCAGCGTGGAGAAACTCCGCGCCAGCCAGATACAGCAGATGCCCTCCATCGGCGGCACCGCAGACATCGCGCAATACATGCAGGTGCTTCCCGGCGTGAGCTCCACCGGCGACCAGGGCGGACAACTCTACATCCGTGGCGGCTCCATGATCCAGAATCTCTGCCTCCTCGACGGCATGATTGTCTACAACCCCTTCCACTCCATCGGTCTCTACTCCATCTTCGAGACCGACGTAATCCTCAATGCCGACATCTACACTGGCGGCTTCGGCGCCGAATACGGCGGCCGCATGTCGTCCGTGATGGACATCACCACCCGCGACGGAAACAAACGCCACCACAGCGGCAAAATAGGCATCAACACCTTCGGTGCCAGCCTCATCCTCGAAGGACCGTTGAAACGCGAGAGCGACAAATCTAAGTCCACCATTTCATACCTCCTCACCGCCAAAAACTCCTACCTCTCCAAAAGCTCCGAAGCACTCTATTCCTATATCGACGGCGGCCTACCCTTCGACTTCCTCGACCTCTACGGAAAGCTCAGCTTTAACTCTGGCACCGGCAGCAAACTCAACCTCTTCGGATTCCGCTTCGACGACAAGGTCACCAACTATCAGGCTATCGCCGACTACCACTGGCAAAATGTCGGTGCCGGCACCAACTTCATGCTCGTCACCGGAGCCTCCGCCATCCTCGACGGAAGCATCGCTTGGTCGAAGTATAACATCACCCTCGACGACGGCACCAATGACAGCAAATTCAGCGAGATTGGTGGCTTCAACGCCACCATGCAAATCACCAACTTCATCGGCAACAACAAAGTGAAGTACGGTCTCAGCATCGAGGGTTACAACACCGACTACCAGTTTGTCAACCAGTATAAGAAACGCATCTCGCAACATGAGCCTTCCACCTCCCTCTCTATGTTCGCCACCTATAAGTGGAACGCTGGCAAATGGCTCGTCGACCCTGGTGTGCGTGTGGTCTCTTATGCCACCCTCGGCAGCTTCAACATCGAGCCTCGTCTCGCTGTGAAATACAACGCTTTCGACAACCTGCGTTTCAAATTTGCCGGCGGATTCTACAGCCAGATTTTCCTCGATGCACGCTCCGACAACGACATTGTCAACCTCTTCAGCGGCTTCCTCACCGGGTCAGCCGACCTCAATGTGCCATCGACTTTCCGCGGCAACGACGTCACCTCTTGCGTACAAAAAGCCAAGCACTTGGTTTTCGGTGCCGAATACGACCTCACCGAACACATCACCCTGAATGCCGAGTTCTACTACAAGAAATTCGACCAACTCCTCAACGCCAACCGCAACAAAGTCTACGACGACAATGACCCCATCTACAATAGTGGCCTGTATGCGCAACCCGAATATCTGCGCAAAGACTACATCATCGAGGAGGGATATGCCTCGGGCTTCGATCTCAGCATGCGCGCCGACCTCGAACGTCTTTATCTTTGGGCCACCTATTCGTTGGGCTTCGTGGAACGCAGCAACGAGATTCAGACCTACAACCCTCACTACGACCGTCGTCACACTGTTAATATCCTGGCCACCTACGCTCTCGGCGAGTGGCGTGAGTGGGAGCTCAGCGCCCGTTGGAGTTTCGGCTCCGGATTCCCCTTCACACAGACCCAGGGCATTTACTCCCAGCTGATATTTGGCAACAGCATCGTCTCCGACTACACACGCGAGAACGGCGAATACAGCCTCCACTATGCCGACCTTTATAAAGGCCGCCTCCCCTCCTACCACCGTCTCGACATCGGTGTAAAACGCAAATTCTCCCTCGGCACCCGCTCCATCCTCGAACTCAGCCTCTCGGCCACCAACCTCTACAGCCGCGAGAACATCTTCTACTTCAACCGTATCACCTTCGAGCGCGTCAACCAGTTGCCCATTCTCGTCTGCGCCGGCGCGACATTGACATTCTGATAACATGAATCTGAGCGAACTATTCTACGAGATACTGATTGTCGAGGACCGTTGGATGCTAATAGTCAACGGTCTGCTGGCCACCATTGTCATCACCTTGCTTTCGTTGTTTGTCGGCACACTTCTCGGTGGAGGCATCTATCTCATGACCCGCAGCAACCGCCCCTGGGTATGCAAGACCGCCCAAACCTATCGCTTCATTGTTCGCGGCACCCCCTTGCTGGTGTTGCTGTTATTCTTCTTCTACGTGGTGCTTTCCGGTGGCAACGGACTCCTTGCCGCCGTTGCGGCTTTTGCCATCAACTTCTCCAACCTTACCAGCTCGCTCTTCCAGAGTTCCATTGACTCCGTAGGACGCGATCAGATTGAGGCCGGTCGTGCGCTGGGTTTCACCAACATGCAGAACTGGAAGTATATCGTGGCCCCCCAGGCACTGAAGAACGCACTCCCTGCCTATAAATACCAAGCTGTGACCATGGTGAAAGGCACCTCCATTGTGGGTTATGTTGCCATCACAGACCTGACCAAGGCCACGGAGAGCATCCGTTCCTCCACCAGCCATTCGATTGTACCGCTGATACTGGTCACCGTCATCTATTTCATCCTTGCCTGGCTGCTCTGCAAACTGCTGGACTATATCGCCATTAAAACCACTCGCATATGATATCCGTACGCCATCTCACCAAGTCATTCCCTACCTCTAACGGCAGACCGATACAAGCACTACGAGACATCAGCTGCGAAATCCATGAGGGCGAAATTGTCTCCATTATAGGTCACTCGGGGTGTGGGAAAAGCACCCTGCTGCGCGCCCTCAACCTGCTCGATCCCCCCACCGCAGGTGAGATCCTCGTCAACGGAGAAAATATCCTGGTCAAAGGCTACCCCGCCCACCAACTGCGTCAGAAGATGGGCATGGTGTTCCAGCACTTTAACCTCTTCAACCATCTTACCGTCCTCGAGAATGTCACTCTGGCCCCTATGAAGTTGCGTGGTCTCGACCGCACACAAGCCGAACAGGAAGGCATCGAATTCCTGCGCAAAGTGGGTCTAGCCGAGAAAGCCCAAGCGATGCCCTCCGCCCTTTCTGGCGGACAGAAACAGCGCGCCGCCATTGCCCGCACCCTCGCCATGAGGCCCAACATTATCCTCTTCGACGAGCCCACCTCCGCCCTCGACCCCACCATGGTCGGCGAGGTACAAGGCGTCATACGCCTGCTGGCACAGGAGAAAATGACCATGCTCATCGTCACCCATGAAATGCGTTTCGCCCGTGACATCAGCAGCCGCATCCTTTTCATGCACGACGGTATAATCTATGAAGAAGGCACTCCCGAACAGATTTTCTCCCATCCCCAACGTCCCGCCACACAGGCCTTCGTGCGCCGCATCCGTAGCCTGACGTTTGACATCACAAACAACGACTTCGACTTCTACGACATGACGACGCAGATCAAGCAATTCTGCATCCGCTACTCTATGCCTGAGAAGATGGACCCCATTACCCATGTGGTGGAAGAGATGCTGGTGCTGATGCGAAAATACGACAGTCCCATCCATATCGAGGTAACCTACAGCGAGTTGAACCAAACCTCAACGATAGCCATCATTCATAAAGGCGAAACCCTCTCGCCCTTCGAGCGCGAAGACACCGACGAACTTGCTGTGATGATTATCCATGGTATGAGTAACGACATACATACCGAACAAACCCCTGAGGGTATCAAACTCACTTTCGCAATGTAACATTTTAAATTTTTAAACCAATAATACCAATTATGAAGAAACTCAAATGGTGGCATTCGCTACACACTCGCAGCAGTCTGGCATTGATTATCATCGCGGCAGTGATGATAGAAGTAAGCGGTGCCGTACAGTTCTACTTCGCCCGCAACGGAATCCAAAAAGAGGTGGACGAGCGAGCCCAGTCTGAAATGAAGATGAAAAGCCTCAAGATACAAAAAGTGGTATCGAGCGTGGAGTCTGCCGTCGAAAACATCGACAGGTTGCTGGATTGGTCTGTCGAGAATCCCAATTATATCTATCCCATTTTGGAGGAATTTGTCGAAAGCAACGAATGTATCCAAGGCTGTGCTATTGCTTTTGAACCCAACTATTTCCCTAAAAAGGGACGCTGGTTTGAACCCTATGTCCGCCGCGACACTAACGGCACATACCTCCGCATGCAAATCGCCAATGAATCGCACGACTACCACAACATGTCATGGTACAAAGAAGGGAGGTTGGCTGACGGCGGCTTATGGACCGAACCCTATATCGACAATGAGGGTGCTCACGGCTTGATTTGTTCCTACACCCTCCCTGTACATAACTCTAAAGGTGAGGTTGTCGCCGTCTTCTGCGCCGACATGTTGCTCGACTGGCTCACCGAGGAATTTGTCCTCGACGAAAACACCAACTATTATTCCTTCATCGTCAGCCGTGAAGGCCGCATGCTGGCCTGTCCCGACAAATCTTTGATAATGAACTACACTCTTGACGATGCCAGCAATCAATTCCATGACGCCAATATCCCGGAGGTAAACAAAGCCATGCTTGCCGGAAAAAGCGGCAGCGCCGAAGTGAAAAACAATGACGGCGAACTGAGCTACATGTATTATTCTCCAGTCGAGGGCAACACCGGCTGGTCGATGGCCATTCTCTTCCCTGACCGTGAGATTTACAAAGGACTGCGTGACATCGCCTTTAAGCTCGGAATACTCATGTTCCTCGGCCTCACTCTCATGATTTACATTATGTGGCGCGCCGTCAAAGGCTTTAAACGCCTGCAAGCTGTCAGTGCAGAGAAAGAACGTATCGGCAGTGAACTGCGTATCGCCAGCGCCATCCAGATGGGCATGCTCCCCAAGACATTCCCTCCATACCCCGACCTCGACGAGCTGTCCATGTTCGGCACCCTCGTGCCCGCCAAGGAGGTGGGCGGCGACCTCTACGACTTTTACGTGCGCGATCAGAAACTATTCTTCTGCCTGGGCGACGTCAGTGGCAAGGGCGTACCCGCGTCACTGGTGATGGCCGTCACACGAAGTCTCTTCCGCACTGTGTCGGCTCATATTGTGGAACCAGGGAAGGTAATGACACAAATGAACGAGGCCATGTCGGAGATGAACGAGAACTCGATGTTCGTCACCCTCTTCATCGGTGTACTCGACCTGCGCACCGGAATCCTGGCCTACTGCAACGCCGGCCACTGCCCTCCCATAGTCATCCATCAGGGTTCGGCCACACCTATCGTCATGGATGCCAACATCCCCGTGGGCCTCATGTCCGATTGGCAATACACGCAGCAGAACACTACCATACAGCCTGGCAGCAGTCTATTCCTCTACACCGACGGCCTCACCGAGGCTGAGGACGCCGAGCACAGACAGTACGGCGAAGAGCGCATGTTCGCCGCCCTCTCCCAGACCGACAGTCTGGCACCACGCGACCTCATTGCGGCCATGACCGAGTCAGTCCACTCCTTCGTGGCCGGCGCTGAGCAGAGCGACGACCTCACCATGCTCGCCATCCAGTTTATCAAAACCATTAATGCCTAAGCCATGAAACGCCATCTTACACTCCACAATGACGTCAGTGAGATACCGCAATTGGCAGCCTTCATCGACGAAACAGCCGAAGAGGCCGGCATTGACATGGCTGTCGCCATGAGCCTCAATCTGGCCATGGAGGAAGCCGTAGTCAACGTGATGAACTATGCCTATCCTGCTGGCACCATGGGCACCATTGACATCGATGCTGCATGCGACGACGGCAAACTCACCTTCGTCATCTGCGACAGCGGCATACCCTTCGACCCCACCCAGGCCGAAAACCCCGACGTCACCCTCCAGGCCGAAGACCGCGCCATCGGTGGCCTCGGCATCTTCCTCGTACGCCAGATTATGGACCACATCGAATACCAGCGCCTCAATGAAAAAAACATACTAACCCTTAGAAAACAAATAAAATAAAGAATATGAACACCACCATTAAAGAACAGAACGGCGAACTCGTAGCCCTCTTCAACGGACGCCTCGACACCCCGGCAGCCCCCCAAACCGAGAAAGACATCCAACCCCTGCTGGCTGCCGAAGGAAAAAACATCGTACTTGACTGCAACGCACTGGAATACATCTCCTCCAGTGGCCTACGACTCTTCCTCACCATCCTCAAGAGTGCCAAACCGAAGGGTAGCCACGTCTACATCACCGGCATGAACGACGACATCCGCAACGTCTTCTCCATGACCGGATTCACCAACCTCTTCGAGTTCCGCTAGGCCACTCAGGCTATCCTCGTCCAATTGATAGGTTCCTTTCCCTGCTGAGTAAGGAACTTATTGCATTGCGAAAAATGGCGACAGCCGAAAAAGCCGCGATAGGCGGAGAGTGGTGACGGGTGCGGGGCAGTAAGAACCAGATGCTTGGACGTGTCAATCAGGGATTTTTTGGCAATGGCATAACTGCCCCATAGAAAGAAGACGAGGCCCGAACGTTGCTGACTGAGGGCCTGTATGGCGGCATCGGTGAAGGTCTCCCAGCCGTGACGCTGGTGACTGCCGGCCTGATGAGCGCGGACGGTGAGAGTGGCGTTAAGTAACAGCACACCCTGCTCAGCCCAGCCGCTGAGGTCTCCACAGGTGGTGGGAATCTGCGTGCCGAGGTCGTCGTTAATCTCCTTGATGATATTCACCAGCGAGGGCGGTACTTGGACACCCTGTGGCACCGAGAAACAAAGTCCCATCGCTTGTCCAGGTTCATGATAGGGATCTTGTCCCAGAATGACCACTTTCACTTTATCGAACGGCGTAGTGTCGAAGGCGTTGAATATCTTGCCACCTGGAGGGTAGCAGGTATACTGCTGTCTCTCAGCGACAAGAAACTCCTTGAGTTGTGCGAAATAAGGTGCCTCGAACTGCGGCTGCAGCACCGCATACCAACTTGGATCAAGCTTTACGCTCATACTAAAAAAGAGTTATATTTCTTTTCTTTGCCAATCTGGCTAGCGATGCCGTGACCAGGAAGGACCCGGTAGTCTTCGGGGAGGGTGAGGACTCGTTCCTTGAGTTTCTCTATCAGCGTGGGGTAGTCTCCGCCAGGGAGGTCGGTACGTCCAATGCTGAAATGGAACAACGCATCACCAGTGAGGACAGCCTTCTCCTGCGGTAGCACGAAACAAATACTCCCTGGGCAATGACCCGGTACATAGCGGCATTCCACCTCGGTCTCTCCTACCCTCAACAGATCGTTATCATTGATTTCCAATACCTCAAGGTCACTCATATTATCCACCGCAAAACCCATCAGCGAACCATAGACCTCGGCCTGTTTCAGCAGGTGGCGTCCTTCAGGATGCATCGTCACAGGCAATCCATAGTGCTCACAGCATTGTCGCAACCCGGCGATGTGGTCCACGTGCGCATGGGTGAGAAGAATATGGGTTACCTGCAGTGACGAGGATGCCACATACTCAACCAATTGGCTGTCCTCGTAGGAGGCTTCGGAGGCAGGGTCGACAATAGCACATTGTCGTGTCGCCTCGTCGACAATCACGTAGGTATTAACCTCAAAGTGGTTGAACGTAAACTGTTTAATCATTTCACTGAACCTTGGTCATCTGGAAGGTAGCGGTGTAAGTGGTGCCATCCTCACGTTGACGGAAAGCCGTCCAGTTCATTACGCCATCAACGATGGAAGCTATCTCCCACCACTCTCGGTGCTCTCCCTCGTCATCACCAACGTTCTTCCAACGTGTGCAAAGGAGGGTGCCGTCGACAAAATATTCTGTCATCTCGCTGGCGTTCGGCGTCCAGTTGCTGTCAGCATCCAAGACGTAGTAAATATAGGTACCGTCGTCAAAATACTCCCAGCGATGTGGCTCGCCATCGTCAAACTCCGATCCTTCACCACTGGTGACACGTCCTTCCCACGTGCCAAGAATATCGCTGCTGTAGTCGTCAGAGACCCTGGTCCAAAGTGTCGTACCTTTGCTATCATACAACGTCTCTCCATTATGGGATACCGTGTATTCCATTTCGGCAACTATCTCGGTCTCCGAAATGGACTTGACTTCTAATTCAGCCACGAAAGAGGTTGTCTTGTTGAGGTTCCCGTACATACTAATCTTGTTGCCATTCACAGTAATGAAACTTTTCGCACGGTAAGTCCACTTAGGTTGGGTTTCACTATAGTCCACTTTTGAAGCGCTAACGTAGCCTATGGTATCTGATTCAAAAGTGTATACCACCTTCTCGTTTGTCGTCAATGCGTTTCCATCGAACTGTGTCAACATCCATTTACCAAGCATCTGCTGGGAGAGGTTCTCAAATTCATTCTCCTTATCCTTAGTGCAGGATGAAAATACCGTGGCCATGAGAGCCACCATCAAAAAAAGTTTCTTCATTGTATTCATTCACTTGTTAATCCAACTTTCAATTTGTTCTTTTCGTACGGCGGGGATGTCGAGTTTCATCTTCTTGCGGAGGCCGCCGAGGTCGTTGAAGAGCTTGTTGGGGTTGGCTGCTTTGAGCTGGGATATGGTATTGATACCTGCCTTGCGGATTACCGGCACCCATTCGGCGGGGACGCCGTGCTTGACGAAATCCTCGTCGGTGGTGACGGCGGCTTTCTTCTCGGGCTTCATCAGGGGGAAGAGGAGCACGTCCTGAATGTTCTGTTCGTCTGTCATCATCATCACCAATCGGTCGATGCCAATGCCCATGCCGCTAGTGGGTGGCATGCCGTACTCGAGGGCGCGCACGAAGTCCATGTCGATAAACATGGCCTCGTCGTCGCCTTTCTCGCTCAGACGCAGCTGCTCCTGGAAGCGCTCCAGCTGGTCGATGGGGTCGTTGAGCTCGCTATAGGCGTTAGCCAGTTCCTTGCCGCAGACGAAGAGCTCGAAGCGTTCGGTGAGGTTGGAATTGTCGCGGTGGCGCTTGCAGAGGGGCGACATGTCGATGGGGTAGTCTGTGACGAAGGTGGGCTGTATCAGCGTGGGCTCGCACTTCTCGCCGAAGATGGCGTCGATCAGCTTGCCTTTGCCCATCGTCTCGTCGACTTCAATGTTGAGGGCTTTGCAGGTGTCGCGCAGCTGCTGCTCGTCCATGTTCTCCACGTCGTAGCCAGTCTGTTCCTTGATGAGTTCGCACATCGGAGCGCGGCGGAAGGGACCGCCGAAGTCAATCTCGTGACCCCACACGTTCACTTTGGTGGTGCCGTGTAACTCTTGGGCGATGCGTCCCAGCATGGTCTCGACGAAGGTCATCATCCAGTTGTAGTCCTTGTAGGCCACGTATATTTCCATGCAGGTGAACTCAGGGTTGTGTGTGCGGTCGATGCCCTCGTTGCGGAAGTTGCGGCTGAACTCGTACACTCCGGCATAGCCGCCGACGATAAGGCGCTTGAGGTACAGCTCGTCGGCGATGCGCAGGTAGAGCTCCATGTCCAGCGCGTTGTGGTGCGTGATGAAGGGGCGCGCCGCAGCGCCGCCGGGGATTACCTGCAGCACCGGTGTCTCCACCTCGAGGTAGCCCTGCTCGTTGAAGAAGGAGCGCATCGTGTTGATTATCTTGGTGCGCTGCACAAAAGTCTCGCGCACCTGCGGGTTGACGATGAGGTCAACATAACGCTGGCGGTAGCGTAGCTCGGGGTCGCTGAAAGCGTCGTACACCACACCGTCTTTCTCTTTGACAATGGGCAGGGGACGGAGCGACTTGCTGAGCACGGTGAGACTCTTCACATGAATGGAAGTCTCACCCATCTGGGTCACAAAGACATAGCCAGTAACACCGATGATATCACCGATATCGAGCAGACGTTTAAAGACGGTGTTGTAGAGGGTCTTGTCCTCATCGGGGCATATCTCGTCACGCTTGATATACAGTTGGATGCGGCCGTAACTATCCTGCAACTCCACGAAGGAAGCGGCTCCCATGATGCGGCGGCTCATAATGCGGCCAGCGATGCTCACGTTCTGGAAAAGGGTGTTGTCCTTGGGAAATTGCTCAAGAATCTCTGCGCTTTTGCAGTTTACCTCATAGAGGGCGGCGGGATAGGGGTTGATGCCCAAGTTCTTCAACTCTGCCAGCGAATTGCGGCGTATCTGTTCTTGCTCAGTAAGTTCTGCCATAATATTCTTGTATTTTTGTATTCAAAATAAAATGCAAAAATACGAAGAAAGCCCGATATGACAAAATTTATTTTACGCGGCGGATGCTGTGGAGGGTGTGGGAGTAGGATTGCGTCTGTTCGTTGAAGATTCCTTTACTATCGAGTTTATCAATTCTGACATAGCCGGACGCATGGATGATGCGTCCGTCACCCATGCAGATGCCCACATGAATCACCCGACCATCGGCGTTCTGGAAAAAGGCAAGGTCGTCGCGCTGAATATCACAAAGACAGACCTCATTGCCACAGGTCACCTGCTGGGAAGCATCGCGCGGGAGCCAGATGCCCATCGCCTTGAAGCAGACCTGTGAAAGTCCCGAACAGTCGATACCGGCCTTAGAGCGTCCTCCCCACAGATAGGGCGTGTCGAGAAAAAAACGCTCGGCGAGGTCGGCAGCGCTATCGAAAGGAACATACTGTTTGTTGTCCACCCAACCCTCGTAACCATCATAAAAACAGCGAACTTTAGACCATTTGGTTTCATGCTGCAACACCTCTACGGTGTCGCCGGCGAGAAGCTGGTTGACCATTTCGGCACGGTCGTTGCCTTCGGCCCGCATGGGCACAGCAGATAAAAAACAATATCCTTTCATTTTAGATTCTTTCTTAACTCTTATCTATAAATCTCTTTACTCTTATAAATATCCCTTATCTATGGATTTGACGATGCGGTCAATAAGGTCGTCCTTTGAATTATTCGAGGGGTCGAACTTGTCTTTTAAATTAAAACCGAAGAGCTTCGCACACGCCTGATAGAGTCCGGCTCGGAAAGAACCACGGAGGTCTTTGACGAGGGTGTAAGCCGAGCGACTGGTCTCACGGTCAATAAGTTTTATCAATACAAGCCCTTGAGAATAAGTACGTTTCTTTAAATCTTTCTTGTATTCGGCCTCGATATCCTTCTCGGCCTTTTTCAACATCGCCTTACGTTCCTTCGGGGATACCTTGGCCACCTCCGCCTCGAGAATATCAAGACGACGTTTGGCCTCCCGGGCATAGGGAAGCATAATCTTGATATTTCGGATAAGCTTGGTATTCTTGTTGATTTCCTTCTGGCTAAGCAGCAAATAGGAGCCCCATACATTGACAGCCTTAAGAAAAATATAAGGGATAGTATCGCCATTCAAGACTGCAGCAAAGGTATAGTGTGTTTTGGCCACCGGATTCCGTGCTGAAAAATTGTCCTTTCCCTGGGCAGAAACACAACCCACAGAAGCCCAAAAGAGCGTCAACACAAACAGGAGGCGAAGGTTCATGGCGATTATTATCCTATTCATCATCAATAACTATGAAAACGTTCTTTTATTATTTAGTGTCGGAAAATAAATTTTCTTTCCATCGGTTCAAAAAATAGTCGTACCTTTGCACCCCGATAAAATTATTGAATCATGGAAGAGATACTTCGCGCGGAAGGATTGTGCAAGACTTTCACCCTCTCGCGCAAACAGCAGAAGATTGAAAGGACCACCGCCAAGCGCAAGACAGCCGTGAACAATCTGACATTCAACGCCTACCGCGGTGAGATTTTCGGCCTCTTAGGCCCCAACGGCGCCGGCAAGACCACGACACTGCGCATGCTGAGCACTCTGATACGTCCCGACGAAGGTGATGCCCTGCTCGACGGATGCAGCGTGGTGAAAGAGCCCGAGGAGGTTCGTAGGAAAATAGGATTCCTCACCTCTGAACTCAAGCTGGAGGACTTCTTCACTCCCAACTACCTCTTCGATTTCTTCAGCCGTCTGCATGGCGTGGAAGAGGCCACCATCCGTGAGCGTAAAGAGCGTATGTTCAGCCGTTTCGGAATTGACAAGTTCGCCGAGGTGAAGGTTGCCAACCTTTCCACCGGCATGAAGCAAAAGCTCTCGTTAGTCATCTCTCTGGTTCACAACCCCGAAATCATCATCTTCGACGAACCTACCAACGGACTCGATGTGCTGACTGCCCGCACCGTCACCGACTACCTGCAGGAACTCCGTGGCGAGGGCAAGACCATCATCCTCAGCACACACATATTCAGCCTTGTAGAACGTCTCTGCGACCGCGTGGGCGTCATCATCGACGGCAGAATGACCGTCTGCGGCACCCTTGAGGAGGTCTGCAACGGAATGACGCTGGAAGACAGATTTTTTGAACTTTACAAAGAGCAGAAAGGAGGTGAAGAATGAAATCTAATATATGGACCATCATCAAGAAAGAGTTTGCCCGTTTCTTCGGCGACCGACAACTGATATTCACGGCCGTTATCATGCCAGGATTGCTTATCTATCTTATATATAGTCTTATAGGCACCGGCGTCAACAGTATGATCAGCGACAGCGAGAACCAACAGATAACCCTGCAAGTGGAGAATATGCCAGAGAGCATGAGCGAGATGCTGTTGTCATACAACTCGCCAGTATGCAAAATAGAGTTGAAATCCATCTCGGACGAGGATATCAAGATGTTGGAAAACAAGGAAGTGAACGCCCTGATGATACGCTTCCCGGCCGACTTTGACCAGCAGGTGGAAAACTACTACTCGCTTGAAACCGAGTCAATTCCCAATATCGAAATCTACTATAACTCGGCCAATATTGCATCGAAGATGATTTACGAGAAACTCTACGAGAGCATTATGAGTTTCGAGCGAGGCTACCAGATTAATGAAAGCAGTGAAGAAGGGCCGACGGAAAAATACGATGTGGCCACGGATTCAATCGACTCCATGATTTGGAGCAAGATACTGCCGATGCTTATTATGATGATGCTCTTCAGCGGCGTGATGGCTATCGCCCCCAGCTCCATCGCCGGCGAAAAAGAGCGCGGCACCATCGCCACCCTGCTCGTCACGCCCATGAAACGCAACGATTTAGCTCTCGGCAAGATAGTGTCGCTCAGCTGCATTGCCCTCCTCAGCGGCACATCCAGCTTTATCGGCATCGCGCTGTCGCTGCCCAACATGATACAGACCGAGAGCGCCGAACTGGGACTCAACTACACCTTCAACGACTATATCGCGTTGATGTTCATCATCTTCGCCTCTGTACTTATCATGGCTTCCGCAGTCAGCCTCCTGTCGGCGCTGGCCAAAGACGTGAAGAACGCCGGCACCATGATCACTCCCTTCATGCTGGTGGTGATGGTTTGCGGTCTGATGCCGTTGATGCAGGAAAGCGCCTCAGAGAATCCCGCCGTCTACGCCATCCCCTTCTATAACAGCATTGAAGCCATGACCGCCGTCTTCGCCCACAAACTGCATTGGGGCTTCGTGACCATCACACTGGGTGCCAACATTGCCTTCACCGCCATCGCCACATGGGCACTGACGAAGATGTTCAACAGCGAGAAGGTGATGTTCTCGAAATAAGGAGTCAGGAGATTACATATCCTCGACAGCACCCTTAATCTGAACCTTTGTAAAGCCTTCGTCTATCACTGGTTGGACGAGGGCTTTCATTTCCTGCGGGCTAAATTTCTGGAGTCCCTGCATGGGGGTGGGACGGTCGATGGTGTAGACCATCCACTCGCGGGGACGCAGCAGTCGGACGATATCCATCATGGGCCCCACGACCTCGGGACATGAGGAGTCGAAATCGGGGCTGCGGAGCATGCAAGTCTGGAGGACAAAGTTGCCTTTGAACTGCTTGAGTGCTTCGATAACACGTTGCACGTCGTAGCCGGGCGCAGGATTGTTAATCTTGGAAGCCAACTCGTTGGTGGGGGCGTCAATCTTCATGATGGGGTTATCCACCTTGCACAAAGCATTGAAAATCTCCGGAATATGGACACGGGTAGCATTGCTAAGCACACTGACCTTGGCCGAGGGGTAATATTGGTCACGCAGGCTCAATGTGTCGTCGATAATCTGCGGAAACTCGGGATTGATAGTAGGTTCACCGTCACCGCTGAAAGTAATACTATCAACAGGAATATTCTCTTTCTCAAGCTTTTGCAACATGCACCCAAGGTCGTTGCGCACCTTCTCGGCGGTGGGGAGGACGGTGTCGTCACGACCATCACGGTTCCATCCACACTCGCAGTAGATGCAGTCAAAATTACATATCTTGCCCTTCTCAGGCAGGAGATTGATACCCAACGAACTACCAAGTCGCCGGCTGAATATGGGTCCAAAAACGGTTTCTTCGCGTAACATAAATATAAAGGTTAAATAGGTTTGAAAGGTTTAAGAGGTTTAAAAGGATGAAGATTATAGGTTATTAAATGCGGATTTTACTTTAGCAGTGTTGGTGCGGGAGACAGGGAGGTTATCATGGGTATGCTGCATAACAAGTTGTATGGTACCCGACTGGGAAGCAATCTTTTCCACCTGAGCGAGATTGACAAGGAAGGCACGATGGCAGCGCACCACTGTCGGGTAGTCCATTAACGTCTCCTCCATCTGCTTGGAGGTGGCCCGGAGCATATCGCTACGTACATCACCATTACATAAATGATACACTTTCACATAGTTGCCCACAGACTCAATATAGAGGAGGTCGGTGATGGAGAGTGTGATGCTCTCGCTAGTGCTGCCCGAAAGGGTGATTGCTTGATTGTTTGACTGTTTGACTGTTTGATTATTTGATTGAGTGAGCGTCTGGGTATTAGTGTATTTAATGGCTTCGTTCAGTCTCTTTGTTTCCTCCAATTCGGCTGCCAAGTATTGGCTGTGGAACTTGAATCGCCAATAGAGGCCGATAACGAAGGAGCAGAAGGCAATGATGAGTAGCGTCTCGAAGAAGTTGTCCCACGACAGACGGTTACACTCCACAAGGTTGCTCAAAAAGAAATGTCGGTAGAAACAGAGTACCAACGAGATGAGAAGAGTATTAATGAGTTGGAAGCAGAGGTTGCGACGAAAGATATATTCCACACCTTTCTCGGTAGAGCTAGGCATCTTGAAAAGGTATTTCAGGAGGGCATCCGTTAGTATACATCCTACAATGCCCAACACCCATATCGCCAATAGATGCAGGTATGCCATCCACTGCCACTGCGCAAGTCCAAAGGGCTTGAAAACAGCCAACGCCACCACCACAAAAGTGGTGCTGACAACCCGAACTTTTATTGTATCCCGTCTCTCGCTACCGATATGCATAACGAATCAAAAATACGGAATAATAACGAGTTGGGGACGAATTTATTTTGTCACTCGTCACAAAAAGATGCAGAATATCCCATTCGCTTGCGGGAACAAAAAAACGATTGTACTTTTGCAACCGAAATAAACAATCAAAACACCAAATCATTAAACGTTTATCGTTAAACCCTAAAATTTATTTGTTATGATAATAAGATTTTTCATCGGAATCGCTCTCGTCGCCATGGGACTGTTGAAGCTGGGCGACATGTGTAACATTGTCAACGCCGACTGGCTGTGGCAGCAGCCCTGGACGGACTACGTCGCCCCTGCAGCGATGATACTCTTCGGCTTCGACCTCCTTTTCCGTCGCCGCGAACACCGGCACGAAAATTTCCTGCAGCGCCCCGTGCCCTCCTCCGAAGAGGGCAAACGCATTGTCTGCAAGACGCGATTCGGCGGCGATGAGTACGTCTATCACGGCGAGACTTTCCACGGCGCCAGCCTCGAAGTCTTCTGCGGTGGTATCCGCCTCGACCTCCGCGATGCCGTCATCTCTGAGGATGAGGAAATTGACATCCACAACTCCTGCGGTGGCATTGAAATCTTCGTTCCACGGACGGTCAACGTAGTGGTGCAGAGCCGCAGTTTCTTAGGAGGCGTAGAGAATAGTACCAATGGTACTACCACTCCTTCGGCACCCACCATCCATATCATCGCCAGCAACTTCTGCAGCGGAGTCGAGATAAGGAATTAATTGATATACAAGAGATAAGAATTAAAAGATACGAGCTAAAAGTTAAAAGATAAAAGTTATGAAAAAACTTTTCTTTGTTATAGTATTCGCTTTCACATTTCACCTCTCACCATTCACCTCTCACGCACAGGATTTATCGCACTACAAGCAGATTGTCAAAGAGCTGAGTTCGTCAAAGTACCAAGGCCGTGGATATGCCAAGAATGGTGCCAACGCGGCGGGGAAATACCTCGAGCAAGAATACCATATGGTGGGCGTCGACGAAGTGATGCTTCAGCCCTTCTCATTGGACATCAACACCTTCCCGGGAAAGATGGAGATGTCTGTCGATGGCCGTAAACTGACTCCTGGTATTGACTTCTCGATGCGAGAATACTCGCCGGGAGTACAAGGCACCTATAAACTTTATTATGTCGACACACTGAACTTCGATGCTGAAAAGATGTTCGCCGATTTGGCGAAACCCGAAAACAAAGGCTGCTTCGTGGTGTGCGACTTCTGGTTTGCCTACAAGCACTCCAAAGACTTCCGCAAACTGCAATTCGGTGACGAGTGTCCTAACGCTGGTATGGTACAGACCTGGGAGCCGCTGTTGAAGTTCTACAAAGCTTACGGCGAGGAGGTCAAGGGAAAACCCATCATCTGGGCAGAGTCGGATTTTCCGAAGGATGCCAAAAGCATCACTGTCAATATTGAGAATAAGTTCTTGAAGGACTGCTATTGTTTCAACGTCATCGCCAAGGTGGAAGGCCGTAAACACGACAGTTGTATCGTCTTCACAGCACACTATGACCACCTGGGTAATCTTGGCCGTGATGTGTACTACGCTGGGGCCAACGATAACGCCTCAGGCACCGCTGCCATTGTTACCCTCGCCGCCTATTACGCCAAGCACCGTCCTGAGTATGACATGTATTTCCTCTCCTTCTCCGGTGAAGATGCAGGCCTCCGTGGCTCAGAGTACTATGCCGAACACCCCGTGGTGCCTCTCAGCCAGATAAAGTATCTTCTTAATATAGATATGATTGGCGACAATAACCCCGTGCAGTACTGTGAGGTGAGCGACGAGGGAATGCCTGGTTTTGCTCTCTTTGAACAGATTAACAGCGAGAAACACCATTTCAAGGCTCTGAATAGAGGAGAACTTGCCGGCAACAGCGACCACTACCCCTTCGCTCAGCGTCATGTACCCTGCATCTTCTTCGAGAACGAAGAGGGAGACGCCTTCAAGTACTATCACACCACTTTCGACGACTACGAGCATTTCCTCACCGATACCTACGAGCCACTATTCCGTCTGGTGACGGAGTTCGTGGAGAGATACAATGTGCGTGTGGAGGGTCACTACACCTATGAACATGCTTTCAACTATGATTTGGAAGGCATCCATCTCGATGTAAATGAAACGGGTACGATGGATTTCTATCCCGACGGAACGGCGCTCGACTCGGCACGACAGGTGTATACCGCCACAATGAAGGATGGCCGGAGGGTGACGTGGGTGTACAACTACATCAGTCCCAGTCGCTGGCACCTGGAGGGCAATGACCTTTACTTTGCCGGAGTCAAGGAGGGCTTCCGTATGGAGGTGGTTGGAGATAACAAGGAACCCGAGTTGGCGCAAAAGATTGCGGGCATCTATAGTGGAAACATCGACTACGAGTACAAGTTCCACATCGACACACTAACTTCCAATCTGTTGCAGTGGAGTTTCATCTACCGCGACGGTCACTCCGACACATGGAAATTCTACAGAGAATAAATGAAAACAGAAGTTAACCCTTGTGAGACGAGCCGTGCGGAGGCGTTCCGACTGTGGATGTCGTCGCCTATGCCGATGGTTACATTAGTGAAGACTCTTGACGTTACTCGATTAGTAAAAGCCAGCATAAAGAGCGGTATCAAGTTCACATCGCTGATGTGCTGGTGCATCGGAAAGGCGGCGAGTCAGGTAGAGGAGTTCTATACGCTACCTGTTGACGGGAAGATGTATCGCTACGACAGGCTGGCCATCAACGTCATTGTGAATAACCGCAATGGCGGCATCAATTCCTGCGACATCCCCTACACGGATGATTTACAGCAGTTCAACCGCGACTATTTGGAGCTGACAGCGCAGGCAGCGAGAGAGTGCAAGAGCTCCTTCCTTGAAGACCACATGGTTGTCGGCACCTCAGCCATGATACAGACGGAGCTTGATGGCATCGTCAACCAATACACCGACCAGTTCTGCAATCCGTTTCTGGCATGGGGCAGGTATCGCAAGGGATTATTCAAGACCACCCTGCCTATATCATTTCAATTCCACCATGTCCAGATGGACGGCGGCCATGGAGCAAGATTTTTGGATGAACTGCAAAAAACCATAAAGGGCATTGAGTATGGAAATATCAAATTGGTTTAAGGGTTTCGAGAAAGGTATGGCACGGCTCTCTCCAGAGGAACGGTCTGCATTCTTCTCAGAATGTGGGAGAAACTGCGTAAATGGCAGCACGCTTTCTGTTTACAAGAAACTCTATGAGGATGCCAAAGGGAACATGGATGTGTTCTTTCAGATGGCAAATGAGTTGCCGGGAGTAAAAGGTGAGGTTATTGAGAAAGGTCGTGTCTATCGTCTTATTTTCTTAGAATGTACCTGCGAATTATGCAAAAAAGGATATATCTCAACGCCGATGCTCTGTGAATGTTCACGCCAAAGTGTGATTTATTCGCTGCACAGTTTGTGGAAAGACAAGACCTTCACTGTAACGCTTCGTCATTCCATCTTGGGTGGTGCAACAGATTGCGAAATGAGAATAGAGGTCGATAGATAAAAACAGAAAAGATATGCAAACAAAGGCACTTGTCGTTATCGACATACAGAACGACATCACCAAACACTACCGCGACATCATTGACAATATCAACAAAGCGATTGATTGGGCGGCAAACGAGGGGATGCACGTCATCTATATCAAGCACAACAACATCACAGCCGGCACCCGTACCTTCAAGCCTGGCACTCGCGGTGAGGAGTTGGCACCGGAGCTGAAGGTTGTTTCGGAAAATATCTTTGTGAAGACAAAGAGTAACGCATTGACGAGCGAAGCGTTTAGCTCATTCATTGCGGAAAACGGAATCACTGAGTTCTATATCGTCGGAGCCGATGCTACCGCCTGCGTGAAGTCTACCTGTTTCAACATGCGGAAAGCAGGCTACATGGTGCATGTCCTCTCTGACTGCGTCACCAGTTACGACCTGCAGAAGTTGCCCGAAATGCTCGCCTATTACGCCAAACAAGGCTGCGAAGTAAAAACATTGGCGGATACTATCAAATAAAAACGACCATTTGACGTTACGGGGAAAAGAGAAACTCCGCCTGCCGGGACATTTAATATACGAGAAATAATGGAAACCAATAGAATACTGTTACGCTTCTGGCGCGAGTGCGATGCTCCCGCATTGTACAAATATGCCAGCGACCCCGAGGTGGGACCTCGCGCAGGATGGCCACCACACAAGAACGTGGAGGAGAGCCGCGAGATTATCCGTACCCTCTTCAACAGCGACCACATGTGGGCCATCGAATGGAAAGAGACAGGCGAGCCTATCGGCTGCATAGGCTATTTTGTCTATGGCGAGAGCAATATCAACATCGGAGAGAACGATGCAGAAGCTGGCTATTGGATAGCTCGTCCCTACTGGAACAAGGGCATCTGCAGCGAGGCGCTGCGACTGCTGATAGACTACAGCTTCAATGAGAAGGGATTTGCCACCCTCTGGAGCGACTTCTTCCCCGACAATCCTGCTTCCGGCCGCGTGATGGAGAAGTGTGGCTTCCGCGACACTGGTGAGATCAACTACTGTAGCCAACTGCAGATTGGTAGCGACCGACCAGTGAAGATTATGCGACTGGACAACAATAAAAACGGCAAAGCCACGTTACTCCATTGAACTTATTACGAGAACCTTATGGCGAGTAATCCTGATTTTGTACAATATATTTCCGACCAATGCAGCGGTGCCGGAGAAATTGTAACCCGCAAAATGTTCGGTGATTATGGTATCTATTGCGAGGGGAAAATTTTCGGTCTCATCTGCGACAACGGCTTCTACCTCAAGCCCACCGAAACAGGACGAAAGCTGCTCCGCAGCGAGGACATGCGTCCTCCTTACGACGGAGCCAAGCCCTACTTCTATATCGAGGATGTCGACGATCGCGATTACCTCTCAGCCCTTGTAAAATCCACCTGCGCAGAACTGCCGGCCCCTAAACCTAAAAAAAGATGAAAATATTCAGGGAAATATTAGGATACCTGATAGGGGGGCTGCTTTTTGTCGCACTAATACCCACAATAATGTGGCTAGCCTCCGGCATGCCTCCGATAGTACACATCGGGGCACTACGGGCCTCTATAACGGGATTACTGATGGTTGGAGGAATAACGCTGAGCATCTGGACCATCATCTACATGAAGCATCGCGGGAAAGGCAACCCGATGGATGCTTTCGGCCACGAAGTGGCGCCGCGCACCCAACACTTGATGACCGACGGCCCCTACCGTTTCAATCGCAACCCCATGCTCACCGGCACACTGACCTATCTGGCAGGAGTGGTGGTGTGGCTTTGGTCTTGGCAGGCAGTAGCGGTATGGGTAGCCTTCTTCGCCATTATGTTCATCCAGGTCCTCAGCGAGGAGCATCGCTTACAACGCGACTTTGGTGAGGAATATAAAAAATATTGCAGATGTACCCGCAGATTCTAAAACAAAAAAACCTCCGTTTGGGAGGCTTGGAGTGGTCTGTGGGAGATTCGAACTCTCGACCTCTTCCGTGTGAAGGAAGCGCTCTGAACCAACTGAGCTAACAGACCGTGGGGTTGAAAACGGGTGCAAAAGTACACACTTTTTTGAAACTGACAAAATATTTCTTCTCAATGGCCAAGAAAAAACAGGGACTCCTCCACTCGCAAATCAGCGGAACAATCTGGTTTGCAGCGGTATTAATAATCATCCTCGCCCTTGTATTTTTTTTCTTCCCCAAGCACTCTACCAGCCCACAACAAGCCCCTAATGAGAAAAAAAACATAGCCGTTTTACAGAAAAAAGAGGATTCCGTCTACCGGTCGCGCCGCCTACAATACCACTCCCAGAACCACCGTCAATATCCCTCCCAAGACAACTGCTCCTACCCCGCACAAAACCGCCCTCAATCCTCCTACCTGGCTCTCGACACCCTCAACAGCTACTACAGCACCAAACGTCACACGCCCATCCGCCAACCACTTTCGGTGGAGCTCAACAGCGCCGACACCACCACCCTGCAACTGCTTCACGGCATCGGCCCCACCTACGCCCGCCGTATCGTCAAATACCGCGAACGACTGGGCGGCTTCATCTCCACCGACCAACTGCTCGAAGTCTACGGATTCACTCCCGAACTGCTCGACCACATACGTCCCCACCTGTGCCTCGACCCCTGCGAACTACGAAAAATCAACATCAACACCATGACGCTCAAGCAACTGATAAAGCATCCCTATATGGACTACTATTTCGCCCGCGACCTCGTCAACCTCCGTTCGCGCGGCGCCACATTCTCCTCTCCCGACGACCTCCGCACCCTCCCCTCCTGCAACGACACACTGCTCTCACGGCTCCTCCCTTACCTCGAGTTTTGATAGAGATCTTGCAGAAAAAAAAGATTACACGATGCAATATTGAGAGGAGCTGGCCGTTAATTGGAAGTCATGAATTGGATTAAGCGCATAGCTTCTTGGGTGCTGCTGGCGGCATATCTACCACTGGTGGCAGTATCGTCGTTCCATGTTCACCATGAAACCGTCGACAACCACGACGACTGCCTGCAATGCACCGGCCATTTCGAGACACAACATCAACATAATTGCGACTGCCCCTACTGCTACTTTCTGAGCCTGAGTTATCTCGGCCGGAATGCTAAGTCGTCGGCAGTTCTCCTTCCCGTGACGGAACATCATCCCACAGAAATTGCTGAAACGACGGGAATGTTCCTCTATGGGCTAAGTTTGCTCCGGGCGTCACCGTCTTGTCCCCTACATTTATTGAACGCTTGATTGCCTGATTGTTTGTGTGTTTGGGCAATCAGGCCTTTGTTCATTTACACACTTACATTTTTTATCGATTAAGCAAAAATGAAACGGATATTAATCTTATTATTATGCGTATTCCCCTTGATGGCTTTTGCCCAAAAGCACACCGACGCAAATCTTCTAGGCCATGTAATCAACTCGAAGACAGGAGAGCATGTGGCTTATGTAAGCGTCTTCCTGCAGGGGACCACCATCGGTACCGCTACCGACGAAACAGGCCACTTCCATATTGCTAATTGTCCCGAGGGAACCTTTATCGTAGTGGTTCATGGCGTGGGCTACAAGCAGGTGGAGCGTGCAGTGACTTTCGAACAGAAAAAGACCGTGGAACTCGACTTCCTGTTAGAGCCCGACGTCATTGCCCTCAACCAGCTCGTTGTCACTGCCACCCAGCATGCCACCTCACGCCGGGAAACACCTTCGGTAATCGACGTCATTGGCAGCGACCAGCTCGAAGCTGTCACGGCCGTCAACCTGGGCGAAGGCCTGCGTTTTCAAACGGGTGTCTGTGTCGCCAACACCTGCCAGAACTGTGGCGCCAACGAGGTGCGCCTCAACGGACTGGGCGGTGCTTATTCTCAGATACTCATCGACAGCCGACCCATCAACAGCGCCCTCGCCAGCCTCTACCTTCTGGAACAACTGCCTACGGCATTGATTAACCGCATAGAAGTGATGCGCGGCGGCGGCTCCGCACTCTACGGCAGTAATGCCATTGCCGGTGTCATCAACGTCATCACCAAGGAGCCGTTGCACAACAGCGCCTCGGTGGAAAATCTCACACGGCTGGTGGGCGGACAGAGCATCGACTGGAGCAACTCGTTCAACGCTTCCGTCGTCAGCGATAGCCGAAAGGCAGGACTCTTCATCTACGGCCACAACCGTCAGCGCAACCCGTACGACCATAACAACGACGGCTACTCGGAAGTGGGCTTGTTAAAGGCACACATGGTAGGCATACGCGGATACCTCCGCACCAGCGACTATTCAAAACTTAATATCGAATATCACAACATCGGTGACTATCGACGGGGCGGCGACCGTTTCGACCTCCCTGCCAATCAAGCCCATGTGGCCGAAGGCGGCGAGCACGACATCCACTGTGGGAGCCTCAAGTGGGAATGGTTCTCGCACGACGGCGAGAGCCATGCATCCCTCTTTGCATCGGCCCAATATGTCGACCGCGAAAGCTATAATGGCGAGCGCGAAGATGACGATCCCTTCGGCAACTCCTACGGTTACACCACAGACCTCACCGTCAACGAAGGATTCCAGTATAGTCGCCACTTCAAACAGTTACTCTTCATGCCCGCCGAGTTCACTGCCGGTCTCGAGCACACCTACGACCGCTTGCAGGACCGTCTGCTTACCGACAGCAACACCCTCGACCAGAGCACTTCCGTGCTCAGTACTTATCTACAGAACGAATGGAAAGACGAGCACTGGAACATACTTATCGGACTTCGTGCCGACCGTCATAGTATGCTCGAAAACCTCATCGTCAGCCCTCGGCTGAACCTACGCTATGCTCTCAACGAGCACCTCGTGTTCCGCATAGGCTATTCCTCTGGCTTTCGCGCCCCACAGGTCTACGACGAGGACTTGCATATTGGTGCTGTAAATGGCGAATTATACAAGATCACCAATGCCGCCGGCCTGCGACAGGAGCACTCACACTCCCTCAACCTTTCCACTGACATCTGCTTCCATCTAGGCGATATCGAAGGCGACCTGCTGGTGGAGGGCTTTTATACCCGCATCAACGATGCATTCGTCAACAAACTGCTTTTCGACGACACAACCAGCGGCTACCGTCACTACGAGCGTCGCAACAGTGACGGCGCCGAAGTGAAAGGCATCAACCTTAACCTTAACGTCAACTTTAACGCCAACATGCAAATGCAAATAGGTGGCACCTGGCAGAGCAGCCTCTATACCGGCGGAGGACAAGAATGGGACGAGGGCAAATTCGAGAACCGCATGGAGCGCATCCCCAACCTCTATGGTTACCTCTCGGCCACCTATAGCCCCTACAAGCGCTTGAGTCTCATGGCCACCGGCACCTTTACAGGTCCGATGTTGGTGTATCATACAACCACAGAGATGGAGCAGGTCATCACACCCTCCTTCTTTGACCTCACACTAAAGGCCTCCTTTACCATCCCTCTGGGTGTACGCACCTCGCTCGATGTCAGCGCCGGCGTGCAAAACCTATTCAATAGCTTCCAGCGTGACTTTGACAGCGGCCCTTCTCGCGACGCCTCATACATCTATGGACCCACGCTACCCCGCACCCTGTTCGTCGGTGCCAAGCTGACGGTCTGACACATTATTTGGGAACAAACAAACACTAAAAAAACAGACCATCCAATCGGATGGTCTGTTTTCTGTGATCTGCACAAGATTTGAACTTGTGACCTCTTGCCTGTCAAGCAAGCGCTCTAAACCAACTGAGCTAGCAGATCAAATTGAAGATTTCTTCTCGCGAAATCGGGTGCAAAGATACGACGATTTTCGAAACTGGCAAAATTATTTGAAAAAAAGTTGTATTTTTGTAATCGAAACCCAAACACCAACATCACTTAATATACTATAAACCAAACCTTAAACTTCAAACTTTAAACATTAAACTTTTTTCACCTCATGGCTGACAATTATCTCGAAAAAAGGTACGAAGAGACCCTCGGAAGTGGAAAAATCAGGGTCAAAAAGATAGGACATACCGTCGACGAACTGCTGCTGAAAAACCGCAGCACGCGAGGCTACAAGAAAGCCTATCGGGTGAGCCGCGCCGAACTGGAACGCATCGCCGCCGTCTGCAGCCGCATCCCCTCGGCCCGTAACCAGCAGGTGTTGAGAATGATGCTCGTCACCCACGACAGTGGTGCCGAAAAGGTACTGCCACTGGTGAAGATGGGGGCCGCACTGCCCGAGTTGCACCTTCCTTTCCCTGGTACTGAACCCGAAGCGTTTATCATTGTCTGCTCCACCGTGGAGGAAAACCCCATGGTTGACATCGACCTTGGTATCGCCGCCCAAAGCATGCTGATGAAAGCCGTCGAGATGGGCCTCAACGGTCTGATTATCGCCGCCTTCAACCGCAGCAAGCTACAAGAAGCATTCTCCCTCCCCTACCCTCCGCTGCTGGTACTGGCCATCGGCAAAGGCGACGAACGCATCGAACTCACCCCTATCGGTGAAAACGAAAGTCACGCCTACTATCGTCACGACGGCATCCACTATGTTCCTAAGGTTTCGGCAAAAGATTTGCTGATTCATTCGTCGGCGGATTGAACAAATTGAACGAATGATGCAAAGAGTTCCCCTCCTGCCTATGGCGGTAGCCATGATGGTGGGTATCGCCGTATCTCATGCCGCCCTCCTCCCGATATGGGTGTGGGCTGTCGTGATGGGCGTTGCGGCACTTGCGGGAGGACTGCTGACAATACTGAAAAAAAGGGAATTCCGTGTCGCACTCACCCTCCTGCTGACACTCACTTTCGTGGCCATCGGTGCCTTACGGATTCTCCCCGACGACGCACAATACGACCCGCGACACTGGACCCATCTCGTCCAACAGCCCTCTTTCCTCACCCTGCGGCTCACGGAGACACCCACACCCCGCGAACGCAGCTGGAAGACGGAAGCAGAGGTCCTCTCTGTCGACAGCCTCGAAGCCCACGGCACCCTACATCTCTTCCTCCGCAAGGACAGCACCGCCGCCACCCTGCATTACGGCGACACGTTGCCCCTGCACGGCTACGCCGATACCACACGCGGCACACTCTATGTCACCTCAGACCATTACCTCATCGCCGGGCACGACAGCACCTCGCCGCGAGCCCACTGCGAAGCAATGAGAATGAAACTCCTACGCCGTATGCAGCACGGCCCTTTGGAACACCGCCATGCGGGGGTGGCCGAAGCGATGACCCTCGGCTGGCGCGGAGACCTCGAGCCCGACCTGCAGGCACAGTTCCGCGCCGCAGGCATCATGCATCTGCTCTGCGTCAGCGGCTTGCATGTGGGACTGCTGGCCGTCATGGTGGGAGGCCTCTTCCTCTGGCTCGGTGAGGAGCGTCGCGGACGTATCCTGAGAGGCAGCCTGCAACTACTGGTATTGTGGGGCTTCGCTCTGCTCACAGGCTTAGCTCCCGCCACCGTACGTGCCGCCCTGATGTTCAGCCTCTTCATCATCAGCCACATGATGGGGCGCCGCACCGACAGTCTCAACCTCCTGTCCCTTGCCGCCATCGTGATGCTGATGGTCGACCCACTGCTGCTCTTCAACACCGGCTGGCAGCTCTCCTTCTGTGCCGTCGCCGGCATCTTGCTGGCACGCCCCGCGATACAGCTGTTTCACAACCCCTTCTGGCAGACTGCCTCCGTCTGCCTCGCGGCCACCCTCGCCACCCTTCCCGTCATTCTCTCCTCCTTCCACACCTTCCAACCTTACTTCCTGATAGCCAATATTATCATCGTCCCTCTCGCCGCCCTTATCCTCGTTCTCTCGCTGCTCTACATGCTCCTCCCCTGCCCTTTATTCGCTTCACCGCTATGGTGGTTGCTCGAGAGCAGCGACCGTCTCACGGGTGCCATCTCACGCCTGCCGGGAGCCACCATCAATAACATCGAAATCAGCCCTATAGGAACTATGTTCCTAACGGTGGCGATTTTTTTCATCCTCTTCGCAATAAACGCCGCCCTTCATCGTTACAATCAAAGAAAGAATCTACCCTTATGCTGAACGACACACACCAATGGGTGGCCCTATACACCAACTCGCGTGCTGAGAAGAAGACCGCCCAGACGCTGGAGGCTGCTGGTTATGAAGTTTATCTACCCCTGAAGCACACCCGCCGTCAATGGAGCGACCGTTGGAAGAGTGTAGAGGTACCGCTCATCAACTCCTATATCTTCGCCAAGATACGTGCCAGAGATGTAACCCCCGTGCGCAACAGCGCCGGCGTGGTGACTATCGTCTCGTGGCACGGGAAACCCGCCATCATCCCCGACAAAGAAATCAACGCCATCAAACGCCTGATGGACGCCGAGGCGGAAGTACACGTAAGAAACAGCACGCAACTGAAGCGCGGTGCCAAAGTGCGTATCGCCGAAGGCCCCTTCACAAACATGGAAGGAATGCTTATCAGAGACTGCGAGGATGGAAACTTCTGCGTCAGCATCTCAGGACTCGATTTCGTTCTGGTTACCGCTATCGAGAGTAGCATCCTTGAACTTATCGAAGAAAATCCAGACACCCCCAAAGGCCTCTGGGAAAAAGAATAGATGTCCCGATGCGCAAACTGTTCATAGTATTGATGTTATTGCTGGCCGGGAGCCAATGGCCAATGGCCAATGCGCGACCCGAAAAGACACGTCTGCTGCTTATCGTGGACTGTTCCCATTCGATGTGGGATCATTGGCAGAGTAACGCCAAAATCAAGGTAACACAGCAGGTGCTGCTGACGTTCCTCGACAGCATCGCAAGCCAGCACGATGTCGACGTGGCGCTCCGCGTCTTCGGCCACGAGAACAAGCTTCATTTCTCCACACGCCTTGAGGTACCCTTCGGCGCGGACAACATCTACCAGCTACAGAGCAAAATCAAGACTCTCGTCCCACAAGGCGGCTGTACAGCAGCAACGGCACTGACCGACGCGCTCTCCGACTTCCCCGCCACGGGCGACTCCCGCAACCTGATACTCATCATCACCGACGGCATGGACGACTGCGATGCCGAGATCTGCGACGTAGCCAGACAGGTACAACTCAGTGGCGTGGTAGTGCAGACTTTCGTGCTGGGGATCGGCGGGGGAGCCTTCCGCAATGCCGACTGCGCGGGAAGCCTCTTCCTCGTGCCTGACGAAGAGGAATACACCAAGACGCTCAACGACATCTTCCGTCTGAGCGACAAGAAAGCCCCCGTGGTGTTGAAGATGACCGACGGTAGCGGCGACCTTTACGAGACCGAACATCCTGTGGCCTTCTACGACCACCGTACAGGTGTTATCCGCCAGAGCACCATCTACAGCGTCGACGAGCACCTGCGACCCGACACCCTGCTGATGGACCCGCTGGTAACCTACGACATGACCGTCTTCACTCATCCGCCACTACGGAGAGAGAACATACAATTCAGCATCGACCGTGTAAACAACATCGACATCACCGTCAACGAGGGAACCCTCAAGGTGCAGCATAGCGGCCAGCGTCCGCCGTGGACGCAGCCATCGGTTGACGTGATTATCCGACGTTCCGACAACGGTGAGCGCGTGGCGGCTCAGACGATTGGCGAAACAGGGCAGTACCTCGCCGGCCGCTACGATGTAGAGGTGCAGACCTTACCCGTCACCACCCTGCGCGGTGTGGAAGTGCGTAGCGACGCCGTCACCGAACTCAGCGTTCCCATGCCTGGCATGCTGGTATTATCTAAACCCAAGGGCATCACCACCGGCGCCATCTTCCGCCTGCGCGACGGCCAGGTGGAGTTCGCCACCGACCTCAACCCCAGCACCGCCGGCGAACGCCTACTGCTCCAACCCGGCCAGTACGAGGTCGTCCTCCACCCCCAGAACGCCACCAAATACGACAAAGTCCAGTCCAAACGCTTCGTGATAGAAAGTTCGCAAACCACCAAGATACAGTTTTGAGCCATGACCGACTCCAGGGACTTTTTACGGCAGGATAACAACTACAGGACGTTGAAGGCATTCCGCAAGGCGGAGTGCGTCTACGACGTAACCTATTATTTTGCCAATAAGTTCTTGGTGAAGGGAGACCGTACGATAGACCAGATGGTGCAGGCGGCGCGGAGCGGCAAGCAGAATCTGGCAGAGGGCAACATCGATGGCATCACCTCGAAGGAGATGGAACTGAAGCTGACCAACGTCAACCGTGCCTCGTTGCACGAACTGCTGTTGGATTATGAGGACTACCTGCGGGTGCGCGGTCTGGAGCAGTGGCCATACAACGATTCGCGCTGCGTGCAGACGCGCGAGTTCTGCAAGAAGCACCTCGACTCGGCGGTCTACCGCGAGAAGATAAAAGACCGCTCCGACGAGACCATAGCTAATATCGCCATCACGCTGATACACCAGTGCGACGTGCTGATAAAAGGGCTTATCGAGTGGCAGAAGAAGAACTTCCTCGAAAACGGAGGGATAAAAGAGGAGATGTACAGAGCGAGAAAAGCCTACAGAGATAGCAATGGGTTTAATGGGCAGAATGGGTCTAATGGGCAATATGAGCAATAGGCGTCAGCCGCCCATTAAGCCCATTAAGCCCATTAAACCCACTAAACAAAACAGAAATAATAATCAAAAACAACAATAACAATGACCCACTACGAAAAACAATCAAGCAAAGAGTTGCGCGCCGGCATGGGCGAAGGCCTGGTAGAGGCTGGCCGCAAGAACGAGAATGTCGTCGCCCTGAGCGCCGACGTGAAAGGCAGCGTCAAGATGGACGGCTTCGCCAAAGAGTTCCCCGAGCGCTTTATCCAGTGCGGCATCGCCGAGGCCAATATGGTCGGCATCGCCGCCGGACTGAGCCTCTGCGGCAAGGTGCCCTTCATCGGGGGCTTCGCCGAGTTCGTCACCGGCCGCGTCTATGACCAAATCCGCCAGGTGGTGTGCTACTCGAACAAGAACGTCAAAATCTGCGGCTCGCACGCCGGCATCTCGCTCGGCGAGGACGGCGCCACGCACCAGACCATGGAGGACATCGCCCTGATGAAGGTGCTGCCCAATATGACCGTGCTCGTGCCCGCCGACTTCAACCAGGCCAAGGCCGCCACGCTGGCCGCCGCCGAGCACGTCGGGCCCGTCTACCTCCGCCTCGGCCGCTCCAAGATGCCCTGCTTCCTGCCGGAGAATGAAAAATTCGAAATCGGCAAGGCCCAGCTGCTGAGCGAGGGCAAGGACGTGACCCTCTTCGCCTGCGGCCACCTCGTATGGGAAGCCCTGCAGGCCGCCGAGCACCTGGAGAAGGTCGGCATCAGCTGCGAAGTCATCAACATCCACACCATCAAGCCCCTCGACGTGGAGGCTGTGGTGGCCAGCGCCCGCAAGACCGGCGCCGTCGTCACCTGCGAGGAGCACCTCTTCAACGGCGGCCTCGGCGACAGCATCGCCCAGACCCTCGCCCTCCACTGCCCCACGCCGATGGAGTACGTGGCGGTAGATGACAAGTTCGGCGAGAGCGGCACACCCGACGAGATGCTCACCAACTACCACCTCCGCGCCGCCGACATCATGGCCAAGGTCTACGCCGTCCTGCAGCGCAAGCCCGGCGCCCCGCAGCAGCGCTACTGCCAGAGCTGCGGCATGCCGCTGACCGACGAGGTCACGAGCGAGAATCCCGACTACTGCAAGTACTGCTTCGCCGATGGCAAGTTCACCGCCGACTGCACCATGGAGCAGATGATAGACTTCTGCGCCCAGTACGTCGACGAATTCAACCGCAACACCAACCAGCACCTCACCGCCGACGAGTACAAAGAGCAGCTCCGCCAGTACTTCCCGCTGCTCAAGCGCTGGAAAAAGTAATCCCAAACCATGCAGGAGGTACACTCCACATGTGTGCCTCCTGCCTCATTTATGACATCACAGTAACATTGATCGCTTCCCCAAGGACTTCATGTTTCATCACCTCACCCTCAACTTCTTGCCGAGTTGCAGTTTGGTGGTGGACTTGATGCCGTTGAGGGAACAGAGATTTTTCACCGTAGTGTGATAGCGACGCGCCAGCTTGCTGAGCGTGTCGCCTTTTTTTATAGTATGGTATTGTGTCTCGGAATTTTCAGAATACTCTGAAGCATCAGCGTTCTCCGAGCCACCCACGGCTTTCTCGGTCACCACCTTGTTGCCGCCTCCACGAGCCTCACGGTAAACGTTACCGTTCAGGTCATCAGTAGAGATATTGTATTCGCGATTGACGCTACGGTCTCTGTCGGCCAGGCTATGGGAGAAGAGCCATTCGTAGGTCTTCTGCATATAAAAGATACGTGCCAGACGTCCGTGATTGGCCCCCTTGAGGGGTGTCCAGATCAGCCGTTCGGCGGTGTCGCAGGCCTCCATGGCATCCACCACACGCTGCGAAGCCGAGATACCCACAGCACGGTCGGCGGTACCATGCAATATCCACAGCGGCATGCGGTTAAGCCCGCAGAATTCCTTCAGTGTGCTACCCCCGCAGAGAGCCATTGCCGCAGCGAAGCGGTCGGGATAGGTCCCCGCTACATCGAGTGTGCCGAAGCCGCCCATACTCATTCCAATGAGATAGATGCGATTGGTGTCGACGGCATAGCGTTCCTCCGCCCAATCCACCAAGCGGATCACCCGTTGGGGGGTCCAGCCATTTGAAGTCTGGGGAGCCAAAACGTATGCATCGATTTTCATGCCCATCTCAAGGGCGTTGATGGGACCGTAGCGCTTCACACGGTTGAGGTTCTTCCCGCTAAGACTCTTTCCATGAAGGAAAACAATTAGGGGCTTGGAGGGTGAAGAAAGGGTATCGCCACTGGCGGGGGGCTCGTAGAACCAGAAGTTATAGGCATCCTTCACATCGCCGCGGTGTGCTGTGAGGTGCTGCGCCTGCAGTACTAAAGTGGTCAAAAAGAACAATAAAAAGACTATCTGTTTCTTCTTCATAACGGTCATTTGAAAATGCAAAGATACGAAAATTATTTTTTTTCGTATTTTTGCACTCCGAAAAAGCAATCACTCATGGTGAATAGCGGCATATATTTCAGCCATTTGCGAGAGTTGGTAGCCCTCGAGCTCCGCGAAGAGCAGCAGTCCTACCAGCGCAGCCTCGAGGCCAAAGGAGCTTCGCTCACAGGCTGCATCCAGGAGCCCGCCTGCCGCTATCCCGTACATCTGGGCAACAACGCCTACAACCCCCTCGGACAGCTCACCCTCGAACTGCGCTACGAGGTGGGTGAAGACGAGGTGGAGCTCGACTTCGAGCCCGGCAAGCCGGCCACCGTGTTCTACCTCACCGATGGCGGCGCGAAAGAGCTGCCGCACCAGTGCTATGTAGAATTAGTGGGCGACGGCGTGATGACCGTCAGCCTCCCCTCGAAATCTGCCCTGCAGAGCATCAAGGACCTCGCCGAGCACCACCTGCTGGGTGTGCAACTGGGCATCGACAACACCAGCTACCGCGTGATGCAGGAGGCCCTCTCGGAAGCCGAGAGGAAAGAAGACGAGAAGTTCGTCCATCTCCGCAATATACTGATAGGCAACGCGCAGCCCTCTTTCCGACAGCTGCCGCCTCTCTCCTTCCCCTGGCTCAACGCCACCCAGAATGCCGCCATACAGAAGGTGGTGGAGGCGCAAGAGGTCTCCATCGTCCATGGCCCTCCGGGTACCGGCAAGACCACTACGTTGGTGGAAGCCATCATCGAGACCCTTGAGCGCGAGACTCAGGTACTTGTCTGCGCCCCCTCCAACGCCGCCGTCGACTGGATCAGCGAGCAACTCATGCGCCGCAGCGTCAACGTGCTGCGCATCGGCAACCCACTGCGCATGAGCGACGAGATGCTCGACTGCAGCTACGAACGACGCTATTCCGCCCACCCCGACTACCACGAGTTATGGAATATCAAAAAGGAGTTAAGGGGTGACAAAGGGGAGGTGAAAGGAGATAGGCGACATAAGCTCCAATCTCGCGCCATGGAGCTTGAAATAAAAATCAACGCCGACCTCTTCGACCAAGCCAGCGTGGTCAGCTGCACCCTTATCGGCAGCGCCTACCGCCTCATGGAACGCCGTCGCTTCTCCACCCTCTTCATCGACGAGGCCGCACAGGCCCTCGAGCCCGCCTGCTGGGCCGCCATCCTCAAAGCCGACCGCGTCATTATGAGCGGCGACCACCAGCAACTGCCACCTACGGTGAAAAGCATAAAGGCTGTCAAAGAAGGCCTCGCCAACACACTGATGCAGAAACTCGTCGGCCTGCATCCTCGCTGCGTCACGCTGCTCACCACACAGTACCGCATGAACAAGGACATCATGGCCTTCTCCTCACGCTGGTTCTACCACAATCGACTCCAGGCCGCCCCCGAGGCCGCCCACCGGCTGGTCTCCCCCCTCGACACACCGCTCACCTGGATCGACACCTCAGCATATTCAGACCATTCTGAAAAACGCACTCACACCGGCTCCCTCACCAACGCCCAGGAGGCCCGCCTCGTCATCCACACCCTCCGCGACTATATCGAGATGATTTCTCCGCAGAAAATCGAGAACGAGCGCGTGGACTTCGGCATCATCACCCCCTATCGCGGACAGGCGCGCCTCATCCGCCGCCTGCTCAAGATGCAGCACTATTTCCGAAAGCTCAAACGCCACATCACCGTCGGCACCGTTGACGGCTTCCAAGGGCAGGAGCGCGACGTCATCGTCATCTCCCTCGTGCGCGACAACACAGACGGCAATATTGGTTTTCTCCGCGACCTGCGCCGCATGAACGTCGCCATGACGCGCGCGCGCATGAAACTTATCATCATAGGCAACGTACAAGCCCTCTCCCGCCACCGCTTCTACCGCGAACTGGCAGAACACATCCGACAGCACGGCGAATTCATAGAAATCCCCTCACCCCCCCCTCAAACCCCTTAAACCTCTTAAACCTCTTAAACCCCTCAAACCTCTCAAACCCCTCAAACCCCTTAACCCCCCTAAACATGTTAAAAAAACTCTTCGGCTTCGACCCCACAAAGCATAAGGTGCGTACCGAGATCATAGCCGGCATCACCACCTTCCTCACCATGGCCTATATCCTGGCCGTCAACCCCGGCATCTTCAGTGCCCTCGACAGTGGCGACAATCCCATGCCCACCACCGCCGTCTTCACCGCCACAGCCCTCGCCGCCATCGTCGGCACCCTGGTGATGGCCATCTATGCCAAGAAGCCCCTCGGCTTGGCTCCCGGCATGGGCATCAATGCCTTCTTCGTCTTCACCGTCTGCATCGGCATGGGCTATCGTTGGCAGTTCGCCCTCACGGCCGTCTTCCTCGAGGGTATCCTCTTCATCATTCTCTCGATCTTCAAGATTCGCGAGCTGATTGCCAACACCATCCCTGCCGGTCTGAAGGCCGCCATCGGAGCCGGCATCGGCCTCTTCATTGCTTTCATCGGCCTGCACAATTGCGGCATCGTGGTCAACAACCCCGACACATTGGTCACCCTTGGCAACTTCGGCGACCGCGCCACCCTTCTGGCGCTCATCGGCCTCTTTATCTGCGGTCTGCTGATGGTCCAGAAGGTCAAAGGCGGCCTCCTCTGGGGCATCCTCATCACCACCCTTATCGGCATTCCGATGGGGGTAACCCAACTCAACGGTGTAGCCTCCGCACCGCCTTCGGTGGCACCCATCTTCATGCAGATGCAATGGCACGATATCTTCTCTCCCGAAATGCTTATCATCATCCTCACCTTCCTCTTCGTCGACCTCTTCGACACCATCGGCACCGTGGTGGGTGTCTCGATGAAAGCCGGCATGGTGGACAAGAGAGGTAATGTCGACGGTGTGGGCCGCATGCTGATGTCCGATGCCATCGCCACCGCCGCTGGCGCCATGCTGGGCACCTCGACCACCACCACCTATGTGGAAAGTGCCGCCGGTGTGGGCGTGGGTGGCCGCACGGGGCTCACCGCCTTCGTCATCGCCGTCTGCTTCGCTCTGGCCCTGTTCCTCAGTCCATTCTTCCTTGCCATCCCGGCGGCAGCCACCGGCCCCGCCCTCATCATCGTGGGTGTCATGATGTGTTCCAGCATCACCAAGATCGTTTGGGATGATTTTAGCGAGGCCATCCCCGCCTTCATCACCATGCTGATGATGCCGCTGAGCTACAGCATCAGCGAAGGCATCATGCTCGGCATCATCATGTATGTCCTGCTGAACGTCTGCACCGGCAAGAAAGGCATGAAGAAAATCAGCCCCACCATCTGGGTCCTCTCCGTCGTCTTCGTGCTACGATACCTAGAGAAAAGCCTGTAAAGAACTGGCGGGGCCGCGCTACCGCGCGGCCCCGCCTTTTAAAAAAAATTTGGTCAGATGAAAATTATTTCGTAAATTTGCACCTTGAAATATTTAACACATTCTTAATACTATTGCACTATGACTTTAAGAGATATTGTAGACAAACTGGGAGCGACGGTGCCGCTGGGAGCGGAACGTCTCGATATAGAGGTGGAGCATGCTTTCGCCTCGGATTTGATGAGCGACGTGCTGACGCTGAAAGACACCCCGGTGCTGGTGACGGGACTCTGCAACGTGCAGACCATCCGCACCTGCGACATGGCCAACCTCGACGTGGTCATTTTCGTGCGCAACAAAAAACCGACGGAGGATATGATTGAGCTGGCCGAGGACAACGATATGGTGCTTATCTGCAGCACCTACTCGATGTTCAAGACCTGCGGGTTGCTGTGGGAACTCGGAATGAAACCTTTGTATTAACAATCTAAGATTATGCATCAAGAATATACTGTTATAGAAGGGGATTTTGTGAATGCTGGGAAGGCTTCGAGTTCAGTGAAGAAGACGCTGAAGCAGTTGAACGTGAATCCGCAGGTGGTCAAGCGTGTCGTCGTGGCCCTCTATGAGGCCGAGGTGAACGCCATCGCCCATGCCTACGGCGGCAAGGTGGAGGTGGATATCGACAGCGACAAAATCCGTATGGTAGTGGCCGACAAGGGCCCGGGTATCCCCGATATCGCACTGGCCATGCAGGAAGGCTACTCCACCGCTCGCCCCGAAGTACGCGACATGGGCTTCGGCGCCGGTATGGGCCTGCCCAATATGCAGAAGAATGTCGACAAATTGAACGTCAGCTCCGAAGTAGGAGTCGGCACGACGGTCGAAATGGAAGTGAATTTCCAGTAGTTAAGTAGTCAGTAGTTAAGAAGTTAAGTAGAAATGGCTTTTTATCACGCTTTACAAGTAGAGGAAGATCGATGCATTGGTTGTTCGCGGTGCATGAAGATATGCCCCACGGAGGCTATCCGCATCCTAGGGGGAAAGGCCGAGATACAGGAGCACCGTTGCATCGACTGCGGCAAATGCTACGAGGTGTGCCCCGTCCAGTCTATCGCCATCAAGGACGACGACTTCGAGGCTTTCAAGAAGTATTCCCACTCGGTGGCGCTGCTGCCGGCAGTCTTCATGGGCCAGTTCCCCGACGAGGTGAGCGTGTCGCAGGTCTACGCGACGCTCTATGAGCTGGGGTTCGCCCATGTGATGGAGGTGGAGAGTGCGGCGACCATCTTCAAGGAAGCCAAGGAGAAGTATGCCCGCGAGCATTCCGACATCCGTCCCCTCATCTCTTCGTTCTGCCCCGCCATCGTGCGCCTGGTGCAGATCAAGTATCCGTCGCTGACGGAGAATATCATGCCCATCAAGGCCCCCCTCGACCTCAGCGCCATGTATGCCATCGAGGAGCTGATGCACCGCGGCATTCCGCGCGAGGAGATAGGACTCTTCTATGTCACTCCCTGCGCCGCCAAGGTGGCGGCCGTAAAGGCCCCCGTAGGCGAGGAGAAGTCCATTATCGACGGCGTCATCAATATGAATTCGCTCTTCAACCGCGTCTACAAGCGCATGAAGGACAACGGGAAGAATCACCAGTACAAGCCCCTCTCGCGTCAGCGCCTCTCGGCAGACGCCATCCTCTCGACCCTCACCAACGGCGAGCGCCGCATCTGTACGGCCAAGCGCAGCTACTCCATCGACGGCATCGAGAATGTCATGGACTTCCTCGACAAGCTGGAGAACGACGAGGTGGAGGGCGTGGAGTTCCTCGAACTGAGGGCTTGCGACCAGAGCTGTGCGGGAGCGTTGCTGAGTGTCGACAACCGTTTCCTCTGCGGCGAGCGGATGTATGCCCGTGCCCGCAAGGCGGCGGAACGCGAGCGCAACGGCGAGATGGCCCGCGACCGCGAGATGGATAAATACCAGGACTACCTGATAGAGCATTCCATGGTAGACGAGGTGGAGCCCCGTTCGATGATGGTGCTCGACAACGATATCTCGAAGGCGTTGGAGAAGATGGAGAAGATAGAGAAGATGAAGGTGTGCCTGCCGCAGATCGACTGCGGCGTGTGTGGTGCCCCCACCTGCGAGGCTTTCGCCACCGACGTGGTGTGCGAGAAGGCCAGCCTGCACCAGTGTGTCTTCTACCGCCTGCACCTCGAGGCACAAGGGAAGATGACCCTCCACGAGGGCCGCTCCAATATGTACTCCGTCTGGGGCGACGACCGCATCAGCGGGGAGATAGAGGTGTAATCACGCTTACGGAAAAAAAAAACGAATAAAAACAGCAAGGGATGCTCCCGAAAGAGCATCCCTTTGCTGCACCATTTAACTAAAGAGTATTTCTTACTTGATTTCCACGGTGGCGCGGCGGTTATGAGCGCGGCCTTCCTTGGTGGCGTTCGATTCCACGGGATAGCTCTCGCCTTTGCTGGTAACAGTGATGTTACGGGCGGGAGCACCCATCTTGGTCATCATACGCTTGACAGCGTAGGCACGTTTGCGGCCAATCTTCAGGTTGTTCTTCCTCGTGCCGGTATTGTCGGCGTAACCCGTGACGACGACATGGATATTCGCGTCGTTCTTCATGGCGTCACACAGTT
>ONBK01000021.1 GCA_900316055.1 uncultured Bacteroidales bacterium
CAGCAATAATCGATAAATGAACCAACCTGATAATACCCTTCCTCTGCAAACCCACACGAATTTTGTGTGGTTTTACCCCTTCGTTTTCACCGGCAAGTGTAACATGAATCCACACTCAGTCACATCCCACTTTCATCTTCTTGAACCTCACGCTGGTCTTCTGCCCCCTGACGGAGTCCTCTTCCGACGGTGAATTTAGCATATTAAGCCGTTCGGAGCGCGGATTGAAAATCAATAAATTACAAGCGCAAAAATGCACATAAACCTTTGGTTATGTGCATTTTATTGCTTTAATAAACATACAACACACTGATAATCAATAGCGAGAAGATACCAACACCGTATCAACACCGTACCATCTCCGTACCAACACCATACCATCTCCTGCCCCCGTCGGAGATGATAGGTTGTCGGGACCGGCAACAACGACCTATCATCTCCAACTCCCGCCCCCTCGGTTCCTGCACCATCAGCTAACCGCCTGTTCCACTTTCGCCGGCACCGGCCCCTCTCCGCCGGCACCGACCCCTTTAAACGTTAAACGTTAAACTTTAAACGTTACCCCTCCCCAACTTTTTTTGGTGTATTCAGAAAAAGTTCGTATTTTAGCAATTTGAATTAACGCATTGAATGGGGCGTAGAACCCTTTTAATGAGTTGGTTTTGATATTGATAGGTGTAAATAAGAAATAGAATTATATATATGAAAATGCTGAAAAAAGGTCTCCTGCTGCTCCTTTTTGCCCTGATTGCGGGCGTGGGAGCGAGTGCACAGAAAAGTTTGGCTGCAAGGGGTGACGAGCTCTTCGACCAGAACCGTTTTGTCGAGGCTGTGAAGGAATACGAGGCTGCCTATGAGAAAATCAAGGACAACAAGGCCGAGAAGAACCGCGTCTACTTCCAGATTGCCGAGTGCTACCGCTTGACCTACAACTATCCCCGTGCCGAGCGCATCTACAAGCGTCTGGCCGACGAGGAATACTACAAGAGTGAGCGCAAGCTCTATTTCAACCTTGCCGAGATGTGCCGCTTCCAAGAGAAGTTTGTCGAGGCCGAGGAGTATTACAGCAAGTACTTGGAGATGGAGCCCAAGGATTCTTATGCTGTCAAGCGCAAGGAGTCGCTCATCTATGTCAACCAGTTGTCGAACAACCGCACCCGCCATACCATCAAGAAGCTGAGCGAGTGGTGTACTGACTTCAACGATTTCGCGCCTCGTTTTGTGGGCGATGACACTACAAAGATTGTCTTCACCTCGTCGCGTTTCAGCGAGGGCGAGGCCGCCAGCAAGGACCCTTGGACCGACCAAGCCTATTCCGATATCTATCAGGTCTTCATGGACCGCAACGGACAGTGGGTCTCCGACCCCGAGCCGTGGGACAAGAGCGGCAAAATCAACACCGCCGTCAACGAAGGTGAGGCTTCGTTCACGCCCGACGGCAACACCATCTTCTTCTCGCGCTGCGACGTGCGTGAGAACGAGTCGCTGACCTGCCGCATCTACACCTCGACGAAGGCTGTCCAGACCCTCGACAAGAAGAGCAAGAAGGATAGCAAGAAGAACAGCAAGAAGAAAAACAGCAAAAAGAAGAAAAAGAAAGGTGAGCAGCAGGAAGAGGCCGAGGAGCCTGTGCAGGAGGGTGGGGAAGAGACCGCTCCCGGCGAGTGGTCGACGCCGGTGTATGTACACCTGGGCGACACCGCCTACAGCTTCCTCTATCCCGCCATCAGCAGCGACGGCCTGACGCTCTATTTCTCGTCCGATATGCCGGGCGGCTTCGGCGAGTACGACCTATGGCGGGCTACCCGCAAGTCCACCGCCGACGATTTCGGGCGTCCCGTGAACCTCTCTTCCATCATCAACACCCCCGGACGTGAGATTATGCCGGTGTTGAGGAACGACTCGCTGATGTACTTCTCCTCCGACGGCCATCCCGGCGTGGGCGGACAGGACCTCTTCAGCACCAAGCTCAACCCCAACGGCAAATGGTCGGTTCCCGAGAACATGGGTATCCCCATCAACTCGTCGTACGATGAGATGTCGATGGTGTTCTACCCCGACGACAGCAAGAACAATATCCTCGAGCGCGGCTATTTCTCGTCGAACCGTCCCTATGACGATCCTCACAACCGCAGCAAGCAGAACGACAACCGCAGCACCCAGAATCCTCCCATCAACGACAACCTCTTCTACTTCGAGCTCCCCGGCTTGAACTATGCCATCCAGGGCACCGTGCGCGACGAGAAGTCGATGCAGCTGATGAAGGATGTGCGTGTGAAGCTGGTGGGTTCGGACGGCACCAACCTCGAGACCCGCACCGACAAGAAAGGCTTCTATAAGTTCGACAGCACCATGGTGCACCGCGATGTGGTCTACAAGATGTATCTCTCGAAGCAGAGCTACTACAGTGTGGAGGGCTCGGCGAGCACCCGCGGATACAGCACCAACAAGACCATCGTGCAGGACTTCCGCATGGATCCCGTGCAACGTCGTCCCATCGTGCTGCCCGAGATACGTTTCGATCTTGCGAAGGCCGACCTGCAGGCGCAGTTCATGGATTCGTTGATGGATCTCTACTTGGTCATGGAGAACAACCCCAACCTCGTGGTGGAGATTCGTTCGCATACCGACTGTCAGCCTTATATCGGCATGACCAACGACACCCTCTCGCAGCGTCGCGCCCAGAGCGTGGTGGACTATTTAGTGAATCGCGGTATCGACCGCGAGCGCTTGGTGGCCAAAGGCTACGCCGACCGTGTGCCGCGTGTGCTCGACGAGGATGTCACCGTGACCCTTAACGGGCAGAAATACACCTTCTCCGCCGGTACGGTGATGGAGTGCGACTATATCGCCACCCTCAAGGGTGACCACCAACAGGCGGCGCACTCGCTGAACCGCCGCATCGAATTCCTCGTGCTGCGCGAAGACTATGTACCCCGCAATATGGTGGAGAACATCACCAGCAAGAAAGAGGGCGACGGCAAGGTGGTGGACCTCGTGCAGCGTCCTGAGGACGAGGGAGAAAAAGTGGAGCCGCAGACCACCATCGTACACGACGAGAGCACTCTCTTCGTCACCATGATCAACTCCACCCGTGGCGAGATTACCTGCATCGCCAATGGCTTCCAGGTCCCCATGCTCATCGACGAGCGCTATGCCGAACCCATCGCCATCTCGTGGGAAGAGGCCATGAGCCTGCTCTATCAACAACGTCTCACCAAGGAAGACTTCCCCCTGCGCGACCAGTCGTTCGACCCTGAGGGCAATATCCTCGACCGCACCACCATCATCTTCAAGAGCATGCAGATTGGCGAGCAGCGCCGCGAGAATGTCGAAGTGGTGGTAGTGAAGGGTATCGACTATAAGTTCATCATCAACCGCACGGGTCTGCAGGAGTTTGGCAAGTATGAGTTCGACAAGCAGCGCTCGCGTCTCATCTTCCTCGATGAGTAAATTCATAACTCATAACTCTGAACTCATAACTATCTTAGGTCCCACCGCCACCGGCAAGACTGCGCTGGCGGCCGAGGTGGCCTATCGTTTAGGTGGCGAGATTATCAGCGCCGACTCGCGTCAGGTGTTCTGCGGGATGGACATCGGTACCGGCAAGGATCTGGCTGACTATAATATCCACGGCACCCACATCCCTTATCATGTTATAGATATCTGCCAGCCTGGCGAGGAATACAGCGCCTACCGATTTCTGCGCGACTTTTGCGCGGCTTACGACGATATCGTCTCGCGCAATAAGCAACCTATCCTTTGTGGAGGTACGGGACTCTATATAGACGCTGTTGTGCGTGGCTACCGGTTGGCCGACGCACCGGTGGACGAGGCGTACCGTCGTTCGCTCGAAAGCTTCAGCGACGAGGAACTGACGGCGCGTCTGGCTTCTTATATCAAGCTCCACAACCATACCGACACCGAAACGCGCGAGCGTTTGGTGCGAGCCCTCGAGATACAGGAGTTCGCCCTTGCCCATCCCGAGGCTTGCACACAGGCACCGCCGATGGAGCACCGCATCTATGGCCTGCTGCTGCCGCGCGAGGTGGTTATCGCCCGCATCGAAGCGCGTCTGCGCCGACGTATGGAGGAGGGAATGACCGACGAGGTGCAGCGGCTGCTGGACGAGGGAGTGCTTCCCGAGCGACTGATGCGTTACGGGCTCGAATATCGCCATGTGACGCGCTATCTGATGGGGGAATGTACGAAAGAGGAGCTCTTCCGTGACCTCTTCACCGACATACGACGTTTTGCCAAACGCCAGATGACGTGGTTCCGCCGCATGGAGCGGGGTGGCGTCGCCATTCACTGGATTGACGGCACCTTGCCCTTAGAGGAAAAAGTGAGGCAGATAATTACTCCGGGAGTTTGATTTCTTTGAAGCGGCTTTGTCGCTTCTGCCAGCGTTCGCGGGCATACTGCTGCATGTCGGCTACCTCGTCGCTCTCGTCGATAATCTCGAGACCGAAGATGGTCTCGATGATGTCCTCGAGGGTGAGGATACCCTGGAAGGAGCCGAATTCGTCGATGATGCCGGCAATCTGTTCCTTATGCTTGAGCAGGTTGTCCCAGATGTCGGCCACCGACATCTCCTCGTTGTAGAGCGGTATCTCGCGTTTGATTTCACCGAGGGTCTTCTTGAAATGGTCTTCGGCCAGCTCTTCCAATGCCTCGCTGCGGAGGATATAGCCGGTGATGAAGTCCTCCTCGTCGGCATAGACGGGGATACGAGAGAAGTGGCTGTATTCGTCGGTGCGGTAGAAGTCCTTGAGGGTCATGCTCTCGGGGGCTGTGGCGGCTACCACACGGGGCGTCATCACGTCGTAGGCCTTGATGTCGTTGAGCTTGATGACATTCTGGATAATTTTATTCTCGTCCTCGTCGATAACGCCTTCGTCCTCGCCCATATCGGCCATTGCGGCGACCTCCTCGCGGGAGACGACAGTCTCCTCCTCGTCCTTCTTGGCGATGAGTTTGGTGAACCATTGGACGGCCACCACAACGGGGTAGAGGATGAAGATGAGGGTGCGGATGGTGTAGGCGGTGAAGCCCATGAGGCGACGCCACTGGCTGGTACCGATGGTCTTGGGGACAATCTCCGAGAAAACCAAAATGAGCACCGTGGTGACAACGGAGACGAGACCGAACCACTCGTTGCCGAAAGCCTCGGTGGTTTGGTATCCCACGCCGGCGGCACCGATGGTGTTGGCTATGGTGTTGAGGCTCAGGATGGCGGCAATGGCGCGGGCGTTGTCGGTCTTGTATTTCTTGAACAACGGGGCTGCCTTGAAACCCTCATCCTCGCGCATGGTGATATAACTGAGAGGGGTGGACATCAATACTGATTCCAATATAGAGCAGAGGAACGATATCGACATCGCACCTAACAGAAATATAATGAGTAAGGTCATTTCGTCATTGCTAAAAAACAATGCAAAAATACGAAAATATTTTCACATGGTGGTAATTATTTCTCTTTCACCTCTATTTCGTCGAGCATGAGCCAGCTTTTCTGTCCAGAGTAGGGATGCCAGATAGGGAGTGTGGGGCGGCAGATGAAGCGCAGGCGGACGAAGCCGATATTTGTCGCTTTGCGAGGCTGCAGGGTATAGTATAGGCGACGGCTGTCGCCATAGAGGTCGACGGGAGGGTTCTGAAGGTTAAGGCTTTGCCACGGGCCCCATGTGTGACCATTGGGACTCCAAGAGGCTTGTATGTCGAGGGGTTTGACGACCCAGTCGCCGGGGCTGTGACAGGCACCGACAGCGATTTCGTCGAGGGTGGACAATGCCATAAGGGAAAGGGTTATCTCCACGGTGTCCTCGCCCTCGAAGCCTATCCATCCGCGATTGTAGTCGCCTGACACACCGTAGTGTCCGTCTTTGAGTACCCTGAGGTCTCCCTCGTTGTATTTCTCGGAGGCGTACTTTGTACACTTGAGGTTGTCGATATAGAGCAAACGGTCTTCGTCGACAGGCATCTCGACGACGGAAGAGATGATATCGGGGTGGATGCGGAAAGCCTGAAAGGGGGTGGCCCCCAGGTAGCTAGGGGAGACTGGGTCGAAGATGAAGGCGTAGGTGTAGGTGCGGTTGCCTGAGATAGTGTAGCGTTCGGCGACACCGGGGCCGCAGGTGGCAGTGCCGAGGGGCGCCACGCGATGGTCGATGCTGACAGTATAGTAAGGGTCGGGTTCACCCACATCGCGCCAACGGCGGGCACGAGTGAGGGTGCTGTCGCGCCAACGTCGGACGCTGAAGTTGAGAGGTGCGGCGATATAGTCCGGAGCGATGATGGCGAGATGATTATCAGTTCCCGAAAGGTAGAGGTAATAGGCCTCGCGGTTGCCCTGTTCCTGGGGGACGACATATTGCGGAGCAGCAAGGTCGGCGAGCAACTTATGCCACGGAGCGAAGCGTGTGGCGGTGCGCCGGTCGGGGTAGCTCTCGTAGATGTTGCCGTGGAAGGCACAGGTGGAGAAGGAGGTGTCGAGACCGAACTGGAGGCCGAGTTTGGGGAGTGTGTGGAAATGTCGACCAGGAACTACCTGGTAGCTGAGTTGCATCTGTCCGAGGCTGTTGACTTCAAGGATTTGCTTCATGTGCATGGTGATGCCGTCGGGAGTGGCAAGACGAAGGGCCATCTGTACTTCGGCAATACCTTCTTCTCTACGCTCATTGAGGGTGAGCGAAAGGACGGTAGCCTGTAGCTGGTCGAGTCCCTGCCATGCTCGGGCACCGAGGGGGTCGGCGAGGTCGTTCTCCGTGGGTGGTCGCCAGAAGTTCCACCGCAGCGGAGTGGCGAGGAGTTCGCGCCCATTGGAGCGATAAGAGGTGATGATTCCGTCGGCGGTGCCAATGGTGAGACTGAAGCGGTCGTTGGAGAGAGTAATATCTCGCTTGTTTTGGGAAATATTGATATCGTATTCCAACTTGGGATGGAGGTAATCTTGCAGCACCATGCCGACAACCACGTTGTGGCGTCCACGGGTGTAGACGGCCTCCACCTCGTCGGCATGGGGGTGCGGGGTGCGGTCGGCGGCGAGGATGCCGTTGGCGCAGAAAGCGTCGTCGTCTTTAAGGCCGGGCAACTCACCCAAATCTCCTCCTGCCGCCCACCAAAGGTGAGAGGAGAGAGGTGAAGGGTGAGAATCATCATCCGTTTCACCTTTCACCTTTAACCTTTCACCTTCCATAAGGAAGGCTTGGTCTACCCAGTCCCAGATGAATCCGCCCTGCAACTGAGGATATTTGTCGATGGTGTCCCAGTAGTCTTTGAGGCCGCCCATGCTATTTCCCATCGCATGGCAATATTCGGCCATGATATAGGGACGTTTGTTGTAGCGGTTGCGGGCATACTGCGACAGGAAGTCGACGGAGGGATACATGATGCTGACGATGTCGGTGTTCCCGTCGAGTTCGGCGCGCTCGTAGACCACAGGGCGTGTGTTGTCTTTGCCTTTGAGGAATCGGTAGGCTTCCTCCATGCAGTAGCCGTTGCCACATTCGTTGCCGAGGCTCCAGGCAATGACGCAGGGGTGGTTGCGGTCGCGCTTGTACATGTTATAGATGCGGTCGAGGATGGGGTTGAGCCACTCGGGCTTCTTGACCAGCGAACCCTCTCCGTAGCCTTGTGCATGGCTCTCCACATTGGCCTCGTCCCAGACATAGATGCCGGCGGAGTCGCAGAGGTCGTACCAGAGTTCGTCATTGGGATAATGTGAGGTGCGGACAGCGTTGATTCCCATCTCTTTCATCAGATGAATATCCTCGCGCATCTCGTCGGGGGTGATATAGTGGCCACCGTACATGCTGTGCTCGTGACGGTTGACTCCGCGGATTTCCATAGGTTTCCCGTTGAGGCGCAGTTGGCCATTGAGGATGTCGAGGTGACGGAATCCTATTTTTTTTGTGATGCTTTCGGTCTCGTGACCAGCCGCATCGAAGAGGCGAATGGTGAGGTCGTAGAGTTCGGGGATGCTGTCGCTCCAAGGCTGGATGCTGGGGTAGCGCAACTGGAAACCAGCAAACCAGTCGTTGTTTTTCAGCGGGTGACGGAGGAGTCTGCCACCGAAGGCTACCTCCACGCGGCCACCGCTGATTTCGCGGCTAAGGTCAACGATGACGTCAAGCAGTCCTGTGGACCAGTCGTTGGTGTCGAGGTCGGCGATGACTTTGATGTCGGTGATGTAGGTCTTGGGGACAGAGTAGAGCTCCACATCGCGTGTGATGCCACTCATGCGCCACATATCCTGGCATTCGAGGTAGCTGCCGTCGCACCAGCGCAGCACCTTTACCTTGAGGCTATTCCTGCCTTCGTGGAGGTATTTGGTGATGTCCCATTCGGCAGGAGTCTTCGAGTCTTCGCTATAGCCTACCTCGCGACCGTTGATGTAGAGATACATGGCAGATTTTACGGCACCGAATTTGATGATGGTGCGTCGTTCGTGCCAGGCAGTGGGGAGGGTGAAGTCTCGCGAATAGACACCCACGGGGTTGTAGTCGGTAGGGACGTAGGGCGGGTTTGCCTTTGGCACGTCGGCTCCCTGACGGTCGCCGACGGGGAACTCGTTTTTCATATTGACATACACGGGGACACCGAAGCCTTGCAATTCAATGTTTCCAGGTACGCGGATGCTGTCCCAATGTGAGGGGTTGAGGGTGGATTGTGCGGGAGTATCGAAATAGGCGAAAGCCCAGGTGCCATTGAGATTTATGCGCCAACGGTCGCCGTCGGGGAAGATGCGGTCGTGGGGTTGGATCTTGTTGAGACGGTAGGTATCGAGGCTGTTCCAGTATTGGCAGTGGCCGGTGAAAGAGAGAACCAATAACAGCAGCAGAGAAAAGAGTCGTTTCATATTTCTACTTTCCACTTTCCGCTTTCCACTTTTTCTATAGGTCCAAATTGTTTGCCAGTGAGGAGCGAGAGGATGGCTTTCACACGGCTGCGGAAACGGTTGCGCTTCAAAGCACCTTCATCTATCGTCAGCGGCTCGGCGATATCGTGCTGCAGGTGTGTCAGCAGACGCAGTGTCGAGTTGGTCATGCCCCATTTCAGCAGGAACTGCATGCTGCCGTCGTTCTTTTTCACACGGCCGGTACTGCGTGTCTCGAAATGGTAGACACGGCTGGCCGAGAGACCCTTGAAATGGCGCACTCCCACCATCCAAAGCTTTGCGGTGAGGTCGGGGTCGCTGTACATCCCGGGGGTGTATTCGATGCTGTAGCCGCCGATGAGGTCCCAAAGGTCGCGGTGCAGCAGGTTGGGAGGCCAGGTGGCTCCATGCCAGTCAGGAGCCGCGAGGTTCTTGTATTCGCGCAGCAAACGCTCCTCATCGAAGGTCTCGAGACTGTCGCCATAGTTGGCGATGATGCCCACATCCTCGGGTTTGTAGGGGTGTATCATGGTAGAGGAGAGGAAGAAGCGGTTGTCGGGCAACGAGGCCACCTCGTCGGCCAGCGCAGTGTCCCAGCCGGGGAGAAGGTACATGTCGTCGTTGAGGTAGAGGATATAGTCGGTCTTTACCTTGGTGCGCATCATATTACAGGCCAGACAGACACCTACATTCTGCTCGGTATAGGTGTAGTCAAAGCCTTGCTCGCACACCCATTCCAACGTGCCATCAGAGCCGTCGTTGACATGGATGATGATTTGATGGTCGGCAGTAGAGTTCTTACGGATGCTCTCGATGCAGAGTTTCAAGAACGGCAGGTTGTTCCAGGTAGGTATGATGATGGAGAAGCGAATGTTTGATTGCATGAATTGATTTTAAAAATGCAAAAATACGAAAAAAAACGCAATTTGATATTTTTTTTGTATTTTTGCATCTTGAAAATGAAGGAAGGACTGGTCATAAGAACTACTGGCAGCTGGTATCGGGTAATGGTTATAGGTTATGGGTTATGGGTTATGGACGATTGCGCAGGACAACCGCGGCAGCCCTCTATAACCAATAACCCCTCACCCATAACCTTTTTCGACTGTCGGTTGCGTGGCAATTATCGTTTGCGTGGTAACAAGCAGACGAATCCTGTGGCTGTAGGTGACCACGTCTTCTTCGAAGTGCAGGACGACGGTACGGGGGTTATCCACGATGTGGCCGACCGTAAGAACTATATCGTCCGACGTGCCACCAAGCTCAGCAAGCAGACGCATGTCATCGCCGCCAATATTGACCTTCTTTGCATCGTTGCCACCCTTGGGCTTCCACGTACCTCCACGGGCTTTATTGATAGGCTCTTGGTCACTGCCGAGGCCTATCATATCCCTGCCTGTATTCTCTTCAACAAAGTGGACCTCTACGATGACGAACTCTGGGAGATACACAATGAAATCAAAGGAATATACACAGCTGCCGGCTATCCCGTCTATGAGGTATCGGCACTTGAGGGCACTGGACTCGACGAGGTGAAACAGCTTATTGCTGGCAAGACCGTCCTCTTCAGTGGTCATTCTGGTGTAGGCAAGAGTGCTCTTCTTAACGCCCTTGCTCCTGGACTCGACCTCAAGGTGGGCGACATCTCCGACTGGAGCCTCAAAGGCCGTCACACCACCACCTTCGCTGAAATTTTCCCAGTGGAAAGTGGAAAGTGGAAAGTGGAAAGCGATGCTGCCGCACCCGGAAATCTTTCCTCTTTCCACTTTCCGTTTTACACTTATCTTATCGATACTCCCGGCATCAAGGAGTTCGGTATGGTGAACTTCAATGCGCAGGAGCTATCGCATTTCTTCCCTGAGATGCGGGCGCTCATCCCCAACTGCCACTTTGCCAACTGCACCCACCGTCACGAGCCGGGGTGTGCAGTAAAAGAGGCCCTCGATGAGGGCCTCCTAAGCACTGAGCGTTACAAAAACTATCTCGGAATTCTTGAAGACGTTGACGACTACCAGCGTCCGTAATGGATTCGGGCGGGAGCCCATTTGTCCTTGGGTTGGGTAGAGCCGTCGTGGTATCCGATGGGTACCACAGCGTAAGGCACCACTTCGGCGGGGAGGCCAAGGGCTTTCTTCACAGGGGCCATAGTTTCCGGGAAGGGATAGCAGGCGGTCCAGCAGGCACCGAGACCATGGGCTTCGACGGCCAGCAGGAGGTTCTCGGTGGCGGCAGCGATGTCGTCACGCCACATGGGGTTGGGACGCGTCACAGCAGGCCCGTCTGGATTTTCGCGCGTGGGACGAGTGACGGTGGTGTCGGCACAGACCACGACGACGGCACCGCTTTCCATAAATTTCTTCATGTTACCGTTGCCAGCAAAGATGCTGTCATATTGGCTCTTGTCGGTGAGGACGACGAAGCTCCAGGGGCGGATGTCCATGCCTGTGGGGGCGGACATGGCGGCACGGAGGATGTTCTGCATCACCGTGTCGGGGATGGCCTCGCCGTTGTAGGAGCGTACACTCTTACGGTTGAGAATGTTCTGCATCACTACGTCGGCAGTGTTGGCAGGTTCTTGTTTTTCGTTGCAGCAGGCGGCGAAGAGCATCGTCACTGCCATCATCAATAATGTCTTTTTCATATCAATAGATTAAATATTTTTCTCTGGTTTTCTTGAATTCGTCGAGAGCGGGCTGCCAGGTGGCGCGGATTTTTTCCTCGCTCCAGCCTTTTTCTATCTGCCTGCGGAGGTCGCCGTTGCCGGCCAGTTTATCGAAGAAATTGTTCTTGAGGAAGAACTTGCCTTTGGGAACGCGACGATACATCTCCATCAAATATTTGAGGCTGAAGGCTGCAGGTGCCTGCTCCTGACGTAGATCGAGTTTTATTTTCTTGAATGTCACAATTTCGAATGGCCAGTCGGTGCCGCGACCGACACCACAGTTGGTGCCCTCGAAGAGGCAGAGCGAAGGGTAGAGGGCGATGGCGTGGGCGTTGCGCAGGTTGGGCGACGGCGGCACGGGCAGTTCGTAGCCTACGCTGTCTCGTTTGTAGCCTTGCAGGGGAACGACGGCGAGGTTACACTTGATGCCTCCAGCCAGCCAACCTTCGCCATTGATCATCTCGGCATACTCACCGATGGTCATGCCGTAAACGATGGGCACGGGGTGCATGCCGACGAAAGAACGATAGTGCGCGGTGTCGAGGACGGGACCGTCGACATAGTGACCGTTAGGGTTAGGTCGGTCGAGGACGATGAGTGGGATGTCGTTTTCGGCGCAAGCCTCCATCACATAATGCAGCGTGGAGATATAAGTATAGAAGCGACATCCGACGTCCTGCAGGTCGAAGATAACGACATCAACGTCTTTCATCTGTTCGGGCGAGGGCTTCTTGTTCTTGCCATAAAGACTTATTATCGGCAGACCTGTCTTGGTGTCGACGCTGTTGTCGACATGAGCCCCGGCCGCTGCGGTGCCACGGAAGCCGTGCTCGGGACAGAAGATCTTGGCTACGTTCGCACCAGCTTGAATCAGGGTGTCTACCAGATGGGTATTACCCACAATGGAAGTTTGGTTTGCCACCACTGCCGTGCGTCCCTGATAACCGTCCTCACGGAGCAACATAGAGGGAAACACTTCGTGGTTCCATAAGTTCTCGGCGCCTGTGGCAAAAGTGGAGTCTCTCGAGATGGGAATATGACCCAAATCCTCGTCCTCCCATTCGATGTTGTTTTGGGCATGACATGAGACAAGCGGTTGCGATAACATCACAACACACAAGACGATGCTATGAAGCAACCGTTTCATTATTCAATTCTTCCCCGTGTGTCCGAAGCCGCCAGCGCCGCGCTCGGTGTCGGTGAGTTCCTCGACCTGGATAATCTCGGCCTGCTCGTGACGGGCGATGACCATTTGGGCAATACGCTCGCCATCGTTGATGACAAAGTCCTCCTGTGAGAGGTTGATGAGGATGACGCATATCTCGCCGCGGTAGTCGGCGTCGATGGTGCCGGGACTGTTGAGGACGGTGATGCCCTTCTTCAGCGCCAGGCCGCTGCGGGGACGTACCTGCGCCTCGTAGCCTGCCGGCAGTTCCATGAAGAGGCCCGTTTTGACGAGGCCGCGCTCCATGGGTTTCAACGTGATGGGTCCTTCGGGCAGGAAAGCTCTGAGGTCCATCCCTGCCGACTGCGAAGTCTCATACTTCGGCAGCGGATGGTGGCTGGTATTCTTGATTTTGATTTGCATAGATAGTGGTTCTAGTTATACTAGTTGAACTAGTTATTTCTTCGTCAGTACCTCGTCAATCATGCCGTAGGCGAGGGCTTCTTCGGCGGTGAACCAGTGGTCGCGGTCGGAGTCTTTCTCCACCTGCTCGAAGGGCTGGCCGCTGTGCTTGGCAATAATTTCATAGAGTTCCTTCTTGAGCTTGAGGATTTCGCGGACGGTGATCTCCATGTCGGTGGCCTGACCGTCGGCACCGCCCATGGGCTGGTGAATCATCACGCGGGCATGCGGCAGGGCGCAACGGCGACCTTTCTCGCCGGCGCAGAGCAGCACGCTGGCCATCGAGGCGGCGAGACCGGTGCAGATGGTGGAGACTTTGGGTTGGATGTACTGCATGGTGTCGTAGATGCCCAATCCGGCGTAGACGGAGCCTCCCGGTGAGTTGAGGTAGATCTGGATGTCCTTCTCGGGATCCACGCTCTCGAGGAAGAGCAGCTGAGCTTGGATGACGTTGGCGGTGTAGTCGTCGATGGCGGTGCCGAGGAAGATGATGCGGTCCATCATCAAGCGGCTGAAGACGTCCATCTGGGCGACGTTCAACTGGCGCTCCTCGACGATATAGGGGGTTAGCGAATTATTAATGGCCGAAGTATATTTGGCGTAAGTGGTGCTGCTGATACCACGATGCTTGGTGGCGTATTTCTCAAATTCTGTCATATCTATGGTTGTTTTATTGTTTGCTATAATTGTTTAAGAAATTAAGGTTTATTGAATTTATTTACTCGAATTCTTGTAAACTTTTAATATATGCTTTGTGTTTTAGTTCTTCTGCCTTTTCAAGTCTTTCTTTCCACTCGTCTATTAGTTTCGTATTGTCTGTACAATTTGCTAATGCTAATTTTATAACACGAATTTCGTCATCATACATCTTGTATTTTCTATAAATAATCATCAGTCGGGCATAAGCATCTTTATTACGCTTATCTCTATATGCAATGGCCTCATATAAATCTAAAGCGTAACTATAGTTTCCTGTCTGATTGCCTGACTCCTCTGCTCGTTTTGCCTCCTCAAAACTGCTTGTGCAGTTAGTATTGATACTTTCGGGATTCATATGAGATGGCAATGAAGGTTCAACACACCTCCAGTTCAATGCATTCACCTTTGGGTGACGTTCTTTAATCTTTCTTTTCAATTTAGATATTTGCTTGCTATTCCACCCTTGCTCCCAGTTCTGTTTAGGTCTCTCAATATAATAGTTTAATTCTCCGATGCTCTTTTCAATAAAGTACTTGACTTTGTAAGAAGCATTATCCCTATTGCATTTTATATCAGTATTGAATATGATTCTTTCAAGTGTTTTAAATAGATTGTTGTCATCTCCAGTTTCTCTGTAAATTTTTTTGAGCAATTTGTAACAATCTATTTGAGCATCATTGAACGCTTCAAGGTAATTACTGATATTCTTTCTTATAGGTTTTCGATCCAATATTTCACAAAGAGTGAGTATTGCATGGTCTAAAAAAGCAATCTTTTGTTCTTCTGAAATGGGGAATTCTAAGACAAAGAAATGACATTGTCTAAGCGTTTTTTTTAGTTCTTTTCTTGCAGTAGATAAATCTATTTTTGTTTTCTCAACAATATCATGTAAAATGATTTCACAAAGAATATCTTCATCTTGTTTCTTGTCCCTTTTGAATTCCGGGAATAAGTAATCCATCGCAATAGATGTAATAACCCCTTTCGATGCCAAATAGAATATTCTGGCCTCGTCATATTTGATACGCATTGCTGCAATATCATTGCTGCACAGTTGTTCTATTCTTTCTTTTTCTTCTTTTGCCTTTTGGTCTTTGAGTAGTTTTCCCCATTTTTCTTCATTTACCATGATGGCGGCAACGCCTCGTTTGATGGGGTAAACATATTGCCAGATACCATCAAAGGTCTTAACCTCTTTGGGAAAGACTTGTAGACGAGCCTTTTCGTCAGCAAATAAGAATCCTGCAAATGTCTTCATAATGAAATCAGACATTTCCTTTGCCTTCATCTCAACGATAATACAACCATCAGGAATATTGATGATTTTCTGTACCTTTGTTTCTGGATCCGTTGATATGAACGAATTTGCCATAATCCTTTATTTCTGCAGATTCCTATTTCCCGACTCTTCTTGTACGGTCATTTGTTATCACTTTTTCTCACTCTTTTTACTGTATGTTTGATTTTGCCAATTAGGAAGTTGATTTCAAGGGATGATTCCGTTTCGGAGGTTTCGAGGTCGGGCATCACGATGTCGGTCAATACCTCTCCAAAGTGTTGCATCTTTTTCTCCTGCACCGCCTTGTCGCTCTCCTTGTGCAACTCCACCAACTCACGCTTCAATTCACGCACTTTGGCAAAGGTCTCGATGATGGCAAATGTGGCTTCTGTCGCTTTCTCACTCTTCAAAATTGTCGCCAGCATATAAAGTCCTTTCTCGGTAAAGACTTTAGTCGCTGATCTACTTTTATTTGACACGTTTGTGGTCGAAATTTTCGACCGCAAACTGCGTAACTCACTCTTTGTGAGCTCAAACATGTAATCAATAGGGAACTTGTCGGGATTGTTTCTTACTGCCTCATTGACACGACGGGTCTCTACACAAAATAACTCCGCGACATCTGCGTCGGCAATAACATCCTGTTTGCGTATGGTTGCAATCTTGTTTTCAACCTCTATGTAAGGAATTAGTGCATTTAAATTGTCCATTTTGTTCCCTTTTTGTGATTTTGCGGTCGATATTTTTGATCGCAAAATGCATAATGTGCTGTATTACTTTCTATTATTCATCTCCTTTAACAGCCCTGGTCGGCGTTCCTTGGTGCGGGCGATGGCCTGTTCCATGCGCCATTGCTCGATTTTGGCGTGGTTGCCGCTGAGGAGGATGTCGGGGACTTTCCAGCCGCGGAACTCCGGCGGGCGGGTGTATTCGGGCGGAGCCACGAGTCCGTCTTGGAAGGAGTCGCCGAGAGCCGACTGCTCGTCACCGAGGACTCCCGGCACCAGGCGGATGACGGCATCGGCGATGACCGCAGTAGCCAATTCGCCACCGGTGAGCACATAGTCGCCGATGGAGATTTCCTTGGTGATGAAATGTTCGCGTACCCGCTCGTCGACCCCTTTGTAGTGGCCGCAGAGAATCATCAGGTTTTCGGCCAGCGAAAGTTGGTTGGCCATGGGCTGGCTGAGCATCTCGCCGTCGGGGGCGGTGTAGATGACCTCGTCATAGTGTCGCTCTTTTTGAAGTCCTTCGATGCAGTTGGCCAAAGGCTCTACAGCCATCACCATTCCTGCAGCGCCACCGTAGGGGTAGTCGTCGACAGAACCGTATTTGGTGAGCGAATAGTCGTGGAGGTCGTGGAAATGAACCTCGACGAGCCCCTTTTTCTGGGCCCTCTTGAGGATGCTCTCCTCGAAGAACATGGTCATCATGTTCGGGAACAAGGTGAGGATGTCGAGGCGCATGGGAGTCTTAGGTTATGGGGTTAAACTTTGGGGGGATTATTTTCTTCTCTTCTTGCCCTTCTTTCCTTTTTTGCTCTTAGTGGCTTTCCCGGCTTTCTTGGAGACGGCGGATTTCTTGGCCACGCTGCCGCTAACCCTCAGCTTGTCGCCGGGGTGCAGCACCTTGGTCTCTTTGATGCCGTTGAGTTGGCAGAGGCGTTTGACAGTGATGCCGTTGCGGCGGGCTATTTTGCTGAGGTTGTCTCCCTCGCGCACGCGATACCAAGCTCCGTCGCCAGAGGAGGAACCGCCATTGCCCCCAGACCACTCCTTGGTGCCGCCTTTGGCTACCTTGCGGAACGAGCCCGAGGTAATCTCCAAGCGGTTGCTGATGAGGTCGTGCGTGGAGCAGTCGACGACATTCTCGGGGTTGAGGGCGTTGCCCATATAGCGCACCTCGAAGTGGAGGTGGCTGCCGAAAGAGCGGCCGGTGTTGCCGCAGAGGCCTATGACGTCGCCGCTCTTCACCTGCTGGCCGGCCGAGACATGGCGTTTAGACATGTGGGCGTAGTAGGTCTCGAGGCCGTTGGCGTGATGGATGATGACGAGGTTACCGTAGCTCTTGTTGTATTTGGAGATGCGCACCACACCGTCGAAGGCGGCATAGATGGGCTCACCAGTGGGCTGTGCAAGATCGAGTCCATAGTGGAAACGGCGGCGGCGGGGACCATAGTGCGATGAAGGCCGTGAGGTCCAAGGAGTGGGCCAGGTGAATTTCTCACCGCGAGCAGGGTTGCACAGCTGGATGACGATAGGTTCGCTGATGGTGTTGACATCGAGTTTGGGTAGGTGGATGGCTGCCGTATCGAAGCCTTCAAGGATAATGTCATCCTCTCTCTCCACACCTTCGTCGTCGAGGGTGAACACCGTTGGCAGGTCTTCCCCGTCCTCCTCATACTCTTCTTCGGGTTCCACAATGAAGGGGGGTTGATAGAGGTTGTTTTCGGTCTCTTTGTTGTTGCGTTCGTCGATGACCACGCCTTTGTATTCCTCGTCCTCGTAGATGACATCTAACTTGTTGACCTTGATTTCTGATTTCTGAGTCTTATTCTTGGGGTCGTCAGACTGAGCGGAGACCACCAATGGGAGGGTCAACAGGGACAATAACAATAGGATACGTTCTGTATATTTCATCATGAATAGTCGATATAGGATGGGTTAAAACTTTGCAAAAGTACACAAAGTTTTGTTATCCACCAAATAAAATAGTCTTAAAAAAGACTAACAGGGGGCTATCGCAGTCTTACTCAACGGGGTGGAATGACCCATCATCCTCGATGAGAATATGGGCATTCTTGAAATCCTCTTGCGTAAGGGTGCGGATGGCTTTGGCCACGATGTTGTTCTTATCGATGCGAGGACCTGTGCGGAATGGCTGTATGAAGGAATGGATTTTCCCATCAACCAGCAGTCCTTCGTTGTCCAAGCGCACCGTGATGACAGGCGAGTAGCCGCTGATGCCCGAGACGCTAATGCCAGCAGGAGTGCAGAAGTTGCCGAGGCTATAGGCGATGAAGTGGCCTTTGTAGATCTCCACAGCACGACAGACATGGGGCCCGTGACCAAAGACGAGGTCGGCACCGTTGTCGATGCAGAGGTGTGCGAAAGACCGCAGCGATCCACGGTCCTCTCCGAGGAAGGTCTCTGTGCCCTTGGGCAGGTGCACCTTGTCCTTCCCTTCAGCACCACCGTGGAAAGAGACGATAAGGATGTCGCAGGAGTCGCGCAGAGAGCGGATGATGGAGAGGGCCTGAGCGGTGTCTTGATGACGATAGGTGTAGCTGTTGTGGCCGAAAGCGCAGAATCCATAGGTGATATCACCGCGCTGGAGAAGGGCTGAGCGGCAGAGTTTCTTTACGCCCGCATAGCGGATGCCGACAGCGTCGAGGATGGCCATTGTTTTCTTCACTCCTTCGGTACCAAAATCTTGGCTGTGGTTGTTGGCCAGACTCACGAAGTCGAATCCGGCCTCCTTGAGGAGGTTGGCGTATGTCGATGGCATGCGGAAAGCGTAGGAATTCTTTCCCTTGCCTTTGGCACAGGGGATTTTTTCGTCACAGAACACGCCCTCACAGTTGCCTACGGCAATGGTGGCTGAGGAGAGGATTTCCTTCACATCGTCGAAGAGATTCTTGCCGTCGTTGGGGGGCAGTTGGGTCTTAGGATGGAGTGTTCCCAGCATCATGTCGCCCACCATGGCGATGGTGTAGAGAGGGTCGGAGACTTCCATGTCTACTGGGGTTTGAACCAATGCCGCTATCGCCACTTTCTCATGGTCAATGACGCGGCAGGCTCCAACGTAGCGTTTGGCATAGTAGGGTTCTTTCGATGAAGTGATGCGGATGCCAGTACTCGAGGCATGAATGAAATTGAAACTGCCATCGGGTTCCACAGAGGTGACGATGCCCACATGACCGATGGCTTTACTGCGTCCCCGGCCACCATAGAATACCAGGTCGGCAGGACTAATCTCGCTTTTCTTTACTTTGACACCTACCTTGTATTGTGGTGCTGCTGAAGAGGCCAATGCAACATCGAACTTGCCATAGATATAACGGGTGAAGCCGGCGCAGTCGAATCCTTTGGGGGTCTTTCCTCCCCATTTATAGGGGACACCGATGTATTTCTTCGCCTCGTTGATGACGGAGTCAGGATTGATGCCGTGCAACTTCTGCGCCTGTAGGTTCGAAATGTCCATCAGACCCAAGAGTCCAAGGAGTCCCAAAACAAAAACCCTTTTTATCTTCATAATGCCTTTCTTTTTCAATAATCGTAAATTATTCTGTCGTCGGCCATGTGTGAAGCCACGCCGTAGACAGTGCGTATATTCTTCGGTGTGAGGCCACCGTTTATTGGTCCATGATAGAGTAACTTCCCAGAATGGAACAGCATCAGGTCATCGCAGAACTGAAGTGCAAGGTTGAGGTCGTGGATGACGATAAGGATGGTCTTACCTCCGTCATTGCGTAGCAACCGCATGATTTCGAGTTGGTGGGCGATATCCAAGTTCGATACAGGTTCGTCCATCAGCAACACGGGTGTCTGTTGCGCTAATGCTCGTGCAATCATCACGCGTTGCAACTCACCTCCACTCATCTGGTGCGGTGTGGAGAAGCGCAAATGCCAGGTGTTGGTCTTCCGCATGCATTGCTCCACAATGTCCCAGTCGGCCTGAGATTCGTTCTGCAGCCGTTTCTGGTAGGGATTTCGGCCCATGAGGACGGTCTCGAAAGCCGAGAAGTCGAAGTCGGTCTGTGTCTGCTGCCGTACGAAGGCTACCTTCTGTGCCAGTGCTCGAGCGGAGTAGTTTTGCACTGGAATGCCGTCAATAAGCACTTGGCCGGAGGAAGGTTGCAACAAGGCTCCGATACAACGCAACAGTGTTGTCTTACCGCAGCCGTTGGGTCCCATCACCGCAGTAAGGTGGCCTTCTGAGATGTTGGCGTTGATGTCGTCCAGTATCTCGCATTTGCCGAAGTTGACGGATATATGTTGCAACTCTATCATTTATCTACCTTATATCCTAATAATTCTTTTTACTCTTGTACAGCAAATAGATGAACATTGGCGCCCCGATAATCGATGTCAGGCTGCCCACTGGTAGTTCGCCTGGACGCAGCACTGTACGCGCCAGAGTGTCGCATACCAGTACAAAGATGGAACCACAGAGCATCGAATAGGGTACCACCTTGCGGTTGTCGGATCCTACCACTAATCGCACGGCATGCGGGACAATGAGTCCCACAAAGCCTATCACACCACACGAGCTCACTGCAAAAGCCACCATCAAGGTGGTGAACAATAGCAGTGCTCGCTTTACTTTCTCCACTTCTACACCCATACTCTTGGCTGCCTCGCTGCCTGCCAGCAGCAGGTTAAGGTCGCGCGAATACCACAATACCACACCGATGCCTACAACAGACACTGGCAGCATCACCTCCACATCCTCCCACGAAATTCTCGAGGGGTCGAAACTGCCCATGGTCCAGAAGATGATATCGTCCATTTTCTCGTGGTTCATCACCATGAGGAACGAGATGACTGCTGAAATCAATAGGGTGAAACAGACACCTGTGAGCAGCAGTGTGGTGGTATGCATTCGGTTGCCTATGGAGGCAATTTTGTAGATGAGTAGCACCGTGAGCAGTGCCGTCACCAGTGCCATACTGCTCACACCCCATTGGATGGCACCCCATCCCAGCAGGAGGGCTACTGCGGCACCCAGCGAGGCGCCACTCGAAACACCTAATACATAGGGGTCTGTCAACGGATTGCGGAAAATGCTCTGATAGGCTGCTCCGCAGACGCTCAGCACCGCGCCTACTAATACACTCATCACCACACGTGGTACCCGCAGCTGCCAGAAAATTGGAGAGTCCTTAATTTCTTCCCACTCGAAGTCGACAGCACCGAAAAGGCTGCAGATGGCCATTGCCGCCACCAGCAGCAACGTCAATCCTATTACTATCCACGGATTGGCTCTTCCAGATTTATATTTCCCCCCAGTCATCCTCCTTACCATCTTACCTCGGGTCTCCTTATTTTCCCAAAATATCCTTCATTGTGTATATTCCAGCATCGGCTTTCGATAGGAACTCCGCTGCTAACACAGCCCCCATCGCCAGCCCTTTACGGCTGTGTGCTTCATGGGTAAGCGTAATGGTGTCTATTTCGCTGTCGTAGATCACAGTATGTGTACCAGGCACCTCGCCCTCGCGGTAGGAGGTAATTTGCACGTTTTCCTCTTCCCTCTTTCCATTTTCCACTATCTGCTCTTTTAGGGTGATGGCGGTGCCACTGGGGGCATCGAGCTTGTGGATATGATGGGTCTCCCTGATAGACACCTTGTAATCGTCACGGCCGTGCATCAGCTCTGCCAGACGGCGGTTCAGTTCGAACATGATGTTCATTCCGATGCTGAAGTTGGTGGCGGTGAAGAGGCTTCCGCCGTGGGCCCTGCACTCGGCAACAACCTTCTCGTAGTCGCCATACCAGCCCGTAGTTCCACATATCACCGGTACACCGACTTCAAAACAATGCAGCATATTTTCCACTGCCGTTGCCGGGGTGGTGAACTCTATTGCTACATTGGCATCTATTTTCGCAGGCCAGGGATCGCCTTTGTCAATCTTCACAGTAACCTCGTGTCCCCGCTCTGCAGCCAATGCCTCGATGGCGTGTCCCATCTTCCCATATCCTATCAATGCTATTCTCATATCAATTCCTTTTCCGAAAGAAACTGCAAAGATACGTACTTTTTCAGAAACGACAAAATTTATTCTTTTATCAATTCTTAATTTTTTACTATCTTTGCATTGTCAAAAGTAAAGACATTTTATCGCTATGGAATTTAAACTCAATACTATAGAAGAAGCCATCGAAGATTTTCGCGAGGGTAAGTTTGTGATTGTTGTCGACGACGAGGATCGCGAGAACGAAGGCGACTTCATCATGGCTGCCGAGAAGATTACTCCTGAGGCCGTCAACTTCATGCTCAAGAACGGACGTGGTGTGCTCTGCGCCCCCATCACCGAGCAGCGCTGCCACGAGTTGCAACTCGACATGCAGGTGCATGACAATACCTCGCTCCTCGGCACCCCTTTCACCGTTACAGTTGACAACCTCCTAGATGGCTGCACCACGGGTGTCAGCATGCACGACCGCGCCAGCACCATCCGCGCCCTTGCTGACCCCAACACCAAGGCCGACCAACTCGGCCGTCCAGGTCATATCAACCCTCTCCGTGCACGCAACGGTGGTGTGCTGGTACGCGCAGGGCATACTGAGGCGGCTGTCGATCTTGCCCGCCTTGCAGGTCTCTATCCCGCCGGCGCCCTTATTGAGATTATCAATGACGACGGCACTATGGCGCGTATGCCGCAACTACAGGAGGTGGCAAAGAAGTTTGGTCTCAAGATTGTCACCATCAAGGACCTTATCGCCTACCGCGTGGCACACGAGACCCTCGTGCGCAAGGAGCAAGAGGTATTCCTCCCTACCCAGTGGGGCAACTTCCAACTCATCGCCTACACCCAGCTCGACAACGGCATTACCCACATGGTGTTGAAGAAAGGCGAGTGGGAAGAGGGTGAACCCGTGCTGGTGCGCGTACACTCCAGCTGCGCCACGGGTGACATCTTCGGTAGTTGCAAGTGCGACTGTGGAGACCAGCTGCACCATGCCATGCAGATGATTGAGCGCGAGGGCAAAGGCCTTATTGCCTATATGAGCCAGGAGGGACGTGGTATTGGCCTCGTCAACAAGTTGAAAGCTTACCATCTGCAAGAGATGGGTCTCGACACCGTTGACGCCAATATCAAATTGGGATTCAAGGCCGACGAACGCGACTATGGTATCGGTGCCCAGATACTGCGCGACCAGAAGGTCACTAAGATGCGCCTCATCACTAACAACCCTGTGAAGCGCACGGGCCTTGAAGGCTACGGCCTCGAAGTCACCGAGATTGTCCCTATTGTCATCGAACCCAACAAATACAACGAGCGCTACCTGAAAACCAAGCAGGATCGCATGGGGCACAAGCTGCACATAAAATAGAAATAGGATCTCCCAAAGCATATGGGAGACCCTATTCCCTTAGGTTTTACAACCATTTAACCATTGTTCTCCCATTTAATGAAAGAACAATGATTAAAAAGACTGGCCTTTAGCTGCTTTTATCTTTACTTCTTTTCTTTCTCCTTCGGTTTATCGGAGACGACCTTTGTGTCGTAGCCGATTTCCTTCATGGCGGCTTGGATTTTCTTCACGTCGGTCTTGGTGGCGTCGTAGGTCACGGCGACGGTCTGCTCCTTGATACTGGTCTCGATTTTCTTGACACCGCTCTCGAAACGGAGGTTCTTCTTGATTTTGTTCTCACACTTCTCGCAATGCATCTGCGGCGTGGGGGTCATGACGAGCACGCGGAGGTCCTTGCCGGCGGCCATCAGCAGCAGGCTGGACAGGAGGATTAAAAGGGTCTGTTTCATATAATTCTTAATTTTTTTTAATTTTCAATTCTCAATTCTCAAATTCATAAGTTCAGCCGTATGCCGGCGTAGGCCATGATGCCGTGGACAGGTCCCCAGACGAGCGTGGGGTCGAAAGTCGTGGACCAGGGGTTGGCGGCATTGACGACGGGGTGCGGCTGGCGGTAGTTGGTGAGGTTCTCGCCGCCGACATATAGGGAGAAGTGGCGGAACTCGCGCGTCAGCTGCAAGTTAAGCTGCAGGTAGGCGGGGAACTCCTCGCCGGTGACCAGCGTGCCGTTCTCGTCGAGGTAGTCGGGGATACGTCCGCCGCCGTTGAGCTGCAGCGTGAGGTCCACCTGCCAGAGGGCCAGCATGGGCTTCCAACTGAGGGTGACGAGGCCTTTGTAGCGGCTCTGCAGCGGCTTCTCCATCAACTGGCCACCATAGGTGCAGCGCACGTGGTTGTAGCGGAAGGCCGCCAGGAGGTTGAGGTCCTCGGTGAGGTCGTAGTTAGCGTCCACCTGTAAGGTGTGGGAGTAGGAGCTGCCGTTGAGATTAGAGATGGTGATGGCGGTGGGGTCGCTGTCATAGTCCACCACGGCCTGGTTGATGAAGTCGGTGTAGTAGTATTCGGCGTTGAGGGTCAGCGTGCGGTCGTTCACAGGGATATAGACAGAGAGGCTGGCACCGCTGTTCCAAGCCTCTTCCTGCCTGAGGTCATTCACCGTGAGAGTGCGGCCGGAGGTGAGGAGATAGTGGTTCTCGGCGAGGGCATGAGGTGTGCGGTAGCCTTTGCCGACGGAGGCGCGGAGCGACATCCAGTCGAAGGGCACCCATTTCACATGCATGCGCGGCGTGAGGTAGGTGCGGTCGTAGAGCGTGCTGTGGTCTACACGCAGGCCACCCATCACGGTGAGGTGGTAGGAGGGCTTGAAGGTGTACTGCGCATAGGCACCGGGGGTGTATTCAGTTAATAGATTATGGTTAATAGATAATAGTGTTTCATCGAGGCGATCCATGTTGAAGCTCAAGCCGGTGGAGAGGTTGTGGATGTCGTTGAAGTCGTGCTCCAGCACCAGCGAGGCGTTGAGGCTGCCCTGCTTGTCGTTGTATTCCTTGAGGCCGAAGGTGCCGTCGAAATTATAGAGGCTACCGGTGGCCAGGAGGGCGAGGTTGGTATTGTGGTCGCGGTCGAGGAGGAAGGCATGCTTCATGTAGGCATCCAGGCGGTTGGATTCGGTCATCACCATGTAGGGATTGGCAGAGGCGTCGTCCATCTGGCCACCTTCGCGGTTCTCGTGGAGGTAGCCGAAGCCGGCATGCATGATATAGCGGCCTTTCTGGTATTTCCAGCGGTTCTGCACATGCCACTGCTCCACTGCCGGCGCATCCTGCCAGCCGTCGCCGTCCTCGTCCATGTGCATGAAGTCCTTTTCGAAATGCGCCAGCACCTCGGTGCTGAGGTGGTGGTTGAGGTGGATGTTGCCCATGATGTTGGCTTCGCCTTTGAGGCGGCTGTCGCCGTAAACGTTGACCTGCAGGGCGGGGTCGTCCTCGGGCTTCAGGTATTCCACGTTGATTTGGCCGGTGATGCTCTGGGGGCCGTTCTTGACACTCGAGGCACCCTTGCTCACCGAGATGCTCTTCATCCAGGCACCCGGCACATAGCCCAGCTGGTAGGGCATGGCGGCACCGAGGGTCACGGGCAGGTTCTCCAGCAGCATCTGCACATACTGGCCGCTGAGGCCCAGCAGTTTGATTTGACGGGCGCCGACGGCCGCGTCATTGTAATTCACGTCGACAGAGGGATTGGTGATAAAACTCTCGCCGAGGTTGCAGCAGGCGGCACGGAAGAGCTCGTCCTGTCCTATCTCGAGGCCGTTGACGGCACCGCCTAGACGGGAGACACCCTCCGATTTGCGTTGCTGGATGGAGACCTCCTCGAGGGTTTTTGTCTTATTTTTTGTGGTGTCGGTTTGTGCCCCAACGCTTGCGGCTACCAGCACCAAAAGGCTGGTAACAATAATTTTTTTTATCATGATTTATAAGGGTAATAAAATGATTGAAAGTTTTTTCGAATAGCAATAGCGACTATAATAACTATAGCGCCTCTAGAGTAAAAACTTTCAATCAAACCCTCAGCACAGTAATTGTCTGCGCCAAATCTCCGGGAGGGGCTTCAGCGCAATGAATGTAGGGACACAGCGTGCTGTATCCGTTCAAAAAAGTAGGAACTACTGGCGGAAACACCGGGAATAGCATCGGCATCACCGGCAAATCCAGATTTACTGCCGTTGTCGGCATATAATCAGAAAGCTGCATGCTCTTTACTGTCATGCAGCCACCCTCTCCGGGACAACAGCCGTCATCCATCGGGAGAGTTAGCGACACTTTTCCCGTACACGAACATTTCTCTACGGACACTCCTGAGGTTCCCAAGAGTATTATTATCAGTATGATAGACGAGAAGGCTATGTTCGTTACATGTTTCATTCCGGCTGCAAAAATACAAAAAAATCCAATATTTCAGTAAGTGACTTTAAAAATATCTACCGAGTTGCCACCCCTCCCGTCGCGTCCTTGCGAAGTGAGGAATAGATACTGCCCATCCTGCGAGATATCGAGTCCCACGGGATAGGAGTCGGCAGGGATGGTGCCCAGCAGCTTCATCTCACGGGTGTCGACTACCGCCAGACAGCTCGATGAGTTGCAGGCGGCGAACAGATAGTTTCCGTCAGGTGAGAGCACAATGGTGCGGGCACCGGCAGGTACCTTGCAGTTCTCCCAGCCCTCCAGACGATAGCTCTTCTTTTTCTCTGTAAGGTTGGGGATGGCGTCCAAGAAATCCTGCAGCTCCATGCGCTGGATATATCCTGTGTTGTTGATGCTCAAGTAGAGATATTTCCCTTGAATGACCAGATGGCGGAGGTTGGGCTTCATGCCCAGGATACGTCCTAGATACTTGCCCGAGGCGAGGTCGATGATGGCAATGCCCCCCGTGCCTCCCATACATCCTACCAGTAGGTATTTGTTGTCGGGAGTGAACACCGTTCCGCGGAGGCAGTAACCGCTGTTGATGTCGCGGTTGACGGACTCGGAAAGACTATAGTTGAGTTTCAACTGATAGTCAACCACCAAACATGAAATGTAATGCCAGTCTTCGATGTTGGGGCTGTTGATGTCAATCACTCCCACGGTGTTGTCTCCCCAATGAGTGACGGCAATATAGTGGTTGTCGGGCGAGGTGGCAATCATCTTTGGCAGCGGGCCTGTCTCGAAGAGACGCACGATGCTGTCGCTCTTGGTATCGATGACAGCGACAGCTGAAGGATCTTGGGCATTGATGTCAAAACTGCGACGATAGTATGGAACCCACAGGTAGCGACCGTCATGTGAGAAAGTGCTTTCTACTGGTTTACCCATGAAGGTACGCAGATGCCTTGAATAATGGGTAAAGGGGAACAAGCCGCTTGGCAGAGCCCATAGGCTCGAGTCTTTCTCCGTGAAACGGTGATGGATGGTCTTCACCTTCTCGCCACTCTGGAAGTCAAACACAAGTGTAGTCCCGCCTTCTAACGAGTTGACATAGTATTTCTCACCTAAAGGGTGGATGTTCACTGACTTCGGCGAGTTGATATCCTTCTCGGCAGTCTCTTTGATATGCGGAGCATAGTTCTGCTTCCGTCCCACCAGTTCGGCTGTGATCCCCGACATTTTCATCTTCGTACCCATTGCGGGATGCACCACAGGGAGAAGGTTCTTTTCTTTGGAAACGGTAGCAGTATCCTGTGCGTCAGCAATGGCAACAAAAAGGAAAGTAACGAGTATCAAGAAGATTCTTTTCATATTTCCTATTATTTTATACTGTTTGCTTACTATCGACCAACTCTAAATCCGTGTTTTGTTATTTATTCCCAGAGAGATGTGTCGAATTATGTATTCTTTGTTCAAGTTGCAAATATACAAAAATCACTTCATCTGCGAGATGCCTTCTTGGGAAACATAGAACATTGAGGGGCAATTTTGTGAAAAACGTGTTGAAAAGTGCTGGTTTTATGAGCCGACACCCTGTTGATAAAATCTTTTTTTTGCTAAAATAATTGTGTTAAAAAAAATTGTAATTAGCATATTATCAGTATCCCCAAAATATTTTAAGATTATTTAACAATAAACGTAGTGTGAGATGTTTGGTGGGGTGGAAAAAAAGTAGTACTTTTGCAATTCCTTTTTGGGCTAGTTATGCCCGTAAATGATTAGAAAACAATAATAATAAATAAAAAAACAAGTTAAAAGAAATGCCAACAATTCAGCAATTAGTTCGCAAAGGACGTCAGCAGATGGAGTACAAGTCCAAGTCTCCCGCCCTCGACAGCTGCCCGCAGCGTCGCGGTGTGGTAAAGAGGTCAACGCCTACATCCCGGGTGAGGGTCACAACCTGCAGGAGCACTCCATCGTGATGATCCGTGGCGGTCGTGTGAAAGACCTTCCCGGTGTGCGTTATCATATCATCCGCGGTGCTCTCGATACCAGCGGAGTGGACGGTCGTCGCCAGCGTCGTTCGAAATACGGTGCCAAGCGTCCGAAACAGGCCGGTAAATAAAGTTTAAAGTTTAGAGTTTAAAGTTTAAAGTTAGAACTAGCAATGAGAAAAGCTAAGCCCAAGAAAAGAATCATCCTCCCGGATCCCAAATACAATGACATCCTGGTCACCAAGTTCGTCAACAACCTGATGATGGGTGGTAAGAAGACCATCGCCTACAAGATCTTCTACGAGGCTATCGACGTCGTCGCTGACCGTACCAAAGAGGACGGCCTTGAGGTGTGGAAGAAAGCCCTGGCCAACGTGACCCCGAGCGTCGAGGTGCGCAGCCGCCGTATCGGTGGTGCTACCTTCCAGATTCCTACCGAGATCCGTGCCGAGCGTAAGCAGAGCATCGGCATGAAGAACCTCATCGGCTTCTCCCGCAAGCGCAGCGAGAAGACCATGGCCCTGAAGTTGGCCGCCGAAATCCAGGCCGCTTACAAGGAAGAGGGTGCCGCCTTCAAGCGCAAGGAGGATATCCACCGCATGGCCGACGCCAACAAGGCCTTCTCTCACTTCAGAGTGTGATTATATTAATATAGGATATACATTAATATAATATAACAAACAGCAACAAGCAACAATATGTCCGATCTCAGATACACACGCAACATCGGTATTATGGCCCACATCGACGCCGGCAAGACGACGACGACGGAGCGTATCCTCTTCTACACCGGCAAGAACTACAAGCTCGGTGAGACGCACGAGGGTAGCGCCACCATGGACTGGATGGTGCAGGAACAGGAACGCGGCATCACCATTACCTCAGCCGCCACCACCGTGTACTGGGAATGGCATAACAACCGCTACAAGTACAACATCATCGACACCCCGGGTCACGTGGACTTCACCGTGGAGGTGGAACGTTCGCTGCGTGTGCTCGACGGTGCCATCGCTATCTTCTGCGCCGTGGGCGGCGTGGAGCCCCAGTCGGAGACTGTGTGGCGCCAGGCCGACAAATACGAGGTGCCCCGCATCGCTTTCATCAACAAGATGGACCGCGCGGGTGCCGACTTCTTCTCGGTGGTGAACCAAATCAAGGAGCGCTTGGGAGCCAATCCCATCCCCCTGGAGATTCCCATCGGACAGGAAGACCTCTTCAAAGGCGTGGTGAACCTCATCACCGGCAAGGCCCTCATCTGGGACGAAGATTCGAATGGCACCAAGTTCTTCGAGGTGGAGATGCCCGAAGACCTCAAGGATACGGTGGCTGAATACCGCCAGAAACTGGTCGAGGGTGTCGCCGAGGAGAACGAGGAACTGATGATGAAGTTCTTTGATGACCCCAACTCGATTACCGAGGAGGAGATGATTGCCGAGATTCGCAAGGCTACCTTGGCTCGCAAGATTGTCCCTGTGATGTGCGGTTCTGCCTTCAAGAACAAGGGCATCCAGTCGTTGCTTGACGCTGTTGCAGCATTCCTGCCCAGCCCGATGGACATGCCGGAGATTGACGGCATCAACCCCAAGACCGAGAAGGAAGAGAGCCGTCAGGTGGACGTCAAAGCCCCCTTCAGTGCTCTCGCCTTCAAGATTGCCACCGATCCCTATGTGGGACGTCTGTGCTTCTTCCGCGTCTACAGCGGCTCGCTGGAGAGCGGCTCGTATGTCTACAACGCCAACACCGGTAAGAAAGAGCGCATCTCGCGCATTATGCAGATGCACTCCAACAAGCAGAACCCCCTCGACCGCATCGAGGCCGGCGATATCGGAGCCGCCGTCGGATTCAAGGAGATTAAGACGGGACACACGCTCTGCGACGAGCACCACCCCATCATCCTCGAGTCGATGAAATTCCCCGAGCCCGTCATCAGCATCGCCGTGGAGCCCCACACGCAGGCCGACATGGACAAGATGACCAACGCTTTGATGAAGCTGGTGGAGGAAGACCCCACCTTCCGCGTGAAGACCGACGAGGTGAGCGGACAGACCGTCATCAGCGGTATGGGCGAGCTCCATCTGGACATCATCATGGACCGTCTGCGTCGCGAGTTCGGCGTCGACGTGAACCAAGGTCGTCCTGAGGTGGCCTACAAGGAGGCTATCACCACCACCGTGCAGCACCACGAGATTTACAAGAAGCAGACCGGTGGTAAGGGTAAGTTCGCCGATGTGCTCTTCGAGATCGGCCCCGCCGACGAAGGCTTCGTGGGTCTGCAGTTCATCAACGAGGTCAAGGGCGGCAACATCCCCAAGGAGTTCATGCCTGCCCTCGAGAAAGGCTTCAGGGAGGCCATGCAGAACGGCGTCCTCGCCGGCTACCCCATGGACTCGATGAAGGTGACGGTCATCGATGGCTCGTTCCACCCCGTGGACAGCGACCAGCTGAGTTTCGAGCTCTGCGCCAAGATAGGCTTCAAAGCCGCCTGCCGCAAAGCCAACCCCGTGCTGTTGGAGCCCATCATGAAACTCGAGGTGCTGACCCCCGATGCCTATGTGGGCGACGTGACCGGCGACCTGAACCGCCGCCGCGGTGTGCTGGAGAACATCACCGCTAAGGTGGGTGTGCAGGCCGTCCACGCCAAAGTGCCCCTGGAGCAGATGTTCGGCTACGTCACTTCGTTACGCACCATCACCTCCGGCCGCGCCAACTCCACCATGGAGTTCTCGCACTACGCCGAAGTGAGCCGCGACCTGCAGGATGCTATCCTAAAGAATAAAAATAATTAAAAAATAAATAACAATGAGTCAAAGAATCAGAATCAAGCTCAAATCTTACGACCACAATCTCGTCGACAAATCGGCTGAGAAGATTGTGAAGACCGTTAAGATGACTGGCGCAGTGGTCAATGGTCCCATACCTCTGCCTACCAACAAAAAGATTTTCACCGTCAACCGCTCGACCTTCGTCAACAAGAAGAGCCGTGAGCAGTTCGAACTGAGCACCTACAAGCGCCTGATGGACATCGAGATCAACGATCGTACCAAGACCATCGACGCCCTTATGAAGCTCGAGCTCCCCAGCGGTGTGGAAGTCGAAATCAAAGTGTGAAATTAATCAGCCAATGTCAACGACAGACAAGCTGAAGTGTCTAACAATTATTAAAAGAATCCAAACTAAGAAATGTCAGGATTAATCGGAAAGAAAATCGGAATGACCAGTCTTTTTGATGCCGACGGAAAGCAGATTCCGTGCACTGTTATTGAAGCTGGTCCTTGTGTTGTTACACAAGTGAGAACTATTGAGAAAGATGGCTATGAGGCTATCCAGCTCGCTTTTGGCGAGAAGAAAGAGAGCCACACCACGAAGGCTATGAAAGGCCACTTCGCCAAAGCCAACACCACCCCCAAGCGCTACCTCGCTGAGTTCAGCCGCTTCGAGGAGGGTCACAAGAAGAAACACGGTGAGGTCCTCACCGTCGAGGTGTTCCAGGAAGGCGAGTTCGTCGACGTTGTCGGCACTTCGAAAGGTAAAGGCTTCCAGGGCGTCGTCACCCGTCACGGTTTTGGCGGTGTCGGTGACAAGACCCACGGTCAGCACGACCGTCTGCGCGCCCCCGGTTCGATTGGTGCTTCGTCCTACCCCTCGCGTATCTTCAAGGGTATGCGCATGGCCGGTCAGACGGGTAACCACCGCGTGAAGGTCCAGAACCTCCAGGTGATCAAGATCATCGCTGAGAAGAACCTCATGATTGTCAAAGGTTCTGTCCCCGGTGCCAAAGGTTCTATTGTCAAACTTGAAAGATGGAGTTAATCAGACATGGAGATTAAAGTTTATAACATCAACGGAAGCGAAACCGGTAGAACCATCAACCTCGAGGATTCTATTTTCGCCATCGAGCCCAACGACCACGCCATTTATCTGGATGTCAAACAGTATCTGGCCGACAACCGTCAGGGTACCAGCAAAGCCAAAGAGCGCAGTGAGAATGCCCACAGCACTCGCAAACTGAAACGTCAGAAAGGCACCGGCGGTGCACGTTCGGGCGATTTGAAGAGCCCCGTGTTTGTCGGTGGCGGTACCATCTTCGGACCCAAGCCCCGCGACTACCGCTTCAAACTCAACATTAAAGTGAAACGTCTCGCCCGCCGCAGCGCCCTCAGCTACAAGGCTAAGGACAGTGCTATGACCGTCGTCGAGAACTTCACATTCGAAGGTCCCAAGACCAAGAAGATGATTGAGGTGCTCAACAATTTGAAGTTGAATGACAAAAAGTCACTTTTTGTGCTTGAGAATCAAAATAATTTCGTATCTTTGTCCGCTAGAAACCTCAAAAACGTGAAGGTTGTAAACGTGTCACAGTTAAATACTTACGACATTGTTAACGCCTCCAATATTGTCGTTTGCGAGGGTTCATTGAATGAAATTAACCGCGTTTTGGCAACAAAATAAGGCTTGTGAGTATAACGATTTAAGAAAGTTTAACAAATGATGAACATTATAGTAAAACCGCTGATTAGTGAAAAGATGACCCGCCTCTCCGAGGCTGCCGCCAATCCTATTCAGACCCGCATCCAGCGCAATAAGGGCATTGCCGTTGCTCCCGCTCACAACCGCTATGGTTTCGTTGTTGACAAACGCGCCAACAAGATTGAAATCAAGAATGCCGTCGAGCAGTTCTACAATGTGAAAGTCATCGACGTGAACACGATGAACTACTCTGGCAAGGTGAAATCGCGCTATACGAAAGCCGGCTTCCTCACCGGTCGCACCAATGCCTTCAAGAAGGCTATCGTGACCCTGGCCGAGGGCGACGCTATCGACTTCTATGCGAGCATCTAAATCAGAAAAAACAAATTAATAATAGTTAAGGTCCACTGATAAGAGACCAATAAGAAAACAAAGAAATGGCTTTAAAGAAAATTAAACCTACAACCCCCGGTCAGCGCCACAAACTGGTCGTCACCAATGACGATATCACCGCTACCAAACCGGAGAAAAGCCTTGTTTACGGTATCCGCAAGAGCGGTGGCCGCAACAATCAGGGTAAGATGACCATGCGCTACATCGGCGGCGGTCACAAACAGCTTTACCGTTTTGTCGACTTCAAGCGCACCAAGGATGGTATCCCCGCCGTGGTGAAGACCATCGAGTACGACCCCAACCGCAGTTCGCGCATCGCTCTCATCTGCTATGCCGACGGCGAGAAGAGCTACATCCTCTGCCCTCAGGGCCTCAAGGTCGGTCAGACCGTGATGTCCGGTAAAGGCGTCGCCCCCGAAGTGGGCAACACCCTTCTGCTTGCTGAGATTCCTTTCGGCACGCTGATTCACAATATCGAGCTCCGTCCCGGCCAGGGTGCCAAGATGGTGCGTTCGGCCGGTGCCTATGCCCAGCTGATGTCGCGTGACGACAAGTACGCCATCATCAAAATGCCCAGCGGCGAGATGCGCATGATTCTCCAGGCCTGCCGCGCTACCGTCGGTATCGTCAGCAACCCCGAGCACAACCTCGAGGTGGGCGGTAAAGCCGGTCGTAGCCGTCACCTCGGCCGTCGTCCGCGCAACCGTGGCGTTGTCATGAACCCTGTCGACCACCCGATGGGCGGTGGTGAAGGCCGTCAGACCGGCGGACATCCCCGTTCGCGTAAGGGTATCCCGGCCAAGGGCTACAAGACTCGCGCTCCCAAGAAGCAGTCGAGCAAGTACATCGTCGAAAGAAGAAAGAAGTAACTCAGTAAAAAGAAGAAACAATGAGTCGTTCATTAAAGAAAGGTCCGTATATTTTCCATAAACTGGAAAAACGTGTAATCGAGGCACAGCAGTCCAACAAGAAGGTTACCATCAAGACATGGTCGAGAGCTTCGATGATTTCGCCCGACTTCGTGGGTCAGACTATCGCCGTGCATAACGGCAATAAGTTCATCCCCGTGTACGTCACCGAGAACATGGTGGGTCACAAGCTCGGCGAGTTCGCTCCCACCCGCATCTTCCGCGGCCATGCAGGATCTAAAGATAAAGGTAAAAAGTAAACATTAAAAGAAAATGGGACGTAGAAAACATAATAGTGCAGAAGCACGTAAAGAAGCCAACAAGACCCTTTATGTGGCAAAGTTGATGAACAATCCTACTTCGCCTCAGAAGACCCGTCTCGTCGCTGACCTCGTCCGTGGTGTCGACGTCGAGAAGGCTCTCGGTATCCTCCAGTACAACCCCCGCGAGTCCGCTCCCAAAATGCGCAAGCTCATCCTCTCGGCTGTCGCCAACTGGCAGGCCAAGAATGAGGGTGCCCGCATGGAGGACGCTCAGCTGTATGTCAAGCAAATCAAGGTTGACGAAGGCCGCACCATGAAGCGCATGCGCACCGCCCCCCAGGGCCGTGGCTACCGCATCCGCAAGCGCAGCAACCACATCACCGTGATTCTCGGCAGCCGCATCGAGGATGCCCCCGTCGCTCAGGCTGAAAAAGAAGAAACTAAATAAGTAATTAATAAGAAGAAACTCAACAATGGGACAAAAAACTAACCCAATTGGAAACAGATTAGGTATCATCCGCGGATGGGATTCTAACTGGTTTGGCGGAAGAAGATTTGAACAGAAGCTCGTTGAGGACGACAAGATTCGTAAGTATCTCAACGCCCGTCTCGCCAAGGCTAGCATCTCCAAGATTTATATTGAGCGTACCCTCAAACTGCTCACCGTCACCATCAACTCCGCCCGTCCGGGTCTCATCATCGGTCGTGCTGGCTCCGAGGTCGACAAACTGCGCGAGGAACTCAAGAAGCTCACCGGCAAGGATGTCCAGATCAACATCAGCGAGGTGAAGCGCCCCGAGATGGACGCCGTCCTCGTTGCTCAGAACATCGCCAAACAGATTGAAGGCCGCATCCAGTATCGTCGTGCCATCAAGAACGCCATCACCTCCACCATGCGTACCGGTGCCGAGGGTATCAAGGTCTCCATCGCCGGCCGTATCGGCGGTGCTGAAATCGCACGTAGCGAGCACTTCAAAGAGGGTCGCACTCCCCTGCACACTCTCCGTGCCGACATCGACTATGCCAACGCTGAGGCTCACACCACCTATGGCCGTATCGGCATCAAGGTGTGGATTTGCCGTGGTGTCGTCTATGGCAGACCCGAGCTCGTCCCCTCCACCGTTGGCGGTCAGCAGAAAGACCACCGTGCAGGTGCCATGGGTGCCGGCCGTCGCCCCGAAGGTGCTCCCCGCCGTCGTCAGGGTAACAGAAATAACAACAGTAAATAATTTGTAGTTTAGTCTGCGCTAAACACGAAACAATAAGAAGAAATGTTACAACCTAAGAAAACAAGATATAGAAAGCAGCAGAAAGGCAAAATCAAAGGTAATGCCTTCCGTGGCCATGAACTCGCATTCGGTACCTTCGGTATCAAATCGCTCGAAACATGCTTCATCACTGGCCGTCAGATTGAGGCTGCTCGTCAAGCTGTAACGCGTCACATGAAACGTGAAGGTCAGATTTGGATTCGCATCTTCCCGGACAAACCCATCACCAAGAAGCCCAATGAGGTGCGTATGGGTAAGGGTAAGGGTGCTCCCGAGTATTTCGTCGCCCGCGTCATGCCTGGCACCATGCTCTTCGAATGCGAAGGTGTCCCCATGGATGTCGCCAAAGAGGCTCTGCGTCTCGCCGCACAGAAACTCCCCATCTCGACCAAGTTCGTTGTGAAAAGAGACTATATCGAAGAATAATTAGAAGCCCCTACAGTCATGAAGAATGAAATTGTTTTAAAAGAGCTCTCGACTGCTGAATTGAAGGAGAAACTCGAGAACGAGCGCGCCCAGTATCAGAAGATGGTTCTGACCCACGCTGTCTCTCCCCTTGAGAACCCCAACAAAATTAAAGAAAGTAGAAAAAATATTGCCCGCTGCCTTACAGAGCTCCGCGCCCGCGAAATCGCTGGCAACAAGTAAGCATGGCAATTAGTAAAATCCAATTCTAAGATGGAAAGAAATTTAAGAAAAGAAAGAATCGGTGTTGTGGTCAGCAACAAAATGGACAAGTCCATCGTGATTCTCGTCGAACGTAAGGTGAAACACCCTAAGTACGGCAAGTTCGTGAAGAAGTCCACCAAATTCATGGCCCACGATGAAAAGAACGAAGCCAACATGGGCGACACCGTCCGCATCATGGAGACCCGTCCCCTGAGCAAGAACAAATGCTGGCGTCTGGTCGAGATCGTTGAGAAGGCAAAATAATACAACACCTATCAGAAAAAACAAAAAGAAGAAATGATACAGCAAGAAACCAGAATGACAGTTGCCGATAACAGCGGTGCCAAAAGCGCCCTGTGTATCCGCGTCCTGGGTGGCACCAAGAAGCGCTATGCTTCCATCGGTGATACCATTGTGGTGGCCATCAAAGATGCACTGCCCTCCGGCAACGTGAAGAAAGGTAGCGTCTCCAAGGCAGTCGTGGTGCGCACCAAGAAAGAGATTCGTCGCAATGATGGCTCCTACATCCGCTTCGACGACAATGCCTGTGTATTGCTCACCGCTGCCGACGAGCTCCGTGGCACCCGTATCTTCGGCCCCGTGGGTCGTGAACTGCGTGAGAAACAGTTTATGAAGATTGTCTCTCTCGCTCCCGAAGTATTGTAAACAATAAAAGAAAGGTCATCGCCGGCGACGACAAAGGTAAAATCGCCAAGGTCCTGAAGGTCTATCCCGAAAAGAACCGCGCCATCGTCGAGGGTGTCAACGTGAATAAGAAACATACCAAACCCAACGCCAAGAACACCCAGGGAGGTATCGTCGAGCAGGAAGCTCCTATTCACATTTCCAACCTTATGGTTGTGGTCGGCAAGACCCCTTCCAAGATTGGTCGCCGTATTGACGAAAAGACTGGCAAAATAGTCCGTTATTCTAAAAAAACTGGAGAGGAGATTAAGTAATGGCATACATTCCCGCATTAAAGACCAAATACAAAGAGGAGATTCTTCCTGCTTTGATGAAAGAGTACGGCTACAAGACCGTTATGCAGGCTCCCCGCCTGAAGAAAATCACCCTGAACCAGGGTCTTGGTAAGGCCGCTATCGCCGACAAGAAAGTCATCGACAAGGGTATCGAGGAGATGACTGCCATCACCGGCCAGAAAGCTGTCGCCACCAAGTCACGTAAAGATATTTCGAACTTCAAACTGCGTCGCGGTATGCCCATCGGCGTCCGCGTGACCCTCCGCGGCGAGCGTATGTACGAGTTCCTCGAGCGCCTCGTCACCGCCTCCATTCCCCGTATCCGCGATTTCCGCGGTATCAACGACAAGGGCTTTGATGGCAAGGGTAACTACACCTTCGGTATCGCTGAGCAGATTATCTTCCCCGAGATTGACATCGACAAGATCGACCGCATCCAGGGTATGGACATCACCTTCGTCACTTCGGCCAACACCGACAAGGAGGCTATGTCGCTGCTCAAGCAGTTCGGTTTACCTTTCAAGAATCAACAAAAATAAGCATAATGGCTAAAGAATCGATTAAAGCAAGAGAGCGCAAAAGAGCTAAAATGGTCGCCAAGTACGCCGCCAAACGCGCTGCCCTGAAAGAAATTGTTCGCACCGGTGAACCCGAGGACGTGGAGAAGGCCGTCATCGCCCTTCAGAAGCTTCCGAAGAATGCCTGCCCCATCCGTCAGCACAACCGCTGCCAGTTGACCGGCCGTCCCAAAGGCTACATGCGTCAGTTCGGAATCTCGCGTATCAACTTCCGCGAGATGGCAGTATCCGGCCTCATCCCCGGCGTGAAAAAAGCAAGTTGGTAAGAAATAATTTATTGGTAGCTTTGCAAGTTGGCATAACACCAATACTACAAAACTTAAAATCAAAAAATTAATATGGTAACAGATCCTATTGCAGATTACCTGACCCGCATGAGAAACGCCATTGCCGCCAAGCATCGCGTGGTCGAAATCCCCGGTTCCAAACTGAAGAAGGAAATCACCAAGATTCTCTTCGAGAAGGGTTACATCCTCAACTACAAGTTCGAGAATGAGGGTTCCCACAATCAGAGCATCAAAATCGCTCTCAAGTATCACCCCGTCACCAAACAGTCAGCCATTGCCGAGCTGAAGCGCATCTCCAGCCCTGGTCTGCGTAAGTACGTCTCTGTTGACGAAATGCCCCGTGTCCTCAATGGCCTCGGTATTGCCATCGTTTCAACATCCAAAGGCCTAATGACCGACAAGGAAGCCCGCACTCTCAACGTGGGTGGTGAAGTTTTATGTTACATCAGCTAATCAAGAGAGGAGAAAAAAGAAATGTCAAGAATAGGTAAAATGCCCATCCACCTTCCCAAAGGTGTCGAAGTGAAGATTTCTGATGACAACGTGCTGACTGTCAAAGGTCCCCTCGGAGAGCTCAGCCAGAAAGTCAATCCCATGATAAAGATGAATGTTGAAGATGGTGTGCTCCACTTCAATCGTCCTAACGACGAGCGTGAAACCAAAGCCCAGCACGGCCTCTATCGCGCCCTTGCCGCCAATATGGTGAAAGGTGTCAGCGAAGGTTTCAAGACCGTCCAGGAAGTTATCGGCGTGGGTTACAAAGTTCAGGCCACGGGCAACGTCATGGAGATGGATCTCGGCTACTCCCACAAGATTTTCTTCGAGCTTGCTCCCGAAATCAAGGTCGAGACTGTCACTGAGAAAGGTAAGAACCCCATCATCACCATGACCTGCTGTGACAAGCAGATCCTCGGTCTGGCTGCCGCCAAGATTCGTTCGCTCCGCAAACCCGAGCCCTATAAAGGTAAAGGTATCCGCTTCCAGGGCGAAGAAATTCGTAAGAAAGCTGGTAAAGCTGCTGCTAAATAAGTAACAAGGTAAAGAAGATTTGCCAACAGCCAAAAAGAAAAACAATTATGGCAACAAATAAAGACATAAGAAGAACAAAGATTAAATTCCGCATCCGTCATAAAGTCAGCGGTACCGCTGAGATGCCTCGCCTGTCGGTTTTCAGAAGCAACAAGGAAATCTATGCCCAGGTGATTGACGATGTAAAAGGTGTGACACTGACCGCAGCCTCTTCTCTTGAGAAAGGCTTTGAAAAGAGTGGCACAAAGAGCGAAGTGGCCGCCAAGGTCGGCAAAACCGTTGCCGAGCGTGCCATTGCCGCTGGTATCAAAACCGTTGTTTTTGACCGTAATGGTTACCTCTACCACGGCCGTGTGAAGAGCTTGGCCGACGGTGCCAGAGAAGGTGGTTTAAAATTCTAATAAAGTCATGGCAGAAGTAAACATTAAAAGAGTAAAATCAAGCGAGATCGAATTCAAAGATCGTCTTGTCGCTATCAATCGCGTCACCAAGGTCACCAAAGGTGGTAGAACCTTCACCTTTGCTGCCATTGTCGTTATTGGAAATGAAAACGGTGTTGTGGGCTACGGTCTCGGTAAAGCCAAGGAAGTCCAGGCTGCCGTCCAGAAAGGTATCGACGACGCCAAGAAGAACCTTATCCGTGTTCCCGTGCTGAAGGGTACCATCCCCCATGAGCAGTGCGGTAAGTACAGCGGTGCCAAAGTGTTCCTAAAACCTGCAGCTCCCGGTACCGGTGTCATCGCCGGTGGTGCTATGCGCGCTGTCCTCGAGAGCGTTGGTGTGAAGGATGTGCTTGCCAAGTGCAAGGGCTCCTCTAATCCCCACAGTGTGGTAAAGGCCACCATCAATGCCCTTCTTCAGATGAAGGATCCTTATATGGTGTCCCAACTGCGTGGTATTTCCCTCGACAAAGTGTTTAACGGTTAATCAATAGGAGGTCAAGTATATGAAGAAACTTAGAATCAAACAGGTCAGAAGTATCATTGGCCGTCCCGCCCGTCAGAAACGCACGATGGAAGCCCTCGGTCTTCGTCGTATCAACCACACCCGTGAGGTGGTCGCCACCCCTCAGATTATGGGTATGATTGAGCACGTCAAGCACCTCATCACTGTCGAAGAAATTTAATCTGTAAAGAAGAAAGGAAACATATAATGAACTTAAGTAATCTCAAACCCGCTGAAGGTTCTATTAAGCACTCCAAACGTATCGGTCGTGGCGCCGGTTCCGGTAAGGGCGGCACAGCCACGCGCGGTAACAAGGGTGCCAAAGCTCGTTCCGGCTACCATCAGAAAGTTGGCTTCGAGGGTGGTCAGATGCCCCTCTATCGCCGTGTTCCGAAATTCGGTTTCAAGAATATCAACCGCGTTGAATATGTCGGCATCAACATCGATACCCTCAACGCTCTCGCTGAAACTAAGAATATCACTGACTTCAATCTTGAGGTGTTCCAGCAGAACGGACTTATCTCCGGCAAGGATCGCATCAAGATTCTGGGTCGCGGCGAACTCGCCAAAGCTGTCAACGTCACCGCTCACGCTTTCTCGGCTACCGCCAAGAAGGCTATTGAGGAAAAAGGTGGTGTGGCTACCGTAATCGAATAAAACAAAACTATTACAATGAAGCGATTTATACAGACACTTAAAAACATCTGGTCGATTGAGGACCTGCGGAAAAGAATCCTTTACACTATTGGTTTGGTGTTGATTTACCGCATTGGTTGCTACGTCATGCTGCCGGGTGTTGACCCTGATCCCGAAAAACTTGCCGCCTTTAGAGATAAAGGTGACAGCGGACTGATGGGCCTTCTCAATATGTTCTCGGGTGGTGCATTCTCCAATGCCTCCATTTTTGCTTTGGGTATTATGCCTTACATCACGGCTTCGATTGTTATCCAGCTGTTGGTGATGGTTGTCCCCAAGTTCCAGAAGATGCAGAGAGAAGGTGAAAGTGGCCGTAGAAAGATGAATCAAATCACTCGTTGGCTTACCGTTGCTGTGACTGCAGCCCAGGCTCCCGCCTATATCACTAATATGGCCAGCCAGTTGGGTGCCAGCCCCGAAGCTTTCCATCCCTTTACTGGTGCTGCACCCTCTGCCCTTTTCTGGGTCAGCAGTATTATCATCCTCATCAGCGGCACCCTCTTCGTGATGTGGCTCGGTGAGCGCATCACCGACAAAGGTGTTGGCAATGGTATTTCACTTCTGATTATGATTGGTATTATCGCCCGTCTGCCGTTCGCTCTTTCTGGCGAATTCGCCACCCGTATGAACCAGAGCGGCAGTCTCGTGATGTTCCTCGTCGAAATTATTGTTCTGCTTGTGGTCATACTTCTGGTTATTCTGTTGGTGCAGGGCACCCGCAGAATTCCTGTGCAGTATGCCAAGCGCATTGTGGGCAACAAGCAGTATGGTGGTGTCCGTCAGTATATCCCCATCAAGGTCAATGCTGCCGGCGTTATGCCTATCATCTTCGCTCAGGCCATCATGTTCCTGCCCATCACTTTCATGGGATTCTCCGATAATACTGATAGCAGTTTCGCAATCGCTTTCTCCGACTACAACGGCTTCTGGTACAACCTGGTGTTCTTCATCCTCGTTGTCGTCTTCACTTACTTCTACACCGCCATTGCTATCAACCCCAACCAGATGGCTGACGATATGAAGAAGAACGGTGGTTTCATTCCTGGAGTCAAGCCTGGTCGCAAGACGGCTGAATATCTGGAGAATATCCTTTCGAAGGTTACCCTTCCGGGTTCCATTTTCCTCGCTATCGTCGCTATCTTGCCTGCCATCATCCGTCTCTTCGGTGTGACTTCACAGTTCGCTCAGTTCTACGGCGGCACCTCGCTGCTCATCCTTGTGGGTGTCATTCTTGACACTCTCCAGCAGATTGAGAGCCACCTCCTGATGCGCCACTATGACGGCCTCACCAAGACCGGTCGCATTAAGGGTCGCACCTCTATGGCTATCCAAGCATAAAACGCTTTAGACGAAAGAATGATATTACTCAAGACAAAAGAAGAAATCGAGCTCATACGTGATGCCGGCCTCCTCCTCGGGAAAACTCTCGCGGAGGTTGGCCGTCACATCCGTCCGGGTGTCACTACCACCTTCCTTGACAAGATAGGTGAGCAGTTCATCCGTGACAACGGAGCAAAACCCCTTTGTAAGGGCTTCGAGGGCTTCCCGTCGGCATTCTGCATCTCCGTCAATGATGTTGTGGTTCATGGTATTCCCGGCGACCTCTTCATTAAGGAGGGCGATAATGTCAGTCTTGACTGTGTTATCGAACTCAACGGCTATGTCGCTGACTCGGCCTACACGTTCGCAGTAGGCGAGATAAGTCCCGAAATGCAGCGTTTGATGAAAGTAACCAAAGAGGCTCTGTTTATTGGCCTGGATAAATGCAAAGCAGGGAATAGGGTAGGGGATATCAGTCATGCTGTGCAGATGCACTGTGAAAAGAACGGCTATTCTGTCGTCCGTGAACTCTGTGGTCACGGGGTGGGTTTTAAAATGCACGAATCGCCCAACGTCCCCAACTTTGGAACCAAAGGCACTGGCCCGCTGCTTAAGGAAGGCATGGTTATTGCAGTTGAACCGATGGTGTGCATGGGCTCCAAGAACGTCAAGTTCTCCAAGGAAGACGGTTGGACCTGCCGTACCCGCGATGGTAAAGCTGCAGCCCACTATGAACACACAGTGGCCATCACCGCCAATGGTCCAGACATCCTCACCACTTTCGACTTTATAGAAAACAAATAAACGGTAAGTAAAAAAAAACGAATGGCAAAACAAGCATCCATACAACTTGACGGAACGGTTGTCGAATCCCTCGGAAACGCCATGTTCCGCGTGGAATTGGAAAACGGACATCAGATTATTGCCCATATCTCCGGAAAGATGCGTATGCACTACATCAAAATTCTTCCCGGCGACAAAGTGCAGATTGAGATGTCTCCCTATGACCTCACCAAGGGCCGCATTACTTACCGTCACAAGTAGGCTAAGCCACAACAAGAAGAAACAACAAAAAGTACAACAAGATTAATAATTACACAACAATGAAAGTTAGAGTTTCAGTCAAGAAAAGATCGCCCGAGTGCAAAGTGGTTCGTCGCCACGGGGTGGTCTATGTTATCAACAAGAAAAATCCTAAATTCAAACAAAGACAAGGATAATTAAAAAACAATAAAAAGAATCTATGGCACGTATTGCAGGTATTGACTTACCCAAGAACAAAAGAGGAGAGATAGGCTTGACCTATATCTACGGAATCGGAAGAAGCACCGCCAAAGAGATCCTGGCCAAAGCTGGTATCGACGAGGGCAAGAAGGTGCAGGACTGGACCGACGACGAGCAGAACGCCCTCCGTAACATCATCAACGATGAGTATAAGGTCGAAGGCGCCCTCCGTTCCGAAGTTCAGATGAACATCAAACGACTGATGGATATTGGCTGCTATCGCGGCATCCGTCACCGTCTGGGTCTTCCTCTCCGCGGACAGAGCACCAAGAACAATGCTCGTACTCGTAAGGGTAAGAAGAAAACAATCGCTAACAAGAAGAAAGCTACCAAGTAAGTAATGGTTGTAGCGCCCCAATCGCGGATTAGAATGTGACCTTAGGAGCGGTTGGTAGTAAGAAACAAAGAAAATCAAGCAAAAAAGAAATGGCAAAAACTTCAAAACCGACTAAAAAAAGAGTCGTAAAAGTTGAACCTCAAGGAAGAGCATGCATCTTTGCATCCTTCAACAATGTGATCGTCTCGCTGACGAACAACGCCGGTCAAGTGATTTCTTGGTCGTCTGCCGGAAAAATGGGCTTCCGCGGATCGAAGAAAAACACTCCGTACGCCGCTCAGATGGCTGCGGAAGATTGCGGCAAAGTTGCTTATGATTTGGGCCTAAGA
>ONBK01000029.1 GCA_900316055.1 uncultured Bacteroidales bacterium
ATGAGGATTTCGACGAGCTGATTATAGAGCGCAGCAAGTTGGGTAACTATTGGATTCACTTTGCGGTGCGTCCGATGGAGAACCGCAGGCGCACCAATTATAAACGATAGTTAGTAAAGCAGTACCAACCCTGCGTCACACGGTGACAGGCACGCTGTGCTTTACCCCTTGTTACTAAGGTTAATAAGAAAGCCTGGGCATTTTTGATGTGACCCCGAAAGTTTTTTGTCTAACTTCCGGGGTGCACGTCATATCTTTTCCTTTCTTTTTTATCTTTGCGTGTAAAGATACGGTTTTTTAAGAGAATATTTAGGAAGTTTATGTGGAAATCTTAAAAAAAAGTTCGTAACCTTCCTAACTTTTTCGTTTCCCTCTCGTCCTATACAGGAGGCGGTGGAGGTCCTGGCGGTGGAGGTCCTGGTGGCCCAAGCGGACATTGATTCCAATAAAAGTTAAATCCCAAAGCATTTTCAACCTGCTTTGGGATTTTTTTGTATATTTGCAACAAGATATACAAACAATTATGAATGATTCGATTAATACAATGACAAGACTCTTTGCTTCATTTTGCGCACTTCTGCTGACGACAGGACTTGGTGCACAGACACGTCAGTTGTTTGACTTCGGCTGGCAGTTTACTCACAACGGGAAGACCATCAATGTTGACTTGCCCCACGACTGGGACATCTATACCAAACCCTATTCGGGTAAGGGTGCTACAGGCACGGGCGGCGGATGGTATGAGGCCGGCAAGGGCGAGTATCGCAAGACATTCAAAACACCTGATAGCGAGGTGGTGAAGCTCCATTTCGAGGGAGTCTATCAGAAGGCCGAAGTCTATGTGAATGGCCAACGGGCTGGTCAGCATCACTATGGCTACACGCCGTTTACCGTCGATGTGACACCATTCTTAAAATTGAAGAATTCAAAAATTGAAAAATTGAAAAACGAACTCAACGAGGTTGTCGTCAAGGTGGACAACAGCGCTCAACCCAACTGTCGCTGGTACTCTGGCTCTGGCATCTACCGTCACGTATGGCTCGAAACGATGCCCGCCCTGCATATCGCCGAGAACGGTGTTTTCGTGACTACCCCTGAGGTGTCTGTCGACAAAGCTCAGGTTCGCGTAGCTGTAACGGTGGCGAATGAATCTGACAGCGACAGGGATGCGATGGTGGCTGTGGGCAGCGGACAACAGATGGTCAGTGTGAAAGCTCACGAGACGAAGACCGTCACCTCAACCTACTTCATCAAGAATCCGCAGTTGTGGTCACCAGAGAGTCCTACGCTCTATGAGGCGAAAGTGGAGTTGAAAGAAGCAGGAGCCACTATCGACCAGCAGACGGCAAAGTACGGCATCCGCACGTTCTCGTTCGATGCTGAGAATGGTTTCGTGCTCAACGGACAAAAAGTGCTCATCAATGGCGCCTGCGTCCACCACGACGACGGCGTGCTTGGCGCAATGGCCTTCGACGCTGCCGAGATCCGTAAGGTGCGCCAGATGAAGGAGGCTGGCTTCAACCTTATCCGCACCTCGCACAACCCCACGACGCGAGCCTTCCTCGATGCCTGCGACTCAATAGGTATGCTGGTGATTGACGAGGCTTTCGACGGCTGGCGCACACAGAAGAATCCCTACGACTACTCGACCGTTATCGACTCCTGCTATCGTGAGGACATTCATGCCATGGTGCTGCGCGACCGCAACCACCCCAGCGTCATCTCGTGGAGCATCGGCAATGAGGTCATCGAGCGCAAAGACATCCGCGTGGTCTATACAGCTCGGCAGATGAAGAAGGCCATCCACGAACTGGACACGACGCGCCCCGTGACGGAGGCCCTCTGTGCCTGGGACCGCGACTGGGAGATTTACGACCCGCATGCCGAGGTGCTCGACGTGGTGGGCTACAACTACATGATATTCAAGCACGCCAGCGACCATGAGCGCGACCCCAAGCGCGTGATGTGGCAGACGGAGAGCTATCCGCGCGATGCCTTCCGCAACTGGGCTGTATCCTACGACAACCCCTACGTCGTGGGCGACATCGTGTGGACGGGCCTCGACTATCTGGGCGAGAGCGGCATAGGACGTAACTACTATAAAGGTGAGCGCGAGGGTGAGTCGTGGATTGAGGGCGGACAGCCCGAGTGGCACGGTGCGCCCTGTGGCGACGTCGATATCACTGGCTGGCGCAAGCCCATCAGTCACTATCGCGAAATGCTGTGGAGCGACAAACAAGATTTATATATGGCCGTCAAGGAGCCTAACGGCTATCGCGGAGAAATCAAAACGACGATGTGGAGCGTGTGGCCCACATGGGAGTCGTGGAACTGGCCCGGATGGGAGGGTAAGCCCATCGACGTGGAGGTCTATACAAAAGCCTCCGAGGTCAGCCTCTACCTAAACGACAAAGTCATCGGCACCAAGGCCGTCAGTCGTCAGACAGAATATAAGGCCTTCTTTACGGTGAACTACGAACCAGGCACCCTCCGCGCCGAGGCTGGCAGCAAGAATATGATATTGAAGACAGCCGGCGAACCTGCAAGATTACGATTGACTGCCGATCGCACCGTCGTTGCCGCCAACGGTCAGGACTTGGCCTTCGTCACTGTCGAAGTCGTGGATGCCAAGGGCAACGTCTGTCCTGATGCCGCCATCGACTGCGAGGCCACAGTAAAAGGCAGCGGCCATCTCCTGGCTTTCGCCTCTGCCGACCTAAAGGATACAGAACCCACCACCTCGCCCCGTGCAAAGACCTGGCATGGCCGCGCCCTCCTCGTGGTGCGTAGCGGCAAGGCAAAGGGCAACACGCGGCTCAGCATCAAGAGCCAGTTGCCTACGGCCACACTCACCATCCATTAGGGGCACTTGAGTGGTTAATACTCTTAAGAAAAAACAGCTATGATGCCATTAGGAATGGAGGTTTCTTAACCATCTATACCTACTTTTGATTAACCTGCTTTTGCAGGACTTTGCAGGTGCGCAATGCTTAAAACACTCGTTTTTAGGTATTGCGCACTTTGTTTTTTCTCTCTAATTTTGCACCGTAGACTGTTTAGAGCAAAGGAGAAAGCAGGCGGGTAAGACTTTCCCACAATCTTTGTAAGAACTTGGGATTCAAGCGCTGAGGCAATTCACTCAGCGGAATGCTTTGTGCCTGATCGTCCAGGAACACTTTCTTGAAACGTAGGGCGGTGCCTTGGTCGTAGAGGAACACATTGGCCTCGAAATTATTCTCAAAGGAACGGAAATCGACATTGGCAGAACCACAGGAGGATAGGGAGTCATCGCACACCATCAATTTGGAATGCAGGAATCCAGCCTTGTAGAGATAGATTTGCGCTCCTGCCTGATGCAATTCACGAAGATAAGAGCGTGAGGCCCAGTCGGTAAAGCGGGCATCGGAATGCAGGGGACAGAGAATGCGCACGTCGACACCTCCCACGGCGGCGGTCTTCAGGGCAAAGAGCACGGGGTCGTTGGGCAGGAAGTAAGGTGTCTCGATATAGATATAACGACGCGCAGCCAGAATGGAGCGCACCATGCCCTGCATGATTTCCGGATAGTCGGAAATGGGTCCGCTGGTCACCACCTGCGCCAAGCATTCGTTGCTCTGGTCTGTAACGAGGGGAGGGTAGTAGGTACGCTTCGTAATCAGCGTGCGATCCACGAAATACCAGTCTATCAGGAAGGCACGTTGCAGGGCATATACCGCACCGCCCGTCAGCCTTAACATGGTGTCGCGCCAAGGCTGTTCCGTGGTACCCTTGACATAGCGAACGGCAATGTTCATGCCTCCGATATAACCCGTCAGTCCATCGATGACTATGATTTTGCGGTGGTTACGATAGTTGGCCTTGCTGGTGAACACAGGGAAGTGGACGGGCAAGAAAGGCACCACGTCGATACCCGCCATGCGCATGCGTTCGAAGAAGCTATGCTGCACCTTCCAACAACCCACATCGTCGTAGATGACACGCACCTCAACACCCTGGCGAGCCTTGGCTATCAGGGCATCGGAAACGAGAAATCCCAGGGCGTCGTCCTCGAAGATGTACATATCGACATGGATATG
>ONBK01000022.1 GCA_900316055.1 uncultured Bacteroidales bacterium
TTCAGAGGCAATTCGTCTTTCACAGGAGCAATGGCACTTCCCCAGTCGCCACCAATGACATAAAACGGATAAGTCGTCACGCCATCCATCCTATGGTTGGCTCCATTCATGACAAACTCTACACCTTTGGCAATAGCGCAGAACTTGCCAATAATCAGTCGGTCACCGATGAAGTCGTAGAAATGGGTGACATGCTTCTCGAACTGGTCAGCACCATCCACATCATCGTAATAGGTGTAATCACCGATGATGATACGTGGGTTCTTCACCACGTTCTTGATGAAGCAGAGGCTTGGAATGTTGGGGTTCGGAAAAGCCTCGTTGGGGTTGGGCCTGTTTTTTATCATGATTTTACGGATTATCTGTATTAAAAAAGCTACAGATTCTTCCCGAAAAACGCCGCTAACGTGTCCCAAGGGATATAGTTATTCTCTCCACCGTCGTAGAGGTCGCAGTGGGTGGCGCCGGGGATGATGAGCAGCTGCTTGTTGTCGGGATTGGGATTTGGTTTGCCAATGAAGTTGTAGCCTTCGGCTTTTCCTTCCACCATATAGTGGTAGGCGGCCTCGCCAAAGTAGCGCGAATGGGCCTCGGCGCCGTGCATCACGAGGACGGCGGAGCGTATCTCGTTGATGTAGTAGAGGAATCGTGCATTGGCGTAGGCCTGGGTGCCGATAACGCGCCAGCCGTCGTTGCTGTTGCCGCTGCGGGCGTGGTAGCCACGTGGGGTCTTGTAGTAGGCGTGATAGTCTTTGACGAACTGTGGGGCATCCTCGGGCAGCGGGTCGATGACACCGCCGGCCATCGCCGTGGGGTCGCTCAAACGCTGTTTGCCCATCGCTTCGCGGGCAGCGTGGCGCGACTCCTCCTTGTTCTCGCTGTCGTAGTAGCCATTGCCGCTGATGCGGCTCATATCGTACATCGTGCTGGCCACGGTGGCCTTGATGCGGGTGTCGGCAGCGGCAGCATTGAGGGCGATGCCTCCCCAACCACAGATGCCGATGATGCCGATGCGCTCGGGGTCGACATTGTCCAACCTGGAGAGGAAGTCGACGGCGGCCATGAAGTCCTCTGTATTGATGTCGGGCGATGCCGTGCGGCGGGGTTCTCCGCTACTTTCGCCGGTGTACGACGGGTCGAAGGCCAGCGCCACGAAGCCTCGCTCTGCCATCCGCATGGCGTAGAGCCCGCTGCTTTGCTCCTTGACGGCGCCGAAGGGACCGCTCACGGCGATGGCCGCCAGCTTGCCCTGGGCATCCTTGGGCGTGTAGAGGTCGGCGGCCAGCGTCAGCCCATACTGCGTCTCAAACGTCACCTTGCGGTGGTTCACCTTCTCGCTCAGCGGGAACACCTTGTCCCACTCTTGAGTCAGTTCCAATTTTGTCATAGTCGTTTCTTTTTGTTCGTTTGTTGTCGTCTGGTGGCACGCTGTCAGCACAGCGCCGAGCAGCATGGCCGCTAATAAGGTCTTTTTCATTTGATTTAGGGATTACATGGTTGTTCTGCTCCTTTGGCCGAACGCTCAGCAACAGATGCGGGTTTGGCGCAGCTACTCTTTGCGGGCCGAGGGGATTATCTCTTCGTGGTAGAAGTAGTTGACCACCACCGGGGGCTCGCCGTGGCGGGCGTGGGTGGTGTCGTCGTTGCGTACGTAGCGTAGGCCGCGGTCGGCGCAGAAGTGGCTCAGGTCGGCGTTGAGTTCGTGCCAGTAGGTGCGGTCTTTGCGGGTGTAGATGTCGTGGTAGAGGGTGTCGAGCCTGGGATGGTGTTCATGCACCCACTGCAGTATGCGCCCTTTGTAGTCGCCGCGCAGGTTGAGATTCTCCAGCCACACGAGGTTACACTGACCCTTGGCGCGTTCGATGATGGCCTCCACGTCGGTGATGCCGGGGAAGATGGGCGAGATGAAGCAGGTGGTGTCGATGCCGGCCTCGTAGAACTGGCGCATGGCCTCCAAACGGCGTTCAATGCTCACGCCGCGGTCCATCTCGCGACGGAATTCATCGTCGAGGGTGTTGATGCTCCAACTGACGCGGGCGCCGGGGAATGTCTTTATCAGGTCGAGGTCGCGCAGCACGAGGTCGCTCTTGGTGGCGATGCTGATGCGTATGCCGCTGCCTTGAAGCTGTTCCAGCAGGGCGCGGGTGCGCTTGTATTTGGCCTCGCAGGGCTGGTAGCAGTCGGTCACCGAGCCGAGAAAAGCCTCCTTGCCGACATAGCGCTTGGCGTTCTTGATGTCGGGCCACAGCTTCACGTCAATGAAGTCGCCCCACGGCTCGGGGTGGTTGGTGAAACGTTTCATGAACGAGGCGTAGCAGTACTTGCAGGCGTGGGCGCATCCCACATACGTATTGACCGAGAAGTCGCTGACCGGCAGGTTCGACTTGGTCATCACACTCTTGACGTCGATTTCTTTGATTGTCATAGAATAGTTAGTTTATATGAGCGGTTTTTTGATTGATTTCGCGAATCACCTTGGCAGGACTTCCAGCTACCACCGTGTTGGCGGGGACATCCTTGGTGACCACACTGCCGGCGGCGACGATGGCGTTCTCGCCGATGGTGACACCGGCCAGCACCTTGACGTCGGCGCCCAGCCAGGCGTTGCGGCCGATGACGATGGGCTTGGTGAGCAGTGTATGGCGTGTGGCGGGGTCCTCGGGATGGTACTCGGTGGCCAGCACACAGTGGGGGCCGATGAAGGCGCCGTCGCCGATGGTGATGCCGCCGAGGGCGAGGAGCGTGCAGCCGAAGTTGAGGAAGCAGTCGCGCCCGAAACTCACTCCGGGGCCGTAGTTGATGTGCAGCGGTGTGAAGACGCGCACGGTGTCGTCGATGTGGCGTCCGGTGATTTTACGCAGGTAGTCGCGCACCTCGGCCTCGGGCCGCCAGCTGGTGTTCATATAGGCCGCCAGCTGCATCGTGCGTTGCACCTCCTTGTAGAGTTCGTCGCTGCCGACGTAAGTCTTTCCTGTGGGTATGTCGCTCATCTTGCTTTTGTTATGAGGTGTGACTGATAGTTATAAGGTTTGACTAGTAGTGAGTCAGACTGTCGGGGTCGACTTTGGGGATGGTGATTTCGCTGTAGATCGGTTCCGGCTGGTCGATAACGATTTCTTGTTGGCGTTTCTCCATAAAGTCCTTCAATTCCTGCTCGGTGATGCCTATGATTACCATGTTTTTCCGGTTGCAATAGCGCAGAAATTTGGCCTGGTAACAAGTCCATTTGCGCAGACTGTGAATCATTAGTAGTTTCTGGCGGAAACCCGGGTCGCGGGCAATCTTGGCACTTGTCGTCTTGCCGGTGTATTGGTCGGGATGGGCAGCTATCTCACTGAAAGTGGCAGTTAGCACATTCTCATGGCCATTCCATTTTTCTTCGCATAGTCGCATCGTTGAGAAGCAGGTGCCGACGATGTCGATGAATTGAAAGTTGCCCATATTTTTCCAGGTGTCAATGTTGTTGGAGAATATACTCTCAGTGGTTTTGTCGTAGATTATAAATCCGATACTCTTGGCTTTTGTAATGATGGGCAACAGCTCAGACAGAGTCATTTCGTCTAATGAATCTTCCGGTATGTTCAGCAGCCAGGCAACGGCGGTGTCGGCGCTTGCCGCCTGAATCCATGCGGTGTCCAGTTGCTGTGCGAAGGATTCGATGTTGCTCATCACCATCAAGGCCGTCAGACGGCGGTCGTTGGCGCGCTGTTTCTTTTCGATGACTTGTGCTGTGCCAAAGGTGAGCACCAGCGACACTGTGGTGCCCAATACCAGCATGCCGAATTGTTTCCAAAATCCACCCCGTATACCCTTGTCATCCACTTTTGACGGAGGGACAATGTTAGGTTTATTCATATTATTTATATTTTTCAGTATGAATAACGCTTTACCTGGTAAAATATTGCTTTTGATGAAAGATAAAAGCAATGGGGACTGACTCCGGTGTCAGCCCCCCACTAGAGATAGGAGATGGTTGATTGTCCGGCAGGGGAGGCCTTCCCAATGCGCTTTACAGGCTCTTCAGCCATTTCTCCACTTTGGCTTTGCCCGTGCGGACCTCATGCCCATAGATGGAGAAGCCTTTGGTTACGTTGGCTTTGGGGAAGGCTTTCTTCATGTCGCTGACACAGTTGGCCAGGCCGCTGCCCTCGTGGGTGGTGAAGGGGATGACGGTCTTGCCTGCGAGGTCGATGTCCTTGAAGAGGGTGAACATCACCTGCGGGATGTGCGCGACCGGAGTGGAGCGAACGTCATTAATAGGTGCCCCACCACACGGGGCCACCGATGAAGACGGTGTCGTACCGGCTGAGGTCGGGGGCAGCACCCTCGTAGGGCGGCAGCTCGCCCTTGTTGGCCTCTTTCTTGGCCAAGTCAATAAGCGGCATATAGGCCATACCGTCGTACTTGTGGGTGACGATCTCATATTGGTCGGCGCCGGTGATTTCGCTGATATAGTCGGCCACAATCTTGGTGTTGCCGACTTCGATGTTGCCCACGCTATAGTTGTCGCCCGCGTGGGAGAAGAAAATGACTATCTTGTTCATTGTGTTATTGTTTGATTGCGTTATTTGGTTAGTATTCTCTTGCTTGTTTTGTGCATTGCAGCCCGACGAGGCCAGGAAGAGTGCAAAGGCCGCGAGGGTGGTGAAAATGTGTTTTGCGCTCATATCGGTAGTTCCATTTGGGGTTGATATTCTTGTAAATCGTTGATGACTAAATATATTCCGCACATTCACCCTCACCAGTTTCCGACTGCAAAGATACGAACATTCCGCCACACGGCAGTTTCACATTTTACGCCAATTCTTTCACAAATCACCGCAATGACGAAAGCCGAGGCCAGCTGGTGGTCTCGGCTTTCTTATTGCAGTTGAGTCACGCCCTCATTCGTTGTGCTTCAGATATAGCATATTGTTCTTGTAGTCGAAAATGACGTTGAAGTGGCGGAAGAAGTCGGTGCCGAGAAGAATGTCGGAATTTAAAAAGGACAAATCCATCATACTCCCTGGTATTTTCGCCACAACACGGTGGTTGTCATCCATGAGTTCAATTGGGAAATTCATGCTGTCGACGGCGGAACCAATCTGTGAAAGAATCAGCCATGCAAGTGAACTGGTGTCTATTTGGCTAAAATGCTGGTCAACACGATTCAAAAAAGCAGAATCGAAAACTGTTCCAGCCGCATTCCCCAAATCCAGGAATACCCGTGCTGTGCAGGGTGCCCCGTCTTTTAGCCTGAACCCATCGGTCTGGACACACCTGAATCGAGGGACGCCTTGCTGATTAGTAAATTCCATAGGGATTGCCTTATATTGGCCTATCGATGCTGGGAGATGATTGCTCAAGACCATAAAATGCCGCTGGAGGTCAATCTCCACGACATATTTTTCAAAGACATCACGACCTATTGTTGCACCCAAAGAGGGCATGCTGTACATCAGTGCGGCCCATTTATTGATGTCTATTGTGTCCAGTCGAAATGATGTATGCCCGATTTTATAACAAAGGCTGTCCGTCACCACGCTATAACGCGCGATGTCCGCCAAATCCTCTGAGCCACGTTTAGCCCGCAGTGTGTCGGTTCGATAAACCCTATAAGTGAAATCCAGTTTTGCGGCCAAATCGGGGTCGATGTCAGAGCGGTAGCAACCATTGTCAACAAGAACGGTGTCAACCTTCACCCCATTTATTTCGACACTACAGAATATTCCGCCAGCACCTGTGTGCCCCCAATCGGTTTCAAAACAGATAGGGATGGTGTCCGCAAATGGAGGCTCGGCCGCAGCCTTCTCTCTCGTTCCGCTCTTGCAAGCGGTCATGGCGGTAAGGGCAACCATCGCCGCAGCGGCAAATAATGCGATTCTTCTCATTGTTATTGGTATTGGGTTATTGTTTTTATCCGTAATTCTCTATCAAATACTTCACAAACTGCGGGTCGCCGAAGTCGATGGTGCCCGTGTCGTGCTGGTTGAGCTTGGCGACGGCGGCCATATCGTCGACGGTCAGGGTGAAGTCGAAGATGTCGAAATTCTGCGCCATACGTTCTTTGTGACTGGACTTGGGGATGGCCACAACACCACGCTTGGTCAGCCACCGGAGGGCCACCTGAGCGGCACTTTTGCCATACTTGGCACCTATGGCAGCAAGCTCTTCACTCTTCACGATGCCATCGACCCCTTGTCCGCCGAGCGGCCCCCAAGCCATCATACGTGTGCCGAATTCTGCAAGTATCGGCTCGATGGCTGTCTGCTGTATGAGGGTGTTGCATTGCAGCTGGTTCACCATCGGCTTTACATCCACATAGTGGGCGAAGTCGAAGAAACGGCCCGACTGGAAGTTGCTCACTCCGATGGCGCGCACCTTGCCGTCGTGATAGGCTTTCTCCATCGCCCGCCACGTGCCGAACACGTCGCCGTACGCCTGATGGATGAGCAGCAGGTCGATGTAATCCGTCTGCAACTTGCGCAGGCTCTCGTCGATGCTCTTGGCTGCCTTTTCCTCTCCGTTGTTCGCTATCCACACCTTTGTCACGAGGAAAAGCTCCTCGCGTTTCAGGCCACTTTTGCGCCAGGCATTACCCACGCCCTCTTCGTTGGCATACGCTTGTGCCGTGTCTATCAGCCGGTAGCCGACGCTCAGCGCATCGCTGACACAACGCTCGCACTCAGCGGGCGACACTTGGAAGACGCCATAACCCAGCAGGGGCATTTTCACTCCGTTTGACAATGTAATTTCTTGCATAAGTATTTGTATTATTGTTTATTATTCAATTCTTGACCGTTTCGTTCGATGTTGCAAAATTACAACTATTTTCCCATATCTCTATTTCACAAAAAGCATTAATATTTTCACAATAAGAACAAAAGTGAATTATTACCACATTCCCACATTCACGCATTCCCGCATTTAATTAAATTTTGCCATTCAAGAAAAAATGCGTATCTTTGCAATCTAAAAATATTGCTATGCTTTTCCAAAAGAACATAATCAAGAAATACCTTGCGCTGCTTGAACCAGAATGCCTGCAACGTGCGTGGGCACAATATAAAAGCTATTTCCTCAACACGGAGGTGCAGCAAAATATACTCCAATCCAAGGAGGAACAGTTCCAGGAAGGTTTCCTGCGCGAGCTTTTTGTCAAGGTATTTGGCTACACTCTCAACCCGTCGCCCGAATACAACCTCATCACCGAACAGAAAAACGAGACCGACGCCAAGAAAGCCGACGGCGCCATACTGCAGGACGGAAAAGTCATAGGCGTTATCGAACTGAAAGACCATAAGACCACCGACCTATCAAAAGTCGAAGCACAAGCTTTCAATTACAAGAGTCAGCATCCCGATGCCCGTCTGGTAGTCATCTCCAACTTCGAGAAACTGCGCCTCTATATCGACAATGCTGTCGAGTATCGCGAGTGGAACCTTTTCCATATTTCAGAGCAAGAGTTCAGCGAGCTGTATCTCTGCCTTGCATGGCCACAAGTGCAACGAGGTGTGGCTTGCACGATGAAACAAGAGTCGGTGTCCAACGAAGACCAAATCACAAAAGCCCTCTACAAAGACTATTCGCAATTCAAACGCGTCCTCTTTGCCGACATCATTGCCCGTAACCCTTACCAAGAAGGTAACGCTTGGGCAACAGACGAGAAAGCGTGGCAGCTTTTGCTCTTCAAGAAGACACAGAAACTACTAGACCGCTTGCTCTTCATCTTCTTTGCCGAAGACGGAGGACTGTTGCCGCCAAACTCGATGATTCAGATTATTGACCAATGGGAGAAGTTGAGGGATTTGGATGCGTACGTACCTCTTTATGACCGCATAAAGAAGTACTTCGGCTATATGAACACCGGCTTTCAGGGCAAGAAGTACGACATATTCGCATACAATGGAGGTCTCTTCAAGCCCGACGAGGTGCTGGATAATATCGTCATCAGCGACGAGCCGCTGGTGGAACACACCCGCCGCCTCTCCACCTACGACTTCGAGAGCGAGGTGGACGTAAATATTCTCGGCCATATCTTCGAGAACTCGCTGTCGGAAATCGAGGAAGTGAGCCAACAGATCAGCAGCGGCGAGACCCCGAAAACCTCCAAGCGCAAGCAGGACGGCGTATTCTACACACCGCAGTATATCACCAAGTATATCGTCGAAAACACGGTCGGCCGCCTCTGTGCCGAGAAGAAGAGCGAGTTGGGCATCGTCGAGGAAGAGTATTTCGCCGATAAGAACCGCCAGAAACAAACCAAGCTGAAGCTACTTGATAAACTGAATCAATACCGTGAGTGGCTGCTGCAACTCACCATCCTCGACCCTGCCTGCGGCAGCGGCGCCTTCCTCAACGCCGCCCTGCAGTTCCTTATGGCAGAGCATTCCCTTATCGACGAGATGCAGGCGAAAGTTACGGGCGACGCCATCGTCTTCCAAGGAATTGAGAACAGCATCCTGGAGAACAACCTCTACGGCGTAGATATCAACGAAGAGAGTGTCGAGATAGCACAGCTGGCTCTCTGGTTGCGTACCGCCAAACCTCGACGCAAACTCAACACGCTTAACAAGAACATTAAGTGCGGCAACTCCCTTGTCAGCGACCCCGCCGTTGCAGGAGACAAAGCCTTCGACTGGCAGAAAGAGTTCCCTCAAGTTTTTGAGAAAGGCGGTTTTGATGTAGTGATTGGTAATCCGCCGTATGTGCATTTAGAGAGCATCCCAGAAACTTCCATTCAATTAGAACAGATTGGATACAGAACATATAACAAACGTGGGGACTTATATTGTATTTTTGTAGAAAAAGCCTTCCAATTAGCCAAAACAGGGGGGATGGCGTCTTATATTATGCCAAACAAATGGCTACAAGCTGGATATGGAGTGGGGTTGAGAAGTTACTTCTTGGACAAACACTTAGATAAACTCATTGATTTTGGAGACATTCAAATATTTGAGGGTGCTACCACTTATCCTTGTATTTTTATTGGAAGGAATGATACTCCCGGTAAGCAGCTATCTGTTTCGGTGCTAAATGCAGCCAACGCAAATGACTTTAACCAGAATGTTGCCACAACAGAGGAGTTCTTCGACATCTCTCAATTCAGCAGCAACACTTGGGTTATTTCTTCTCAAAAGGATAAGGCTCTTATTGAAAGGCTAACAAATAATAACCAAACATTAAAAGAGTATATAGGAGGCGAAGCATATCGTGGTGTACTAACTGGGTTGTCTGAGGCATTCCTTATTGATTCAAAGACATACCAAACAATTATAGAAGAGGACGAGCATGCCAAAGAGCATATATTCCCATTTCTTCAAGGCCGTAACATAACCCCATACGGTAAAGCTGAAGCATCAAGTTATCTTATACTATTTGCAAAAGGATGGACGCGAGGAAAACAATCTTTTGAGAACGAAAATGAAGCGTGGAACTACTTGAAATCCCAATATCCATCAATAGCATCATGGTTAGAACCATTTGCCGAAAAGGGCAGAAAGAGGACAGACAAAGGTGATTATTGGTGGGAACTTAGGGCTTGCGATTACTATGAGATATTCGACAAGCCGAAGATTATGTATCAGAAATTTCAAGTCAAACCATGTTTTGTATATGACCTAAATGGATTATATTGTAACGATTCCATGTGGGTTATTCCAACCGAAAGCAAAGTCCTGTTAGCAGTTCTCAACTCCCGAATGGGTTGGTGGCTGATAACTAAGTTTTGTTCACAAATTCAAGGAGGCTATCAGTTAATATGGAAATATTTTGGACAAACCCCAATTATCAATTGTGATGACAAATATCTTTCCGCCTATGCCGACACAATGCTTTCCCTCAACCAGCAACTTCAAGAGAAACGTAGTCGTTTCCTGCGTCGCTTGACGGAGAACATCGAAGGAGTGAAGATTACGACAGCCCTACAGACATTCGATCAGATGGACTTCGCTGGCTTTGCGGCAGAGCTGAAGAAGCAGAAAATCAAACTCACCCTGACCCAACAGGACGAATGGGAAGACTACTTCCGCCAGTATGCCGACGTTTGCCACCAGCTTACCGACCAAATCGCTGCCACCGACCACGAAATCGACCTCCGCGTCTATCACCTCTACGGCCTCACCTACGACGAAGTCCTCACCGTTGACCCCAATACAACCATTACCAAAGAAGAATACGAGAACGAATGAACGAACTTGCTTTTATCCTTTTGTCTAAAGTCGGAACACCCGTAGGTGGATTCGGAGCCCTCATTGTCGCGTTCCTTGTGGTTTATTGGGTCTATAAGAAAGATCATCCAAGCTCGACACACTACAATATAAACATTGATGCAAACCAAGAGCGACAGAAGGCTCTCCAGACAGAGGAAGTGCAGAAGGAGATAGCGGACTCTAGGATAGCGACTGCCGCTAAAGGCGCATTCGTTATGCTCGACAATCGAAAGGACTTCTCGTTGGACTTCGCGGGCAAGAATCTCGATGGCTCCAATTTTGCAGGGAGAGACCTTTCGTATGCCAATTTCGACTATGCCAGTTTGAAAAAAGCAAATTTCTCTTATGCCAATTTGGATCATGCCTCATTCAAAGGAGCAGACCTAAGTGAGGCCGACCTCTATTCTGCCAATATGCGGGAAACCGACTTCAGGGGTGCTAATATGCAATACAGCAACTATTGTGGCTGCGAAATCATGGGAATGATATTGGGCGAGTTGCCTGAAGAGGATAGCGATCCAAACCATCCGGTTGTCATCAGGAACATGCAGGGAGAGGTAATCGCCCGACTTGGTGAGGAACAAGGCTGCACGGATGACCTCAGCACGGCATACCTTGATGAGTTGGACTTGAGCAATGCCAACCTTGAAGGTGCCAACCTCTCCGACGCCTATATTGGATTCTGCAACCTTACTGGTGCCAACCTACGCAATGCCGATTTGAGCAATGCAGAAATAAAATGCTGCGAGGTGGCTGGTGCCGATTTCTCTGGCGCCGACCTCAGCAATGCCCAAATCGACATTACAACCGACATCTGGTTGGACGCCATCACCGACGACGAAACGGTCTTCCCCTCCCATCATAGACCATTGTACATGTAGGAGATGAAATAAATAAAACAAATGACAACAAACTCCAATGAAGCAAGATATGAATGACAACAAACTAACTACGAAAGAATTCGATTGTGTTTGCCAGATAGTTGAGGCTTTAAGCTCATATATTTCGGAGGTCAATTGTTCTAACACCGACAATAAAGAACTTTTGAAAGCCCTCAAGCCTATTGAAGAGGCACATCGTATATTGGAGGAAATAATAGATGAAAACTGTCCGTTGATGTACGGCCCGCCAGAAGTAATGTTCTCCCCAAAAGAATTGGCTGAAATGCGGCTACGAGAAGAGGTGATACAACAGGTCGAACGGGCTGAACTAGATGCTGAAGAGTGGAAGAATCTTATGGTTGAAATCGTATCAAGCGACATTACAGACTTTAGATTTGCTCAAGAACTTCTGGAAGAACGAATCAGAAAAGGACATGCTAGCGATGAAAAAGAAGAGTAATAAACCGCATATACCAGTTTCCCCTGCCTCACAAATTGTAATCATAATAATCTAAAGACAATTATTGTGACAATTTAATTAGACAAAAGTGACAAGAAATAATAGCAAAGATAATCAAATATGACTGAGACCAACCGCATAGAATTCAAACGAGAACTGACCAACGACCTTGTTGCACCAGAAAAAGTAGACACAGAAGTATGGAAAAAGTGATGGTTTGACGAAAAAAAATGTATCATTTTCGATTATCTCATACTATATAGACAGGAGCAAAGATGGAAAAAAAAGTAAAGTATAATGACGTTATAGAGATATGATTACAATAGATGATATAAAACAACAGATACTGAAGGGTGAACGGGTCACCTTGGAGGCAAAACTGGCTGAGAAGGATGTACCAAAGTCGATTTGGGGCACCTACTCGGCTTTTGCCAATACAAACGGTGGACTTATCCTGCTGGGCGTCGATGAGGACTTGAAGGAGAAGGACCTCAGCAAACGCTTTACTATTACTGGCGTAAAAGATGCGGCAAAAATCCGCAAGGACTTCTGGAATATCGTAAACAATCCGGAGAAGGTGAACGTGAACCTGCTGAGGGACGAGGACGTGGAGGCTGTTGATATGGAGGGGAAGATGGTGGTGGCTATTCAGGTGCCACGTGCCGACTATATGATTCGCCCGGTGTTTATCAACAATAACCCGCTTCGCGGCACCTACAAGCGCAACCACGAGGGCGACTATCATTGTGCCGAGCATGAGGTGAGGATGATGATGCGCGACGCCAATGAGTCGGGCAACGACGGGATGCTGTTGGAATACTACACAATGGATGATATTGACCTACCGTCGCTGGAGGCCTATCGCAACAGGTTCAGCAGCCGCTACCCGCAACATGTGTTCAACAGTCTCGACCACAAATCGTTTTTGAAGGAGCTGGGTGGCTATCACGTCGACCGCAAGGACGGCAGCGAATGCCTTACAATGGCGGGATTGCTGATGTTCGGCAAAGGGTTGCCTATCCGTGAGCGTTTCGATAACCTGCGGATGGATTATATTGACAAGTCGGGGTTGGTGGGCGACCAGCGCTACAGCGACCGTCTGACCTACGACGGAACTTGGGAAAATAACTTGTTCAACTTCATCACAATGGTGCTGCCCAAGTTGCTGCGCAATTTGCCGCGTCCGTTCAAGATGGATGGTGTGGAACGCGACGATGACACACCCCAGCACAAGGCTGTGCGCGAGGCAATGACGAATGCAGTCATCCACGCCGACCTGATGCTGAACGGCATCTTGAAGGTGGAGAAATATGACAACCGCTTTGTGTTCACCAACCCGGGCTTGCTGAAGCTGCCCGTGGAACAGATCTACGACGGGGGAGAGTCGAAAGCCAGAAACCAGCATATCCAGACAATGCTGAGAATGATTGGATTTGGAGAGAACCTCGGTTCGGGATTTCCGCTGATATTGAGTGCATGGAACGAGAAACACTGGCTGAAGCCGGAACTGGTAGAACAGCCAGAGCTGATGCAAGTGAAGCTCACGTTGACGGTGGCGGATTTCGCAAAAGATTTCGTAAAAGATTTCGCAAAAGATTTCGCAAAAGAACTTAAGGTTGAGCTATCTGAACGTCAAGTGAATATCCTTGAATTAATACATCTTGATTCCACTATATCAGCAAAGGCAATTTCGGAAAAGATTTCGGGAAAAATGCCAGAAAAAGAATCTGTGACAGAAAGAACCATTCAGAACGATATTGCCCAACTGAAAAAGATTGGCATACTAAGACGTAAAGGTGGGCGCAAGAATGGCGAATGGGAGATAATAAAACAAAAACTATGACAGAACTCACAATGTGATAATGGTGAACGAGGAAAAGAAATGGGTTTTGGTCATGAGATTTAAACAAAAAATGCAGTATTTAAACGACAATTACCTTTAAATGCATCATTTAAGTACTATAACCTATTACGAGATTTAAAAGAGAGTTTGTTTTTTTACACGTATACAAAAGGGGGGAATGAGTACGTAAATGAGTATGTAAGTGAGTACATAAATGAGTATGTAAATGAAGGCTACTGGTAAATACTGGAACAAAAACATATCTCAGCGCTCAAATTGACCAGGCAAGTGGTGCAGAAAGTGGTTCAAAAAATGGACCAAAAAGTGGACCAGAAAGTAGTACGGAAAAACTACGGAGAAAACTACGGGAAAAACTACGGAAAAGATTCTAACAACTATAATAAATAACCCATATATTACACAAAGTGAGCTAGCCAAAGTGTGCGGTATAACTGAGGATGGCTTCTATTGGAATATTAGGAGATATTAAAAGAAGGTGGTATTATTCACCGTATCGAGCCTGATAAAGTTGGCCTTTGGGAAGTGATTGAAAAATGAAGATTGACTTTCTATACTCGACGGATTTTCTGGCGATGAATGCGCCGGAGCTGGGACACACCTGCATGCACCTGCTGTGCACGGCGGGGGAGGGGAGCTTCGTGTTCAACGAGCGGTGCTACCACATTGTGAAGAACGACATGGTAGTGATGCCGAACCCCACACGAGCGAAGAACCTTGCTGCGGCACCCGGGATGGAGGTGGAGTGGTTCGCCGCCGACGAGAAGTACCTGCATAGCCTACTGCCGTCGAATAACTATAGTATCGGGGGCAGCATCAGCCTCAACCAGAACCCCATCATCAAGGTCGACGACCGCCAGGCGGAAATCCTGCTGGAGGACTTCCACCGGCTGCGCGACCGCCTCGACGACCGCCACCTGCTCTTCTACCGCGAGATGATGGGGAGCCTCTGCCTGACGATGATGTACGACATCTTCGAACTCCACGCCCGCCGCGACGCCACCGACACCCATAGCGACCGCACCGCCATCATCGTCCGCCAGCTCACCGACCTGCTCGCCACCGGCATCAGCCGCACCGAGCGCGACGTGAGCTACTATGCCGAGCGGCTGAATGTTTCGACAAAATACCTCTCCGCCACCGTCAAGCGCGTCACAGGTCACAGCGTCAGCAGCTTCATCGACCGCGCCACGGTGCCCATCCTGAAGAAATACCTCAACAACGAACGCCTGTCGCTCACGCAGATAGCCGACCGGATGAACTTCACCTCGCTGAGCTACTTCAGCCGCTACTGCACCAAGCACCTCGGCCAATCGCCCAGCGACTACCGCCGCAGCCTCCAGCCGCGAGGGTAACACTGCCGGCAGGCGTAACCTTATGTGAATTCTATGATTGCGCTCGTCTCGTTGCCGACGGACAGCGCGACGATGAGGCCTCCGTCGATACGGTAAAGCGTAGGGACAAGCACGTCGCCGAACTTGGCAGCGACGCGGTATTCGACCCGCAAGCCCTTGACATCGAAGCCTTCCGGAAGGAGCTCCATCGCCACACGCACATAGTTGGCGTTGTTCATGTGCCGGTTGTAGTCGATGTCGGCGCGCAGCACGCGTACCGGCTCAAGCACTTCGCCACCCTCTTTGGGCAGGATGATGCGGCGGTCTTTGTAGTTCATCTCAAGCCGTGATTCCAATGCCATCGAGGCGATGGTGGCGTCGTCGACGCGCTTCAGCTTGCCGGCAGCCTTGTCGACGAAAGCCCCCATGCTCCACGTCTTGTAGCAAGGCCTCCCGTCGGCATCGTAGATGAAAGTGTTACGGAAGCCGAACATAGGCTTCACCTCATAGACAGAGGTCGTCACCGTCAGCTCCTCCTTGAATTCCGGCACACGTACCACCTCCACCTGCCGCGTAGCCAGCAGCTGCGCCATATTCTGCTCGGCGAAATACTGCTTCACCATTGGCACCGAGTCGATCCACATCTCGGAGCAGTCCTGCATCATCTGGAGGGCCGAGTAGAGCTTCAGGCGTCCCTCGCTGTCGCAGGTGCTCGTCGTCACCTTATAATTTAAGTTGTACATATAGATTTATAATCAAATATCGGCCAACGGTACAGTTGCCCAAGTATTTAAGTTTTTCTTTATAACTGCACAATTCCTTTTTTATTGCCCACACACTCAAAATACCGCTATTGCACCAAGCACCTCGGCCAGTCGCCCAGCGACTACCGCCGCAGCCTCCAGCCGCGAGGATGAATGCAATGTTTGTAATCACTCATCATTTATTCCGTGCTGCCAGCTAACAGCCAACGGCCATAATGGTAGTTGTTCTCAAGTCCCCAGCACATGACTCCGATACCCCCCCCGCAAAATTATGGCAAAAAGTTTATTGTCAAATGAAAAAATAGTCGTATCTTTGCACTCGTAAACCGAATGTTAAACAACGGTTGTCTGGCAGACTAATGAGTCCTGTCTGTTTTGGCGACTGAAAAGTAAATAAATAGAACCCACCTTATCTATTATCTCTAATCTATTAACTCTAAACTTGTTAATCATGGCACTTATCAAATCATATAAAGGGCGCTCGCCCCGATGGGGGAAGGATTGCTACTTCAGCGAGAACGCCACCCTTGTGGGCGATGTGACGCTGGGTGACCAGTGTTCGGTGTGGTTCAACGCTGTGGTGCGTGGCGATGTGGCGCCCATCACCATCGGCGACCGCTCCAATGTGCAGGACGGTTCCTGTGTCCATGTGACCCACGACACCGGTCCCACGCATATCGGCAACGATGTCACCATCGGCCACAATGTCACCGTCCACGCCTGCACCATCCACGACGGTGCCCTCATCGGCATGGGAGCCACGTTGCTCGACGACTGCGAGGTAGGGGAGGGGGCTATCGTTGCCGCAGGAGCCCTTGTGCTGCAGGGTACAAAGATTCCGCCTCATGAGATCTGGGGTGGTGTGCCGGCCAAGTACATCAAGCCCACCCGTCCAGGACAAACCGACAATGCGGCCCACTACGTGGAGTACGCCAAGGAATATATGAGGGGTAAATAACAACTGCCTCCGCTGAAATGAATACGCTGCCTCGCATAAAAACGGTTGTTCCCATGGACGGTTACCAGCTTTCCGTGTTGTTTGACGACGGAAAGAAGGTCATTTACAACGTGGCTGAGGACATTGAAACAGTTGGCGCATTTAGCGACCTGCGAACTGTTAACGGTTTGTGGCCGCAGGTGCAACTGGACAAAAGCCGTACGGTTGTCTACTGGAACGATTGGATAGATCTGCCATCAGACACCATATATGAATATGGTAGATAGATAAAAAAGGAGTTTCTGAAAAGAGACTCCATTTTTTTGCAAGGACGGGACAAGGCTGACCCACTTTAACTTGAGTGGATAAATGAAGCTAAAGCCGCCCACCACGGGGCGGCTCTTTGCGTATCCGCAGGTAATCAGGTGATATTTGGAAATCAATAAGTTACAAGTATGAAAACACATGTAATTCTCTGTTTATGTGTGTTTTACTGTTTTTGCGAACTTATAATGTGCTGATAATCAGTAGCGAGAAGATACCAACACCGTATCAACACCGTACCATCTCCGTACCAACACCATACCATCGCCGACGGGGGTCGGAGATGATAGGTGTGAACCATAGGGATAGGTACCTGCCGCAAGATTGATTTTGTGGGGTAGGCAATAGGGGGATGGGTGTCGTCCCGCAGGGGCTTGGAGGGTACGGGGGACGGTGATGCCGCATTTTATGTCTGGTAGGTGGAAGGCGAAGTGTGATTGAAATATATTTTTGTCGTTTTGGGAAAAAGTTGTATCTTTGTCTGTTTTTATGTTAGCCCAAAAGCAGATAAGGGTTTGAACAATAGTATTATATAAGAAAAAATATAAAAAGTATATGGCCAATTTTCTAACCAAACTGTTCGGAAACAAGAGTCAGCGCGACCTTAAGGTGGTGCGTCCGTTCCTCGACGCCACGCTGGCAGTGTACCCCGAGATAGAGAAACTCACCAACGACCAGCTCCGCGCCAAAACCATCGAGTTCAAGGAGCGTATTGCTAAAACCATCGAGACAGAGGAGACCGAGCTCGCCGCTATGCGCAAGCGTATCGAGGAAGAATACGATATGCCTGTCGACGAGAAGGAATCTCTCTATAAACGTATCGACGAACTGGAGAAGCAGAGCTACGACAAGACCCAGGAGGTCCTCGACGATATCCTTCCCGAGGCTTTCGCCGTCGTCAAGGAGACCGCCAAGCGTTTCGCTCAGAACGAGGTTGTCGAGGTGACCGCCACCGACCACGACCGTGACCTCGCCGCCACCCACGCCTCCATCACCATTGAGGGCGACAAAGCCCTCTATCAGAACCACTGGATGGCTGGCGGTAACGAGATTACCTGGGATATGGTCCACTATGATGTGCAGATTATCGGTGGTGTGGTGCTCCACAGCGGCAAGATTGCCGAGATGGCCACTGGTGAGGGTAAGACTCTCGTGGCTACGCTTCCCGTCTACCTCAACGCGCTGCCCGGTAAGGGTGTCCATGTGGTCACCGTCAACGACTACCTTGCCAAGCGTGACTCCGAGTGGATGGGTATGCTCTTCGAGTTCCACGGTCTCTCGGTCGACTGCATTGACAAGCATGAGCCTCATAGCGAGGAGCGTCGTCGCGCCTATGCCGCCGACATTACCTATGGTACCAACAACGAGTTCGGTTTCGACTACCTCCGCGACAACATGAGCCGCAACCCCGACGAGCTTGTGCAGCGCGGCCATAACTACGCCATTGTCGACGAGGTTGACTCCGTGCTGATTGACGATGCTCGTACCCCCCTTATCATCTCCGGACCCACTGGCAAGGGCGACGACGAGCAGGAGTTCTACCGCTTCAAACCCACCATCGAGAAACTCTACAGCGCCCAGCGCGTCATCGTCACCAACTGTCTCGCCGACGCCAAGAAGGGCATCGCCGAGAACCCCGACCCTAAGCCCAACGAGGATTGCGCCATGCAGCTCCTCCGCGCTTATCGCGGTCTCCCCAAGAACAAGGCCCTTATCAAATATATGTCCGAGCCCGGCATCAAGAGCATTCTCCTCAAGACCGAGAATTTCTTCATGCAGGAGCAGAACAAGAACATGCACCTTATCGACGAGGACCTCCTCTTCGTCATCGACGAGAAGAACAAGCAGGTGGAGCTCACCGACAAAGGTATGGACTACCTCACCTCCCTCGGCGAGGACCGCAACTTCTACCAGCTGCCCGACATCGGCTCTTCCATCGCCGACATCGAGAACAACGCCTCGCTCACTCCCGAGCAGAAGGCTGAGGCCAAAGACAAAGTCTACAGCGACTTCGCCATCCAGAGCGATCGCGTCCACACCGTCGACCAGTTGCTGAAGGCCTACACCCTCTTCGAGCGCGATGTCGACTACATCCTCACCGAGGACAACCAGGTGAAGATTGTTGACGAGCAGACGGGCCGTATTATGGAAGGCCGTCGTTGGAGCGACGGATTGCACCAGGCCGTCGAAGCCAAGGAGAACGCCAAAGTGGAGGCTGCCACCCAGACCTACGCCACCATCACCCTCCAGAACTACTTCCGTATGTACAAGAAGCTTGCCGGTATGACTGGTACCGCTGAGACGGAGGCCGGCGAGTTCTGGAATATCTATAAGCTTGATGTCGTTGTCATTCCTACCAACAGACCCATCGCCCGACAGGATATGAACGACATGATTTACAAGACCAAGCGCGAGAAATTCAACGCCGTCATTGCTGAAATCAAGCGTTTGACCGAAGAGGGCCGTCCCGTGCTGGTGGGTACCACCTCGGTGGAAACTTCGGAGCTGCTCAGCAAGATGCTGAAGATGCAGCGCATCCCGCACAACGTCCTCAATGCCAAGTTGCACCAGAAGGAGGCCGACATCGTGGCGCAGGCCGGTGAGCCGGGTCGCGTCACCATTGCCACCAATATGGCTGGTCGTGGTACCGATATCAAGCTCAAGGGCGACGTGAGAGAGAAGGGCGGTTTGGCCATTATCGGCACCGAGCGCCACGAGAGCCGCCGCGTCGACCGCCAGTTGCGTGGTCGTGCCGGCCGTCAGGGTGACCCGGGAAGCTCGCTCTTTTATGTCTCGCTCGAAGACGACCTGATGCGACTCTTCGGCTCCGAGCGCATCGCCTCCATTATGGACCGCATGGGCCTGCAGGAGGGTGAGGTCATCCAGCACTCGATGATCACCAAGCAGATTGAGCGTGCGCAGAAGAAGGTGGAGGAGAACAACTTCGGCATGCGTAAGCGCCTGCTGGAATATGACGATGTGATGAACAACCAGCGCACCGTCATCTACAACAAGCGCCGCAACGCCCTTTATGGCGACCGCCTCTCTATCGATATCTCCAATATGTTCTACGACACCTGCGAGCTGCTTTACAGCGACGGAGAGGATTGGGAGGAGTTCAAGATGGAGGTGATTCGCGTGTTCGCCCACGAGGTGCCGCTGTCGGAGGACGACTTCCTCTCGCTGCCCCGCAACGAAGCCATCAAGCTGCTCTACGACCAGTGCTTCACCGCCTACAAGGAGCGCATGCAGCACCTTTGCGAGGTGGCTTGGCCCTTCATCAAGAATGTGGCTGAGAACACCCGATATATCAATGTCGCCTTCCCCATCACCGATGGCAAGAAGACCCTCAACGTGGTGGTGCCGGTGAAGAAAGCCTACGAGACCCACGGCCGCGAGGTGCAGCTCTCCATCGAGAAGGGCATCACCCTTGCCATCATTGACGACCTGTGGAAGGAGCACCTGCGCGAACTCGATGACCTGCGTCAGAGTGTTCAGAACGCCGCCTACGAGCAGAAAGACCCGTTGCTCATCTACAAGTTTGAAAGTTTCAAACTCTTTGAGAAAATGCTGCTGAACATCAATCGAGAGATTACCACCTTCCTCAGCCGTGCGCAGTTGCCGGTGCGCGAGGACAGCGATGTCCGCGAAGCCCGTCAGCCGCAGAGCGACCAGCGAGGTCTTCGTGCCGGACGCGACAACAGCCTCGAACGCTCCGCCCAACAGCAGCAACAGGCCATCGACTCCTCACGCCAGCAGCAGAAACAGATGCCCGTGCATGTGGAGAAGAAGGTCGGTCGTAACGACCCCTGTCCCTGCGGCAGTGGAAAGAAATACAAGAACTGCCACGGGAAAGACGCGGAATAAAAAAAAAGCAGCCCAGCGGGCTGCTTTTTTTTCTGACTATTCGTCGATGAATTTACCGTCGGTCTCGAAGCTGAGAATCTTGGGGTCGCTCTCTTTCTTCCACCAGAGGATACCGCTGGTTTTCGAGATGCGGACCTGGTAGGTCATTTTGTTGCGTGCTTTGCGGACCCAGAGCTCTTTGATGTCGTAGTCGGAGAAGTTCGACTTGACATAATCGACGATGGATTTGGGGTAGTAGTCGGAATTTTCCACGATGTAGTGAACCTCCATACCTTTGTTGGAGAAGACCATAGCCTGGCGCGACTTTTCTTCGTCGCGGTAGGTGACCTTGAAGGTGTTGTCGTCGATTTGCCACCACTGGATGTCGGAAGCGTCTTTCACCTGACGTTGGAAATCCTTGACGAAGTTGACTTTGACATCCTGTTCATTGACGGCCTTTTGAGCGAAAAGGACTCCGGAGGAGAGGAAAAAGAGTGCTGCGAAGAGTGCTATTTTTTTCATTTGGATATTATTTTTATTTTTTCGAAAAACGTAAAAGTTCAACGAATATTATGTTAATATGCAAAAATTAATTGTTGGAGAGCATCAACAATACTTGTTCTCCGTCGCGGATGGTTTGGGCAAGCCAGTGGAGTTTGAGGTCGAGCAATTCATTGCTTGATTGCATGAAAGCTTGATTGTTTGAGTGGCGGAGGCGTTCGGTGAGGTTGAAGAGGGAGAGGGCGACGGAGACGGAGATATTGAAGCTCTCGGTGAAACCGTACATGGGGATTTTGACGTATTCGTCAGCGAGGTCGATGGCCTCGGGGGTGAGCCCCGTGAGTTCGGTGCCGAAGATGAGTGCCACAGGAGTGGAGATGTCGAGGTCAGTGATGAGGGTGTCGTTGGTATGAGGGGTGGTGGCGACGATACGGTAGCCTTTCTCACGGAGGGTACGATAGGCGGATTGGATGTCGGGGTAGGGGTAGTAGTCGACCCATTTGGAGGAGCCTACGGCGACATCGCCGGCGGGGTTGAAGGGGTTGTTGCGCTCGACGACGTGGATATCCTGTATGCCGAAACAGTCGCAGGAGCGGAGGACGGCGGCGGCATTGTGCGACTGGTAGACATCCTCCAGTGCAACGGTGATATGGCGGGTGCGCAGGGGTGCTATGCGGTCGATGAGCTCGCGTCGATTTTCCGAGACAAGCTGCGAGGCACGTTCATAGAGGGACTCTTTCTGTTCATGGCTGAGACTCGCGAGACGTGAAGCGAGAGGGCTGGGGTTGCTGAGGTCGATTCGTGGCATGGGTAAGGATTAATGATTAGAGGTATGAGTTGAATTTTTTTGCAAAGATACGAACTTTTTTCGTATTTTTGCATTTTATTCTTTAAACTTTAACCGTTAAACTTTACTATATGATTATCGGGTACGATGCCAAGCGGGCTTTCAGAAACAACACTGGGCTGGGGAACTACAGCAGGATGTTGATTGGGGGCGTGTGGAATGAAGGATGTAGAACAAAAAATAATGTATGGGCAAATAATGATTTGCCCATACTGTTGTATACTCCGAGTGTGAAAGGGAGACATGAGCACTACTTTGATAAGTTTAAAAAGAATGATGAAGGGGCAAATAATGATTTGCCTGTACTAAAAGTGGTGGCGCCAAAGGGGGTGTGGAGGTTGTTGAAAAGTGTGTGGAGGAGTGTGGGGGTGAGTTGCGCGGTGAAGCACGACGGCGTGGAACTGTTCCACGGGCTGAGCCACGAGTTGCCCTACGGGCTACCGAAACGGGTGAAGAAGGTGGTGACGATGCACGACCTGATAGTGATGCGTTTTCCTGAGTTTTTCAAGCCTGCCGACCGAGTAATCCATCGCCTGAAGATGCGTCACGCGTGCCGTGTGGCGGATGTGGTGGTGGCCATCAGCGAGCAGACGAAGCGCGATTTGGTGGAGCTGATGGGTATCGAGGAGGAGAAAATTCGGGTGGTGTACCAGAGTTGCGATTCGATTTTCTGGATAGGTGGTAAGGAGATAAGGAGTCAAGAGGTAAGGAGTAAGTACGGCTTGCCGGAAAGATATATCCTCTGTGTGGGGACGCTCGAGGAACGGAAAAACCAGATGCGGGTGATTGAAGCGATGAAACGGCTGCCCGAGGAGGTGGCCCTGGTGCTGGTGGGACGGCCGAGAGGCACTTACGGACAGCAGATTCTACAATCTGCCAGCGACCGTATCCGTCTCCTCTCGAAGGCCGATTTCGCTGATTTCCCGGCGCTCTACAACGGGGCGGTGGCGAGTGTCTATATGTCTCGTTTCGAGGGTTTTGGTATTCCGGTACTGGAGAGTATGTGCTGCGACTGTCCGGTGCTTACGAGCGATGTGTCGTCCATGCCCGAGGCGGGCGGTGATGCGGCCTTGTACGCGGCTCCCGACGATGTGGAGGCCATTGCCCGCCAGTTGCTCCGTCTCTGCGAAGACGAGGACTTGCGACAGCAGTGCATAGAAAAGGGGCGAATTCATCGAATGAAATTCGCCCCTGAGAAGGTCTCCGCCGATATGATGGCGGTTTACAGAAGTTTACTTGACAATTAAGCGGCGCACCACGCGGCTCTCGCTGTTGCTGAAAACTACATTGTAGACTCCGGCAGCGAGGCGTGCGGCATCGACGGTGTAGAGCACCTGGCCGGAGGCCTGCAGGCGGCCGGTGTAAATGGTGCGGCCCGTGTTGTCGATAATGGTGACGCTGTAGTCGGCTCCGTTGCCCAGGTCAATAATGAGGTTGGCCTTGTCGGAAGCGGGGTTGGGGAAGAATTGGCCGAAAGCACCCTCCACCTCTGCACTCTCGATGGCGAGGTGCTGGGGGTTCTGCTCCGACTCGTCCTCCGTGGCCCAGTTGGAGCCGAAGGTGAAGGTGATGTCGTTCATGTCCATAGCCGTGGTGTCGTAGTCGAACATGGTGCTGTCCGTTAAACCGATTATCGGGTTAGTATAGGTGAAAGAGTAGTAGCCTCCCTGACTGGCGGTCATGGGCTTGGTAATGGTCTTGCCGTTGTTGGAGGTGGCGGAGATATAGTACTCAACGTTGTGAATCACTGAGGTGTATTCGGCGGGGATGTTTCCATACCAGCGGTTGCCGTTGGCGGTGAGGGTGACGGTCTGCCAGTTGCCCCCGTTGTTGCGATAGACCACCTCGGCCTGGGCGATGCCGCTGTTGTTGGTAATGATAGCACTGACAGGGATTCTCTCGCCCACTGCTACACTTCCATGGATGTTCTTGTGCAGGATACGTATGGGGCTGTCTGCCGGAATCTGCTTCGTGACGCAGTGGATGGCTCCGCCCGTGCCGTCGAACTCTCTCACGTCCACACAATAGATGGTGTAGCCGGGATAGGCTTTCTTGATTTCCTCAATGTTGGCACGGTCCCAGGCAGCGGTGGGCATCCCGTCACTTCCCACGGTCGAGAAGCAGGGCTGCAGAATGACGTTGTTCACAAAGGTGTGGTTTGAGTAGGTGCGGGTGTACTGGTTGTCGTACACTCTCTGGCTGATGAAGTTGTCGCCGTTGTCGGTCGAGGGGAAGGGTAGGGTGCCCATCGTGTAGTAGTTGCGGCCGAATATTGACTTATAGGAGCAGAGGCTGTCCATATTCCGGTGGCCAGTTTGGTAATCGACCCAGGAACTGTAGGTGTCGGGCATCACCGAGAAGACAAAGCTGTTTTCGTCATACATATCGGCATAGAGATCGATGTGGCCGGTGCCGCCGTCGTACTGGTAGGCGGGCAGGATATAGGTCGAGCGCTGGCCGATGAGCGCGTGGAGGGCTTGGCGCACCTCTGTCTCCGTGAGGGGGGTAACCTGTTTGTAGGTGAGGCTGTTGATGTCTTGCCCGTCCCATATCAGTTGGCCGTAGCGGTCGGCATTGTGGTTATACACGGCGTCCGAGGTAGCTACCATTCCCGCTCCGTCCACCAGGCAGTTGCCGCCTTCCCACTCAATGTCGACGAAGTAGTTCGGTATGCCCTTCTGCCAGTGAATGATGGTGGGCAGAGAGTCGTCGAGGGCGCGCCCGGGGGTATAGGTGAAGTCAAGCATGCCCAGCGAGTCCTCCTCGCCATAGTAGAAACAGATGGGGCCGCAGTCGCGGAACCAGAAGTTGTTGCCAGGGCCGATGAGGAACTTCACGTTGTCGTGACGGAGACCCATCCGGCTCAAGGTACGGATTACCTTGGCTGTGTCACTCTTCTGCTCCACTCTCACCCACGCTTCGGCACCGCCCAACTGGATGCCGTCCATCAGGTAGAAGAACACCTTGCCGAAGGCCGACGTAGTATCCATGACGGATTTGTAGGGACCCATGCCTTGCTCCTGCCAGCCGTTGGAATACTTGTAGTACTCTGCCCATCCTGTGACCAACGGCTTGGCCATCCAGTAGCCGGTTCTCTGGCTCTCTGCGGGCAAGTAGTTGTAGTAGGGGGCGACGGCGATAGCCTTCACCTCCTCCCACTCGCCGGGAAACCACACGCGGTCCGTGGGAAGACTCTTCATGCTGCCTTTGGTGGCTTTGGTGGCTTGAGTAGAAAGGGGAATGTTGCTTTCCAGATGGTGTTTGGAAATGTCTCGTTTTTGCACGGTTTGACGAAATTCGCGCATCATCTGTTCTGTGGGCTCCTGGCTCTGAGCCATGGCCCCGAAGGTAAGCATTGCGCTTGCCAATAATGTTACGATTTTCTTCATGTCTTTTATTTTTATCCCCCCCCCTCCCGTGTCTTAGAGGGAGGATATTGTTATTTATCTCTTCTTGAGGCTAAGGATCTCGCGGGCCTCGTCGCTGCTTGCCACCTGTCGGCCCAGAAGCTTGGCCATCCTCACCACTTTGTCCACCAGTTCTCCGTTGCTCTTTGCCAGTACGCCGCGCTCCAGGTAAAGGTTGTCCTCAAAGCCCACTCTCACATTGCCGCCCATCACAATGGCCGGAGCTGCCAGCGTGAAAGCGTGACGGCCGATGCCCGTGGCCGTCCATGTGCTGCCAGCAGGAATCTTGTTCACCAGCCAGCACAGGTTGTCCACTGTGGCAGGCGTGCAGCCAGGAACGCCCAACACGAAGTTAAATTGCATCGGATTTCCCGGCACCTCGCCCTTGCGGGCCATCGTCAGAATGGTGTCCAAGTGTCCCATCTCGAAGCATTCGTACTCAGGTTTGATGCCCTTCTCAATCATTCGTTTACCAAAGGCACGCATCGTCGGCATCGTGTTGTCGAAGATTTCGTCGCCGAAGTTGCAGGTGCCGCAGTCCAGCGTGGCCATCTCTGGAATGGGCGTGGTATTGGTGGAGTCGAGACGCTCGTCCGGGGTCATACCCACGGCTCCTCCCGTCGAGGGAATCAGAATCACGTTCGGGCAGGCCTTCAATATCGCCTCCGTGCACTCCTGGAAGCGCACGTGGCTCTGGGTGGGGGTGCCGTCGTCCTCGCGCACGTGGAGGTGCACGATGGCGGCGCCGGCATCGACAGCGCTCTTGGCCTCGCGCACTATCTCCTCCACCGTGTAGGGGACATTGGGGTTCTGTTCTTTGGTGACTTCTGCGCCGCAGATGGCGGCGGTGATGATGAGTTTATCCATTGTTATTTTGTTATTTTGTTATATATTTTCATTTTCTGCCAGCCCTCTTTGTATTTGCCGCCGGCAATGCCGATGGCTTCCTGCCAACGGTTCTGGAGGGCTGACTCCTTGCCCAGTTTGCGTGCCACCTCCTCGAAGAGGTCCTGATAGGTGAGGCGGAAGATGTTGTCGCCCTGAAGTTTCACCTCTTTCAGGAGGAAGTAGGTGAGGAATCCGTGTTGGTGCTCGTCGAAGGCGAAAGCGGTCTTCGTGTAGTCGGCAGCCAGCATCGCCACCACATCGCTGCGGAGCGTGGGTTTGCGACGTTTCTTGCCTTCGTCCTTTCGCTCGCTGCGCACCAGCGGCTTGCCGTCGCGGCCCATGCCGTTGAACGATGCGTCGACTACCAACGTGAGGTTTTTCACAGGTAGCACTTTTGCGTTGAAGCGGCTACAGAGCCCCTCAATAGAGAGGCACTGTTCGGCCAGTCGTTTGCTCTCCTTCTTGCTAAGCACGATGTCGAATCCCTGATTTCCTTTCTTGCCCGCTTGCAGGCTCTCGATATTCGCGGTGTTGATGCCAGTGGGCATCAGGTAGGCCACACCGTCCAGGTCCACAAAACCGTGACCGGCGAAGTAGATGAGGATATTGGCAGTGGGAATGATTTCGTCGCCTTTCTTTCCAGCCACCGCCTGGGAGAGTTCAGCGAGCCAGTGGATGCCTTCCTGCTCGATGTCCTGCATCGTCGCGTTCTTCAGCACCTTCACCTGACGCTCCGGAACGCCCAAGGCTTTCACCAAGTATTCCCGCATAAGTTCTCCGTCATTTAGTGCGTAGGGTACATCGGGGATGAGCACGGATGTCGTCGAAGATCCGTAATTCTCGTTGGCAATAATCAGCACATACATATCCTCGTTCTTTACCGATGTGACGGGAATGTTGTACTCCACATGGTCGTCCTGTATGCGGGTCTGCTGCATCTGTTGTACTGTGCTGGCGAAGACATCATAGAAGCGTATCTCGATGCTCGAGCGTCGGTAGTAGTGAGTATTGATGGAGTCCTTGTACGATTGCGTCACAAACTGGTAGCGGTTGCGGGTCTTCTTTAGGGCCTCGATGTTCTCTTCGAGGTAAGCTTTCACCGACTGGGTGCGGAGGTAGGCCAACTGGCAGTTGTTACTGATTCCCGTGGCGCGGTCAACGGAGATGCGGATGCGTTCGCCGTTGAAAGTGGTGGGGCAATAGCGGAAGTCTCCGTAGCGGCCATCGTAGGGCATCTGGGTGGTGAACTCTGTGCCGTCGGCCGACGAGGAGATGGTGATGTCGACCTCACGACCAGCCGTGGCCACATCTCTCAGCGTCGTCTCCACGAAGCGTTTCGTCAGGCGGCAGATGGCCCTACAGCTGTTCGACGAGTCCACGTCGAAAGCTCCCAGTGGGTAGTCGTCCGTCCAGCCCTCAAGATGACGGCAGTTGTAAGAGATGCGATAGAGCAAATCCAGGTGCAGGGTGCCGTCAGTATAGACGGTGTCAATCAACTCGGCCTCCACGGTCATATAGCTCTCGTCGTAGAGCTTCTCGTTATTGGGAAGGGCTGTCAGCACACTTTCGGCCGTGCGTTGCATCTCGCGTCCTCGCTCCGCCACCACTTGTGCCAGCGAGTCGCGAATCTCGTTCTGATAGCGTCTGTTCAGACTTTTCTCTCCCACCTGAGCCCAGAGCGGAAGCACTGTCCCTACTAAAAAAACAACCGTCAGTATCCGTTTCATCATATCTTCGTTTTTATTATTAATTACTTAATAAGCAATCTTTTCTCGCCTCTTTCTGGCGAAAAACTGACTGCAAAGATACGAAGAATCCCCGAAATGACCAAATATTATTTTTCTTTCACCTTTCACCTTTCACCTTCCACCTTTCACCTTCCACCTTTCACCTTCCACCTTTCACCTTTCACCTTCCACCTTTCACCTTTCACCTTCCACCTTTCACCTTTCACCTTTCACCTTCCACCTTTCACCTTTCACCTTTCACCTTTCACCTTTCACCTTTCACCTTTCACCTTTCACCTTTCACCTTTC
>ONBK01000009.1 GCA_900316055.1 uncultured Bacteroidales bacterium
AGGTCGATGAGCATCAGGTGGTTGTCGGTACCGCCGCTGATGACCTTGTAGCCCTTGTTGACGAAGGCTTCGCACATCACCTTGGCGTTCTTCATCACCTGCTGGATGTACTGGTCGTAGCTGTCGGTGAGAGCCTCGCCAAAGGCGACGGCCTTGGCGGCGATGACGTGCTCCAGAGGACCGCCCTGGGTGCCGGGGAACACAGCACTGTCGAGCAGGGCGCTCATCTTCTTGATTTCACCCTTCGGGGTGGTCTTGCCCCAAGGATTGTCGAAGTCCTGACCCATCAGGATCATACCGCCACGAGGTCCGCGGAGGGTCTTGTGGGTGGTGGTGGTGACGATGTGGCAATACTTGACGGCATTGTTCAGGTAGCCCTTGGCAATCATGCCGCTGGGGTGGCTGATGTCGCCCATGAGGATGGCACCGATCTTGTCGGCAATCTCGCGCATGCGGGCCCAATCCCAGTCACGGCTGTAGGCGCTGCCGCCGCCGATGATGAGTTTCGGGTGGTGCTCGAGGGCCTTCTTCTCCATGTCCTCATAGTCGACCATGCCGGTCTCTTCCTTCACCTGATAGCCAACCACCTTGTAGTTGATACCGCTGAAGTTGACGGGGCTGCCGTGCGAGAGGTGACCGCCGTGGTTGAGGTCCATGCCCATGAAGGTGTCGCCGCTGTTGAGGCAGGCCAGGAACACGGCCATGTTGGCCTGTGCACCGCTGTGGGGCTGCACGCCGGGGTAGCCTTCGGCATACTTGTTGGTCATGACGGAACCCATGGCTTCCATCACCTGGTCGCTGACGAAGTTCTCAGAGGCAATCAGCTCGATGCCTTTGGTCTGACGCTCACGCTCTTTGCGAATGAGGTCAAAAATCTCGTTATCTCTCTGCATATCTGTTTGTTGTTTAATTATTTTATAACGATAATATTTTGCAAAAATACAAATAAAAATGAAAAAATGAAAATGAAAAAATGAAAATTGGTTTTTTATGCGTATTTTTGCACCCCGAAATGAAAAAGATTGTTCTCGTCATACTCACCCTTATTGCACTACCGTCCAACAGTATTGCGCAACTTGTCCCATTGGTTTCCAAAGAAAGCAATGTTCTCTCGCTCGACATCAACCGTATCTATGACTACAATCAGTACGAGAAGTCGCGCTGGGGGCTGGGGCTGCAATATGACATCGCCCTCGGCGGCGAGCGTTTCAGCACCCTGTCGCTGAGTGGCTATGGTGCCTACGGATATGAGGACCAACGCTTCAAATGGGGGCTGATGGCCGGCCTGCAGAGCAAACTTAAGCACAAGCCACTCTTTTACGTGGAGTTTTTTCACGACCTCACACCCGATGCCTCGCGCTACCTCAACACCTACCAACTTCTTAACTTCACCTCTACAGGTTCCTACATGACACGCCTTTTCAGCGATACCTATCGACTCACTTTTGGCTTTTCGCGCCAAGCTACCGCCAAACGCACAGATGGTTTTGAACTGCGTCTCTCCAGAGAACGGCCTCTGCATTATGGGACCTCACTAATTTACCCTTCGAGTTATTCCGATTTGAAAAACATTCACCATACTGACTTTATCGAAGGACGCCTTTTCGTGTCCCATACTTCCGGTCTGCGCGGAGAACTTCTTGCGGGTACCCATGGAAAGTTCTCACACTTTTACCAAAACATGCAGCCGTTCCTCCGGCTGCTGCTACAATACGACAAAGAGATTATTTTCTCCACTTTCAAACTCGACTTTTTCGCCCAAGGAGGTTTCGCCAACAACGACGCCCCCTACAGTCGCCTCTTCGACCTCGGAGGTACCTGGGGCAGCCCCATCGCCTTACAGCGCTCGCTCCTAACCGCTCGCCCCAATGAGTTCGTTGCCAACCTATTCTCACTCATTAACCTTAAACTTACTACCCAAGAACCACTCTTTCGGTTCAATAGCGAGTTCCTCGCCATTGGCACCGCCCCCTCACCCTTCCTGCTATGCAACGCCGCTTGGGGAAAACTGCGTGACGGCGTAGAATCCTATGTCCCCGACAAAGGCATCGCCGAAGTGGGCGCCGGCGTAGACGGACTTCTTGTTTGGGGCGCTGTGAAATGGGGTGGTGCTGTGGTCTACCGCCTCACCCCCTCTTCCGCCGCTTATCACTACTCCGACACCAAGGATAACCTCGTCTTCCTCTTTACCGCGCAACTGGACATATAAAAAATAATACAATAAAACTGACATTGGCCCGTTATAGGTTATTGGTTATTGGTTAGTGAAAGGTTAGTGGTTAGTGGTTATTGGTTATAGAAAGGCTGCCGCGGTCGTGCTGCGCAAGCGTCAATAACCTATAACCTATAACCAATAACCAATAACCTTTAAAACCTTTTAAACCTTTTAAACCTTTTAAACCTTTTAAACCTCTTAAACCTTTTAAACCTCTTAAACCTTTTAAACCTTTTAAACCCTTTATGAAAAAGACTGATATGAAAAGACTCTTTTTTAGCATGTTGTTGTTCCTCGGAACGACTGGGATTACCGAGGCACAATCGTATAAGATAGTTTTCAAACTCGATGGTGCCACCGACTCTGTGCTCTACATCGGCCGTCATTTCCGTGACCAGTTCCAGATTCAAGACTCCGCCCGTCGCGCCAAAGATGGAAGCTATACCTTCCAGGGAAAGAAGAAATGGAACCGCGGCATCTACGCCCTTGTGCAACAAAACCGCGAGAAGTCTCTGGGCGACTTCGCCATCGACGATAGCCAGCAGTTTACCATCTCCGCCGATGCCAAACTCACCCCCTCCACAGTGAAGGTCAAGGGAAGCGATGCCAACAGCCAGATGTTTAGTTATATCGCAACATGGAACGATGCAAAGCAGCGGAGAAACGAAATCAACAATCGCAAGAAAGATGCAGCCACCAAAGAACAGGCAGAGAAGGAAGAAAAGGCTCTGATTGACCAGATGGATGCCTATAACAAGACTGCCCTCCACCCTAAAAAATCCGTCCTCTTCTTCGACCTCGTCAATCTCTTCGAGGATGCCGATGTGCCCGACAGTATCCAGGACAAAGCCACCTATTTCCGTGCCCACTATTGGGATTGTCTCTTCAGCCCTGAGAACCGCAAGAAATGGAAGACCGAAGAGCTGATTTACACTCCCGACCTCTACAAAAAAATGAACTATTTCTTCTACGGCATGCTTTACTATGCCGACAGCGATACCATCATAGCCGAAATCGACCGTCTCGCCACTCGCATCGGCGACGACACCCTCCTCCTGCGCTATCTCTTCGACCATATCGAACCTCGCTACTATCGCTCCACTCGAAATATCGGCTGGGATGCCGTTTGGTGCCATCTCGCAGGAAACTACTACCTCAAAGGCCGCTGTCCTTGGGCCACTGAAGGTACCTTGCACAATATGCGCTACAACTACAACCGTATACGTCAGAGCCTCATCGGTGCCCACGGACAAGAGCTTTGGATGGCCGACACCAACCAGAGTTCCAATCCTGAAGACTGGATCAGCAGCCACCGATTCCCACAGAAATATGTCATCCTATGGTTCTGGGACCCCGACTGCCACCATTGTCAGGAACAGAGTGCCGAGCTGAAAGTCCTCTACGACTCCCTCCTCACCACCCCCAACCGCCCCTTCGAAGTTTATGCCGTGGGCTATGAAAGCGACATCGCAAAGTGGAAGAAATATGTTAAAGACCATAACTTCCGCTGGGTCAACGTCGGAGGCCCCAATGTCAACATCGATTATCAAGAGGCCTACAATATCCACGGCGCCCCCACTATGATTATCCTCAACGAAAAGCGCGACATCATCATGAACAAGGTGCTGCCCATCAAGGGCCTCCTACGCTTCCTCGAAGAATACGAAAAGAAAAATAAGAAATAACGTTTAAAGTTTATAGTTTAAAGATTAAAGTTTAAAGTTTATAGTTTAAAGTTTAAAGTTGGCTTTCACCTTTCACCTCTCACCTTTCACCTTTCACCTTTCACCTTTCACCTCTCACCTTTCACCTTTCACCTTTCACCTTTCACCTTTCACGATGGATTTGATTAACATACTGCCCGACAGCGTGGCCAACCAGATTGCGGCCGGCGAGGTGGTCGACCGTCCCGCCAGCGCTGTGAAAGAGCTGCTGGAGAATGCTATGGATGCCGGCGCCACCCAGATTGACCTCATCGTCAAAGACGCAGGCCGTACCCTTATACAAGTGGTCGACAATGGCTGCGGCATGAGCGACAGCGATGCCCGCCTCTGCTTCGAGCGTCACGCCACCAGCAAAATACACCAAGCCGACGACCTCTTCGCCATCCATACCATGGGCTTCCGCGGCGAGGCTTTAGCCTCCATCGCCGCCATTGCTCAAGTAGAGTTAAGGACTCGTCTGCATGACAACGAACTGGGCACCTCCATCCTCATCGAAGGTTCCCATATCGTCAGCCAGCAGCCCACGGCCTGTCCCACCGGCACCTCGATGGCGGTAAAGAACCTCTTCTTCAACGTTCCTGCACGCAGAAATTTCCTCAAGAAAGACAGTGTTGAGCTCTCCCATATCGAGGAGGTCTTTCGCCGCATCACCCTCATACACTACGACATTGCCTTTACCCTCAACTCCAATGGACGCCTTCTCTACGACCTCAAGGCCGGCAGCCTACTGCAACGCATCAGCCAGCTCTTCGGAAACCCCTACAAGGAGCGTTTCTTTGCTGTAGAAGAGGAGACCGACATCGTGAAAATCAAAGGATTTGTTGGAAAACCCGAGTTCTCACGCAAAACACGTGGCGAGCAGTACCTCTTCGTCAACGGCCGCTTCATCAAGCACCCAGCTCTCAGCGCCGCTGTGGAAAAAGCCTATGCCGACCTGCTTCCCGACCACTCCTACCCTTCCTATTTCATCGGCCTACAAGTCGACCCCGCACGTATCGATGTCAACATCCACCCCACCAAGACCGAGGTAAAGTTTGTTGATGACCACGCCCTCTTCGCCATCCTCCGTTCGGCAGTGAAGAAAGCCCTCGGCCAGTTCACTCTGGCCACCGAACTCTCTTTCGACACACCTCCCGAGTTCAATATTCCCCCTGCTCCTAAGGGCTACAATCCTCCAGCCCCCAAGATAAAGTACAACCCCGACTATAACCCTTTCCGCACCACCTCAAGCCAAACTCACCTGAACCTCTCTCCAAAGCCCAAACCTATAGAAACTATAGACACCATAAATACTATAGGCGCTATAGCCCCTATAGAGACTACAACCCCTAAAACCGCCTCCTCGTCCTGCCTCCAACTCCAATCCCGCTATATCGTCACCCCTCTCTCTTCCGGCCTTGCCGTCATCGACCAGCAGCGCGCCCACGAGCGCATCCTTTTCGACAAACTCTCACAATCAAACAATCAAGCAATCAAACAATCCCAGACACTCCTCTTCCCCGTCAACTGCCAGTTCTCCCCTGCCGATGCCGACCTCTTCAGCGAGTTGCTGCCCGACCTGTGCTCCTACGGATTCTCCGTGGAGCCTCTCTCTCAGTGTACCTTTGTGATTACCGCCACTCCTGCCGACCTCGAAGAGGACGACCTGCAGGGCTGCTTCGACCAGATGCTCGCCGACTATAAAGGAGCCACCATGCAGAAATTCAGCAACCGCTCGCAGAGTCTCTGCGCCTCACTGGCTCGCCAAATGGCCATCCGTCCCGGGAAGGTGCTTTCGCAAGAGGAAATGCAGCAACTCGTGGCCGACCTCTTTGCCTGCCCCATGGCCGACACCGCCCCCAGCGGCAAGAAAATCATCACCATCGTCAAACCCGAAGAACTACTTAAATAACACCAATCAATAACCTATCTGCCTAACCTTTGGTCACGGCCTGCGACCTTGTGGAGCAAACCCATAACCTATAACCTATAACCTATAACCTATAACCTTTCATCAATGACCCAATATCAACCTCAGGGCTTCAGCCTCTTACCCACGGCAGTCAAACATCTGCTCATCATCAACATCCTCGTCTTCGCTACCGACTACGTGTTGCAGTCGCGTGGTATCTATCTGGCCGAGTATCTGGCACTCTTCAGTCTCCCTACCCACGAGTTCCAACCCTGGCAGCCCCTCTCCTATATGTTTATGCATGCCAACCTCAGCCACATCTTCTTCAATATGTTCAACCTCTGGATGTTCGGTGCTGCCATGGAGAACTTCTGGGGTACCCGTCGGTTCCTCTTCTACTATCTTGTCTGCGGTATTGGCGCAGGGCTGCTCTATATGCTGGTGCCAGGCTTGCATGTCACCATCGGTGCCTCCGGTGCGGTCTACGGCATCCTGCTGGCTTTCGGCATGACCTTCCCTAACGAATACATCTACCTCTATTTCCTCATGCCTATCAAAGTCAAGTGGTTCATCATCGGCATGATTGCCATCGAGATTCTCCAAGGTGTCTTCTACTCCTTCGACGGCGTGGCCCACTTCGCCCACCTCGGTGGCATGCTCATTGGCTTCCTCCTCATCCTCTGGTGGCGCAAGCACCCCTTCTCCCGGTTCTAAATAAAGGTGAGAGGTGAAAGGTAAAAATAAACCTGCCGGAGGGAAGTCCTTCCGGCAGGTTTTCTTTAAACGTTTGCTTCAGCCCCTGCTCACCGACTTTGCTTGCGTCGCAGGCCGTGTCTCCTATGGAGCCAGGCAGAAACGTTAACCGTCAAACGTTACTTTATGCGTAGAGTTCTTCAAAAATCTTGCGCAGCTCGGGGCTCTCGCGGAGCTCCTGGAGGGTGAACTCGGCGTGACCTTTGGTGTAGCCGTTGCCCATGATCATGTTCACGTCGCTGCCGATACCCTCGGCACCGAGGCTGGCCTTGGTGAAGCTGGTGGCCATGCTGAAGAAGTAGTCTCCTGGTCGGGGACGTTGACACAGTTGATGGTGACGTCGGCCATCTTGCCGCCCGTGAGGCGCTCGATGAGTTCATAGACCTGCACGGGGGTCATGCCGGCGGCGCTCTCTACGATGTCGCAGAAACCAAGGTCTTTGATGCGCTGAGTGCTCTTGGGGCTGTTGGCAATGCCGATGACCTTACCGGTGACACCGACGCGCTTCTTGGCCTCGTAGCAGCAGAGCATGCCGCTCTTGCCACCGGCGCCGAGAATGACGACGGTCTGGCCATACTGGCACAGCTTGGCGGTCTGGGCGGGAGCACCGGCGACGTCGAGGGCACTCAGGGCGAGTTTCTCAGGCATGTCGGTCGGAATCTTGGCATAGATGCCACTCTCGAAGAGAATAGCCTTACCCTTGATGTCGACCTGGTCGACCTCGGGACGGATTTCGAGAATCTCGTCGATGCGGAGAGGAGTGAGGCTCAGCGAAACGAGAGTAGCGATACGGTCGCCCTCTTTGAGGTCGATTTTGCCCTTCAAGGCGTCACCAATCTTCTCGACCTTGCCAAGGAGCATACCGCCCGAACCAGTGCGACGGTTGCGGTGCTTGCCCTGGAGCTCGACATTGAGAAGCATCTCCTTCTTGACTTCTTCCATGATTTTCTCCTGGCTGGCGCCTTCGCCGGCCTGCTGTTTGGCATAGTTGTGGATGTCGGTGAAGGAAGCGGAGTCGATGTTCAGGGTCTGAACGTCGATGAGGATTTCGTTGTCCCAAATCTCATCCATGTTGTTGTCGAGCTTGTTGGCGGGCTGAGGGAGAACACCCTTCGGCTCGATGACGCGGTGGGTACCGTACTTGTTGCCTTTTTTCTGCATAATAATAAGATATTTTATTGATTATTAATTTAATTAATTGACATTTATCTCACTGTTGAGGGAACAAAGATACAAAAAAAAATCCATTCCGTATAAAAAAATCCACCCCAAAACACAAAGTCACTGATAACCAGCCATAAACACCCCACCAACACCCTATCAACTCCTAACCAAGTCCTACCATGGTAGGAGATGATAGGGTGTTCGTAGGGTGATAGCAGGCAGTTCGTAGGGGAAAATTGTTATTTATTTATTAAGATATACAATAAAAGAAGCTATGGTGCGTTAAACACATATAAAAAAAATATATGAAAAGGGCATTTCTTTTGACTCCTATGCTGATGCTTGCCGGAACGGCCTGGACGCAGACCCCTCAGGAGGAAGTGAAGGTGACACCCAACGGTGCGAAGGTGGAAGAAGTTGACAACGTCATCTTCACCGTAGTAGAACAGAATCCCGAGTTTCCCGGCGGCACAGAGGCCCTCTACCAGTTCATCGCGGCCAACATCAAATGGCCCAACAACCAATGTGATTGCACCGGCAAAGTCTATGTCACTTTTGTCGTCGAGAAAGATGGTAGCATCACCAACCCCAAGTTAATCCGTGACATCTGCGATATGCATTGTGGCTTTGGAGAGGAGGCGCTACGCGTGGTGAAGCTGATGCCCAAGTGGAAACCCGGCCAGCATCGTGGCAAGCCCGTGCGTGTCCAGTTCAACCTTCCCATTAACTTTACATTGCACTAACCATGAAAGTCATTATTTTAGGTCCCGCATGGCCCTATCGTGGGGGCATCGCAGCCTTCAGCGAGCGGCTAGCTCGCCAGTATCAAACCGAAGGACATGAGGTAGAGGTGGTTACCTTCACCCTGCAGTACCCCTCGTTCCTTTTCCCCGGCAAGACGCAGTACAGCGAGGAGCCCGCTCCTCAAGGGATGAAAATCACACGCAAGCTCAACACCATCAACCCCTTCAGTTGGTGGAGCACCGGCCGATACATCAAGAAACAGCATCCCGACCTGCTCATCACGCCCTATTGGCTGCCTTTCATGGCGCCCGCCCTTGGTACTGCTGCCCGCTGTGCCAAGCGTAAGGGTATGAAGCGTATAGCCATTCTTCACAACCTCATTCCCCACGAACATCGTCCAGGCGATAAACAATTCTCTCGCTACTTTGTGAAGTCCAACGATGGTTTCATCACCCTGAGTCGCTCGGTGCTTGAAGACCTCAACCTTTTCGACCCCAATAAACAGAAGCCCCGCACCTATAGTCCGCACCCGCTCTACGACCACTATGGTGCCACCCTTGGCCGCAAGGAAGCCCTCGACCTTATCGGACTCCGTGAAAGTCAGCGTTATGTGCTTTTCTTCGGCTTCATCCGCGAATACAAGGGTCTCGACCTGCTGTTCGACGCTATGGCCGACGAACGGATGTCGCAGCTGGGTGTGAAACTTATCGTGGCGGGAGAGTTCTACGGTGACTCCAAGCCTTATATGGAGCAAATCAAGCGTTTGGATATCAGCGACCGTGTGGTGATGCACACCGACTTCATCCCTGACCACGAGGTGAACCGCTACTTCTGCGCGGCCGACCTGGTAGCCCAACCCTACAAGGACGCTACACAGAGCGGTGTGAGCCAGATTGCCTACCATTTCGAGAAGCCTATGCTGGTGACCCGCGTGGGTGGACTGCCCGAGATTGTTCCTGACGGCAAGGCCGGATTTGTAGTGGAACCTAACGCCCAACAGATTGCTGATGCTATCGTCCGTTATTTCGCTGAAAACTGGCAGGAACGCCTGACCCAGGGGGTGCGCGAAGAGAAGCAGAAATATGGATGGGACAGAATGACCAAAGCCATAGCCAGCCTCTAACGGTCGACACGCACCCGCGGGTCGAGCCAACCATAGACGAGGTCGGTCAAGATATTGATTATCACCAGTAACACACAGATGAAGAGGATGGCTCCCATGACTACGGGGAAGTCGTACTGATCGAGGGCATCGACGATGACGACGCCCATGCCTTTCCAGTCGAAGACATATTCCACGAAGACGGCACCTGCGAGCAGCGAAGCGAGCCAGCCGGAGGCGGAGGTGACCACGGGATTGAGGGCGTTGCGCAAGGCATGACGCAGCACGACACGCTTGAAACTAATACCCTTGGCTCTCGCAGTGCGGATATAATCCTGGGAGAGGGCTTCGAGCATGGAGTTGCGTGTAAGCTGAGTAAGTGTGGCCAGGGGACGAATGCCGAGGGTAAAGGCAGGAAGGATAAGGTTCTTCAGGTCGAGGTATTCGCCTTCTCCATAATCGTCGACTGAGAAGAGGTTGCCAAACATGTTGAGCCCGGTCCAGTCGGCCAGCACATAGGCGAACAGCCAGGCGATAAGGATGGCAGCAAAAAAGCTGGGTAGAGACATCCCCAGTGTGGAGAGTACCAAGGAGAGACGGTCTATCCATGAATCCTTGTGTAATGCCGAGATGACACCCAACGTGATACCTACCACCAAAGCGAAAAACATCGCTGTGAGGGCAAGAACGGCGGTCTGGGGAAAAGCAGTGGCGATGATGGAGGAGACCTTGCGTTGGCTCTGGTAGGAGCGTCGCAGGTAAGGGGTCTTAATGACTATCGAGGTGGAACCGCACTTCAGAAGGGTTGCATAATTGTATTTTTCGGACGAGAGATAGAAGAAGCTGGACGAGTCGTTGTTGTTGTGTAGTGAAATGGGAGACAGGTCGTTGAGATAGTTTATGTATTGTGTCACTATGGGTTTGTCGCGTCCCAGGTCGCGGTTGATGGCCTCGATGCTTTCGGCATCGGCACGCTGTCCGAGCATCATGCGGGCGGGGTCGCCGGGGAGCACGTTGAAGAGGAAGAAAACCAACGTGACGACTCCCAGCAGTACCAGGAAGCCATATAACAACCGCTTTCCTACATAACGCAACATATCATCTCAATCCGTGGACAACACTTTTTTTAGCGACAAAGTCTTTGAGGTAGAAAGGCTCGAAGTAGGCCACATCTTCCATTTTTCCCTCGCGGAGACGGGTCTCTGCCAATTCTAGCATTCCTTTAGCTGACAGACAGAAGTTGTTGTCATATCGAGCATTGCAATGTACACCGAGTATATCTTTAGTCTTCTCGGCACCATCACCGATAAACATCACCTCACCCCTATCAAGGTAAGAGGTGAAAGGTGAAAGGTGAGAGGTATTGTCAAGGATATCGGCATGGGTGTCGCGAAGAATTTCCATTTCACCTTTCACCTTTAACCTTTCACCTTTTACTATCATCGTGTAGCACTCCATACGGCGGGCATCAATCATGGGGCAGACGAGGCCGTGGTAGTCGGGGTGCTGACGGTAGTAGAGGGCGGCCATAGAGAGTAACGTAGGCACGGAGAGTAGCGGGATACCGAGTGCGTAGCAGAAGCCTTTGGCGGTGCTGACACCGATGCGGAGGCCCGTGTAGCTTCCAGGACCGGCAGAGACACAGACGGCACCGAGTTCGCGGGGCGTCAAATGACTCTCTTTCAGCACTTCGTCGATAAACACCGAGAGACAGGTGGAGTGGGCATTGGGTGTATCGCTCTCGCGATGGGCAACAACCTTTCCCTCTGATGCGAGCACCACGGAGCATATCTGTGTGGCAGTTTCTATCAGCAAAATATTCATAATTACCTCATATCGATAACATCAACCTCCGGGTGCGCTTTGGTATCGAAGGAGAAGGTTCCCTTTACTTTGCCGTATTTCTGTTTTGAGAAGGTGTAAATCTCGCGACTGGAGTCGTATTTGTGAACCTCGATACACTTAAGTTCGCCGCTTTCCTCGTTGATCAGAAGACGTATCTTATGGAAACTCTGAGCAGAACGGGGCTGGAGGTCAACGATTGCCGTGCCGTCGTCGTCGGTGCGGATATATTTTGCACGGAAGTTGTCGTTGTAGTGGGACATGAGGCTGGCAGGGTTCAGCAGATTCATGCCGTCGTCCTCCTCGATATTATTGACGCTGACCTCTTTGGCCTGTTTATTCCAGTACCATACGGTCTTTCCGTCGCAGTAGATCTCCTCTTCGGAAGTCACCACGCTGTACTTGCTCCCGAGGTAGTTCACCTCGGCCTGACGCTCAAAAGTTTTCTTCTTCTGACTATCGAGGGCGGTCATCTTCACCGTGAAGCTGACATTCTGAAGTTTTTTGACAGCTTTTTTCAACGCCGCAGTGGCATTCTCGTCGAGGCGCCCCTGGGAGTTGTGGGTGATTTGCGCCGACACGAGGGTGAAAGAAGACGGGTGAAAGGCGAGAGCCAAGCCGGCACACAGCAGTATTTTCAGTAGACTTTTCATAATCAATGCAAATTGACGCCTATGATATTCATGAACTCCTCGCGAGTCTTGGGGTCTTTCATGAAGGCCCCTGTGAAGTCGGAGGTTGTGGTCACGCTGTTTTGTTTCTGCACGCCGCGCATACTCATGCACATGTGCTGTGCCTCGATGACCACTGCCACGCCGAGGGGGTTGAGGACACGCTGGATGCAGTCTTTAATCTGTTTGGTAAGGCGCTCCTGAACCTGCAGGCGGCGGGCATAGGCGTCGACCACACGCGGTATCTTGCTCAGTCCCACGATGGTGCCGTTGGGGATGTAGGCCACATGGGCTTTGCCGACGAAGGGGACCATGTGGTGCTCGCAAAGCGAGTAGAGCTCGATGTCCTTGACGACGACCATCTGTTTGTAGTCTTCGTGGAACATGGCCGAGCGAAGAATTTCCTCGGGTTCGAGGTCGTAACCGTTGGTGAAGAAGAGCATTGCTTTTGCAATGCGCTCCGGACTCTTGAGTAGTCCTTCGCGTTCAGGGTTCTCGCCTAACAGCTTGAGAATTTCTTTGTAGTGCTCTGCCATCTCGGCGACACACGCCTCATCGTATTTGTCTATTTTCTGATATCCTAATTCCATAGCAGTTTCTGTCATTTATTAGTTTAACATAACGCAGAAAACTTGCAAATAGTATACAAATGTACATTTTTAGAGAATAATTTTGTCAATTCATTTTTTCTCCGTATCTTTGCAGTTTCAAAACGAGACATAAAATGTACGAGATTATTAGCAAGCGGCTGCTCAACAGCCACGAGATTTATAGGATGGAGATCCACGCGCCGTGGATATCGCTCAGTGGCAAGCCAGGCCAATTCGTTATTGTCATCCCCCACCCCAACGGAGAGCGCATACCCCTCACCATCAGCGACATCGTCTACCAGCGTCAGTCGGTGGTCATTGTCTTCCAGGTGGTTGGTGAGACCACGCGCCAGCTGGCCGAGATGAAGGAGGGCGACGATCTTTACACCATCGTGGGTCCCCTCGGACGGCCGAGCGAGCTGATAGAAAAGTACGAGAAGGGGGAGCTGAAACGCTTGCTCTTCGTGGCGGGAGGCGTCGGTATTGCCCCCGTCTTCCCGCAGGTGAAATGGGCTTTCCGTAACGGCATCCCGACCGATGTCATTATCGGCGCCCGATCGAAAGACCTGCTCTTCTATGAGGACGAGCTCGGCGCCGTATGTCACAATCTGCACATCATGACCGACGACGGCACCTACGGCGAGCAAGGCCTCGTCACCGCCAAGGTCGACGAACTCTGCTCCAAGGGCGTGGAGTACAGCCACTGCGTGGCCATCGGTCCGTTGCCGATGATGAAATTCGTAGCCCTCACTACCAAGAAATACGACCTGGCCACCATCGTGAGTCTCAACTGCATGATGGTCGACGGTACCGGCATGTGCGGCGCTTGCCGCGTCCGCGTCGGCGACGAGGTGAAGTTCTGTTGCGTCGACGGTCCCGAATTCGACGGCCACATGGTGGATTTCGACGAGGCCGCCCGGAAGCTGAAGACCCCTGACGCACGTCGCTACCGTATCGCCACCTCTGAGAGCGGCCACAAGTGCAACCTGTCGCCCGCCGTAGAGAACGCACTCTCCGAAGCCAAGAAGCGTCAGAAGCCGCGCGAGCAAGACCCTAAGGTCCGCGCCCACAACTTTGACGAGGTCTCCTTCGGCCTCACCGAGCATCAGGCCCTCGCAGAAGCCAGCCGCTGCCTACAGTGCAAGAAACCCCGCTGCGTCGAGGCTTGCCCCGTGGGCATCAACATCCCGCTCTTCATCCAGAATATCAAAGAAGAGAACTTCAACCAAGCCTATATCACCATCTCTCACGACTCTGCCCTACCCGCTGTCTGCGGGCGCGTCTGCCCGCAGGAGACGCAGTGCGAGGGCAGCTGTGTGATGGGCGTCAAATCCGAACCCATCGCCATTGGAGCACTCGAGCGCTTCGTGGCCGACAACCACCGCGCCAAGTCCAAACCTCAGAGTCCCTGCTACCCTGCCGGACGCAAGGTGGCTGTGATCGGCAGCGGTCCTTCGGGCCTCACCTGTGCCGGCGACCTCGCCAAGCATGGCTACCAGGTCACCGTCTTCGAGGCCCTCCACCATGCCGGCGGCGTCCTCGTCTACGGCATCCCCGAATTCCGCCTCCCCAAGCAGCGCGTCGTCGAACCCGAGATTGAGAACCTCCGCCGTCTGGGCGTCGAGATACGTACCAACGTCATCATCGGCAAGAGCATCACCATCGACCAGCTCTTCCAAGATATGGAATACGATGCCGTCTATATCGCTTCGGGTGCCGGACTACCCAAGTTCATGGGCGTGAAGGGCGAGACCCTCATCGGCGTCATCAGCGCCAACGAACTCCTCACCCGCACCAACCTCATGCACGGCTACGACGAGCAGTACGACACCCCCATCTACCTTGGCCGCAAGGTCATCGTGGTGGGTGGCGGCAACGTGGCTATGGATGCCGCCCGCACTGCTTTGCGACTGGGCAGCGAGGTGACGGTAGTCTACCGTCGCGGCCAGGAGGACATGCCTGCCCGCCGCGAGGAGGTGCACCACGCCATGGAGGAAGGTGTACAGTTCATGTTCCAAACAGCCCCGCTCGAAATCCTCGGCAACGAGGACGGTACCGTCCGCGCCCTGCGTTGCGTGAAGATGGCCATGGGAGAACCCGATGAGAAAGGACGCAGAAAATTCTCTCCCATCGACGGCAGCGAATGCGACGTCGAGGCCGACACTATCGTCGCCGCCCTCGGCACCAGTCCCAATCCCCTCATCCGCACCAGCACCCCTGGCTTGGAATGCGAGAGCTGGGGAGGCATCAAAGCCGACGAGAACGGACAGACCAGCCGAAAACTTATCTTCGCCGGAGGCGATGCCGTCAGCGGCGCCGCCACCGTCATCCTCGCCATGGGTGCCGGCCGCAAGGCCGCCAAAGCCATCATGGAAGCACTGGGATAGATGGTTATCGGTTATTGGTTATAGGTTATTGACGCTTGCGCCTTAAAAGGTTATAGGTTATGGGTTATTGGTTATTGAAAGAGATTTGTATTAATTAATAATTGAAAAGAAAATTTTAACACTTATGAAACAATATATCGAAACAAACAAAGACCGCTTTCTTGAAGAGCTTTTCTCACTTATCCGTATTCCCTCCATTAGTTCCGAGCAGGAACATAAGCCCGATATGGTGCGCTGCGCCGAACGTTGGAAAGAGTTGCTGCTGGCAGCCGGTGCCGACAAGGCGGAGGTGATGCCTACCGAAGGAAATCCTGTGGTGTATGGCGAGAAAATCATCAATCCCGCCAAGCCTACAGTGCTTGTCTACGGCCACTATGACGTGATGCCTGTGGCCCCACTGGAACTCTGGCGCACACAGCCTTTCGAGCCTGTGGTGAAGGACGGATACATCTGGGCCCGCGGTGCCGACGACGACAAAGGACAGAGCTTTATGCACGCCAAAGCTTTCGAATATATGGTGAAGACTGGCAATCTGCCCTGCAACGTGAAGTTCATGCTCGAGGGCGAGGAGGAAATCGGTTCCGGCAGTCTCTACGGTTTCTGCGAGAAGAACAAAGATCTGTTAAAAGCTGACATCATCCTGGTGAGCGACACCTCGATGATTGCCCCCGACGTGCCCAGCATCACCAGCGGCCTACGTGGCCTCTGCTACTGGGAGGTGGAGGTGACCGGTGCAAACCACGACCTGCACAGCGGCATCTTCGGTGGCGCCGTAGCCAACCCCATCAATGTGCTCTGCAAGATGATTGCCGACCTGCATGACGAGAACGGCCACATCACCATTCCTGGTTTCTACGACGACGTGCTGGTGCTCAGCGACGAGGAGCGCGCCCTCATGGCACAGGCCCCCTTCGACGAGGAGCAGTACAAGAAAGACCTCGGCGTGAAGGCATTGAAGGGCGAGAAAGGCTACACCACCAAGGAGCGCACAGGCATCCGTCCCTGCCTGGATGTCTGCGGTATCTGGGGTGGTCACACCGGCGAGGGCACGAAGACCGTGCTGCCCAGCAAGGCCTATGCCAAAATCAGCACCCGACTGGTGGCCAACCAGGACTTCGAGAAGATTAGCAAAATGTTCCAGGAGTATTTCGAGAGTGTGGCTCCCGATTATGTCACCGTCAAGGTCACACCCTGCCACGGTGGCGCCGCCTATGTCAGCCCACTGGAGCTGAAAGCCTACAAGGCTGCCGAGAAGGCTATGACCGACACCTTCGGCAAGCGTCCCATTCCCACCCGCAGTGGTGGAAGCATCCCCATCGTGGCTGGCTTCGAGAAGATTCTCGGCCTCAAGAGCATCCTCATGGGCTTCGGCCTGGCCAGCGACGACATCCATGCCCCCAACGAGAACTATCCTCTGCAGCAGTTCTTCAAAGGCATCGAGACAATACCGCTGTTCTATAAATATTTTGCTGAATAAAAGAAAGGCCTCCTAGAGAGGCCTTTCTTATTCTATTTCGAGGAGCAATCCTTTGAGATATTCTCCTTCCGGATGATGGATGGAGACGGGATGGTCTATGGCGTGGGGGAGCTGACGGACGATGCGGACACGGCGGTGGGCATTCATGGCGGCGGTGAAGACCATGGTCTGGAAGTCTTCCTTGCTGACAGCCTGGCTACAACTGAAGGTCATCAGTAGGCCTCCGGCGGGCAGTGCTTCCATGGCGCGCTGGTTGATGGAGCGGTAGCCTTTGAGGCCCTGCTGTAGCGAGCGGTGGTTCTTGGCAAAAGCCGGCGGGTCGAGGATGATGAAGTCGAATGCTTGATTGTCTGATTGTTTGATTGTTTGAATATATTGTAGGACGTCGGCGACGGTACCTTGGTGAGGGGCGTCGGGGCCAAAATTGAGAGCCACATTGCGGTTGCAGAGGTCAATGGCTTTCTTGCTGATATCCACGGTCTCCACGTACTCGGCACCACCACGGAGGGCGGCGAGGGAAAAACCACCGGTGTAGCCGAAGCAGTTGAGGACACGATGGCCATGTGCGAGGTCCTGGACGAGCCTGCGGTTCTCACGCTGGTCGACAAAGAAGCCCGTCTTCTGCCCTTCGAAGAAGTTGATGAGGAGGTGGTTGCCGCTCTCTGTTATTTCCCACTCGTCGGGTTCGACACCCCACAAGTAGCCATCATTGCAGCCACCGGGCACGGTGGAAGAACTCTTGTCGAAAATGGATTGGAGACCGTAGGGTTTCAGTTCCTCTTGGAAGATGGCAGAGAGCATGGGGAATAGTCGATGCATTCCTACCGAGTGGGCCTGCATCACCAACACGCCGTTGTACCAGTCACACACCAGTCCTGGCAAATAATCCCCTTCGGCATGGACAAGGCGAAAAACGTTTGTATCTCTGAGATTAAAAAATCCGAGACGTTGGCGGTAGTTGATGGCGGAGCGGAGACGGGAGCGGAAGAAGTCCTCGTCGACATTGGGGGTGTCGAAACTGAGGACTTTACAGATGATGCTCTCGTTCTGGAAGTGGCCTGTCGCCATCCACTGGCCGTGGGCATCGACGATATCCACGAGCTCGCCTTCCTGCGGTTCACCGACCATGCGTTTCACGGCACCCGAGAATATCCACGGATGACGGCGAAGGATGGCTTTTTCCTTGCCGGGGGCGATAATGAGTTGCGGACGGTTCATTGTTTCATTTGGTGAATGGTGGCCTTGGGATCGTTGCTTTTGAAGACGGCATTGCCGGCCACTAGAACGTCAGCACCAGCCTCGAAGAGCAAGGGGGCATTCTGAAGGTTGACACCACCGTCGACCTCGATGAGGCACTCGGGGTTCTTGCGGTTGCAGAGTTCACGCAACTGGCGCACCTTATTGTAGGTGTTCTCAATGAATCTCTGCCCTCCGAAGCCGGGGTTGACACTCATCAGCAGCACGAGGTCGCACTCCTGGACGATGTCCTCAAGCAGACAGACAGGCGACGAGGGATTGAGCACCACCCCCCCCTTCATGCCTGCGTCGTGGATGGCGTGAAGCACGCGGTCGTGATGGTGGCAGGCCTCATAGTGGATGGTGAGAATGTCGGCACCGGCCTCTCGGAAACTCTCCACATAGCGGCCGGGGTCCATAATCATCAGGTGTACGTCGAGAGGCTTCTTTGCGTGCTTCTTGATATGCTTGACTATCGGCTGACCGAAGGAGATGTTGGGCACAAAGATGCCGTCCATCACGTCGACATGCAGCCAGTCGCATTCGCTGGCATTGAGCATCTCGATGTCGCGCTGCAGGTTGCCGAAATCTGCACTTAATAACGAAGGGGATATCAATTTCATGTTGATACGTTGATACGTTGATACGCTTATAGTTTTAGTTTTTCGAAGTTTTTACCATAGACGCCCTGAGCCTTATTGACTGAGATGAAGGCGTTCTCGTCGATGCGATGGATAATCTGCATGACGTGGGACTTATCGGTGCGGTGTACCATCATCAGGAGCACTTTCTGTCCCTGCTTGGTGTAGCAGCCCTCGGCATCGAGGAGCGTGGCACCACGTCCCACCTCGCGGGCCACCGTCTCACCAATCTCCTCGTTCTTCTGCGAGAAGACCATAATCTGGTAGCTCTGCTTGTTGCCATCGAGCACCATATCGAGCACGTAGGTCATCACACCCATCACCACATAGCCGTAAACCACATTGCCCAGCTTGCCGGAGACGAAATAGGAGCATCCCACGATGACGATGTCAATAAGCATGATGACACGACCGGGCGATACATTATGGTACTTGCAGACAATCAATGCAATGATGTCGGTACCGCCGGTGTTGCCTCCCATGATGAAACTCAAGCCGATACCGAGACCGCAGAGGGCGCCGCCAATGATGGCGCACATGAAGGGGTCAAATTGCATAGTGCCGTCGGGATTCATGAAGAGATTCTCCACATGAAGGCCCTGCTGCCACATGATGAAGAAGACACTCGACATGGCGATGCCATAGATGGTGTTAGCCCCAAACTTGGAGCCCAGCATCTTGAAGCCGATAGCAACCAGAATACCGTTAAAGATAAGGTTTAAGATACCGATGGGAACATGTATTCCCACAGCGTAATAGAGAATGGCAGAGAGACCGCTGACACCACCACCCACAATCTGTGCCGGCAGCATGAAAGCCGACCAACCAAAGGTGTAAGTCATCAGTCCGATAGTGATAATTATATAGGACATGATGATTTGCTTACTGTTCTTGAATATCTGCATATTATTTATGGTTTTTTGTAACGGTTATTGGTAATTGGTTTGCTCCAGCCCCTGCTCACCGACTTTGCTTGCGTCGCAGGCCGTGACCAAAGGTCAGGCAGATTGGTTATTGAAGGGTTTAGTGGGTAGTGGGTAGTGAAGGGTTATTGGTTATAGGATATTGGTTATTGAAGGGTTAATGGGTTTAGTGGGTTTAATGGGTTTAGTGGGTTTAATAGGTTAGTTGGTGGGGACGCGGCAGCCTCTTTAAACGTTAAACGTTAACCGTTACTAGGTTATTGGTTATTGAGGTTTTGTAACGGCTTTTTTGTAACGGTTAATGTTTAAGGAGACTATAGTCGCGGGGGCCGAAGATGGAGGAGCCTACACGGATGAGGGTACTGCCTTCTTCGACGGCTATGGGGTAATCGTGGCTCATGCCCATGGAGAGCACACGGAAAGCGGGATTGTCCTTGAAGAGGCCTGCCTTGAGGCTGTTGAAGATGCGACGGGCCTCGTGGAAGTCAGCCCGGACACGAGCCGCATCGGGGGTGTTGCTGGCCATGGCCATCAGGCCGGAGATTCTGACATGCTCAAGATTGTCTACTCTCTCTAGTTTCTCTATTTCATCCGGCAGAAAGCCGAACTTGGTTTCTTCCTGTGCCACATGCAGTTGTAGCAGCACGTCGACCACACGGCCCACCTTGGCGGCAGCCTTCTCCACCTCTTCGAGATGCTCGATGCTGTCTACACCGTGGATCATACTCACAAAAGGAATGTAATATTTCAACTGCTTCCCTTGGAGGTGGCCGATGAAATGCCACTCGATATCCTGGGGCAAAACGGCAGCCTTGTCGCGCAACTCGGTGGCGTAGTTCTCGCCGAAGGCTCGCTGGCCGGCATTGTAAGCCTCCATTATGTCCTCTAAAGGCTTCAACTTGCTGACTGCCACTAGCTTGACACTTTCGGGCAAGGATGATTTAATTTTTGCTATGTTCTCCGCAATCATATCTTTTCTAACGCAAGAAAAGTCGTTTTATTGTATTAAACTCAAAACACTTATCTGTTATCTATCAACTATACTCCATTCTCCTGCTGCCGTCGGCTATCACTTCCTGTACGATGCGGGCTGTCATCTGCTTTAGTTCTTCGATGAACTGGCGAGAGTCATATTTGTGTGCTTCGATATCGCGCAACTTCTTCTCCCACTGACCTGTGAGCTCGGCACTTTTCAATAGTTCCTCCTGGATGACACCGATGAGAGCGATACCCGTAGGTGTGGGTTCAAGGCTCTTGCGAACCTTACTGATATAGTTACGCTTATAGAGTGTCTCGATGATGGCAGCGCGGGTTGAAGGGCGACCGATACCGTTGGCTTTCAAGGCATCGCGCAATTCTTCGTTGTCCACCATTTTGCCGGCCGTCTCCATGGCTCGCAGCAGGGTGGCTTCGGTGTAGGGTTTGGGGGGCGTGGTCTGCTTTTCGGTGAGTGCGGGTTCATGGGGGCCATGCTCGCCTTTTTCGAAAGCAGGGAGTGTCTGCTCCTTGTCGGAGTTATCAGAGTTTTCTGAATTCTCGGAATTTTCTGAGGCGTCAGACTTGCCTCCGAAGACCACACGCCAACCCTCCTCGAGAATCTGCTTACCGGTGGCCTTGAATTCGACCTTTTCCACCTCTCCCAATACCGTTGTCGTGCTAAACTTGCAGTCTGGATAGAAGACGGCGATAAAACGACGGGCCACGAGGTCAAAAACGCGCTTCTCGTCGAGCGTAAGACTGACGTTCTGCGGGTTTGTACCCGTAGGGATGATGGCGTGATGGTCAGTCACCTTGCTGCTGTCGAACACCTTTTTGCTTTTCTTTAACTTCTTGCCCATCAACGGCTGTATAAGCGGAGCGTATGGGGTAATGCCCTGCAGTATAGAAGGGCATTTGGCGTAAACATCATCTGAGAGGTAGGTGGTGTCGACACGCGGGTAGGTGGTGAGCTTCTTCTCGTAGAGGCTCTGGATGTGCTTCAGCGTATCGTCGGCCGAGAAGGAATATTTCTTGTTGCATTCCACCTGCAGGCTCGTGAGGTCGAACAGGCGCGGCGGTGCCTCGGTACCCGCCTTCTGATGGATATCGGTGACGGTAAAGTCCTTCCCTCGGATGGCCTCCATTGCCGCCTGTCCCTCATCGGGCTTCTTGATTTTGCCTTTGGTAGACGAAAAGACCACATTGCGGTAGAGGGTGGAGAGTATCCAATATTTCTCCGGCTTGAAATTCTTTATCTCAAAGTGGCGCTTCACTATCATGGCCAGTGTGGGGGTCTGCACTCGGCCGATGCTGAGTACCTGACCTTGCTGCTGACGGAAGCGGAGGGTATAGAGGCGGGTGGCGTTCATGCCTAATAGCCAGTCGCCAATAGCGCGACAGAGAGCGGCCTCGTAGAGGCTCTGGTATTCGTCCTGCGGCTTCAAGGCGGCGAAGGCCTCACGGATGGCCTCTTCCGTCAATGATGACACCCACAGGCGCTGCACTGGGCATGTGGCTTTGGCCTTTTGCATCACCCAGCGCTGGATAAGCTCACCCTCCTGTCCGGCATCGCCGCAGTTGATGATGCCGTCGGCGGCCTGCATCAGGCGCTCGATGACGGAGAATTGTTTCTTGTAGGTGTCGTTCTCGATAAGTTTGATGCCAAAGCGCGGCGGGATCATCGGCAGCGAAGACAGGGTCCACTGCTTCCAGTAGTCGGTATAGTCGTGCGGTTCCTTGAGGGTGCAGAGGTGGCCGTAGGTCCAAGTCACCTGATAGCCGTTGCCTTCCAGGTAGCCGTCATACTTGCTGTTGGCTCCCAGCACCTTGGCGATCTCACGCGCCACACTCGGTTTCTCTGCTATACAAACAATCATTTCACCAATTGTAATGCTGCCCAGCCGTCACGATTCTTCTTGCCTTTGAAGACAAGACCCAGAGTGTTGGCCTTTGTGAGAAGTGCTTGCTCGTCGGCCTCATAGAAGCCACTGAGCAGCAGTGTGCCACCGGCGTTGAGTACTGCGACGTATTTGTCCATATCGGCCAACAGGATATTGCGGTTGATGTTGGCGATGATAACGTCGAAATGGCCAGCGAGCGAGTTGGCATCACCGAGTTTCAATTCTATCTCCACACCGTTGGAGGCGGCATTCTCGCGGGCATTGTTAAAAGCCCATTCGTCGATATCCACTCCTTCCACATAACCGGCACCTCGCATCTTAGCCAGGATGGCCAGCACGGCGGTGCCACAGCCCATATCGAGCACCCGCTTCCCCTGCATGTCGAGTTCGGCCACATAGCTGAGCATCATATAGGTGGTGGGGTGATGGGCGGTGCCGAAACTCATCTTGGGCTCAATCAGAAGTTCATAGCTTACATCGTCGCGATGGGGATGGAACGGTGCACGTACCCAGACGCTACCGCCGTTATATTCCACCAAAACTGCCTGATGGCCCTTCTCCCATTCTTCGTTCCAATTTTTGTCTTCCATTTCCTCGACCGTGTATTTCAGCGGCACAGGGAAAGTCTCCACCGTCACCTCAAGGAAGTGCTTGTCAAATAAATTTTCCTGCACGTAAGCCTTCACCCCGTCCTTCGTCTCCACGAAACTCTCGTAGGGGCCATCGTTGCCCAGCGCGTCCACCAGCAAGTCGCGAAACATGCCGGTGTCTTCCATCGTAAAAGTTACTTCTATATATATCATTCTCTGTCTAGTTGTTCTAGATTTTCTAGATTAACTAGTTCATCTAGAGGATAGTCTACTTTGGTCAGAAACAGTCCGCAGGCTGGCATACTCACACCGGCAGCGCAGCGGTCTTTTTTCTCTATTATCTCTCTAAGGCCTTCAATACTCAGTTTCCCACGGCCCACATCGAGCAGCGTGCCTGTCACACTGCGCACCATATTACGCAGGAAGCGGTTGCTCCTAATCGTGAAAATCCACTCCTCTCCTACCCTGTCCCACCGGGCTTCTGTTAAATGGCAGATATTGGTCTTCACCTGCGTGTGCAGTTTGGCGAAAGAGGTAAAGTCCTCATACTCCATCAGCACCTGCGCCGCCTCGTTCATCCGCTCGATGTCGGGTTTGAAATAGATGCGGCAGTACTGTCCCTGACGGAAGGGAAGCCGACGGTCGCTCACATGGTATTGGTAGGTGCGGGCCGTCGCGTCGAACCGCGCATGGGCGTTGTCCGCCACAGGGAAGATGGCGAAGATGGCGATATCAGGAGGCAGAAAAGAGTTAAGCTTAAACGTAAGTTCTTTAGGGTCCTTAAAGTCCTTAAGGTCGAAGTGGGCATAGAAGTCCGAGGCATGCACCCCGGTGTCTGTCCTTCCGCAGCCCACCACGGCGATGGGTTGACGCAGCAGCGTGGAGAGCGCCTTCTCCAGCGTCTCCTGCACTGTCGGCAACTCTGGTTGCGTTTGCCAACCATTATAGTTTGCCCCATTATATGCCAGATGTATAAAGTATCGTTCCATAAACTCTTATCTCTCAACTCTTATCTTTTATCCCTTCTTTCCATTCTTCCAATTCCATAATCGCCCGATGATGGCCACCGAAATGGATGACGTAGGGCCAGTCAAACTCTTTCTGCTGGTATTTGAGGAATTTCTCCACCTCGCGCACCAGCAGCAACAATACGCCGAGTTTGTTTTTGTAGAGCCATTTCAGTGAGTCGACATCGTGTTGGCAAGCCAGAGCGAAGCGCAGGTTGACGGGCGTCAGCCCGTTGCGCACCCAGTCGATGGCCTTCTCGTCGCCGTCGCAGGCGTTGCTGAGGATGGCCAGCCAGGCGAAGTCGTGCTTGAAGAGCCACACCATCGCGTCGTCGTCGCCACGAATGGCGTTGCTGAAAGCCGCCAACTCCGGGTGCGGCCCCTTGACCAGCACCTTGAAGAAATCGATACGCCCGCTGACACTCTTCACCAGCGCCAGCAGCAGCTTCACATCATATTGTTCCAAGCCTTGCATCATGTAATTAACGCAAAGAACCATTAAATATTATATAAAAAAATTAAAAGAAATCTCCTAACGGAGAATGAATGGGAAATGTGTGAAAACGATGACCTATTAAAAGAAAACGCCTACGGCGTAAATGCTTCGTAAAGTCTCTATTATATTACAGCCAGATGCTCCGTAGGAGCTTCCTTTTAATAGCAATTCACAAAACAACCTCCTTCCCTACTCCGTAAGAGTTTTCTATTAATCATTTCTCCACCCTATGCAAAATAAATTTTGCCATATCAGAAAAATGGCGTATCTTTGCAGTCGATTTCATAGGAAATCAAACGAAGCGTTGTATCTTCGTCTTGCAGTTAGATTATATGGAAATCCTCAAAACACTCTAACCGAAGAAGTTGCACACAGCACCACGCTTTTGTTATTGATAACGCTCAACGGAGTGCGGAAGAGCAGATGAATACCGAATAACATGTTAGTACTACAAGCAGTAGCAGCAAGGGGCAGTAATATTGGAGCAACAATATTATTACTGGCTTTAGCAGGAGTGTTGATTTATTTTTATTGGAGACTCATTGAAATTATTGCGCATAAAAGGGGCAGAAGTGCTGGTCTATGGTTTTTCTTATCATTTATTATCTCACCAATTCTTGTCATCCTTTTGTTACTGGTTTTGGGCGAAACAGACGAGAAACACCGTGAACGAATTGCCGAAGAAGAGCGCATAAGGCAAGAAATTCGAGGAGAATAATTCTCAATGATAGGTGATGCGGAGATCCCCACACTGCGCCTGACGGCTTAGTGTGGGGTTATTGAGATCTCGTGCCTCCGGCACGGGGGTGCGGAGGGCAAAACCTTCGTTGATTAAGTATTGTTTAACCATTGTTTAACCATTTAAAATGGTTAAACAATGGTCGAACAGAGGTTAAAACACCTAAGGATGAGGCGGTTGTATTACCCTCTTATCTTGGCGCCCAGCTGGGTCTCGAGGGTCTTCTGGATCTTGGACATGGTGGCCTCGATTTGCTTGTCGTTGAGGGTCTTGTCCTTGTCCTGCAGGATGAAGCTGACGGCGTAGGACTTGAAGCCGTCGGCGATGCCCTTGCCTTCATAGACGTCGAAGAGGCTGATGCTCTTGAGCAGTTTCTTCTCGCACTGCAGGGCGGCCTGCTCGACCTGGGCGAAGGTGACCTCCTTGCGCAGGATGAGGGCCAGGTCGCGGCGCACCTCGGGGAATTTGGCCACCTCCTGATAGAGCACCTCTTTGGTGGGGTACTGCTTCAGCAGGAGCGTCCAGTTGAGGTCAGCATAGTAGACGGGCTGCTTGATGTCCATCTTCTTGAGCGTCTCGCGGCCGATGCGGCCGATGGTGCCCAGCACCTTCTTGCTGTCGCGCTGCACGATGTCGAGACCTTCGGCGAAGAATTTTTCTCCAGCGGGCACCATTTCCACGCGGCCCATGTTGACGCGCATGCGGTGCAGGATGTCCATGACGTAGGCCTTAAGGTAGAAGAAGTCGGTCTCGGAGGGCTTCATCTTCCAGCTCTCGGGCGTCATGTTGCCGGTCATGAAGATGCTGACGTGCTCGGTCTCATTGAAGCGCTTGGTGACGGGGAGGTCGTTAAGGTCGTTAGAGTCCTTAAGGTCCTTAAGGTCAGCCTTCACATAGCTGCGGCCATACTCATATAGTTTCTGGTCGAGGATGCGGAAGTTGATATTGCGGGCGATGCACTCGAGGCCGCTGTAGAGCAGCGTCTGGCGCATCACGTTGAGTTCCTTCGAGAGGGGGTTGATGATGGGGATGCAGCGGTCGGCGGGGAAGTCGGGGTTGTCGTCGTAGTATTCGCTCTTGGTCAGCGAGTTGTTCATAATCTCGCTGAAGCCGTTGTCGGTGAGGTAGTCGCTGACGGCGTTCTTCAGCTTGCGCGGGTCGGGCTTCTTACCGTAGGAGAGGCAGCTGTTGACGGTGTCGCCGATGTGGATATTGTTGTAGCCGTAGATGCGCATGATTTCCTCCACGATGTCGCACTCGCGGGTGACGTCGGCCTTGCAGGTGGGCACCTTGAGGGTCATACCCTCGGCAGTCTCACTGACAATCTCGATGTCGAGCGAGGTGAGGGCGGTGCGGACGGCCTCCAGCGGGATGTCCTGACCCACGAGGTCGAACATGCGGCGGAAGTTCACCTCCACGACGGGCTTCTCGATGGGCTTCGGGTAGAGGTCGACCATCTGGCCGCATATCTCGCCGCCAGCAAGCTCCTGGATGAGCTTCACGGCGCGGCGCAGGGCCCACTCGGTGATGTTGGGGTCGCAGGTGCGCTCGTAGCGGTAGCTAGCGTCGGTCTTCAGCGTGTGGCGCTGGCTGGTCTTGCGGATGCTCACGGGGTTGAAGAAGGCGCTCTCGAGGAAGACGTTCTTGGTCTCCATGGTGGTGCCGCTCTTCAGGCCGCCAAAGACACCGGCGATGCACATGCCTTCCTGCTCGTTGCATATCATTAAATCTCTTGCGTCGAGCGTGCGCTCCACGCCGTCGAGGGTGACGAACTTGGTGCCCTGCGGTAGGCGCTTGACGATGACGTGGCCACCGGCAATCTTGTCGGCATCGAAGGCGTGCAGCGGCTGACCCACCTCCATCATGACGAAGTTGGTGACGTCCACTACGTTGTTGATGGGGCGCAAGCCTACGGAACGCAGGCGGTTCTGCAGCCACTCGGGGCTCTCCCCTACCTTCACATTGCGCAACGTGATGCCGGTATAGCGGGGACAGAGGTCGGGGTCTTCGACGGTAACACGGATGGCTTCACCAGCCACCGTGGGTTGCAGTTTTTCTGCAACTTCCGGCCACTTGATGGCTAATTTCTTCCCCTCGCGGGTATTTCTCACAGCCACCACGTCGCGGGCTACGCCGATGTGCGAGATAGCATCCATGCGGTTGGCGGTGATGGCCACTTCGAAGAGCCAGTCGTCCTGCACGTGGAAATATTCTTTGGCGGGCATTCCGACGGGGGCGTCGTCGGGCAGCACCATAATGCCAGCGTGGTCGGTGCCCAGCTGCAGCTCGTCGGCAGCACAGAGCATACCCTCGCTGACGGCGCCGCGCAGCTTGCCTTTCTTAATCTCGTAGTATTCCGTGTCGGAGGTGTAGATTTTGGTGCCAATCTGGGCACACACCACCTTCTGCCCTGCGGCCACATTGGGGGCGCCACAGACGATATTCAGCGGCGTACCCGTGCCCACGTCGACGGTGGTCAGGTGCAAGTGGTCGCTGTCGGGGTGGGGCTCGCAGGTGAGCACCTGCGCAATCACCACATGTTCCAGACCGCCCTTGATGGTCTCCACCTTCTCCTTGCTGTCCACCTCCAAGCCGGAGAACGTCAGCAGGTCGTCCAATTCCTGAGGGGTAACACCCTCCAAATCCACATACTGTTTAAGCCAATCGAAAGAAATATTCATATATGTATCAGTTTATTATCGATGATAAATATCACATGCATTCAAACTGCAAAGATACAACTATTTTTTCAACTGACAAGAGCTTTTTTACAAAACACTATCTTACCGCACCATGCCGTTGTCGTAGCCGCCGTTCTGGAGGGTCTTCTCGCCTTTTCGGTACTGCTTGCCGAAGTCCATCTGCCAGGTGAGGCCGAGGACAAACATGTTGCCGTTGTTGGCGGTCCAATGTATGTGACGGTAGGGATGCACGGCGCTGAGGCCGAGGGTCTCGTAACGGTAGCCTTTGGGGGTGAATGGACAATGCCACATCAGCATGGCCGTGAGACTCTTCCATCGGTACTGCACGTAGAGGCTCTGCGCCATTTCGCTTACTGAATAGTCCTCGCCGTAGATTGTCCATTGTGGCAGAAACGTGAAGTTTGCCCCTGCCACGAGGCTCTTCCAATAGAACTGGGCGTTGGCAGTGGCGGTAAAGTTATCCTTTGTGTGAGAAAAGCCGGCACCCTCGGAATTGTAGTGGAGATACATGCCAGTGAGCGACAGGTTGAGGCACTGCCACAGTCCCTGCACTCCTACCTGACCATTGGCATAGAGGCATTGCCATAGGTCCGCGTTCTGCGAGGTGAGGACGAAAAGGTCGCGCGAGGGGTTGTAGGTGTAGGTGGAGACGATGGGGTGGAACTGATGCATGGCTCCGGCAGTTGCAACAGCATACCATCCTTTGGGGTGAATGTAGCGCAACATCAGCTGATTGGAAAGCTGTTCACTGGGTTTGAGGTCGGGGTTGCCCTGCTGACCCTCCACGTCGTCGGTTTGCTGGAAGACGGGCGAGAGTGCGGAAAGCGACGGCAAGGTGGGCGTGAACTGCGAGGTGGCGGTGAGCGACCACTGGGGGTTGATGCGCCACTGCAGGCGGGCGGTGCTGAGGTTGCGGAGATAAAGTTGGCTGTTCACGCCGTCGGTAACGTTGAGCAGCTTTGCCCCCGTGCCAACGGAGTAGCCGACTTTCTGCCCAATCATGCCTTGCACATCGGAGTAGAGATAGGCATTGTCTTTGGTCATTGTGGTTTTGACCCCATAGAGTGTGTACTCGTTCTCGGCGAAGTTGTGTTGGTATTGCAAGCCTGTGCGCAATTCTACCTTGGCGAATTGTTTGCTGTAGACACCCTCGCCACTGAGGGCATAGCCGTGTCCGTCGACGGTGGTGGCGTAGGTGCCATTGGTGTAAGACAGTGTGTTTTCATAGCAGTCGGTGGCATACTCGCCCACCACATTGTATTCTACTTTCTGTCCATGCGGCATTTTGTGAGTGTAGAACAGGTCGAGTTTGGGAAGATTTTCCGTTGAATAGTTGTGTTGCTGCATCGACTGATTGGTGGTAGTGCCGTTGTCTGTTTCGGTCATTGATCCTGTAGCATCGAGCGTTTTGGTGAAGAAGTCGTCCTGCACGGAAGCCACGAACATCGTGCTGTCGTCGTGCTGGTAGGTGTACTCGGCGTTGAGCGTGTGCTGAATATACCAGAATGGCATATTTGTGCGCTGGCTGCGCGTGACGGTGCGGGCAACGTCGAGGTAGCTGTCCTCCAGTTCGTAGGGTACGCTGTCGTAGTTGCGGTAGCCAAGGGTGTATTCCAATGCAAACTCACTTTTGCCCTTGTGGTAACTGCCCAACAAGTACCCATTGACAAAACCCGTGGTCAAGGCAGACTCCGCTTTCGCCACAATACTGCCGCCGTCCTCCCGCTCTTTCAATATGATGTTCACGATGCCCGATGCGCCGCGGTCGAGGTAACGGGTGCCGGGGTTGTTGCTGTATTCTACGCGCTTGATTTGCTCGGCCTTGAGGTTGGCCAATCGTGCCACGGGTACCTCCTTGCCGTTGATTTGGAGGATGGCTGTGCCGCCGTCGACGGTGATGGACTGTAGCGCCACGTCAACCTTCAGGCCAGGCAGTCCGAGCATGTCGAGCAGCACCAGCGTTCGTCCTGCGGCTTCGACCTCCTCTTGTTTAGGCAACACAACGAAGCGGTCAACCTCCTCTGTGGTGCGGCTGGCGGTGATGGTGACGGCCTCCAGCTGCTTGGCGTTCATCGTCAATGTGCCGAGGTCGCCCGCCTGGCAGCGGACGTTGATCCTTTCGTATCCCACATACGAGGCCACAAGGTTGTAGGTTCCGTCGCTGCACTCGATAGAGAACGCGCCGTCCTCGCCCGTAGTGGTGCCTCGGATGAGGCTGTCCGTCGAAACTGTTTTCAACACCACATTGGCGAAAGCAATGGGTTTCCCGCTGTCGTCAGCCAGGCGGCCAGTGATATTCTGTGCTGATAGGCTCAAGCCAAAGAGAGCGAGCATGAGGGTGAAAAGGATTCGTTTCATGCCGGTAGCGTTTTTTGGATCTTTACACCAATATAATACGCAAAATCGGAGCCGAATCTTACAGGGGGAATGTTTTTTTTGAAAATCTCATCGAGATTTTTGAAACCATACCATGGTCTAATCGCGTTTAGACCTTGGTTTGTTTCCGCGCACACCATGGTGTGCGTCCGTTTTGTCTACACCATTGTTGCCCTTCCCGACGCCTTTGCCGTTGATTTTCACGCCGCTGGTGCCAATCACGATGCTGACTGCCTCCTCGCCGTCGCCACCGGTAATGCGGACACCGTTCTCGTCGATGTCGATGCTGCCCCAATCCCCTTCATTATTGCCGCCGATGTGGATACCGCCGGGTTCCTCTGTAGTCTCATCCCTTGGCGGCGAGGAAATCACTGTGTCGTGGATAATCACGGGTGTCTGAGCCGTGTCGTTGACGTAAACATACTTTACCGTCTCGCGACGCCAGGGAAAGAAGACCTGCACCACCACGGCGGCGGCCACAGCCAGCACGCCCAGCCCCACGCGCAGCCAGCGGCGACGACGGCGTTGCTCGCGCTCACGGCGGTCCATCCACTCGCCCAGACCCTCGGTCATCATCCGCAGCTGTTCTTTATAGTCCTGTTCCATAACGCTTACGAAGTTTGGTGATTATTCTGTTGATGCGCACATAGACGGCATTTCGTTCCATATTGAACTCGTCGGCAATCTCCTGCGCGTCATAGCCCTCGAGGCGCATCCGCATCATCTTCTCCTCGTCGTCGGTGAGCGCCACCATTAGGTTGTCAATGCTTTCAGCGTAGTCCACGCTGGTGTCCGGCAGGGTGTTGATCAGAGCCGGCGTGAGCCTTTCTGGTTCAGGTTCCGAGCGGCGGTAGAGGTCGACGAGTACCGATCGCGTGATGCGTTTCACCCATGCTCGCTGCTCCCACTCCGTGACATCGGTTTTCAATTCGTCGAACCTCAGCCACAGCGCAATCCACACCTCCTGCACCATGTTCTCGCACCGTGCGCGGTCGCCCTTGGCATAGCGCCAACATATGCGCCACACTGCCTCGCGGTGCCGCTGCATGAAGATGCCGTACGCTTCGTGTCGTGTGTTATCATGTGCCATACACCAATATAATACGCAAAAAAGAATGCAAATCTTACATGGAGTATGAAATTTTTTCAGAATCCCGGAAGTTCCATCCAGAGTGTGGGGAGCATGAGGAGGAAGCCGAGGACGATGAGGGCGAGGATAAACTTCCAAGCCCACTTAAGCCAGGTGCCGTAAGGAATGCGGGCGATACCGAGCACACCTATCAGCACGCCACTGGTGGGGGTAAGCATGTTGGTGAAACCGTCACCGAACTGGAAAGCCAAGACGGTGGTCTGGCGCGACACCTCTATCTGGTCGGCGAACTGCGTCATGATGGGCATGGTGAGTGCCGCCTTGGCGGAGCCGCTGGGCATTACGATGTTCAGTAGTGTCTGGAAGAGGTACATCACTCCCAACGAGGCCATCTCGCCCAGTTCGCCCAGCGAGCGCGTGAGACCGTAGAGGATGGTGTCGATGACACGACCGTCCCTGAGGATGAAGATGATGCCACTGGCCAATCCCACCACCAGGGCGGCGGAGAGGATATCCTTGCAACCGGCGAGGAAGAGCTTCGCTATGTCGTCAGCGCCCTGCCGGTCGATGATGCCGCTGACAATACCCATCGCAAGGAAAAGTGCCGAGATTTCCTCGATATACCAATCCCACTGTAGTACCCCGACAACGAGGGCTACTATGGTGAGCAGCAGCACGACGAGGATGAGTCCGTGACGGAGGGTCAGGGTGGTCTGCTGGTTCGACTCCACACGATTGCGCCAATAGTCGTCGAGTTTATGCACAGGACTGCGTTCAGGCTTGGCCTTCACGCGGTGGGCGTACCACAGCACGAAGGCTATGCCCACTATCGTCAGCACCACCCAGCAGAACATCCTGTATTCCAGTCCCGAGAAGAGCGGCAGGTCGGCGATACCCTGTGCGATGCCGATGGTGAAAGGATTCAGCATGGCACCGGCAAAGCCCACGTGGGCAGCAACGTAGCACATACAGACGCCCACAATGCTGTCATAGCCCATCTGGATGGCCAGCGGGATGAACACCACCACGAAGGCAATCGTCTCCTCACTCATGCCGAAGACGGCGCCGAAGAGGCTGAAGAGAATCATCACGAAGGTGATGATGATATTGTCCACGCCCAGTTTCTTAATCAGCTTATATCGTCCGAGGCGCCTGACGCTGCGGAGGAAAGCCATCACGCCGACATCGATGGCGTGGCTGTTGTTGAGAATCCAGAAAGCTCCGCCCACCATGAGGATGAAGATGATGATGTCGGCCTTGTCGACGAAGCCGTTGTAGAGTGCGGAGAAAACCTGCCAGGTCTGGGGTGACGACTCCACATAGTGGAACGAGTCATTCACCACCACCTCGCGTGTAGTGCCGTTGAATTCCACGCTTTGCCTCACAAATTCGCCTGCCGGCACTACCCATGTGAGCACCGCCGCCAGCACAATCAGCGCAAAAACAATAGTAAAAGTATGCGGTATCCGTTTCATATTTTTTATCAACGCCAAACATCTCTAAATATTGTTCTGCACCTCCTTATTCCCATAAAAACACCCTTGTTTTCTCATAAAAATGAAAGAACGATGAAAGAACAGCGGCAGAAAGATTAGTTTACTGGCGATTGTAGCACTGGAAATCGTGGGCAAGAAAAATGCAGCTTATACGTTCAATATTCCCTAAAAGGGGGATTATGACGTCTTTTTTTCATGGAACCGACACAATCAATGCTGTACCCGGAGTGATAGCACAACAGACCAAAGGGCTGCAAGAGAATAAAAAAAGCGACAAAATCGTGTGATTTTATCGCTTTGGTACCGCATATCAGAGTCGAACTGATGATCTTCTGCGTGAGAGGCAGATGTCCTGGACCACTAGACGAATGCGGCTTATTGGTGTCAGCTTGGCTGACAACCACGCCAGCAAGGCGGGGTGATTTCTCTCTCGAAATCGGGTGCAAAAGTACGAACATTTTTGAAACTGGCAAAAAAAAATTTATTTTAAAGTTTAAAGTACAAAGTTTAAAGTTGGTTTTCAGTATATTATTGATTAAATATTTTTCAGCAAAACGCCCTTTGATTCCTGTTCGCGGTGGTGCAGAAGGACCTGACAAGGGTATTTTTCGACTATCCATCGAGCAAGTTTTTCGGCGCAATAGACAGAGCGATGCTGTCCACCGGTACAGCCGAAGGAGACCTGAAGATTAGAGAACTGGCGTTCGAGGTATTTTTCCACACTCTGCCCAATGAGCGCTTTGGCGCTGTCAAGGAATTGGTCGACAGCAGGCTCCTTCTGTAGAAACTCTATCACAGGGCGGTCTTTGCCAGTATAAGTCTTGTATTCGGCATAACGGCCGGGATTCGGCAACGCACGGCAGTCAAAGATAAATCCGCCACCATTACCGGAAGGATCAGTGGGAAGTCCCCTCTTGTAGCTAAAGGAACTCACAGAAACTGTGAGAATGGGAAGACCTGAATGTGTAGTGGATAATGAAGAATGCATAGTGCTATGCTGGCCTGCGTCAGCCCACTCTACATTTTTCATTTTACATTCTACAATATCTTTCAGATGCGGCAGTGCAATAGGCAGGGGATGGTCCTCGATGAGTCGTCGGAGGTTATTGAGGGCCAGTGGGATGGACTGGAGAAAATAGTCTTTGCGTTCGAAAAGGCCACGATAGCCGTAGGCACCAAGCGCCTGAAGGATGCGCACGAGGACATAACCCCAGAAATGTTCCAGCCAACGCTTGCGTTCCTCACCACGAAATCCGCGTACATCGAGGTAATGATTGAGCAGTTCGAGACGCAACGCTTCTGGAAGGTCGCTCTTAGCGCTGTAGAGCAGCGAGGCCACATCATACTGCGCGGCGCCCCTCCTACCCCCTTGGAAATCGATGTAGAATAGTTCGAAGGTTTGAGGTATGAGGTAAGAGGCGTCTTCCGACCTCCGACCTCCAACCTCCGACTTAAGCATGATATTGCGACTCTGGAAATCGCGGTAGAGGAAGTAACTACAATCGGCCTGCAGAAGGAAATCTGCGAGGGTATTGAAGTCGTCTTCGAGGAGTTGCTCGTCGAAGGGAGTGTGAGTGAGTTTGAGGAAGTGATATTTGAAATAGTTGAGGTCCCATAAGATGGATTGGCGGTCGAAGTCGCTACGGGGATAGGCCACCGAGAAATCCATGTCGGCTCCCGCCTGTTGGATGGCAGCGAGGTCGGAAAGGGCCTGCCTGTAGAGGGCAAGCATCTCGGCATCGAAGCCCCCACCCTGCCGTTTCTTGTCGAAGAGGAGCCCATAGAGGGTCTGATCGCCGAGGTCCTGCTGGAGGTAGCAGCGACGGTCGTCGTCGACAATATAGAGTTCCGGCACAGGCATCCCTTTGGCGTGAAGATGACGGCTATAGGCGAAGAAGGCCTCATTCTCTCGAATGTCCTCATTGATGCAGCCAATGGCAGATAGGTATGAGGGACCTATGAGCCTATAATAGCGGCGCGAGGAGCCGTTAGCACCCAATGCCAGACATTCCTTATAGGGAACGCCGGCCCAGCGGACAAAGAGCCGCCCCAGTTGTTCTTCCTCAGAGGACATCGCTTATTCCGCTTCTTCAGCTTCGGGAGTGGCGTTTTCCTGTTGCTGACGCACCTCGTCGAGCATGCGGCATTTGCCTGTAAAGACAGCACCGGGCTCGATGGAGAGTTTGTTAATCAGGATGTCGCCTTTGACTCGTGCGGTAGCATTGAGAGAGAGGAGCTCCTTGACAGAGAGGTTGCCGTTGACGGTACCAATAATATTGGCATTGACACAGAGGACATTGCCGTTGACAACGCCACTATCGCCGACAACGAGTTTACCATTGAGTTGGATGTTGCCTTCGAGAGTGCCGTCAAGGCGGAAGTCGCCAGAGGCGGAGATGTCGCCCTTGATAAGGGTACCAGCGGTGATGATGTTGATTGAGTTGCTTTCTACTTCCATTGTTCTTGCCATTTTTTTCTGAATTATTAAAATTATTGTTTTATTCCTTTTCTTTTATAACGGTTAACGGTTAACGGTTTTTCGCTAGATTTGATTTATTTCAGCGGTGCTGACTCGCTAAGTGTTTTTTTTACCAAGGTGCTCGCGACCTTCGGTTCAAGGCCTGCGGAGCAGGCAGAGCGGTTAAAGAGTTATTGGTGCGTCAGCTTCTTTAAACTTTAAACTTTAAACTTTAAACTTTACTTCTTGAGATAGTACTTTCTGAAGAACGGGAGGTATGCCGCAGGGGCTTTGCGGTTGTAGAAGGTTGCGTAGTTCTGGGTAGTGATGGGGAATTCGACGTGGTCGCTGTCGGCATACTGACGGAGGGGGCTCTCCTCCTGCTGGAGATGTCGCCAATAGTTCATCGCCTCGCCGTCGTTGACAAAACGGTGAATGGTGATAATCTGAGTAGTGTCGGTGAAGAGCGAGGCATTGACCTTGAATCCCGAGTTGGAGTAGTATTTGTTATTGAATTCCACGATTTTGTGCTGCAATTCGGTAGCTTTGATGGTGCGGTCGTTGACAACAATGACCATGAAGTGCTGTTGGTTCTCGCGGTAGCGATAGACCTGCGATTCGGGCGGCAGCTTGTCCTCTTCCTGAGTGGAGGTTTCGGGGGTTTGTGTTTTGACTTCGGAGCCGTTCGATGCATCAGCCGTCTCAGCATTCCGCTCTCTACGCTCCGGACGGTCCACTATTTCCTCACTGTTAAAATCGAAGGTTGAGTCCTGAAGGAGGTCGAGTTGGGCCTGGGCCAACGGCTGAAGGGTGTCGGAGGCCGGAAGGGCGGCCAAAGGACGCAGGACGCTGACGGCATCGGCACGGTATCCTTTCTTCGCCAACGACAGTGCTTTGAAGTAGCGGAAACGGTTGAGCATGGGGTTGCCGGGATAGTTCTCCTCGGCTCGGTCGGCAATAGCGATAGCGGCGGAATAGCGACCTTCGACAAAGTCGGCGTAGAGCTCCTCATAGTCGGCATCGACAATGCGCTCACGACGAAGCAGTTCCTTGTAGTATTCGTTGTCGCGGATAAGGTTGGCGAAATCGCAGTCGGGGAATCCCATCAGCACCATATCGCGGTAGTAGTTGGCCTGCGGAGTGTTACCCTGCCGGTCATAGATGCGGTAGAGCATATAGAACGCCTGCACAATCTCGGGATGGGCGGTGTAGTCGTTGGCCAAACGGTGGTAGCACTCGAGGGCTCGCGGGATGTTGTGAATGCCGTCGTAGAAGATATAACCTGCACCGAGGAGCGACACCGAGGTAAGAGAGTCGATGGAGTCGAACTGCTGAGGTGTAGAGGGTAGGTCCTTGAGGTAATAGGCAATGCTGTGGGGGTCATCGGGATTGCCACCGGCATCCTTCGTCTTCGAACGGGCGGCCGTAGTGTCGTCCACTCGGCTGCTGTCGCTGTCATCGTCGACTTCGTCATCATCAAAGGTGAGCATCGACATAGTGTTCTTGTTCGAGAGGAACCAGAGGTCTTCCAGTGCACGCATCCCCCAGCGCTGACGGAAAGTCTCCTTGCCCTTTTGAACGGTCTGCGGATTGTAGAAATACCAGTCGCCAGTGAGGGTGTTCTGCTGCGCACGGGCATCGCTGAGGAGTTCGTCCAGAAGTTCCTTCTCCTTAGCCTCCTCTTCCTGCTTTTTAAGCTTCTCAATTTTCTCGTTAATCATTGCCAGCCGCTCGCTTTCGGGCATCGCGGCTACAGTCTTGAGGCTGTCGCAACGTTCATAGACGCGGGTGAAGGAGACCAGCTCGGTGAGCATGTCATAGCGGCGGTGCAGGGCGTGATAGTTGGGATAGTCGGAGGTGATGTTCTGCATGGCGGTGTCGTAGTAGCGCTGTGCCTGGTCGTAGTCCTCGAAGACCTCGTAGAGCACCTCCCCCATGCGGAGCGCCGACTGAGCCTTTTGGGCCTTGTTGGCTGTGGCAGCGGCGACAGAGAGGCGGTAGTTGTCACAGGCCTTCTGAGGTTGCTTGATGCCGAGATACATTTCGCCCTTGGCGAAATAAATCTGGTCTTTATACTCCTCGTTCTTCTTGTCGGAGAGCATCTTGTCGAGCTGACGTTCCAATTTGGCAATGTCGGCATGTTCGAGGTCGGCACAGGAGGCTTCACCTAGCCTGGCATTGAACACCATCACATAGGGCGGACCGCAGGAAATCACCTCTCCATAGTATTTGGAGGCGACAGAGCGTTTGTCGAGCTTGCGGTAGATTTGCGCCATAATAAAATAGAGACGCGCGCGCGCGTAACTGTCCCTCGAGGCGTCGATGGCCAGATGGATATACTCAACGGCCTTCTTGTATTTCTCCTGCGGCACCGTGGCTTCGACCATTGCCATATAGAGCTTGTCGCGCTGCGAACGAGAGAAATTACCCTTCTCGAGGTTGCGCACCAATTGGTCGAGGGTGGCTTCAGCCTCGGCATACTGTTTCTCCATCGTCTGACAGCGAGCCAAAAGGACAGACCCCTCGTCTCCGGCACGGGTGCCGGAGAACTGGTTGAGGAGAATGTTGCAAGAGTTGACGGTGGAGACATAGTCGTGCTTGTAAAAACTACCATAGGCCGTCAGCAGGTAGCATTCCTTGATATAAGGCACATGCTCCACACCTTTGATATAGATGCTGTGTTTTTGAACGCCCTTGATACCCTTCTCGATGGCACGGTCGAACTCAGGATTCAGGCTGCGGGCCAACTCATCAGTACCAAGGTTCTCCACAGGGAGCATCTGTGTATAGTCGTCAACCGCCTGCTTCTTCAATTTCTGCAGTCCTGCCTTCAGACTCTCGTTACCATTCCACCATACATTATAATGGCAGGTAAGATTGTGATATTGGATATTGGTCCACTTGGCCTTCTGGGTCGAGCAGGAGGCGACCAGTAGAACAAGGAGTGCAAAGAGTGCGAGGAGTGCAGGAGTGCGAGACAACACACCCTTTACAGTGCATTTATCTTGCACTCCTCGTACTCCTTTTACTCCTTTATACTCCTTATTAATCATTTTTACACGTTAAATCTAAAGTGCATAATGTCTCCATCCTGTACGACGTAGTCCTTGCCTTCGACAGCTATCTTGCCGGCTTCGCGACATTTGGCTTCGGAACCAAGAGCGACATAGTCGTCGTATTTGATGACTTCGGCACGGATGAATCCCCGCTCGAAGTCGGAGTGGATAATACCCGCTGTCTGAGGGGCTTTCATTCCTTTTTTGAAAGTCCATGCGCGGCACTCCTTGGGGCCTGCGGTGAGGAAGGTCTGGAGCCCAAGTAAACGGTAGGCGGCTTTGATGAGGCGATTCACACCGCTCTCCTTCAATCCCAAGTCTTCGAGAAACATCTGCTTCTCTTCATACGTCTCTAATTCGGCAATATCAGCCTCAATACCCGCACCGATAAGGAGCACTTCGGCATTCTCGTCCTTCACAGCCTCACGGACAGCCTCGGAATATTTGTTTCCGTTCACCACCGAACTCTCGTCGACATTGCAGACGTAGATGACAGGTTTGGTGGTGAGGAGCATCAGGTCTTTGGCCACTTCGGCCTGGTTTTCGTCCAGCTGCACGGTGCGGGCGCTCTTGCCCTCGAGAAGGGCGGCCTTGTAGAGGTCCATCACCTCAACAAGTTTCTTCGCACGAGCATCACCACCGGCTTTGCCTTTCTTCACCTCCTTGTCGTAGCGATTCTCGATAGTCTCGAGGTCTTTGAACTGGAGTTCGAGGTCGATAGTAAGTTTGTCGCGCACAGGGTCGACAGTGCCATCGACATGGGTGATATTGTCGTCGTCGAAACAACGCAGCACATGGATGATGGCATCGCAGTTGCGTATATCGGCCAGGAATTTGTTGCCCAAACCCTCCCCTTTCGAGGCTCCGCGAACCAATCCGGCGATATCGACAATCTCCACGGTGGCAGGAACAACGGAAGCTGGACGCTCGATCTCCACCAGTTTGGCAAGACGCTCGTCGGGAACCGTGATAACGCCCACATTCGGCTCAATAGTGCAGAACGGGAAGTTCGCCGCCTGTGCTTTGGCATTACTCAGACAGTTGAAGAGGGTCGACTTACCCACATTTGGCAGTCCCACTATACCACATTGCAGACTCATAGCAAGTTTAAAGTTTAATGTTTAATGTTTAAAGTTTAAAGTTTAAAGTTTAATGTTTAATGTTTAAAGTTTAAAGTTTAAAGTTTATAGTTTAAAGAGTCTGCCGCATCCCATCCAACTACCCCATTAACCCCATTCAGCCCATTAACCCCATTAACTATTCAATAACCAATCTACCTGACCTTTGGTCACGGCCTGCGACCTTGTGGAGCAAACCCATCTGCCTGACCTTTGGTCACGGCCTGCGACCTTGTGGAGCAAACCCATCTGCCTGACCTTTGGTCACGGCCTGCGACGCAAGCAAAGTCGGTGAGCAGGGGCTGGAGCAAACCTATAACCATTCTTACAGTTCAAAGTTCTTTCTCAATGAGGTATTGGTTACGGGTGCTACTGTTGCGACAGATGAGTTCTCCGAGAAATCCCGCGAGGAAAAGCATCATGCCGGCCAGCACAAAGAACATCGAGAGGTAGAACCAGACGCTGGTAGTCAAAGCGATGCTTCCGCTCAGACGCATAATGATGAGTACTATCAGCGAGATCAATCCAAACAATCCCGACACCGTACCCACAGCACCGAAGAAGTGCATCGGTTGCTTGCCAAACTTTGACATAAACATGATGCTCATCAGGTCAAGGTAGCCATTGATGAAGCGGCTCATGCCGAACTTCGTGACACCAAACTCGCGCTTGCGGTGTTGCACTACCTTCTCGCCAATCTTGCCAAAACCGGCCCACTTGGCAATCACGGGGATGAAGCGGTGCATCTCGCCATAGACCTCGATGCTCTTCACCACATCGCGGCGGTACGCTTTGAGGCCACAGTTGAAGTCGTGCAGATAGATGCCACTCATCCGTCGTGTCGTCCAGTTGAAGAACTTCGACGGGATATTCTTCGCCAGCTTCGAGTCGTAGCGTTTCTTTTTCCATCCACTCACCAGGTCGTAGCCCTCCTCCTTAATCATCCGATAAAGCTCCGGGACCTCATCGGGCGAGTCCTGCAGGTCGGCATCCATCGTGATGACCACGTCGCCTTGTGCGGCAGCGAAACCCGTGTTCAGGGCGGCGGACTTACCGTAGTTACGACGGAACTTGATGCCACGATAGCAAGGATTGCCTGCGTGGAGCTTCTCCGCAGCCTGCCACGTGCCGTCCTTACTGCCATCGTCGACAATGATAACCTCGTAGCTGAAACCGTGTTCTTTCATCACCCGGTCAATCCACTCTGCCAGATGGGGCAGCGACTCGTCCTCGTTATATGAAGGTACAACAATTGAAATATCCATATTTGTAATATTTAAAGTTTAAAGTTTAACGTTTAAAGTTTAAAGAGGCTGCCGCAGTCCCTCCAACTACCCCATTAACCCCATTCAGCCCATTAACCCCATTAACCATTCACTATAAAGGGTTTAAAAGGTTTAAAAGGTTTAAGAGGTTTTAAGGCGGCAGCATTCTTTAAACTTTAAACGTTAAACTTTAAACTTTATTACAGTTCCTTTTTCATTTTTTAGAATAAGGGCAGCGATAAAGGCGCCAAACCCTCCAAGAACAGCCATAACGATGGCCGAGAGTAAACCCCACAGCGCCGACCAATAGTGGGCCGGATAATCGGCAAAAGGTTCAGCCTCCATCAAGTTGTTGGTAAATAATTCTATCTGCCCCGGAATCGAAAATCCCGATAGCCAGATGTAGAGTCCATAGAGCAGTGAGGCGATGACAGCTGTTCCCATGCCGAAAAGCATCAACTCTTTTATCGTAGCCTTTCGTTCAGGTAATGCATTGCGGTAGAGCATCGTGAAGAAAAACACCGCCACCAGCAGAATACCGTCGCTGAGGTACGATACCGGACTCTCCGCAGGGTTCTTCATCAACCACCTCACCAACAGGTAGAGCATCAGCATCATGCCCGAGAGCAACCCGCTCCGTAGGTATGCCCTGCGGTAATTCCCATGAATCGTCGATTTATATCTATGAAAGAATTTCATTTATAAAGTTTAAAGTTCAAAGTTTAAAGAAACTGCCGCAGTCCCTCCAACTACCCCATTAAACCCATTAAACCCATTAAACCCATTAAACCCACTAACTTTTCAATAACCCATAACCCATAACCAATAACCTATAACCATTCAATAACCAATAACCTATAACCATTATTTCACATTCCTTTCCAGCTCTTTTCTAATCATTGCCTTCAATTCGAGGGCTTTCTTTGTTGCGGCACCTTTCTTCTCAGGCTTGTAGAAGTCTCCATAGCGCACGCTACCCAAACTGATACTGGGATCGGACAGCGAGCCTTTTATGTCCACACCCACCTTTACGAGGAGCGGATTCTTCAGAAGTTCGATATGGTAGTTGCAGAGGCCCGCCAGGTTGTGGACACCCGAGATGCAGAAACTGTATTTACCCATATTCAGCAGGAAGGGATAGACCTCTATCTCCTTGCGGAAACAAGTCATCTCCACGTCCATACTGTCAATCTTAATCCTGTTGTCATCTTCCTTGCGACTCTTCAGGCCGATGAGCTTGGCGGTGCGGGCGAGCGACTCGTCCTCAAATACGATGAGGTCTTTGCCACTGAAGGCTGCAGAGCCCAGCAATGAACTCATCTTAGGCTGGTAGCGGGCATCGAGGAAGGTCTCGCCTGCGAGATGGAAGTCGCCATTGCCGTTGAAGGCTTTCAGCATGGGCACGAGGGTGTCGATGCAGGGAATCATATCGATGAGTTCATCAATCTGGATATCGAGCAGATGGAAGTCGATAGAGAAGAATAGGTTGTTGGGGCGTGGTGATTTATACATAGCGGTGAGCTGCATGCGGGCGGCCTTGCAGACGAAACCCATCTGGTCGAGCACTGCCACTCCGTCTTTCACCCTAAGTTCGCCCGAGAGGTCGCGCAGGTCGTTGTCGAAAGCCACGCTGCGCTTGATATGCGTATTGACCGTCACGTCGATATTTTTGGGGACGATGAAGGGGGTGGCGTCTTCGGGCACACCATCTTCTTCCCTCATGCTTTCCAATTCCTCGGGGTCGCTGCCGGCACCGCTGAAGAGGTTCAACATCTGGTCTATGTCGGCATAGTCGGAGGTGAGATTGAGGTAGCCGGTAAGCAACTCTTCGTGGTCTAACCACTCTTCGATATTATTAAACTTGCCAAATATATCGAGGTCCGTATGACCCATCATCAACTGCGCCGATAGAATTTCGAGAGCATTATCTTTATACTCCACCTCTAAATCGGTAAGCTTCAATGCCTCTGGCAGTCCGGGAGTGAAGAAGGTGGTATTGTTGGTGGAGAAACCCAGTTGCGGGGAGAATTGCGAGAGGAGACCATACTGGTTGTCGTCGTGCTTGATGGAGCCATGCAGGGAGATTCCACCTGTGGAGAGTGTCGTTTCGTCTATAGCGCCCTCGGACTCACCCACAGTAAAGGAGAAGTCGGCCTCGATAGCATTCTTTATTATATCGTTGACAGCAAGCGTGATGTCGAACTTGTCGCACTGACTCTCGAGTCTTGCCGGACCGGCTTCGAGGAGGAGGTTGCCGTCACCGGCGCCGCTGATATGCACATCGGCCAACTTACCTTCATGCTGCTGAGCAGGCATCGCTACAACAACGTTCATCTCGGGGAATGAAGCCTCCATGCCTTCGAAGTCAATATTTGTTTCACGTAATTTCAGGTTGGCGGCGATCAGCATCTTCTCGAAGTTCTTTGTTGCGAGATCTTTCATGCTGAATTTAACCTTTGCGTCGAGGGTGGCATTGCCCTCGGCTTCAAGTTCCATATCCTCGGGCAGCAATGGGGCTATATTGTCCAGCGGAACGTCGGCTGTCAAATCGCCAGCCACTCGCATATTGCCCATCAAGTCGTCGGCACGGCCCGACAGTAAAATCTGACTCTCGTTTGCTTTCACCCGCAGATTGTCGACTTTAGCTGATGAGACACCCTTTTTATTCATATCCAGATGTGCCGCCACTTTACCAGACACTCCGAAGAGGTTGTAGGGCAGCATTGTCGTATCGGCGTATCGGCCTTCTCTCACACTCACATTGGCATCTACCACAGGTATTGCACTGTCGCTCACCTCCCCTTTTGCGGAGACCTTCAGATGCACTTTGCCGTCGACCTGCATTTTCTTGAGGAACGAGGCATAGTTTTTGGGAATCATCGATAGCACACGTTTCAACTGCCATTCGCCATCGCTTGCAAGGGTAACATCAACTAACCTAGAAGAATCCAACACCATTTCGCCGCCCACCAACAAGCCAATGTCGGTGATATTAACGGTCGACTCCTTGATGCTCAGCTTTTTGTTAATCATATTGTAGCGGAATGGTATCTGCGTCTCCAGTAAGGGCAGCTGCGACTTCTGTAGCGTTTCGTTGACCATGGGCTGGCCGGCGAGGTCAAGGGTACCACCCGTCAGTAACAATGCGAGACCACCTTCAAGACTGCCTTTGTTGCTGGCAGCGTTGAGGTCTACCACCAAGCCTTCGAGTACTGTCGCCAATGAGGGGACGCCAGTGCTGTCGGTCATCGTCAGCGCCACCTTCTCCCCACCGAGTTCCATCACGGCACAGGCAGCAAGTCCTTTCTTGTCGACATCGGCGGCGAGGGTCAGGTTCTCAATTTCCGCTTCCGTCTTTCCACTTTCCACATTCCGCTTTCCACTCAATCTGTTGCAAACCATTTGCAACTTACCTGCAACATCGCTGTCCTTGACCTTTCCGTTTACCATCAATTCCAAATCACAAAGCTCGGCATCAATGCCATCGCGCTCGTCTTTCAACTTGGCATTGAGATTATTTATCTCAATCTTCTTCAGGTCAATCAGTTTAGGCAACTGCGTGGGAGTGGTGTCGGTGCTGGGCGGGACGATGGCCAGATTGCTACGACCTTCTTTATCAATATAGATATTAGCTTCTACATTGTCCACAATCACCTGGTGGACGATAAGTTCGTCGTCCTTCAGGAACGCCATCAGGTCGATACCCAGCGTCACATCGCCAATATGGGCAAGGGTGTCGTTGGGTGTTCCTGGGATTTTCTTGATGAGTGTCACATCTTTGAGTGCCAGTCCTGCATCGGGATAGGTGGAAATGAAGGTAAGATCGACATACTCAAAATGGGCATCACAATCGAGGAAGTTTCCAATATAATGGTTTACCAGTTTGGTGAGCTGCGAAGGGGTAAAGATAAGCCACATAGCAATACCTAGAAGCAGCAACACCAGACCCACGAGAGAGCCTAGTGAAATCCATGTAATCTTCCAACCCTTCTTGATACTCATAATTTTCTGAATCTTTTTGTTTGTCCGTAAATATCCTCCCATTTCATCGCATAAGAGGAAATCTCTCGGATACGATATACTTTCGGCACTGCCTGGTTCTCGTTTTCGCCTCGGAAGACACAGGTGAGTTCATCTTTGTCGAGCGACCACTCGAACTTCAGGTTACTCTCCTCTTCAGAGATATCCTCGCTTTCATCCCATGTGACACCAGTGCCGTCGGTACGGAAGCGCCAATACTCTTGCTGTCCTTCCACAACCCATTTGCCCATGAGTTCGGAAGGATCAAAAACAAGTACCGGATCGTCGCTGCAACCGCCGAAGAATCCCACCGCCGGCAGCAACATCATCATTACTATGTATCCAAACTTCTTCAACTTTAATCTATTATCTATTGTCTCTTAACTTTTAATTCTGTATATTTCCTTCAACATTCTCCCTTCTCCATCGTAATCCAATCCGTAGCCCACGATGAAATCGTTTCCTATTTCCTTTCCCACATAGTCCACCTTGAAGCCGCCCTTGAAGCAACCGGGTTTCAAAAGCAGAGAACAGACTTTGACGCTCGCAGGCTCGAATTTTGCCAACTCATGCAACATATAGTTCATCGAAATGCCGCTGTCCACAATATCCTCCACAATGATAATATCGCGGCCTTTTACTTTCGTCGTGAACGGCAACTGAGCCTGCACTTTGCCTGTCGAATGCATACCCTCGTAGGAGGTGTACTTTACAAACTCCACCTCGCACTTCATTGCCAGTTTGCGCACTAGGTCGGCGGAAAAAATAAAACTCCCAGTCAGCACAGGACAAATCAACGGGTGCTTGCCGGCATAGTCAACATTGATGCGTGCCGCCAACTGCTCCACCACCTCGGCTAATTCGGCCTCGGTGATATACACCTCGAATTCTTTGTCCTTAACTTTCATTTTTTTCAATGTTTATGCCGGCTGGAAGCCGGCGCTCCATAACCTATAACCTTTTATAGCCTTTAAACGTTAAACGTTAACCATTATTCTTCCATCACCACACGCAATCCAAAATACTCCTGGTTCATTGTGGGGAGGTACCAGCTGCGGTCGTACACCGTGCAGGCTGGCGAGGTGCTGTTGTAGTGTCCTCCACGGAGTATCTTGTTCTCTCCTTCTCGTGGGCCACGGGGATTCTCCTGCGACTCGGCGCTGTAGGCTTCCATCCAATCTTGGCACCACTCTGCCACATTGCCGCTCATATCGTAGAGGCCGAGGGGGTTGGGTTGCAACTGTCCCACGGGATGGGTCTTCCGCTCGCTGTTCACACAATACCAGCAATATTTGTCCAACTGTCCCCTCTCACACCCTGCGAACGGGAGTTTGGTGCCGCCCCTTGCGGCATACTCCCATTCGGCCTCTGTGGGCAGGCGGAACCTACGGCCCGTCATCTGGCTCAGCAGGATGGTGAAGCGCTGAGCTTCATCCCAGCTGATGTTCTCCACGGGCATGAGGGCGTCGGAAGAGGAGAACTTGGAAGGGTTCTCACCCATCACGGCGAACCAGAGTGCCTGTGTCACCTCAAAGCGGCCAATGTAGTAGTTGGCCACGGTCACTTTGTGCTCCGGACGCGACGCCTCGTAGTTCAGCTTCACCCCTTTCGGGGCTTCGTTGCTTCCCATCGTGAAGATGCCTCCCTTCACCCACACCATTTCGACATTCACTCCTTCGGCCACCTGCACAGTGAGTATGCTGTCCTGCGCTTTCAAGGTGAAAGGTGAAAGGTGAAAGGTGAAAACCATCACCAGCCCTATAAGACCTATAAACGTTTTCTTCACTCGCCGTGATCTTTACTCCACTGCTCGGGATTCTTGCGCCAGGCGGAGAGACTTTGGAAGTCTTCGGGACGCACATATTCTTTCTCGTGAGCCACCTGGACGAGGGTGTCGTAGTCGGTCAGCGTATAGAGTTCGACCTTCTCCTGCTCGAAGTTGTCGGCAGCCACCTGAAGGCCATAGGTGAAGATGGCGGCCATGCCCTTCACCATGCAGCCTTTCTCGCGAAGGGCTTTCACGGCGATGAGCGAGCTCTTGCCCGTGGAAACGAGGTCCTCGATGACCACCACCGACTGGCCGGCATGAATCTCGCCTTCAATCTGGTTGGTCAAACCGTGGCTCTTGCTTTCCGAGCGGACATAGACGAAAGGTCTGCCCAACTCCTGGGCCACCAGTGCGCCCTGGGCGATGCCGCCCGTTGCCACACCGGCAATGACGTCCACGTTGCCCCACGTTTCACGAATGATATCCACGAAACGCTGACGGATGAATGTGCGAATCTCGGGATACGACAAAGTAACGCGATTGTCGCAATAAATGGGCGATTTACGCCCCGAAGCCCAAGTGAAAGGATGCTCGTTGTTGAGCTTTACCGCTTTCACTGTCAATAGAAAATCAGCCGTCTTTGCGGCCATGTCCTTGTTTGTAATCATGCTGCAAAAATACACATTTTTTTTAATATAAAAAGGAAAAAAAATTTTTGTACAAAAAATGTGCATCTAATGAAGGTTATAGGTTAATGGGTTTAATGGGTTTAGTGGGTTTAGTGGGTTTAATGGGTTTAGTGGGTTTAATGGGTTTAGTGGGTTTAATGGGTTTAATGGGTTAGTTGGTGGGACTGCGGTGGCCTTTCACTAACCACTCTGCCTGACCTTTGGTCACGGCCTGCGACCTTGTGGAGCAAACCCATAACCACTAAACATTTTTTTTAGCATTTTTAAAAAATTTCATATATTTGTATGCTCGTTTTTTGCAAAGAGAAAATTAAAAATAACTAAATATGAAGAAATTAACACTATCATTACTTGCACTGGCAACGCCGATTTTGGCTTCTGCCAGCGAAGCGAACCTCAAGATGCCGGAGAATTTCTCTGACGATCCGCAGACCTCCATCCTCTATTGGGGTTTTGCTGTCGTCGTCCTCGGACTCCTCTTCGGATTCTGGCAGTTCAGCAAGATTCGCAAACTCCGTGCCCACAAGTCGATGCTTGAAATTGGCAACGTCATCTTCAAGACCTGTTCGACCTACCTGAAGCAGCAAGGCAAGTTCCTCTTCTTCCTGTTCCTCATCATCGGTGCTGCTATCGCACTTTATTTCGGTGCTCTCGAAGGAAAAGCTTTTGGCGATGTGCTGCTCATCCTCTCCTGGACAGTCATCGGTATCCTGGGTTCCTACGGTGTCGCTTGGTTCGGTGTCCGCATGAACACCTACGCCAATGCCCGCATGGCTTTTGCCAGCTTGCGCCGTCGTCCCCTCGACCTGCTGAATATCCCGCTGCGTGCCGGTATGTCTATCGGCATTGTGCTCATCTGCATCGAGCTGGTGCTGATGCTCGTCATCCTGCTCCTCATGCCCGGTGACCTTGCCGGCAGCTGCTTCATCGGCTTTGCCATCGGCGAATCGCTCGGTGCTTCCGCCCTCCGTATCGCTGGTGGTATCTTCACCAAGATTGCCGACATCGGAAGCGACCTGATGAAGGTGGTCTTCAAAATCGGTGAGGACGATCCCCGCAACCCCGGTGTCATTGCCGACTGCACTGGCGACAACGCTGGCGACAGCATTGGACCCACCGCTGACGGCTTCGAGACCTACGGCGTCACCGGCGTGGCCCTCGTCTCTTTCATCCTCGTGGCTGTCCCCGAGGAATACCGCATTCCCATGCTTGTCTGGATTTTCGTGATGCGTATCCTCGGCATCGTGGCCTCCGTCCTCGCGTACTATATTAATAGTGCCCTCTCCACCTCCAAATACAAGAATGCCGACGACCTCGACTTCGAGAAACCGCTCACCTCGCTGGTGTGGATCACCTCTATCCTCTCCATCGTCGGAACTTTCTGCGCCTCCTACTTCATGCTCCACGAAGCCCTTCCCGGCAACGCCTGGTTGGCTCTCGCCACCATCATCTCCTGCGGCACCCTCGGTGCAGCCCTCATCCCCGAACTTACCAAGATCTTCACCTCGCCCAAGTCGAAGCATGTCGACGAGGTGGTCTCCGCTTCCAAGCAGGGCGGCGCCTCGCTGAATATCCTCTCTGGCCTCGTGTCCGGCAACTTCTCCGGCTTCTGGACGGGTCTCGTCTTCTTCGTCCTGATGCTCGCCTCCTACTTCGCCTGCGAAGGCTTCGGTCTCACCGCCATCCTGCCCGTCTATCCCGCCATCTTCGCCTTCGGCCTCGTAGCCTTCGGCATGCTGGGCATGGGCCCCGTCACCATCGCTGTCGACTCCTACGGTCCTGTGACCGATAACGCCCAGAGCGTCTACGAGCTCTCCCTCATCGAAGATGATATCGAGAAGACCACCAAGGAGGTGGAAAGCGAATTCGGCTTCAAGCCCGACTTCGAGAAAGCCAAATACTACCTCGAGGCCAACGATGGTGCCGGCAACACCTTCAAAGCCACCTCGAAGCCCGTACTTATCGGCACCGCCGTTGTGGGTGCCACCACCATGATTTTCAGCCTCATCGTGATGATCAAGGACGAACTCGGCATCCAGCCCGAGGCCATCCTCAACCTCCTCAACCCCTACTCCATCCTCGGATTCATCCTCGGCGGCTGCGTCATCTACTGGTTCACCGGTGCCTCCATGCAGGCCGTCACCACGGGTGCCAACCGCGCTGTGGAGTACATCAAGGACAACATCAAACTTGACGCCAACGCCCCCAAGAAGGCCGACACCGAGAAGAGCCAGGAAGTGGTCAAGATTTGCACCAACTACGCTCAGAAAGGCATGATCAACATCTTCATCGCCATCTTCTGCTTCGCCCTGGGCTTCGCCTGCATCTCCTCGCCCGAGAGCATCGGTGGCAACAACGCCATCTGCCTCTTCATCTCCTACCTCATCTCCATCGCCGTCTTCGGCCTCTTCCAGGCCATGTTCATGGCTAACGCCGGCGGCGCTTGGGACAACGCCAAGAAGGTTGTCGAAGTGGATCTCAAGGCCAAGGGTACCGACCTCCACGACGCTTCCGTGGTGGGCGACACCGTGGGCGACCCCTTCAAGGACACCTCTTCGGTGGCTCTGAACCCCATCATCAAGTTCACCACCCTCTTCGGAGTCCTCGCCATGGAGATTGCCATCAGCGCCAGCTTCCAGGCTGCCGCCCCCTATGTCGGCATCGGCTTCCTCCTCATCGCCCTCTACTTCGTCTACCGCTCGTTCTACAAGATGAGAATCAAATAACGGTTAAACGGTTACCTATCCATAAGGCCGGAGGTGAACTCCGGCCTTTTTTTATCCCAATCGTGTCAAGAACACTATGAGAGAAACGCCACCTTTTTATCAAAAGGTTTGCAAACGACTCTCATGTTATTCCTCTCCCAGATAGTAGTAATCATCTTCATTGTACATTTTTTTGCCTTCACACAGGCGATTCCTTATCTCCATAAGTTCATTATGGCTCAGCTCTCTTTTGCTATAAATCGTGAGGATTTCCCTGTACTCTTTGTTATATTCCCACACTATGGTCATCTTTTTCGACAGGGTATTCGGGGTTATTGGTAGAATGAACTTATCGAACACATCACCTCCCTTGATAGTAACATTGACGGGTCTTTTCGCATTCCCATAATTCAGTAGATTTTGACTGTAATGTAAGAATACCATTCAACGGTTTGCCCGTCATGCGGCCAAGCACTGCACGCATCTTGCTACCCGCCACCTTCTGCAAGCCCTCGCTCATCATTTTCATGGCGAAAAGAAATACTGCCAACGAACCTGCAAAGTTAATGAGTGTGCGTCTACTGCCAAACTTGACATGATTCGCTGTTGGAAAAGAGGTCGACTGGCCGTGAAATGTTAAAAAATAGGGAAGTGAATAAAAAAAATGCGATGCATGGATATTTTTTCGTATCTTTGCAGCGCGATTTAATAAAGGTTAAAGGTTATAGGTTATGGGTTATAGACGCTTGCTCAGCCTTGTAAAGCGGCAGCCCTCAATAACCACTAACCCATAACCACTAAACATTTAATAAATGGAACTGAAAGGTAAAATATCTCAGATTATTGGCGCCGTGGTGGACGTAACATTCCCTGACGGCGAAGCTCTTCCCGACATCTATACCGCCCTGAGCGTGAAGCGCCACGACGGCACCACCATCATCCTCGAATGCCAGCAGGACATCGGTGAGAACACCATGCGCTGCATCGCCATGGACTCCACAGACGGCCTCGAGCGCGGTATGGAGGTCCTCTCCCTCGGCGAGCCCATCTCGATGCCTGTGGGCGAGGATATCAACGGCCGTCTCTTCAACGTCATCGGCGAGACCATCGACGGTATGCCCGCCCCCAAGACCGAGAAGCGCTACAGCATCCACCGCGACCCGCCCAAGTTTGAGAACCTCTCTACCAGTCAGGAAATCCTCTACACCGGCATCAAGGTCATCGACCTCATCCAGCCCTTCCTGAAGGGCGGTAAGATTGGCCTCTTCGGTGGTGCCGGCGTGGGCAAGACCGTGCTAATCCAGGAGCTCATCAACAATATCGCAAAGAAATACTCCGGCATGAGTGTCTTCACCGGCGTGGGCGAGCGTACCCGTGAGGGTAACGACCTGCTGCGCGAGATGATCGAGGCCGGTGTTATCAAATATGGCGACGAGTTCGTCAAGTCGATGGAAGAAGGCAGCTGGGACCTCAGCAAGATCGACAAGGAGGCTCTGAAGGACTCGAAATGCACCATGGTCTTCGGCCAGATGAACGAGACGCCCGGTGCTCGTGCCCGTGTGGCCCTTGCAGGTCTCACCCTTGCCGAATATTACCGCGACGGCGATGAGAAGACCGGTGGACGCGACATCCTGCTCTTCATCGACAACATCTTCCGTTTCACCCAGGCAGGTTCCGAGGTGTCGGCTCTGTTGGGTCGTATGCCCTCGGCTGTGGGTTACCAGCCCACACTGGCCACCGAGATGGGTCTGATGCAGGAGCGCATCACCTCCACCAAACGCGGAAGTATCACCTCGGTACAGGCCGTCTACGTGCCTGCCGACGACTTGACCGACCCCGCTCCCGCCACCACCTTCGCCCACCTCGACGCTCAGACGGTGCTCTCGCGTAAGATCACCGAGCTGGGCATCTACCCCGCCGTCGACCCGCTGGAGTCGACCTCGCGCATCCTCTCGCCCGATGTGGTCGGCGAGGAGCACTACGAGACCGCCCAGCGTGTGAAACAGATGCTGCAGCGCTACAACGAGTTGCAGGACATCATCGCCATCCTCGGTATGGAGGAACTGGGCGAGCAGGACAAGCTGGTCGTCAGCCGTGCCCGTCGCGTGCAGCGCTTCCTCTCGCAGCCCTTCTTCGTGGCCGAGGCCTTCACCGGCCTGCAGGGCCGCTTCGTCAACATCGAGGACACCATCAAGGGCTTCAACATGATTCTCAACGGCGATGTCGACTACCTGCCCGAACAGGCCTTCCTGATGGTCGGCACCATCGAGGAAGCCATCGAGAAAGGCGAGAAAATCCTAGCTGAAACCAAATAAAGTTTAAAGTTTCTGCCTGACCGTAGGGAACGCTCGGAAAGCCGAGAGGAGAGACTAAGCTCGCTTAGGCTATCCCGAGGCGCAGGAGCGAAGACGAAGTCAATGGCCTTGAACCGAAGGTCGCGAGCACCTTGGTAAAAAAGCACTTAGCGAGTCAGCACCTTAGATATAAAATTAATAAAGCGAAAAACGGTTAAAGTTTAAAGAAGCTGGCGCATTAGCTTTAAAACCTCTTAAACCTTTTAAACCCTTTAAACAAATCAATATATATAAATCAAATCTAGCGAAAAACCGTTAACCGTTAACCGTTATGAAAGTAAAGATAACCAAACCCGACAGCGTACTCTTTGAGGGCGACGTGAAGATGGCACAGTTGCCCGGCACGGGGGGATTGTTCGAGATTCTCAACAACCATGCCCCCATCATCTCGTCGCTGGAGAAGGGTAGCATACGCCTCGTCACCAACGACGGAGAAGAGAAACTCTTCGAGATTCGGGGCGGCGTCGTCAAAGGTCAGCAGAACGACATTTTGATTCTGGTACAATGAAAGGTGAAAGGTGAGACGTGAAAGATGAAACAATAATTATCAGCAATGCGCTGCTTAATGGTGCCTTTGTCGACATAACTATCGACAAAGGCATTATTAGTCATATAGACCCTCACGATTCTCACCTTTCTCCTCTCACCTCTCACCTCATCGAGGCCTCCGGTCTATCCGTTTTCCCGGGGCTCTGTAATATGCACTCGCATGCCCCGATGACACTCTTCAGGGGTTTGGGCGACGACCAGCCACTGGACGTCTGGCTCAACGACTATATCTGGCCTGCCGAGCAGAAACTCACCGACGAACTCGTCTACCAAGGCACCCTGCAGGCCTGCCACGAGATGCTGGCCTCGGGTACCACTGCCTTCAACGATATGTACTTCCGCCTGCCGGCAATGGCGAAAGCGGTGAAAGAGAGCGGCATACGCGCCATGCTGGGGTATAACGTCTTCGGAGACGCCGATGAATGCTTGAATGGTGAAATGCTTGAGTGCTTGAGTGCTTGCGCAGGTAATACTCAAACAATCAAACAATCAAACAATCAAGCAATATTTTACACCATCGCGCCGCACTCCATCTACACTGTCAGCGAGAAAGGGCTGCGTCGCTGCGCTGATGCCTGCAAAGAATTCAGAGTCCCGATGCATATCCACATGAGCGAGACGCTGAAGGAGGTCAACGACTGCCTGCGAGAACACGGCTGCCGCCCTTGGGAGTACCTCGACAAACTGGGTATCCTGGATAAACTCGGGGAAAACATCATCGCCGCCCACTGCCTGCATCTCTCTGAGAACGAGATAAAACTTATCGGTGACCATCATATCACCTGCGTCCACTGCCCCAACTCGAACCTCAAACTCGGCAGCGGCTACCGCTTCCTGATGCTCGAACTCCTCGAGGCCGGTGCCAGAGTGACCCTGGGAACCGATGGCAGCGCCTCGAGCAACAACCTCGACATGATCGAGGTGATGAAGACGGCAGCCCTGCTGCAGAAAGGTTGGCGCGGCGACCCCACCGTCGTTCCTGCCGAACAGATACTCTCCCTCGCCACCCTCGGCCACACCATCGCTCCCGGCCAACCCGCCTGCCTCTTCCTGGCCAAACTCAAAAATTCTACTCAAGCAATCGAAGAAGCAAACAATCAAGCAATCTCAAATCTCGTCTACGCCTGTCACGGCGACTGCGTCGAGATGACCATGGTCGATGGGAAAATAGTATATCGTAAAGGATAACGTTTAAAGGTTAAAGAAAGATTTTTTTTGCAATGAAATCATTTGTCTTTTCACTCCCTTTCACTCCCCTTCACTCCCGCACCCACTCTGCCCGGAAGTCCACTGGACTTCCTCTTGTTTCACTCCTCCTATCACTATTCCTTACCTCTTGTTCCTCCCACAACCACGAGGACAAGATGATTTTCCGTTACAACGAAACGGTCGGTATCGCCACCCTCGATCCCGCTTTTGCCAAAGACCAAAGCACCATCTGGCCTTGCAAGCAAATCTATAACGGCCTGGTGGAGTTGAACACCTCGGAAGAGGGCGACGGCGCCATGCAGGTGGAACCCTCCATCGCCAAAAACTGGACCATCTCCCCCGATGGACTCACCTATACCTTCACTTTAAGAAACGACATCTACTTCCATAAGAACGAATTGTTTGTAAACAACTCAAGCAATAACGTAATCTCGCAATCACACAAATATGACAGCACCCGGCGTGTGGTGGCTTCCGACTTCATCTATTCCTTCCGTCGCATCACCGACCCCGCTGTTCTTTCCCCCGGTGCCTGGGTATTCAACGAGGTGGACACCTTCTATGCCACCAACGACACCACCCTCGTCATCCGTCTCCGCGAGCCCTTCTCCCCTTTCCTCTCGCTCCTCGGGATGGTCTACTGCTCGGTGGTACCCCACGAGGTGGTGGAGCATTATGGCAAAGATTTTCGCTCTCACCCCTGTGGCACAGGCCCCTTCCAACTCCAGTACTGGAAAGAAGGCGTGAAGCTTGTCCTCCGCAAGAATCCTTATTATTTTGAATTCGACACACTCGAGCCTGCCCGACCGCAGGGAGCGGCCTTGAACTCCGATGAAATAAATCAAATTAGTGAAAAATCAAACAATCAAACAATCACACAATTACCCTATCTCGACGCTGTCGCCATCACCTTCATCGTCGACCGCCAGACGGTCTTCCTGGAGTTCGTCAAAGGCAACCTCGACTTCATGAACTCGCTGGATGCCAGCTATAAAGATGAGATTCTCACCCTCGACGGGCGCCTCAAGGAGAAGTATGCCGACCGTATCGACATGGTCTCTGTCCCCTACCTCAACACCGAGTATCTGGGCTTCAATATGGAAGGTGAAAAGTTAAATGTGAAAGGGGAAAAAGCAAAGCTTATTCGACAGGCTATCAGCTGCGGGTTTGATAGGCGCAAGATGATGAAATACCTGCGCAACAACATCGGAGCTCCCGGTGTGGGAGGATTCATCCCCAAGGGGTTGCCGGGCTATAGCGAATGTGGCTACGAGTACGACCCCGATCGGGCACGCCGTCTGCTGGCAGAGGCCGGGTACCCCAATGGCAAAGGACTGCCCTCATTGAAACTCTCCACCACCAGCAACTATCTGGATCTCTGCAAGTACATCCAGCAGCAGCTGGGACTCATCGGCATCAATGTGGAGGTCGATGTCAACCCGTCAGCCCCCCTGCGTGAGCAGATGGCGCAAGGGAAACTGCAGTGGTTCCGAGGGTCCTGGATTGCCGACTACCCCGATGCGGAGAACTACCTCTCGCTCTTCTACAGTCCCAATCACGCTCCTGCCGGTCCCAACTACACACGCTTCAAAGACGCCAAAGTCGACCGCCTCTACGAGCAAGCCCGTGCCACCTCGGACGACAGCCTGCGAGCTGTCCTCTACCACCAAATCGACAGCATCGTGATGGAGCAGGCCCCCGTGCTGGTGCTCTACTACGACCAGATACTCCATTTCACCCACAAAAACGTCACGGGTCTCCGCACCAACGCGATGAACACCCTCGACCTCCGCAGGGTAAAGATTAAAAACATATAATGGTTAAAGAGGCTGACGTAGTATTTCCTTAACCATTTAACAAATGAAAATCACTAAAAATCACATTTTTAAACCCTAAAGATTTTCTAAGATTTTAATAAAGATTTTCTTAAGATTTCTCGCCGCAGGCGATCACAAAAAAAAACGGTCACTAAGCACCAAGCCATAGTGACCGTTAAACTTTAAACGTTAAACTTTAAACGTTAACCGTTACCAAAAAAATCTTTAAACGTTACAAGAAATTAAGTTGTATCTCCCCATCTGGGCTGAGGACGACATAGTTCCGGTTGTGGAGCCAGTCGCCTGTATTGACGTAGGTGGAAATTGCTTGATTGCCTGATTGCTTTGCTCCACGTTGGTCGCAGGCCGTTCGCTGTCGCTCAGGCAGGATTGTGTGAGTGAGCTCTTTCACCAGCGGTGTGTGGCGGTGACCGAAAATGCAGTAGTCGAAGTGTTCCTTTTGAAGGCGCTCCTTGAGGTAGATGACGATACCCTCGCGGTCGTCACCGAGATAGTGCAGCATATCCTTGCGGGCATGCTTGCGCTTGTTGTTGTCACTCCAACGGTGGGCGATACCGAAAGTAAAACTTGAAGGCAATATCTTGAAGAGCCTCTGGCAGAAGCGACTGCGGAAGAAGACACGCACAAAGTCGAACCACTTGTCCGTATGCCCAAGACCATCACCGTGACCAATCAGGCAGCGTTTCCCAAAGAGCTCCATCACCTCGGGTTCGTCGTGGAGGATGACCCCCATCTCCTGGGTGAGATAGTCGAACATCCACATATCGTGGTTGCCGATGAAGAAGTGTATCTCTACCCCGCTGTCGGCCAACTCTGCCATCTTACCGAGGATACGTGTGTGACCACGCGGAACGAGGTAGCGATAAGAGAACCAGAAATCAAAGATGTCGCCCAAGAGGAAGAGCGTCTTGCAATCGTCTTTGATGCCATCAAGGAAGCGGCAAAGCTGCCGCTCACGCTCGAGGGTATTCTCGCCGCTCCCCAGATGTGCATCTGATATGAAATAAACCTTATCTCTCACCAAACTAAAAAATCTTATCTTTTAATCTTTAAACGTTAAACATTAACCGTTCTGCCTGGCTCCATAGGAGACACGGCCTGCGACGCCAGCAAGGCAAGAGCAGTGGGGCTGGAGCAAACCTTTAAACGTTACCAAAAAACCGTTACAAAACCTCAATAACCTATAACCTATAACCGTTACAAAAAATCTTTAAACCTTTAAACGTTACCCATTAGTTACCTCAACCACACTCTCGGGTTCTGCACATTCTTACCGTTCCACAGTTGGAAGGAGAACTCGGTATTCCCGCTGCCGTTGGTATACACCGTGCCGAGGTTCTGTCCGGTCTTCACCGTAGTGCCCTCGCTGACGGTGACGGTGCCGAGATGTACATACACAGTCATATAGTTACCATGCCGTACAATGATACCTTTGGTTCCATCGGGAGCTGTGAAGACCCTGGAGACCACTCCGTTAAACACGCTCTTCACGGCTGCGCCCGACTGGCAGAGGAGGTCGATACCGTTGTTCATATTCTGTCCACCCGAGGAGTGGGTGTAACGTCCGAACTCGCGTTCCACCTTGGTATAGCTGACCGGCCACGGGAGTTTTCCCTTGTTCGAGGCGAAGTCGTTCGAAAGGGCAATGTCGGCATCGTTGGCCTTGGGGGCAGGAGTATTGGTGTTGGCGGTCGTGGAGGAGGCTTTGTTGCCACTGTTCTTGGCAGCGGCTGCCGTTTCTGCCGCTTTTTTGCGGGCAGCTTTGGCGATTTCCTCGTCGATGATACGCTGGATCTGTTGCTGCAACTGACGCTTCTGCTTCTCCTTCTGCGTAATCTGCTGCTTCAGAGTCTTCTCCTGCTGCTTGCTGTCTTTCAGCTGTTTCTGCTGCTGTTTCTGCTCGCGCGAGAGCTCCTCGCGCTGCTGACGCTGCTGCTCCATCAGGGAGGTGTGCTCGCGCTGCTGACGCTGAAGCTCGACGCCTATGTCGTTGAGTTCTGCCTCCTTACGACGGATATGGGCCGCCTGACGACGACGATAGCGACTGTAGTCGCGGAAATACTTCATGCGAAGATAGGCAGCATTGTAGGCTTTGCTGTCGAGCAGAAGCGACATCTGGTTGATGTTGCCCCGATGACGGTAAAGAACACGGACGGCTTTGCCGTACTCATGCTTAAGGCTGTCGACATAAGTCCGCATCTTGTGGATGCTGTCCTCCGTCTCAGCCATACGGATGTTCAGCAGGTTCACCTGCCCGTTGAGGTTGTTGATGAGCTTCGTTCGCTCGTCAATCTTGCGCTCGAGGAGCTTGAGTTGCTGCTGGCCAGCCTTGCTGTTCTTCTTGGCCTTCGCCAGGTCGTTGTTGAGTTTCTTGATTTCCTGCTCAACTTTCGCCTTGTCCTGCTCGAGCTGCTTCTTCGACTGCGCATTCAAGGTGAAAGGTGAAAGGCCAAAGGTAAAAACCAGTGCATACAACAATAAGCGCCAGCCACCTTTAACCTTTAACCTATAACCGTTAACCGTTATCTTACCAGTTAAGAATCTTCTTGAAGTCATACTCTTCGGGGTTGGCCACATATTTCTTCGCGGCTTCGTAGTCGGCGGGAGTGATGTAGTCCATGATGTCGTTCACGTAGCTCTGCACCTTGTTGCTGTTGACATTGACCAGGCGCGGCGGAATCTTGCCGGTGGCGGGGTCCTGCAGGTCCTTGAGGTACAGCGGGCTGACGTTGCCCTGCTGGTCGACATACACCATGCAGCCGGTGCAACCCTGGTTGAAGAGGGTGTGGACACCCATACCCATCAGCGAGCAGTAGGTGAGGTCGAAAGCAATAGGCGTATGGCAGCGAATCTCGTAGCCGACCTCCACGGGACGGGTCTTCACCTTCAGGCCAATCTCTTTGGCTTTACGCTCCAACAGGTCGTTGAAGATATGAGCCTTCGACACCTTTCCCAGTTCGGGATGGCCGTGCTCGTCATAGCTGAAGTGGATGCCGGAGTTCTTGATTTCCTCGTCGCTTAGCGAATGGAACACACCCTCCGAAATCATGGCGGCACCGTAGTTGATACCCATCATCTTACGCTTGATGATGCAGGAGATGACCATGTTGATAATCTTCTCGACAGTAATCTCGGTCTTGTTGAAGAACTCGGGGATGATGACCATGGGATAGTGGCAGGCACCGGCAATACCGAGGGCCAGATGGCCGGCCGAACGACCCATGGCGGAGACCACAAACCAGTTCTCGCTGGTGCGGGCATCCTCCATCACAGCGGTAGCCAGCACACAACCTTGGGCTTTGGCACTGTTGTAGCCGAAGGTGGGACTGCTGTTGGGCAGCGGCAGGTCGTTGTCGATGGTCTTGGGGACATGGATGTTGGCAATGGGATAGTGCTTGTCGGCCAAGAACTTGGCGATGCGGTTGGCTGTCGAAGCGGTATCGTCGCCACCCACGGTGACAAGGAGCTTAATCTCGTTGTCGGTGAATAGTTTGAGGTTGAAGCGCTGCTCGAAATCTTCGGGCGTGGGTTTGAAACGGCTCATCTTGAGGATGCTGCCACCCTTGTTGAAAATCTCATCGGCAGTGAGGAAGTCGAGGTCCTGCATGCGGGGATTGTCGGTAAACAGGGCGCTATAGCCACCATGCAGACCGATGACGCGAAAGCCGTCACGAAGGAAAGTCTTGGCCACGGAAGCCACCACGGTATTCATTCCAGGAGCGGGACCACCGCCCGTAAGTATTGCTATGCTTTTCATAATAAATAATGTATTAGCGTTGTTAATTCATTTTAATTCAAAATGCAAAATTACATATTTTTTTTCATCCCGACAAAAAAAGATACAAACAGCGTGTTAATTCGCTCCCAGCGCTTTTAACTTTATTTATATTTCGTGTGCTTCTTTTTTTTGTAATTTTGCACCTTGAATTTTCAAGAAAAGCGAAGTGAGAAATGAGAAATAAAGTTATAGTTTTCACATTGTTGGCCATGATGGGCGGTCTGACGGCGAAAGTCGAAGGACAGGGAGTGCTGACGCTGGAGGAATGCCATCGTCGTGCCTTGGAGGCCAACAAAGGGTTGAAAAAGAGCGAAGAGAAGAAAGCCGAGACCGAAGCCACGAAAAAAGTGGCACTGTGGCAGATGCTTCCCAAAGTGAGCGCCAACGGTGTCTACAACTGGATGGAGAAGAGCACCAACCTTCTGAGCGACGAACAAAAAGAGCGCCTGAACAATCTGAGCAGTGTGGTACAGGCCGACCTTGCCACCTCCATCTATCAGGAATTTGGCGGCCTGCCTATCATCGGCGATGCCATCGCCAACGGCCTCATCAATATGCTGAGTAGCTCGACACTGACAGAAAACATCAACAATGTGGGTCACCGCATCGTGGATGCATTGGAGACAGACACCCGTAACGTGTTAGCGGGTACCGTCACCGTCACACAGCCCATCTACATGGGTGGCAAGCTCCGCGCCATGTATAACACAGCCAGCTTATTATCCGAACTCAGCGGCCTCGAATACGACAAGCAGAAAGAGGAACTGCTCATCAGTGTCGACGAAGCCTATTGGCAGGTGGTGAGCGTGAAGCAGAAAAAAGAGCTGGCAGAACAATATGCCGCATTGCTCGACACATTGAACAGCCATGTGGAAGAGATGGTGAAGGCAGAAGTGGCCACCAAGGGCGACCTGACCAAGGTGCGCGTGAAACTCAACGAGGCCCAGATGAGCCTCACCAAAGCCACCAACGGTCTGGTGCTGGCCAAGATGTTACTGGCACAGCGCTGCGGAATGCCGTTGGACACCCTCTTCGACGTGGATACCTTCAGCGACTCCACCCTGCTCAGCACCCACTATACACTGTCCACCATCGAGATGGACACCATCTGGGCGAACCGCAAGGAGATGAAGATGCTGAGAATCAGCGATAGCGTGGCACAGAACGCCGTAGTGATGGCCCGCAGCACCCTGCTGCCCAATGTCATCGCCACGGGTGGCTATATGGTCTCAAATCCCAACCTGTTCAACGGATTCAAGAACGAATTCGGTGGCACCTTCATGGCCGGAGTGGTGGTGAACATCCCCATCCTGCACCCCGGTGGATTCTATGCCGTGAAGGCGGCGAAACACAAACGCCAGGAAGTGTTCTACCAGATGGAGGAGGCCAAAGAGATGATCGAATTGCAGGTGAACAAGGTGAAGTTCGAACTCGACCTGGCCTACAAGAAACTGGCACAGTCGGTGAGTAACCTCGACAATGCCGAGGAGAACCTGAAACTGGCCGATGAGAGTTTCAGTGCCGGCATGTGCAGCAGCAGCGACCTCATGGCAGCGCAAACCGCTTGGATCAAGGCTGAGGGCGAAGTGCTTGATGCCCAGATTGAGATTGAGATGGGCAAACTGTATCTGAAACAGGCGATGGGGGAATAACGGGTAAAAATATATAGATAATAGATAAGTTAATAGATATATGAAAGAGAACAGTAAATCGTTGTTGTTAGGTTTGACCGTGATTATCTCGGCTGTGGGCATTGTGGCCCTGGTCGGTCTGTTTGCCATCAATCCGCAGAAGGAGATGGTGACCGGCGAAGCCGATGCTACCGAATACCGCGTGAGCAATATGGTGCCTGGACATGTGGACACCATCTATGTGAAAGAGGGCGACCACGTGAAGAAAGGCGACACCCTAGCCCACATCGCATCGAAACAGGTGGCTGCCAAGATGCAGCAGGCCACTGCCGTGAAGAGTGCTGCCAGCGCCCAGAGCCGCAAGGCCAAAGTGGGTGCCCGCGACCAACAGAAGCAGATGGCCTACCAGGTGTGGCAGAAAGCCAAAGCCGCTGTGGAGGTCTACCGCAAGAGCTTCGAGCGCGTGAAAGGGCTCTACGAGAAAGGCGTGGTGAGCGCACAGAAGTACGACGAGGTGGAAGCCCAGTACAAAGTGGCGCAAGCCGACTGTGCCGCTGCCGAGCAGCAGTACCTGATGGCCGAAGAGGGTGCCCGTCGCGAGGATATCGACGCAGCAGCAGCGCTGGTGAACCAAGCCGGAGGCGCTGTGGCCGAGGTGCAGAGCTACTTGGACGACAGCTACCTCATCGCCCCGAGCGACGGAGAGGTGGTGGAAATCTACTGCAAATTAGGCGACCTCATCGGTACCGGAAGCCCCGTCATGTCGATCCTCAATATGAGCGACTGCTGGTTCTTCTTCGCCGTGAGAGAGGACCTGCTCAAAGGCATCAACACCGGTGATACGGTAGACATCAAGATTCCCGCCCTCAACGAGAAGAAGCTCTACAAAGGCATCGTGCGTCGTGTGCAGGCAATGGCCAGCTACGCCACCTGGCGTGCCACCAAGACCAACGGACAGTACGACGTGAAGAGCTTCGACGTGAAGGTAGTGCCCATAGAAGATATCGAAGGCCTGAGACCCGGAATGACCGCAATACTGGAGAGTAAATAACGTTTAACGTTTAAAGGTTAACGTTTAAAGGTATTAGATATGTTTTCCTTTGAAAATCTAAGGGTTTACGTTACGGCAAGAGAACTTGTGAAAAACATTTATCTCCTGCAAAATACCTTTCCTAAAGAGGAACGTTATGCTCTAGGTGACCAGATACGCAGGGCAGCATCTTCGATTACTGCCAACATCGCTGAGGGAAGTGGTAGGAACTCACCTAAAGAAAAGATACATTTTATTGAGATAGCTTTTGGCTCTATGACTGAAGTCTTTTGCGAATTACAAACAGCCTGCGACATGAACTATATTAAAACAAAACAACTTGACGAATTGCGTCCTTTATTCACCGACATGGCCAAAATGCTTTCTGGATTAAAAAACTCATTACAAAAGAAAATTGACGAAGAAAAAAAACTTTAAACTTTATAAAAAAGAACTTTAACCGTTAAACTTTAAACTTTAACCGTTAACCGTTACAATGATTACCAATCCGATATATAGGGTCTTCTTGCGGGAATCACGGCGTCTGATACGTTACCCGCGATACCTGGTGATTCTCACCATCGGGGCGGTGTTCTCATTTATCTTCTTCGCCACAATGACCAATGAGGGTCAGCCGCAGCGGCTGCCTGTGGGTGTGGTGGACATGGACGGCAGCTACCTCTCGCGGCGCATCTGCCACGAACTCGACGCCACTCCCGGAGTGAAGGTGAAAGAGGTTTTCGGCAACCACGAGGCAGCCCGTCGCGCCATGCAGCGGGGCGAGATCTATGCCTTCTACGAGATACCTAAAGGCACCTACAACGAAGTGCTGCAGTTCCACGCCCCCAAGTTCGTTCTCTACAACAACGCCTGCTACCTGCTGGCCGGAACATTGTGCTACAAACAGTTGGCCACCATGGGTATGCTGGCAGCCGGTGGCGTGCAACGCGAGGTGCTGAGAAAGAAAGGACACGGAGAGGATGACATCATGGGACTCATACAACCGGTGGCTTTCGAGACCCGCAACATCAGCAACCCGTGGATCAACTACGGAGTCTACCTGATGACGACACTCATACCCGCCATCATGGCCTTCATCGTGCTGATGCACACGGCATTTTCCATCGTACGTGAACGGCAACGCCGCACGGTGAAACACTGGATGAAGAAAGCCAACGGCAGCGCCCTCTACGCCCTCTTGGGCAAGATGCTGCCCTATACTCTCTGGTATACGATGCTGACACTGACAGCCAACCTGGCGATGTTCGGCTTTATGGACTTCCCGATGAACGGCAGCTGGCTGCTGATGGTGCTGAACACGGTGCTGCTGATTGTGGCGGCCCAGTGTGCGGGGGGCTTTATCGCGAGCTGCATCAACGACCCATCGCTGGCCATGAGTGTGTGTACGATCTACAGCGCCATGTCGTTCTCGCTGAGCGGATTCTCCTTCCCCATCGACGCCATGCCGGGATTCTTCAAGAGTTTCTCGTGGCTCTACCCCATACGGCACTACTTCCTGAACTACACCGACATAGCCATCAACGGAAACAACCTGCACCAGTGCTGGCCGCATTTCTGTGCGCTGATAGCCTTTGGACTGTTGCTGATAATTGGAGCCATGGTGCTGAAAGGACAGGTGAACAAAAACACTGCAGAGGTCAGGCTGAACAAGTTTAAAGTTTAAAGTTTAAAGAAAGCTGCCGCCTTAAAACTTCTTAAACCTTTTAAACCCTTTATGAAAAAGATAAGAATCATATTATACGATATTCGCGAGGTGCTGTATGCCGAGATGGGACGTGTGTTCAAGGACAGCACGGTGCTGCTTATCTTCTTCATCGCCCCCCTGCTCTACCCCGTCATCTTCTGCTTCATGTACGGCTATGAGAACGTGACCAATCTGCCGGTGGCGGTGGTGGATCAGGCCCTCTGCGACGAGAGCAAGCGCTTCATCCACAAGATGGATGCCACGCCCGAAATCACGGTTGAATACAAATGTGCCACTATGGCAGAAGCGGAACGGCTGATGAAGAACGGCGACGTACACGCCATCTTCTACTTTCCGAAGGATTTCGCCACGGACCTGATAGCCAAGCGGACGGCCCATGTGGCTGTCTTTGCCGACATGAGCTCGTTCTACTACTACAAGGCGGCACTGCTGGGTTCCAATGCGGTGCTCATCGACGAGATGCACACCATCCAGCTCGAACGCTATGCTGCCGATGGCCTCACGGGCCTGCAGGCACGGGAGCAGATGCAACCGGTGGTGTATGAAGAGTTTACCTCTTTCAATCCCACGGGCGGCTACGGAGCTTTCCTGCTGCCGGCACTGATGATCCTGGTGGTGCACCAGACGCTCTTTCTGGGCATCTGCCTGCTTTGCGGCGACGCCCGCGAGAACAAGCGCTCGCTGCTGGTCATCCCAGCACGTCTGCGCACCCACTGCACCCACCGTGTGACCATCGGACGTGCGCTGTGCTACCTGCTCATCTACACCCCCATCTGCATACTGACGCTGTGGTTTATTCCAAGGATATTTCAGTTGCCGCAGCTGGGCAACCTCTACTCCATCCTTATCTTCCTGCTGCCCTTCATCCTGTCTGTCATCTTCTTCGGCATCACGGTGGGCAACATCTTTGTCCGCTACAAGGTCTCTCCCCTACTCTGCTTCGCCTTCTTCAGCCTCATCCTCTTCTTTGCTTCGGGCATGGTGTGGCCGCAGAGCAATATGCCGGGGTTCTGGTACGGCTTCTCCCAGATCTTCCCCTCGACCCCCGGTGTGCAGGGATTCGTCAAAGTCTCCTCGATGGGAGCCTCGCTGGCCGACGTGCGTAGCGAATACCTGACGCTCTGGATCCAAGCCGGCATCTACTTCATCACCGCCTGCTTCTCCCTCCGCTTCATCAAACGCTACAAAATCTTCAATGCAATATAAAGTTTAAAGTTTAAAGTTTAAAGTTTAAAGTTTAAAGCAAAACCTCTTAAACCTTTTAAACCTTTTTAACAAAAGAAAAATGATCAACATCGTCATCTTCGGTGCCCCCGGCGCCGGCAAAGGCACCCAGGCGAAGCTCCTGGCCGAGAAATACGACTTTCTGCACATCTCCACCGGTGACCTCCTGCGTCAGGAAGTGGCGCTGCAGACCCCCATGGGGCTGCGGGCGAAGGCCATCATGAACCGTGGCGACCTGGTGGGCGACGACATCGTGGTGTCGCTCCTCGGACGCGCTCTCGAGTTGCGCTCCACCCTACCCGACCCCGATGCCGCACTCGACCCGTGGGATGTGGAACGCTATGGCAAGCCGCACCGTCCGGAGGGCTGCATCATCGATGGATTCCCGCGCACCGTCTCGCAGGCGCAGACGTTGGAGTTCCTCTTCGGGAAGTTGAAGCGCAAGATCGACTGTGTGGTAGCCATCGATGTGCCGCGTGACGAGTTGGTGAAGCGCATCCACGAGCGTGCGGCCATCAGCGGCCGTGCCGACGATACCGAGGAGGTCATCCGTCACCGCATCGAGCTCTACGACCAACAGACCACCCCCGTCCTCGACTATTACCGAGTCTCGGGGTTGTTGGTGACTGTCGATGGCAGCGGCGAGATAGCCGAAACCAACGGCCGCATCTGCCAGACCCTCGACCTGGTGATGAAGTTTAAAGTTTAAAGTTTAAAGTTTAAAGCAAAACCTCTTAAACCTTTTAAACCCTTTAAACAAAAGAAAAGAACAAATGCAACTCCTCGGCAGAGAGGTTTGAGGCCTCTGCCTTCCGAGTCCTGAAGTAGCAATAGGTCCGCGCCCCTCTCGACTTCCATTGCTCTATGTAATAACTGAATTGGATTAAAAGGTTTAAAAGGTTTAAATGGTTTGAGATTCTGAATTATTCCTATTCTTCCTAATCACAATCGAGGCATCTTTCTGTTTGGGCACACAATAGGAAGAATAAAGTTCCTCGTTTTCTTCTTTGAATGTTTTCCTATCAAACTGTAAGATTGTTTTGAGAGGATAGTAGTTGACGCTGTATTTCGTGGATGTATATTTATCTAAATGTCTATCTTCCATCTGCTGTAGGAGTTGAGAACGAAGTTCTTTTATCTTTTCCTCAACATTGGCTTTTTCAAGCAGTAATTCATCTAATTCCCGCTCATATTCATCAAACCAATCCTGGTTTTGCTTCTGGGGAGCGACTTCAAATGAAGGCATATCATCCTTCTTTTCATCCACAACGGATGGGACATCGCCCTGTGGTTCCCAAGGCATCTTATCCTCTTTAGGTTTCCCTTGAATCAAACACCCAGACAACTGCAGGTAGCAGCGTTCTTCATCGTCCGAATCCTCAGGTTTCCACCAGTGTGCCAGCGAGAGACGTATCAGCGAGCCTTCCTCTATCGTGTCCAAGGGTTTTTCGGCACCGACGTAGGAGATGGTGTAGCCATAGCGGTTCGACATGTTATTGTAGCGGTATTGCCATCGCCCACGACTTTCGTATCCCAACAGCCGTTTGTCGTTGATCCAAAAGCAGGTGCTGTAGGCCGGCACATCTTCTTTCGAGATGTAAAGCTTATCCATGTCGGTCCGTTTCAACTTGCCATCGAACACCGAAAACAACGAACCCTGAAAAAGTGGGATTCTGGCTCTTTCGAGCCATCCAGCAAACCGATTGATTGACAAATTCAGTATATCTACCCTATCCACCTTCTCACGTCGCGTCACATTTGCATCCTCAGTATGCGGGTTGGGGCGTCGCGGATTTAGGTGATAATCTATATTCCAGATTTCCCATATCTCATAAGGGCAATCTTCAGCTGTCTCGTGGCCTCCATTGGCTGTGAGGAGCCGCACAGAGCGACAGAAATCCACATCCACTCCACCGACACATACGTAGCCGTTTGCCATTCTCGTTCTCGATACAATAATTACACGTGCCATTATAGATGAGTTATTGGATATCCGAATAATTTATGCAACTCATTTGCCACAATCGAGCGATGACAGGCATAGGGTGACTCCTCAACACAAAAAAAGACAACCCGTCTGGCGCCCATTGCCTTGAGTTCCTCAACCAAAACCTGAAAATCGTAGCCCGCGATATGTTTCTTGTATCCGCTGACAAACACATCACCCAGCCGCGTGCGGTCTTTCTTTTGGATTCCGTTTAGTTTGTCGGCCTCTTTCTGTTTTTCACGAATTCCTTTGGTAGGCGATAAATCCTTGAGATAAGAATATCTGATATTCATTTCCGCGAGCCGCTGCAGCAGACGCTGAATGTTGACGAAGGCGTACTGGCTTCCCCGTACCCCACGCCGCTGCCGGATGTCGCAGAAGGTGTCGATATGGTTCTCAGCCAGTTTGCTGAAGAATCGCTGCTCGGTGGAGTTGTAGACCCCTAATGTGAAGACCTCCATCACTCATACGTTTTTCGTGACATGAAACTTTCTTCGCCAAAGAGCGTCATGGTGCCCAGCCCTTTGGTCAGGATAGCCATCACGGTCTCCTGCGATTGGCTTTTGCCGATGCCGACGATGTGGTTCATAGAGATGTCATGTTTTATCAGTTCCTGACCGATGAGTTTGCTACGGTGGCATTTTTCGGGTTCCGACTCACTGCACATCACAGCCACTTTCAGTCCCTTCTCGGCAGCTACCAGCAATCGGGCAAGACCTTCTTGGAAGAACGCTTTTTCGCGCACTTTGGCGTAGTCGATATGTCCATCGGTATAGCAGGAGGTGTCGCTCGGCAGCCCACCGATGCTGTCGCCCATATAGACGTAGACGAAGCCCCGCTTTTGCAGCAGCGCTCGCAGCGCCTCCTGGTTGAAAGAGGGGTTCCATTTTGAGTAGGGCTTGGTACGCACATCAATAAGGTACTGTATGCCAAACGACCGAAGTTCCTGTTCGAATTCCTCGAAGGTCTTGTTCCCGTGTCCTATGGAATAGATAGTCGACATGCCTTTAATAATACTGATTTTATTGTCAATAACGTCACATTTGCTGAATTATTGCGCATCGCAGAATCAAAAAAAATGCTCAGTCATATGTAACATTTCGCCTCCCGTCCATACTATAAAAGCAGAAAAACACAAAAACCACAGTATATGATATACATCATTCAAAATCGCATGGTATGGATTCTCTACACCGAAAGAGACATCACTTCGCCTTGTCGACGCCTATACCTCCCCAGCATCCGCAATGAGCACAAATGGTCACCGATGGTAATACGATTGTAAATTCACAAAAAAGTAAAACATGACACCCACACACGAACAATTTAAAGAACTAATGGCATTCATAAAGAATGCCCAGGAAAAAGAAGACAAAATCAATGATGCCTTAAAAGTCATCTGGGACGATGAACAGGGCCAATACCCTCCCTTATACATCTCGCCTTGGTGCAATGCCTCCATCCTCAATGAAATTCCTGTTCTCTGCAAACTCCAGATGCAGATCCGATGCGTATTGAATTTTCATATTATTAGTTCGTTTTCTTTTAAATCTTCCGCAAACATCCTCAATATCTTCAGCATCGCCTCATTTGCCGACATAAACGCCTTGTCGTTTATTTGAATCTTGTCCTGACCATTCTTCCTGCCATACAAATAGCAGTGCTGGTGGTCGTCATAGTTGGTGATGCCCACACCGATGCCATATTTCTCATACAGTCGGGCGAGTATTGCGCACACTGTCATCGCCTCCGAAACCTCATCCCTAATGGGGTCATACACCGAATCCTCCTGCGGAACGGGCTCATCCAACTCCAACTGTCCCACAGGATTCCACGTAGCCAGCGACACAATCTCATCGTACTGTTCACAAGTAATTTCTTCGTCCAATCCCAAGTAGCACTCATACGGCAATGAGAACACACTGCCTTCCTCGTGATGGTTCAGGTAGTCGTGAAAGGTATGTGGCGTCAGCCTTACATAGTCCTTAGCCTCCAGAATATCAAGCATTTTCTGCGCATTGTGCAGTAGCAGCGGAGCCCCAGCTTCGTAGAGCGCCAGCGCGATCTCGCAACCCGCATCCACCCAAGCCGAGTAGCTTACGCCAAAACTGATGAGCCAACCACCAGGGGTGTAATAATCCGTGGCATGCACGTCGTTCCGCGACAAACCCAGCTCACCATAGTGGTCGAACGCCATCTCCTTGAAAGCCTCCTCGCTATCGAAATCCGTCTCATCCGTGATCTCGCCACGGTTTCCCATCTGATATCGACGATAGAACCCGATGTCATCCAGTTTCGTTGACTCCTCAAGAAATTCAGCATATTCCAATCTTTCCCTCTTGTTTCGACGATACAAACGCTGGAAATGCGCTTCGTAGGCTTCATATGCCACTCTGAAGTACTTGGCATAAATCCGGATGCTCATTTTGGGAAGCGGTTCCCTATAACACGAAGGCAACTGACCTTCATCTTTCGATGTTTCCGGTCGTTCAAACTTGTCGCCAACCCATTTCGGCTCCGTCCTTCGGTAAACCTCCTCATTGGCGATACACTCCTTCAACATCTTGATCACCTTCTTCACATTCTTCGGCCTTCGCCTCTGCCACGGCACAATCCTATCCAGATCCTTTCTCGCTATCCGTCCCGTCCGCTGCCGTTTGGGCAGATGCTCATCCACATAGCGGTTATACGCCTCCACGTCAGCTGCAATCTCCGGCACCTTCTCTCGCAGAAACTCCGCCAGCGGTTCCAGCAGCCACTCCATATCCCGATGGTGCACATGCTTGTCGTCATCGTCGTGAATCTGGCACCACCAATGCACGTTCTCCACCATGTGCAGATAGGTATGTCCCCGGTATTGCGTCACCGCGATATGATACCATTGCGACTCCCTTGGGTAGTTCGACTTCCACTCCTTCAGATAGTCCGCCCGCGTATAGACCTCCTCCTCGGCCCAGTACTTCGCATCATTGAACGAGCACCAGTCCGAAGGCTTTCCCCTCGGCACCTCAATCCACAGCGAGTGCCGATAGTCGTCCCCCGAAGGCGCAAACACATCCAGCAGCCCTTTGATCTCCATCAGCAGCTCCAGCGACCTACCACTCACGCAAATCCCGTTCAAATCATGATTCCCCGCATCCGCCCGCTCCATCAGCGGCACAGTCAATTTTCTCTTTGCCATACTATAATTCGTTTAATTGTTCACCCCTATAGTATGCTCCGGGACCAAAATGTTACATGCTCCCGTAAAATATTTTTGAAATATTTATTCCACCATTTACTCCACCATGAATTTCTGGCAGATTTCCAAATCCTCACATTTTTTCTTCTGCAATTATTCCAAAATCTCACAATTTATTTCTCAAAAACACCAAAACCGGAAATGTCACATGCGCCAGCAGAAATACAACGTTTTTGGCAAAAAACGCAAAAATTGCCAAAATCATTGTACAAAAAAAGGCCAGCGCGTTGGTGCCAGCCTTTATTCATATCTTCGTACAGACATACGTGTCGAAGTTTACCAGAGGCGGGAAACTGCCCATACTTCGAACCTCCGAAATGAAAGCATTGGCCTCAGCCTTGGTCATCTTACCACGACGGATAGCATAGTACAGGAAGTCACAGGTGGTCAGGTAGGTAATACCCTTTTCCTCGCAGTAGGCCGTCACGTCCTTCGTGTTGCTGCTGCCCACCACATCGTGATGATAGAGGCAATACACCATACAGGCACTCTCTCCCCGTCCCAGTGCCGGTCCGTCCTTGGATATCAACCGCGCATACTCCTTCACCTCACCGGCGGTCTTTCCGAAAGTCTCCTCAGCAATCGTCTTCTCCTGCGATATTTCCTTCTGTAGCATCGACAGCAAAAGGGCCGGTATCTCCCACTTCACCACGTCCAGAACCATAAACTGGAACTCAGGCAGTATCAACGGCAGCTCATGCAACCTCCCGGCCTTGGCAAAATGGATGATGACATCCGCATCCAACACTATCTTAGTCTTCTTCACTGCCATACAGCATATTCATCAACTCGTTATAATGCCCCTCTGAAATCTTGCCTGTCTCAAACAGCGCACGCGCTTTTTCGCCAAAGTCACCTATCACCAGCCCCTCGTTGCCAGGCTCATAGAGCGACATGTCGTAGCCGTATTCCCGTGCCGACTCTTTCACGCCAACTGCCTTCAAAGCCTCAAGCTGCTGCTGCGAAATCAGTCCGATGTCCTTCAACCGTATCAATAGCGTTATCCTCGACACCCCGAAATACTGCTCCAGCTTGAGCACCGTGGCCAGCGAAAGCTTGTGACCCATAATTTCCTCCTTGCTCACCATCGTCAGCACCCCCTCGCGAGGCATCAGCAGCGACGAGGCAAAACGGTTGGCGTTCTTTTCCTCGCCATCAACACCGTCACCGCACATGTGAGGCATGGGCTTCTCGTCGAAATAAAGATGATACAGCTCGTGTGCAATGGTGAAATGCTGGCGGCCACGGGTAGAGTTGCTGTTGACCAGCATGAAACGCTTCTGGCCCGACATACAGCTGATACCGAACGAGTTTTCCGACAGCGGACGGTAAACCAGGGTCACGCCCAGCTTGCGGATCAGCGTCTTGGCGTTGATGGGCTCAGCCAGGCCCAATCCCAAATCCGACCTGAACTTGGCGGCCAGTGAATCAGCTTCGATAATGGTTAGTGTCTTCATCGGCCAAGCAGTTTATCCATTTTCAACGAATTCTTCACGATGCGCTTGAAGGCAGCCAACTGCGCCATGTCCTCGGGCGAGAGCGCATCCACACGGAAAGCCGTCACCAGCATGCCTGCCAGAGCGGTCTCATCCTCGGTGTACAGATCAAGCAACTCGCAGCCGTAAAGGTCTGCCAACTTCTCCATCACTGCGAGCGGAATCTCTCTATCCCCGGCCTCGTAGTTGGCGTAAGCCGACCTCCCGATGCCCAGGAAGCCTGCCACATCCTCCTGCGTGTAGCCGCTCACCTCCCGCATCCGCTTGATGTTATTCGCTACCAACATTCTCTTTTCCATTGCATTACGTATTTTTCATTACTTTCAAAACCTGTGGCAAAAATACGAATAATTTTTGAATTCAAACAATTTTGTCACACTTTTTTAATCTATCACATTTTTCAAAGAAAAAAATGCCGATGCCCCGGCACCAGCCTTTATGAGCCATTTATGAGCCATTTAATAATTTCTTATTCGGTAGTAAGCACCAGCGCCATGTCCTTCTTGCACCAAAACCATATCTTTGAATCTTCCACGCCCACCACTTGGCGATCATCATCTACACCAATATAGACGCGACCACCCTGAGCGTTGGCGAACCCGCAAATCCATTTCAGATATTCGTCACGCCACGATTCTTTATGCTCTATATTCTGAGATTCTTCAATCATATTGTATTCTTTTTCATTTGGGTATCACAGATTGCGACACCTCGCTCTCTTTTTTGAAATGCCAATTTGGCAAGTCAAAGAGACTCTATGCAAATATAACGATTCTGTGGCGATTTTATTGCGCATTATTACAAGAATTGGATATCACAATTTGTGACATCCATTGCCCTTTCAGGGCATATCCACGCCCCCAACGGGGGCAAATATCCTAGCACAGGGGCTTGCCCCTGTGCATCCGGATACGGATAAAAAAGGGAACCTTGCCATCACAAGATTCCCTTCTTTCCGAGTTTCACCACGATGATGAGTACAATTCCCGCCACCAGAATCCAGAAGATCCATTTCAGTGTAAGGAGGAGGGTTGAGGGCCGAGGGTTGAGGGAACTCTTCACTCTTAACTCTTCACTCTTAACTAGAATGCTGTCGCGCACAGCGACGTATACAGTGTCCGTCCTCTCCACAATCTTCACCTCCGCCGCCACCCGAGAATCCTGAAACTTGGAACTTGAAACCTGGAACTTCGTCCTGTCCGTCACCCGTTCCACTTTCAGCGTATCCCCTTCCTGTAAGCAGTAAGCAGTAAGCGGTAAGCCAGTCACCGTCTCCGTCACCACCTCGTGTTCTGCCAGATTTTCGTTCAGATTCTGGGAGATTTGACCTTCGGTCTTCCTCCTCCTTGCAAGGCATAGCCCAAGCGAGCTTGGTCTCTGCTCTTGCTTCGTTCGTCGGTTCTTCGCGTAGCGAATCCCTTGTCTCCCCAACCTTGAACTCTTGAATTTTGAACCTTGAACTCTCAGCGGTCTTCCGCTGAACGCTGCAGCTCACCAATAACAGGGCAAGTGTCCCTGTGAGGGCAATCGCTAACACGCTCAATCGCATAGCGCAGCTCTGCCACCTCGTTCCGGAGCTCCCCCACCTCCCGCTGCGAGAGCTTGCTGTAGAGTTCGGGCTGCAGCACATACGCCCACGGGCCGATAAGGGCCGATGGGACCGATGCCGAAGGCAGTTTCGCGTTAACAGTTAACACTTGTCCCCTGCTCACAACAAAAGGCCCCGCACCCGCGAGACCTTCCGTTTAACATTTAACATTTTAACTTTCGGAGCAGCGAGCACAATGCCAAGCTCGCTTGAGCATTGTCGAGTTGTGACGAAGGTCAGCGAAGCTAACACCCCCTAATCCTTCAAGCACCCAATCGGTACCACATACACACCGTCCTTACGTCTGTAAGCATAAGCACCTGTTCCCGTCAGCACCATCATAAACGAAGGCGATTTCATCTTTGTGGTATCTATCTTTTCTGACAGAGCTTTCAGGTTTGCTGCTCCTTCCTCAATCAAGCCCTCCCCACCTAACTTAATTTCTATCAATCCATAGGTCCCGTTACGCCTATGCAGCACAGCATCACACTCCAGTCCATTCTTATCCCTATAGTGATACAACTCTCCGTCCAACGGGTCTGCGAACACACGCAAATCCCTCACAGCCATAGTCTCAAAGAATAGCCCGAACGTATTCAAGTCGTTCAGAAAATCTTTCGGTCCAATACCCAGCGCAGCCACACCTATCGAAGGGTCTGTAAAATAACGCGTATCGCTTGTCCTTACTGCCGTTTTGCTACGAAGATTCGGATTCCAAGCTCTCATATCCTCCACCACAAAGATCTTCTTCAAAGCTTTCAAATACGAGGCCACAGTATCATCATTCAACGAAGAGTTGTCGTTAGTCTTCATATCAGCGCGGATCACGCTGTAGTTCACAGCAGCACCTTGATGTCTGGCATACGAACGCATCAGCAATTTCACCCTCTCAGGGTCACGATCCACACCGTCAGTCCTTTGAATATCATAATGGACCACCGAATCAAAATAGTCCCTTGCCTGATCCAACGCCACAGCGCCATCCAGCATCGATGCCTGCGGCCATCCTCCACGACAAGTGAGATAGGCCAGTTGCTCAACTTCCATACAATAATTTACAACTCATATTCGGGAGTTTGGCGCAATTCCGTTCGGGAGTTTGGCTGCAAATTAACGATTTCCTGCCGAACTTATTGCATTTCTTATCGTTTCTTTTGCATTTTTAACACCTTACGCGTTTAAATCACCCATTTTGCTCTCAACTCCCCCGCTTCCGGCACATTTGCGGGGCAGGCCCGCAAAAGAGCCTTCAGCTCCCCACGCAGAGAGGCTGCTCGCCGGGGGCGTGCGCCCACGCTGCCTAAGCCCCCGCGCTACTTGTATTGATTCTTCCTCTTATACCTCTCCTCTAACGCAAGAAGCTCATTGAACCATTTTAGGCGTTGTTCTTCCAGCGCATTAGCGTTCATGAGCTTCTTTTGTTGCTTGACCCAATTTCTTAGTCCGCGTTCAGAATCAACGTATTTAGAAGGATTCCGCTTATTGGCCTCAATAAACTTAATCACCTCATTATATCTTGTCAACCAACGAGTTTCTTGATCCATAATTCCGTAAATCCGTAAATTCGTGATTCCTGCGTAGCCCGCTACGCATTAAGGCGCTTCTTAACCTTGGCAGTGATTGTTATCAGGATTTTATTTATCCGTGAACAATCACTAAGAAGCGACTCAGCTTGAACAGTTGATAGGTATCCGTTATCCCGGAGCAGCGAGAGCCAATTCTCGCTCTCCCTGGCTTCCTTCAGTGCAATACTGGTCTTACTCAAAAAGTCGGCATCGCTTTGTGGATGTTGCGCCTCATTCATATTGGCATTGATGCTTGTAGCAGACCTCAACAACTGCCTACCCAACGCATCGACGATATCTCTATCCGCCTTACTCAGCTTCCCCTCGTTCAGATATTTATATAGCCTTATAATCCTACAAGAGAAATCATAGCTAAACTCCAGCACTTGCGCCTCCTTCTTCTCAGCCTCTGTCATAAGAGGGCGCAATTCACCTTCAAATTTGCGCACCTCTGAATCCACGGATTTACGGAAGTTCGGATTTCCGGACTTCTGTTTCCTGTTGTATGTTTTAGTTTTTTTCTCTTCCATTGTTCGTAGATTCGTAAATCCTTAAATCCAAAAGTCCACGCACTGCGTGTTCCGCCATTCCGTGGCAACGCCACATGTTCCGTGTTTCCGTAGATCCGTGGTTCCATTAATCCACGCTCCGCGTGTCCGTGATTCCATATCTCCGTAGTTCCGTATCTCCATAGATTCGCACGTCCGCGCTCCGCGCCTCCGTGATTCCGTGAATTCCTGGATCCGTAATTCCAGCGAAGCTATGTTCCGTAGATTCGTGATTCCTGCGAAGCATGTTCCAACGCTCGTCTTGCGTCATTTTCAATTGATAATCTAAATGCACCATTCACGCATCAAGCCACTCCTCCTGAAGTGCATTCAAGTTCACTTCAAAAGGAAGGTGATGTCTGATAACAAACAATGTGTGGTTAGCTTGATTATCCTTCCCTTCATATTCGTCAATTATCTTCATGCCCTTACTCGCAAGGAACGAATAATTCACAAATTCTTCAGGTTTAGTAAGAATACGAGACCTCCAGAATGATGCTATAAACTCATTAATTACAGTTTTCACCTCACTGCCTATCACCTTAACCAAATCGCTTTCAAGTCTTACAATAACAGCCATGATATACTTGAATGCCTGATAAGAATCCACATTGATTGTTGTAATAAGGTAAGCGAATATGTATACTGGATAGTATCTATTCATATCCAGTTTATTTACCTCGTCAATATAAGTCTTATTATACTCTTTTCTTTCCAAAACGGCAATCACCTCTTTAACAACTTCGTCGTGTATGACAGGCTGATAACTGCGCAGAATGTCACGTATCTTTTCCAGCCCGCTTCTATCGCCTGTGATAGCCATCTTCAGAGCCAGGAAAAGCACCGGTGTCATCACATACTCAATAAATTCAGAGTCCGCACTCTCCCGTTTCATCTCTGGATGCGTCTCAAATGTCTTTGTCTGAGACAAAGTGGAAATGTCTGCTATCTGCGCCACCGCATCAAAGTCCTGTTCTTTCAGGAACACAGGCACCAAAAGAGTCACAATAAAATGGATCTCCATTGTTTCACCCCGTCTTTTGATGGCTTCCAGCACTCTATATGCCCAATCTGTTTTCATCTTTTCCATCTTTAATGCATCACATATCTGGTACATCAGGTAGCTAGATGTAAAGATTCTATCCTCTGAATAAAGATTATCCAAGGCCTGCGCATCCTGTTCCGTAAACATGCCACGGTACGACTTCGCCTGCCCATCTGGAACCTCTCTCACACCTAATTCACCAAGATAGTTTACCATCAACCAATCGCAAAGGCAAAGATATGTCTTGGCAAAGGGCGATTTCAATCCTTCTTCACTTGTCACATACTTGACACACTCAGAGATCACGTCAACTGACCTAACTCTATCGCCAGCATCCCAATACATTAGTGATAATTCGCCCAAACATTGGTAATACTCATATATTGTACTTGAATGCCCGGGCTTTTGGACATAGTCAATAACCTTCTTCAACTGAGCGATACCTTCATTCATATCCGTCTCGCTCATCACATACGCCTTTATCTGGCCCAAATGAAGATGAATATTGGGTATCACCTCACCATACTCTGCCGTCTGCAAGGCTTCGATATATGGCAATGTTTCTTTATTCTCTACTTCATTATTCGAATAGATTGAGTATGCCATCGAGCCATTTAACAGCACTTTCGCCAAAGGATATTTTTCAAACTGAATATAATAGTTGCCATAAACTCTTCTAGTATCCTCGTACCGTCCTGCTTTATTGAATGTCTCCATCATCTCAAACAGGGCAGAGATCGCCATTTCCGGACATCTATACTCAATTGATTTATCCAATATATGCTGTAAACCCGCTATGATATCCCCCTGTTCCCAACTTTTCCACTCTCTATTCACTAACTGGTATCCTGCCAAGTAGCAATGCTCACATATATCACTGTCCGAGTGGTTATACTCAAAAGGTTTAGCTGCAAAATCTTTCAGCCAGGTCTCAAACTCTTCTATCTTTGTGAAGCGGAGTGGCAAAAACCAGATGCTCTTTTTGTACAGTTCATCCATCTCGTCCAGTTCATCCACGCCCTTGCTATTCTTATTACGTTTTTCGATAGACAGGTTGTGATATTTCAAGCCAGCTTGAATTCTGTCCTCCGACCAACACAAAACGCTCAGCACACTATAATAGGCAGCAGTCAGTTCACTTTCCGCCGCGCCCTCAATTATCCTGCAAAGATCATTCAGTATGTAATTTCTCTTGCTAGAAGACAGATTCTTCAGTATCGTTAGTTGCTGAACTCTGACAGCAATCCGCAAATTCTCGGTCATCAGAATTGGCAGTTGGACATCCACCCACATAGAAGGAAGAATAGTCAGTTTGGGCAAATCTTCTTTCCTGATTTTCTCCAAAGCCCGCATATACATCAGTCCTGCTTCATCATACCGTTCTGCATTCTGCGCATAGAGTATGTAGTGAAGCACATCCAATTCATTAAGGGGCCCAGTCTTAATCATTATTCTGGATGCCAATAGCCAGTTACAACTCCTATAGCATTCATTATCCATATCAGGAGTCCATGCCTTATCATAAAGAGGTGTCACTTTATAGAGTCCGCTTTCTTCCGTCACCCACCCTGGTGTCAGAGACAGCAGCTTACTCCTTGGTTCCGCAATCTGCGGACTGACCGAAGCCAAAGCCTTCACATCATCCTCTGAAAAGACTGTTTTCACCAGCATCAGACGGTTCAGCAGACTTCTGGTATCAGAATCAGGAATCATCCTTTGCATCAACTCTGCCAACGAGCGAGAGAGTTTATGATCAAAAGAATAGTTCAGCATCTGTCCAAACACCTTCTCATCCATCACCCAGTTACAGGAAGAAAGATATGTACATAGTGCTCTTGCCAATACTGGATGTCCGTAACTGTGTGCCCAAATAAACTTGCTGAAGTCTTGTCTTGGCGAATAGGTCTCTATCAGTTCCTTGGTTTCTACTTCTGTCAACAACGGGACTTCCACCTGTGCCACACGGCTCATATCCACCAAAGTCATATTCTCATCTATAGGAGCGTCTGTAGTGACGACGGGCTTTTTTCCTTCTTGTAATTCTTGATAACAGAGCCGTATTACTTCATTGAGATGACCTGATGGCACATCCGTACAAACAAAACCATCTTTGACATTGCTGAGCACCAGCTCTGACAAAGTTCGTTTCCCTGTTTTCACACTCCCGAACAACACAAGCACCTTTCCTTCGTTACAATGCTGAACACATTGCTGCACCAGTGCTTCGCGTTTCACAATATGCAGATTATTCCTATCAGCATTCCGCAATACTGATAGCGAGGATGGAATGACCGACACCTGTTTCAATTCAGGTGAAGCCTGCACATTCTTGACAATTATGTCAAGTTTATCATTGATAGCGGTCAGGCTTTGTTTTGTTTCTTTTCTTGCACCTGACAGTTGTTCTAATATAGTTTTCTGGTCGTTCTCTATTTGCTTCAGACTGGCAGCTGACATTCTTAGCAGCTTGAATTGCGTCCAAACCTTCAGTCGAGTATCCTTGCAAACTTCTTCTTCAAACAGTTCTAGTAATTTCTTGTATTGTCCTTTCTGCGGGTCAAAATCCGGGGCCGCCTTAATTTCTTCTTTAAGTGCCTCCAGATAATGATCGTATTCCCTCCTTGCTTCGTTCCCTGCATATTCGGGGTCTGCATAAAACCTGCTGATAGCCCTCTCAAAAGCATTCCTATACCTTTTCTCCATCGACTTCTTGTCTGCAAGAAAAGACACGCTTTCCTTCCCCGACTCAAAAATTGCCGTGGCAATCAGGCTCTGAAGGACAGGTGCTAAAAACAATGAAATAGAGGCTATCATGCGTATTTCTCCATCAACTGGTTTATATTGTACTGTGTCTCAACACTAGCTATATAATGAAAAAACAAAGGATTATTGTCAAGTGACCTTTTCAGCACTTTGTTCAGAAGTCTATAACGTTGCATTTGCTGTTTATCGAATTTTTCTATGTCAGCAACAATCTCATTTAATGTCCTGTCTACAAAGATGAAATATTTTCTCAATATTGAGACCACATAATCACATACTTGAATCATTGGGTTGGTTGCAGAATCAGAAAAACTATAGTTATTAAGCTTCGTACCATTTACTTCAATTGTGTCTTCCGTCAACAGTTTTTCGACCTGTTTCTCAGTATCAAAAACCAAAGTCCTATTTGGATAAGAATATATTTCAGCAGAGTAGAATTGTACAAACATTTTCACCCATTCATCTGGGGTCTCATCCTGTATGAATGTGAGTTCATCTTTCTTCTTTGCTTCATTAATCTTCTTCACCAGAATACTCGCCATCATTTTATCGGGTGGATTTGGCACTGTTCCAATGAACTTTAAAACCTTTGCTTCCAAACCGTCTAAAAACACTATTTTATCTTTGTCTTTAATATCAGGATAGTGATACTTCCCAAACAGTTTAACGGTTTCCTCTGGTGATGACTTCAATATTCTGTAAAGAATCGCTTTTAGATTATGCGCCAACATAACATCATCACAGATGGAATCTATCACATCCACGAAGGCATAATACCACACCTGAACCATGATGAAATGCACATTCCACCTCTTGCTTTCAACCAAGTCAAACGTCCTCTGAAAGGCATCCTTACGCAGAATTTCTACAAAAGAGCCTCTCAAATCTTTCGTTGATTTCAGTTCTCGTCCCGGCTCTTTACCTAATGCAGCATGAAGTTCATCATCCGAAATAATATCCTCTGTCTGTACACCACCCAAAACAAAACAGGCATTTTCTGAGGCATTTACACGCTTTTCTGGCAATAGCACTAAATGCTTCACGTTGTCCGTCTCATCGTAATACCAAGTTTCCCTTTTATCGTATTGTTCTTCTGATACTCCCTGAGCCAAGGCCATCAGCCTGTTCAATTGATATACTCTGCTGTAATCCATTTCCTTCCAATCCTTTTATTCCACATACCAATCCGGCTTCACCCATTCAGGGAACAATCTCTGCCTCGTTTCCCTTAGTTTTGCCAAATAAAAATCATAGAAATCCCTATAGAAATTGAAGGGTTTTAGAGCCATGTCTTCTGCGATAGAATAACCTCCATACACCATGAGCCATAATCTCAGTGCGCTACCAACATAACCCCACAACACATCTATCTCCGGGACGTCCATTCGCTTCATCAGCAAATCAATTCTGATATCCATATGTGGATGACTACCTCCACCACTAACACTGTCTGGCCCCATGAAAAGCAAGGCACACAACAGGTTGGCAATGCCAACTTTGTTTGTATAGCCATCATCTGCGCCAAACGTCTCAGCCAACCAATCAAAAGCCAACTCATCAGCAGCTATTTCATCCTTTACCATTTGATTTGCGTTGCTAACAGTTTGTGTATGTCCTAAATAACTATGAGCCAGTTCGTGTGCAAAAATGAAACCCACCCCACTTATCATCAATGCATTTGCCTTTCCAATTTCATCTCTAAAAGCCTGCGGGTCACATATATTGGGTATTTCAAAGAATATTTCCTTTCTCCATTGTGTTTCCAGAAGTCTTCTCGCCCTGAAAAAAGAATCGCCTGCAAATTCTACTGCAGCCATGTTTGCTTTATAGCCATGAATATTACACCCCATTGCATTCATCATCGGTATTTGAACCACATTGTCGAATACCGTACTGATGTAAAGACCGACGGCCCATAGAAACTGACAGAAAGTCAACGAAATGTTGATTTCATACTTCCCATTTTTCTCTATGATTTCTCCAGGTGTCAGACAACCGTTATTCTCTTCCAAAAACAGGATATTCTTTGAAAGGTCATTTGTGTTTACCTCTGTATTTGCAGCCTCCCAAACGCCTTCAATATTTAGGACATGTTGAATACTCAAATCACGCAAAGCCTGTACTGGCAAATACAAACCAGAGTAGTCAAACAATGATTGTTCTATAGGATACGCCATACCATCATCGCTTAATAAGGACATTCCATTCTGCCTGTACGACTTATACTAAAACTAGCATCAAGGTTGAAACAACCATTCACCATGAACCCTGAACCAAAAGTGTTCTGTGCTATCTGTGTGACCTTGAGCCATGCCATTACTTCAACTTCGTATTAACCCTTATACCCTTTTTGGTCTCTGAATATGACGATATATAATCTCGTGCCTTTAACACCCTCGCCAATCTCCAGGACTCTTCATTATTTGGGATTTCCGGTTTCTTTCCCTTCTCTGCAATATACTTGTAGGGGAAAGGCAACGTCTCTATGAAAGCGGAAATGACGTCTTCATCAAACACATTCTTCTCCAATGTATAATTCAGCACCCTCATCCTTTCGCCTGACATTTTTGTTAGTTTCATCACTTTCAGCAGGAAGTCCTTGTTAAGAATTACCTCTTGCCTATCGAGAAGATGAATAATCTCGTCAGACAACTCTTCATTCAAAATAGCCACATCAAAATATGGGATAAGATTTGTCTTCTCAACAATCGTAAGGTTTGATCTCATAAGACCCACAGCAGTTTCAGTACTATACGCTACATCCTCTGGGGTTTTCAGCCATTCCCGTTTATGTTTAAGCAGGTACGCTATCAATGCAGACGAAGAATAACGGCTTAATATTCCACTGATTGATCAATTCCATTCTTCTTCAATAAAAAATAGAGAGTCCAACAGACCTCTGGGGGTCATTAGTGTGTGGAGCGAACTCCTCGGATTGGTTTTGCAACTGCCGTAGCATGGAAGGCTTTCTTGCGCCTCAACGCAATAGGCCTCCGGTGCAGCCCCAGCCCGTATATTCCTCTGCCTCTTCCGTCATGAGTGGAATTGACTTCGGACTGTCTCTTCGGGTCTGCCGGGCTCTCTAAGGGTCTTATTCGTAAGGTGAATGATATTCTTTCTTTTCCAAATACTCTGTCAAGTCGTGGTTCTTGTCCCAGTCAAAGAACCATCGTTTAGGCTTGGACAATTCTGCACGCTTAGCCCCGGACTTATCCCGTTTAACGTCCAAGCAGTTCGCTATAATTGTCAAACAGGTATTCTTTGTCACGTATGGACATGTCATCACATCAAAGAACAAGCAGGCATTGTCTGCTTTGCGAAGACGCTTGGGTTCCGACAAGCGCGACATCAGCTCCGTTTCTACACCACTAAGTACAGCAGAATACTCCGCATCATTCTCAATGAGATATAGTAGCGTACATAACTGGAAATAGTTCAATCGCTCGTATCCCGTGCCGTCCGCTATCTTCAGTCCAAACAACGAGTCAATTTGTCTGACTGGTATATTGAATCCAATAAGCCTGTGCAAAGTGATGAGCAGGTTGAGCACTTCCAAATTAGTATTCTCAACTGCAAGGTCTGCCTGATAAATGTCTATCACGCGCTTTGCCTCACGACGTATTCTTGCCGTAAGTTCTATCTTGGTTTCTGGTTCAACTGCCATGTCCGACCAACGTACAAGACAATCCAGAATAGAGCACAAACGGTATGAAGCCGTGGTGTGCATATCCAGAGAGAAAAGGAAGAACGCAATGTCTGCATAACCTGTCAGCAGGTTCTGACTGGGTATCATCTCCTTCTTCATTTCCCGTCTTATCTGGTTCAGCAAGAGTGTAAGCGTATATTTGTTCAAGTCGCCATAATGTTGCTGGAACTGATGGGTAATAGAGCGGAAATGCTTCACAAAAGAGGTAAAGAGGCTATAATCGCTCCGTATGGCTGTGGCATAGTGTTTTTTCTCTCCTTCGCCCTCTTTTCTCTTCAGGTGCTTCTCCTTAAACTCCGCCACCATCTTGTTCACCTGCCGCTTGGCATCGCTCACACCAGAAGTAAATGGACGGTCAAAATATTCGCGCTTTTTCTCATTGATATCCAGCTTATAGAAAGCAAGCTGTTCTTTGTAGGCAGCACAAATGTCATCCAATACTTTGCGAGAGTTGGCATAGATGTATGAATCGTCCACATAGCGACGTATCTCATAGTCACGACCAAGGGAGTAACCCATCTCTTTCAATTGACGCAGAATGGCTAGGTCAACGGCTTGAAGGATAATCTCTGCAAAGATACGTGAGATTTCCGGTCCTACAACAATGCCATTTGTCTCGTTGTAGTTGGCGTGCTGCATTAACTGGTCAAAATTCTTTTCGAAGGTGTCTGCATTGATATTATCCTTAGCGATTTCTTTTCCTTTCACTGCCCAAGCAACTGTATGGGTATAAATGTGATAGAAACAGCCTGTGATGTCAAGAGTCATCATATGACTGAACTTTTGCTCCAATCGCAGGTTATCGCCGCTTTCGAAGAACTTATACGCCAAGTCATATTTCTTATAACTGAAATAGGAACGGTAGCGTTTCTCTATCGCGTTATTATCCAATTCTATCACCTGACCTGCTGCTTCTTCAGGTAACGCTTCGTTATCATCTTCAGCATCTTCCTCTGGTGGAAATACACACTTTGCCTTCTTGCTGATATAGCGTATAGAGAATGGGCTGTGCGAACAGAGGTTGAGCATATACTCATCGTATTTCTCATAGTGGTCTACACAGTCCAACTGGGTAAGTGGATGTACTAAACTAAGTTTACGGCTCTTCTCACCACCAACCCTACGGACATTATAGTCAAAAGGAATTGTCCAATCTCTTCTATTCACGCATTTACCGAAAACACTGACAAACAGATTTCTAATGATATCATCCTGCATATTCTCATAGAATGCCTCGTTGTTGAGTATAAGAGGCAATTCATATGGGAGTACTTCTGTCAGCAGCACCCGGTATTTATTATTCAAATCGTTCGCCTGTTTCATCTCCAGCAATTTGCAATCTTCGCCATTTGGTCGGTGGTGAAGTGATGATTTACATGATGGTAATAGCCAAAGTCGAAAGAGTATTTCTCCAAATCCTTCACTTGTGGCTTTGTAAGTGCGATTGCCCCGCCCAATCTACCTGTACGGCAATGCAGCAAACGTTGATAGTAAGCATCAATATCTTTCAATGCTCTGACATCATTGGCCATCTTATAGTTGAAGTAGATACCCACTTTAATAGGCAGGAGTGTATGCGGGTTATAAAGTGTGAAATTACCCGTCAGGAATTTGATACGCAGTTTCAGAAGGTCAAAGTTGTGATCTTTGGAGTAGCGTACAAATGTCCTTGTCAGACGGGTCTTGATAACTTTCAGTTTATTTTGAGCTATGGTCACGCTTAAGCGGTTCCCAATCTTCTTGAAGGTATAACCTAGGTATGTGAACTCTGCACCTGGCAGGCTTGGGTCAAGGCTGTATGACTTTTCTTTATTCAACTGCAAACCTATCTTATTCAGTTCCTCGCCAGCATATTTCCACGCAAGTACCTTGCTTGCCTCACTGCTACAAAAGACAATAATATCATCCACAAATCGGGCATAGTAATAAACACCCTCAATCTTCTTGAAGTCCAGGTCAAAATACTTCATATATAGCTCTGACAGCACAGCACTGATGCCTAGGCCACGGGGAAGACCTGTTCCTGCAACAATAGCGGGGTCATTGAAAAGGGACTGCAAAAGCATTAGTGAGTGGTAGCTCAGTCGGGTATCGTCTACCAACTTCGTCAGAATACGCTGACGGTCTATGGACTCATAGAAGTGACGTACATCTAAGCGTACTATCCGCATCTCTACATTTTCCGCAAGCAGCAGTTTCATCTGCTTTACAATGGTATTGCGGTCTGCCTGTTGCACTGCATATATGCGCTTGATGTTCTTGTGCAGTTTGCGAAGAACAAGGTTTTGGCAGAGATATGCCATGGTTCTTTTGCCTTGACCGTTAAGATACAAATCCCAGTATTGCTTAATCTGGAAACGATATGTACCAGCAACTATGGTATTCCCCAATTCTGCCCCAATAGCTTCAATTAGCTCCTCTTTCTGCAAGCCAGAGTTGCGCCGTTCTGCCTGAGTGGTACAACGGTACAGTTCTGTTGGAGTAAATGATTGGGTATACATATTCTTTATTATTAAAATACTTTCAATTCTACTTGTATTGGTTTTTATGCTTGTACTGTTCGATTTGTTCTATTAATCTCTTAAACGATTCTATACGCTCAGACTTCAATCGCCCGGCAGTATACAACTTTCTATTATGCTTAAGCCAGTTGAAGAAACGGCCCCTTTCTTCATCATTATGTTTAGACGGATTCCGCTTGTTAGTCTCTATGAAGTTCTTCACCTCATTATATTTCTCTAGCCACCGCTCTTCTTGCGTCATACCCGAAACTCTTAACTCTGAACTATCAACTCTTATTTACGGTATTGTCGCCAGCCTCCCTCACCCGCCTATACGACCATCCTGTGTGGCTCATCACCTGACGGATAGAGGCGCCTTCCGCTTTCGTGTCCAGTACGATTCGCGTCTGTTCCTCCATTGTCAGCCGCTGGAACTCAGCCACGCTCTTCGCACCACACTGCTCAATGATGAAGTCCCGCACTTCCGAGTCCTGCAGGCGCCTCGTATTGTCCACGTCCACACAATTCGCATCGCACGGCTCGTTCACCAGTGCCCTCAAGTCCTCCAGCGAAATGCGCTTCAGCACCGCCCGAACATGGCTAATGGGCCAGCCCAACTCATCCGGTTCACGCAGGTAATCCTGATTCCAACTGCTCCACTCGTAGTCAGCCGCATCCTCCACGATTCCTGCCTTCACAGGATTCTGGTGGATATAGCGTAGCAGCGTCGTGAAGTAATCCATATCGTTACACGGCTCGCTCTTAAAACGCTCCTGAAACAGATGCCCGATGCGCTCGTTCTTCTTGTTGTAGTAGTACACATAGCTGCTCGCCAGACTCTTGATTACCTCCGCAATCTTCCAGTCCTTCTCCATCACCAGCAGGTGGAAGTGGTTCATCATAAGACACCATGCGTAAATCACACAAGTACGTATGGGCAGCAGCCTCCCGTCATCATCATGCTGGAACGGCAAGTCCGCAAGAATATCCATAAACCGCCGGCAATCCTCATCATCGTCGAAGATAGCCTGACGATTTATCCCTCGCATCATCACATGATAGATGCCACAGCCGCTTTCCTTTCTGGCACTCCGAGGCATGATATGACAATCTCAATCTTCGTTATTCTCCTCTTCCGGCAGCGCCTGTACATCCCCTGCTGGTGGCAAGTAGTCCGCCGCCTTGGCAGGAGAAATCACCGAGTGACCAAGTTGCGATTCCAATTTGTCACGAGCGGCCTTAGCCACACTGCCACCTTTCTTGGCCACTTTCACACTCTGTTTATAACCCTGAGGGTTCTGCTCTTTTGACAAGTCAGTAGCGGCACTCTCTGCCAACATGTTGAGGATAAGCTCCGTATTGGTCATATTGTCGCGCAGGCTCTCTTTCTTCAGTCCCTTGAACTGTTTGTATTGCCTAGTCGTTTTACCACTCCACTCGCGTGTAATAATATCGGTAAGTGACGCATATTGCTGTCCCTGTTGCACGCCAGCGCGGTCCCACTCGTCGGTGAGGGCCTTGCGCACCTCGATGCTCTTCACCCGATTGTTGATCCAACTTTCAGAATACCCCTTGCGGCGCCAGTCTTGTATGGCCTGATCAACCGCCAGCTCCGGGTCGGCCAACTGGTCCAGCCGTTCCTTGGCCACTTGCGCCATCCACTGCTTGAAGGGCTCTGCCTTCTTTGAAGGAATGCTCTGAATGAGGCGGAAGAGTTGCTCGGTGCTGGCCACATCGGTGAGGCGCATCTTGCCGTCGGGAGCAAGCATCTTCAAAGCGTTACAATTTGTAACGGTTTCGTTCCCCTCTTTCTTTAAACGGTTCTTAAGGACACGCCAATAGGTCTGAGGGTTCTCACTCTCAGAGAGCACCGCACACACGTCCACGATGGAGAAGTACCACTCCTCCCGTTCGTCGTCCCATGCAGTCCGCACCTTCTTGTCCTCG
>ONBK01000019.1 GCA_900316055.1 uncultured Bacteroidales bacterium
TACCTGCCCGCCGAGGTCCAGGAAGTCATCGCCCACGAGTTGAACATGCCCGTGGCCAAGGTCTATGGTATCGTCTCCTTCTACAGCTTCTTCACCATGGAGCCGAAGGGCGAGCACCCCATCGACATCTGCCTGGGTACCGCCTGCTATGTGCGTGGCGCCGAGAAGGTTCTCGATGCCTTCCAGCGTAACCTGGGCATCCAGGTCGGCAAGTGCACCCCCGACGGTAAGTTCAGCCTGAACACCCTCCGTTGCGTCGGTGCCTGCGGCTTGGCCCCCGTCGCCATGATCGGCGAGAAGGTCTACGGCCGTCTCACCCCCGACATGGTCCCCAGCATCATCGCCGAGTACAAATAATTGTCAGGAGATAAGGAGACAGGAGATAAGGAGGTAAGACAATACCACTGCTACTGTCAAACTTAAACACCAAGCGAGGCATCCAAATGGATGCCTCGCTCTTTTTTATGCCCTCTTGAGAAGGCTGTTTTAACATTTCAGAAGGACATTTTGGGGCAATCATACTCGCAATGGAAATCAAGCAGTTACATCGATTTTTTGATACTTAACACGCTGTACCAGTGCAAAATAGCAGTAAAATAAACATATAACTCCCTATAAATCAACACCAACTCCTACTCAACTCCTACTCTTCCCCTACCCTACTCCTTATCAACAATTACTATGGTAGGAGATGAGTAATTTAACATTTGGAGCAAATAACTTTTTTATTAGTTTTATATCCCTACCCAACCCCACTTTGCCCCCTCGCCGACCTCTGCCAATGGCATATCGGTAGCATCCCTTTTATGATATAGTCTTCGTGGCGACAAAAAAGGGGCAGCCATTTGGCTGCCCCACTACTTCTTTATGCCTTCTTTGATCTCTCGGTGATGGTTCGGCGATGTGCCTTTATATCAGGGTGCCATGTGCCTTTACATCAACTTTGATGTGCCCTTACATCACTATGTCATGTAAAGGCACATCATTATTTCTATTGTATTTGATTAAGGGCAAAAATCAGTGCGGCAACAACGAGACCACCTCCAATACCAATATATGCCCACATTGAACTTGTTGGATCTGGAATTTCTACAATTCCGTCTTGTGGCATACTTTCTAATTTCCGAATAGGAGATTGATTTCCGCACATGTTCTCGTAATCTTTTACTTTTGATGTTTGACATCCCAATACAGAAACATCGGCCACATACATTACATTATTTTTGTCATTAACGATGTATTTTATCTGAAACGACATTTGATCGCCACCGTCATTTTCGAAACGGTAGGTGTCCACAAAGCCTGTGGCGTTACTTTTTAACTCGGTACTCCCTGCCGTGCTTCCACTTTTGCTTGCACCATAATCCTCGAACGTTTTTTGTTCACTGCTAAAGCCCGAAGAAAAATAGCCCTGCTGTTTTAATTGGACCTTTACATCTTCAACGGTTTCATTCATTTTTGACTTTGAGGTTGCAGGAATTGTCATGGTGCAACTTGATAAAATGGCTGCTGTTGCCAATAGGCATACAAAATGTTTTGTTCTCATTTTTTTATTTTTTTATACATGAATTCTGTGGTATCTTCTTGTAATGGTGTATGTATTCGTTTCGTAATGTTTTTCTCCATTTGAATAAATTTTGTCAACATACCTAAACTTAACATATAAATAATCACTGCAGTCATAGTGATCTCTTTCTTCTCCATAAGTTACAACAACACTACCCCTTCCAGTCCCGTGCATAGGCGAAACTGAAACTGGGGCTCCAAAATGAGAATTATCAAGTGACACCGACCACTCTGTATTAGATTCAAAATAAATAGCAGTGCTACCTGCAGGATAGTCTAGGTTTGCACCTGTACTGCTAAAATGAAAATACAATTGGGTGCTTCGGTTTCCATTGTTTGCGCCATCATCATTTTCCTCATTATTTCCCTCATTTGTCCCATCGGTTTTGAAAACTTCATCATCTTGAACACATGAAGACCCAAGAAATGCACATGTCGTCAATAAGTAGAGTAGCCGTTTCTTTATCATTTTAATCACCCTTATTTGTGTCGGGCGCAACCTTTGTCGCCATCCTACCCATAATGACGGGTATACAAAAGAAGCGTGGGCCTGTATGTCTCACATTGTACTTGAAGGTCCTAGGAAAACCCGATAATCGAATGTAAAACAGCCCACGCATGCGTACGCGAAGCCGTAATACAACCTTGATTATCTGCTTGAAAATTTCCTAGGTTCTCAAGTACAAGGAAGCATAACGCTTCTAATCTAATAACTTTCGGTTTGAGTTTTCATCCTCAAAACCGACTGCAAAGATACTCAAATATCCCAATATGGCAAAATTTTTTTTTCTCAATTTAAAGAAAAAGCGTATCTTTGCAAAAAAAATGACATGGAAGCGCAAAGTAGTAGCAATGAGAAATATTTTCTTCAACTAAACAAAATATATAAGCTCTATGGTTATGAAATAAAGAACTATGGTACTGTAGTGGCTTATGAGTATAAAAGAGGACGATATTTTGGTGTGGATTTATTCACTACTGGAGATGAAGAATCCTGTGCTGACAAAAAAAACATGTATCAGGAGCAAGGGTTTTCTGTCAGCTGTAAAAAGAGAGGAACTGTAGAAGACATAGATAATGAATTATTCAATGATTTCTTTCAGATTCCTCAGTTTAAAAAAATACTCCAAAAACAATATAGTGATTATGTACATAAAATAGAGTGTCGATTCCCATTTGATTACTCATATCAATATATAAATGGGAAATATCGTGCCACTCTATTTGACATGGATGACTTTGGAGGAGTAATTGAAGATAATGAAGCTCGATCAAATGTATTAGAAACGATAATAGAAAAAATCGACCAATACAAAAATGAACCATTATTAACAATAATTGAGGCTGCTGCTGGATATGGTAAGACATGTACGGCATATGAAATAATGAATAATTTAGCCACTTCTGACCGTCAGATAACACCTCTGTATATTGAGTTGGCTAGGAACAGGGAAGCTCGGATATTTAAACACATTCTTCAAAATGAAATTGAGAAGCAGTTTCAAAATGTTGGGACATCAGATTTAGTGGAGTATCAGATAAAACGGGGGAAGATTCCCGTAATAATTGATGGATTTGATGAACTACTTTCTAAAGATTTCGAGGAAGATACAAATGCCCTGCATAGAGATGTTGAAAGCATGCTGTCTACAATATTAGATTTATTGGAAGGACAGGCAAAGGTAATTATCACATCACGAAAAACAGCAGTTTTAAATGGGGATCTTTTTTATTCTGTAATTGAAGAGACTGAACGCAGGTTCTATTTGCAACGTATTGCTCTTGAAGCACCAGTTATAGAAGATTGGTTACGAAAAGATCAAATAGATCAATTAAAAAATTGCAGTTTTGATTTTTCTAGTATTGCGAATCCTGTTTTACTTTCTTATATTCGCGGGATTGGAGATGATGATTTTAAAGATATTATTACTCAAAAAACCAATGTTGTAGAGATTTATTTCAAGGCCTTACTGGAAAGAGAGAGGAAGAGACAAGCACTACTGATGGATGAAGAGATGCAGAAACGGATATTTAGAAAGTTAGCTAGAATAATGTGCGATTTTGATATTAAATCATACGATAAGCCTACAATGAAAGAGTTGATTTTGGATTATAATGAAAAAATCTTCAATGACTATATTAAAAACTTTCCCAATTCACCGAAACCAACACATGATGATTTGGCTGAAACTTTATCCAATCATGCATTATTAGATAGAAATAAAGATAATCTTATAGGATTTGTTAATGATTTTATTTTTGGAATATTGATCGCTGAAAATATAATAAACGGAAAATTTGTAGAACATTATCCTGATAATTATAAACAGGTTTTATCTCAAGGATTTGCAAGGTTGGCCATTGATTCATATAAGTCAATGCCAAGTTCTGAGAAAGAAATTCTTTGGGAGAAGATGAAGGAACATGGCTATACATACGATGATTCGTTTAATTTTTCAAAAGACATTTTGCTTACAAACAAGCTTCATGAAAGCGAATATGCTAATTTTCAGTTAGAAGATGTTGATTTGACAAACGTTACTTTTGGCCATGCCTCAAAATTCCGGATGGTGATTTTTTCAAATATAAGGTTTAGGAAATGTTCATTTACTAAATCGGCATTTATTGATACTAGTTTTGTTAATTGTTCTTTTTATGATTGTGATTGGATTGAAGAACAAGACGCAGAAACTACTCCTTATATTATAGGTAGTGATTGTAATAATGATTTTCTACAGTTGGCTTCTAACAAGCAGGACAATGTGATTGATGAATGTAAAAACGAAAGAGGTGAACTAAATAAAATCATATTGTCACAATTTGTTCGTTCAGAAGGTAAAGTGGTTAGAATGAAAAGAATAAATGCAATAAAGAGTGAATGTGAAGGTTTCTCTGAACGTGAGATAATCAAAGCGTTAAATTCGCTGGAGAATTCCCATTTTCTTGTTTTAAATGGAGGTAATTGTTTTATTCAAAAAGAAGGTGTTTCATATTACAACAAAAATTTAGCATAACAAATGGTTAATAAGATTACAGGATTAACGAATATAGAAGGCAGTTTGCGAAAAAAAATAAGCTGTATTCTTGATAGTGTTGGCGTGGAGTATCGTATTTTCTCAAGAGTCAAGACATTACAGTCGTTAGAAGAAAAAATTAAACGGAAGGGAGAAGGTTACTATAGTGCTGCAAATGGCAAAAAAGTCCAAGACATTGTTGGCATTCGAATTGTAACATATTTTTATGAGGATGTAGATATTTTATGGAATATTTTAAAAAAGAAAACTGACTATTATGATGCACAGGAAGATAATCCGAAAGAAAATGAGTTTGCTGTCATTAGGAAGAATATGATTTGTAAAATGGACCCTCAGAATAGTCAAACACTTGAAGAATGTAAATCAGAGTACGATTCTTTAAAATATGTAGATAATACATATGAAATCCAGTTCAGGACAATTAATTCTGAGGGTTGGCATGAAATTGATCATTTGTTGAAATATAAGTGTAAGCAAGATTGGGAAGGCTTAAATGACGCTTCTAGGATGTTCAATGGTGTTTATGCTTCGCTAGAAACAAATGACAGAGCTATTCAATCATTACTTGATGACGTCGCTTACCATCAATTCAAACATCGCAGGTGGGAATCAATGATGAGAATGAAATATAAACTTCGTTTTACTGAGAAGAAGCTTTCATCGGATATTATCAGATTATTTGATGAGGATAGCAAATTGGCCAAAGAAATGTATAGGAGTGATAGAGCTAATGTGCTTTTCCAAATGTCTTCACATTCTATTAATATTCCCATTACATTCGATAATATCGTTTTTGTTATTAATCGTGTTCAAATACATAACCAAAAATTACGAGATCTTGAGCCAGAAAATATTTCTCAAGACCTATCTGTATTAGCTGATAGATAGATAGTCTAAGGATAAAACCACAAAACACACTATAATAACTAAAACCGATGGTTAGAATTGGAAATTCGAGTGATAGAAATGCTATCTATTTGACATACTAATGATAGTTATATTTGAATTAAATAAATCTTATTCTAAAACCAATTGACTGTCAGTGTGATTCTCCCAGCGCTGGCGGGCAGCCTCTAAGCCTTTGTGCAGTTGGCGTTGCAGAAGTTCTTTGGAGGGGAGTTCGGTCATATATTGCGCCACTTTGATACCGGATTTGTCGAGTTGCAGCAGTTCTATCTGCTCGTCGCCACCTTCGGTGCAGAGCAATAGGCCGAGGGGTTGTTCCTCTCCAGCCTCCATCTCGTGGGCTTCGAGCCAGCGCAGATACAACTCCATCTGGCCTTTGTACTGCGCCTTGAATTTGCCAAGTTTCAAGTCGATGGCTATCAGGCGGTGCAACCTGCGATGGTAGAAAAGCAGGTCGAGATAGAAGTCCTCGCCGTCGATAATCATACGCTTCTGCCGTTCGACGAAGGTGAACCCATTGCCCAATTCCAGAATGAACTGCTCCAAGTGTGCCACAAGGCTGTCTTCGAGACTCTTCTCGCTGTACATTCCCTTTAATCCAGTGAACTCCAAGAAATAGGGGCTCTTGAAGACCAAGTCGGGAGTAAGTACATTGTTGTCCCGCAGTTCCGTCAGCTCCTGCTTGATTAACTCGTCGGGCTTTGTCGCAATGGCGGTGCGCTCGTAGAGCATGCCGTTAATCTCCTTGCGAAGCTGACGAATAGACCATCTTTCGGAAGCAGCCAACGTCAGGTAGAATTCCCGTTGAAGGTCGTTCTTCAAGGGAATAACCTCTACAAAATGAGACCATTGCAATTGTCGCGACAGCGTCGCGACAATTTGGAATTCAGGAAACAGGGATGCAAATTGCATCATACGACGAATACTTTTCACATCGAACCCCTTTGTTCCAAACTCTTCCTGCAATTGTCGCGACACCGTCGCGACAATTTGTTTGCCGTATTCGGCGCGCTCGTTTCCAAGTACTTCGCGATTAATACGCTCGCCGATATGCCAATACATCAGAGTGAGTTCGGCATTGACATTGACGGCAACCTGATTTCGGGCTTGATTGATAATTTGCCTAATGTCATCAATCAGCAATGTGTTTGTCGGTAGTATTTCTGTGGTTTTATCCATGTCTTTGTTTCTCATATTTTCACGCTGCAAAGATACAAATCTTTTCTTGTTTGGCAAAATAAATTATGGTTCATGCTTAACGGTTCATGGTTAATGATTAGTGTTTTTATTCCGCGGTTAGTCTTTTGGGCAATTCTCCCAGCGCTGGCGGGCGGCCTCCAGACCTTTGTGCAGCTGGCGTTGCAGTAATTCTTTCGAGTTCATCTTTGTCATGGTTACAACTTTCACAGACACGGGGTCATATACAGCGGTAAGAAAAGAATTCCGTTCTCCTCTTTGAGGTCGTTGCCGTGCAACACAATTGGTGTTGTTAGATATTCACCGAACTTATCCATGCGTGTAACGCTGTGACGATTTCACCTCGATGGGAGTGAATTGCCATGTGCAAAAATACAACTTTTCAAGATTATCAAAACAATATAATAACAACACCGTGTCTTCTCCGTGTTAGGGCCGACGGCGGTCGGACCACAGTCGGACTTGAGTCGGAGATGATACGGAGATGATACGGAGATCGGGTTGATTTATAGGCATTTAGTGTAATTTATGCTTTTTTAAAACAACGCAAGTATATTGATTATCAGGTTATTATGTTGTTTGGGAAGGGTAAAAATTGAGCGAGGCGGTCGGAGGGTTAGTCGGAGGGGAAGAGATAACAAACACTCAACTACATCGTACACGATATAGTTTCTTTTGCCTCGGACGGAGTGCGAGAGATAGGTGTATTTAAGTGGATAGTGGGTAGTGGATAGTTTTCCGCTTTCCACTTTCCGCTTTCCACTTAAAGCTGAAAGCTTAAAGCTGAAGAACAGAATCAGTAAATTTTTTTTCTCAATCCAGAGAAAAGGTGTACTTTTGCACCTCTTTTTTGGATAAAGAAACAAGAATGAAAAAGACGTTACTGATTATATTTGTGGTCGTTGGCATGTTGGCACAGGTTTCCAAATCGTGCAATAGGGTGCCCAAAGAGAGCACGCCAACACCTGAAGTTGTTGCCGAGACGACGGTCGACTCGGTAGCGGTGCTATGCTTGGCGGATACCTCGCGGAACCCGATAGAGATTTTAGAGAGGCTGATGTCGCAGCCGGATTGTCCCATGCACGGGCCCACACACCATGTGCTGGTGGGCGCCGCCCTGCTGACAGCCTACAACAACTGCCTGCCCGACAGCGCCAAGTTGGATATGGAGGCAGCCCTTGCCGAGGTGAGGGAGCGCGGCGAACAGGTGCCTGGCGGTGCCTGCGGCTATATGGGTGCCTGTGGTGCAAGCATCAGCACAGGCATCTTCATGTCGATCGTCACCCGCAACACGCCCTTCTCGACCGACACCTGGCGCCTCTGCAACCACTGCACCGCCCTTGCTCTGGAGCAGGTGGCAGAGAACGGTGGCCCCCGCTGCTGCAAGCGCGACTCCTACCTCTCTGTGCTGACGGCCATCGACTTTGTCAAAGAAAACCTCGGTGTGGAGATGGTGAAGCCCGAGGTGCGCTGTTCACGCAGCCAAATCAACGAACAATGCATCGGCAAAAAATGCCCGTTTGCACCCAAGCCATGATGCGCTACTATATTATTGATGCCTTCACCGACCAGCCTTTCAGTGGCAACCCAGCGGGTATTGTCCTACTGGGAGAAGGGGCTTTCCCCAGCGAGCGCCTAATGACACAGGTGGCAGCGGAGTTGCGCTATTCCGAGACAGCCTTCGTCCGTCGTCTGTCACCGACGGAATATCACCTTCGCTACTTCACGCCCGCTGCCGAGGTAGAGTTGTGCGGACATGCCACCGTTGCCACTTTCGTCCTGCTGTACAAGCTTGGAATGGCACAAGGGCGTTGTCAGTATCACACAATGGCTGGCGACCTTGAGGTGGAAGCCGGTGAGCGCGTGATGATGCAGATGGCCATGCCCCACATCATAGAGACCCTTACCGATACCACGCCTGTCTACCACGCCATAGGACTCGACAACTACCAGCCTACGCTACCTGTACAAATTGCTTATTCCGGCTTGGCTGACATCATGATACAGGTTCCCGATACAGCAACCCTCAACTCGTTGCAACCTGACATGGATGCTATCTCGGCCATCACTAAAGCATACAACACCGTTAGCTTCCACGTCTTTGCATTGGTCAATGACGGCCACACCGCCTATGTGCGCAACTTTGCCCCACTTTATGATATCCCCGAAGAGTCAGCCACTGGCACTGCCAATGCTGCTCTGACGCATTATCTGGCCGTCAATGGTGTCATTCCGGCTACGGGCGACTTCTCCTTTATGCAGGGCGAGACTATGGGCCATCCCTCAATAGTGTCAACCCGCATTGCCACGGATGGCACCCTCTATGTGGGTGGTACTGCCATAGTTGTGGCAGAAGGAAATCTTAAAACATATTAGTTATGAAACGAATACTTATGATTACATTGTTTTCAGCTTTGTTTTGCGGCTGCGGTGGCGGCAATAACAGTGAGCAGGTGACGACCATGGGGGTGGTGGAGTTTGCCTCTACGATGGTGCAGAAGGATGTGCGCCTCATCGACGTAAGGACTTCTAAAGAGTATGCCGAGGGCCACCTCGCGGGTTCGGAGAATATCGACGTGAAGGCGGCCGACTTCGCGGAGCGCATCAAGGATATCAAGGGCAAGGTGGCTGTCTACTGCCGGGGCGGCAGGCGCAGCCTCAAGGCCGCCGAGCAGCTGGCAGCCAACGGCTGCACGGTGTACAACCTCGACGGCGGCATACTCGCCTGGCAGAAGGCCGGCAAGCCTATAGTAAAATGACCGATATGTATATCGCTTTCGCACCGCTGCAAGGGTATACCGACGCGGTCTACCGGCGGGCGCACCGGGAGTGTGTCGGCGGGGTGGACGAGTATTACACGCCCTTTGTGCGGATAGAGAAAGGCGAGGTACGGAAGAAGGATTTGCGGGATATCGACCCCGCAGCCAATACCGGTGTGCCGACGGTGCCGCAGGTGATTGCCAAGGATGGCGAAGAGTTCGCACGGCTGTGCGACGTGGTGCAGGGGCTTGGATGGCGACGCATAGACCTCAATATGGGCTGTCCGTTCCCTATGCAGGTGAAGGCCGGTCGCGGAAGCGGGCTGCTGCAACACCCCGAGAGGGTGGAGGAGATTGCCCGTGAGATGCGGCAAAGGCCCGAGGTGCAGTTCTCCGTCAAGATGCGCCTTGGGCAGGAGAGTGCGGAGGAAAGCATAGAGCTGCTGCCAATCATCAACGAGATGCCACTGGTGCATGTCACATTGCATCCGCGTATGGGGCGGCAGCAATACAAAGGAACAGTGGATAAGGATGCCTTCTGGCGCTTTGTGCATGGGTGCAGGCATCCGATGGTCTACAACGGGGATATCTCGCTGGACACACCCCTCGGTCAGATGCAGGCATCTGACGGCTTCCCTGACTTATGGGAGCAGCGTACTGACGAGGTCGATGGCTCCAAAATAAAAGGGGTGATGATTGGGCGAGGGCTATTGGCGCGGCCGTGGATGACACACACTCCTCCACCCTTCGGGTCCCCCTCCCCTAAGTTAGGGGAGGAGTTGGTTAAACAGATGCATGAGCGCATCTACCGCCATGCCGTCGAGAACCTATGCGGCGACAGCCAGATTCTTTCACATCTCCATGCCTTCTGGGAGTATCTTGAGATTGACCGCAAGCATAAGAAGGCCATCATGAAATCCTCCACCCTGAGCCGCTACAACGAGGCTGTGGCCGTTACTTGTCGTCTTGGCGTTTGCCGCTGAAGGAGAAGGGTTTGTCGCCCATCTTGCAGTAGAAGATGAGCTTGTCGTCGCTGACGGCGCCGGAGAGGTTGTGGATGGTGTATTTCTCGTAGCGCTTGCCTTTGGAGACGGGCACCACACCCTCGGCCGAGAGGTGGCCGCCCTCGAGTTTCATCTGCGGGATGTCGAAATCTATCTTCACCGGCATCAGGCGTGCGAACTTCACGCGGTACATGGTCAGCACATAGTCGCCGGCATCGGTCTTGCGGAGCGTCACTTTGACCTCTTCGCGCTTGTAGCCGTCGACATTCATGGTGCCTACAAAGGTCTGCGCTCCGGAGGTGAGTCCGAAGGCCATCAGGAGGAATAGCAGGAGGTTCCTTTTCATTGGAGTATCTGTGCTGTGTGGTCTTTGGTATTCACTTTCCCAATGGCATCGATGATGATACCTTGTTCATCAATGACATAGGTGGTGCGGAGGGTGCCCATGGTGACTTTGCCGTAGTTCTTTTTCTCGCCCCAGGCTTCGTAAGCTTTGAGGATGGTGAGGTCGGTGTCGGCGATGAGGTGGAAGGGCAGCTGGTACTTCTCGATGAAACGTTGGTGGCTGGCGGCGCTGTCGCGGCTGACACCGAGGACTTCATAGCCGAGGGCAAGGAAGCGCTCGTAGTTGTCGCGCAGGTCGCAAGCCTCGGCGGTGCAGCCGGGGGTGCTGTCTTTGGGGTAAAAGTAGAGCACCAGTTTGCGTCCGGCATAGTCGGCGAGGCTCACGCGCACGCCCGTCTCAATAAACCCCTCGAAGTTAGGGGCTTTAGTTCCTATCTGTAGCATAACTCTTAACTCTTAATTCTTCAGAAGTCGCCGAGGGTCTCGGGGAGCTGGGCGAGGGCCTTGGGGAGGTCGTCGGCAGAGAGGACGGAGCCGTGGTACTTGTTGGTGTCCTGCATGAAGTCGACGCCATAGCCCATCTTGGTCTTGAGGATGACGCACACGGGAGCGCCCTGACCGGTGAGGGCTTTGGCCTTGGCCATGCCGTCGAGCACCTGCTGCATGTCGTTACCGTTCTCAATCACAACGACTTTCCAGAGGAAGCTCTCGAACTTGGCCTTGAGGTCGCCAAGGGTCATCACCTCGTCGACGGTGGCATCGATTTGCTGGTTATTGTAGTCGATGGTGGCGATGAGGTTGTCGACCTTCTTGGCGCCGGCGAACATGACGGCTTCCCAGATCTGGCCTTCCTCGAGCTCGCCGTCGCCGTGCATGGTGTAGACGAGGTGGTTGTCGCCCGTCATCTTCTTGCCGAGGGCGGCACCGACACCGACGCTAAGTCCCTGACCCAGCGAGCCACTGGCCATACGGATGCCCGGCAGGCCGTGTTCGGTGGATGGATGGCCCTGCAGACGGGTGCCAAACTTACGGAAAGTCTTAAGCTCGTCCACAGGGAAATATCCGCGACGCGCCATCGTGCTGTAGATAACCGGTGTGATGTGGCCCTGAGAGACAAAAAGCATATCCTCGCCCTCACCGCTCATAGTGAAGTTCTTGGGATCAAAATCCATGAGGTTGAAGTTCATGGCCACGAACCAGTCGGCGGTGCCGAGCGATCCGCCCGGGTGTCCGCTCTTGGCATTGGTGGTCATACGAAGGATGTCGCGACGAACCTGCGTCGCAATCTGCTGGAGTTCTTGTGTGGTTTTCATTTATTCTTGTGTTTTATTTTGTTTCAACTTAAATACATACTGTCGCGAGTTCTGGTCGATGGCGAAGAGCTCGTCTCCATGACGGGTGACGCTAACAGAGAGGGTGTTCTCGTCAAAATCGTGGATGGTACCTTTACCGCGGTCGCCATTCATGGTCACATGCCCCCATACCTTGCCTTGAGCTCCGTAAGTCTCCACATAAATGGTCTCGGGAGCGGTTTTGGTCTTTGGTTTTGCAGCAGCGGCAGGTTTGCTGTTAGCCTTATGCTGGGTTGCAGGACGAGACTCGGGTTTTACCACCGCCTTTGCGGAAGCGATGGCCTCTTCTTTCCCGTTCTCCTGAGGTGTACTGACAGTATTGCTCTTCACATAACTTGCATCTTCATTCTCCTCCGTGGCGACAGCCTGTGTGGAATCTTCCCGTTCCACTTGTTGGTTGCAGGACGTCAACAAAATGAAAATTGAAAATTGAAAAATGAAAAAAACTTTCAGTTTCATATCTTTTTTCTAAATTCTTAATTTATAATTATCTAACGGTTCCAAAAATCCCAATCAAATGTCTGTTCCGCCGCCTCGTCGACCTTCGGGAATAGGTCCCTTCCCGTCAATACCTCCACACTATCCACACTCACAGCGTAGTGTCTGGGAGAGTAGTCCTGCGGCGTGTTGTCGACCACAAACCCCACCGTCCGGTAACCATTTTCCGTGCTAACAGCTAGTGCTTTAAAAAAGCGGTCAGGTACATGAACCCCACCTATAGTACTGAAACGATGCTCGTCGAAGAGGGGACCGCAGACGATATAAACACGCCCATACTGTTTGGCCAAACGACGCGACAACTCCTCAATCTTGCGCCATGCTTGGCTATTCATCTCGTGGTCCTGCGGGCAGACATTGGTGAAATAATAGCTCTCCTCCAACGCCTGACACGACCACTTCATGTCGGCCCTCGGCGCCATGTGACCCTTGTCCCATCCACTGTGCGAATAATCCTCACGCGAAGCCTTGGGAAACTTCACATTTGGGTCGCGAGAGAAACTGTACTGTCCCTCGTTGGTGCCATCCACCTCCTCACTTGTAAGTTCCCATGCCACCCAGTCGGGGCAAAGTGTGGTATGATTATAAGCGGCTGTGTAGCCCTGATGTTTCACTATGTCCTCTTCCTCGCCATAGGCCGGCAACTCAACCCCTGCAGGTACCTGCGGCAGCCCCTGCACCACCTGCCCTGTACAGGCAGCAGTCAGAAAAGACAACAATATAAACGTCAGCGACTTCAACCTTCTTAACTATTTAGTTCTTAACTTCTTTTACAGTTCCACTTCCTCCCTGAACGTGGGTATGGTGATATGTTTCCATCCATCGGCAGCAAGGGTGTCGGCAAAGTGTTTCTGCGTCTGCTCCTCACCATGAACAATGAAAAGTCCCTTGACCTTCTTCTTGTCCAGACAGCCGATATATCGCATCATTTCGGCATAGTCCGCATGACCGGAGAGGGAGTCGATACGACGCAGTTCGGCACGCACCTTGTGGCGCTGACCGAAGATGGAAACCTCCTCGTCGCCGCGCATAATCTTGGCACCCAGTGTCGATGGCTCGCAGTAACCCACACAAAGGATAGTGGTGGAAGGGTTCTCAATATGGTTGGCCAGATGGTGTTTTACACGTCCAGCCTCCATCATACCACTGGCGGCGATGATGACACAAGGTTTATGACGGATGTTGAGCTGCTTGCTTTCCATCACGCTCTGTATGTAATGCAGACGGTCAAATCCGAAAGGATCGGGGTCAGTCTTGCAATATTCGGCGATGCTGTCGTTGAAACTCTCGCTATGCAGACGCATGATATTGGTGGCACTGACACTCAAAGGGCTGTCAACAAAGACATCGATATCAGGTAGCAACTTGGCATGTTCCAGACGGTCGAGAGCGTAAATAATCTCCTGCGCACGACCGATAGCGAAGCTGGGAATGATCAGCTTGCCCTTTTTCTTGGTACAGGTATCGAGTACCGCCATCAGCAATTCCTGCTCGGCATTCTGAAGACTTTCGTGCAGACGGTCACCATAGGTGCTTTCCATAATGAGGTAGTCCACCTGAGGAAATGGCTCAGGGTCTTTGAGTATCTGCTTGCCGTAGCGGCCGATGTCGCCCGTGAAACCCAGACGAATCTTACGGCGACCATCCTTGATTTCGAGGTATACGAGGGCGGAGCCGAGGATATGGCCGGCATCGAAAAACTCCACCGTCACCTCACCTTCGATATTGAACTTCTTGTGATAGGGCACACTAATGAAACAACTCATGCAGGCCTGTGCGTCCTGCTCGTCATAGATAGGCTCCACAGGGCCCAAACCCTGAGCCTTGCGCTTCTTGTTGAAAGTCTGCGTATCTTGCACCTGGATGCGACCGGCATCGGCCAGCATGATGGCGCAGAGATCACGGGTGGCGGGAGTACAGAGCACAGTGCCACGAAAACCGTTCTTGTAGATATAAGGAATCAGACCCGAGTGGTCGATATGTGCATGGCTGAGAATGAGATAGTCTATTTCCGAAGGATTGAATCCGAGGTCGCGGTTCATGGCATCAGTCTCGAGACCTTTACCCTGATACATACCGCAGTCGAGCAAAATCTTTAGACCGCTTTTGGTGGTTATCATGTGTTTGCTACCCGTCACCTCGCGGGTGGCACCCATAAATTGCAGTTTCATGTTTTGGCTTTTAGGCTTTTTGACTTTTAGACTTTTTGACTTAACGCGAATGCAAAAATACGAAAAAAAAATATACCTTGTAAAAAAATTATTCAACAACCACTTTCCGTGCTCCTGCACCACCGACCGAAACCACGTAGACACCCGCCGAAGGCAGGACGAAAGACAAGGGTGACGAAGAGGCACGTGTCGACGTGACTATACGGCCTCGTATGTCATAAACCGTAACGTTCTGCCCTTCCGGACAAGTCACCGTCAGATTCATCCCTTCCGAAAAGACGCTCCACTTCTGAGCCTCGGGAGCGGTCACTCCCACCCTGTCGAATAGGGCTGTAATAGTCTGGTCCCCAGTTACTATAATATGACGTGGATTAACATTCTCGCCATCGCTCCACCCTGCGAAACGACCTCCTACGAGAGGCAATGCGCACACCTCTGCCACCGTTCCCTCAGGAAGCGTTGCTGTCCCCACCCCAAGCCCGAGGGCATCGTTGTTGGAAAGCACCTGCAACTGATAGAAAGTGGGCATAAGGTCAATAGTATCATGAATAAGAGCGAAGAACATGGCTATCAATGTTATATCGGACGTAGCTTCCACAAGACGTGGATTCCGCGTATCGCCATCGTTCCAGCAGATAAAGGAAAAACCGTCGGCAGGCGTTGCCGTCAGCGTCACCTGCGTGCCGTGAAGATAGGTGCCTGCACCCGTCACGCTACCGCGCTCTGTGTTGTTCACAGCCGTACTTACCGTCACCGAACAGGGCATCGCCACAATGCTTCCAAAACCACTCCAAGGGGCCACCGACATATAGGCAGAAGCACTCTCGCAAGGCACATACAACACACATGCCGATAACGAGACATTGTAGAATGCGCCAGAAGCGGTAGTAGGAGGTTCGGGAGCATAGACACAAATACTTGTCAATGAAGAGCATGCACCGAAAGACTGACTACCAATAGAGGTAATGGAAGCCGGAATAGCCACCGAATCCATAGCGGTACATCCGTTGAAGGCGCTGTTACCGATGGTGGTAATACCGTGACTGATAACCACAGAAGTAAGGCCAGCACAACTATAGAATGCCGCCGGACCTACCGAGACCACAGGATAATTGATTCCTTGATAGGAGACCTGCGAAGGAATTGTCAGAGCTCCCGTAGGCTTGTCAAAGCCATTCCACGCACTCGCATAATCACCGACATGGGGATAGACCACCGACACCCCGCCGGCTACGGTGTCAAAATAGAGAGTCTGTCCACTTGGAACAACCACCTGAAAATCAAATGCCAAAACTGTAAGTGGCAACAAAAATAACAGGGTAAAAAAAGCCTTTTTCATGATTTTTATAACGTCATTTTCTCTTTTTTCGTATATTTGCAATTCATTCTCAAAGCGATATGCTATCGCATCCCGCTGGGAATCAAAAGAATCGGACATAAAAGAAATTAAAATAAGTTAGGAAATAAATAAATATATGGATAAAAAATCGATTATTGGACTAATTCTCATCTTCGGCATCTTTGTCGGATATATGGCTTGGGTGTCGCCCTCGGCAGAGGAACGGGAGAAAATGCGCGTGGAAGACTCCATCCGTAAAGCCCAAGTGGCCGAGGAACAGCGAGTAAAAGACTCCGTCGCTCATGCTGCAGCGACAGACAGCGCCAGCCTCGCCGCCGACAGCACCGCTGCGGATTCCATGGCTATCGCCGGCATTGCCGATATGGGCATTTTCCAGAGCCTCGTGTCTACCGAAGGTCAGATCATGACGGTGGGTACCGAGCGTATGACTGTGGAGCTGAACACCTTGGGCGCCATGATCAACAAGGTGATGCTGAAAGACTACCAGACCTACAACAAGCAACCGCTGGAGCTAATCACCCCCGGCGCAGACAATCTGAACTATATCTTCTCCGTTGCCGACCGCACGGTACAGACACAGCACCTGCTCTTCACTCCTTATGTGAACAACCGTCCGTGGGACGGCACTCCCCTAAACCTGAAGGCTGGCGACTCGGCCATTGTGGCGCTGCGTGCCGACATCAGTGGCGCTGTGGATAGTGGCGCTGCCGCTGGCAAGAACTACCTGGAGTTCGCCTACACCTTCCGTGGTGATAACTACGAGGTGGACTTCAACATCCATTTTGTGGGACTTGACAATGTGGTACACTTCAACGAGCGTACCGACCTGGTGTGGAAAAACCGCATGCTGCGTCAAGAGAAGCATCGCGAGGGTACCCGCAGCGAACGCTCTTACACCAGCATCTACTTCAAGCCTCCTACGGACGATGTAGATCACCTAACCGATGGTAAAGACGGTAACAAAGACCTGAAGACCAAACTGGACTGGGTGGCTTTCAAGCAGCAGTATTTCTGCGCCATCTTGACAGCCAACACCCAGCCCTTCGAGAACGCCATCTTCGCCGTCCACACCGATGCCAACGAGAAGACCCCGGAATACTTGACCGACATGGAGAGCACTATGGGCATTGACATGAGAGGCAAGTCCATGGGTATGTGCTACTATTTCGGCCCCACCAAATACCGCGACCTGAAAGCCATGGACCGCGGTTTCGACAAGATGCTCCCGCTGGGTTGGACATTCATTTCGAAGAACATCAGCCGCTGGCTCATCATCCCTGCCTTCAACTTCCTGGAGCAGTTCAACTGGAACTATGGTATCATCATCATCATTTTCACCCTGCTCATCCGCTTGGTTCTTCTGCCCTTGGTATTCAAGAGCTATCGCGGCGGCGCCATCATGCGCATCCTGAAACCCGAGATGGACGCTCTGAACCAGCGCTTCCCGAAGAAAGAGCAGGCCATGCAGAAACAACAGGCCATGATGGCGTTGCAGAAGAGCGCAGGCTACAGCCCGATGGCGGGCTGCCTACCTGTCTTGCTGCAGATGCCCTTCCTCACCGCCATGTTCATGTTCTTCCCCCAAGCTATCGAACTGAGACAGAAAAGCTTCCTCTGGTGCGATGACCTGTCGACCTACGACTCGGTGCTCGACTTCGGGTTTAACATTCCTCTCTACGGTGACCATGTGTCGCTCTTCTGCCTGATGATGTTCGGCATGCAGTTCTTCTACACTTGGTACACCATGAAGCAGCAGGCCGGCACACAGTCGATGCCCGGCATGAAGTTCATGATGTATTTCATGCCCTTCATGATGCTCTTCATCTTCAACAGCCAGAGTGCAGGTCTGAACCTCTACTATCTGATTTCGCTGACCTTCACCATGTCCACCATGATTCTCATCCGCAAGTTCACGAGCGAGCAGAAAGTGCGTGCCCGCATGGCTGCCTATGCGAAGAATGCCTCTGGCAAACCCAAGAAAAAGAGCCGCTTCCAGCAGCGCCTCGAAGAGATGCAGAAGCAGGCCGAGCAGATGCAAAAAATGAAACAACAGCAACAAAACAGACGATAATCAATAATCAACAATAAACTAAAAAAAAAATCAAATCTCATGGTAGTAGCTCTCGTTACCATATTTATTATCGGATACTTCTTCATTGCAATGGAGCATCCGTTCAAAATCAACAAAACAGCCACAGCTCTGATGCTCGGCACCCTCTTGTGGACCGTCTTCGCCTTCAGCCAAGCCATTTTCGCTCCCGACCTATCGGCCGATGGTTGGCACGACTTCCTAAAGGAAGAATTGGTGGGCAATCTTGGCGAGACAGCAGAAATCGTATTCTTCCTCTTGGGTGCCATGACGATTGTTACCTTAATAGAAGACTATCAAGGTTTCCGCGTGATCACTGACAAAATCAAGACCTCAAACAAAAAGCAGTTGCTGTGGGTCCTTTCCATCCTCACCTTCTTCCTGTCGGCCCTGCTGGACAACATGACCACCGCCATCGTGATGATTGCCTTGCTGCGCAAACTCATCGCCGACAAGAAAGAGCGCTGGCTCTATGCCGGAATGGTCATCCTCGCCGCTAATGCCGGCGGCGCTTGGAGCCCCATCGGCGATGTGACGACCATCATGCTGTGGATTGGTGGCCAGGTAACTACCGTCAACATCATCGTGAAAACCATCATCGCTTCGATGATCTGCATGGTAGTACCTGTGCTTATCGTGGGTGCCACGCTGAAAGGCGACATCGAACGTCCCTCCGAAAGCAACAGTGGTGTCGAAGTTCCTCACCATCTGCGCAAACTCATCCTCTTCATGGGTGTAGGTGCCCTTATTTTCGTCCCCATCTTCAAGACCATCACTCACCTGCCTCCTTATCTGGGCATGCTCTTCGGCTTGGCCGTACTGTGGCTCACTACCGAGATTATCAGTCGCAAATATGAGAAGGAAGGCCACAAACTGCCCACCGCCGTCTCCACTCTCGAGCATATTGACACTCCCACCATTCTCTTCTTCCTTGGCATCTTGATGGCTGTCTCGTGCCTCAAGGTATCGGGCATCCTCGCAAGCCTCGCCGGTGGCCTCAACGATGCTTTTGGCACCACCGCTCCCGGATTCTTCTTCATCGACCTCATCATCGGTGTGCTCTCCTCTGTGGTCGACAACGTCCCGCTGGTGGCCGCCGCTATGGGTATGTATGACATCACAGGGGCCAATGTAATCTTCGAACCCAACCATCCCTTCTGGGAGTTCCTCGCCTACTGCGCCGGTACGGGCGGATCGCTCCTCATCATCGGTTCCGCTGCTGGTGTGGCTGTGATGGGTATGGAGAAAATCGACTTCATCTGGTACCTTAAGAAAATCTCCTGGCTGGCTCTCGTGGGCTACATCGCGGGCGCAGCCATATTCATGCTGATGGATGTAACCCTCTTTGAACCTATCGAATGGCTGCACAACCTACAATAGGTTGACGTAAGTAAGATATTCAATGAAACACCTCTGGATTGAATTCAAGCAGCGCCCCCTGTGGCGCAAAGTGCTGAACATCGTCGAACTCCTTTTCGCATTGGCAGGTTTCGGTATCATCGGAGCTTGGGCGATATTCCAACTGGGACTAACCAACAACGCCGGTGCCATCGACGAGAACTACCGCTCGCTGATGTCAGTGTCGGAAATCGAGGACTTGAAGCATGCCAACATGACACAGGAAGAAATCGATGACGCATGGGCCATCCGCTACGGACAACTGGCAGCACTGGCGCGCTACTATCCCGTCAATGCACGACTCATCCTCACTGCCGCGCAGCATAGCGATAACCCGCTGGTTGTCGACCGTATGATTGCCGCTGCCAAGTTGTACATGGATAAGGATCAAGACCTCGACAATCTGGCAGGAGACATCACCAAGATGCTCAACAGCGTACCGCAGCAGCAGCGTGGCAACGTGATTCCTTGGATGGACGGCCCCGAGTGGCCGGCACTGAAAGAGGCCATCTTGCGCGACAGCGCTCTCATCATCGAGGCTGGCCGCCTCACCGGTGTGGAACCCCGTCTTATCGTGGGATGCCTCGTGGGCGAGCAGATACGCCTCTTCAACTCCAAACGCGAGATGTTCAAAAAATACCTCGGCCCCGTGAAAGTGCTGAGCGTGCAGAGCCAGTTCAGTTATGGTGTGAACGGCATCAAAGACTTCACCGCCAGAGCTGTGGAGGAACACCTGAAAGACCCCTCGTCGGAGTACTACATGGGACCCGCCTATGAGCACCTGCTCGACTTCTCCACCAACGACCACGTCACCGAGCGCTACAACCGTCTCGTCGATTACCGCAATCACCTCTACTCATTCATCTACACCGGCTGTATCCTGCACCAGACCATGCTGCAATGGCGCCGCGCGGGCTACGATATCAGCGACCGCCCCGACCTGCTGTTCACCCTCTTCAATGTGGGCTTCTCTCAGTCCATTCCCAAAGCCGACCCGAAAGCCGGTGGCAGCCATATCGAAGTGGGTGGCCGCATCTACACCTTCGGTGGCATCGGTTTCGACTTCTACTACAGCGGCGAGCTGGCCGAAGTGTTCCCCTTCCAGACCGAGCACTTCGCCACGAACAATCGTGCGCTGACAGAAGACGATGTGGAGCGCATCCAGAACAACATGAGCAATTGTAAACGTCCCGAACGAGGATCAGAGTACAAAAAAGACAGTTCCGCAACCGCTCCTGCTACCGAGGCTCCCGACCCCTTCGGCATCGATCACGAAAATACCCGGTCGATGGAACACACCGCACAATAATAATTGATTTTTAACGTTATCAAAACAATATCTTTTAACACAAAACCTTATGAAAACAATGAAAAAAATCATGATGGCCATGTTTGTGATGGCCTGCGTGGGACTCTCTGTCTCGTGCAACAAAGACAACGACAATTCCAACGGTGGTGGCAACGGTGGTAACGATGTCACCCTCGCTGGCACTTGGCAGATCAGCAGTCTCCTTCTCAATGGTCAAGACATGACCTCTATGCTGCCCCAGATGCAGATTACCCTCAACGCCAATGGCACCGGTAATGTCGTTATTGCTGGCGTCAACAACGCATTCTCCTGGAGCGCTACCGACAGCAGCCTCACTGTGACCACGGAAAGCGAAACCATCAACTGCAGCATCGTCAGCCTCACCGCCAACGAGTGCACCCTCACCAGTTCCAACATGTCCTTCCCCGGTATCGGTCAGATTCCTGGTAACGTCACCATCACCCTCACCAAAGTGAACGGAGACGACCCCAATCCTAATCCCAATCCTGACACCAACGCCAACAACTACAGCACCCTCATCGTCGGCACTTGGCAGACCACCCAAGTCTTTGTCAACGGTCAGGATGTCACCACCTATGTGGGCAGCGTGCTCTTAACCTTCACCGCCGACGGTCGCGGCCTCCTCAACCATAACGGCGAAACCGAGAACAACGGCTTCAGCTGGCACATCAACGGCACCACCATGTTCATCAACCCCGACCACGACTCCGGCGCCGAATTCACCATCGTCACCCTTGATGGCAACACCTGCACCTTCACCGGCACCGTGATGCCTGGTGGCGACGAGACCTTCGATGAGGTCCGCATCACCATGGTTAAAACCAACAACCCCAATCCTAACCCCAATCCTAACCCCGACTCCGATGCCCTCGTCGGCACCCAGTGGGGCTACCACTTCGAGAACAGCTATACTGAGAGCTACGAAGGACAAGAGGTCACTATTGCTGTCAATATCGATGTGCTTCTCAACTTCAACACCATCTCCACTGGCATCGTCAACGAGGATGGCACCATGTCTGCATCCATGGGAGGAACTCCTATCCACAGCGAGGATATTGACGAGGATACCCCCTTCAACTATACCTACAACGAGACCTCTCACTCCGGCACCATCGTCGCCACCATCACCAATCCTGAGACTCACGCCTCCGAGACCTCCACGATGTCCTTCACCATCAGTGGAAACACCCTCACCCTTGTCAACAGCGGCTATCAGTCCTCCCTCCTCCCCGAGACTCTCGTCTTCCATCGTACCAACGTCAACAGATAATCCTCTTTACATAAAAAGAAATCGTCCGCTGCGCAAACGCTCGGCGGACGATTTCTTTTCTCTATCCAATAACTAATCACTCATAACCGCCTTGATGTCGATGCCCAGCACCTTCATCTTCTGCTTGATAAGCGGTAGTTCCTCTTCGAGAAATTCGCGACGCTGCTCAGCCAGAATCTTCTGTTTGGCATCGGGGCTGACAAAATAGCCCACCCCTCGTCGGTTGTAGATAATCTCCTCGCCCTGCAGGAACTCGAAAGTGCGCATCACCGTGTTGGGGTTCACCCCCATGGCTTCCGCCACATCGCGCACCGACGGTACCCGGTCCTCAGCGGCATATTCTCCAGAGAGAATCTGCTCCATCAGCCGGTCGGCGATTTGCAGGTATATCGGTTTCTGTTTCCTGAATTCCATAGTTTTAACTTCCAATTATTGATTTATGATTTCCAAGTGACAAGTAATCCCCAAAAAACTTAGAATTTAGAAATTAGAATTTAGCATTCAATATCCCATTCTATCCAGTCTCCTCCACGTGAGCCAGCCAAAGACCACAATCTCAATGACGGCAAAGGTAATCATGCCACCGAAGAAGAGATTGGCGACACCCTCGGCCCCAAGATCTTTCACCAATCCCACCATCCATACCATAAAGGACGACGAATTCATCAGAGGGATAAGCACCAGCATAAGCACAAACTCGATAAGGTATATCCAGAGGAACGTACGCAACACCTTATGGCGTTTGAAGATTGTGGAGGTGAACATGAAGAGAAGGGCATTACCCACGAAACTCAGCAGATAGGTGATGCTGTAGAGCGTCCCCCAAGGGCCGTAGTGGATGCCTGGCTGGGTAGAGATGTCAAAAGCGAAAAGGCTTGGGTCGCGCTGCCAAATCCAGTCGTGATATCCGCCAAAAGGCAACGCAGTGACAAAGGTGTCGACCAGCAGGCTGCCAAATAAGACCAACAACGGGCACACCAGCACGGAGAAGAAGCAGGCACTGAGGAATTTTTCCAGCTTCGAAGCGGGCAGCATGGCGAAATAGATACCCTCGCCCGGAAGATTCCATGTGCGGTACATGCGAGATGCACTCATGCAGGCCGCCAGCATAGCCACCAACTTGACCATCCAGAGGCGTAAATTGGGCAATACCGTCCATCCGGGAATCACCACAGAGATCAGCCAAATCGCCATCGGCAACAACGCAAGGATGAGCATCGTGCGACCCGCGAGAGGCCACATATTGCGGAAGTCCTTCTTCACGACTTCACAGAATCGGTTCCAATCAAATGTGTTGTTCATTTTATGTATTGTTTGATTGTTTGAATGCTTGATTGTTTGGGTGGCTGACGCGTTACTATATTGCGTAGCACTCAAGCAATAACGCAATCATGCATTCAAGCATTATTAAACATCTCTTTAATCATATTCTTGTTTCTCAGCACAGCGTTGAACAATGCCTCAATATTTATCTGACTCTCTTCGCCAGTCTGATTCGGAATGACATTCATGTAGCCGCCAGGCTGCATCTCACTGTAGAGTGCGTCGTCTCGTTTCTCGCCGCCATACTCAAAATAGAACTTGTCAGTGATGCGCTGCACCGTAGCATCCAGCAACACAGCATTATTCGAGAGGATGACGATGGGGTCGATAAGGTTCTCCACATCCTTCACCTGGTGGGTGGAGATGATAATGGTCGAACGTTCGTCAACACGTTTGCTGAGGATACTGCGAAACTGGGCCTTACCGGGGATATCGAGTCCGTTGGTGGGTTCATCGAGCAGCACATAGTCGGTACCCAGCGAGAGGGCTGCGGCAATGAGGCTCTTCTTCTGCTGTCCAAAACTCATCTCCTTGAACTTGCGGTCGGGCTTTACCTCGAACTCCTGCATCAGATGCAGGAAAGTAGCCTGTGCGAAGTTGGGATAGAACGGCTGGAGTTCGTCCACAAAGCACTGCGGAGTGCTGTTGTCGGGCAGCTTCACCTCGTCGGGCAGGAAGGTGATGCGCTGCAGCATGGAGGGAAGACGCTGAAACGAAGTCTCGCCGTCGACACTACAGCTTCCGCTCACAGGCCGCTGCAGGCCACAGATGAGTTTGAGCAGCGTGGTCTTCCCCACCCCGTTCTCTCCCAGCAGGCCGTAGATATTGCCCTCCTTGAAGGAAAGGCTGATATTGTCAAAAACGTGGGTCTTCTTGTAACCGAAAGACAAATTGGTTATTTCAATCATATCAATATTTTTTTGTAGTTATGTAGTAAAGTAGTTATCGCTTCGCTCGCCCTTTGGGCAGTAGTTAAGACAAATGCGTTTTGTCGCTGCTATGTTTGCTGCTAGAAATTGTATTGTCTTAACTACTTCTGCCTGCTTGCAGGCTTTGAACTCCTTTGGAATTAAATTAATCCAGTGAAAAACTACTGTCTACTTAACTACCATTTTTATTTAAATTTTATCGCCGTTCCGTACACCAGCACCTCGGCGGCCTGCGCCATAATGGCACTTGTGGTGTAACGCACGCCGATGATGGCGTCGGCACCCATCGCTTGGGCCTGCTCCACCATACGGTCAGTGGCCTGACTACGGGCCTTGTCCATCATGCCAGTATAGCTTTTCAACTCGCCACCAACGATGCTTTTCAATCCCTGACCGAAGTCAGCAAACATATTTTTGCTCTGGATGGTGCTGCCACTGACAACACCCAATGCTTCATAATTCACACCCTGAAGGGCCTCTACTGTTACGATTCTCATAATATTAAAGGGTTTAAAGGTTTTAAGTTCAAAGGGTTTAAGAGATTTAAAAAGTTTAACTCTCAACTCTTATCTATTAACTATTATCTCTTAACTATTATCTCTTATCTATTATCTCTTATCTCAACTTTACATATTCGGAGTATTGTTGGCGGCTCCTTGGCGGGCTTTGCTCTCCAGTTCCATCTTGCCAATACGCCAGGTGAGGCCCAGGCTCACGGAGCGCAGGTTGAACGACGTGCTGCCGGTGGTGTTGTAACTGGGGTGGGTAGTGTTGGTGCCCCATTGTGCCCAACCGAAGATATCGTTGGCGTTGATGAAAACACTCAACTGGCGGTCGAAGAAGTCGCTGCTCACACCCAGGTCGATGCCCTTATTCTCCACACTCATGCTGTAGAGTCCGAGGGTCGGCGAGCCGTAGTGGCCGTTGGCGAACACCTCGAGCCAGCCCCATAGCTTGGCCCACACGTTGACGCGGAAGCTGTAGCTCACCTTGCTGTCGCTGAAATTGTCATACTCATAGGCGTAGTTGAAGAGGGATGCGTTCATACGGACGTTGAAGAAGCCGCTGGGACGGTAGGTGATGTTGGCTTCTATACCCTCAGTGTGGCTCGAGCCGATATTCACCGGGTAGGTGTAATTCACCAGATAAGGTCCTATGCGGGGGTCGACAACCGTTCCCACCATGCTGCCCACAGCGTCGGTATTGGCGCGGAAGTAGGCGTTCAGGCCGATATTGCCGAAGCCCATCACATATTTGTTATATGCCGCCTCGATATTGTGGGTGTAGCTCACCAGCAGGGCGGGATTGCCCGTGCTGAAGCTGTATTCGTCATACTCGCGGAAAGTGCTGAGTTGTGTCATTCCGGGAGCGCTGTAGCGACGGGTGTAGCTGAGGCTATAGCTGGAGAAAGTCGGGGTCTGATAGCTCAGGTGGATGCTGGGCACAAGGCCGAAGAACGAGGTGTCGACTTCGGTAGTGCCACTACCGTCGAGGTAGTTCCATTTGCTGTATTTCCATGCCTGCTCGCCGCGCAGACCCAGCTTCACGGTGAAGCCGCCCCAACGCTTCTGCAGCGTCACATAGCCGTTGAGTCCCGTGCCGCGTTCCACACCCTCGTATGAGCGATAGGGGTAGCTGGCCCAGCTGCCGCTGGGAGCAAGGCTGTCGAGCTGCTTGTACTGGCTGCCGCCGCCCATCTCCGTCTCCACACCCAGCTCCACCTCGAAGTCGTTCTTCATGGGATGGGTGTAGCTTACCTCCACACTGAGGGTAGGATTGGTGTGGATCGAGCTGTCGTTGCGCGCGAGGGCGGCGATAGCCGGATTGTTGTACACCCAGGTCTGCTCCGTCACGTTGCGCTGGTTCCAGGTGTTGCCATTGAGGCTGATGTTCACCTTGCGGCCAGTGGTGTCGAAGTGGTGCTCGAACATGGTGCCGAGGTAGCCACCCCAGCCGAAGCCTTTGCCGTTCTCGTCCTTCTGGTATCCCAGGTCTGTCAGTGTCGGCAGATACTCGAAATAGCGGTAGGTCGTTCCGCCGTCGCCACGTCCCCAGTAGGGGTAGACACCCGCCCAAGTGGAGAGGTGAGTCTTGCTGTCGATATTCCAGTTCAGATTGATGCCGGCATAGCCACCGAGGTTATTATTCTTGCCATCTGACGAATAAGCCTGATAGCGGCTGGTGTCGCCGTTGGCGTCGCGCAACGTTGAAGTCCCTTCGGCCTCCGTCTTCCATCTCGAGTAGTCACCGTTAAGGTAGAAATTGAAGTCCACCTTCTCGTTGGCCCACACATAACTGATCCACGGGGAAATGCTGGGCGACGTGCGGCCACGCACACCCACGCAGAGCAACTCGTTGCGGGTGATGCTCTGGTTGGTGACGATATTGATGACACCGCCGCTGGTCGAGTAGCGGGCCGAGGGATTGGTGATGACCTCGATGCGCTCGATAGCGTTGGCGGGCAGCTGCTTGATATACTGCTTCAGGGCCTCCTCGTTCATGTGCGAGGGACGGTCGTTGATCCATATCTCCACACTCGAGACACCGCGCAGCGTAATGTTGCCTTCGGCATCCACCTCCACGCCCGGAGCATTTTGAAGAGCGTCGCTGGCAGTACCAGTCTGGATGGATACATCCTCCTTGGTATTATACATATTCTTCTCGCCATCCATCAGATAGAGAGGCTTCTCGGCACTGATTTCCACCGTCTCGAGCAGCGTGCCCCCTTTGAGCTCAACCTTGATGTCCTTGATGTCCTTCACAACCTTAAGGTCCTGACTGTAGCTCTCGTAGCCCACGCAGCTGGCCTGCATCAGGTACTCGCCGGGCTTCACATCCTGAATCTCGAAACGGCCCTGCATATCGGTGGCGGCACCTCGGACGAAGACAGTGTCCGTCGTGCGCATCAAACCCACGTTCACAAAGGGGAGCGCCTCGCCCGTCTTGGCGTCGCGCACCGTACCTTTCACCTTCAGATTCTGAGCCCCTGCCGAGGTCATCGTGGCAATCACAGCCACCAGGATTAAAATCAGCTTTTTCATAATAATATTATATTATTGTACTTAATTACCTTTATCCTTTGTTATCCCCATCCTCTTGTCTTCCTCCACCGCCTTCTCGACATCCTTGCCCATGTGGTTCATGAGCGCGTTGAGCGGGGTAAAAATGAGGCCGCTCACAATTCCGCTGATGATGGAATGCCTCCAGTCTCCTCCAAACAATTTGCTGACCAGGAAGAAAACCACCGTGTAGATTACAAAAACAATCAGGTAATACACCCAATCTTTTTTCTTGAAATGTTCTTTGATAGTCATTTTTTCTAATTTATTGTTTTTCAATTCGTTTTCCGTATTCTTTGCCGGTGTATTAGTCAACTAATACACTGCAAAAGTAATACAATTTTTCATATTGACAAAAAAAATTTAAAAAAAAATTTCGTCGTTAATCGTATAATGCTGATTGTAAACAAAATCCACAATAAAAATAAAACAAATCAAATTTATTTGTATTCTCCTAAATATACTTTCGTGGTGTTTTTTGCGATATTATATATGTAGGGGATTCCTATCGATGAAATGTTAAAATCAGTTCTTTTGTCATAAAATAGCGAAATGTTATTAATGTATTGATATAAAGAGTATTGTGTTTATCGATTGAACTTAAGAACTGTTAAACTTTGTTAAAAATGCACCCCCTCAGGCTAATTTTGACAAAAAAAGTGAGTATTATATATATGGATTTTTTTTCAAAAGATAAAAATGTTAAAAAAACACCCGTTTTGTCACATTTTGGCCTTTTGATGGTTATATATATAGGAGATGTTTTCTCTTATAAAATGGGGAAAGTATTATTGTATTGATATAAAAAGTGTTGCATTTATTAGTTGAACTTAAGGATTGTTAAACTTTGTTAAAAGTACACATGCCGAATTGAAAAAGGGGGGTGGCTATTCCTATTATATATGCGAAGGGGATTTTTACGACATACTATGTCCAATGAAGAACAAATAAAAAAAGAGTTCGAACAGCTCATCAACCGACACAGAAAACTAATCAATTTTTTGTGCCTCAGGGCATCGTATGGACGGGAGGCATTCCATCAGGAGCTCATGCAGGAATGCTACTTGATGCTGCTTGACCAAATGGGGACATTGAAGTCCGGGAAATCGGAACTGTATGAGCGTGCATGGGTTTACTGGAAGTGTCGTGATGCCATTTCGCGCTACCGCTATCGAGAAAAACGTTTTCCCAAAACAATGCCGGACAATTTGCTGGTTGATGTTTTGGAAGCGCCCCGAGAGGCAACGCAACTTACCGTCGAAGACCTGGCCAGTTGTCTCGACGGCACCGAGCGACGATGTTTTCTGCTCATGGCAGCAGGAGCCACCGACGACCAATTGGAAAAAGAACTCGGACTCAGACACAGCAGTGTTCTTCAGATGCGACACACCATAAAGAAAAAACTAAAACAATATATAAAAGATGAAGACAATAGAAAACAACAGTAGCTCATCCTCCTTGACTGCTTATGCTGTCACACTGGCAAAAACTCACGCCGAGGGCTGTGAGAAGAACTGCCGGCGCTGGCGTATGTGGTCTGTTGTTCGCAGGTGTCTTATTGCAGTGCTTTTGCTGACGGCAACGGTAATCACAGTCAAGAAAGCATCCGACCTGTTTCATCAGCCGTCGACGGAAGGAACCCTCGCCATAGATATTGCTATGGCCAATGTCCATCAAACACTTCTATCAATATGATTCCAAAAAACATAAGATTATTCCGGCTGGTATGCATTACATTGGCACTAATGGTTGTTGCCCTGATTGCCACCGGGAAACTGTGGTCCAGGATGGCCGTCAGCGACCTCTACCGTACTTATGATAACCTACCAGGCATCGATGCCACCTACCTCCGTGGATTCCCCCTGAACGACACCCTCACCGTCGATGTCACATTGCTCCACGCCACAGACTCTTTCGGCTGGGAAACACTGAAAAAAGACTTCAATATCGCCGACTATCCCCCAGAGGCACTTCTCTATGTCGACACCGCCTCCGTGACATTCAAATATGCCCCGAAGTGCGACCATTCCAAAGAGAAAGACACCGTCACCCTTAACAACGACGTTGTTGTTTTTTCGCGGAGTCGACACGACATATCCGTTTTCGAGATACAAACAGAAAACCAGATAGAAGCAATCCTTTCTTATAAAATAAAAAAAATTAAAGACAAGACATTATGAAAACCAAGAAGATTTATCTGGCACTTTTTTCCACATTGGGTCTGGCCGCCATCGGTTGCCAGAAAGAAGGTGCTGTAGTATAGTGCGAACCCAGATACACAATAACAATGAAAAACAATCGTTTAATTTAAAACGCAGTATTATGAAAAAAACAATTCTTTTCCTCGGATTTTTGATGGCGTTGCTACAGCCGTTGGCGGCGCAAGACACCGGCTTTCATTCGTTCTTCGGCCACGAGACAACCGTATGGCATGGAGTACTAGAATATTATGATTATGCATGGGGTGGTCTGTTGCAAATGGGGGGAGATACTATTATTGAAGGGATTCAATACAAAAAAATTGAATACTCTGATTGCGAATTATTCAATGGGGTGTATCATGAATATAGAGACCCCGAACACGATTTTTATCTCCGAGAGGACACTTTGACAGGCAAATTGTGGTGTCGTTTTCCCGATTGGTGTTATGAAGAGGAAGACTTCTGG
>ONBK01000007.1 GCA_900316055.1 uncultured Bacteroidales bacterium
ATGATGGGGTTGAGCATGGTGACAATGCCGATGCTGTGCTCCACCAACTGGCGGCAGCGCTCCTCGTTGGCCACGATACCGTCGATGCAGAAGTTTCTCAGGGTGTCGTAACCATTCTCCAACAGGTGGATGCTCTCGAAGAGGGTGTAGGCGATGACAGGCTCCATGACGTTCAGCTCCAGCTGGCCGTTGTCGGAAGCAAGGCTGATGGTCATGTCGTTGCCGATGACGCGGTAGCACACCTGGTTCATCACCTCGGGGATGACGGGGTTCACCTTGCCGGGCATAATGCTCGAACCGGGCTGGCGCTCGGGCAGGTGAATCTCGTTGAGTCCGCAGCGGGGACCGCTCGAAAGGAGGCGCAGGTCGTTGCAGATCTTGTTGGTCTTGATGGCCAGGCGTTTCATGGCGGCGCTGTAGGCAATCATGCAGGTGGTGGCGCTGGTAGCCTCGATGAGGTTGTCGGCCAAGGTGATGTTCCAGCCGGTGATTTTACGCAGAGCCTTGATGCAGGCCTCGCTGTAGCCGGGCTTGGAGCAGATGCCGGTGCCGATGGCGGTGGCACCCATGTTGACGATGAGGAACTCGTCGGCCGTGGCACGGAGGTTCTTGTACTCGCCGCGCAGCGAGTCGGCGAAGGCACCGAAGGTCTGGCCGAGGGTCATGGGAACGGCGTCCTGCAGCTGGGTGCGGCCCATCTTGATGACGTGGGCAAACTCTTTGCGCTTGTAGTCGAGGGCGGCGATGATCTGCTCCAGATGGGGCATGAAGGCGAGGTGCTCCAGGGCGAGAGCCATGTGGATGGCGCAGGGGTAGGCGTCATTGGTGCTCTGCGAGGCGTTGACCACGTCGTTGGGGGAGCAGAACTGATACTCACCCTTCTGGTGACCCATACGCTCGAGGGCGAGGTTGGCGATCACCTCATTGGCAGCCATATTGGTACTGGTAATCATGTCGATGGGGAACTGGTCGTGGTATTTGCCCTCGATGAGCTGGTCGCAGGCCCACATAATTGCCTCTCCCTGTTCGGGGGTAATCATGCCTACTTCGATATTAGCCATGGCAGCAGCCTTTTTTGTGATGGCTAAACCACGGATGAAGTTGGGGTAGCTGCTCAGAAGGTGGCCGCTGATGCGGAAATTATCAATGGCACGGGAAGTTTGAACGCCGTAAAAGGCTTCTTCAGGCACTTGTCTATTACCGAGAAGGTCGGACTCGGTGCGGAAATTCTGTTTTTTGGTCATTTTTTATTTTATTTTACTTTATTAACTATTGATAATGTGTCTTATAGGAGGAAATATTCCCTCTTAATGACGTTGCAAATATACAATTTTTTTCTTATTTGTACTTTTTTTATCGATAAGAAAATGTTGATTTGTTCCAACTTCCTTTTTCATTGGTTTTTGGGGGAAAAACAGACTCGATATAAAGAATTAATTTAGAATAATGACAATAAAAATAATGTTTCCGCGTTCATAGGGGTAATAATTATATAATAATATGAAACGCTGGCTATTCCTTTTGCTACTGATAATGGTACTGCCGATGCGGGCTCAGGTGAATGTTGAGTTCCGTGGTTCTTCGGCAAATGCAGCCGGGAAAACCATTGAACTTTTCGGCTATCAGGATATGCTGAGTGGGAAGGAAGTGCTGCTTGACCAATGTCGTGTCGACGACACGGGGGGCTTCACACTCCGGTGTTTTGTAAACTATCCTCGATGGGTATTCCTTCAAGTGGAAAACTACAGTCAGGCGTTTTATATCCAAGCTGGACATACGTATACCGTTTATATTCCCACCTTTGATTGGAATATCGATGAAACTCGCAACGTCTTCCTCGATCCCGTGGCGATTCCGGTGGAGTTCATAGGTGTCGACAGTGGTGAGTTGAATATGCGAATCATGCTTTTCGATGAGTTGGTGGACAGTTTCGTTTTGGCTAATCAGACGCGTATGGACTTCAAACTCAAGCCCGACCGTAAGGCTGTGCAGGAACTCCAATCGCAGGTATCGGCTCTACAGACGAGGTTGAGAAACCGATGGGGGGAGGATCTCTTTTTTGACCGTTATGTTATGTTCCAGATGGCTCAGATGCGACTGGCCATGCATATAGACTCGCGTAAGCGGCTCTTCCATCAGCACATTTCCACAAATCCCATACTCTATCATGATGAGAACTATATGGCTTTCTTCTTCGCTCTTTTTGACCATTCGGTGTCGGGAGGTACGAAGAAGATTCCACTTGGACGCATGCTTGAATGGGTGGAGAATGGAGACAAGGAACGCTATTTCGATTCCCTCGGCCTTGATCCCATGCTGGAGAACGAGCAGGTAAGGGAGTTGGTGATGGTACAGGCTCTGAAAGAGTCCTATTATGATGCCCGATACGACAAGCAGGCTGTCAAGCGCATGATGTTGCGTATTGCTTCCGAGAGTAAGTTTGAGGAGCACCGTCGGCTCGCCAGTAACCTCGCAGAGAGCATGAGGGAAGTGTCTTCATCAAATTCCCCTAATGAGCAAATTACAGAACCTTCATTCTGCCTGCCTGATGTGGAAAAGCAAAATGTCTGCATTAACGACCTGCGGGGGAAGTGGGTTTATATTGCTTTTGTCCGTGTGGGTGACCCTAATTCGCTCAAAGAGATAGAGACTATGGCGTTTTTCCGCGATTCGCTGCGTATCCATCACCCTGAGGTGGAGTTGGTAGGGGTGTCGTGCGACCGTGAGTTCCAAAAGATGTACCACTTCTTGAAGAACAGTCGGCGCGGAGCGCGCTGCCACTGGACGTGGCTTCATTTCGATGGCCGTTATGACTTGCTGCGCCACTATGGTGTGGTGAGTTATCCCACATTCCTCCTCCTCGATCCACAGGGGCGGCCCTACTACGATTACACGCCAGCTCCAGGTAGCGGTATCCTGCTTCGTGGACCGTGGGAGAGGAGGGAGATAGACCTCAATTCTGGAAAAGAATACAAGTTCTAAATTGATTGATAGATAATAGATAAGAGTTGAATATGAAGAAAACACTTGTTCTGTTGGCTTTAATGGCAATGTTGGCACCTTTGTGGGCGCAGAAGACCACTGCAGATGAACGCCGTCGTGAGTTGTATCGCGAGGCCATGGATCTCTATGGAAAACAGAAGTATGCTGCTGCACAGCAGATATTCGACGAGATTGCCTCTGGCGCTCAGGCTCGCACTGACCTCACTATGGCGGATGCCTGCTACTTTGCCGGCGTATGCTCCGAGAAACTGGACAACAATGACGCCTCCTACCGCCTCGAGGAGTTCCTCCGAATTTATCCACAGAGTGGTCGTTGCAATATGGCCCGTTTCTATCTTGGCAATTTCTACTATGCCCGTGCTGACTATGAGAAAGCCCTCGATTGGTACCGTCAGGTCAACGCCAAGGAGGTGGAATACAACCATCGTAGCGAGTACAATTTCAAAATGGGCTACTGCTACTTCCAGAAAGAGGACTACAAGCACGCCTCGGAGCTCTTTGCCCAGCAAGTTTCCGGCCAATCGAAATATCGCAACTCGTCGCTTTACTATTACGCCCATATCCAGTATATGGAAGGTCGTTATGAGTTGGCGTTGCGTAACTTCCTGGAACTTGAGAGTGATTCCAAGTTTGCCAAGATTACACCCTCGTATATTGCTCGAATCTATTATTATTTAGGCCGCGAGGATGATCTGCTGCAGATGGCCCCGTCGCTTCTGGGTGACCGTGACGCTTTCCGCAGGTACGAAATTCACCAAATGGTGGGTGAGATTTTTTTTAATCGTGGCGAGTACGCAAAGGCCTTGGAGCATTACCGCTCGGTGGAGCTACTGGCAAAGAACGAGCAGCCACAGTCGTGCACTCCGCAAGACAACGACTATCAGATAGGCTATTGCTATTATCAAACCGAACGTTACGATTCTGCCGCTGCCCATCTGGTACGCAAAACCGTCTGCAACGACAGTGTGGCGCAGAACGCCCTCTATCTTTTGGCCGACTGCTACCTCCGCATGGGACAGAAGATGGAGGCTCGCAGCATCTTCCTTCAGGCTTCGAAGATGAACTTCTCCCCAGCCATTCAGGAAGATGCCCTCTTCAACTATGCCAAGCTTAGCTGTGAGTTGAATCAGAATGCCTACAACGAGAGCATCCGTTCGTTCGAAGACTACATGCAGCGTTATCCCGCAACAAGGCATAAGACTGAAATTCAGGAAATCCTCACTGAACTCTATTGCAGTACCAGCAACTACAAAGATGCTATCCGTTTGCTTGAGAAAATTCCCAATCGTAACAATACCCTTGAGGAGGCCTATCAGCGCGCTGTTCTCAACCGCGGTATTGAACTCTACAACAGCGGTCAGCAAAAACAGGGTGAAGAATTGTATGCTAAAGCCGTCCAAATCAATGCCGTGCCTCGTATTACCGCCGATGCCAACTATTTGCTTGGTGAGGCACAGTATCGAAACGGACAGCTCGATTTGGCCGAACGAAGTCTCAACAAGATGCTCCTCTCCTCCTACAGCAAGACCTCACCTTATGCTTCCGATGCGCGCTATACCTTTGGATATATCCAAATGAAGAAAAGACGTTATGATGAGGCTCAGGAGACGTTCGTTGAACTTGACAAGATGTTAGAACAATCGAATGTCCAGACAGCCAAGAACTCTTCCATGCGCTGCGACGTGTGGAACCGTCTCGGAGACTGCCTCTATGTCCAGAGCCGTTTTAAGGAGTCGATTACTATGTACGACAAAGTCATCGATGCCAAAGGGAAGGATGCCGACTATGCCACCTATCAGAAAGCCCTCGCCTATGGTGCTCAGGGGAAGAACAGTGAGAAGTTGACCTATCTCAACTACATCTTCGAGAGGTTCAACAACTCACCCCTTCAATCGAAGGCGATGCTTGAAATTGCCAACACCTATATGATGTGCGACAACAACGAGATGGCGATGAGTCATTACGACCGCTTCATCAAGCAGTATCCGAAGAGTGTGTATGTGAAGACCGCCCTGATGAACAAAGGACTTATCTATTATAACACCGAGCGCAACACAGAAGCTTTGAAGACGTTCGACCGTTTGTTGACGGGCTATCCCGGTACCCCCGAATCGCGCGATGCCCTTGCCATTGTGAAAAACATCTATATTGCGCAGAACCGTGTTGCCGAATACTTCCCCTATGTTGAACTTGTAGCCAAGGTGAAGGTGGCTTCTTCGGAGCAGGATAGCACCATTTTCCTCGCTGCCGAGGAACGCTATGAGGAAGCCGAGTATGTTGCCGCCGCCAAGGGTCTTGCATCCTATCTCGAACGTTTTCCCCATGGACTCTTCTCCCTCAAGGCGCACTATCTCTTGGCCGACAGCTATAGCCGTCAGAAGGAGTATGCTAAGGCACTTCCGCATTACGAAAGTGTTATTCAGGCTGGCACCAACCAGTACAGCGAGCGTTCGCTCACTGCAGCCGCTGACATTGCCTACAGTCAAGGAGACTATTCCAAGGCGGCACCTTACTACCAGCGTCTGGCCGAGAACGCCGAGAGCGATAAGAGCCTGTTGAAAGGTAAGGTAGGATCCCTTCGTTGTGCTGTGGCTTTGAAACAGGGCGATGGTATCCTTTCGGCAGGACGCAGCTTGATGCGTGAGGGAAAGGCTACCGCCGAGATGAAGGAGGAGGCCTCACTGGATATGGCTCGTGTATGCTTCGACAGACGTCAACTCGATTCTGCCTACAGCCACTACAACTACTTGGCCACCTCAGCCAATGGAGAATACAATGGTGAAGCACGTTGCCGTCAAGCAGAAATTCTTATGTTTAATCAAAACTACGATCGTGCAGAAAAGATTATCGAGCGAGTGGCCCGCGATGCTTCCAGTGACTACTGGCTTGCCTATAGTTTCATCCTTTGGGCAGATATCTACTACGCTCGTGGAAATAACCTCCAAGCCAAGCAGACTCTTCAAAGCATCATTGACAACTATGACGGTGAGGAACTTCTCGCGGTGGCAAGACAGAAACTTGCTGCCATCATCGCCTCTGAACAGACTGAAACCACCGAAGAGCAAGAGACCATCACCATTGAACTGTAACGGTTAAAGTTAAAAAAGAAATAACGTAATAACGAAATGAAAAAGATATTTCTGGCATTAGCCTTGATTTCACCTTTCACCTTTCACCATTCCCCTTGTTTCGCTCAGGATGGTCCCAGCGAGAGCGTCCTCGTCAGAGGTTCCTATCGTCCGGTAATTGATTCCTCTGAGAAGATATTCTTCCCCACGGATATCACCGATACGGCACCCGCTACGCCCCATTCCTTCATATACTCCATTACGCCCACGCGTCTCCATGCCCTTTATGAGCCCGCCCGCATTCGTGCTGCCCGTATCAAAGGCGAACCTACTACGAAGCTATATAACAATTATCTTCGTCTTGGTATGGGCAATTACTGGAGTCCACTGGCTGATTTTTATTGGTCCTCTACCCGTGACCCGAAGAAGACCTATGGTGTCCGCTTCAATCATCGCTCCTCATGGGGCTCCATTAGTAGCGACGACCCTGCCGAGAACTACGGAAAAAACCATTTCGGCCTTACCGGCATCACCCTCTTTGGCAAATATATCGTAAAGGATATCCTCCAACTCTCTTCTGACATCAACTATGAGCACGATCACAACCTTTACTACGGATTCACCGACAATACCTTGCAAGCGCGGATGGGGCTTACGAGGGACGATGTGTCGGTTAGTGACTATCGCGCCAAATACAATATCCTCACCGGGCATTTCGGCATCCGTAATATGGAACTTGATGCCAATAAGTTAGGGTATTCCCTCGACCTGCGCCTCTCTGACCTGTGGGCTTCGTGGAATCAGAATGAGTTTAACCTCAACCTCAGTGGAGACATTCATTATGGATTCAATCTCGGCAACCGTTATAAGGGTGTGGCCTATTTGCGTGCGGAGTGGGACGGGTACATTCGCTCCTTCTCTCCCGAAGGAGCTATGCCTCTCGGCTATTTACTTGCGGTGCCTACTGATACGGAAAAGCATCACCTCAATATTGTAAAGGTCAATCCCTACGCCGATTTCATGCTTAATGGCTTGCATTTCCATACGGGTTTCACCGCAGGATGGGATGCTTTCACCGACGATCCAGAGGGGACACTCTTCCGATTCTTCCCCGACGTGGTGGTGAGCAAACATCTCTTCGAAGGATCGTTGGTGCTCTCTCTCGGTGCTACAGGCGGAATTAATGCCAATAATCTAAATAGCATTCGCCAGATTAATCCTTATGTGGGGCCCAATGCTGAGCAACGTGCCACCCGCCATTACGATTTTACGGGACACGCTCGTTGGACCATCAGTAAGAAACTCGAGGCGAACGCTGAGGTAGGATACAGCCTCTTGCAGGATGACCTTACTTTCATGCTCGATCCCAACTACTCGCTTGGCAACGTCTTTATGCCCCTGTATTTCGACAACAACCGGTTCACCATAGGAGGCGATATAGCCTTTGTCAATGATGAGATACTCACCCTCCGCCTCGGGGGGCACTATTATCATTATTCCAACCTGGAGGGCAGCGTCTTTTTGCCGCCGCTGACTGCCGCCTACTATCGTCCCGACTGGGACCTCCTGGCTTCGGCCGATGTGAACTATGAGGACAAATGGCTCTTCCATCTCGAAGGACAACTCCTTGGGAAGACGCAGGCCGACAACGGTGACGAGTTGCCCATGCGCTATGGTATCAACGCCGAGGTCGAATACCGTCACAACCGCGCCCTCTCCTTCTTCCTGAGGATGGACAACCTTGCGTTCCAGCGCTACTTCTACTGGGCCAACTATCCCTCGCAGAAAGGCCTCTTTATCCTTGGCTTGACCTACACCATTCCGCATAAGTAAATCATTTTTACGTGTACCTCCTTCCGCTTCCTAAAAATAAAAAATGACCTACCAAGAGACATTAGACTTTATGTTTTCGCAGTTGCCGATGTATCACCGCATCGGCGCTGCTGCCTATAAGGCAGACATACAGCCCACCATCGATATGATGAATGCCCTCGGCAATCCCGAGAGCAAGTTCAAGAGCATCCATGTTGCCGGCACCAACGGCAAAGGCTCCGTGAGCCACTTCTTAGCCTCTATCCTCCAAGAGGCGGGCTATAAGGTGGGTCTCTACACATCGCCTCACCTTGTCGACTTCCGTGAGCGCATCCGCATCAATGGCGAGATGATACCCGAACAGGGAGTCATCGACTTCGTCGCTCAAACAATCATGCAATCAGACAATCGAGCATTCAAGAACCTCTCTTTTTTCGAGATGACTGTCGGCATGGCCTTCGACTATTTCGCGAAGGAAAAGGTCGATATTGCCGTCATTGAGGTTGGTATGGGCGGACGTTTGGATTCTACTAATGTCATTACACCGGAGCTTTCCGTTATCACCAACATAGGTCTTGACCACACCCAGTTTCTCGGCGACACGCTGGAGAAAATTGCCATGGAGAAAGCCGGCATAATCAAAGAAGGAGTTCCCGTAGTGGTAGGGGAGACACAGCCTGAGACAGAACCAGTCTTCCGCCGCATCGCTGCCGAAAGAAAGGCACCCATCACCTTTGCCGACCAGCATTATGTCGTCGACGACATCGGTCGATATACAGAAGAACTCACAGGAGAATACCAGAAAAAAAATATCGCCACCGTTCTCGAAGCCGTTGAAGTCCTTAGAAATCTTTCCACTTCCCACTTTCCACTTTCCATTGCCGCTGTGCGGCAGGGACTCGCCCGTGTTGTCACCAATACCCACCTTCACGGTCGTTGGCAGAAGATAGGGGAGACCCCCCTCACCATCTGCGAGACCGCCCACAACGAGCCTGGTATCCGCTCTATGCTCGGCAAGTTGCAGACTATGGATTTCAAACACCTGCATTTGGTCTACGGCTGCGTCAATGACAAAGATTTTACCCACATTCTTACCTTTCTCACCACACACCTTTCACCTTTTACCTTCTATTTCACCCAGCCTTCCGTGCCGCGACGCTTACCGGTAGCCGAGCTTGCCGCAGCCGCCCGAGAGAAGGGCATCGACGGCCCCGCCTTCGACACCGTCCAGGAGGCCATCGCCGCCGCCCGCGCCGCCGCCGATCCCGAGGACCTCGTCCTCGTCACCGGCTCCATCTTTCTCGTTGCCGACGCCCTCGCGTAGAGACACGGAGGCCGGTATTATTTAGCCTACTTTAACAGGGACGCCCTCGATTCCCAGCTGTTGCATGGCAGAGTTTGGATTGCCGATTTATTTTAATACCCATATTTCTGGCCCCAGCGGGTGCGGAGGGAGGTGCGGGTGTCGTTTTCGCGGGGGGTGTTGCCGGGGTCGTAGAATTTAGAGCCTTCCAAGCCTTGCGGCAGGTATTCCTGCTCGGCGAAGCCGCCGAGGAGATTGCTGGATTGATTGTCTGAGTAGTTGTGGGCGTATTTGTATCCGTCGCCGTAGCCGAGGTTTTTCATCAGCTTGGTGGGGGCGTTGCGGATGTGCAGCGGCACGGGCAGGTCGCCGTAGCGTTTGACGGCCATCTCGGCGTTGTTGAGGGCCATGTAGGTGGCGTTGCTCTTGGCGGAGCAGGCGAGGTAGCAGGCGCACTGCGAGAGGTTGATGCGACACTCAGGATACCCTATCTTGTTGACAGCGTCGAAAGTGGCGTTGGCCAGCAGCAGGGCGTTGGGGTTGGCGTTGCCGATGTCTTCGGAGGCAAAGATGAGCATGCGTCGGGCAATGAAGAGCGGGTCTTCGCCGCCAGCAATCATGCGGGCCAGCCAGTAGACAGCGCCGTTGGGGTCGCTGCCGCGCATACTCTTGATGAAGGCCGAGATGATGTCATAGTGCATCTCGCCCTGTTTGTCGTAGAAGGCGAGGTTCTGCTGGATGACGGTAGTGACGTTGGTGTTGTCAATAATAATCGGAATGTTGTGATTGTTCGTAGAGTTCTGGTTATTCCGATGGATAACCAGCTCTATAGCGTTAAGTAGTTTGCGGGCATCACCGCCGCTGATGCGCATGAGAGCCTCATCTTCCTTCACCTCTACGCTGATGCCTTGGGTGGCATAGTAGTTCACTGCCGAGGCGATAAGCTGGCGCATATCATTCTCGTCGAACTCTTTGAGGACGTAGACCTGGCAGCGGGAGAGCAGGGCGGAGATGACCTCGAAGGAGGGGTTCTCGGTGGTAGCGCCGATAAGGGTGATGGTACCACGCTCTACGGCACCGAGCAGGGAGTCCTGCTGGGCTTTGTTGAAGCGGTGGATTTCGTCGATGAAGAGGATGGCTCCTTCTTCCTCCTGGGCGGCATTGATGACCTCGCGCACCTCTTTTACGCCGCTGCTGATGGCACTCAGCGTGTGGAAGGGACGATGGAGCGTGTTGGAGATAATCATCGCGAGGGTGGTCTTGCCGATGCCCGGAGGTCCCCAGAAAATCATCGAAGGAATATTGCCGCTTTCTATTAATGTGCGAAGAACAGCACCTGATCCTATCAAGTGCTGTTGTCCGATATATTCATCGAGATTTTTCGGCCGTAATATCTCTGCTAACGGAGTCATACTATCAGCATTGCGTCGCCATAGGTGGAGAAACGGTATTTCTCCTTGATGGCGGTTTGGTAGGTCTGCATGAGGAGTTCCGGGCCGGCGAAGGCGCTGGCCATGATGAACTGGCTGCTCATGGGGTGGTGGAAGTTGGTGACCATCATGTCGGCAATGGTGAAGTCGTAGGGCGGGAAGATGAATTTGTTGGTCCATCCATCGTAGGGACGTATTTTGCCGGGGATGGTGACTGCGCTCTCGAGGGCGCGCATAGTGGTGGTACCCACGCAGCAGATTTTATGGCCTTTCTCTTTGGCATCTTCTATTAGCTGGCATGTCTCGTCGTCGAGGTGCATCTCTTCGGCGTCCATGCGGTGCTTGGAGAGGTCTTCTACTTCGATGTCCTTGAATTCGCCCATGCCTGTGTGAAGGGTCAATTCGGTCCATTTTACATCTTTTATCTCCATGCGTTTGAGCAACTCGCGGCTGAAGTGGAGTCCGGCGATGGGTGCGGCAATGCCGCCTTCAACTTTTGCGTAGAGAGTCTGGTAGTTCTCTGCATCGCTCTTCTCGATGTCGCGTAGTTTGCGGAGCTCTTCGGGCAGCGGCGTACGCCCCATGCCTTTGACGATGGACATGAACTCGGTGTGGGGACCGTCGAAGAGGAAGCGTATGGTGCGGCCGCGTGAGGTGGTGTTGTCTACCACTTCGGCCACAAGGGCGTCGTTGGTACCAAAATAGAGCTTGTTGCCGATGCGGATCTTGCGGGCGGGGTCAACGATGACATCCCAAAGGCGCATCTCCTCGTTGAGCTCGCGGAGGAGGAAGACCTGTATACGGGCTCCGGTTTTCTCTTTCTCGCCATCGAGGAGGGCGGGAAAGACGCGCGTATTGTTGGCCACCACAACGTCGCCTTCGTCGACATATTCAATGAAATCTTTGAAAATACGGTGCTCCACTTGCCCGCTATCGCGGTGCAGTACCAGCATTCGGGCTTCGTCACGGTTGCGCGGAGGCTTTTCGGCAATCAAATCTTTTGGCAGGTTGAACCTAAACTGTGATAACTTCATCTCTTCTTTTTTTGTTGCGGACACAACACATTGTGTCCTTGCTTTTGACACGATAACGTAAAAAATATGATATTGGTATATGTGGGGAAAAATTTTTTTTGAAAAATCCTCCCCCACAGAGGTGAGGCGCAAAAGGGGGTGGGGGGAAAATATTTTTTACTTGTGTATACTATAAATATGTTTTTTGCGTTAAGGCTTGTATGAAACTAAGAATCTGCCTTATTCTCACTCCTCTGGTGATGCTTGCCGCTGCGTTGCCCGCACGGGCTCAGTCGGGCGACTCAATCGACTACACTCCGTCGGAGGTGGAACTTATGACCAAGCGCTACACCGACTCTTACGACAGCCTTATCAATAGCTACTACATGCGTCGGCTGAAGAGCCATCGGCACGCCAACCATAACGAGGTGTCGATGGAGGATTTCGACAATATCCCCGATTCGGTACTGATGTCTCGCCTTCGGGCTTTGCACACGGTGATTCCTATGAGCTACAACAGCGAGGTGCGCACACATATCAAGTTCTATCTGAGGTATATGTCGCGTCGTTTGGATGTGATGCTGATGCTCTGCGAGTATTACCGACCTTTGTTCTTGGAAAGTCTGAACCGCTATGATGTGCCGGAAGAGTTGAAGTACCTTCCCATTGTGGAGTCGGCCTTGAATCCTATGGCTACCTCGCGCGTGGGTGCTGCCGGACTTTGGCAGTTTATGTACAGTACGGGTGCCGATTACGGGCTGGAGGTGAATTCCATTGTCGACGACCGCCGCGACCCTTACAAGTCAAGCCTTGCCGCTGCACGTTTCTTGCGTAATCTTTATCGTACCTTCGATGATTGGACGTTGGCTATTGCGGCTTACAACTGCGGCCCGGGAACCATCCATAAGGCCATCGCTCGATCGGGGGGCAAGCGTAACTTCTGGGAGCTCTATCCCTACCTCCCGCGTGAGACGCGCGGCTATATCCCTGCCTTCATTGCGGTGAACTATGTGATGAACTATTATTCCCTGCACGGCATCCGCCCTACAAAACTCGAGGCTCCGATGCGTTCGGACACGGTGGTCCTGGCAAGCGATGTGCTGATGGGTTATGTGCAGGAGTTCACGGGGGTTGGTCTTGAAGAATTGCATACCCTCAACCCCCAATACCGTACCGACTTTATCCCGGGTTCCACGGGCAAGTATCATATCACGCTTCCTACGGGCAAGGTGGCAGCATTCCTTTCCCATCAGGACACTATCTACACAGCCTCTCGCGACAGCCTCTCGCGGCGTCCTGTCAATATCGAGCCCGACAGAAAGGTCGGTAGGGAGAGAGGCAAATCGCGTGGGAAGTCCGGCAGTACTATCTATCATACCGTCAAGAAAGGTGAGACCCTCTCGTCGGTGGCCCGGAAGTATGGTATCTCTGTCGCTCAACTGAAGAAAATGAATGGCCTCAAGAAGGACTCGATACGTACAGGACAGAGACTTAGAGTTAGGAGTTGAATATTGATTATTGGTTATTGACAACGTGGACTTTAAGAAGATACTCAAGATAAAAGGACTGAAATACTGGGTGGCTACCGCAGTGTTTTTGGTGGTGATATTGTTTCTCGATGCCAACAACCTGTTGGTCACTATGCGCTTGCAACGCGAGGTGAATGCCGGTGAGGACAGTATCCGTAAGCTTGAAAAGGCTATCCAGCAGGAGAGTGTAGAAAAGCAGACTATCAGCGACCTCGATGCCAAGGAGCATTTTGGACGCGAAAACTATTTCATGAAGAAGGATAACGAGGTTATTTATAAGAGATTGTAGGTTATCGGTTGTAGAGATTATGAACAGGCGTTTGCTCATACTATTTTGTGCCACAGTGCTGCTCAGCGGCTGTCAGTCGCTGCAGAAGTTTATGTCGCGTGATTTGGAGGATGAGGATTTCGTCATCGGACAGCTCTATGTCGACGAGGTGGTGCGAGAGACTCCCGTCATCGCCCGTCGGGTTGCTACTCCTAAGGAGAAGGAGTCGGGGAAAACCAATGCTCTCGGTCTCGCCTATAGCCCTGACGATAATGCCGCACTATACGAGACCGTCAATGAATGGCTCGGTGTACCTTACAAATACGGCGGTAGCGACCGCAATGGTATCGACTGTTCTGCCTTTGTGGGCGTCGTCTACAGAAAGGTCTATGGTATCAATCTCCATCGCACTTCCAACGATATGTTGCGTGATGTTGACCTCATCGGTCGCTCGCAACTCCGAGAGGGCGATATTCTATTCTTTACCAACAGTAAGGGTAAGGTGTCGCACGTGGGTGTCTATCTCAAGGACAATCTGTTCGCCCATTCCTCTACCTCCAATGGAGTGAGCGTCAGCAATCTCAACGACACCTATTGGCAGAAGCATTTCTATAAGGGGGGACGCGCGAAATAAGAAACTACTTGGTGTTTTTGTATCCCATAGTCAGCAGGAGGCTGACTATTTTTTCTTTCATCTCGCCTTGAATAACAATCTCGCCCTCTTTGGCGGAGCCGCCGACACCGCATTTGGTCTTTAGTTGTTTCGCGAGGGCGTTGAGGTCATCGTCGGAGCCGACGAAACCCTTTACGAGGGTCACGGTCTTCCCGCCGCGATGGTGGCGCTCAATGTTGACGCGCAGTTTCTGACGGTCGGGAGCGAGGGTTTCAATGGCCTCGGGCTCCTCAGACCTCATGGCATCGGGATTGGTAGAGAAAACAAGGTTGCCTAAATCCATGATTGCTTGAATACTTGGGTTATTTGTTGCTGGCGTAAAGTTTCACCGATTTGGGGTGGACGACAAAGTGGAGGTCGTCGCCGAGGTTTTCGCCTTCACCGTCGATGTTGACCCATTTGTCGAGGTTGCCCTCGATATGAACCTCTTTGGCGCGGAACATCTCCACATGCTGCGAGTGGTCGAGGAGATTCATGAAGGCCAGTGGTGCGGTGATGGGGAGGTGATCGATAGGAACCTTGTCGATGATGGTGATGTCGAGAAGTCCGTCGGCGAGCTGCGCTTTAGGCGCAACAGAGAGGTTGTAACCATACTGGCGGCCGTTGGCGATGGCGATAAACCAGGCTTTGCGTTTGAGGGATCGTCCATCGACAGTGAGATGGTAGTTGCAGTTCTGATAGCTGGCATATTCGCGGAAGAAGAGGCTGGAGTAGGCTTTGAAACCACGTTTCTTGACGGCTTTGAGGAGACGGGCGATATAGGCGTCGAAGCCCACACCCGAGGCGTTCACCGAGAGGTATTTGTCGTTGATGACGATGGAGTCGATGGTTTGGGAGTGGAGTTTGTTGAGATTCTGAACAGCGAGTGCGGGACGCAGGGGAATCTTGAGGGTGCGCGCCAGTCCGTTGCCGCTGCCGCAGGGGATGATGCCCATGTGGACACCGCTGTCCTTGAGCCCTTGTGCCACATCATTGACGCTACCGTCGCCACCTACAGCAACGACGCAGTCGAAGCCTTGATTGGCGGCTTCTCGAGCCAACTCGCAGCCATGATGGATATGCTCGGTGTAGCGCACCGAATAGTCGAAGAGGTCCTGGTTGAGGTTCTCCCGGATGACGGTTTCAATATTCTTCTGTCTGCCGGTGCCGGAGACGGGATTGATGATGAAAAGGGTCTTTTGTTTCAAGGGACTGAGAGTTTAAGTGGGTTCATTTTCCAGGTCGCCATTGCGACTTGTTGAGGATCTTGCGGCTGTCGGTGTCGGCGAAGAGGTCGGCCAGGGAAACGTTGGTGTTGTCCATATAATGTTTCACTATCTGCCAACCGATATAGTCGCAGGTGCGCGGAGCGGAGCCGTCACCGAAGGCGTTGGTCTTGGGACCGTCGCCGATGAGGTTGCGCAACTCGTATTTGTCGGTGCTGAAGAGCAGTTGTTTCTGGATAAAGGCACCCCAGACGTTCTCCACATTTTCCTTCATCCAATCGAATTGCTCAGGTGTGTAGCGGAGCTTGATATGGTCGGGAACATCGGGAAGGGTTTGGTCGAGGAAGTAGAGGATTTTACCGCTGAAAATAGCGTGGTCGAGGAGAGTGAGGTTGCCCATGGGGAGGGTGATGTGGTCGGTGGCGACGGCGGACATACAGTCGGCGAGGATATGGTCGCGGGTGCTGAGATTCACGAGATAGGCGGGCATCAAGAAGAAGTTGCGCTCCTCCATCTCGGGAAGTGCGTAGCGGTCGATGGAAATGGCGAGGTCGCGATTGTAGCAGAAGACACGGGTATCGTAGCTCTCGAAGTCAGCGGTGATAAGGGTGTAATAGCGGTCGTAGATGATATCGGGACAGAGTTCGCGGGCTTTCTTCATCGCTGTCCCCAGGTCGCTCTCGAGCCACGAGAGGTCGTGATAGAGGCTGTCGGTCTTGTGATAGATGTAGCGTATGTCGGGATCGGAGACGAAAGCGCGGAGGTAGGCCATATACTCGGGGTCGTCGGGTTGGCAGTTGAGCAAGGGTGTGTTGTAGAGGGCGCTGTCGCGGATGAGGACGTTGCGCAGTTCTCCCGAGGGGGTGTCGAACAGCAACTGCTCGAAGCGGTTGAGGTGTATGGGGTCGCCAGAAGGAGAACAAGAAAGGAGGAAGAAGAAAAGTAGGGAGAGAAAGGGAGTGGAAAGGAGAGAAAGGGAGTGAAAGGACAATAGTTTCTTGAGGGAACTGCAGCTATAGCGTTTCATGGTTTCATTTCTTTAATTAGTGAGTTTAAAGTATTTCTGCATCACGAGGAGACTGATGTAACGTTCGCGGCGGAGGTCGCGGAACTGGTCGACATAGCGGTTGGCGTTGCGGGCCATCTCTTCGGCCTCACGCGGATGGCTGCTGTAGTAATCCATCTGGGTTTCGAGGTCACTGTAGTCGTCCTTCACCTCCACATAGTGCACACCCGGCTCCAGCCGGCTCTCCATGAACCACGACTCGCAGGTGGGACGCGGCATCACAGCCAGCGAGTTGGACGACATAATCCAGCGGAGGTTCGAGGCCACATCGTTGCCTTCGAGGGCCATGATGAAACGGTAGTCGAGGTGTTGGTAGAGCGAGATGCGAGGGGCGGCTTTGCCGCTCGAGGGGGCCATCTTCTCGCCAGCGAAGATGCTGCCGTTCGAGAGGGTAGTGGCGCCGTCGATGCGGGGATTGCCGGCGAAAGTGTTACAGAAGAGCACACGGTTGGGACGCTGGCCGATGTAGCCGCGGAAGATGGCGCGGTCGGACTTCTGCGAGAACTCCTTCTTGTCTTTTAGAAAGACATAGTGGCGGCATTTGTCGAGTTTCAGCACCACGCTGTTGCTGTTGTCGCACCCGAGGCTTCGGGTCTTCACCACAGTGGGGTAGGGCGGGATGTCGCGCACATCGCCGAAGAGGTGGTTCCAGCGGAGCGAGGGGTCGAACCACTGGAGTGTCTCGCGGCTGTCGTAGTAGTAGGTGCTGCCGTGAGGCGTTCGGTGGAGGTCGCCGATGATTTCGGCTGCGGGGCCGAGGTCGCGGTGATTGTCGAATTGACAGTAATGGTTCACGCGTGAGGCGATATACTCCTCGTCGTAAAGTCGGCGGCATTCTTCCAGTTCTTTCTTCAGGCGTTTCCGGAAGAAGGCATCGGGCAGAATATCTCTAAAGCCGGCTCTCAGGTAGTAGCCGGCTTTAGAGTTTTTTCCGCTGTGGAAAAGATATTCGAATGTGGCGTTAGCCATAATTCAGATTTTATGCATTCTCGCTCTTCTCAGCAGCTTCGGCCTTCTCGGCGTCATTAAGGATGCGCAGTTTGGCCTGCATGAGTGCAATCTGCTGGCGGGCGCCCTGCATCTTCTTCTCGAACTCCTGCTTCAGGAGGTCGGCCTGCTTGGAGTTGGCCAGGAAGCCGAGGTTGTTCTCCCAGAGGGCGAGATCGCTGCGCAGTTTTTCGATTTTCTCCTGCAGCTCGGCCTTCTCGTTGTTGACGAACTTGCGGCTGTCGCCGGCATTGCGGATACGCTCGCGGTAGGCGGTCTCTTCGGCCTCGCGGGCGCTGATCTTCAGCTGTTCGAAGATGCGGTCGATTTCGGCGCGGAACTCCTTGTGCAGACGCTCCTTGTCGGCCATCGGCACAAATCCCACCTCGGCCCAGCGGCGCTGGAACTCCTTGATGGCGTTGAGGTTCTCCTCGCGGTTTTCGCCAAACTGGTGGGCCTTGAGTTCGGTGATGATGGCCTCTTTGACGGCCAGGTTCTCGTGCTCGGAAGCGCGGCGCTCGCTGAAGAACTCGCCCTTCTTGGCGAAGAATTCGTCGCAGGCTTTGCGGAAGCGCTGCCACACCTTCTCGCTCACCTTACGGCTGGTGGCGCCGATGCTCTTCCATTCCTCTTGCAGCTCGAGAAGCTCTTTGGTGGCGTTCTTCCAGTCTTCGCGTTTGGCGATGGCTTCAGCTTTGAGGCAGAGGTCGATCTTCTTCTGGTAGTTGGTCTCCTGCTCGTCGCGGATGGTGCCGAAATATTCTTTCTTCTCGCTGTAGTGCTTGTCGATCATGCCCTTGAACTTGGTCCAAATATCCTCGTTCACCTCGCGGGGTACGGGGCCGATGCTCTTCCACACCTTCAGCAGCTCGTCGAGGGCGGCGGTGGTGTCGTTCCACTCTTTGGTGGAGGTGGGCTGTTTCTCGGTGAGTTCGGTAGCTTTCTCCACGAGGGCTTGTTTGGCCAGGAGATTGCTTTCCTGCTCTTCCTTGCGCTGGTCGTAGTATTCCTTGCGGCGCTCGTCGATTTGGTTGGCGGCGTTGCAGAATCGCTGCCAGATTTCCTCGTTCTGCTCGATGGGCACGGGGCCGGTCTCTTTCCAGCGGGCGCGGAGGTCCTGCAGGCCTTTGAAGGCTTTGGTCACGGAGCTCTCCATGATGAGCTCTTCGGCGGCTTCGCAAAGTTTTATCTTCTCCTCGAGGTTGCGCTTCTGGTCGAGAGCGCGCAACTCGCGGTTGATTTTCAGCTTATTGAAGAATTGTTCTATCTGGAAATGATAGTTCTGCCAGAGGTCGTTCATCTGCTCGCGGGGCACTTCGCCGATGGCTTTCCAGCGCTCCTGGATTTCGTTGAATTTCTCCAGCGAGACCTTCACCTGTTCTTCTTCTGAATCGGTGAGTGCACGCATCTCCTCGATGAGAGCCTGTTTGGCGGCGAGGTTGCGTTTCTTCATCTCTTCCTGTTCCTCCATGTAGCGTTGACGACGATGACGGTATTCGTCATGCAGGCCGCGCATCTCGTCGGCGAGGGCGTCGTCTTTGGGCTCGTACTCGTCCTTGTTGCCTCCGTCGGCAATAAACTGCTCGAAGGCGCGGGTATGCTCTTCGCGGTTCAGTTCGCCGAAACGGCTCCAGAGGTTAGCCACGCGGGTGCGGATTTTCTGCACATCGCTCTCGGCGAGGAGGGCCTTCATGGCCTCCACCAACTCTCCGCGGGTGAGGGTGGTGTAGTCGGGCTCGGGTTCAGTGGCTTCCGCCTCGGGTTCTGCTTCGGGAGCAGGAGCGGGTTCGGGCTCAGCAACGGCCTCAGGCTCCGGTGCGGGAGTGGGTTCCGGTTCGGCGGTGAGCTCAGGAGTGGGGGGCACCTCAGTTTGGTTCTCAGGGTTAGGCAGAACGGGATTTTCATTCTGCAGGTTGTCGGTCTCTTCCATCATAATGGTTTTTTGTTTTTGTAGAATTACTTCTGTATTAATACGATACAGGTTAAAAATTAACTTCATTTTCCGCAAAGCGGAACTGCAAAGATACGAAAAAATTGATATCTATATAGAAAAAATAAAAAACGTTCTTCTGTTGAGGGTGGTCAGAAAGGTCATTTGCTCGGTTGTTGTCCGCTTTTAATGCGGACAACAACCGGACAACAACCGGACAACAGGCGGACAACAGGGCAAGAGGAGACAGATTTGAATGGCGGTGGGTTTTCCTATGCGGTTGTGAATTTACAATTTAGGATAGTGGTGATTTTTATTTGATTAATGGTTCATACCACGTTTGTGGGCACAGGAGTGTTCCTTTGGTATTTCTTTTCGTCACAATTTTATTCATTAATAACAGCTATTTTTCTTGAAACGTGGTTGCCGACTTTGACGAAATATACTCCAGTTGGCAATGAGCAATTCTTTATTTGTCGACCAATAATGTCGAAAATTCTCACTTGTTCGTGCAAGGGGTCATCAACTATTATCATTCCATTACTGGTATAAATTCGAGTTCTATTAAGTTTATTATCGTTTATACCAACAGCGCTATTTGTTGCAATATTACTACGACAGATGTTTTCGTTCTTTGATGAAAAAGGAAATGAAGATTGACAAGTGTTGTTCATCACAATTCCCACTTGGTAATAAATGGTTCCACTGGGAGCATCCTCATCGGTGTATGATGTGTTTCCGTTGGCAGGAATGGCATCAATTTGCTCAAGTTCGGTTGTTGATGTACCACGATAGATAATGTATGTGGAGTAATTTGTGCCTTCGTAAGGTGTCCACGAAAGATTCCAATGACCACCAATACCTTGGTTAATGCTAAGATGCATGGTTTTGTGAACGTTACTTAATTCGCTTTCGAACCCGAGTGGGTCAATAGCACTAATGCGGTAACGATAAGATCGAGTATTCGGTCTAGATGAACTATCAATCCAAGCAGAAATACTATCGGCATTTACAGATGCTAATAGATCGTACACATTGGACACAACGCTTTCACGATAGATGTTATATTGTAATGCATTCTCATCAAGGTCAATATATAGTATATTTCTTTCATTCTCTACGTCTACCATACATATTCTAGGCTCAATCATGTAGGTGAAAAAAGCAGATATAATACTGTCTTCGGTCAAATAAATAATATCAGGATTACTTGTGTTTCCGGTGCTCCATGAATGAAATTTATATCCTTGTTTCGGTGTGGCAATTATTTTTAATGAATAATCCCAGGAGGAAGAGTTCGTAATATCAATATAAGCACGACCCATAGAAGTATCATTGGAGTGAAGGGAAAGAGTGTTTGTATCTATGGTGATTGAGGTGAGATTGATGCAACTATCAAAAGACATAAAACCGATATTAACAACACTGGTTGGAATTGTCAATGATACAAGATGTGTACAATTTTTGAAAGCAAAATTGCCTATGGAACTGACTGAGTGAGGAATAATAATGGTGTCAAAGGCACAATTTTGAAAAGCACATACACCCAGAGAAATAATACTGTCGGGAAGTATAATTGATGATAAGGAAGTGCAACTACCGAATGCACAATCGCCAATGATTTTTGTTGTTCTTGGAATAGACACAGAAACAATGTTAGAACAAAAGGAAAAAGCCCAATCACCAATGGAAGTCACAATATAATAGTTTCCATTGAAATAAACGCTATCTGGAATTATTAACGTTCCGGTAGGTTCGGTATAACCATTATACGGATTATATGGGTCATTGCTTGGATAAGTGACAGAAACGTGGTTTCCTGAACTTGAGATATTGTAGTATAAAGTATGCCCACTCGGTGATACTGCTGAAAAGTTGTATGCAAATGCTTGTGCAAATATGCCAAATGTGAAGACAACCAAAATAATAAATCCTTTTTTCATGTGTATGTAAAGTTAGTTAATAATTTTAAAGACAATGGGAACAATAATAGCTGCAATTACAACTGCTAATCCTATTAAAAGTTCGGATTATTCGGAGTATTCTGATTATTCGGAATACTCGGATTATTCAGATTATTCGGATTATTCGGATTCATGGGTTTTCTATAGTTGTTTTTCGGGTGCAAAGATACGCACTTTTCGGGGAACGGCAAAAAAAATATTTTGCCATTCCACTCGTTTTTTGTATCTTTGCATTTTTGTTTGGTGGAATGCCAAATGCTAATGTGTTGAAAAAATTACATTTAAGAAATAAAATATAATAATATATGGACTATAATTACAATGAGATAGAGCAGAAGTGGCAGGAATGGTGGCGCAAGGAGGGTGTGTACCATGTGGAGACGGGTTCCGCCAAGCCGCATTATTATGTGCTGGATATGTTCCCCTATCCGTCGGGCGCAGGCCTGCATGTGGGTCACCCGCTGGGCTATATCGCCAGCGATATCTACGCCCGCTACAAACGTCTTCAGGGCTTCAACGTTCTGCACCCCATGGGCTACGACGCCTACGGCCTCCCCGCCGAGCAGTATGCCATTCAGACGGGCCAGCATCCCGCCATCACCACCGAGCAGAATATCAATCGCTACCGCGAGCAGCTGGACAAGATAGGCTTCAGCTTCGACTGGAGCCGCGAGGTGCGCACCTGCGAGCCCAAGTACTACAAATGGACGCAGTGGACCTTCATCCAGCTCTTTAAGCATTACTACGACAACAACGCCAACAAGGCGCTGCCCATCAGTAGCCTCGTGGAACGCTTCGCCAAGCAGGGCACCGAGGGTCTCGATGCCGCCTGCACCGAACCGATGACCTTCACGGCCGACGAGTGGAACTCGTGGGACGAGGTCAAGCAGCAGCAGGTGCTGATGAACTACCGCCTGGCTTATCTGGCTGACATCCCCGTGAACTGGTGCGCCGAGCTGGGCACCGTGCTGGCCAACGACGAGGTGGTCAACGGCCTCTCCGTCCGCGGCGGCTATCCCGTGGAACGCAAGTTGATGCGCCAGTGGAGCCTCCGTATCACCGCCTATGCCCAGCGTCTGGTCGACGGCTTGGAGCAGGTGGATTGGACCGACAGCCTCAAGGAAATACAGCGCAACTGGATTGGCCGCTCGGAAGGCGCCGCCGTCTGGTTCCCGCTGGCCGACAACAAAGAACATTCGTTCGAAATCTTCACCACCCGTCCCGACACCATCTTCGGCGTCACCTTCATGGTGCTGTGTCCCGAACATGAACTTATCGACCAAATCACCACTCCGGAGCACAAGGCCGAAGTGGAGGCTTATGTCACCTGGGCGAAGAATCGCTCGGAGCGCGAGCGTCAGGCCGAGGTGAAGAAGGTGAGTGGCGTTTTCACCGGCGCCTACGCCATCAATCCCCTCACCAACGAGAAAATCCCCATCTGGGTTTCCGAATATGTGCTTGCCGGCTACGGTACTGGCGCCATCATGGCCGTTCCCGCCCACGACAGTCGCGACTTCGCTTTCGCGCGCCACTTCAACCTGCCTATCCGTCAGGTGGTGGCCCTCGAGAAAGACGCCGTCAGCGACCCCGCAACGTGGACGGAGAGCATGGATGCAAAGACCGGCTACTCTGTCAACAGCGGCTTCGTCACCGGCATGAAGGTGAAGGATGCCATGAAGGCTGTCATCGACAAGATTGACGAGATGGGCATCGGTCACAAGACCATCAACTACCGCCTGCGCGACGCCATCTTCAGTCGTCAGCGCTACTGGGGCGAGCCGTTCCCCGTCTACTACAAGAACGGCATCGCCTGCACCATTCCTGAGGAGTGCCTGCCACTGGAGCTGCCCGAGGTGAGCGAGTTCAAACCCACCGCCACCGGTGAACCCCCGCTGGGTCATGCGCAGAAATGGGCTTGGGACGAGCAGAATCGCTGTGTGGTGGAGAAGAGCAAGATTGACAACAAGACTGTCTTCCCATTAGAGCTGAGCACCATGCCCGGCTTTGCAGGTTCGAGTGGGTATTATTTCCGCTACATGGATCCCCACAACGACAGCGCCTACTTTTCGAAAGAGGCTGTGGGTTACTGGCAGAATGTGGACTTCTATGTTGGCGGCGCCGAGCATGCTTCTGGCCACCTTATCTACTCCCGTTTCTGGAACAAATTCCTCTTTGACCTCGGAATGGCCGTGAAGGAAGAGCCCTTCCAGAAACTTATCAACCAAGGTATGATTCAGGGCCGTTCGAACTTCGTCTATCGCTCGAAGGCCGACAACAACCTCTTTATCTCGAAAGGCCTCATCAAGGACATGAACGACGTCACCGCCATCCATGTGGACATCAACATCGTGGACAACGACGTGCTGGATGTCGAACGCTTCCGTGAGTGGCGTCCCGAATTCAAAGAGGCACGCTTCGAACTCGAAGAGGGTAAGTATATCTGTGGTTGGGAGGTCGAGAAGATGAGTAAGAGCATGTTCAATGTGCAGAACCCCGACGATTTGGTGGCTCGCTACGGAGCCGACACGCTGCGTCTCTACGAGATGTTCCTCGGTCCTGTGGAGCAGGCCAAACCCTGGGACACCAACGGTATCGAGGGTGTGCACAGGTTCCTGAAGAAGTTCTGGAAGCTGTATGATAATTGCTTGAATGCTTCAATGCCTGAATGCTTGAGTGCTGACGCAGCAAATACTCAAATAATCAAGCAATCAAACAATCAAGCATTGAAAGTGCTCCATCAGACCATCAAGAAGGTGACCGACGATATTGAGCGCTTCTCGCTCAACACCTCGGTGTCAACCTTTATGATTGCCACCAACCAGCTCACCGAGATGAAGTGTGTCAGCCGCGAAGTATTGGAGCCGCTGGTGGTGCTCATCGTACCCTTCGCCCCGCATATCGCCGAGGAGTTGTGGCATCAGTTAGGTCACGAAACCAGCGTCTGTGACGCCCAGTGGCCCGTGTGCGACCCACAGTACCTCATCGAGGATACGGTGAAATATCCGGTGCAGTTCAACGGCAAGATGCGTTTCACCATCGACCTGCCGGCTGACTGCAACCAGGCCGATGTTCTTGCCGCTGTGAAGGCTGCTCCCGAGAGCTCCAAATGGCTGACGGGCGAGCCTAAGAAAGTTATTTTTGTACCGAAGAAAATCATCAATATTGTTGTCTAAGTAGTTAAGTAGACAGTAGTTAAGGAGTTAAGTAGAATAGGAATAATTTGATTTATGCTTAGTAGACATTTTTTGAGAAGCAAGGTGCTGCAGGCCATTTATGCCGGCAGATATGAAGAGAAGAAGGTCGACGAGGTGGCGAAGAGTTTCGAGTATCACATCCAGAAGCTCAATGAGTTGGGTGTGCTACAGGTCTCGTTGCTGCCCCGTTTTGTAGAAGTCGCTGGCGAGGTGCTGGAGGAGGGCAAGAAGAAATTCCGTCCCACCGAAGAAGAGCGTAATCCGAGCTTGCGTTTGCTTGACAACGTCTTTATCCGTCGGATGGCTGACAACTTCGAGCTGAAGAAGGCTATGGAGAGTTGGTGTGGCTGCTGGGAGACGCACGAAGACTTGATTCGCGAGGCTTTCATGGAGTTCAGAAAGATGAAAGAGTATAAGGAATATGTGGACTCGGAGGAACAAGGCTTTGAGTTTGACAAATCCTTTGCCATCCTGCTGTTCCGCTACTTGATGAACCGCGAGTCGCTGCGAACCGTAGTAGGTGAGAGAAGCCTTCTTTGGGAGGACGACTTCGACCAGATAGCGCAGTACAACTTCATGATGATGAAGACCTTGGAGGAAGACTCTTTCGACGAGGCGTCGGTGTGGCCGATGATGTACGACAAGCGAGAAGATAAGGACGAGGCTGATATGCAGTTCGCTCGCGAGTTGTTGAAAAACACTATAGCCACGAGAGAGGAGAGCGAAGAGTTGGTGAAGAGCCACCTGCAGGGGTGGGAGTTCGAGCGTGTGTCGAAGATGGATGTGTTGCTCATCAATATGGCGGTGGCTGAGCTGACGGGTTGTCCGACGATTCCCGAGAGGGTGACGGTGGACGAGTATATCGAGCTCTCGAAGGAGTTCAGTTCGGAACGTAGCCGGCTGTTCATCAATGGTATACTTGACAAGTTGATTCTCGAATTGCGGTCGAAGGGAAAGATTAACAAGTTCGGGAGAGGAATTGTGGGGGAATAACGTTTAAAGTTTAACGTTTAAAGATTGTTGTGATGAAGAAAAGTTTGTTTCCGATATTATTTGCAGGTTTGCTGTTGTGTGGTTGCGGCGGGCAGGAGGATAAGAGTGTGAAAAAGGATATTGGCAGCGATTTAGTAGAGAATTTCGAAGCCGATGCCAGTGCGCAGATTACCTTTGATGAAGAGATGCATGACTTTGGCAACCTTTCGGCTGGCGAGCAGGTGAGTTATAGTTTTCATTTCCGCAATACCGGCAAGAAGGACTTGGTGATTACCGGATGTGCTGCCAGTTGCGGCTGCACGGTGCCGAGCTATCCGCAGGGGCGCATTGCTCCTGGTGAGGATGGCTATGTGACGGTGTCGTTCAACAGCTCGGGTAAAGCCGGTGAGACCTACGAGGAGGTCACTGTGGTGAGCAATTCGCAGCCCGGTCGCCAGACATTGAGAATCCATGCGAAAGTGGGATTCTGAATAGATAAGAGATAATAGTTCATAGTTAAAAATAACAATCAACAATTAAATTTTTAGATTATGGGTGGATCTGGTTCCATGATTTTGATGATCGGCCTTTTGGTGCTGATGTGGGTTTTAATGATGCGTCCGCAGCGCAAGAAAGAGAAAGAGGAGCGTTTGTTCCGTGAGCGTCTGCAGAAAGGTGACCGCGTTGTCTTCTCCGGCGGTATCTACGGTAAGGTTCACGAGGTGGACACTCATACTGTCGATGTGGAGGTTTCGAATGGCGTCATCATGACCGTCGAGAAGGGCATGATTCAGCCTGCTCCCGAGGCTAAATAAAAGATATTTAGAGAGGCTGACATAGCCTTGGTTTATGTTATGAAGAGTGGACGGCGTCATAGTACGTTGACCTTTTTGATTATATTGGTGCTTACAGCATTAGTATGGTCGGCTGTGGCAATGTCTGAAGTCCGCGAGTTTCCCATACGGGTGAAGGTCGAGATGACGGGTATAGATCGAAGCCGTTTTGCGGTGGTCGAGGCCGACTCGATGGTGACCCTTCAGGTGGAGTCTTCGGGTTTTAGGGCATTTGTATACAGCTTGAAAGGAAAGACTCTGACGCTGAAACTCGACATCAATGAAGAAAGTGTGCGACGCTATTCCCGACAAGGGGAACAGGGTTACTTGCTCTGTAGGGCTGTGTCGGTGAATGACTTAGGCGATAAACTGGCGAATGCGCTCTTGGAGATGGACATGCGTCAGGTGGGCAGCGCGAAAGACTCGCTCCGCATCGTGCTGTCGGAACGCAAGAGCAAGGTGCTCCGGGTGGATATCAGCGATGTGAACATCTCTTTTGCCGAAGGCTACGGCCTCTATGGCGAGCCCACGGTGTCGCCCAAGGAAGTGACGCTCTATGGGGATGAGGAGGTGCTGTCGAAAATCGAGAAGGTATCTGTCAAAAAGATGAACATCAACGGACTGATGCGAAGTGGACGTTTCGGATTGACGCTTGATACCTCGTGGAGCAGGCATGATGTGTATGCCTCTACCGACAAAGTCACCCTCACGGTGCCTGTGGAGCAGTATGTGGAGCGCGTTTATTCCATTCCCATTGTGGTGACGGGACAGGATAGTGCGGTGCGGTTGAACCTCTATCCCGACAATGTTTCGTTGCGTGTATGGGTACCGAAGCGCGACATAGCGAAAGTGACGGCAGAGCAATTCTCTGCGGTTGCCGACTATCGCGATGTGGCTTCGCACCTCAATTCTCTCAAGGTGCGTCTGAGTCGTTTCCCGCAAAGGGTGCGTATTCACAGCCTTACCCCTGAAGAGGTGAAGTATGTGGTGATCAAGTAGGTGCTATGAAGAGAATTGGCATCACGGGCGGCATGGGATGTGGGAAGACCACAGTGGTGACGGAGTTCGAGCGATTGGGAGTTCCTGCTTTTGTCGCGGACAAAGTGGGGGGGGCGTATTACAATGATGCTTCTTTTCTCGCCGAAGTGCATAACGCGCTGGGCGACGGAGTTCTCGATGCAGAGGGTCGGGTGGACAAAAAGCGTATCGCTGCGATAGTCTTCTCTGACAAGGAGGCACTGGCGAAATTGAATGCGCTGGTGCATCCGAGGGTAATGGTCGACTTCGATGCTTTCTGCAGGCAGCATGCCGACAAAACCTATGTGCTCTTCGAAAGCGCCATCCTGTATGACTACGGGTTGGAGCGTTATATGGACAAGGTCATCTGTGTCTATCTTTCGCTTGACGAGCGTTTGGCTCGCTTGAGGGAGCGCGACCATGCTGGCGACAATGTTCTGCTGGCGCGCATACACAACCAATTGCCCGCCGAGGAGATGATGCGACGAGCCGACTACGTGATACTGAATTACGAGGGGAATCCGAGAAGGCGGCAGGTGGAGTACTTGGATAAAGAATTAAGAATTAAGAATTAAGGATTATGAGATTGTTTCGAGCTATTTTTTGCGTCAGCATAATTTTCAACTTTCAATTTTCAATTTTCAATTCTGCTACCGCCCAGGGGGCTTCCCGTTGGGTGGATTCTGTGATGAACACCCTCTCGCTCGAGGAGCGTATTGCGCAACTGATGGTGGTGCGTGTACCGTTGGATATGACCGACAGTCAGGTTGCTGAGTTCTCGAAGACGATGAGCGACTATAAGGTGGGCGGAGTCTGTTTCTTTGTCGGTACCGCCGACAGGCAGGCCTCGATGACACGCCGTTTCCAGCGCGATGCCAAGGTGCCGTTGCTCGTCTGCATCGACGGCGAATGGGGATTGGGGATGCGCCTAAAAGATATGTATAGTTTCCCGCGCAATGCCAAGTTCGGATTGCTCGAACCCTATGCCGACAGTATCGTATATTACATGGGTGCGGAGATTGGTCGTCAGTGCCGCATGATGGGTATTCATATCAACTTCGCCCCGGTGGTTGATATCAACTCCAATCCTAAAAACCCTGTGATTGGCACCCGCTCTTTTGGTATTGACCGCGAGCGCGTCAGTCAACTGGGCATCATGTACGCCCTCGGTCAGCAGAGCCAAGGGGTAATGGCTGTAGCTAAACATTTCCCGGGACACGGAGATACCGACAAAGACAGCCACCTCGAGCTGCCCGTCATCAATCACACACGTGAGTATATTGACAGCATTGACACCTACCCCTTTAAGCAGCTTATTAAAGCCGGTGTGGGAGGCGTGATGGTGGCGCACCTGCAGGTGAATGAGATTGATAAGAGCCGACCTTCGTCGCTCAGCCGTGTTATTATCACCGATCTGTTGAAGAAGAACCTAGGCTTTGACGGGCTGATATTCACCGACGGCATCGATATGAAGGGTATTACCAACACCTATAGTGATGGTCAGGCCGAATTGGAAGCCGTTCGTGCCGGCAACGATATCATCTTGCTGCCGCCCGATGTGCCGCAGTCGATACAGACCATCAAGGAGGCTGCCGAGAAAGACGATGTTCTTCGCAAACAAATTGACTACCATTGCCGTCGCGTGCTCAAAGCCAAATACGACCTTGTGTTGCCGCATTTGAAAGAGAAAATCGAGGTTCCCGGAGACGACCGTCGTGCCGCCTGCGACGAGATTGTGGCAGAACTGGACCTCCATCTTGACCAGCGCATCGACTCGGTGGTGAACAACGCCATCGCCGCAAAGGCGATGCCGGGATGTCAGATTGTGGTGCTCCATAAAGGGAGGAAAATACTCGACAAAACTTATGGCCATCTGACCTACGACAAGAAAGCCGATACGGTGACCCGCCAGACGCTCTACGACCTTGCTTCGGTCACTAAAGTCTGTGCCACCACGTTGGCAGTGATGAAACTGGTGGATATCGGGAAACTGCATATCGACGACCGCTTGAGCAAGTACCTGCCTTATCTAAAAGGAACCGACAAAGAACACATCACCATCAAGCAAGCCATGAGTCATTGTGCCCGTCTGAAGTCGTTCGACGCCTACTGGCAGAAAACCTCCGGTTATGATGAAATCCTTAGTCTTGTGACCGCTACACCGCTGCTTAAGAAAGAAGGTTATGTCTACAGCGATTTGGGATTTATGCTGCTGAGCGATGTGGTAAGAAGGGTGAGTGGTAAGACCCTCGACCGTTTTGTAGAAGAGCATTTCTACCATCCGATGGGACTCATCCATACAGTATTCAACCCCATTGCAATGTTGGGCCCCATGCATGCGCGTCTTATTGCACCCACAGAGGTGGATAGCATTCGAGGCCTTATCCAGGCTACTGTTCACGATCCCAATGCTTTCGCAATGGGAGGCGTGAGTGGTCATGCGGGACTCTTCTCCAACGCCGACCAGGTCTCGGCACTGATGCAGATGTTGCTCGATGGAGGTGTCTACAAGGGTCACCGTTATTTGAAACAGAAGACCGTTGAGACCTTTACTAGTCGCCATTATGCCAAACAGAATAACCGTCGCGCTTTGGGATTCGACAAGCAACTCTTCAATCCCTCCAGTAGCGCACAGGTTTGTCCCGAAGCCTCGCAGTCCTCCTTTGGTCACACGGGTTTTACGGGCACTATGGTCTGGGTCGACCCCGAATATGACCTTGTTTTTGTCTTCCTCTCCAACCGCGTACATCCTTCGGCAACCCCCAACCTGCTGGCCAGAATGAATGTCCGCACCGATATTCAATCTATCATCTACAGTTACTTTATCCCCAAGAAATAACCGTCAACTTCTTTAATCTTTAACCTTAAAACGTATACTGTTACATGGGCTTTGCTAAATGGATATTTGCAGGATTGGGATGGGCAGTGGGTGGTCCCATCGGAGCTTTGCTAGGGTTCTTTCTCGGTAGTTCGTTCGACACCTCGTCGACATTTGTCGGTGATGGCTCCACGCATCATGGTCCTTATCGCAATACCGGTACCCAAGCTGATATCAACGCCGCTTTGATGGTGCTTATCGCTGCCGTAATGAAGGCCGACGGGCAGGTGAAGAAAAGTGAACTCAACTATGTGAAAGCCTTCCTTCTGCAAAACTACGGAGAAGAGCGCGGGAAAGAGATGCTCAAGGTGTTGCAGCAGATGGTGCAGCAGGATATCCCCATCAACCAGGTGTGTGTGCAAATCAAGGTCAATACCGACTATAACACGCGCTACCACATGGTGGATTTCCTTTTCGGATTGGGGCGTGCCGACGGCTCGTTTGACCAGACAGAACTCAATATGCTGCGCCTCATTGCCCAGTATCTGGGTATTTCGCAAAGCGACTATATTTCTATCTATGAGCGTCATGTAGGTGGCAGCTACTCAGGCAATCAGGCATTCAGGCAATCAAGCAATCAGAAAGATCCCTACAAGGTTCTCGGCACCACCAAAGACGCTACCGACGACGAGGTGAAAAAAGCCTACCGCAAGATGGCCATGAAGTACCATCCCGACCGTGTGGCCGGCATGAGCGAAGAAATGCAACGCAATGCAGCCGAGCAGATGAAGGGAATTAACGAGGCTTACGAGCAGATTAAACTCCTGCGGCCTAATCTAAAATAATCAAGCCAGCCTTTCCACCACGGTGCCGACAAGTTCGCGCATCTGGGGGTGGTAGTCGTTGAGAAAGGTCCCTTTGGGTCGGTTGGCGATAATTAGGCACACTGTAAGCGCTTCGTGACCCATGAGGTGGCTGAAGCCGAAGATGGCCGAAGTCTCCATCTCGAGGTTGGTCACAAGAGTGTTGTCGTAGGAGAACGAAGCCAGTTTTTCGTTGAGATTGTCGATGGAGGGATGCAGGCGCACGGTGCGTCCCTGTGGACCATAGAATCCGGGAGCGGTGGCGGTGATGCCGAGATGCATATCGGAGGCAATCTTGTCTAATAGCACCTCACTGCCTTTGACGCAGTAGGGGAGGGCCACACGGTGATTGAGGCCCATGTGTACCATGAAGCGTTGGTCCATCTCAGGAAGTGGAAAATCCCATTCGCGATAGTAGTTCATCAAACCGTCGAGACCTATGGCGTAGCGCGAAGCTACATGACTTCCGCAATCAATCTCCTCCTGCAGCGAACCGGAAGTGCCGATGCGAACCAGTTGCAGATGTCTGGAGTCTGCAGCAGCATCGAGTTCCGTCATAACGATGTCGATGTTGTCGCAACCCATACCGGTGGAGAGGGCCGTCATGCGGCTACCGTGATAGGTGCCGGTGAGCGCGTGGAGTTCGCGGTTCTGTGATTCGAACTCTATGTTGTCGAAGATTTCTTTGAACATATTGACCCTTTCGGGGTCACCAACAAGCAGCACCTTGTCGGCCAAGGTGCTGCTCGTGAGTCTGATGTGGTAGAGGCTTCCGTCGGGAGCCAGTGGCAATTCAGAGGGTTTCATCTTTTTTTGTTTTTATCTGGTGCCGCGGGTACCCGAAGTGCGGGTGCCAGTAGTGCTGCGGGTAGATGTCGTGGAACTACGGGTTGTCGGAGTGGTTGTGGCGCTGCGCTCAGAGCTGCGGGTCGTTGTTGAGGAGCTGCGGGACGTCGGAGTGGTGGGGGCGGTGGTAGTGCTGCGCTCAGAGGAGCGGGTCGTCGGGGTGGTTGTGGTGCCGCGTTCGGAGGAGCGGGGCTCTACAGTCGAGCGGGTGGGGGTGGTGCTGCGGGTGGTAGTGGTGGATGTTCCACGAGTTTCGGTAGTTCCGCGAGTTTCGCTGGTGCTACGGGTTTCGGACGTTCCGCGAGTGGTGGTGCCTCGGGTCTCAGTGGTGCTGCGTGAGGCGGGGGTTCCGGTGCTGGTGCCGCCGCGCGAACCTCCGACGGAGCGGTTTGTGGAGGAGGAGCTGCTGCTCGTATGGCTACTTCTCACTTGTGTGCCCGTAGAGGGGTTGTGGTCTCGGGTCATCTCGGCGGTGTTGATTGTCGGTTTGCTGCTGCCGGGGGTCCAAGTGCCAGTGGGCATGGGGGCCGAAGTGCTGGGGTGACGCATGTAGTAGTAGGGCAGGGGAGGCGGAGGCATACCGGGACCGTAGGTGTAGGCAGGGGGCATCCAACCATGACGGTGTATGTCGTAGTGGTAGGTGCGACTGTATCCGTGCCTGTGTACCACGCGGGTGTAGGGGCTATAGGGTGGGATGTACCAGGTCAGCGAATGTCTGCGCACATCGACCCTGAACCGCAGGTATTGGGCTGCGTTGTACATGTGTCCTGCGCTGTACAGCCAGACGCCTTCCAAATCGAGTGGCATATAGATTTCGTCGCCGGTGTAGGCATCGTAGCCGTAGACCCAGAGCTCGTAGTAGGAGGAGTTGACTCGCTCCATCCATACCTCGTTGATAAGCACGTAGGTAGGCAGCTCATACTCGTAGCCGAAGTAAATCATCATCTCGTTCTGAGCGTTGAGGTAACTGACCGTTCTGGCGGCTTGGCTGTAGGTGAAGTAGTGGATTGACCTAGCGGAAACTTCGAGGCTCAGGAGAGCCAGTGCTACTAAGATTGCGATGCGTTTCATGGCGTTTAAAGTTTAAGGTTTGACGTTTCTTTTTTATTGGGACCCCTAATTTCTTAGTTTTTAATTCTTAATTCTTGATTCACTCTTGGTTTCTTTCACTTTTTTAGTACTGCAAAAGTACGAAAACTTTCATAACTGGCAAAAAAACATTGACTTTCCTTAAACTTTAACCCCTAACACTTAAACTTTAGTTGTTAATTATCAGTAGTTTGTAAAAAAATAAGGATTTTTATTTTTATGTAACATTTTTTTTTATTACTTTTGCATCGAGAAATATAGTGTTTTTTTATGCATAAAATGAAACATTTTTTGGTCGCTTTTCTCGCTTGTGCCCTCGTCTTCGGTGCCGTCGATGTGCAGGCACAGACGAAGAAGAAGAAAAAATCTTCGAAGGCAAAGACTGAGAAGACTGACAAGAAGAAAAAGAAAACAGAGGTACCCGCAGCGCCTGCTTTTGTGGAACTGCCCGCCAATAGCAACGATTGCCTCTTCCCCATCAATCTTGAGATGGATGTCCCCTATGGACCCACCAACGCTCCCGATGGTGCCGGTCGTATTCAGGAGATTGTTGCCGACAAGGCCCATCCCAATATTTTCGAGCGCGAGCACAACTCTGTGTGGTATAAATTCACCGTTCCTTACAACGGAGAACTTGAGATTGCTATCTACCAGCAGTCTCCGTGGGACGATTACGATTTCCTCGTCTATAAGAATACCGGCAACTACTTCTCCAATCAGGTGATGCTCAACAAGGTGTCTCCTGTGGCCATCAATATGGCCAATATCGATAGTGCCGAAATGTTCAAGACCGTTATGCGGAGCGACAAGGAGAAGGCAAAGGCCGAAGCCGAAGCCCGCAAAAACGAGCGCAGAGCTGCCACCACGAAGCTGGGCGACGACCTTCCTCCGCTGGATCAGCCTGTGGCCGATTCAAAACCCACTATCGGTATGTTCTGTGATGCCACCGACGTGATGCTCACCAAGAAGCAGTCGGGTAAATTCATCAAGTCCATCCCCGTGCGTGCCGGCGAAGAGTACTACATCGTGCTCGACAACCGCACCGTCAATGGACAAGGACACACCATCAAGGTCTCGGTTCATGTTAACGCTTATGAGCCCATCGTGGTCTTTTATGACCGCAAGAGCCGCAAATATGTCGATGTCAACTTGATGATTCTTGAGCGTGGAGGTCAGGGGGGCGAGCGCACCCTCATCAATGATGAGCATTTCCGCGGTGGACGCATCAAATTCATCCCTGGATACAGTTACCTCCTGTATGCCAAACGCGACGGCTACTTCTCCGTCTATCGTGAGTTCAATTCGCGCACACTGATGGAGCGCGGTGACACCATTATGAAGTTTGACCTTGAGCGCACCGAGCGCGGTTCTACCTTCCCCATCCATGACCTCGACTTCGAGAGCGGAGAGGCTACCCTCATCGGCAACTATGACTCCGTGCTGATGGATTATGTGGCGATGTTCCGCAATCATCCCGAGGTGAACTTTCTCGTGAAGGGCTATGTGCAGAGCTATGGTTTGAATGTAGAAGCAGATATGCTGCTCTCGCTCGACCGTGCTAAGAGTGTGAAGAACTGGTTTATCAAACACGGCATCGATGCCACGCGCATATCCACCGCCGGCATGACCAAGAACGAAATCAAACGTGCCGCCGCCGCCGCACTCAATGAGAAAGGCGGTGGATTCAGCAGCGTCAAAGTTGAGTTGATTATTACTGGAAAGGACGGAAAGAATTAATATTTAATAATTAAGAATAATGAATTGAAAGCCTCTACCCCCCGTAGGGGTTTTCTTTTAATAAAGATATTATGAAGAAGTTGTTTGTAGTGGGGCTGTTAGGCCTGATGGGTTTGATGGGCAATATGTTGCATGCACAAACCGACTGGATGAAGATTGAGAAACTATTGTACGAAGGCTCCTATAAGAGTGCCTACACAGAAGCGGAATCGGTCTATAAGAAGACCCGTAACAGCAACGAACTGTTGACGGCCGCATGGTATATGAGCCGTGCAGCCGCCGAATACCAGGAAGATTACTACGACAGTACCCGTGCCCGTTATCGTGCCATCCTGCCTCGCCTCGATGCCGTAGAGCGTTCTATTTGCTACGCTTTCCTCGGGGTGTACGACAGCGCGCTCCTCGACGAGGAGGTACTGAAGCGCACTCCCTCCGACCGCATTCTTCGCTTTTGTGATTTCGATGATGATTTTGCCGAAGATATTAAAGAAGGCAGCATCAATATCACCCCGACGGTGTATGATGTCGTTGTGCGTAGTATCTTGGGAAATGGATACCAGTATCATTCTACAGGGAAAGAATATTTTGAGTTGTTTCGGAAACTGGTGGATTTCCATAGCAACGACTCCGAAGAGCTCCGCATGTGTCTCGACCTCGAGTGGTTGGACGATATTCATGATGCCTACAATCAGCCCTACAACGATAAAATCATCCAGACGTATATCAACAAATATCGTGGCAGCAAGAGCCCTTTGCTGACGACCTTCTACTACGAGATGGCTCACTATCTTAATTCAGTACAGCGATATGTCGAAGCCGTCAACTATTGCGATACAGCTGTTGCTCTGGCCCCCAAGAGCTATGGGGGAGCCCTTTGCATCAATCTCAAGAATGAGATAAGTGCCGCCCGTATCCATTTCCAGTCTGGTTACAACTCCACAGTTTATCCCGATCAGCCGTCTCTCCAAGGCCTCACCTACAGGAATTTGAAACGTATCTGTTTCGCTGTCTACCCATTCGAAGGCGATTGGTCGAAAAAATTCTTTGAGAAACTCCCCCAGCCAGTAAAGCAATGGCAGCTCGATGTGGTTGACGATGGTACCTATCGGGAGAACAACATCTACTTCGAAATGCCGGCCCTTCCGACGGGACACTATCTCCTCATGGCTTCTCCCGATGGCAAAATGGACAACCAGAGCGCCAATATCGAGATTCACTCCACCGACTTGATGGTAGCAAGAAATGGTTCTGTTTTTCAGCTCTTCGATGCCCACAACGGCACTCCTATTATTGGTCAGCGTGTGGATTTTTATAGAGAAAACCGCAGCGATACCACCCTTATCGATAGTGCCTACTCCGATGCCACCGGTCGTGTGGACTATAAGGGCAAACCTTCTTCCATTACCTTGAAAATCAAACGGGGAGGCATTGTATTTAAAAAGGATGTCTATCATTATCGCGGGTCTTCTTCCAACCGCGAGATGCATTCGAGCATTAATCTGATGTCGGATCGCCCCATTTATCGACCCGGTGATACCGTTCATTTCGCCGCACTCTGTTATCGGGCCGACGGTATCGACGGGGAGGTGCTCCCGAAAATTAAGGGTGAATTCAGATTCCGTGATCCTAACTACAAACAGAAAGATACTCTTGGTTTTACCACCGACGACCATGGTCTTGCTTCCGCCTTCTTTGTGATTCCCGCCGATGCATTGGGAGGAAGTTGGACAGTGGAATGTTTTATTCCCACAGGTGTTCTCGAAAAAAGTATAAGGTCGAGCATTCGTGTCCGTGTCGAAGAATATAAGCAACCCAAGTTCATGGTCTCTCTTGACGACGATTCGGATTTCGAACACCAGGTTCCGCAATTTGGCAAGCCTTATACCATTCGGGGTATCGCCCGAGCCTATAACGGTGCCTCTCTGGCTGGTGCCCGTGTGTTGTATGCGATTAACCGAGACTGTTACGATTGGAGATACGGATCCCTCATTAGCATAAAGGAAGTGGCTTCCGACACCCTCCAAGTCTCAGCCGACGGCACTTTCGACATCACCTTCACTCCAGAGCCCGACAGCGCTATTGACCTCTCGCTTAAGCCCAACTTCCAGTTCGAGGTTATGGTCGAGGTGACCGACATTAATGGTGAAACTCATTACGCTACCACAGATTTCCGTATCGGTTTCCAAAACCGTATACTTTCTCTCTCGAGTGTCAAGGACAATACCTCGAGTCTTGCCTCCATTTCCTATAGTCTCTCCGATCTTAACTATAACCCGGTCAAGGGCACTGTCAATGTTACTGTGCAGCGCTTGGCTGCTGCCAAACCACTATTGGCTCATCCTCTGTATTATAACTTTGCTGGAGCTACCCATACACTTACACGCGAGGAGTTCCACGAACATTTCCCCGGATTCTACTATACCTACGACGAAATTGACTTCAATAACCGTGCGGTCGAATGGGCCTACAATGTCAGCCATACCGCCGATGGGAACTCGTTCTCTCAAACGGTTCCCCTGCCCGAAAGCAAGATGAAGTCGGGAGTCTATCGCATCGTCGTCAGCATTGATGACCTCTCCGATACCACCTACACCACGCTGACCCTCCCCAATGAGCGTCGTGTACAGCCACAGCCCACTAATGAACTCTTCTGGTACGAATTCTCTTCTACCTCGTGCGAGGTGGGCGACCGTATCACCCTCAGCTATGCTTCCGCTTTCGACGATGTGCACATTTTCTACACCCTCACAGGCCCTGACGGTGTGGAACGAGACAGCCGCTGGCTCCCTGCCGGCTCCACCATCAAGCAACTCTCCATTCCTGTCGACACCTCTCTCCTTGGAGGCTTCTCGATAAGCCTGACAGCCGTAAAAAAAGGTGTTGTTTGTAACAAGAGTATGAGTATCAATGTCCCCTTCTCCCACAAAGCACTAAAAGTCGACATCGCCACCTTCCGCGACAAACTGCAGCCCGGCGAGCAGGAAGAATGGACCATCAAAACAGATTATCCATTGTCTACGCTCATAATGACTATGTTCGATGACGCCCTCTCCTCCTATGGCTACTCCGATGGTTCGTGGTCGCTTTACCCATGGCGTGGAAATCACGGTAGGGGTTATTCGGATTGGTTGACTCTTGGATTCAGTAGTATCCCTTACAATGCTTTTTCCGATAGCAAAAAGGAGATTGGTTACAGCCCTGAAACCCTTGGATTCATCCTAAAGCAGGGTTTTTTCTCCTATGGTGGGTATCGTTGGAGAAAATCAGCACATGTTGTTGAAGTATCTTCAACTGCCCGAGGAGAAGACGGTATGGTCTCCAACGCCAAGGTGGATTCTCTTGCTACGGGATGTCTCAAGGGTACCGTCACCGACGAGAAAACGGCTGAAACACTTCCTTTCGTCAACGTTATTGTCAAGCAAAATGGTAAACTGGTATCGGGTGGTACCACGGATTTCGATGGCGTTTACATCATCAAACACCTCAAAGAAGGAACATACGACATCGAGATGGCCACAGTTGGCTATCAGAGCTACAAGAGGACAGGCGTCAAAGTGCTGTCTACAGGATTCACGGTGGTTGATATCCAACTTCATCCTACTGCCACCAACCTCGAAGAAGTCCAAATCGTGGAGGAGAAGGTGCCCGTGATAGAGATTGGTTCTCCAGAATCGGGAAAGCGAATCTCTAGCGACGACATCCAGCGCATGCCGGGTAACTCTGTGGAGAGCATTGTTGCCGCAGTAGGCGGAATAGGTTATAGCGACGGCGGCACCGTGCAGCAGCCCGTACAGGTACGCACCAACCTCAACACCTATGCTTTCTTCGTCGCCGGCCTCCATACCGATAGCACTGGTACCGCCACCTATCGCTTCACCGTTCCGGAACTTCTTACCCGTTGGAAGGTCAAAGGGCTTGCCTATACCGACGACCTCAAGAGCGGCACGCTCGAGCGCACTCTCGTTACCCAGAAATCCCTGATGGTACAGCCCAATATCCCGCGCTTCCTGCGTCACGGCGACAGCATCGTGCTCATGGCCAAGGTGGTGCTTGTGGAGCCGATTTCGACTCCGCAGGAGGTTGACGTTACCCTCCTTCTTACCGACGCCGCCACGGGCGATACCATCACCCTTCAGCACCGTCAGGTGACTGTGAAAGATGCTGCCCAGGTGACCTTCCCCATCTTGGTGCCGAACAACGTCTATGTGGCTACCTACCAGATTGCTGCCGTAGCCCAAGGGGGCGCCCTCGCCGATAGGAAATATAGCGACGGAGAACGTGGCCAGATTCCCGTTGTCTCCGACCGGCAGGCCGTCACCCTCTCGCAACCGGTGTATATCAACGGCAAGGGCGAAAAGAAATTCACCTTTCATCTTTCACCTCTCACCTCCACAGCAACGCCCCATTTCCTCGGTGCCGAGCTGGTCAGCAATCCCGTATGGCTTGCCATCAAGTCGATGCCCTATCTCAAGGAGCAGGAGAACCCCTCTACGCTCTATCTTGCCAACAGCCTCTATGTCAACACTCTTGCCAATAAAATACTAGAAAAACTAGATATTATAGAAATGCTAGGAAAACTAGCTGACACCGCCAATACCCGTTTGAAGATTAATGAGGATGTCAAGCAGACGCTCCTTGAGGCTACCCCGTGGCTCCGCGATGCGGAAGCCGAGGTGGAACAACGACAAGCTATAGCCAACTACTTCGACTCTGCCCGTCTTTCGGAGGAATTCTCCAAACTGAATGCCCAGCTTGCCTCTCGTCAGAACTCCGACGGTGGTTGGAGTTGGATGCCCGAGGGCGAAAGCTCCACTTGGGTCACCATGCAGGTACTCAAACGACTCTCCATACTCAAACAATCAAACAATCAAGCAATCAAGCAATCTCTTTCCTACGTTGATCGCGAGGAGCAGCGCCACTACGAGAAATACATCAAGCCCTACTTGAAGAAATACAAATGGGAACCCGACAACATCGACTATCTCTACACCCGTTCGTATTATGGAAAGGGCACTACGGAGGCGTATAAGTTCTACTACAAGAACGCTTTGAAGAACTACAGAAAATACAACGGACTCTACACCCAGGCCCAACTGGCCCTTATCTTCCAGCGTCACGGGGACAAGAAGGCCGCTCGCGACCTCATCCGTCGCCTCAAGGAGAAGTGTCTGGTAAATGACGAGATGGGTATGTACTGGCGCGACAACCGTAGCGGCTGGTGCTGGTACGAGCGTCCCATCGAGACCCAAGCCCTTCTCATCCAGGCTTTCCGCGAAGTTGTCCCACAAGATACTCTCTCTATCGCTCTCATGCAGCAATGGCTCCTCAAGCAGAAGCAGACCTCCCACTGGGGCAATGATCGCGCTACCGTTGAAGCCATCAGCGCTTTGATGATAGGTAAGAGGTATGAGGTAGGAGGTAAGACGCTCCAAACTCCAACCTCTATTGAGGCCCTCAAGAGCACCACGATGACCCTCTGCGGCATCGGCCTCTCGGCACCCTCCGAAGGCCTTGAAGGCTACCGCTCTCAGCGCTGGGAAGGACCTGCGCTCGACAGCATCATCGCCCTCGGCGACAGCACCATCACTCTCCGCAAGAACACTTCTGGTATCGCTTGGGGCTCTGTCTACTTCCAGTACACCGACGATATGGACAAGATACCCTCTTCCGAGAGCGGCATCACGATAAGTCGGAGGTATGAATTAAGAGGTCAGACAATTCAACCTCCAACCTCCGACCTCCAACCTCCTACCTCACTAAAGGTGGGTGACCGCATCAAGGTCCGCATCGATATTTCCTGCGACCGAACGATGGAGTACCTTGAACTCATCGACGGACGTCCTTCCTGCGTCGAACCCCTGAGCACCCGCGCCGGTTGGTGTTGGAATGACGGACTTCGCTACTATGTCGATGTTAAGAATACCGCCACCCATTGCTACATCAACCGCCTCGAGAAAGGCAAGTATGTTGTTGAGTATGAGGTCTATGTCACCAATCCAGGGACCTTCCTCGCCGGCCCCGTTACCATGCAGTGTATGTACGCCCCTGAGTTCCGCGCTATCGCCCCCGCGCAGCGTTTGACCGTGAAATGAAAATCAATAAGTTATAAGCATAGAAATAGCCTCAATCCTCTGGTGTTGAGGCTATTATTGTTTTTGTGAACTTGTAAGATGCTGGTAGTCAGTCGTAGAACGACACCAACACCGTATCAACACCGTATCATCTCCCTACCAACACCGTACCAACTCCTACCATGGTCGGTGTTGATAGGGAGAAAGGAGATTGTTGAAAAAATATTGGACCGATTTTGTAGGGTTTGAATCTTTTTCGTATATTTGCATTTTCACAATATTTGCCCCAAAGGGGTAAACTTATTGTGTATTAAATAATAAAATAGTAATGAGTAATAAAAATATAACTCCTTGTGCGGTAAATGTGGCTTCCGAGACCGGGACACTGCGTGCTGTGCTGTTGCATCGACCTGGTGTGGAGATTGAGCGCATGACGCCGCTGAATGCCGCCCACGCCCTCTATAGCGACATCCTCAACAAGCCCATCGTCGACAACGAATACTCGAATTTCTGCGGCGTACTTGAGAAGTGGACGAATGTCTATTATGTTGAAGATATTCTCGAAGAACTACTGAAAGACAATGATATACGCCGCCACCTTGTCTATGAGAGCTGCGATATGGACAATTGCGACGATGGACTCGCCGAGCAGCTGATGAGCTTCGATGCCAAGCAGTTGGCGGATGTTCTTATTGAAGGATATGAGGATCCGGAATGGGATGGGGGAGAGGAGCGTTACCTTTTGAAGCCGCTCTACAATCTTTTCTTCACCCGCGATGCCTCTTCGACGGTTTACAATCGCGTGTTGATTAACTCGATGAGTTTCGAGGTTCGTGAGCGCGAGACCCTTATCTACGAGGCTATCTTCAAGCATTTCTTCAAAGTGGAAACCCTCAACGCTATGGCTTGGGATCGCGATGCCCGCACTGAGGGCGGCGATGTGCAGATTGCTTCGCCCGACCTGCTCTGCATTGGTCAAGGTATCCGTACCAACACCAAGGGTATCAAATATCTGGCGCAGACTTTTGCCAAAGAACGTGAGAAATTCAACATCTTGGTACAGGAACTGCCCAAGAGTCCCGAGAGTTTCATCCACCTCGATATGGTCTTCACCTTCCTGGGTAAGCATCAATGCATGGCTTTCGAGCCGATGTTGAAGAAAACAGGTCTTTTTGCCGGCAAGGACACCACGCTCATCTCTATTGAAGGTGGCAATATCACCTACCAGAAATTCCCCAACATTGTGAAGGGCCTGGAGCATCTGGGTTGGGACATTGAGCCTGTGATTGGTGGTGGCAGCGACCCGTGGGTGCAGTTGCGCGAGCAATGGCATTCGGGTTGCAATTTCTTCTCGATGGGCGATGGCAAGATTATCGGTTACCGCCGAAATACGCAGACCATCGAGGCGTTGGACAAGGCAGGTTTCGCAGTGCTCAATGCCGAAGATATTGTGAGTGGCAAGGTGAACATGAAAGACTATGAGAAGTTCGTCGCTGCTTTCCCGGGAAGCGAGCTACCCAGAGCCGGCGGTGGCGCACGTTGCATGACGATGCCCATTTTGAGAGATAATGGTTAGCGTTTAATGTTTAGCAATTAAAGAATCCTGAAAAACAATAATTAAACGATATGGATAAATTCAAACTGACAAATCCAAGCCTGACGCGTGGCATCCTGGTGATGATACTGGGAATGCTGGTCTTCTCGATGGGGTTGGGGGCGTTCGGGACATTCGTCGGACTGCTCTGCCTCGCCTACGGAGTCTACGAGGCCGTGAAGTTCTCGCAAGAGAGCAAGAACGCCGTCGTGGGTCGTCCGGCTTGGAAGAAGACTGTAGAGTCTCAGCCCGTAGAAAACGAGGGCTGCGGGCTCAAACGCTACCACTTGGTGGACAACATCCTGGGATTGGTAGTGGGCGTTGTGGCCTGTGCGGTGTATATTATGACCGCTGAGGCTACCGCTTCATGGTGGGACTGTGGCGAATATATAGCCACAGCTAACAAGTTGCAAGTGGGTCACCCCCCGGGAGCCCCCTCGTTCCAGTTGTTGGGACGTCTCTTCTCGATGTTCTCCGACCAAGCCGATGTGGCTCATGCCGTCAACGTGATGTCGGCGGTCTGCAGTGGTTTGACCATCATGTTCCTTTACTGGGGTATCACCCTCTTGGCCAAGCATCTGCTTCCCGACCCGAAGAATGTTTCTTTGAAGGACGCTCGCACTTGGGCGGTCTTCGCTTCTGGTCTGGTGGGTGCTTTCGCCTACTGTTTCAGTGACAGTTTCTGGTTCTCCGCTGTCGAGGGTGAGGTCTACGCTATGTCGAGCTTCTTCACGGCGTTGGTCTTCTGGGCTATCCTGAAATGGGAAGAACAGAGCGACGACAAACACTCGATGCGCTGGATTGTGCTCATCAGCCTGCTGGTGGGTGTGGCCATCGGTGTCCACCTGTTGAACCTCTTGACGGTCCCCGCCATCTTCTATGTGGTTTACTTCAAGAAGTGGCCCAAGGTGACCTGGAAAGGATTCCTGCTCACAGGTGTCCTCTCTTTTGTCACGCTGGCGCTGATTCTTTGGGCCATCATCCCTGGCATCGTGAATCTCGATTCGGCCTTCGATGTCTTCTTCGTCAACACTCTGGGCTTGCCCTTCAATAGCGGTACCATCTTCTACTTTGCCCTGCTGGTTGCTTTGGTCATTTGGGGGTTGTGGTTCTCGCAGAAGAAGAAACGTCCGGTGCTGAATGCCGCCATCATGAGTTTTGCCATGCTGGTCATCGGCTATTCCACCTTCTTCATCCTTGTCATTCGAGCCAACACCAATACGCCGCTTAACGAAAACGCCCCGAAAGATGCTGTGGCTATGCGCGCCTATCTCGGTCGTGAGCAGTATGGTGAGACTCCGCTGCTCACGGGTCACTATTACACCGAGAATCCCGTCGATATGGAGAAGGGCTATACGAAATATGTGCGCGGTACGGATGAAAACGGCAACGACCGTTATATCGCCGCCGCCTACGATATGAAGTACGTCTACAACACTCCCTCGCACTTCCTGCCCCGCATGTGGAGTACACAGCGCGATCTCCATCCGTTGTACTACCGCTACTGGACCGATACCTACGATGGCAGCCAGCCCACCATGGGTGACAATCTCACCTTCATGAACCGCTACCAGTTTGGCTGGATGTATTGGCGCTATTTTATGTGGAACTTTGCCGGCCGTCAGAACGACCAACAGGGCCACTATTTCAATACCGATGGCACACGTGACTATCTGAAAGGCAATTGGATTTGCGGCATCAACGCTATCGACGAGTCCCGTCTGGGCCCGCAGAGCGACCTGCCCGACTTTATGGCTAACGACAAGTCGCGTAATGTCTATTACTTGCTGCCACTGCTGCTCGGTTTGATAGGTTTGATCTACCACGTGGTGAAACATCCGAATGACGCATTCATTGTTGTGCTGATGTTCATTATGACGGGTATGGCTATTGCCTTCTACCTGAATATGCCTCCTTGCCAGCCGCGTGAGCGTGACTATGCCTTTGTCGGTTCCTTCAGCTTCTTCGCCATCTGGATTGGCCTCGGAGTGATGGGATTAGCAGAATGGGTGAGTGACCTCTTCAAGCAGAAGAAAGAGAAGGTGTACAAGGTGGTGATGCCTGTGGTCTTCGTGGTGAGTTTCCTCGCCGTCCCCTGCCTGATGGCATGTCAGAACTGGGACGACCACGACCGAAGCGAAAAGACCGCCGCACGCGACTTTGCAGAGAACTACCTGAACAGTGTGAAGAAAAACGGCATTCTTATCACCTTCGGCGATAACGACACCTTCCCCCTCTGGTACGCTCAAGAGGTGGAGGGCACGCGCACCGATGTGCGTATCCTCAACTACACCCTGTCGGGTATGTACTGGTATGTCGAGCAACTCTTCAATAAACTCTACGAGAGCGATCCGCTGCCCTTCACACTCACCAAGGACTTCTATGGATTGGGTCAGGATCAGGTGGCGCTCGAGCAGTCGGGCAACTACCGTGAAGTCACGGAGGTACTGGCAGAGGTGCGCGACAATCCAGGAAAGTACATGCGCCGCACGATGGCTGGCGACGAAATCCTGGTACTGCCTACCAACCGCTTCCAGATTACTCTCGACATTCCCGCACTTCAGAAAGCCGGTGTCATCCCCGCCGACTTGGTAGGAAGTGTCGACTCCGTGATTCGTTGGGAAATCAAGAGAGGTGCCCTTGGCCGTCACGAGCTGATGCTGCTCGACATTGTCGGCACCAATAAGTTTATGCGCGACATCAATATCGGCTATCCCAAGCAGTCGGGTATCGACAAGATTTTCCCTGACATCATGGAGTATAGCATCATGGATGGCTTGAACTATAAGCTCGTGCCTTACCGTTCGGATCGTATATTCACCTGTGAGAGTTGTGGCATTAGGTACAGACAGAGTTGTGTCTGTCCCCAGTGCAAGAAAACCGTCTCCAACTGGAGGTCGTATACAGAGACCTCGGCCGACTACTTCTTGAATAGTGTGAAACGTTGGGGTAGTCTCGACAAGGACATCTATATCGACCCCGTCAGCCGCGAGCAGTTTGTCCCCAGGCTCTACCAGACCATAGCCCTACTGGCCCGAGAGGAGAACGAACTCGGCCATAACGATGTTGCAATGAGGTTGTTGGAACAGTATCACAAGTACTATCCCAACAAGAACTTCCTGCCCGAGACCCTGCCGCCTCAGTATTTGGACATCTATATGAATATCTATGGCGTTGAGCATATCGACAAGGTGAAGGAAGCATGGCTCTGGATATTCAATTACCACGGCGCAATGGCCAAGTATTGTGCCAGCTTCACCGGTGAAATGAAGTCCGGTGTCGAGAGCGAACTCATCCACTCGCTCCAGGCTGTCGCTTATCTGCAGAAATTTGCTTCGGAAACTTTGAAGGATGCCGAATTGTCCAAGAAGGCCGAAGAAGTATTGCAGCGTTATACCCCTGCCGAATTGTTAGCACAGAAATGAGCAAACCGAAGAAAATCAAGCCGAAGAAATATACCCTCACGCTCTCGGAGCGTGAGGCCCTTCGGCTCGGTCGCTATGCCGAAGCCCTAGGGGTCAGTCGTCCGTTGGCACTTCAACGCATGATGAAGCAGGCTCTGCGTGAGGCCGCCGACTTGCCGGTAGGCAAGGAGGATACCAATCAACTGGGACTGTTCGACACTCTTCAGATTGACATTTTCAATAATACTGCGGTGGTGAAGGAGTGAGGATTATGATAATATTATCTGTAATGGTATGAAAAAGTTTTTTGTATTTTGGGTAGCGGCATTCTTCATGGCTCTTCCTCTCACTTCCCGAGCGGAGGAGAGCAATGAAATCGATGCCGGTTCGGAGATTATTGGACATGTCACCGACGCCCATTCGTGGCATCTGTTCGACTACGTCTCGGACGGCGAGACCCACGCCGTGGCTATCCCGCTGCCTGTCATCCTTATCAACGACGGACATCTGGACATCTTCATGTCGTCGAAGTTCGAGCACGGTCACGCCTCCTACAAGGGCTATAGCCTTGTGGGCGGTGGGTCGGAGAAGGAGGAGATTGTCTATACCGACGCCAATGGTGTGGTGAGCAAGCCTTTCGACCTCTCCATTACCAAGACGGCGGCAGCCATTATGGTGTCTGTTACCCTTCTGATAATCATCGTAATGGTGACAAAGAAGGGGTATAAGAAGCGCCCCAACCAAGCACCTAAAGGTCTGCAAAGTCTTGTGGAGATGCTGGTGGTATTCGTGAGGGACGATATTGTTCGTCCGATGATAGGTGAAGCCAAATACCAGAAATATCTGCCGTATCTGCTTACTCTCTTCTTCTTCATCTTCTTCAGCAACATTTTGGGTTTGATACCCATCTTCCCGGCGGGTGGCAATATCAGCGGAAACATTGCGGTCACCGCCACACTGGCGATTATCACATTCCTAATCACCAATATCAGCGGTAACCGTCATTACTGGACCGATGTTTTCAACACTCCGGGTGTTCCCGCTTGGCTAAAGATATTCCCGCTGATGCCCTTGGTGGAATTAATGGGTGTCTTTACCAAACCCATCGTACTGATGATTCGTCTCTTTGCCAATATGACCGCCGGCCATATTGTCATCCTCGGATTTATCTTCCTCATCTTTATCCTCAGCAATCTTTTTGGCACCCTTGTGGGTAGCGGAGTGACGGTGGTGAGCATCTTCTTCAGTGTCTTTATCTCGCTGTTGGAATGTTTGGTGGCCTATCTGCAGGCTTTCGTTTTCACCATGCTCACCTCGCTCTACATCGGCATGGCGGTGGAAGAGCCGCACCATAAGGAAGCGTGATTAATGTTTGATTGCTTGATTGCGTTAATGCATGAGTGGCTGACGCAATCAAACAATCAACCACTCAAACAATCAAGCAATCAACCATTCAAACAATTTATAACATGAAAAGTATTAAAGATATCAATTTTGCAGGTCGTAAAGTCCTCCTCCGTGTCGACTTCAACGTCCCTATGAACGACCAAAAGCAGATCACCGACGACACCCGTATGCGTGAGTCGATGCCCACCATCGAGAAACTTCTAAAAGACGGCGCCGCCATCATCATTATGGCCCACTTCGGTCGTCCCAAGAAAGGTGGTTTCGAGCCCGAGTTGACCCTCGAGCCTGTGGCCAAATATCTTGAGACCCTCGTGAACCGTCCCGTGAAGTTCACCCAGGAACTCCTCGGTAGCGGCAAGCCCGAGGCAATGGCTAAAGAGCTGAAGGGTGGCGAAGTGATGCTCCTTGAGAACATCCGCTTCTATCCCGAAGAGACCAAGGGTGGCGAGGACCTCGCCCGTCAGTTGGCCGCTCTCGGCGACTGCTACATCAACGACGCCTTTGGTGCTGCTCACCGTGAGCACAGCTCCACGGCTGTCATAGCCAAGTTCTTCCCCAACGACAAATACTTCGGTTTCCTCATGGAGAACGAGGTGCGTAACCTTGAGAAGCTCATGCAGAATCCTCCGCGTCCCTTTACCGCTATCATCGGTGGCTCGAAGGTCAGCAGTAAGATTGGTATCCTTGAGAATCTTCTCGATAAGGTCGACAATATGATTATCATCGGCGGCATGCGCTACACCTTCACCAAGGCCCTCGGTGGCAAGATTGGCAATTCTATCTGCGAAGACGACAAACTTGACCTGGCCCGCGAACTGATGCGCCGCATGGACGGGAAGGGCGTGAAGTACTATCTGCCCGTCGACAGCGTCATCGGTGACAAGTTCGGCAACGACGCCAACACCCAGATTGTCGCCTCCGGCGAGGTGCCCGACGGTTGGGAGAGTATGGACTGCGGTCCCGAGAGTTGCAAGGCCATCCACGACATCGTGATGAATAGCAAGACCATCCTCTGGAACGGCCCCGCCGGTGTCTTCGAGTTGGAGACCTTCGCCAAGGGCACCAAGGCCATCGCCCAGAGCGTGGCTGAGAGCTGCAAGAAGGGCTGCTTCGCCGCCGTGGGCGGTGGCGACAGCGTGGCTGCCGTCAAGCAGATGGGTATCGCCGACCAGATGAGCTACGTCTCCACTGGCGGTGGCGCCATGCTCGAATACCTCGAAGGCAAAGTCCTCCCCGGCATCAAAGCCATCCAGGACTAAAGGTTCTATTATAAAAGAAGAGGGGCTTCTATCAGAAGCCCCTCTTCTTTTATACAATTATCTGTTATTCCGCCCAGCGGATATAGTTGGTTTTGCGGGGCAGGGGAGAGGGGATGGGCTTTGAAGGGTAGCCGACGACTAAATGGTCGATGCCCTCATAGTCGCCTTCGATTTCAAGTTCTTTCAGAATTTGCTTGCCTTCTTCGGAGTCGAACTCTTGTTTGGCGCGGTGTATCCAGCATGAGGCCAGTCCCACGGCTTCGGCGGCATTGGCCATATTGGTAAGCACGGCACAACCATCATAGAGGTAGGTGGGTACCGAACGGTCGGCAAGTACAAGCAGTACAACAGGGGCGCCATAGAAAGGGTCGATGCCTTCGTGCGCCACACCTCCTCGAGCGATGGTGAGTTCATTCCAGATGCGGGCATTCATTGCCGAGAGACGGTCGCGTAGCGATTTATTGGTGATGGCTACAATCAGCGGACTCTGTTTCCCGTGACCGGTGGGAGCCCATGTGCCAGCTTCGCAAATCTTCTCAAGGAGTGCGCGTTCGGGCATTTGTGAAGAAAAAGCGCGGCAACTGCGTCGCGCTTTCATATTGTCGAGAACTTGATTGTTCATTTTTTATCAACGGCTTTAATGAGGCTAATGACAGGAGCAGATGCGGCTTGCTGGTTCTGTTGGGAGGTGTTGCTCGAACTGACGTTGGCAAGTCCGCTACATGTCAGCAGGAGGTTGATAAATTCGTTGGAATTATGGTTGGTGATAAGACCGGCAGATGACATGACAAGGCCAGTGGCGAAAGATTTACGGTAACTCGAGTTGTCCTTGTTGGCTTTAATCTGGGTGTAGGCAGTGGCCAGCGCAAGGGCGTTGGAAAGGTTGTTGCCAGAGGTGAGGTTGATGGTGCCTGTGGATTTGTACGAGTTGTAGAGACCGAGTATTGCGCTGCCGCAGGTCTGGCCCATGGAGGTGGCTGCTGTGTTTGATGAAGCTGCCGAACCAAGGATGCCACAAGAAGTGAATGCCAGCGAGGCGAAACATACAAGAATAATAGATAAACGTTTCATATTCTGTAATTTTAATTGTTAATAATAATTTCTATACAAACTGCAAATATACACAAAAAAATATAATTGAAATATGAAAAATACGGAATGACCTTAGTTAATAATCTCGTCGAGTTCAAGCCAACGGAGCTCTTTTTCGTCAAGAAGAGCAATCACTTCACCGATGCGGGTAGAGGCTTTCATGATTTCTGTTGGGTCGGTCATTGCGCCGTCACTAAGATGCTGTTCAAGGGTGGCCTTTTCTGTGGTAAGTGATTCAATCTCAGTGGTGAGTGATTCGTATTCTTTTTGTTCCTTGTAGGTGGCCTTCCGTTTAGGTGATAGTTGAGAGCTGTGGGGTGAAACTTTATTGTTGACCTTTTGAGCTTTTTCTTCTTTCACCTTTAACTTTTCACCTTTCACCTTCTCTAATCGGTACTGCGTATAGTTGCTGTGGTAGTCCTTTATTTTGCCATTGCCCTCGAACACGAGGAGATGGTCGACGATATGATCCATAAAGGAACGGTCGTGCGAGACGATGATAAGACACCCTTTGTAGGTCTGGAGAAATTGCTCCAGAATCTGTAAGGTGTAGATGTCGAGGTCGTTGGTGGGCTCATCGAGGATGAGAAAGTTGGGGTTGGCCATGAGAATCTGCAGCAGGTAGAGTCGCCGCTTCTCGCCACCGCTGAGGTTGCCGAAGTAGTTGTACTGCGTCGTGCCGTCGAATCCGAAGTAGGTGAGGAACTGGTGTGCCGACATGCTCTTGCCGTTGTCCAATTCTATCTCTTCGGCGATGTCTTTTACCAAGTCGATGACACGTCGGTCGGCAGGTGCGCTCAAGCCCGCTTGTGTGTAGAATCCAAACTGGATGGTTTGTCCAACAACAACACGCCCGCTGGTGGGTTTTAGTTTCTCTGTGATGATATTCAGAAATGTACTCTTCCCTACGCCGTTGGGGCCCACAATGCCAATCTTTTCTCCCTTTTTGAATACGTAACTATAATCGTCGATTAATGTGTTAATGTGTGAATGCGTTAATGTATTAGTGGCTGGCGCATCAATACTAACGCAATTACGCTTTGGCGCATTAACGCAATAGGTAATGTTGTACAGTTCAAGGATTTTTCCACCGATGCGCTCGGTCTTCACGGTGAGTTGGGGACGGGTCTCGTCGAAGCGCGTGTGAGCTTTGGCTTCCAACTCGTAGAAAGCATCGATGCGGGCTTGCGCTTTGGTGCCACGAGCCTGTGGCATGCGGCGCATCCACTCGAGTTCGGTGCGGTAGAGACTACGGGCTTTCGCCACTTCGGCACGCTCGTTGGCCTCGCGTTCGGCTTTCTTCTCTAAATAATAATCATAATGTCCTTTGTAATGATAGAGTCGCGCGTTGTCGAGTTCGTAGATATTGTCGCAGACGTTGTCGAGGAAGTAACGGTCGTGGGTGACCATAAGGATGGCGAGTCGTTGGCGCGAGAGAAATTCCTCAAGCCATTCGATCATCTCGATGTCAAGGTGGTTGGTAGGCTCGTCGAGGATGAGCAGGTTGCAGTCGTCCATCAGCAGTCGGCATAGTGCAACCTTCTTCTGCTCGCCACCGCTGAGGGTCTCCATTTGGCGGTCAAGGAGGCTGTCGACCTTCATGCGACTCAGAATTTCCTCCATCCGCTGTTCGAAAGTCCACTCGTCCTCTGTCTCGGGCTTTTGTACATCGTAGACAAAATCGCGCACCATCTGTTGGGGGTAGGCCTCGGGGCTTTGGGGTAGGTAGGCGAGCTTTAGATCGCCTCGGAAGGTAATCTTACCACTGTCCTGCAGCGTATTGTAACCACGTTGTCCAGCGGCCGTCATGATGATATTGAGCAGGGTCGACTTACCGTATCCATTGCGGGCAATGAGGGCCGACTTCTGTCCTGCGTTGATGCCGAAGGAGATGTCTTCGAAGAGCAGTTTGTCGCCGAAACTCTTGGTGAGGTTTTCTACTGTGAGCAGTGCGTCAGCCATTTTTAACTCTTATCTCCAATCTCTTAACTTCGTGTACTCTTTCTTGGCCTTCTCCATGAGGACGAGAAAGCGAGGGTCGGCATGAAGTCGTGCGACGGCGGCACTGGAGCAGAGACGGCCGGCGTCGACATCGCTTTGCCAATGGAATCCGGCAATGACGCGGCTCTGGCCAAACCTGTATCCGATGGTCAGGATGGCGTCGGCATGCTCGGGAGCCAGTTCGGTGAGCAGCAGGGCAGCACTCCATCCAAGAATGGTGTGGCCGGAAGGGTAGGAGCCGTTGTGACTCAGTTCTTCCTCGTCATTGGGCACGATGGTGGGCTCGTCGAAGAAGACATAGGGGCGTGTGCGCATATAGTGTTCTTTGGGAAGTTTACCCACTTGATCGGTTGTCATCAATCCAATGCTGAGCATCTCATAGATGGCTGGCGAGGTTTCTTTGCTGATGGTCAAACCAATAGCATCGCTGTATATGCGGCAGATATTTGCCATGCTCCATTCAGCATCGCTTACAGCAATGGCACAACGCACGCTGTCTTTTCGCTGCCCGAGCCCCCAACGATACTGGGCTTTGTCGTAGGCGAAGGCCGCTGACGCAGTGTCAGGTGGCGCTGGCAGAAAGATTACTGCATTAGGCATGTCCTCTTTCATAATCAAGGGGTCTTGCCCATAGGTGCTGATAGAAATGAAGAAAAGAAAGGTGAGTAAGGTGGTTGAAGGGAGAATGTGTTTCATAATCTTAGTTTCCAATTATCTTTCTTGATAACGTTTGACGTTTAAAGTTTAAGGTTTAAAGTTTAAGGTTTAAAGTTTAAAGAATTATGATTTAAGAAAGGCTGTGTCAGCCTCTTTAACCGTTAAACGTTAACCTTTAATCTTAATAACGTTTGTGCCTTATTATTATTGTACGCGAATCTTTTTAAAAATATAGCAGTGATACAATAAATTGTTTTTTTTAGAGTTATCATGGAAAAAATAGCGACAATGATTAAGAAAGACAACGTTAAGCCACAGAATAAAACTCGTAAGACTGGCGATGCCCAAAAAACTAGTGAAACAAGAAAACCTAGTTTTACGAGGGATAGCAGAGATACCAGTTATAGTAGGAAAACCAGAAGCACTCGCCCGTCAGGTAAAAAACCTGTAGGCCCGCAAAAACCGAAGGAGCCCCACCCCGAGGGGGCTATGCGGCTTAACAAGTATATCGCCCATGCCGGCATCTGCTCGCGCCGTGAGGCCGACGAACTCATTGCCGCCGGCAGTGTGAAGGTCAACGGCAAAGTGGTCACTGAGATGGGCTATCAAGTGCTTCCGGGCGACGAGGTCTCCTACGGTGGCGAGAAGCTCCGCAGTGAGAAACTCCGCTACTTTCTTCTCAACAAGCCCAAGGGTTTCATCACCACCACCGACGACCCGCAGGAGCGCCGCACGGTGATGATGCTTATGGACGGATGCTGCGCCGAACGCATCTATCCTGTTGGCCGCCTCGACCGCGCCACCACAGGTCTGCTGCTCTTCACCAACGACGGCGAGCTGGCCAAGCGCCTCACACATCCTTCTACGCAGGTGTATAAAATTTACCAGGTGGAACTCAATAAGCCTGTTACTAAGGAGGATATGAAGAAATTACTTGAAGGCATAGAGTTGGAGGATGGCCCTATGCATGTGGATGATATTCAGTATGCTGCCAACGGTGGTACCATCGACAAGCGTGTTGTGGGTGTGGAGCTGCACAGCGGACGCAACCGCATCGTGCGACGCTTGTTTGAGGCCCTCGGCTATGAGGTCCACAAACTCGACCGTGTCGTCTTCGCAGGCCTCACCAAGAAAGACCTCCCTCGCGGCCGCTGGCGTGAGCTGACAGATAAAGAGGTGGGCTTCCTCAAGATGATATAATTGGGGGAATATGAAAAGGACTGTATTGTTATCCATGACGGCGATTGTTCTGGTTGCTGTCGGGTGTAGCAGTTTAAGGTCAGGACATTTAGAGTTGCCCAAGCGTGCAGTGGGGCACATTGAGGCTTGTGGACAAAAAGATAATGTATTGTCAATTGTTTATGGAAAGTGCGACCATGAATGGTTATACCCTTACATCTTTAATTTGCCAGAGAAATGCTGGACGGTTGTGACTTTTGATAGTGTGAAAATGGTCTATGATACCAAAGGAGAATGCTTGTATTCGTATGTTCTTAGATGGACAGATGACCTTGACACAAAGTATTTTTCTGACATTCCTAATGCCGATAAGATGATGAGGCATCTTTATGCAAAAAGCAAAGATATCCAGGTGGTTGGCGTTATAAGAGATACTGATGGGTGGATTATAGCTGCATACGAAACCCACGCGTCGTCACATTATGGTTATCCGCGATACTATTATTTTCGCCCCGACGGCAGTTATCGCGGATGTAAGATAATTGCATAATGGCACATTGTTTTACTGCCACCATCTTTCAGAACGGCGACATGGACGCCGCCTATATTATGGTGCCCGTCGACATCCGCAAGGAATATGGCAAAGGCCGGATAAAAGTGAAGGCTACCTTTGACGGCGAGCCCTACAGCGGCAGCGTAGTTAATATGGGCGTGAAGGATGCCGACGGAAATGTCTGCTACATTATAGGTATCACCAAAGCCCTCCGCCAGAAGATTGGCAAGACCTTCGGCGACAGCGTGGAGGTGGAGATTACTCCCCGATAAGGAATACAGTATTTCTTTTGTGTAGATCCACTTTGGTGCGCTCTTTCTGCCATTTGGCGGCGGTGAGTGAGCGGATGTACTGTGTTGGTAGCGTGAGGTCGCAGGCCACGCAGACCATTGTCTGAGGATTGAGTGTCGATGCTAACGATTCCAACATCTGGTTGTTGCGGTAGGGGGCTTCGATGAAGATTTGTGTTTGGTGTTCGCGGTGCACACGCTCTTCGAGATGACGGATGGCGGCGGCGCGTTTGCCCTTGTCGACAGGTAGATAGCCCACGAAAGCGAACGACTGTCCGTTGAAGCCGCTGGCCATCAGTGCCAGCATTAACGAGGAAGGACCCACAAGCGGAACTGCCTCGATTCCACGTCGTTGTGCTATCTTGGTGATCATCGCTCCCGGGTCGGCCACACAAGGCAATCCGGCTTCACTCAGCAGCCCTATGTTCTCGCCCCGCTCGATGGCATCCAAATAACCGCCTATTTCCTCGTGAGTAGTATGCTCGTTAAGTTCCAGAAAAACAGTGTCGTCGATAGGGTAGGGGAATCCTGCTTTCTTCAGAAACCGCCGTGCTGTTCGGAGTTCTTCGACGATGAAAGTGTGGCAGGTACCAAGGAGGCCGAGGTTGCCTTCTGGGAGACTTAGCGCAAGTTCGTCAGCGCCTATGGGTACGGGGAAAAGTATCAGTTTGCCTTTTGTCATGGTGTTATTTGCTGATTTCTGATAGTGTTTTCGCTGTCATACGGCGTCCAATCTCTACCAGGCGCTCCGATTTGTCGAAATCCATACCGTCGTAGCGGTTCATCTGAATGTCTATTAATACATCTGGTGGACAGATGGTTTCCATGAGCAGCGAGTTTTGCCTAATCATCAGTGAGCTTGCACGCACCAATAGAGAAAGGTAGTTCACCTTATTGCGTCTTGTAAACAATTTAGAACGACGGCGGTGGAAACGCTTTAGGGTTTGTTGTTGCCCCCAGTAATCGTGGCCACTTACATCCACGGCCACTAAGAGGTCGCCCTCTCGTCGTTCTACGCGGTTCAGCGGCAGCGGGTTCATCACGCCTCCGTCTATCAGAATGCGGCCGCCCTGGTGCCGGGGGTCGAAGAGGGCTGGCAGCGAAATGGATGCACGTATGGCTTCCAGCAAACTCCCTTTGCGGAACACCACCTCTTCGCCACGTTCCCAGTCGGTAGAAATGGCGCAGAAGGGGATGGGCAACTCTTCGATTTTCACATCTGAGATGAGCTCCCGGAGAGTCTCTACAACCTTCTCTCCCTTCACAATGTGGTCTAAACTAAACGAGAAGTCGGCCAAACGCAACATCTTCCATTTGTCCACGTTCTTCATTATCTCTCGCAACTCACGAAGCTTGCCTGCGGCATATACGCCGCCCACCAGGGCTCCCATAGAGCAACCCGCTATTGATCTTATGTGGTAGCCGTGGGCCTCCAGCTCCTCTATGGCTCCGATATGCGCCAACCCTCGTGCGCCGCCACTCGAAAGCACCAGCGCCACTTCACGCCCTTGGTCCGTTAATTCCATTCCCATGCTCTTTTTACTCTTAGTCAGAGGATTCAATATGTTTCCTCTTTTTCTTTCATTTTGCAAAAATACATATATTTTGTCGTCTTATGCAATAAAAAGATTTTTTTTCTGTTTTTTTGTAAATTTCAATATAAACACATAGGTATATGAAAAGAGTTGTCTGTTTTGCAATTGTTTTTCTCTCGTTGTCAGTACAGTCGTGCACTGCTCAACAGGGAGAGGTTCCAAAGGCATCAGAAAATGTGGTGTCTCGTTTGACACTTACCGACTTCACCGATGTGGCGGCCGCCACCATTGACGGTGTGGTACATATCAAGACCGAGATGACGCAACTGACACCTCTCTATCAGTCGTTCTTTGGTTTTATTATCCAGCAAGGTGTTCAACGTCAGGTGTATAATGCTTATGGTTCGGGTGTTATCATCACCTCTGACGGTTATATCCTCACCAACAACCATGTGGTGCAGGACGCCGAGCGCATCTATGTGACCTTCAACGATCGCCGTGAACTGCCCGCCCATCTGGTGGGTAACGATCCCGCAACTGATTTGGCAGTGATTAAAGTGGAGGCTGAAGATTTAACCTATATCCCCTTCGGTAACAGTGACAAGGTGCGTGTTGGTGAGCCCGTGTTGGCTATCGGCAACCCATTCAATCTTACCTCCACGGTGACCTCCGGCATTATCAGCGCAAAGGCACGCAATATGCATATTATTGACAATCCCCGCACAAACGAAACTCCGTTAGAGTCTTTTTTACAGACAGATGCAGCTGTTAATTCAGGTAATAGTGGAGGTGCATTGGTGAACTCCCGTGCCGAACTTATCGGCATCGTGACGGCCATTGCTTCGGGTAATACGGGCAATTATATTGGTTACTCTTTCGCTATCCCCAGCAATATTGCTGTCAAGGTGGCCTCTGATTTGACCCGTTACGGTTATGTGCAGCGAGGCTATTTAGGAGTGCAAGTAACTGAAGTTGATGCCAATGTGGCTCGTCAGACGGGTGCCCGTGACACCAAAGGCCTTTATGTGGCTAGTGTCGTGCGCGACTGTGCTGCCGAGCGGGCAGGCATCCGTCAGGGTGACGTCATTCTTCGCGTGGCCGGAAAGGAGGTGAATACCTTCGCCGAGATGATGGAAGAACTCGGAATCTTTTCTCCTGGCGACGAGGTAGAGGTGGATTATGTACGTAATGGGAATACGAAGACTGTAAGATTGCAATTGCTTAATTCTAACGGAAATACGGATATTATTCGTAAGTGACACTTGAAGATAAATATGAAGAGATGACGACCGAACCTGTGAAGGGTTTGGTTTGTAAGATGGCGGTGCCGACCATCATTGCGATGGTCACCACCGCCCTCTATAATGTCGTCGATGCCGCTTTCATTGGCAGGCTTAGCACCGAGGGTACTGCGGGTATCGGTATCTCGTTTGCCTACATGACCTTCATCCAGGCTCTTGGTTTCTATTTTGGACATGGAAGTGGTAATCATATTTCCAGAGCGTTAGGGGCCAAAGATGTGTCGTCGGCATCGGTGGTTGCTACCGTGGGATTTGTCACCCCGTTCCTACTGGGTTTAGTAGCGGCGTTGGTATGTTTGCCAAATCTCAGCTGGCTGAGTCGTCTGCTTGGAGCTCCAGAGGGTGTGGTGCCCTATGCCAATGAATATCTGTGCTATATCGTTGTGGCTACGCCCTTTATGATGTCTGCACTCACGCTCAACAATCAGCTCCGTCTACAGGGAAATGCCCATTTCGGCATGGTGGGTATCGTCAGTGGCGCCATTCTCAATATTGCCCTCGACCCACTCTTCATCTTTACTTTTGGTATGGGCGTGAGCGGCGCTTCCTTGGCCACTGCCATCAGTCAACTCTTTGCATGGGGATTGCTTTTGTATGGTACATTTAAGCCTGAGAGTGTGCATATAAGTCTTCGTAACTTTAAGCCTTCCTTTAATGTCTATTACGAAATCTTTCGAGGGGGATTACCCTCTCTTTTTCGTCAGGTCTTCAACTGTGCAGCCGCTGTCTCGCTCAACTATTGTGCCGCCCTCTATGCTGCTCCCGGCCAGGAGGCCTCTGCTGTAGCCGCTTTCGCAGTGGTCACTCGCATTATGATGTTCGCCTTCAGTGTGGTGCTGGGTTTCTGTCAGGGATTCCAGCCTGTCTGTGGCTATAACTACGGGGCCAAACTCTATGGCCGTGTGCGTGAGTCGTGGCTTTTCGCCAGTAGCATGGGTACTGTCTTTTTGTTCGTTATCTCGGCCGTGGGTTTTCTCTTTGCACCACAGATTGTTGCCCTCTTCCGAGCGGAAGACCCGGTGCTGATAGAGATAGGTGCCGTCACCCTTCGATGGCAGTGTGCCGCCTTCCCGTTAGTAGCCCTCTTCACCGCCACAGGCATGCTCTTTCAGAACATCCGTATGACTGGACCAGCCACACTGCTAAGTGTCTGTCGTAATGGTCTTTTCTTCCTTCCGGCGCTGCTCCTGCTGCCCATGTGGCTGGGGCTGGAGGGTGTTCAGATGGCCCAAAGTGTTGCCGACTTCCTCACCTTTGTCCTATCGGTACCCTATGCTATTTGGATCAATCGGAAATTGAAAAACAAGATGGGAACCGATGATAATATCCACACAACAACTGAAGAATGAATCTATTAGATGCCTCTTTGGTACAAACGAAAAATGATTTCACTTCACTCGACAAGAGTGACATTCCGGAAATGAACAAAAAATTTTGCCAATTTGCTCAACTTTCGTAACTTTGCATTTTTGATTTAGACATTGATTTTGTGATGGAAGACAACGAAAAAGATATTATTCAGGAAGTTACCAACGAGGAATACAAATGGGGCTTCACCACCGATATTGACACCGAGACCATCCGCAAGGGTCTCGACGAGGAGGTTGTACGATTGATTTCGAAGAAAAAGAACGAACCGGAGTGGCTGTTGGAGTTCCGCCTCGAGGCCTTCCACCGTTGGCAGAAGATGAAGGAGCCCGACTGGGCACATCTCGAATACGAAACGCCCAACTACCAGGATATCATCTATTTCGCTGCTCCAAAGCAAGAGAAGAAAAAAAGCATGGATGAGGTTGATCCGGAGCTTTTGGCCACCTTCGACAAGCTGGGTATCCCACTCCGTGAGCGTGAAGCCCTCGCAGGTGTGGCCTACGATGCCATCATGGACTCCGTGAGTGTGAAGACTACCAGCCAGAAAGCCTTGGAGGAGAAAGGTATCATCTTTATGCCCATCAGCGAGGCGGTACAGAAGCACCCCGACTTGGTTCGCAAGTATTTGGGAAGCGTGGTGCCGTCGGCTGACAACTTCTTTGCCGCCCTCAACAGCGCCGTCTTCTCCGATGGCTCCTTCTGCTATATTCCCAAGGGGGTGCGCTGTCCAATGGAACTCTCCAGCTATTTCAGAATCAACGCCAAGGGAACGGGTCAGTTTGAGCGCACGCTGATAGTGGCCGACGAGGGCGCCTATGTCTCCTATATGGAAGGTTGTACCGCTCCGCAACGCGATGAGAACCAGCTGCATGCCGCCATCGTGGAGATTGTCGTCATGAAGGACGCCGAGGTGAAATACAGCACCGTACAGAACTGGTACCCCGGCGATAAGGAGGGCAAGGGTGGCATCTACAATTTTGTTACCAAGCGTGGCATCTGCAAGGGCTCGCACTCGAAGCTCAGTTGGACGCAGGTGGAGACCGGCAGTGCCGTTACTTGGAAGTACCCCAGCTGCATACTGCAAGGCGATGACAGCACTGCTGAGTTTTACTCCGTCGCTGTCACCAACAATTACCAGCAGGCCGATACCGGCACCAAGATGATTCATGTGGGGAAGAATACCCGCTCGACCATTATGAGCAAGGGTATTTCGGCCGGCAAAAGCCACAACAGCTACCGCGGCCTTGTGCAGATAGGCAAGGGGGCCGACAACGCCCGCAACTACTCGCAGTGCGACAGCCTCCTATTGGGTGACCAATGCGGTGCCCATACATGGCCCTACATCAAGGCCGACAACCACACCGCCATCCTCGAGCATGAGGCCACCACCTCGAAAATTTCTGAGGATCAGCTCTTCTACTGTCAGCAGCGTGGCATCAGCCCCGAGAGTGCCGTGGGCCTCATCGTCAATGGCTACGCTAAGGATGTGCTGAAAAAACTTCCCATGGAATTTGCTGTCGAAGCCCAAAAGTTACTCAGCATCAGCCTCGAAGGCAGCGTGGGATAATGAATGAAAACTATAGTGACTATAGTTACAATAGTCACTATAATATAAAGAGTTATGAATAAAGTAAAAGTGGGTATTGCGCAGATGAGTTGCGTCGAGGATAAGGCGCAAAACATTGAGCGCTACACAGAAAAGGTGCGCGAGCTGGCCGCCGGCGGCGCACAGATTATCTGTCTGCAGGAACTCTTCGCCTCGCTCTATTTCTGCGACGAGGAGCGTTATCAGAACTTCAAACTGGCAGAGCCTATTCCCGAGGGTCCTACCACGCAGCACTTCATGGCGCTGGCTAAGGAACTCGGCGTGGTGATTATCTGCTCGATGTTCGAGAAGCGTGCCGAAGGGCTCTATCACAACACCACTGCCGTCATCGACGCCGATGGCTCCTACCTTGGCATGTACCGCAAGATGCACATCCCCGATGATCCGGGTTACTACGAGAAATTCTACTTCACCCCCGGCGACCTCGGCTATAAGGTGTTCAAAACCAAGTACGCTACCGTGGGTGTGCTCATCTGCTGGGACCAGTGGTACCCCGAAGCCAGCCGCATCACCGCCCTCAAGGGCGCCCAGATACTTTTCTATCCTACCGCTATTGGTTGGGACGTACGGCAGGACGAACACGACAACCGTGAGCAGTACGATGCCTGGCAGACCATCCAGCGCAGCCACGCTGTCGCCAACGGCGTCCCTGTAGTGAGCGTGAATCGCACCGGTAGGGAAGGGGGTATGCAGTTCTGGGGCGGCAGCTTCATCACCAACGCCTTTGGACGTGTGCTCTATCAAGCTCCTCATCTCGAAGAGACCATCCACATTGAGGAACTTGACCTTGACGAGACCGACCACTACCGCCGCCACTGGCCCTACCTCCGCGACCGCCGAATCGACAGCTACTCCGACATAACCAAAAGATATATAGACGAATGACTCCAAAAGAACTCGGATATTTCATGCCCGCCGAATGGGCAAAGCACGAGGCCACCTGGCTCACTTATCCCAAGAACCCCGACTCCTGGCCCGGAAAGATAGAGACCATCTATCCCTCCTATCATCTCTTTGTCAAGACACTGGCGGAGTGCGAGATGGTGCATATCAATGTAGATGATAACACCATGTTACAGCACGTCAAGAAGGAACTCGAGGCCATCGGGACTAACATGCAGAACATTACCCTGCATCTCATTGCCAGCAATGATGCCTGGTGCCGTGATCACGGCCCCGCCTTCCTACTTAACCATAATAATAGCAATCGGGCAATTGTCAACTGGAATCACAATGCCTGGGGTGGCAAGTACCCCTATGAGCTTGATACCCAAGTGCCCGTACGAATCCACGAATATTTAGTGGAAAGTAAAAAGTGGAAAGCGGAAAGTCTGTTCACTCCCAACATAGTGATGGAGGGTGGAAGCATTGACGTCAACGGCTGTGGCGACCTCCTCACCACCACCTCGTGCCTCCTCAACCCCAACCGCAATCCGCAACTCAATCAGGATCAGATAGAGAACTACCTTCGAGACTACTACGGTGTGGAAAATATCATCTGGTTGGGCGACGGCATTGTGGGCGATGACACCGACGGCCATGTCGACGACCTCTCGCGCTTTGTCGCGCCCGACACCATCGTTACCGTCGTCGAAGAAGATGCCTGGGACGAGAACTATGAGCCCCTGCAGAAGAATCTTCGAATGCTCAACCGTTGCCGCCTCGCCAACGGCAAACAACCCACCATTGTTGAACTTCCCATGCCCGACATCGTCTTCTATGACAACCAGCGCCTCCCGGCTTCCTACGCCAACTTCTACATTGCCAATGGAAAGGTCATTTTTCCCACCTATCGTTGCCTCGCCGACAATCAGGCCGCCTACATCCTCGAAGCCCTCTTCCCCGACCGCGAAATCATCGGCATCGACTCCACTGATATCATTTGGGGTCTCGGCTCTTTCCATTGCCTTTCGCAGCAAATGCCGTCTATCAGTTAAGAGATAATAGATAAGAGATAATAGTTATGAAAAAACATTTGTCCTTTCACTTCCTTTCACTTCCTTTCACTCCTTGTCACTCCCTAATACTTCTTTCGCTCCTCACCTTTCACCTTTCACCTTTCACCTCAGTTTCCGCGCAGGCTCCCATCATCCCCGACACTCTCACCGCCGGGCAGGTACGTGTCGACGAGGTGATGAAACTCATCGACGGCAACTACACCGAGGCTCCCGATATGGACAAGCTTTCCACCGAGGCTATCAACGCCATGTTCAAAGCCCTTGACCCCCACAGTACTTACATTCCCGCCAAGGATGTGGAGCGTGCAAACGAAGGTCTGCAGGGCAATTTCGAAGGCGTGGGCATCTCGTTCCAGATTGTTGAGGACACCATTGTTGTACAATCGGTCATCGCCGGCGGCCCCTCCGAGAAGGTAGGACTCGAGGTGGGCGACAAACTCATCCGCATCGACGGGGAGCCCGCCACGGGCGATAGCATCAACAACCAGTTTGTATTCAAGCACCTGAGAGGTAAGAAGGGTACAGTCGTCACCCTCGACATCCAGCGACAAGGCTCCATCTACACCTTCGAAATCACGCGCGATAAGGTGCCTATCTATTCCATTGACACCTGGTTTATGGCCGACGACACCATCGGCTACATTCGCCTCATCCGCTTTGCCCGTACCTCCGTCGACGAGTTTCGCAAAGCACTCTCATCCTTGCAGAAACAAGGCATGAAAGCCCTTATCCTCGACCTTCGCGGCAATACCGGCGGCTTCCTCGACATTGCCTACAATCTCGCCAACGAGTTTCTCGACCGCAACCAGCTCATAGTCTATCAGGAAGGTCGTCGCACACCGCGTCAGAATTACCGCTCCAACGGGCGTGGGAAATTCCGTGCTGAGCGCAAAGATGATAAAATCACTGGAAACCGCCTCGTCGTCCTTATCGACGAAGGCTCTGCCTCTGCCTCCGAGATTGTCTCGGGAGCCGTGCAAGATTGGGACCGCGGTACCATCATCGGTCGCCGCTCCTTCGGTAAAGGACTCGTACAGCGCATGTTTCAGCTCTCCGACGGCGGACAGATACGTCTCACCACCGCCCGCTACTACACCCCCTCGGGTCGCTGCATCCAGCGCCCCTACGACGCGGGATCCGATGCCTACCGGGACGATATTTCTGATCGTTACAAGCATGGTGAGCTCGTCAATGCCGACTCTATCCATTTCGCTGATTCGCTGAAATACAAGACTGCTGGTGGCCGAACTGTCTATGGTGGTGGCGGCATCATGCCCGATATTTTCGTCCCCATGGACACCATGCGCCTCTCCGACTATTTCATCTCGCTGCGTGGCAAAGGTCTACTCAACAGTGTGCCCCTGCAGTGGGCCGACAGCCACAGGAAAGACCCCGAGGTGAAGACCTTCGAACTCTTCCTGCAGCACTATGACAGCTTTGGCCTCGACAAGATTCTTGCCGATGCTGCCATCGAGAAAGGCGTGGTGCGAGACACAGAGAAAGAGGCGCAAGAACCTGAACGCACGAAACATAGCGATAACTATCTACGTATGATGCTCAAAGCCCAAGTCGCCAAAGACCTCTTCGGCATCGAGTACTACTACAAGGTGATGAAGGATTCTGACGAGCCCTACCTCCGCGCCCTCGAAGAGCTCCGGAAGAGATAAATATGGTTTAGATCTTCATTTTGAGACTTTTCCGTTCCCTGTGCAATTTTTGAACAGGGAACGTTTTTTTGTGTCCCCAAACCGTTTTTGTACAATCCACGAAATCACCACTTTGTAGTCTATAACTCTTACTCAACTCTTACTCTTCTCTTACTCCTCCCTTACCCACCTCTTACTTGGGTAGGAGAATATAAAGAGAAGAGTATGCTGATAGGTGTTTGTTTTCAGAGGGTAAGGGTTTCTATGGGACAGTTTTTTAAATAAATGTTAAAAGGCACTAGTTGGGCACTAGTTGATGTTAAGCTGATGGTAAAAGGAGGGTTGAAAAAACTGTTTGGGAGATTTATTTTGCTAGTTTGATTTTTATTCGTATTTTTGCAGTCGCTTTCGAGAGCGAAAGCTGTAAGCAAGAAAAGCATTGCAATACTGTCCTTTGATAGAAATTTTGGCAGAATTCAAGAAGGAGGATCGAGCATTTGCTTTCGCTTGATGTGTATGCTATATTTCCATGAGCATACCTCCAGGCGTGAGATATGTTCCTTAGACCCCGTTCCTTCAAAGGTTTGCCAAAGCCTCTATCAAAACGGACATGAGCACATAACCTCATGCCTTTTCTTATTGTTAAAGAATAATTTTTCCGTTGGAGGGTCGGAGAATTCATATTGACGATGAGAAAAGTATTATGCATCGCGTTGGCTGCTTTATTACTTTCCGCGTGTGGTTCTACCAAGAGCGAAGATGAAAGCAATGTACGTTGGCCTGATTTTCTTCGGGATTGGGCTGCTGATTATGAAATTAACGATGAACAGCGGTTGTCTCTTATGGATTTAGTGGACTCTGTGTATTGCTTCTTTGAGGACAGCACATTATCTGCCGACGATTATTCTGACCAGATATGTAGAATGTTAGCCCGTATAGCAGGGGTTATTGCAAACGATTCGGTGTTTGAATTCACTTTGATGATGCGGGCGACTGCGGCAAATTTTTGGGGATATGCCGTGAAGGACAATCGATTTTTTCAATGTGATTGCTCTGGAGAATCTTTGGGGCGTATTGTGGAATGGCAAACTGTCAGCACGGATGATGTCGAGCTAATGTGCTATACTATCATGCCTATTTCTTGGCGAACTCCGTGGCATTTTGCCAATGTGCTCCTAACTATCGGAAAGGATGATAAAGAACCCTATGCCAGCCTTGTGGTTACCAATTACGAGGATTATCATATGGACAGCATTCGCGTGGCTTTCATTGATAAACACAACATAATTCTCGATATTCTATACGAGGAAGATGTGTGGGTTGACTCAACAAATGCGAAAGATGGTATTAAAACGTTGCTTATTCCATATGATTATTTGATGCAAGCACTGTCGCATTGCATGTCTGTGGTTGTTACTTACCAGACCCCTCAGGAATTGTTTACAATGCGTGGTGTTCCGGCAGCAGGATTTGATGTACAGATAAATGATTGTCCTCGACTAAAATCAGCATTGGAAAAAACAATTGCCAAAGGTAATCCCTTTTCTACAGTAACAGACGAAATAATAAATGGAATCGGACAACCGATTAAACGGGTGGAAAACAAGACAACTGGCGAGGTATTTGATTTTGACGGGGACGAATCAACATGGTATCTTGACACAGCCTGGTCAGAGGATTTCGGAGCATATTATCTACATTACACAAAAAAAAAGATGAATCCAACGACACCCAAAAATTCACCTTTAGTGAAGACGATGTAAGACAAAGGTATGCCGAATCTGACAGAAAGGCACAAGATGCTGGACGCAAAGTTAGTAAGATGATGAAATAGATGAAAATCAAAAAAAATTTATATGAGAGTCAAAAAACATTTCTTGGCAGTATCTGTTATCATGACAGTATGTTTGCAAGTGTCTAATGCACAAAATGTGTTTCAAGGCACGACTTATCAACCAGTTTCTACAGACTATTCAACACTTCGAAGAAGTTTTGAACGGCAAGAAAATCGGAGTACTCAAGCGTACCAAAAATATTCTGAACTGGCCCAACTTATAGGTGAGAAAAGACAGAAAATTAGTAATGATAGAGAAACTCTGATTTGGTTTGAGGAAAATATCAACTCAATGCTAAAGAATGTCAAATCATCACTTGATGTGGGAGATTACTCGACTGCATATAACCGTGCGACAGAATATATGGGAGAAATATATTCTAATACGGAATTGTCTTGTAGAATTCGCACATATGAAGAGTACGTTTCTGTTGTGGAATCAATACATAATAGAACAGACTTGACTTATCAACAGAAGCAAGAATGGTTTGCCAAGTACAGCTATCGTTTTGTTCCCATGCGCAATCAAGAAGGGAAAGTAATTGGTGCCAAGCGTTGGGTAGAAATTGGGGGACCGAATAATACACCTGTGATAATACCATGACATGGAAAATAATAAAAGAAATATAAATAAAATGACAAAAAAAAATATCTTTTGGGGTATATTCTTTCTCTTGTATTCATGCACTTCCCCTATAGAGAATCACAAAGAACTGGTAACGTGTGATGAATGCAATGGAGATGGATATAGTAAGGTCAGGTGCAATGAATGCTATGGGCGTGGGTTTGTGAGTTGCTGGAGTTGCAACGGAAGCGGTGTGCAGGGTAGTTGTATATTTTGTGATGGAACTGGAGCCGAGAAATGTAACTTTTGTAATGGTAGAGGAGGAGAACACGATCAGTTTTGGGGAAGATACGAAGAATGTTTCCATTGTTCAGGCAGAGGCTTTAATCGTTGTTTTCATTGCAAGGGTATTGGATATAACCTTTGCCAGCAATGTGGAGGTAATAAGGTTGTTTATTGCGATGAATGCAATGGAACTGGAGAGAAAACAATTGAATGTGAAAAATGCGATGGAAAAGGAGAAGTATACGAGTAAAAAAATCCGTGTCGGGGAAAAACGTACTTCTGTAGTCGTATTTTTTGCTTAATTCACCGTTTTATCCTGCCTTTATTTTTCGAATCTAATCATCCCTGCCAGCTGGACGAAGTAGTCGTTGCTCCAGATGTCCAGGTCGTGGGGATTCTTTAAGAACGGCTTGACATCATTTTTGACTTGCCCCATGTCGGCGGAGGCGAGCCGTTCTTTCAGCATTTCGACAAATTGGGGTTTGTCAACCTCCATGTTGTTGAATTCCTTGATTCTCAATTTCAGATGCTCGAAATTCAAGGGGATGCCATTGCGTACATACCATTCAAAATCGTACCAATCGCGTCCTTTGACGCGATTTTTCCATTGGCGGAACATAAGTGCATGCATTTTGCCTGCAAAGAGATTAGGCAGTGTCAGGCAGCGAGTCATAAAAGAGAAGGGTTGCAGCAGCAGTCGCTCCTCGGTATCAAATTCAAGCGGTGGCTGGGTGTCTATCTCAATTTTTACTTTCACGCTTTTCTCCGTGCGGAAGGAGAGGTTGTAAACGTTGGTGTTGTCTTTGAGGAAGGCCGACTCCACTTTGCCAAAAGAGCGTTTGTCCTTGAGGGTAATCTCCACCTCGCGCCCCAACAGACGGCATTCATCAATAATGGCGGGGAAATATTTCTCCATCGAAAAGGTAGGATCTTTTCGCAACAGGGTGAAATCCATATCTTCCGAGAATCGCTCCATCCCGTGGAATATCCGCAGGCAGGTGCCGCCATAGAAAGCGGCTTCAGCGAAGAAGCCTCCTCGGTACAGCCCTCCCAGCACTACTTGCTGCAAAACCTCGTAGGTGGCGTTGCGACGAGCGTTCACAGTGTCCATAGGATAGCGTGACAGCATCTGTTCAAATATGTTATTCATTGTTTGTCAGGTGTATGAGATTGGAAATTAAATCAGATTTAATTGATGTATGTTGACGACATTGCTCCAGCAAATCTCTGTCAAATGTTTCCAGCGCATCCATTTCAAAACGCAAGTCCGATGCAAGGAATGATTCCATTTTTTTTGTGTTCGATAGATTCAGCCCTTTGGTTTTCAGCAGGAGGTCGCAAAGGGCTTTCTCCGGTGTGGCGATTAGGTAGGTATCGGAGCCTTCTTGCTCCTGCCGGATTCCGATGGGGAAATAATCCACACCACAGTTGCGGTAGGAGAACGTCCCCAGCGGGGTGTCGAAACTGCGGCTGTGCTTGATAGTCATCGACGTTGTCTCGTACACTCGCTCAGGGATCAATCCGTAATGTCTCAGTGCCGACTGAAAACTGACATACGATGGGCCATAGAGGTGGTTGGCGATGAGGAATGGTATCTGCATCGCCCCATCTTCGGAGCTGCGCACATAGAGGCCGCGCTTCATCCGGATGATGCGTTTTTCTTGCTCCAGGTACCTTGCTTTGTCGCAAATCTGACGGGTGTCGGGATACAAAGTCGATAGTATCGCTGGTGTGAATGGAATGTTACCCAGTTGATTTAGAGTGTCTTTCTTCATAGGTCCATCTGTTTCTCAAAATGCAAATATACAAATTTTTGTACAGTTAAACGATTTTTTTTCGTTTTTCTGTACGAAATTCCACGTTTTGGGTAGAAGCTTGTGTTTTTTTCTCATTTTTCAATTTTCAATTATCAATTTTCAATTTTTTTCGTATCTTTGCACTTTCAAAGCATTGTGCTTTGGAGTGTAAGAAATTAAGTATTAAATATTAAGAATTAATTAATAATATAAATATATAAAAATTATGACACCTTCACACATTGAACACATCGGCATTGCTGTGACCAACCTCGACGAGGCTATCCGCTACTGGGAGGACGTTATGGGTCTGAAATGCTATGCCATCGAAGAAGTTAAGGACCAGAAAGTGAAGACCGCTTTCTTCCGCTGCGGTGACGTGAAAATCGAGCTCCTCGAGCCCACCTGTCCCGAGAGCACCATCGCCGCTTTCATCGAGAAGAACGGCGGCAAGGGTGGCATGCACCACATCGCTTTTGCTATGGAGAACACCGATCAGGCCCTCAACGAGGCCAAGGAGAAGGGTGTGCGCCTCATCGACCAGCAAAGCCGCGGCGGCGCCGAAGGCCTTCACATCGGTTTCCTGCACCCCAAATCGACCTTGGGTGTTCTCACCGAGTTTTGCTGCAAATAAACAAACCTTAAACCGTAAACATTAAACCAAAGTATATTATGGCTTTTGAACAGAAGATAAAAGAGCTGCTGGACAAGCGTGGCGAGGCCCGCTTGGGTGGTGGCCAGAAAGGTATCGACAAACAGCACGAGCAGGGCAAGCTCACCGCCCGTGAGCGTATCGCCCTGCTGCTCGACGAGGGTTCGTTTGAGGAATTCGACATGTTTGTCACCCATCGTTGCACCAATTTCGACATGCAGAAGAAGTCATACCTCGGCGACGGCGTGGTGACTGGCTACGGTACCATCAACGGCCGCATGGTGTATGTTTTCGCACAGGACTTTACCGTCCTCGGCGGCTCGCTGAGTGAGACGATGGCTCTGAAGATCTGTAAGGTGATGGACCAGGCCATGAAGGTCGGTGCTCCCGTCATCGGACTGAACGACTCCGGCGGAGCCCGCATCCAGGAGGGTATCAACGCCCTGGCTGGCTATGCCGAGATTTTCGAGCGTAATATCCTGGCCAGCGGTGTGGTGCCGCAGATTAGCGCCATCTTTGGCCCCTGTGCCGGTGGCTCTGTCTACAGCCCTGCTCTGACCGACTTCATCTTTATGTCCAAGGAGAACAGCTACATGTTCCTCACCGGTCCGAAGGTGGTGAAAACCGTCACGGGCGAGGATGTCACCGTCGACAAACTCGGCGGCGCTATGGTGCATGCCACCAAGAGCGGCGTGGCCCACTTTGTCGGCGAGACCGAGGAGAGCACTATCAACACTATCCGCGAGTTGGTGGGCTACATTCCCAGCAACAACTTCGAGGAGGCTCCTATGGTGGCCACCGGCGACCCCATCGACCGTCTGGAGGACACCCTCAACAGCATCATCCCCGAGAATCCCAACGAGGCCTACGATGTGAAGGATGTGATTCACGCCATCGTTGACGATGGACAGTTCCTTGAGGTACATGAGAATTTCGCCAAGAACCTCGTGGTCGGCTTTGCTCACATGGGCGGCATGAGCGTGGGTATCGTTGCCAACCAGCCCAAGGCTATGGCCGGCGTGCTCGATTGCAACAGTTCGCGCAAGGGGGCGCGTTTCGTGCGCTTCTGTGACGCTTTCAATATCCCGCTGGTGACGCTGGTCGACGTGCCCGGCTTCCTGCCTGGTACGGGCCAGGAGTACAACGGCGTCATCAACCACGGTGCCAAGTTCCTCTTCGCCTACGGCGAGGCCACGGTGCCCAAGGTGACCGTCACCCTTCGCAAGAGCTACGGCGGTGCCCACATCGTGATGAGTTGCAAGCAACTGCGTTCGGACATCAATTACGCTTGGCCTACAGCTCAGATTGCTGTTATGGGTGCCAGCGGTGCCACGGAGGTGCTTCACGGCCGTGCCCTGAAGGAAATCACCGATGCAGAGGAGAAGGCCAAATTCATCGCCGAGAAGGAGAAGGAGTACAACGACCTCTTCGCCAACCCCTACAATGCGGCCAAGTACGGTTATATCGACGATGTCATCGAGCCGCGTAACACCCGTTTCCGCGTCATCCGTGCCCTCCAGGCCCTGCAGACCAAGAAGGACTCCCTGCCGATGAAGAAGCATTGCAATTTGCCGTTGTAAGATTAATAAAGTTTAAAGTTTAAGGTTTAAAGTTTAAAGTTTAACGTTTAAAGAAAGCTGCCGCGTCAGCTTTAAAACCTCTTAAACCTTTTAAACCCTTTAAACAAAAGAAAATAGTTATTAACCAATTTAATAAAAAAACATCAAAAAAATGAAGAAAGTTCTTTTCACCGCTTTTGCCGCTATGGCATTTGCTTTCACGATGACCGCTTGCAGCGGTAACAATGGTACCAACGACAGCGCTGTCGACACCACCAAACAGGCTGTTGCAGCTGAGGAAGAGCAGCACTGCTGCCACGAGGCCGACACCGCCAATTGCTGCCAAAAAGTTGAAGGCGAAGCCTGCGAGCACAAGTGCGACAAAGCTTGCGACCACAAGTGCGACAAAGCCGAGGGCAAAGAGTGCTGCAAGAAGGCTGAAGGCAAAGAGTGCGAGCACAAATGCGCCAAAACTGAAGGCAAAGAGTGCTGCAAGAAAGCTGAAGGCAAAGAGTGCGAGCACAAGTGCCAGAAGTAAATGGTTAGTGGTTATGGGTTATTGGTTATAGAGTGTGTCTAACAATGAATATGACATGTTCAATAACCAATAACCAATAACCGATAACCCATTTTTTGATGTTTACAATTAAAAAAGAACAATGAAGACCATTTATAAATTGCTGTTTGCAGGTCTGCTCAGCTTCTCGCTGCTCAGCGCCACTGCCCAAACAAACGGGCAGCAGGGTGGGGCGGATGCTGTTGCCGGCGCCACGCCGGTGAAGGAAGCTCCCATGCCAGGTCCTGACGGCCATCATGGTTGTCCCGCCGCCATGGGTCCAGCCTGTCAGCCCGTGGACTTCCAGAGCGTGAAGATCTGCTATGCACCCGTTTTGGATGCATTCGTGGCTGTCGATAGTGTTGAGTGTTCGGTACACCTCGTGAAGGAGGTGGCAGGGAAACTCGACACCGTTGCCGTCTTCAAGACAGACAACACCCACAAGCGTCACGACCTGAAGAATATCCTGCGTCCTGTGAGCGTCACCGCCATGGGTGAATATGTGATTGTGCTAGTATCGGCAGTGAACGACACCGCTTATGTGGCCATCCTCGATGCTAAGTTTAACGAGATGACCCGCCGCTCGTTCAGTAGTCCGATGTATGCTATGGATCTCAAACCCGGAAAGCTTACCGTTGTGGGTCGCAACCCCTATGGCTACGATATCAATATCATCCCGCTGGGTACCCCCGAGAGCGGACTCGATTTTATTGCTTTCGCCAAAGCCGAAATGTCGACGCTGCACTATCGTGTGGCCAAGCAAGCTGAGAAGATCAAGAGTTCTGACCCCGTGGGTATCGGTCTCACCGCTGTGGCTGTCGCCGTGGTGTTCCTTGCCTTGGTCTGTATCGCCCTCATCCTGCAGGGTACCGGCAAGTTGATGTCGGGTATGGACGAGAAAAAGAAAGGCAAGAAGGAGACCAAGAAGCCCATCGGAGCTATTGCTTCGGTTTCGAACGACGATGAGGTGATTGCCGCAATTGCTGCAGCCATCCACCTCTACAACGACGAGCTCCACGACGAAGAGGATGCCGTCATCACCATCCAAAAGGTGGAGCGTGAGTGGACTCCCTGGAATGCCAAGTATTATAATATGAATCAATATTTTAATAATAGAAGATAAGATATGAAAAATTATAAACTCAAGATAAACGGCAACGACTATAATGTTGATATCAACGAGGTCGAAGGTCAGGAGATTAAACTCAACGTCAACGGTGAGGCCTACGTTGTCACCGTTGACCAGGAAATCAAGCAGCAGAAGCCGAAATCCGCTCCTCGTCCCGTTGCTTCGCCGGTGGCTCCCGCCGCGGGTGGTTCGGTGCAGAAGAGCAATGCCCCTGTTGCTGGAAGCAAGGTGTCCACCCCGCTACCAGGCACCATCCTTGATGTCTTCGTCAATGTGGGTGACACCGTTAAGTCGGGTCAGACCGTTGTACTCCTCGAGGCCATGAAGATGGAGAACAACATAGAGGCCGATTGTGAAGGTACCGTCAAGGAAGTGAAGGTCCGCAAGGGCGACAGCGTCCTCGAGGGTGATATTCTGGTAGTTATTGGATAATAATATTGGAAGAAAATGATTAGTTTAGCAACAGGTGGCTTCATGGATTTCATGTCGACGCAGCTGGTACAGTTCCTCGAATATACCGGCTTCGCCAATGTAACCTTGGGCCATATCGCAATGATTTTTATCGGCTTGACGTTCATCTTCCTGGGCATCAAGTACGAATTTGAACCCCTCCTGCTGGTACCTATCGGATTCGGTATGCTTATCGGCAACATCCCCTTCTATCCGGGACTGAAGATAGGTATCTATGAACAGGGGTCGGTGCTTAATATCCTGTATCACGGAGTGCAGAACGGCTGGTATCCACCGCTAATCTTCCTTGGGATTGGTGCAATGACCGACTTCTCGGCATTGCTATCGAACCCCAAGTTGATGCTTATCGGTGCTGCCGCTCAGGTGGGTATCTTCGCTGCCTATATGGGTTCTCTCGCCCTCGGTTTCATGCCCAACGAGGCTGGTGCCATCGGTATCATCGGTGGTGCCGATGGTCCCACGGCAATCTTCATCTCCAGCCAGTTGGCTCCCGAATTGATGGGTGCTATCGCTGTGTCGGCCTATAGCTATATGGCCCTCGTGCCCGTTATCCAGCCACCCATCATGCGACTGATGACCACTCAGAAGGAGCGCACCATCCGCATGAAACCTCCGCGTCAGGTCTCGAAGCTCGAGAAGATTTCGTTCCCCATCATCGGTCTGCTTTTCTGCGCGTTCATCGTGCCGAGCGGCCTGCCGCTGCTGGGTATGCTTTTCTTCGGCAACCTGCTGAAAGAATGCGGTGTCACCAAGCGTCTCTCCGAGGTGGCCTCGAATGCTGTGGTGAACATCTGCACATTGCTCATCGGTATCACCGTGGGTGCCTCTACCCAGGCTTCTGTGTTCCTCACCGGCAAGTCGGTGATGATCTTCGGTCTCGGTGCCGGAAGCTTCATCGTGGCTACCTTCTGCGGTGTGCTCTTCGTGAAGATTATGAACCTCTTCCTCAAGGAAGGCAACAAGATTAACCCGCTTATCGGCAACTCTGGTGTCAGCGCTGTGCCTGATGCTGCCCGCGTGTCGAACAACGTGGGTCTTGAGTACGACAAGACCAACTACCTGCTCCAGCACGCTATGGGTCCGAATGTGGCCGGTGTGGTGGGTTCGGCAGTGGCTGCCGGTATTCTGCTGGCATTCCTGCACTAAGTGGCTCACTTTTTGCCTATAACGCTGGACGAGGTAAAACGCCTCGGATGGGAGATGGTCGACGTAGTGTTGGTCAGTGGTGACGCCTACGTCGACCATCCCTCTTTTGGCACTGCCGTCATCGGACGAACGCTTGAGGCGGCAGGCTACAGGGTGGCCATCATTCCGCAACCCAACTGGAGGGACGACCTGAGGGACTTCCGTAAGTTCGGCCGACCGCGACTCTTCTTTGGGGTTACCAGCGGCGCCATGGATTCAATGGTGAACCACTACACGGCAGCCCGCCGACTGCGTCACGACGATGCCTATACACCAGGAGGGGAGGCGGGATTCCGTCCCGACCGTGCCACCTATGTCTACACCCGTATCCTCAAGCAGATTTATCCCGATGTGCCGGTTATCATTGCGGGCATCGAAGCCAGTATGCGTCGTTTGGCGCACTACGACTATTGGGACGACAGGCTATTTCCGAGCATCCTCGTGGATACCCCGGCCGACCTGCTGAACTACGGAATGGGTGAGAGGACGACGCTGAAGATTGCCCGTCTCCTGGATGAGGGCAAGGGCATTGAGAGTTGCCATGGGTTGCCGCAGGTGGCTTATTGTACCAAGAATATTCAGAATAATCAGAGTTTTCAGAATAATCTGATCACTTTGCACTCGTTCGAGGAGTGCCAAAAAAGCAAGCGCGCCGAAGCGGAGAACTACCACATCATTGAATTGGAGAGTAACAAGATAGAGGCTGCCACGCTGGTGCAGAAACATGGTGGTCGCTATGTTGTGGTGAATCCTCCTGAGCCTCCTATGACCACTGATGAGGTGGATGCATCGTTCGACCTGCCTTATCTGCGGTTGCCGCATCCCAAATACAAGAAGCGTGGTCCCATTCCGGCCTTTGAGATGATACGATGGAGCGTGAATACACATCGTGGGTGCTTTGGAGGCTGCTCGTTTTGCACCATCAGTGCCCATCAGGGCAAGCAGATTGCTTCACGCAGTGAGGAGAGTGTCTTGCGTGAGGTGGAAATCCTGACGCAGGATCCCGAGTTTCGCGGGGTACTTACCGATCTCGGAGGTCCTTCGGCGAATATGTGGCGCATGAAAGGAAAGAGCCCCGACCTCTGCCGCAAGTGCAGTCGCTACAGCTGCTCGATGCCTTCGATTTGCAAGAACCTCGACAGCGATCATCGTCCGATGATTGGCTTGTTGCGCAAGGTGGCAAGCCATCCCAAGGTGAAACATCTGTATGTGGGGAGTGGCATAAGGTGCGATTTGTTTCAAGAAGGAGTGAAAGGGAGTGAAAGGACAAATGGGTTGGACGGTAATAATGCTGGTTGGGAGTATTTTCGTGAGGTGGTGGTCAATCACACCTCGGGGCGCTTGAAGGTGGCGCCGGAACATACGTCGGACCATGTGCTGGCGTTGATGCGAAAACCTTCGTTCGGCCTTTTTCGTGAGACCAAACGTAGGTTTGACGAAATCTGCAAACAGGCGGGGCTGCGCTATCAGCTGATACCTTATTTTATCAGTTCGCACCCGGGATGCCGACTGGAGGATATGGCGCAGTTGGCACTTGATATGAAGCAGATGGGCTACCGGTTGGAGCAGATACAGGATTTCACGCCCACGCCGATGACGCTCAGCACGGAGATGTACTACACAGGCATCGACCCTGCCACGATGAAGCCTGTATATGTGGCGACGACGGCGGCAGACAAAGCCGACCAGCGTCGGATGTTTTTCTTTTACAAGGACAACGAGCAGCGCGACATCATTGCGTCGTTGCGTCGTGCGGGACTTGCGCACTTCATCCCGCGGCTATTTCCGGGCAAGAGATAAGAATGAGGCCCGCCGTCAGGCGGGCCTCATTGTTTTACAGGACTTTGATTAGTTCTACTTTGAATATCAATGCGGCATAGGGTGGGATGTCGGCACCGGCGCCGTGTTCGCCGTAGGCGAGGTTGTAGGGGATGTAGAATTTGAAGATGGAACCTTCCTTCATCAGTTGCACACCTTCGGTCCAACCGGCGATAACCTGTCGTAGACCGAATTCGGCGGGCATACCGCGACGGTAGCTCGAGTCGAAGACGGTGCCGTCGATGAGGGTTCCCTCATAGTGGCAGCGTACGGTATCGCTGGCTTTGGGTTGACGGCCGGAACCTTCTTTGACGATTTCGTACTGAAGACCGGAAGCGGTTGTGACGATGCCGGCTTTTTTCTTGTTCTCGGCCAAGAAGGCCTCACCCTCGGAGCGGGCGGCTTTGCCGCGTTCGGCGGCTTCGGCCTGTTGGCGCTCCTCCAACTCGTTGAAGAAGTGTTGCAGGGTTTGTTGCACTTCGGCAGCACTCATCAGTTCCGGCCGGCCTTCTATCACATCTCGGATGGCGGCAGCATAATCATCTACATTCAGGCTTTTTCCCAAGCCCATTCCAATCAGTTGATGGCCAATATTGTGGCCAAGTGCATAGCTTAATTTATCCATTGTGGGGTTAAAATGGTTTTAAAAGGTTAAAGGGTTTTATTGGGTGGATTGCATTCGTTGGCGGAGATAGAGGATGGCGTCGATGTTGCGGGGGACCTGGAGGTCGAGGGTGCCGCTGACGATGCCGATGACGTGGCCTTGCTTGACAGCGCTGAGGCGGTTGTAGGGCTTCGAGTTGCAGAAAGCGGCGCTGTCTTCGCGGCGCACGATAATAAAGTCGGGGTCCTCTTTCATCAGGGCTTCGAGGCTATAGCTCCATCCGTCGATACCTTCAGCGATATTACGTCCGCCGGCCATGCGGATGATGTCGTTGATGAAAGTGTTACCGCCGGCGGTGAAGTTGCCACCTTCACCGAAGCCGACGACGTAGTAGACCGAAGGTGTTGTTGCTTGATTTCTTGATTGTCTGGTCGCTTGATCATTAGGGTGTGTGGTCTCACTCAAGCAGTCGTTCATTAACGCAATCAAGCATTCATTCAGGCTGTCTGCTTCACGTTCCTTACCTACCAATTTTCCGATGGCCAGTATGTTGTCGTATAGGGCTTCGAACTTGGGTTTTTCGATGACGCAAACCATTGGGGTTCCCATAGCATCCATTTGATTGGTGACTTTCTTTCCCACCATTGAGCCACAGATGACGAGGTCGGGCTGCAGGGCGAGGATGCTCTCGATATTCAGGTTGCTAATGCCACCGATGGAGGGAATGTCTGTCGCCTCGTCAGGATAAAGGCAGAAGTCGGTACGTCCCACCAGAAGGTCTTCGGCACCGAGGGCAAACATGATTTCAGTGACGGCAGGGGAGAGGCTCACCACGCGTTGCGGATGAGTGGGCACCACGACCCTACGGCCGTAGTCGTCGGTGACGGTGTCGTTGTGTGATTGTGTGATTGTGTGATTGTGTGAGTGGCCGCAAGCAACCACCAATAAGGCAATAACGCAATAACGCAATAATGCATTCAGCCTACGCATCTTCCATTCCTCCGCATACGGGTAGCATCACGCTGGTAATATATGGGCACATGTCGCTGGCGAGGAAGACGCAGGCCTGCGCCACTTCGTCGGGCGTGCCGGCACGTTTCATGGGTATACGGCTGGTCCAAGTGTCCATCAATTCTTTCGGTATGTCGGCTGTCATCTCGGTTTCCACAAATCCCGGACAGACGACGTTGACGCGGATGTTGCGGGCGGCGAATTCTTTGGCACAACTCTTGGTGAAGCCTGTGATGCCGGCCTTCGAGGCCGCATAGTTGGCTTGGTTGTAGTTGCCAGCAACGCCAACCACAGAGCCGATATTGACGATGGAGCCGTGTCCTTGTTTCCACATGGAGGGCTGGATGGCTTTGGTCATGCAGAACACGGACTTGAGGTTGGTGTTTACCACGCGATCGAATTGCTCTTCGGTCATACGTTTCACAGCGGCATCGTCGGTGATGCCAGCGTTGTTGACCAGAATATCCACCTTGTCGAAGTCGGCAAGAACCTCTTTGACAAAGGCTTGAGCGGAATCGTAGTTGGCTACATCGGCGGCATAGCCTTTCGCTTTTACGCCCAAGGCATTCAGTTCCTGCTCGACGGCAATCATCTTGTCGTTGCGTGTGCGGCCACAGAAGGCCACGTTGCAACCCTCAAGAGCGAACCTCTTAGCAATAGCGTGACCGATGCCACGTGTGGCACCGGTCACTATTGCAGTCATATTTTCTAAAAGCATATTATAGCAGCTTGGCGAGTTTGGCAGCCAGGTCGCCAACGCGGGTGCTGTAACCTTTTTCGTTGTCGTACCAGCTAACGATTTTCACGAAGTTGCCGTCCATCACCTGAGTGAGCAGGCTGTCGAAAATGCTGCTGTGAGTGTTGTCAATAATGTCGATGCTGACGATGGGCTCATCAACATACTGGAGGACACCTTTCATGGGGCCTTCAGCGGCTTCCTTGATGCAAGCGTTGATTTCTTCCTTGGTGACGTTGCAAGCCATCTCGGCGGTCAGGTCAACGACAGAGCCGTCGGGAGTGGGGACGCGCATGGCGAAGCCGTCGAGTTTACCCATCAGCTCGGGGATGACGAGACCCACGGCTTTGGCGGCGCCGGAGGAGGTGGGGATGATGCTGACGGCAGCGGCACGGGCACGACGGAGGTCGCTGTGGGGCTGGTCAAGAATCTTCTGGTCGTTGGTGTAGCTATGGATGGTGTTCATCAAGCCGCGTTTGATGCCGAACTTGTCATTGAGGGCTTTTGCCACGGGAGCCAAGCAGTTGGTAGTGCAGCTGGCGTTGGAGACGAGTTGCATTTCTTTGGTCAGCGTGTTGTCGTTGACACCCATCACGATGGTGGCGTCGACATCGTCGGCCTTGCCGGCGGGGACGGTGAGGATAACCTTTTTGGCACCGGCGTTGATGTGCTTCATCAGCTGTTCACGTTTCTTGAACAGGCCGGTCGACTCGACCACGATGTCCACTCCGAGGTCTTTCCAGGGGAGGTTCTGCGGGTCGCGCTCGGCATAGATTTTCACCTTTTTGCCATTCACAACAAGGCAGTCGCCTTCGGCGTGCACTTCACCGTCGAAGTTCTCGTGCACAGAGTCGTATTTGAATAGGTAGGCCAGAGTGTCAGCACTGGTGAGGTCGTTGATAGCGACAATGTCAAGCTCGGGGTGGGCGAGCATGGCGCGGAAGCTCATTCTTCCGATTCGGCCGAAGCCATTGATTGCAACTTTTGCCATAGTATCTTGTTTTTTAATGAATTAAGATTTAATCTGTTTTTTGATTAATTCTACAAAGGTACAACATTTTTTTATATAAAACAAATTTATTTTTTTTTAACACACAATTCTTTTCGAAAATTACGTTATTGTGTTTGAAATGAAGAAAGAAAAAGTCAAAAAAAGAAGTCTGTTCGGTTGGATGAAGCCTTGGAAGAGTCTGGGGTGGGGGAGAAAGATCCTCCGTGTGGTGTGGGTGTCGATAGTGAGCCTGTGGCTTTTCTCGGTATTGCAGGTGTTGCTCGGCATCTTCTTTAATCCCCTGCTGACACCGCTGATGGTGCAGCGTTTCTTTCAGCAAGTCTTTGATGGTGAGCGCAAAGTCTGCTTTGAACGCGACTATGTGCCCCTAGACTCTATCTCGCCCAACCTAATCACTGCTGTGGTCTATGCTGAGGACGGCCTTTTTATGTATCACCATGGTTTTGACGTGAAACAGATGAAGATAGCTTATTCCGAGAATAAGAGCGGCAAACGTTTTCGTGGAGGCAGCACCATCAGTCAGCAGACCGCCAAAAATGCATTCCTGCCTCATTCCCGTACTATGATTCGCAAAGCGCTCGAGGCTTACTATACCATGATGATTGAAGTGTTTTGGAGTAAGCGTCGAATCATGGAGGTCTATCTGAATATCATTGAGTTCGGGGATGGAATTTACGGAGCAGAGGCTGCCTCGCAGCACTATTTCGGCCATTCAGCAAAGACGCTCTCCCGCAACGAGGCAGCGCAGTTGGCGGCCACGCTCCCATCGCCCCTCAAGCGAAACCCTGCCCACCCCTCCTCCTACTTCCGTCGCCGTACCGCCGACATACAGAGTCGTTTCGGCTGGGGCAAGGTAAACCTCGACAAGCCAGATCCCAAGAAGGTGAAGAAATATGAGAACCAGGAAACCCTTTGGGATTTCATCAAATGGTATTATGAGAAGGAGTAACGTTTAATGTTTAACGGTTAACGTTTAAAGATGGAGATAGAGCAGACATGGAAACGTTATCGTCGCGACTTCGAGACCTGGCTCAAACTGGAGAAGGGGCTCGCCGATAACAGCGTTCAGTCCTACCTTAGGGACGTGAATCATCTGTCGGTTTATATGTCAGAGATGGGTATTGAACCTGAATTGGTTACGTTGGAACACTTGCAGTCTCTCTTGAAGCGTCTCAACGACCTCGGCATCGCCCCCACTTCCCAGCGTCGCATTATTTCCGGCTGGCGCATGTTTTTCAAACACCTTGTCATCGAAGATGCCATCAAGGAGAATCCTGCCGACCTCCTCGACCTCCCACTCCGTCCGCAACATCTGCCCGATGTGCTAACCGACGAGGATATAACAAAGATTCAGGCTACTTTCGACCTCTCTTTTCCCGATCAGTACCGCAACAACGTTATCGTCGAGGTGCTCTATGGCTGCGGACTTCGTGTGTCGGAATTGGTAAATCTTAAGCTCTCAAATATTTACCTCGATGAGCAGATGCTACAGATTTTTGGTAAGGGCAGTAAGGAACGCTGGGTACCCATCAACCCCCGTGCTCTCGACATGCTCTCCACCTATATCCATACTGTCCGTTCTCAAATCTCTCCCAAACTCCATGAAGAGAAATATGTCTTTCTCAACCGTCGTGGTTCTCACCTCTCGCGCAACTATGTCTTCATGTTCCTCAAGCAAGCTGTCCTCGATGCCGGCATCGACAAGCATGTGAGTCCCCACTCCCTGCGTCATTCTTTCGCAACGGAACTCGTCGAAAATGGCGCCGACCTTCGTGCCGTTCAAGAGATGCTGGGCCACGAGAGCATTTCCACCACCGAGATTTACACACACCTCACGCGTGACACCCTCCGCAACACCATCGAGGCCTACCACCCTCACTACAAGAAATAATCTATAATGGTTATTGAATGGTTTGCTCCAACCCCTGCTCACCGACTTTGCTTGCGTCGCAGGCCGTGACCAAAGGTCAGGCAGAGTGGTTATTGGTTTGCTCCACAAGATCGCAGGACATTTCCTTCGGTCAGGCAACTACGTGGCTTCTATGTCCCTTCTATGTGCCCCTTACGAAAACCCTGAAAACCAACGCAATCCACAAATCGCCCCGCAAAACCTACAAAACGCTGATTTCCACCCACATCACCCCACGACCTCTCGGTGATCCCTCGGCGGTTGTTTCATGACCATTTCTCCTCATTTCACATTTACTTCCATGCGTCTAATGTGGAGTCAACAGTCGGCAGATAGCAGAAACTATGCGAACAACCCTGTGGCTCACCTCCGGAATATTCGTATATCCTTAGATCAACCTCCTTGGCGTAGATATATTCGCCGGAGTGGAGCACTTTGGGATATGGGTGATAGGTATAGTTAAGGTCGTGGACGGCAAACGACCGCCCATGCCCGTTCATATTATCGATGTCTTCGTCGGTGACATACTTCAACGGCTGACCGAACATTCTGGTCTTATGGTTTTTAGCTCTGCCGTTTCCCGCATAAATGAAAAGAGTATCGTCTGCCCGTACTTTTGAGGTGCTGTCTTCATAGAAATAGCGCAAATAGCGTACATCGGCCGACTGTTTCCATTCCCTGTCGTAGTGCAGCAAAAGACTTATTGGATACTTCGCAACGGAATCGACGGGGATTGACCTCTTCTGTGGGTATAACACATCCCGTCTTTTATCGTAGTGGTGACAGTCATCGTCGAAACCGATGCGCATCGTGCTGTCGCCGTCGAAGAAGCACCAGTACTCGTCGGTACCTGTAGTATCGTTTATCTTGTCGTGACTCCGGTGGAGCCGATCCGTGTGATTAAAAATCTCCGTAAATCTCCCGTCTTTCAAACGAACGATTCTGTCCCAATAATTGCCCATCGAACCGTCACAGTTGCGCACCAACCCGCTGAGCGGAACAAACTCATTTCCACAACGCCACGATTGCCATTCGGTAACTTTCCCATCAAATGCCGACAGAATCCTGCACCCTGTGGCTTCACTCCAACACCGCAACAGCAACTCGGGTACTTCATCGCCATCAATGTAGGCCAATCCCCATCGGCCGTGTTCTGCCGTAAGGTTATGTTCGACAACATACCGACCGTACAACTGCATCCACTCCGTCGCCCAGATACTATCGGGTGGTGCCGGTTCATTTGCGGCATCCTCCGCCGAGTATGGCCACAATTCGTCAATACCATATTCCGTATCCTTGGTGGATGTTTTACCATGACAACCCAGCAATAAAGCTGTTGTAACTACCACAAATGAATACACTCGCAATTTCATCACATACAATTATTGCTTCAACCCCAATTGTTTTAATCCAGCCACCATTCGCGGACAATCGATAACCTGTGCCTCGAATGCTGCACCAGGAATGCCCCAGATGGATATCACCTCACCGGAGCCATCATAGTGAGTCACTATTATCTTGTCAGAATGAAGTAAATCATATACTACGTCCTCAAAAGGCAGGAAAAGAATCTTCTCTCCAGTGTTTATGTTAGTCGAATCCACATACAAATCCATTTCATCGAACTCATCGATTATCCTGTCGGTACTGTCGGCAAACGATATCAGAATGCTGTCCAGAGCCATATCATCGTAATTGCAGATATTCAGGCCGGCCATATAGTAGTTTCTATCGTCGAATTTAAGCATGCAAAGCTCAGCGAAATGGGCTGGGGCCTCCCACGACACTGGGATAAGCACGAAAGACATAAAGTCAGCGCTGTCGGTAGTGTTTGTATGCCAAGTAACAACGCTACTAAGGATTTCGCCCGAACAATCACACTCAAAGAAACGTTTGTCCTTCATCGAATAGCCCCAGAAATTATGAGCCGTTGCCCTCATCATGCACCTGAAGCCCACATCCTCGTCGTGGATGAGTGCCTCGTTAATGCCGTCCTTCATACGGCAGATAGTAGCGCAGTAGTCAGTCATCGAAGCCGTGCTGTCTTCCAGAAACTGGTACACGGAATCAATCGTATTTATCAGCTGCAGCCGCTCGCTTGTGTTGAGGCCAAAGTCAACCGCCCAATCGCTAATGAAGTTTGGCCAACGGACGGGGGTGTTGTCATCAGGTGTCTTTTCTGATGTGCCGCAGGCAGAAAAGGCAAAAAAACAAATCAATATTATTGCTAACCTCCGCATATCTTAACTTTTAATTAATGATCACAAAACAAATCCTGTAAATTTACATTCCGTCGTTTTTCATCCAGTCATACGGCCAAGGGTATTGATATTTCTCCCACAGTGACTCACAGTATTTCTTTGCTCTGCTTTTGTCTGAAAAATCAATGTTAACAGGTGTTGCACTTTTCTTTTTTATATCATTAATCCTGCGGTAAATAACGGTTGACGCATGCTCCACATAGTGTTTTTTCACTCCGAGGTATAGCGTATTATAGTCCTCGCCTCCCCAACTGTTTTCCTCATATTTTCCATATGCTGCCATATTAAGTTTGTCTGATAAAAAATCCAGGAAGTCTTTCTCTGTTTTTGCACGATATGTGTCAAGTTCAATCACTTTTTTCATCGCCTGTATTGAATACTTTCGGAATTCATTCTCTTTTTTTGTTTCATATCTGTTTTGACTCAAATCAAGCCCCACCTGATTAAGCAATTCCTTCTTTGTATCCGCTTTGCCAAATAGCAAACCACAAATGACAACAACGGCAATCATTATTACAAATCCAGCCATTTTTTCCTAAATGATACTCAAAATTCAATGAATTGATTATTCTAATTCGATTGTTATTAGTACTTTCAGATTAGAACAAAGGAACATATTATAGTGCTAACTATAACTATCATAATGACAGAAAGACAACCTGTGCCAGAACTTGAGTTATTGTGTGAACCCAATTTTGCCCCATTGTCTATCGGTTTTATTCCTTCTATTTCTTCTATTAAATCCAAACTATCCTTTATTTCTTTTTTATTCCACCCCAAGTCATCACAGAACGTCCGAAAATCATGTAAAGCATCGTTTCGCCTGCTTTTTAGCACTGGTGAATACGTGTTAGTAATCACCCAATCTCTCACTTCTGGATTGGAAATGAGTTTCAAATGAGCAATTAATTGAGCATATGATGGCATCGGGAATCGCTCAATTTCTTCTTTGGTCAATCCCAAAACATCGAGGAGCATTTCACCGCGAATTTCAGTCATATCGTCGACCCCATTAAACCCCTCAAAAACCATAACGGCAGACATAATGTAGCACCTGGTTTCTTTGCTCTGTTTACTGAATACTTCTTTCATATTACATTGTTATTTAAATTTTTCTCACTCTATTTGTTGGATGTTATCGTTCCAGATTCATCAAAAATCATATTCCGTGCAAGTAATATTATCTTGAGATTACTGCGTTCGCCCGTGATGTAATATTTATACGCTAATTCTGGGCAGAACTGACTAACGAAAGCGGCGCGGATGCGGCTGCATTTCTCGTTGATGGAGTTGTGGGTGGAATCGACCAACTCGTCGATGCTACGCTCCAGTTTTGTGATGTCCTCGCGGTTCGAGAGACGGTAGTATAGCTGCAACAGCTCTTCGCGGTAGTCGACCAGTTGCTTGAACATTACCCCTTCAGGATGCCGCAGGAAGAAGAAGTACACTACTTTAGAGAGTGTCGGCATAGTGATTTCCATATTGTTGTAGTCGGGCAACAGGATGCGATAGTCCTTTGTGATGACCATGCGGCTCAGCTTGGGTTCTGGCAGAGCAATCATCTGCCGTATGGCATAGTCGGTTACCCCCATCATGCGCAGTTGTTCCACTCGTTGACGTATCTCCCCCGCAAGGGTGTCGATGTAATTCCAATCTGCCCAATCTTGTGGTGTTCCATGAAACTCACGAATACTGCTTGCACGAAGTCCTGAATCGGGCACAGGTGCGCATCGGACAGCCTCAACCAATGCCTTGAATTGTTCTTCGCTCTCATAATGCAACGGGAACAAAGTGAAATAATATCCTTCTGGGACTCCCCACTCGTACCGCATAAGCATTGGCTGTTGTGTGAACAGGTTTTGTGTGGTACAGCAGGATAGTATATCATTATACATCGTTTGTATCGGAATGTCTCTCCTCAAGAGATTATCAACATCGACATTGGGGAAATTATATTTCAAGATAGCATCTGCTTGCTCCACAATGGCAGGGAGATACGAAAAAAATTGATACTCTCCAAAACGTTCGGTTATCTCGTCGTAGTGCTCGTGAAAGTAGCGATTGATGTTTTCATCGTACCCGTTAGGTTCCACGTACAGAAACTGCCGTCCCTGTGGACGGAAAGGCAGGTTATCGTTGAATATTGCCTTGTATGATTCTATTTGCGATTTGTCATTCATTACTAATATATTATACGGGTACGTCTATCATTATTCGAGATGCAAAGATAAATTGTTCTTTTATTATCGCTCTTGTTTTGCAAGGCTTGCAAACTGACAGGTGAATTGTTTATGTTGTGTATTTTTGCACATTCTTTAGCCAATAAAGAAAGGCGCGAAACCTCGTTATCGAACCCTTATTTCTCGGATAGGCGACTGGTAGATACCTTTGGGTAAATAAGGAACGAACGTTTCACGCCATTGCGTGAACTGGTCGTTTCTTATTCTCACCCGTTCAGATTACCAGTCTTTTATCCAAGGAGAACAAGAGCGTCAGCTCAATATGTCTTTATGTCTATCTATTCTGTTGTTTTATACCATAATTATCATTAGTTTTTATTCTCCGCTTCGCTATCGGATGTCCAGTGGACATCCATCATATCACGGTGCAAAAATACACATTTTATTTCAATTGTCGATAAAATCTTATTTCAGCAGCTTGCGGTTCTCCACCTCTTCGAGGACGCTCATCTGCTTGATGGCTATCTGGTTCAGGCGTTTCAGACGCTCGCGCTGCGGGATGCCATCACCAATGAAGACGGCGTTGAGGTTCTCCAAATTGGAGAGGCAGATGAGTTGATTGATGGTGGCATAGTCGCGCATGTTGCCTTTCTTGTCGGGGTTGGCATCGCGCCACTCCTTGGCGGTCATGCCGAACAAGGCTACATTGAGGACATCCGCTTCCTCTGCATAGATAAGCGAGCTGTGGTAGGCATCCACCTCGGCAGGGATAAGGTTGGCACGGACGGCATCGGTGTGGATATGGTAGTTTATCTTCGACAGCTCTCGTTTGGCGCTCCAGCCAATGGCTTTCTGCTCCTCGGCCTTCAGGCGTTGGAACTCTTTGACAAGATAGAGCTCGAACTCCACAGATACCCAGTTGGCAAACTTGAAGGCAATGTCGGAAATGGCGTAGGTGCCGCCATAACGTCCTGCCTGCGAAATAAGGCCTATGGCATTGGTGGCGGTAATCCACTGTGTGGGAGACAATGTGAAGGCGTTCAGACCTGCATTGCGTCTAAACCCCTCGAATTCGAGGGGGTTAAAATTTTGGTTATAGAGAGTCTCCCAAAGGCCAAGATACTCAATGGTATTGCGGTTGCGCATCCAGTTTGCAATCACGCCGTTAGGGTCAACGGGGTTGCGCTGCTTGGCAATGTCGGTGATGCAGATATAATCCACTCCGTCCTTCGACATCGTCCGTATACTTGTATCTTTTACCGTTATGATGTTTCGCTTGGCCATTTTCCAACTCATTTTTTTCGATTTGCAAAAATACACATTTTATTTGGAACGGCGAAATATATTTTGCCATTCCGCTCAACTTTTGTATCTTTGCACCGGAAAAAAAACAAAGAATTATGGCAACAATTTATGATTACAAGGCCATGGCAAGCAACGGCAATGAGATTGACTTCCGTCAGTTCGAAGGCAAGCTCCTCCTCATCGTCAACACCGCCAGCAAGTGCGGTTTCACACCTCAGTTCGACGGATTGGAGGCACTAAACGAGAAATACCGTGACCGCGGATTGGTCATCGTCGGCTTCCCCTGCAACCAGTTCAAGGAACAGGACCCCGGCAGCGACAGCGAGATACAGGAGTTCTGCCGTCTCAACTACGGTGTCACCTTCCAGATAATGAAGAAAATCGACGTCAACGGCGCCGACGAACACCCCATCTTCACCTGGCTCAAAGAGCAGGCCCCCTCCGAGGAGTACAAAGGGCTGAAAGCCAAGGCTACCCACACTATGCTCAAGGGTATCAGCACCACCGCCAAGAAGGAGAGCGACATCCTGTGGAACTTCACCAAATTCCTCATCGCTAAAGACGGCACCACGGTGAAACGCTTCGCCCCCACCACAGAACCCAAAGACTTCGAGCAGGAAATCGAAGCAATGTTATAATCGAGGTGCTTTATGGCTGTGGACTCCGTGTCTCGGAGTTGGTAAACCTCAAGCTCTCAAATATCTACGAGGAGGAGCAGTGTCTGCAGATCTTCGGCAAGGGTGACAAGGAACGGTGGGTGTCCATCCAGAAGAGTCTTTTTGTCACTCCAAAGGGTCATTTCGTCTCCCCCAAAGTGTCTTTTTGCCGGTCAAAAGGGTGTTGGGAGCCAAAATTGGAAATCAGCAAGTTACGAGCATAAAAACACACATAACCTACTAGTTATGTGTGTTTTATTGTTTTAGTAAACTTGTAACTTGCTGATACTTAATACCAACACCGTATCAACACCGTACCAACACCGTACCAACTCCTACCGAAGTCCGACTACGGTCGGAGATGGTACGGTGATGGTGGGTCGATGGTAGGATGAAGGTGCGTTTTTTGTGGCTTGTGGATAACTTTTTTTGTGTTATGTGGGAAATAATTCGTATTTTTGCATTTTCTTTTTTAATTGGAAATATAAATAAATAATTAGTAATAAACAAATTAATCAAGATGACAAAGTACGTTTACACGTTCGGTGGCAAGACCGCCGAGGGAAAAGCCGACATGAAGAATCTTTTGGGCGGTAAAGGCGCCAACCTGGCCGAGATGTGCCTTTTGGGTCTCCCCGTGCCCGCTGGTCTGACCATCACTACCGACTGCTGCACAGCTTATTACGCAAACAACTGCCAGCTGCCTGCCGGTCTTATGGAGGAGGTGTGGAAAGGTGTGGAGAATATTGAGAAGATCATGGGAATGAAGTATGACGACGCCGAGAATCCCCTGCTTGTCAGCTGCCGTTCGGGTGCCCGTTCGTCGATGCCCGGTATGATGGATACCGTTCTCAATATCGGTCTCAGCAGCAAGACTATTCCCGGTATGTTGAAGAAGACCAACAATCCTCGTTTCGTGTATGACTCGTACCGTCGTCTGATTATGATGTATGCCGACGTGGTGATGGAGAAGAGCGAGGGTATCGAGCCCGCCGACGGTAAGGGTATCCGCAAACAGCTCGACGATATGCTCGACGAGTATAAGGCTGTGAAGGGTTACAAGAGCGACACGGAGCTTACCGCGGAGGATCTCCAGAAGTTGGCCGATGCTTTCAAGGTGCGTGTGAAAGAGGTGCTCGGTACCGAATTCCCCGACGATGCCCGTGCCCAGATGGAAGGTGGCATCAAGGCTGTGTTCAAGAGCTGGAACGGCAAGAAGGCCGTTGCCTACCGTAAGATTGAGGGTATTCCCGACGATTGGGGTACCGCTGTCAACGTGCAGGCTATGGTGTTCGGCAATATGGGTGACACTTCCGCTACCGGTGTGGCTTTCACCCGCAACCCTGCCACTGGTGACAACCAGTTCTACGGTGAGTGGCTTATCAATGCCCAGGGTGAGGATGTGGTGGCCGGTATCCGTACCCCCAACCCCCTGAACGACGACACCAAGAACGAGAAGAACAAGGAGATGCCCTCGATGCAGGAGCTGATGCCTGAGACTTATAAGGAGCTCTGTGAGATTCGTCAGATTCTCGAGAAGAACTACCACGATATGCTCGATATCGAGTTTACCATCCAGGATGGCAAGCTGTATATGCTGCAGTGCCGCGTGGGTAAGCGTACGGGTGTTGCCGCCCTCACCATGGCTATGGACATGATGAAGGAGGGGCTTATCGACGACAGTGAGGTGGTGATGCGCATATCGCCCGCCCAGCTGGACGAGTTGCTGCACCCCATCCTCGACGCTGCCGACGAGAAGAAGCACACGGTGTTGGCCAAGGGTCTGCCCGCCGGTCCCGGCGGTGCCGTGGGTGTCATTGCTCTCACCAGCGAGAAGGCCAAGGAGTATCATGCTGCCGGCATTAAGAATATCCTTGTCCGTGAGGAGACCAATCCCGAGGATGTGGAGGGTATGCGTGCCGCTGACGGTATTCTCACCGCCCGTGGCGGTATGACCTCCCACGCCGCCCTTGTGGCCCGTGGCTGGGGCAAGTGCTGCGTGGTGGGATGCGACGCGGTGAAGATCAGCCTGGAGCAGGCTTCTGTGTCGACCGACAACTTCGGCAAGAAGAGAGTCAATGTTCAGGAGGACAACACTGTCATCATCGGTGGCAAGGTGTTCCACGAAGGCGACCTGCTCTCGCTGAACGGCTCCAAGGGCTATGTCTACGACGAGGAGGTGAAGATGATTGACGCTACGGAGAATCCGTTGTTCCAGCAGTTTATGAAGCTGGTTGACAAGCACCGCAAGATGGGTGTCCGCACCAATGCCGACAATCCCGCCGACGCCCAGCGCGCCATCGATTTCGGTGCCGAAGGCATCGGACTGTTCCGTATCGAGCATATGTTCTACGGAGAGAACAGCGAGGTGCCGCTGGAGAAGTTGCGCAATATGATTCTTGCCGACACTTTGGAGGCTCGCGTTGCCGCGTTGGCCGAGTTGGAGCCTTATATGAGGGAGAGCGCCAAGGGTACGCTGAAGGTGATGGATGGCAAGCCTCTGACCTTCCGTCTGATGGATCCCCCGCTGCACGAGTTTGTTCCTCAGACCGAGGAGAAGCAGCGCGAGGTGGCCAAGGCCCGTGGCATCGAGTTTGAGAAGTTGCACGCTCGCATTGAGAGTATGCACGAGGTGAACCCGATGATGGGTTTGCGTGGTGTGCGACTGGGTATCATCTATCCGGAAATCACGGAGATGCAGTTCCGTGCCCTGTTCAGTGCCACCTGTGAGCTTTTGAAGGAGGGCAAGCACCCGATGCTGGAGATTATGGTTCCGCTGACCATCAACGCTGCGGAGCTGAAGCACCAGAAGGCGCTTGCGGACCGTGTGAAGGAGGAGGTGGAGAAGAAGTACGGTTTGAAGTTCGAGTATAAGTTTGGCACGATGATTGAGATTCCGCGTGCCGCGTTGGTTGCCAACCAGATTGCGGAGGTGGCGGAGTTCTTCAGCTTCGGCACGAATGACCTGACCCAGATGACCTTCGGCTTCAGCCGCGACGACGTGAACGCCATTGTGAAGACTTATGTGGACGAGAAGATTATCCCTGCCGACCCGTTCAATAACTTCGACCGCGAGTGCGTGGGTGAGTTGGTGAAGATTGGTATCGAGCGAGGCCGTTCGACGCGTAGTGCCTTGAAGTGCGGAGTCTGTGGAGAGCACGGAGGAGATCCCACTGCCGCCGAGTTCTTCTACAAGGCCGGCATGAACTATGTGAGCTGCTCGCCGTTCCGTGTGCCGGTGGCCCGACTTGCCGCCGCCCAGGCCGCCATCAAAGAGGCCAGGGGGAATGCTTGAATGCTTGAATGCGTGATTGCTTGAGTGGCTGGGGTGGCTAATGGGCTGCCGTAGCGCTCAAGCAATCAGGCAATAATAGAGATAGAGAATGGCAGAACACGACATTCGCTCGATGATTGTGATGAAATCGACATTGAGTCGGATGCCGTTGTATTATACCTATTTGTGCAGCCTTCAGAAGGAGGGGACGCAGTATGTGTCGTCGGCGCGGATAGCGCAGGGACTGAACATGAATCCGGTGTTGGTGAGGAAAGACTTGGCCTGTCTGAGCAGTGTATCGGGCCGGCCGAGGGTGGGATTTGAAGTGGACACACTTTTGAAGGAGTTAGAAGAATACCTTGGGTATAACAACACCGACCAGGCGATACTGGTCGGTGTTGGGTCCCTGGGGAGATTGATACTGAGCAACAAGGAGTTTGACACGTTGGGGATGCACATACCGGTGGGGTTCGACAAGGACCCGCACTTGGCAGGGCTGCAGGTGGAGGGGAAGTATATACTGCCGATGAACAAGATGGAGAGCTATGTGAGGCGGACGGGGATAAGGATTGGAATCATCACGGTGCCGGCAGGGGAGGCGCAGGGGGTGTGCGACCAGATGGTGAGATGCGGGATAAGAGCGATATGGAATTTTGCATTCACGCTGCTGAACGTGCCGCCGACGGTGCTGGTGAAGAACGAGAACCTGCCAATGTCGTTGGCGCTGCTGTCGCACCAATTGGAAAAGAACCAGAGAAAGAAATAAATTTTTTTGCAAAAATATTGATACTTTTTTATCGAATAAAAAATATTTTGTATATTTGCAGTGTGGTTTTGGAAGGGAAGATGATGATGATTGGTTGTGTTTCAGGTATTTGTGCGAAAATGATGGTTGGATAATCCCGACAAAAACCGGATAAGAAAGCTGAAAAATGAACTGGAAACAACTATATGAGAGTCGATCGGTAGATGCGAGTGAAGCCATCAAAGTGATAAAAGATGGCGACCATGTGGTATTTTCCGATGGTGCCGCCATTCCGCAGCATATTGCCTGCACACTTGCTCAGCATAGGAATGAATATAATAATGTATACATATATCACATGCTGGCTTTGGGTAACAAAGATTATCTTCTGCCCGAGTGCTACGGACACTTCCGTCATCAGACGAATTTCGTCTGCTGCAATTCCCGGCAGGCAATCCTTGACCATCAGGCCGATTATGCTCCTTTGTATTTCAAAGATGTACCCGAGATGTTGGGTAACGCTTTCCCAGTGGACGTAGCGGTGATTTCGTTGTCGCACCCCAATGAGGAGGGTTACTGCAGTTTCGGCGTTTCCTGTGATTATTCTGTTGCAGCGGCCCGTAAAGCCAAGATTGTCATTGCCGAAATCAATGAGAATACCCCCTTCACCTATGGTCCGGAAAATCGGATTCATGTGTCGGAGGTGGATTATTTCGTCCACTGCTGCTACGAACTCCCGGCCTATCCGCTGCCCCCCATCGGCGAGGTGGAGAAGGCTATCGGCAGGCACTGCGCAACACTTATCCACGATGGTGCCACCTTGCAGTTGGGCATCGGTGCCATTCCGGAAGCACTGCTGCTGTCGTTGACCGACAAGCACGATTTGGGAATCCACACCGAGATGTTCTCCGACGGGGTGGTCGACCTGATGAAAGCAGGCGTCATCACAAATGCGAGAAAGACGCTGCATCAGGGCAAAACCATCTCGACCTTTGTGGCGGGTACACGCAAACTTTATGACTACATAGACAATAACCCCGATGTGGAGCTCTATCCTGTCGACCATGTGAATGATCCGTGGGTGATTGGCAAGAACGACAATATGGTTTCCGTCAATTCCTGTATCGAGCTTGACCTCACGGGACAGGTGACCTCGGAGATGATAGGGGAGAAGCAGTACAGTGGCCCAGGAGGACAGGTGGACTTTGTTCGTGGAGCCATGCTGTCAAAGGGGGGTGTCTCCATTATTGCAGTGCCCTCGACAGCGAAGCATGGATCCCTTTCTCGTATCGTCCCTTATCTGAAGCCCGGTGCCGCTGTTACCACTTCGCGCAACGATGTTGATTATGTGGTTACTGAATACGGTGTGGCAAAGTTGAGAGGAATGAACTTGTTGCAACGTGCCGAGAACCTGATTGCGGTGGCCCATCCCAGCTTCCGAGAGGAACTGAAATCTGAATGTCTACGACGTTATGATTTTTTTAATTAACAATTGCTAAAATTTTATCAAATATAGAAATAACATTTAGGGTTAATTATACTTTGTTTGGTGGCTGGGGGTATCCCCCCAAAGCAGATACTCCCTCCCTCCTTTTTTAAATTGAAAGTTATAATTGAAAACAAAATTAATATAAACGTTTATAGAATATGAAAAATCAAGAATTCCGCACCGAGAGTGACCTTCTGGGTCAGAAACAGGTTCCCGTCGAGGCTTTTTATGGTGTTCAAACCTCGCGTGCAATGGAAAACTTCCACATCAGTGGTCAGTTGCTCAACAACTACCCGAATTTCATCAAGGGTATGGCTATCACCAAGAAGGCCGCCGCTATGGCCAACGTCGAGGTGGGCATGATTTCTCCCGAGCAGGGGGAGGCAATTATGTGGGCCTGCGACCAGCTCATCGAGGGCAAGTACCACGACCAGTTCCCCATCGACATGATTCAGGGTGGTGCCGGCACCAGTACCAATATGGCTGCCAATGAGGTGATCGCCAACCTCGCCCTCGAGCGTATGGGTCACCAGAAGGGTGAGTATCAGTTCTGCTCCCCCAACGAC
>ONBK01000027.1 GCA_900316055.1 uncultured Bacteroidales bacterium
CGAGATGGCGCAGACCTCGGGCGGTGGCATGGGCTTCTACGGCGAACTGCCGGAGAGCTACAACCTCGTGGTCAACATCAACCACCCGCTCATCGGCCGTCTCCTCAACGAGACCGACAGCGAGAAGCAGAAAGAGCTCGTCCATCAGCTCACCGACCTCGCCCTCTTGGGCAACGGCCTCCTAAAAGGAGAAGCCCTGAGTCGCTTCCTCAAGCGCTCTGTGGAGATGATTTGACCTGATTAGAACACCATACGCCAGCAGCATCGTCGAATATGCCGATGCTGCTGGCTTTTTGTATGGCTTTATTCCTTCACCAGGCGCACGGAACAGCCCCAACTGCGGCCTCCATGGCCTGGCCAGATATAATCCGAACCGATGAAGTTGACACCGAAGGCTGCCGATTCGTCAGCTCCCGTCGACGACCAGTAGAGTCCTGTGGCGTTGGGCCAAAAGGCAAAGCGGCCACAGGTGGTGCCCTGACGCATGCCTGCCGCCGGAAGGAAAATGGCTCCAGCCTGCTCCATGCGCTCCCATTCGTCGACCGTGTAGCTGTTGGTCTCCCATCCTGACGGCTGGCCGGAAATGAAAGAAAGGCCGTTGGGACATTCCCAGTCGTCAGGCAGCACAACCATGCCGTGCAGGCCATCAATGGTGGCAACCGCCCACTTGCCACTGCGTTTGTCGCTGTCGCCCAGTAGGTATACCCATTCGTCGCCTGTCAACGTGCTCCATATCCCAGCCCGATTGCCACCGTTGGAAATGGCATTATGGACACCCCAGTCAGCCTCGGCGAAATCGTCGACAAGACTGTTGTACGGCGAGCCACCAGGCCAATAGTCGGAATAATCTACGCTAATCGCCCACGGCTGATACTCAACGGCTCCGCTTTCCCATCCGCTAGTGCCCCATCCGAAGAGGTCAATCCATCCGTCATAATTCTCGGCGATATTGCCGTTGTCACCACCGCAGCAAATGTACTGCTTTTCAGCGAAACGCCATGTGCCGGTAGAGGCTTGGAACTGTAGGTTGCCGCGCGAAAAGTGCACCTGCTTTGTTGGGCTCACCGAGAAGAGCGCCGTGGTGGCGCCGTCGGCATCGAATGCACTGGCGGTAGGTTCGGTTTGTTCATCGTCTTTGCTGCATGCGGACATGCCCGCCAGCAGCAGGGCCATCGCGGCCATTGTCAGAATCTTTGCTTTCATACTTATAGAAACTTTAAGTGTTTTTTAATTACAAAAATGTTCTTCTATAAGTATAATACACATTTTTTCATCGAAATCTGACAAAGTGCACTTTTTTTTGCATGAAACAAAACAGACCGGCATAAAACCGGTCTGTTTTTTTATTGGACAAGTGTTTGGAATCAGAGGATGCGGTCGTAATCGTAGGTGCCATCGCCCCAGTTGATGAGGAGCTTCCGGCCTTCCACTTTGAAGGGGACCTCATGTTCGCGGTCGTTGCCGTGCTGGTCTTTTGCATGGTAACGCAGCATGCCGTTGGGACGGTCGTAGGTGTATTTGAAGTCAGCGACGGTGTCGCGATTCAGTGGACGATGCATGCGGGAGTAGGACTCCGTGCGGATGTCGCCGACGGTGGCGGTTTGGAAAATCAGATAGTTGGTGATGGTGAGGTCCACATTGTGGGTCTCTTCTTCGCCCTCTTCGTTGGTGGTCGTGATGGGCACGCTGTCCTTGATAATATAAATCCATGAGGTGTTTATCATCTCTGCGGGGGCTTGCTGCAGAAGGTCGGGACCTTCGTATTTGTCGCACGAGACCATCAGGAACAGCGCCAATCCTGGCAGAATGAATTTCATCATCTTTTTCATATACATATAATATTTATTGTTGTTTCTTTAGTTGAGAGAATCACCTGTCTCGCTGTCGCCTTCCTTGGCGTTGCGCTCGAGTTCGAGCTTGCCGAAGCGGAGGGTGATGCCGGCAGAGATGTAACGGCTGTTGAGCATCTTGTTGGTGCTGTTGCTGAGGTAGTAGGGGTTGGTGTTCTCGGAGCCGAAGCCATAGCGGGCGCCCCAGTTGAAGAGGTCCTGGATGTTGATGAAGACTGAGAGCTTGCGGTTGAAGAAGTCGCTGCGGGCACCGATGTTGAACCAGTAGCGGGATTTCTGTTCGCTCATGAGGCTGATGGTGGGCGAGGAATAGCCGAAAGCCATGGTAATCTGGTATTGGTCGAAGACCTTGGCCCATGCGTTGATGCGGACGCTCCACGACCATTTGTCGCGCTCGTCGACCTGGTGGGTGAGAATACCGTTGTCCATGCGGTCGTATTCCATGCGGTAGCCGTAGTCATAGATATTGGCGTAGAGGCGCACATTGAAGAAGCCACTGGGACGATAGGTCATATTGAGGCTGGTGCCGTAACGCCATGAGGTACCCATGTTGTAGGGCATGGAGAAGGAGACGATGCGGTCGAGGAATTCATCCTGCTTGGCATCAGTGAGGGAACTGATTTCGTTGGTGCTCCAGCGGCCGTAACCCTCGATGCCGATATTGCCGAAGGTCTCGAAATATTTCTGCCAGCCGGCTTCCATGCTGTGGGTATAGCTGGGCTTCAGTCCGTCGGGGTTGCCGGTACGGTAGGAGTCCTCTCCGTAGATGCGGAAACGGGTGAGGTTCTCCTCGCCGGGGTGGCTCATGCGCATGGAGTAGTTGAACTTGAAGTTGTGCATATCCTCGGTGCGGTAGGTGAGGTGGATGGAGGGACGGAAGGAGTGGGTAAAGTAGGAACTGTCGTCGGCGAAAGGAGTGCCGTCGGAGAAGAGTTTGTCGCTGATGTAGTTATAGTAGGTGTGGCCCAATTCGTAACCTAATCCTGTGCTGAGGGTGAAACCACCCCAGCGGTGGGTCCAGTTGATGTCGGCATTGACATCCCACTCCTTGCCGTCGAAGTGGTAGGTGCGGAGGGTGTCGACGAGGGTGCCGTCGTGGTCGTTGTAGCGCTTGTAGTCGTTGTCGGTATTCTGGTAGTCGGCGCGGAGACCGTAGCTGAGTTCGCCATCTTTGGAATAGGGACGGTTGTAGCGTACATCAAGGTCGATGCCATAGTTATAGTTGCTGGTCATGAGGTAGCGGTCCTCGTTGGCTGGCACGGGAGTGAGGGAGTAGAGGGTGTAGTTGCGGTTGTAATATTCGTCGCTGGCATTGCGCGAGAAACGGCTGTTGAGGCCGATACGAAGGTTGTGGCCTTCGTTGTCGAACTTCTTGGTGTAGTCGGCACCGAAATGGCCGAAGCCCGAGGGCGACGTGGTGGTGTCGCCGATAGCATAGGCGATGGTGTCGAGGGGCGAGAAGTAGAACTGCTCGGTGTTGCGGTTGGAGTAGCTTTTGTTGTAGTTGAGGAAGCCACCTCCGTCAACGGAGATCTCCTGGGTGGAGTCAATCTCGTAGTTGATATTCATGAAGATATTTCCACTGTAGCTCTTGTTGCCGCTCTCCGAGGTGTCGGTCTGGTAGAGGGTGGTGTCGTATCCATCGCCGGTAGCATTGTCCCTGCGGCGCATCGACCAGTTGTCGCTCGCATTGTCGCGATTGGAGAAACGTCCGCTGGCGAAGAGATTGATGCTCAATTTCTCTTTGGCCCACATGTAACTGATCCAGGGGCTGACAAAGGGCTGGTTGGAGCCATTGACACCGAAGGAGACGAACTGGTTACTCTTGATATGGGCGGAGGTGACGATGTTGATGACGGCTTCCGCGTCGGTGGCGTATTTGGCTGAGGGATTGGTGATGGTCTCGATACGTGCGAGTGCGTTGGCCGGCAGGGTTTGCAGATAGGTCTTGAGGTTCTCCTCGGTGAGTTTCGAGGGTTTGTCGTTGATCCAGATTTCGACACTGGAGACCCCGCGAAGCGTCACGTTACCCTCCACGTCGACCTCCACACCGGGGGCGTTCTGGAGAGCATCCTCCGTGGTACCCGTCTGGATGGAGGGGTCTTCGCTGACATTATAGATGAGCTTCTCGCCATCCATAGCATAGAGCGGCTTTTCTGCGGTAATCTCGACAGCATTGAGGGTGGTGGCACCGGGCTTCAGACGGAAGGTGCCGAGAGCGGTGTTGTTCTCCACACGAAAGGGTATCATGCGGTTCTGATAGCCGATGGCCGAGATGCGCAACAGGTAGGCTCCCTGAGGGATATCCTTGATTTCGAAGAGACCCTCGAAATCGGTGGCTCCGCCTTTGACGAAAGAACTGTCGGCAGAGTCGAGGACAGCGACATTGACGAAAGCAAGGAACTCTCCGCTGACAGAGTCACGCAGCGAACCGACCACTTTGAAGGTGTCGCCCTCTTTGACTTTTTTCTTTTTCTTCACCTCGTTGGCTTTCTTGTTGTCGGCTTGGTTATTCCAGTCCTGACCGGGCATAGGAGGCCGGCCGGAGGGACGCTTGCCTGAAGGGGGACGGCCGCCAGGGAAACCTCCTGGACCACCAGGTTGGGCTTCACATAAAGAAGAAGCCAAGAAAAGCATCATGAAGATGGTGAAAAGTTTGAAAGACAGTCCTTTATTCATATATAATAGATACTTTATTGAGCAATAAAAATATACACATTAGTATTCTTTAAAGGGAAAAACTTGCAACTGAGGTGTGGTTTTTCACTTAAAATCCGGCACTCTTGATGACGACAGCGATATTGTTGGCGAAAAGCTTTAATGCAATGGCCAAGAGGATGACACCAAAGAACTTACGAAGCACATACACAACTTCGTCGCCTAACCAGCGCTGTAGTTTTTTCAGCATGCGGATGACGATATAGTCGATGACGATATTCAGTAAGAGGCCAATGAGAATGTTCACAGTGGCATACTCGGCACGGAGCGAAAGCAGGGCGGTGATGGCACCGGGACCGGCGATGAGGGGAAAGGCTACGGGGACGATGGAGGCTCCCGAGCCGGAGCTCTCGTTCTTGATGAACTCGCGTCCCATGACCATCTCCAAAGCCAAGAGGAAGAGCACGAAGGCTCCCGCCACAGCAAAGGAGTGAATGTCGATGCCAAAGAGGTTCAGCAGGGCTTCGCCGGTGAAAAAGAATACGAGGAAGAGACCAAGGGCTACGCTGGTGGCTTGCAGCGGCTTGATGTGTTTTCCGCTGTCTTCCATGCTGATAAAGATGGGAATGGATCCCGTGATATCGATGATGGCATACATCACGATGAAGACACTGAGAATCTGTACGAAGTCGATTTGGTTAAAAAAATCTATCATAGTAATATGAGTTTAAATAATTTTTAACGTGATTTTGTCAAAAATATTGCGTGCCCATGTCTATTTTCCTTGAAAAAAACTTTGTTGAATTTTTTATAGTTTAATATAAAAAAACTTTTGTATCTTTGCAGTTTATGAAGAAAATGAAAAATATCCTTGGGATTGCTGCAATATGCTTGTTCTTTGTGAGTTGCGGTGGGTATAACAATCTGCTCAATGGCAACGATTTTGATGCAAAGTATGCTGCGGCGATGAAATATTACAACGAGAACAGTTTCTCGCGGGCCGCTCAATTGTTTGAGAACCTGACGATGTACTATCGTGGCAAGGAAAATGCTGAAAACATCGCGTGGTACTATGGCATGTCCTTGCTGAAAGAGAAGGACTACTATGTGGCCGGATACCAGTTCAAACGTTTTGCCAAGCAGTTCCCTTACAGCGACAAGGTGGAGGATGCGATGTACTATTCGGCCTACTGCAAATACATGGACTCGCCGGAGTATAACCTCGACCAGTCGCAGACAAAGGAGGCTATCGAGGATTTTGAGCTGTTTGTCGACCGTTATCCCCGCAGCACGAGAATCCCGGAAGTGAATATCTACCTGGACGAACTGCGAGGCAAATTGGTGAGAAAGGATTATGAAATCGCTTACGGATACTATTTCGTCGAAGAATATCACGCGGCCTATGAGTCGTTCAAGCGTTTCTTGAATCTGTATCCCGAAGCGGAGATGAGAGAGGATGCCATGTACTATATGCTCGAGTCGAGTTTTCGTTATGCCATCAACAGCCGTGAAGACAAGATGTACGAGCGTCTGCAGCAGGTGATCAACGACTTCGACAAGTTCAACAGCAGCTTCAATAATTCGAAATACATTGCTTCGGCGCAGGATATCTACACGAAAACCCGCGCCGCAATGGCCCAATTGGAAACAAACAAAAAAGTCAATTAATACAATGGAAGAAAAGAAGAAGAAAGTGGTGAACACCACGATTACCAGAAACACGGCCGACTTCAGCCAGGGAACCGAGAATATCTACGAGACCGTCGCCGTGCTGACCAAACGCGCCAACCAGATTGCCGCTGAGGAAAAACGCGAGCTGCACAACAAGATTGACGACTTCAGGTCGAGCAACGACACCGTCGACGAGATGTTCGAGAACCGCGAGCAGATTGAGATTGTGCGCCGTTATGAAATGCAGCCCAAGCCTACCCTCGAGGCCACTGAGGAGTATCTTGAAGGTAAGACCTACTTCCGCAACCCCGCCAAGGAGAGCGATGAGGTGAAACAGGCCGAGGCTATCGACGAGGAAATCAAGCAGGTGGAAGGATAATTCCAATGAAAGTCGTTGTCGGCATCACGGGAGGTATCGCGGCCTACAAAGTGCCCGAATTGGTGCGCCTGCTGAAGAAGCAGGGACATGAGGTACGCTGTGCCGCTACAGGGCATGCGCTGGAGTTTGTCACGAGGGTGACCCTTGAGACAATCTCGGGAGCGCCGCTCTATTCCGACCTCTTCGCCTCGGGGCGTACCGAGCATATCTCCCTCAAGGATTGGGGCGAGATGCTTGTGGTGGCGCCTGCCACGGCCAATATCATAGGCAAGGTGGCATCGGGCATCGCTGACGACGCATTGTCGACGCTCCTACTGGCTTTCTCCGGCAAGCCGGTCATCATGGCTCCCGCGATGAACTGTGAGATGTGGGCGCATCCTGCCGTACAACGCAATATCGAGACACTGAAAGGGTGGGGAATACGCATGGTGGGTCCCGAGAAGGGAGAACTGGCCTGCGGCGTGAGTGGCGTGGGCCGCATGAGTGAGCCAGAGGCCATTGTCGCGGAAGTGAATAATCTTTCACCTTTCTCCTCTCACCTTTCACCTCAGAAATGGTTGGTAACGGCGGGTCCTACCTACGAACGCATTGACAGCGTCCGCTTCATAGGAAACTACAGTAGCGGCAAAATGGGCTTTGCATTGGCGCAGGCGTTGGCCGATGCCGGTGCCGAAGTGGAACTGGTTTCGGGACCTACGTCGCTGACGATAGACCACCCGAGAGTTCACCTCACTCGCATCGAGTCGGCTCGCGAGATGTACGCCGCCGTCACCGAGGTGTTCCCTCGCTGCAATGGCGCCATCCTCTCTGCTGCTGTGGCCGACTATCGCCCTAGCGAGTGCGCCGACCACAAACTCAAGAAGAACGGTTCCGAAGGCATGCACCTCGACTTGGTGCAGAATCCCGATATTCTCGCTACGCTTGGAGGCATGAAGACGGACAAGCAGACGCTTGTAGGCTTCGCCCTCGAGACCGACAACGAAGAGGCAAATGCCCAATACAAACTGGAAAAGAAGAACCTCGACTATATCGTCCTCAACTCGTTGCGCGACAAGGGCGCTGGCTTCGGTGTCGACACTAACAAAGTGACTGTCATTTCCCGAGACGGCCGTCATACAGAAAGTCCGCTGCTCTCGAAAAAAGAAATCGCACAATTGATTATCAATACTGTAACAACATGAAGAAGCTATCAGTTATAGCTATTATACTGGCCTCCGTGGCAATTGCCGGCGAGGCCTTTATTTTCGCCACCCAGAAAGAGAAGAACGACGACGAGATTCTCACTCGCGCCATACGTGCCGACTATCGTGTCTATGCGCCACCGATGCCAGATACACTTTATTTCTGCGGCGAACGTGTGCCGCTGAACCTGTGGTATGTCCGCGAGGGACTGGACCGCGAGTTGGTATCCAATATGTATTACCAGAGCAGCACACTCTTCATCATCAAGCGCGCCACCCGTGTCTTCCCCACCATCGAGCGTATCCTCAAGGAAGAGGGAGTGCCGATGGATATGAAGTACCTCTGCGTCATCGAGAGCAGTCTGCAAAATGCCACCTCGCCTGCTGGCGCTCAGGGTTATTGGCAGTTTATGAAGGCTACGGGTCAGAAATATGGACTTGAGATTAATGATGAGATAGACATGCGCAACGACCTCGAAGCATCGACGCATGCCGCCTGTCAGTATCTTAAGTACCTCAAACGTCGACTGGGTAGTTGGACCAATGCCGCTGCTGCCTACAACTGCGGTGAGGGCGGATTGGAAAAACGCCTCTCGAACCAACGGCAGAAGAGCTACTACGACCTGCTGCTCAACCGTGAAACACAACGTTATGTCTACCGTATCCTCGCCCTCAAACTCATCCTCCAGCACCCGCAGGATTACGGCTACACCGTGCGTCGTTGCGACACCTATCCCGAACTGCCGTTCGAAGAGGCGACGCTTGAAGGGAAGGATGTCGACCTCGTTCAGTTCGCCGTTGACCACGGTGCCAGCTACAAGATGCTGCGCACAATGAACCCTTGGCTGCAAACCGACAAGCTGAAGAATAAATCCGGCAAGACCTACAAGGTCCGCATTCCCACCAAAAAAGGAACCGAATACACCACCATCACCAAAGGCAAACGCGATACCACGGTGATAGAGAGGATTTGAGGTATGTCATACTTCCTCTGGCACGGAGTATAGAGCACATTCTTTAGCGGCATGGTAAAAATAATTTTACCATGTTGTTTTTTTTATGTATTTTTGCAGTCGAATTGAAATGAAATATTAACGAAACATTTTGCCAATGAAGCATAGCGCATAGATTAGTATGCACATCATAGAATAGGAAAAAGCGAAGTAGCTTATCTGGTTTTCTGAAAACTTGGACACTTTTCAGTAATTTCTCCCAGAAGGTTGCGACGGTGTTCCCGCGTTAGCGTGGACTAGTACGTTGTAATTGGGAGAAATAGGTAGTCCAAGACCTCAGAAAACCGATGAAAGCGAATGGTGCCACGCTCTTTTTATGTGCATATTTCATCGTTTGGTGCTACCAAAATGGAGATTGTCGATAGCCATAAAGTGGAGACAAAATAATTAATATTGAATCAAATGAAAAAGAAATCAATGATTTTAGGAGGAATCCTTTGCGTAGTTTTAACAATTGTATTCGTTGCCTGCAGCAAAACACACAATTGTGAATGCCTTGTAAGATGGAATTATAACGGAGAAACTCATACAATATCAATGGGTGAAGTAGATAAGGAATGCAGCTCTATCTCTTTTAGCGATATTGTTAGCCATGTAGGAGGAAATGCTACAGATGCATCTGAGTACAGTTGGTCATGCTATGAGAAATAAGTTCCTTTCTGTGAATCTTTATTAACCAAGCCATTGGGTGTTCATATTCACCCAATGGCTTTTCATGTTGCTTGAAATGAAAAAAATAGGTATTCCAAGGATTCTGAGTATTATCGTAGGAATCGTCTTCATTTTTTCTGGACTAGTGAAATTGCTTGACGTTTCTGCATTTCAGAATTTGATAATACAGTATGGACTATCGTTCTTCCAATATCTGGCTCCTCTTATAATACTGCTGGAAATATTGCTTGGGCTGGCATTATTATTGGGTATATATCAAAGAATCACGGCCATTGCCACCATTTGCTTGCTTTTGGTTTTTACTGGAGCATATACCTATGGTTACTTAGTCTACGCTGTGGAAGATTGCGGTTGTTTTGGTAATCTGGTTAAATCCACCCCAGCGATAACTTACACGAGGAATGTTATCTTGATAGTCCTATTGGTGATGATAGCGTTTCTTGATAAGACAATAATTAATTCTGTCCCGCAATGGAAGGTGATTATCATGTTGGCAATTATGATTCCATCCATTTTTGCCTCTGGAATGACATTCAGGATTAAAAGGAACCACAATGATAGTCATCCTTTCGAGGGAATGAATATTTCGGAAACTCCCTTAAAAAAAATTATTGGGACTGATGACAAGAGCAAATTGGTGCTCTTTATGTCATATCAATGCCAACATTGCTGGAATTCCATTGAGAACTACAAGGCGTATGTGGAGAATGGCTTTGTGGACACAGCACTCTGCTATGCCTTATGTAGCACTACACAGTCGGGGACTGATTCAATTGCACTTCTTTTCAAAGAATCATATCCAGAAGTAAATAGCCAAGAAATTATTAGAGACAGCGTTGCTTTTGTTGAAGCAACCCCGACCGCTTTTTTTATTGAAGACAATAGGGTGACCAAAATTGTCATGGGGGGATTGCCGTCTCCGTTTTTATTGTTTAAGGGAAAAAAACAGATTAAGCATCTGTTGAAGATGAGATGAGCATGGGCTGTTCGCCGAGACATCACCGAGGAATCCTGCTTGCCACCCTGTCGTTAAGGCAAAAGGTAAACAAAGCTTTAGCAAAAGGGGGAACAAAAGGTATAAAATAAACGGCTACAGCAGCACTTGTGCCCACTGAGGGATATCGTCGGTGTAGCGTTTGATGATTGTGCTATCGGCAAAACGGAAAAGGATGCGAGCCTCCTGACCGTCGACGGAGTTGTCGTAGATATAGACACGGTCGGCAATGCCGGTGGCCACCTTGCAGTTGATGATGGATTTCTGGTAGCGGGAGATTATCTTTGCGATAGGGACGTCGTGTCCGCCTTTCATCACGCGTCCTGCGATACGGGCGGCGTTAATCATCGGTGACTCGGTACAGACAAAGAACAGCCGGATAAAGAAGCCCACCTGTTTGGCTCGGCGGATGAAGTCCAACTTGTCGTCGGCAGAGAAAACGGTCTCGAATATCATGCTTTGCTGGTCAACTAGGCAACGTTCGCGCCAGTCGGCACTGTATTCGGCGGCCTGTCTCACCGCCTCGGCCGAGTTCCAGTCGCCGAAATGCTCCTGGGCCACTTGGTCGGGGTTGATATAGACCGAGTTTTCCAACCACTTATGGTGCAGGATTTGCGACGTAATGGTGGTCTTGCCCGAGCCATTGGGCCCGGCAATGACTATCAAGACGGGACGATGAGCAGCCTCTTTCATAACACAGCAACCTTCTTCTGCAGCATAGCGCTGATTTCCTTGAAATAGTCAGCCAATGCTTTTGCTGTGGATGAAGAGGCTTCGGTGGCAGCCTCCTTCATGATGGCAGAAAGCATCTCGTCGGAAGGCTCTTCCATCGAGGTGAGGCGATAAGCATTCAATTCTTTCTCTGACATGGTGTTCTATTATGCCGTATTAACGCATCAATGTGGAAATTATTATATAATTCATTCCCTTCTTCCGAAAGACGATTAGGTTCTCGTAATCGCCTTTCGGAGTGAGGGAAGAGCTAATTCTATTCTTCTGGAGCGAACATCGGATCCCAAGCGGGGAGCATGATGGGCTTCTGGTCCATCATGGCGCGGATGTTGGCGGGGATGTATTTCTCCTCGAGGACGACGCGGAACATGTACTCATTGAACCAGTCGTTGGTCATGATGAGGTTACCCTGCCAGCCGTAGTTGGGACCCCAGCTGTTCTCGACCATCCACTTCACGGGCTTGCCGTCCTTGTCGAGGTCGACGGCGCAGAGGGTCATGGCGTGGCTCGAGCCGCTGGCGAAGGTGGCCACGCGCTGCTTCTTGTCCATGCCGAAGGTGGTGCCCATCAACGACTCATAGTCGTAGTTGTTCATGTCCATGAGGCCGTTGTCGCGGTTGAGGAATTTTCCCACGTCGCAGCTGAAGTACATCATGGTGCTGTCCTTGATGGAGGCGATGCACATGGGGGCGATGTCCTCCATGGGCAGGTTGAGGTAGCGCCAGTTCTGGCCG
>ONBK01000025.1 GCA_900316055.1 uncultured Bacteroidales bacterium
TGCAACCATAATTCGTATAATTCGTACAATTCGCCGTTCCCATAAAAATGTCATTCGCCGTTTTCATAAGTCCTGCGGCAGCCATTCGAGTAATTCGCCCTAAATTGATCTGCGTAGCTTAGAGAAATTAGCGTAATTCGCCGTTTTTTCAGAGGAAGATTAGAGTGATTCGCCGTTTTTTTCAGAGGAAAGATACACAAAAAAATTGAAAAATAGAAAATAAAAATATTTTTTGGTGGGGTCGTTTTTTTTGTTTATTTTTGTAGTTTGATTCCAATTGAAGGTTGGAGGATAATTTATTGACAATAATATAAATAAAGAGATAAAATGGAAATTACAGGCAAGTTAATTCAGCTGTTGCCCGATGTGTCGGGCGAATCGGCCCGCGGTCCGTGGGTGAAGGGTGGTTTTGTCATTGAGACCGAGGGTGACTATCCCCGTAAGGTGGCCTTTATCACCTTTGGTGAGGAACGTGTAGCCATGGCCAAAAGTATTCCGATGGGTACGCTTGTGCAAGTGAGCTTCAATCCCGAGTCGAGAGAGTTCAACGAGCGTTGGTACACCGACCTCCGTGCTTCGCGTGTCCAGCCTTTTGTGCCGGGACAGATGCCTCCTGCCGCCGGTGGCTACAACTGGAGTGGAGCCCCCGCCCCTGCCGCACAGCCCGCAGCGCCTGGTGCTCCCGCCGCTCAACCCAGCAACTTCGCCGCCGCCCCTCAGATGGCTTCGAATCTCGACGATGATTTGCCGTTCTAAGAACGGTTAAAGAGGTTAAAGAGGTTTGAGAGGTTTGAGAGAGGGTATTGAGCTGGTAGCCTTTCAATAACCACTAATCTGGTAAAGTTTAAAGTTTAACGTTTAACGTTTAAAGAGGCTGCCGCATCCCACTAACTACCCCATTCACTCCCCACTCCCCACTCCCCACTCCCCACTACCCACTAACCAATAACCTATAACCTATAACCTATAACCTAATATCGGTTAAAGATTAAAAAGAGGTGGAAAAGACTGAGGTCAGAAAGTTGATTCGCGAACTGAAGCGTGCGGTACCGCTGGAGGAGAAACTCCGCCGGTCGGAGCATATCATGTGCCAAGTGGAGAAACTGCCCGAGTTTCAGAAAGCCCATGTGGTGCTGCTCTATTGGTCGATGACCGATGAGGTGCAGACACATTCCTTTGTTAACCGCTGGTACAACGAGAAGGTGCTGTTGCTGCCTTGCGTAGACGGCGACGACCTGCGTTTGCGTCAGTACACCGGTCCCGATTGCATGGTGGCAGGGGAACAATTCGGCATTGGAGAACCCGATGCCAGCCTGCCCGAGTATACCGACCTCGACAAGGTAGAGATGATTATCGTTCCCGGTGTGGCCTTTGACCCCACAGGAAACCGCATGGGTCGCGGACGCGGATTCTACGACCGCCTCCTCAAGTCCACCCCCAACGCCATCAAGGTGGGGGTGGCTTACGACTTCCAGATGCTTGACACCCTCCCCGTGGAGCCTCACGACGTGAAAATGGACCTTATCATTACCGAACACTAACCACTCATCACTTAAACACGTCCCGCCATGCCGATGTTCTATGTTCCCAAGCCGCGCCAGTTCAACTATCGTCCGCGTTTCTACGATCCTCGCAAGGAGCGTCTGGAGGCGTTGAAACGCAAATATGCGCCCAACCCCGAAGGGGCCACCAAAGAGGAGGTGGAATACTTCGAGCAACGGGTGCGTGAACTCGAGGAAGAAGGCAATGTCAAGCACAGCAAGCTGACCTGGAAGGATATGTTCCGCAAGCGCAAGATGCCTAAATTTGAGTATAAATCGCGTTTCCTGACGGAAGAGGAAGCGATGTCGGAGAAGCCCGAAACCGCCACGGAACATGTGCAGCAGTTCAAAGAGGAGCACACACGCATCAGACGCCGTCTGGATTACCACAAGGACTTCCACCGCGAGCGTCGCCGCATCGGAGTGGTAATCGCCGTGGTGGTCGTCTGCGGATTCTTCCTCTACCGCTACCACGATGTCATTGTCAGCGGCATCTACAATTTCTTCTTCTAACGCATCACTTTAAACACGAAACTAATAACTTCTGAATAAATGCTTATTGAAGTACTGAAATCGAAAATCCACCGTGTGACGGTCACCGAGGCCGACTTGGATTATATCGGCAGCATCACTATTGACGCAGATATGATGGACGCTGCCGGTATCATCGAAAACGAGAAGGTGGAGATTTACAACATCACCAATGGCGAACGTTTCGCCACCTACGCCATCCGCGGCGAACGCGGCAGCGGTGTCATCGGCATCAACGGTGCGGCAGCCCACAAAGCCATGGTCGGCCATCTGCTCATCATCGCCGCCTACGCCCAGATGGAACCCGCAGAGGCCCGAAACTGGCATCCCACCGTGATTTTCCCCAAGAACAACAAAGTTTAAAGGTTAACGAAACAGACACAGCCGTCATTTTGAACCGATAACCACAAAACGATAAACGTCAAAGTATGAGCGACCCACAACCCTCACACAAAAAACAGCGGGTGAAAGACCTGGTGCGGATGGCCATTTTCTTGGGCATCGGCTTCTTCTTCATCTACTGGTTCCTGCTCAAGCTCGACCCCGAACAGAAGACGGCCATCTGGAACTCGTTCCGTGAGGCCAACTACTGGTGGGTGGCGCTGGCCATGGGCTGCTGCCTCCTGAGCCACTTCGTGCGGGCACTGCGCTGGCGACTGCTCTTCCAATCCATGAACCTCTCCCCTACCGTGAACCACACCTTCGGCTCGGTGGTCATCGCCTATATGGGCAATCTGGCCTTCCCCCGTGCCGGTGAGGTGATGCGCTGCGCCACATTGCGCACCAGCGAGGGTATCCCCATTGAGAAATCGCTGGGTACGGTGGTCACCGAGCGTATCATCGACCTACTGGCCTTCGGAATCATTGTCCTCATCGGCTTGGTAGTGATGCTCGGCAAAGCCAAAGACTGGCTCTACGACACCCTTTCCGAGAAGTTCAACCATCTGCCCAATATGGCCATGATTATCGGTGCTTTGGTGGTACTGGCGCTCCTCGCCTTTGTGCTCTACAAGCTACTCTGGAAGAGGCTGTTGCGCTTCAAACCCTTCGCCAAAGTCGACGAACTTGTACGCGGTATGGTGGTCGGCGTGAAGAGTGTCTTCCACATGGGGCGCAAGAACTCGCTGCTCTTCGTCCTCTACAGTGTCGCCATCTATCTGCTCTACATATTGGGCGGCCTCATCATCTTCCATGCCTTCGGCGAGACCTCGTGGCTGGGACTTCGCGCCGCCTTTGTGGTCTACCTCTTCGGCACCGTAGGCATGACCTTCTCGCAAGGCGGCATCGGCGTCTATCCCGCACTGGTGATGATGGGACTTACCGACATCTACGGTATCAGCACCGCCGTGGGCACCGCCTGTGGATGGATGCTCTGGGGATCGCAGCAGGCCGCTGTCATCGCCGTAGGTGCCGCATACATGATTTACTTCAGCATGAGGAAAAAGAGGAGAGAGAGGGAGTGAGAGCAATCAAGCATTCAAGCATTCAAACAATCATATCAATGGAAAAGACACGTTGCTTAATCATAGGTTCCGGCCCTGCCGGCTACACCACAGGAATTTATACCGGTCGCGCCGACCTCAAGCCCATCCTCTACGAAGGTGAGCAACCCGGTGGCCAGCTGACCATTACCACTGAAATCGAGAACTTCCCCGGCTATCCCGAGGGCATCAGCGGTAGCGCCATGATGGAGGACCTCAAGAAGCAAGCCGTGCGTTTCGGCACCGATGTGCGGAGTGGCTACATCCGCGAGATAGACCTCAGCCAACGCCCATTCCATGCCAAAGACGACCACGGCGTGGAGATTGAGGCCGAGACGGTAGTCATCGCCACTGGTGCCTGTGCAAAATGGATAGGCCTCGAGAGCGAGAAACAATTCTACGGACAGGGCGTGTCTGCCTGTGCCACCTGCGACGGCTATTTCTACAAAAATCAGGAAGTTGCAGTGATTGGTGGTGGCGACACCGCATGCGAAGAGGCCAACTACCTCACCACCCTCTGCTCGAAGGTCTACCTCGTACACCGTCGCGACGAGTTGCGTGCTTCGAAAGCCATGCAGCACCGCGTCCTCACCAACCCCAAGATTGAGATGTGCTGGAACAGCCGTCCCGCCCAGATTCTGGGCACCGACCTCGACGGCGTCACAGGTCTCGAACTCGAAGACACCCAGACGGGTGCCAAACGCACCCTCGAGGTGACGGGAGTCTTTGTGGCCATCGGACACAAACCCAACACCGACTTCTTGAACGGACAGGTGGAACTCGACGAACAAGGATACATCAAAGTGCAAAATCCTTCGGCTGCCACCAGCGTCCCCGGTGTCTTCGCCGCCGGCGATGTCTGCGACCCCAACTATCGCCAAGCCATCGTGGCCGCCGGCAAAGGGTGCGTCGCCGGAATGGATGTCGAAAGATTTCTGCAGAACAATTAAACAGCGAGAATCGACGTGGCAAGCGCAATGAAAGATAATATAAGAAAATACCAACGGAGTATACTCCGTTGGAGTTTTCTTTTTATCTTTTTTTCCTTCCAGCTCTCCCCTCTCACCTCTCAGGCCCAGGTACGAATCCCTACCGGCGCCACAGGAAACAGTCGTGGAGGAATTACCGGTGGCCAGGTTTTCTCTGGTCAAAACCAGCAACAGGGCTCTCGTATCGGTAACGACAGCATCTCCCACTCCGACACCTCGGCCACCAAGGGACTCATCTTTCACGAAGAGATTCCCGATTCGGTGCTCCGCAACAAGGTCTTCTTCTTCCATCACATCCCCCATCAGGTAAAAATCGACCAGTTGTGGAATCCCACCCTCGATCCCACAGGAGTCCAATTCAGCGACCCTCTCGATGGTCTCAACGGCGACTACTACCTCGGCAAAGGAACCATCGGCCATCCCCATGAAAGCATTTTCCCCGTTTACGGTGACGGACTCTCTCTCCTCCTCCAGGACGACGAGATGGACGGCTATGCCAAAACGCCCGAGAACATTCGCTTCTATCAAACCCAGACCCCCTATTCCCTGCTTTCATACAACAGCTCGCTGAAGAAAGACTACCTCGTCCATATTGCTCACACTCAGAATGTGATACCCGGATGGAACCTCTCCTTCGACTACCAGCTCATGTGTCCTGAAGGAGTCCTCTCCTCTTCGGGAGCCAAAGACCACTTCCTCGACTTCACCACCAACTACTTCTCTCCCGACTCCCGACTCCAGATTCAAGCCGGTTTCATCTGGCAGTCGTTCTCCATCGACGAGAACGGCGGTCTCTCCAACGACGACATTTTCACCTCCAACCAGATGAGCAACTTCTCCGGCCTACCGGTAAAACTCTCCGGTGCAGGCTCTTCTCATCTCCGTCACGACGCTTTCGGTCGCATCACCTACAACCTCGTCCGTCAGGTGGAACGCATTCGCGAACGTGACTCGCTGACGGTGCGTTTCGACACCGTGAGTGGCGACAGTGTGGTTCAGGTGCTCGATACGCTAGTCGTCACCGACACCCTCCGTGTCGGCTCTCCGACTGTCCTCAACCTCGGTGTTTTCGGTGCCGAGATGCGCTACCACCGCCAGAAACGCGCCGCCTACCTCCCGGCCTTCAGCGACTCCACCCTCTGGAGCCAAGCCTCCGCCTCTCTCTTCTGGACCAACGACGCCTACCCCGACTATCGCTGGCACAACCCACTGAAAATCACTCTCGGAATCATCCCTCGCCGATTCGATGCCACCCTGCGTCGCACTACCCTCTCGGCTCCCGACACGATAGTCTCCACTGCCGCACTCAATCCTTTTGCCACCCTCGAAATCGGCAACCCTCGCCTCTCCTTCCGGCTCGAAGGCGAGCTGGACAACACCCTCCTCAATCTGGGTGCCAAGGAGCCCGACTACAGGACGGCGGGCACGCTATCGCTGATGTTCGACAGCGCCCGCAACAGCGGCTTGGAGCTCAGCCTCGTTCTGCAGCAGCAGAATTCCACCGTCGCGATGCTCCACGCCTCCAACTACTTGCTCGACCCCGTCAGCACCCACCGTTTCGGACTGCACCTCTTCTATAGCAGCGACAGCAGCTTCCTGCGCCTCCTGGACCTCGACGTCCACTCCACCTGGATGAGCCATAACGTCTGGTACGACTCCCTGCTGACCGTCCACACCGGCAACCAGGACCTCTGGCTCTCCCAAGCGGCACTCACCCTGCGTCTGGCCTGGGGGTGGTTCCATGTCGACATGCAGCATCTCCTGCAGCACTCCACCGACAAGTTGCAGGTCGACGTGCCCCTCTGGTCCTGCAAGAACTCCCTCTACGGCGACTTCTCCCTTCTCAAGGGCGCTCTGCGCCTACAGTTCGGTACCGACATCCGCTACTTCACCTCCTTCATCCCCGACGGCTACGACCCCGCCACAGGCCTCTTCTTCTTTCAGGACAACGAGGTGGGCGACTATCTCTGGGCCGATGTCTTCCTGAACCTCCAGGTGAAACGCGCCAGCATCTACCTCAAGGCCGGCCACCTCAACGCCCTCTGGGAGAACTCCCCGCGCTACTTCCTCCTCCCCCACTACCCCGGCCAGAAATTCGGCCTCTTCTGGGGACTCACCTGGCACTTCTTCGATTGATTTTTTTTTCTTCAATAATAAAAGCGGGCACCCTTTTTAGGATGCCCGCTTCGCTATCGTGGTAGCCTGAGTTTTACTCAGCCCATACCGCTTGCAGGTTACGGTCGCCATAGGCGTCGTCAATCTTGCTGATCGTGGGCCAGTACTTCTCGCAGTGAGGCTGCGGGAAGGCGGCTTTCTGACGGCTGTAGGGCAGCGTCCACTCATCGGCGCAGACGACCTGCATCGTGTGCGGGGCGTTGCAGATGGGGTTGTTCTTCTCGTCGCTCTTGCCGGTCATAATGTCGTCGATCTCCTGACGGATGGCAATCATAGCGTCGCAGAAGCGGTCCATCTCGCTCAGCGGCTCGCTCTCCGTGGGCTCCACCATCAGGGTGTTGTGCACCGGGAAGGCCACCGTGGGAGCGTGGAAGCCATAGTCCATCAGTCGCTTAGCGATGTCGCCCACACCGACCTTCAGGCTGAACTCGTTGAAGTCCACAATCATCTCGTGACCGCACATACCGTTGCGGTTGGTGTAGAGAATCTTGTAGTACTTCTGCAGACGGGCACGCAGGTAGTTGGCGTTGAGGATGGCATGTTTGGTCACTTCCGTCAGTCCTTCGCTGCCGAGCATCAGCAAGTAGCCGTAGGTGATGGGCAGCAGGTAGGCACTGCCGTAGGGTGCGGCGGCCATCGTGTTGCCCTTCTTGCCACCCACCTCCACCACGGGGTGCGTGGGCAGGAAGTCCACCAGCTTCTCGCAGACGCAGATGGGACCCACTCCGGGACCGCCGCCGCCGTGAGGCATGGCGAAGGTCTTGTGCAGGTTCAGGTGGCACACGTCGGCACCCATGTGGCCGGGACTCGTCAGTCCCACCTGGGCGTTCATGTTGGCGCCGTCCATATAGACGAGGGCACCCACGCTGTGGATAATATTGATAATCTCGAGGATGCCTTCCTCGAAGGCACCGTGCGTCGACGGATAGGTGATCATCAGGCAGCTGAGCGTCTCCTTGTACTGCTCCGCTTTGGCCTTCAGGTCATCGATGTCCACGTCGCCCTTCTCGTTGCACTTCACCACCACCACCGTCATGCCGGCCTTGGCGGCAGAGGCGGGGTTGGTGCCGTGAGCCGAGGCGGGGATGAGGCAGACGTTACGCTGCGGCTGGCCGTTGGCGATGTGATAGTTGCGGATAACGGTGAGACCGCTGTACTCGCCAAAAGCACCGCTATTGGGCTGCAGCGAGCAGCCTGCGAAGCCCGTGATGACGGAGAGCCAGTGTTCGATGTCCTTGATCATCTCGAGGTAACCCTCTGCCTGGTCGGCGGGCACGAAGGGGTGCATACCGGCAAACTTGCTCCAGCTCAGCGGCATCATCTCGGCGGCGGCATTCAGTTTCATCGTGCAGCTGCCCAGCGGAATCATAGCGCGGTTCAGGCTCAAGTCTTTCTCCTCGAGCATCTTAATATAGCGCATCATCGAGGTCTCGTCGTGGAAACGGTTGAAGATTTTCTGGGTGAGGAATGCTCCGCCACGCTTCAGCTCGGCGGGGATGGCCTCGTCGGCAAACTGGCAGCAGCAGCCCTTGCACTCCAGCGGCTGCGCCTTCTTGCCGGCCGCTTCGGCCAGGCAAGCCACGATGGCGTCCAGGTCGCTCTTCTCCGTCGTCTCATCGATGGCAATGCCGATGCATTCGTCGCAGATATAGCGGAAGTTGATTTCGTGCTTCAGCGCCACCTCGCGCACCTTGGCGGTGGGCACGGGGCACTGGAGGGCGAGGGTGTCGAAGTAGACACGGTTGTGCTGCTTGTAGCCGTACTGCTCCAGTTCCTTCGCCAGTCTATGGGCGCGGGCGCAGATGCGGACGGCAATCTCTTTGATGCCTTCGGGACCGTGCCAGATGGCATAGAAGCCGCTCATATTGGCCACAAGGGCTGCGGAGGTGCAGATATTCGAGGTGGCTTTGTCGCGTTTGATGTGCTGCTCACGCATGCCGAGAGCCATACGGAGGGCGGGATTGCCCTTAGCGTCGACGCTCCAGCCGATGATACGGCCGGGGAAGGCGCGCTTGAAGGTCTCGGTGAAGGCGAAGAAGCCGGCATGAGGGCCACCGAAGCCCATGGGGAGGCCGAAGCGCTGGGCGTTACCCACGGCACAGTCGGCACCCATCTCACCGGGAGTCTTCATCAGAGCCAGCGCCATCAGGTCGGTAGCCATGCAGACGAAGATGCCCTTCTCGTGGCACTTGCTGATGAAGCCTGTCCAATCCTGAGCCTCACCAAACTGGTTGGGATACTGCACGAAAGCGGCGAAGTAGCTGCCGTCGAGCTCGGTTTGTGCGGCTTTGCCGGTGACGATCTCGATGCCGCGGGGAGCGGCATTGGTCTGCATCACGGCCAGCGTCTGGGGCAGCACGCCCTCGTCGACGAACACCTTGCAGATGCCCTCCTTCACAGCCTGACGGCTGCGGCTGTTGTAGAACATAATCATGGCCTCGCCGGCGGCAGTGGCCTCGTCCAGCAGACAGGCGTTGCTCAGCGGCATACCGGTCATGCTGGCGATCATGGTCTGATAGTTCATCAAGGCTTCGAGACGACCCTGCGAAATCTCCGTCTGGTACGGAGTGTAGCTTGTGTACCAGCCGGGATTCTCGAAGACGTTGCGCATGATGACGGCAGGGGTCACCGTGCCGTAGTAGCCCATGCCGATGTAGCTCTTGTACATCTTGTTCTTCTGGGCCAGCGAGCGCACGTGGTTCAGGAACTGGTACTCGCTCATGCCTTCCGGCAGAGGCATCTGCTCTTTCAGACGGATGCCCGCAGGCACCGCCTTCTCGATGAGCTCCTCCATCGTTTTCACTCCGATAACCTCGAGCATCTTCTGCTCTTCCTTAGGATTCGACACCCCATTGTGTCGCGTAACAAAATCGTTTTTATTCATCATATATAATAGATATTAATTCTTTATGCTTTATTGAATGGTTAGTGGTTAGTGGGTAGTGGGTAGTGAAGGGGTTAGTGGGGCTAATGGGTTTAGTGGGTTGAATGGGTTGAATGGGGTAGTTGGTGGGATGCGGCAGCTTCTTTAACCGTTAACCGTTACTCACTCCTCATTATTCATAAAAAACCTATAATTCAATGTCCTCCTCACCGTCTCTATCCTCACGAAATACGAGCCCGTGGGGAAGCGTTTCATCTTAAATTTCCCTTTAGCGTTGTCCGTGCGGTAGATGCACTCCCCGTTGTCGTTATAGACCATCAGAGCCAGCAACCGCTCGCCCTCCGGGAAGTCCCATTCCACACGCTTCTTTGCGGCATCATAGGAAATTGTCGCTGGTAGCTGCTCCCTGCTCCCTGCCACCTGCTCCCTGCTACCTGCTAACTTGCAGCCCTCACTGTAGACCGTGTCCACCTTGTAGACCGTCTCCCTTTCCGCGACAGACTTCGAACCGCGTGTCAGCGCACGAACCTTCATATTCTCGCGGGCAATGAAAGTGCGCGGGTTCTCACGGTTCCCGTCGCTCCATCCCTCAAAAGCGTACCCTGCGGCACACGCCACCACCAGCGTCACACTGTCACCGTACATGTAGTTGCCAGCTCCAAAGACCTTAGCCTCTCCCAGATGGGCTTCCTCGGCCTGTACCGTGAACGTGCAATTTCCATGTGTCTTAAAAGGAGCCAATCCTTTCCATACATCATCATTCTCGTAGAGCTGCTTGCTGACGCAAGGAATGCTTAAAGAAAACGACTTGTGGAGGTCGGAGAAAGAAGAGGACTCCATTCTGGGAGGAGCGGCAGTCCTTACCATCAGCGAGCGGAGATTGATGCACTTATAGAAAGCACGGCCGCCGATGGTGTCGACAGCAGCACCAAGAATCAGGGCTGTAACAGCATGACATTGATTAAAGGCACATTCTCCAATGGCCGTCACATGGTCGGGGATGACGATTTCGCCAGAGAGTTTGCTACAGAAGGAGAAGGCGTAATCGCCAATGTACTCTAATGATTCCGGGAAAGAGACATTGGACGAGAGGGCATCCACCCCGCAGAAGGCATAGTCGGGGATGCGAGTCACCTCTTCGGCAATGGTTACCTTTTTCAGCCGACCACAATTGCCGAACACCGAGGTAGCCAGAGAGCCTCCCATGAACTCACAACGGCGTGCCTTGAAGACCACTGCCGGAAGTTGCGTGCATCCGTAGAAGGCCGAGAGTCCCACCCGCGTCACATTCTCTCCAATGACCACTGGGTCGTTGATACCCGTGCAGCCATAAAAAGCGTATGAGCCAATGGTGGTGACTGTAGATGGAATGGATACCATACGTATATCGGTACATCCCGAAAAGGCACGTTCTCCAATGGTGGTAACGGTGTAGCTCTGTCCTTCGAAGGTCACCTCTGAAGGGATGACGAGCACGCCGGAGATTTTCCCGTGACCTTTGTAGTAGTCGGGGCCATCGTCGCTGGGGGGTACCACCGTCGCCCGATGACGAACAGCGTCAGTCACTTCGAAATAAAGAGTGTCGCCACTGTTCAAGCGTATGGCAAAATCGAATGCCCTTGCCGGGAAGGTAAGCAGAGCCATGAAGGCCAGAACAATGGCGACTTTCCTTTTCATCATGTTTTTTCGTTATTACGCAATCTCGTTATAACGTTATTGACGCTTAGAGTTTCGGGCCTGCTGCCACCAACGCCTTGCCGGCCTCATTATAGGTGAACTTGACGAAGTTCTTCACGAAGCGGTCGGCCAGGTCGCGGGCCTTCTCGTCCCACTGTTTGACGTCGGCGTAGGTGTCACGCGGGTCGAGAATCTTCGGGTCGACGCCGGGCAGCGACGTGGGCACTTCGAAGTCGAAGTAAGGAATCTTCTTCGTCTCGGCCTTGAGAATGCTGCCGTCCAGGATAGCGTCGATGATGCCGCGCGTATCCTTGATAGAGATGCGCTTGCCGGTGCCGTTCCAGCCGGTGTTGACCAGGTAGGCCTTGGCACCGCTGCGCTCCATCCGTTTCACCAGCTCCTCGGCATACTTGGTAGGATGCAGCTCCAGGAAAGCCTGGCCGAAGCAGGCGCTGAAGGTCGGAGTGGGCTCGGTGATACCGCGCTCGGTACCCGCCAGCTTGGCGGTGAAGCCGCTAAGGAAATAGTACTTGCACTGGTCGGGGGTGAGGATGCTCACCGGGGGCAGCACACCGAAGGCGTCGGCACTGAGGAAGATGACGTTCTCGGCAGCGGGACCGGCACTCTTGCCGTGCACGGGTTCCACAATCTTCTCGATATGATTGATGGGATAGCTCACGCGTGTGTTCTCAGTGACGCTCTTGTCCTTGAAATCGATTTTACCATTGGCATCGACGGTCACGTTTTCCAGCAGAGCGTTGCGACGGATGGCGTTGTAGATGTCGGGCTCGCTCTCCTTGTCGAGGTTGATGACCTTGGCGTAGCAGCCGCCCTCAAAGTTGAAGACGCCCTCGTCGTCCCAGCCATGCTCGTCGTCGCCGATAAGGAGACGTTTGGGGTCGGTGCTGAGGGTGGTCTTGCCGGTGCCGCTCAATCCGAAGAAAATGGCGGTGTGCTCACCCTTCATGTCGGTGTTGGCCGAGCAGTGCATGGCGGCGATACCCTGCAGCGGCAGGTAGTAGTTCATCATGCTGAACATGCCCTTCTTCATCTCGCCACCGTACCAGGTGTTGAGGATGACCTGCTCACGGCTGCTCACGTTGAAGGCCACACAGGTGTCGCTGTTGAGGCCGAGGGCCTGGTAGTCGTCCACCTTGGCCTTGCTGGCGGCATAGACGGTGAAGCTGGGCTCGAAGCTCTTCAGATCCTCAGCGGTGGGCTTGATGAACATGTTGGTGACGAAGTGGGCCTGCCAAGCCACCTCCATGATGAAACGCACGGCGATGCGGGTGTCCTTGTTGGCGCCGCAGAAGGCGTCGACCACAAAGAGGTTCTTGCCGCAGAGCTGCTTTTTGGCGAGGTCCTTCACGTGGGCCCACACCTCTTCGCTCATGGGATGGTTGTCGTTCTTGTACTCGGGAGTGGTCCACCAGACGGTGTCCTTCGAGTTGGCGTCCATCACGATGTATTTGTCCTTGGGCGAACGACCCGTGTAGATGCCGGTCATCACGTTGACAGCGTCGAGCTCGGTGAGCTGACCCTTGTCGTAGCCGGTGAGGCTGGGGTCCATCTCGAACTTGAACAGTTCCTCGTAAGAGGCGTTGTAATGAATATCCTTCACGCCGGTGATACCCAGCGCCTCAAGTTCTTTTCTGATTTTTTCTACCATATTGCAATCTATTTTATAATTCTCTTATTGTTATCATTCTATTTGTTATCATTCTATCCCCTCCCCCCCCCACTCAATTGAGAATGCAAAAATACGCTTTTTTTTCCGCCCTGCAAAAAAAAACGTATTTTTTTTATTCAATTTCTTAATTCTCAATTTTCAATTGTCATGTGGTAAAGGTTGACCGATCCGTCAATGTCCTGTTCTTTGGCCGATTCGCCGTATTTGTCCACATCGAACACATTCTTCGGCGAGCGGGTGATACTCAGCGGTCCTCCCACGCAGCCTCCGTCGCATGCCATTCCCTCAAAGAAGTTGGCCGTCTCTTTCTTGGCACGCAGCAGTGTCAAATGCTGACGGCACTGCTCTATGCCGTTCATTACCACAGGCTTCACCCCCTCAAGTCCCAGCTTCTCCGCCACATGGGCCACGCCCTGTGCAATGCCGCCACTCTTAGCGAAAATACGTCCGTAGAACGAGGCATTGTCGAGGAACGTGTCCTCGCACTGCGTGGTGTCAATACCACGGGCATCGAGGAACGCTTGCAACTCTTCGAAACTCATTACGCTGTCTATCATCCCTTGGGTCTTCTCGAGAGTATACTCGAACTTCTTCGCGGCACACGGACCAATGAAGACAATCTTAGCCGTGGGGTCACTATGCTTGATGAGGCGGGCGGTGGTGATCATCGGCGACGGCGAGGTGGAGATGGCATCCTTGAACTCGGGGAAATTGGTTTCCACAAAACGGACGAAGGCGGGGCAGCAACTGGTCGTCATCACGGGATTACTTGATTGCGTGATTGTTTGATTGCTTGAGTGGTTGACTTTGTGCTGGAACTCGCGGGCTTCGGTGTAGAGCGTTATGTCCGCACCCAAAGCAGCCTCCACTACCTGGTGGAATCCAAGTTTCTTGATGGCGGTAACCACCTGTTCGATGCGTCCGAAGCGACACTGGCCCACAATGGCTGGGGCAATAACAGCATAGACACGGTATTTGGTGTTCTCCTCCGATTGCTTCAGCATGTCGATGATGTCCAGTACCAACGAGCGGTCTGTAATGGCGCCGAAGGGGCAGCTCACCACGCAGGCGCCGCACGAGATACATTTCTCGTTGTCGATAACCGCCTTGTCGTCCTCCGCTCGAATCGAGAGGGCCTTCACCTTGCAACTTTTGATGCAAGGGCGCTTCTGTGCGATAATGGCACTATAGGGGCAGGCGGCAGCACACTTGCCGCACTCGATGCACTTCTCCTTGTCAATATGGCAACGGTGGTTCACAATGGTGATGGCCCCCTTCGGGCATACCTCCTTGCAGGAGTGCATCATACATCCACGACAGGCCTCGGTGACAAGCATGCCGGCTGCCGGACACTCGTCACAGGCCGTCTCCATCACCTGCACAGGATTGGGGTTCTCCTTCTCCCCTCCCATGGCCATGTGGATTCTCTCCTGCACGATGGCCCGCTCTTTGTAGATGCAGCAGTTCAGCTCCGACTTCGGACCAGGACTGATAATCTTCGGTATCTCAAGGTAGGCATCTTCAAGCCCGCCTTCGTAGGCCCGCCGAATGACCTCCTTGAGGACTTTGTATTTTATCCATTGGACGTTGGTGTCGAATAGTTTCTGTTCCATATCTTTATCTTTTGGGGTAGTTAAGTAGGTAAGTAGTTATCGCTTCGCTCGCCCTGCGGGCAGTAGTTAAGACAAATGTGCCTGACGCTACTAATGACAGATATATTGTCTTAACTACTTAACTACTGTCTACTTAACTACTTGTTTAATCATAATTAACCGTTACTTTTTTGCCCATCTTGCGAAGGTTGTCGGCCAGATGCTCGACGAGCTTTAATTTCATTGTGATGTCTATATCCAGTCCCTGATGCGCCGCATTCACATTTTGTCCCACGAAGAAGACCACATGCGTCGCCTCCTCGAAGATGATGTTGGCCAGCAGCGATCCCCCGTCTTTCTTCACGTATGTCTTGGGGGTAAGGTCTTTCACCGACACATATTTCTCCGACAGCGCCAGTAGCCGCCGCAGTGTGATTACACCCTCTGTCACCAGGTCTATGCCCTCTATGAACCCTATCGGCGGGACCTCTTTGTCGGGAAAGTCGAAGCTGGTCTTGAGCTTGCGCCCCGTGCAGCGGGCAACAACCTGCGATGTGGTGCCGCCACAGACAATGCGCTTGTCTGTATCTTTCATAAATTGGCCCACATATTCTTCGTCTCTCTCCTTGTCCACCGGCGGTCCCACCATTATGTGCACCCTCGTGCGCGCCCGCATTCGGATGGCCGCCACCGTGGTGTCGTCGCCCGGTCGGTCGAGATAAAGGTCGTTGCAGGCAGAGGCAAGTAGACAGGCTGCCGCACGGGCCGACATATGGGCATCGATATTCCGGTCCAGATGCTCCATTATATCCTTTCGCTGCCAGCCGAAATTGAGCATCTGCCCTATCCCCGCGTGGATGGTGCCGTCGCTCATCACAAAGACCATATCGCCCTCGTCAAGGGCCAATTCGGTGACGAACACCCTCTTGTCAAAGACCGTCATCTCGCTCCGCGGGAAATCGCAGCTCTTCCCCCCGTGGTACCAGATGGCCTCGGGATTGTCGAATTCGAACAGGTGTCCCCTACCCTCTTCGTTGACGTGAATGATGGAGAAGGTACTATAGGCCACGCCTCGTTCCTTGCATACCGGGAGTGTCTGGATAATGGTGCCCACACAATCCTCAATGTCTGCTCCACCCGCCACCATCGTGCATAGTATCTTGCTGGTGAGGGTGGAGAGTATGTTGGCTTTCACCCCGCTACCCAACCCGTCGGCCAGCACCAATGTCGTCCATTCCCCGTCCGAGGTCATCTCCACGTTGTCGCCGCAGAGCTCCTCGCCATAGTGGTTCAGCGAGGTATAACCGTATTCTACACAAAGCTGTTTCATATTATTCTTTTGTAGTCAAGTAGGTAAGTAGTTATCGCTCGCTGCGCTCGCTAGTAGTTAAGATAAATGTGTCTGATACTACTGATAACAAAGTCTATTGTCTTAACTACTTTACTACTGTCTACTTAACTACTTGTTTCATATTTTAGCGGTTTTCCAGTCGGTAGGTCGTCCGTCGACGCCCAGGTCTCCCTTGCCGTCGGAGAGGGTCTTCTTAAGTTTCAGCAGCGCCACCTTCGTCTCGGCGGTTGTCTCGCCAAGCAGCGAGGCTATCTCCTGTGCCACTCTCATCTGCTTCATAATCAACTCGTCGGTGGTAGCGATGGTGTCCATCTTCACCTTGTCGAGCTTCTTCTCGTAGTTCACCTCGTCCGATATATCTTTCATCAGGCCGAAGAGGAGCCCCTGCTCGCTGAGAAGACTCACCGTGAGACTCACATAGCGCCCCGTGGCGGCAATGCGCAGGCAGTTGTTCTCCGTCCGGCATTTCTTGCTGTAGGCGTTATAGAACTCCATAGGAGGAAAACTCTCAGCCACCGCTCGCCCCTGTACACTCTCGGGACTGCCGTCCAGCCCCATCATCCTCATGGCCGAAGCGTTGATGTCGACGATATTCATGTCGGGGTCCACAATCATCACCCCTTCGGGCGAGTTGTGGACTATGTCCACGGCCAGACTCTCGGCCCTTTTGCGCATATAGGGCAGGCAGATGTCGATGTCGGCATATCCGTTCACCACAGCCCATGCCTTCTCGCGACAGGTCGAGTAGCCGCAGGCGCCGCAGTTCAGTTCGTCCTCCTTCGTGAACTTGCCCGTGCGGTGCATCACCTCCTCTATCTCTTTCTCCGTGGCCGGACGGCTCTTGGCCCGCAGTCGCGGATGGGCGTAGCCAAGGTCCACTCCCGCATCGGGAGCGGGGCTGTGCTGGCGTGTGGCCATCTCGTGCTCCACGTAGGCGTTGATGTCGGCCTCGGCCTTCATCATTCCCCCCTCCTGGGCTATGGAGCAGGGACCGTTGATGCAGCCCCCGGGGCAGACATTCATCTCGATGAAGGTATGGTCCAGCGCCTCGATGTTGTCGAGCACCTCTGTCAGTCGGTCCACCCCGTCGACAGCCAGATAGCGGTAGCCCTCGGGCAGGACGTCAAACGAGCGGATAATACCCTGCGTGGCGGGATAGGCCTTGGCACGGTTGGCTCCGCCATTGTCCATCGTGACAGACAGGCGGCCTATGGTTTGCAGGTCGATGCCGTTCTCCTCCAAGAGCCCAAGCAGTTCCTCGAAGGTCAGCACAGCGTCGATGCCATGCTCGTCGGCCTCACGCTTCTTCGCAATGCAGGGGCCGATAAACACCACCTTCAGGTCCGGATCGTTGCGCCGCAGCATCTTTGCATGCGCCACCATCGGCGAATCGACAGGCGCCAGATAAGGCAGCGCCTTCGGATAGTACATCTGTATCAGTCGGCAGGCCGCCGGACAAGCCGAGGTGATGAAATTGCGCATCTCGCCCCTCGCCAGCACCCGCTTGTACTCCTCCGTGACCGCCTGTGCGCCCACCGCAGTCTCCTCCGCAACGGCAAAGCCCAACTTCGCCAAGGCGATACGGAGGATGGAGAAGTCCTCCTGTCCCAGACTGCTGATGAACGACGGCGCCACCGTGGCAGCCACACGGGCACCGCTCTGCAGCAGCCCCCGCACCACATCTATCTCGCTATGCTCAATCTTCGCCTTCTGAGGACAAATCTTCGTGCAATGGCCACACAGTATACAATGCTCCTCGATAATCTGGGCATGATGGTCCTTGATGTTGATGGCCTTTACCGGGCATTCGCGCAAACAACGGTAGCAATCCTTGCATTGCACCGGTTTGAATTCCAAATACTCTGACATAGTTATTCTAATTGCTTGAGTAAATGACTGCGTCAGCCACTCAAGCATTCATACAATCATACATTCAAGCATTAAATATTTTCGGATACACCACTTGGGCGAACAGCTCTTCCACGTTGTCGGCATTGACACCGTGGAGGATATAGCCGTCAGCGCTCACCTCCACTTGGGGACCATTGACGGCGGCTTCCATTCCCTCGCAACTCACCGTCACGCCCTTGGCGCAGTGGCCGAGGCAAAAACTCGCCTGTAAGTCCACGACATCTTCGACGTCGTATTTCTTAAGTACGGCCTTGAAAGCCTCAATGACGTCGTAGGACCCTTTAAGATGGCAGGAACTGCCCACACAAACCTTGATAGTCATATAGTCTTGTTTTAAGAGTAATATTTTTATACAAAAAGTTAATAATCTGACAAATACCCCACACTATCTCCATAAACACATTTTGCAAATGTACTTTTATTTTTTTAATAAAACAAATCTTGTCGTTTAATTTCCTTTTTTTTGAGGAATAAAGCCGTCCGGTGTTACGCGGACGGCCAATCATGAAAGTTATCTATTATATTGATGCAAAAGTTTACTTCTCTTTCACTTTCAGCTCCACCGGCTGTAGCATATTCTCAGGTTTGAGAATTTCATCGAGTTCTTCCTTGGTGAGGAGCTTGTGTTCGAGAACCAGTTCATACACGCCGCGGCCAGTCTCGCTGGCCTCTTTGGCAATCTTCGTACTCTGTTTGTAGCCGATGATGGGGTTGAGCATGGTGACAATGCCGATGCTGTGCTCCACCAACTGGCGGCAGCGCTCCTCGTTGGCCACGATACCGTCGATGCAGAAGTTTCTC
>ONBK01000023.1:0-3442 GCA_900316055.1 uncultured Bacteroidales bacterium
TTTTTTGTTGCCAATTGGGAACAAGGAGACTCCGATGGTAATGGTATCATTACAATCAAGGTATATGATATCACAGATCAAATACCCACTTTGTATTAAATGACGAAGAAAGTATTTTTGCTGCTGGTCGCTTTCGCGGGAAGTGCCATCATGGCACAGGAAGGGATGCATAAAGGTCATATCTCTGACTATGTATCACTCGACACAATTATTGCTTTCCACAACGAGAAGACCGGGGCATATACCAATTTGACCTACTCAAAATGGGGAGACGAAGTGGTGTTCACCAACTTCAGCGCCAGAGATTTGAACGATACCATTACAGTATATCGTGTCAATAGTTCTTCTGTCAGCCTCGACACCATCCGACTCTACGAAAAGGGTCTATGCAAGGCAATGCGTTCCTATCTCCAGCGCAATCTCCCCTCATTAATCTATTCGCCTAAAACAATTCTTGTCAACTATGCCGACAATATATCGGTGTTTACAAAGCAAAACAGCCACTCATATCAAAAAGAAAAGACATATCACTTCAAAGAGGATTTCCGCGATATGAAACTTTTGAACGACAGCCTTGTTGCGGGTGTGAACTTCAACTATTCGCATCCTGAGGCTTTCACGTTGTTCTTGTTCAATATTAACAACGGACGAATAGTGAAAAAGATTATGCCGGAATATAAAGAGAGTTCATTATTGCTTTCCTTTTTTGGTCCATCTGATATCATGGATGTAAAAAAAGGTATAATAGCGTTGACAGACCGTGGAAGATATATTGTCAGGTTTTATGACGAGAATCTGACCTGTGTGGACAGCATTGTGTATGGGAACAAGGATTGGGAAACTTTTTCCGAGGATATTGTAAACAGGGCGATGGCTTTGGACAAGTACAATGCCGCAGAAATCATAGATCTTTTAATTACAGAATATGATTCGGTGGACAATATCCAGCATCTTTTCTTTATGGATGGCGACAAAATAGCAGTAACACACAGACGTAAAGTACGGCAAGGGGTATCGATAGACCCACATATGGATATATGGCAAAAAACACCGACGAATTGGGAAATGATTGGGGAAAGCCTTTTTGATGACGGGTATCTCATAAAAGACAGTGTATTCAGACGTAACATGAAACCGATTGGATTTGGGTCGGGCAACAAGATTTGTTTCATGGCAAACGGAAAGATAGTGGTGCTCACAGAAACAGGTAGCGGTGTTGACAACCCGGTGGGTAAGGCCATGAAGGAAATTGGGAGAAAAGAGTACGATTACTTAATGGACAATGACCAATATGTCCAATGCCTGATATTTTCACAAACGTTCAATACCGTATCAAAATGAGAAAGAGCGTTTGTTTCGCAGTTTGGTTTTGTATGGGACTGGGAGCAGTCGCCCAGAATGTGTACAATATCAGAGGAGAAAAAACGGAGATTCCTGACAACGTACAACCTGTTTTGCTATTTTTTTCAACGCAATGCTGCCATAACTGTATGTACGATGCAATCAATTATTTTAACAAACTGAAGGGTGACAATAGCCAATATGAATTGTATGTGATGATTCCGGGACGGGATGTGTCTACGATGCGATATTTTACGTCTGGACTGAATGAATACTTTAGTAAAAGTGATATGCCGACGGTTGTTTATGATTTGGATAAGGACACGAGTCAACGGTTTGAAACGAAGTATGGGATAAGGCAGTATCCGTGTCTGTTTGTATTTGACAAGGCAGGAAAATGCCGTTATCTAAGTTATGATACTTTGTTCGGATCAGACCGGAAACCTTCTTATTAATCGGGTTACCAATCCTCTTATTAATTGAGTTACCAACACTCTTACTAATCAAGTTGGACACTTTTTTATAACCCTCAAAAAACAATAGGTTATGAAGTGTCAAATATAATATTCATTGCCTTATTGGGTATTCTGGAGCCAATCCTGGAAGAGTTTCTGTTCAGATATTGGATTAAGAGCAAGAAACAACCATTAACTCTTGTAAATAGTAATTGAAAGGTATACCACCAAAATAATTGAAAAGTATACCATGGGGGTCGAGGTTAGGGTATCGTTGAGAAATAGAAACCAGATTTTCCCAAGATTTCCAGATTTCGTGCAGTGGGAGAAAAATAATTTTAACATTTCACCACGACAAAAAGTCGTGGTTTTTTTGTTTTCCTTCAAATCTGCGTTTAACATTCTTTAACAAATTATATCATTGAAAATCAGCGATTTGAGCGTTAGGTAGAATATTGGTACTTAAACAACTGATAATCAATATATAGAAGCTATCCTCTTCTTATCTTGGAGATGATAGGTCGTTGTTGCCGGTCCCGACAACCTACCATCTCCGACGGGGGTAGGAGATGGTATGGTGTTGGTACGGAGATGGTACGGTGTTGATACGGTGTTGGTATCTTCTCGCTACTGATTATCAGTGTATTATGTGTTTGATAAAGCAATAAAATGCACATAACCAAATGGTTATGTGCATTTTGCGCTTGTAATTTATTGATTTTCAATCCGCGCTCCGAACGGCTTAATATACCGAATTCACCGTCGGAAGAGGGCTCCGTCAAGGGGCAGAAGACCAGCGTGAGGTTCAAGAAGATGAAAGTTGGGATGTGACTGAGTGTGGATTCATGTTACACTTGCCGGGAAAATCCGACGAGGGAAACGACCATAAAACGGCATGGTTTTGTTGGATGGTTTTATGTGCAAGTTTAGACAATTATCTACGGATTCTTTGTTATTTGTTGCTTTCTAAAACGCTGAAGTATTTCTCCACTAAAGATTGGATGTCTGATATACCTTCATCGGGGGCGACTTTTTCTGTTTCCTGTGTACACAAAGAACCATCTTTGTAGAGACAAATATACCAAACATCCGGGTCGTATTCCCAGTCATAATTGTAACTGCATAGTTCCGGCTTTCTTATCTTTCTTATCAATCTAAAAAACGATGGGTTCTCATAGCCAAATACTCTGACAGCGTATCCCAAATACGTGGTTTGTCCAATATAATCCTCCCTGCAATAATCATAGTCTTGAGGATTGTTGGCAAAAAGTGCTAAACGGTAACAAGTGTCATCTGTAATTGATACTATAATTATTTCGTCATTCCTGTTTATGGCATCTATGTTTTGTTCAGCATTCACATACATAGACACCAATTCCTTTGTAAACTCGGTCAATTCAATATTGCTATCAACTTCGGTTGATTGACATGCAAAAAAGCCACAGAGTAATACGATTCCAAATATTTTTTTCATACGCTATTTCGAATTATATGTTCCAAAAAAGAAATCCGAAAACGATTTGATGTTTTTTATTCAATTTTTTTTGGGATTGGTTCGTTTCCCCCATTACAATAGACACATTCAATAGTTTCCTATTTTCTATTAATTATTCTATTTTATCGGGAAGAATATTATCGTTATCGGC
>ONBK01000023.1:3452-25965 GCA_900316055.1 uncultured Bacteroidales bacterium
CTTTGTTTCTTCCGTTTTGTTTCATATAAAATACCTCTTGCAATTTCTTCTTCGTCTGAAATCTGTACAACGATACCCTCGGGAGATGTGAGTACACCACACCACATGTAATGCTCTTTATATGGAGTAAGATGGCTGGTGAAAAAAACAAAAATTTTGCCATTTCAAAAAATACTGGCAAATGGTGCAGTAACGTCTGATTGTTGCACAGAAATACTGGGAAAGCCCAGAAATTTGATATTGTAAAGCAAAAAGCCGTCCACATCGGGCGACTTAATTATTGATCCAACATGCAATTTTTTTGCCGTTACAACACCGCCGCATGCCCTATCTTCTGCTCCAACGCATCTTTGATGTAGGCGTTGAGGGTGACTCCCGACATGCGGGCAAGCATCGCGGCACGACGATGGGTGGCGGGCGATATGCGCACATTCAAAGCACCGGTATAACTCTTGTCGGGCTCGATGCCTTCGTCTTTGCAGAAGGCTAAGTAGTCGTCGACGGCTTCGTGGAAAGCCTCTGTCAACTCTTTCACGCTCTCTCCCTCGAAATTGACCGTCCCATTGATGCCCTCTATCTTGCCGAAAAAGACACCGTCTTTCTCGCTGAATGCCACCGAGCCGATATAACCTTTATAACTTAATGTATTCATGGTATTTAGTCTTTAATTAGTTCCACTTCCTTTAATTCATCATAAACCTGCTTCAAGGCGTAGCTCTTCACGATATTGCCCGGATGAGGCTTGTGGAGCATAATGGGACGACCAGTCTTGCTTTTGAATATCACACGCGACCCCGAAGTGTGCCCTTTTTCACATTTCACATACCCGAAACCTTCCAACAAGCGCTGCAATTCATCGAAAGTGAAGTCGGTCGGGAAACGCTTAAAGCGCTCTATTAGTTTATCTTTGCTGCTCATTGATGATTCATTATTGTTTTGCAAATATAACTATTTTTTAGTTACTAAAAATATTTTTTCGAAAATTACGCGAAATAGCGGAGCAGGTGAACAGGTGAATCAGTGAATTCTTATGTTTTGTCGGTGGGAAAGAGGGGGTAAAGGATTATTCTTTGTAGATGAGCATCTGGCAGTTTCCGCAGTCGAATTCCAGGCGAAAGCGGCGATCGTTATTGCGGAGGACGAGAGTGTCGGTGGGACGGATGTCCTCCTTTGGGGCAAAGTTGCTTTTACCTTGCAGGCAGCAGCCTAGTTCGTAACGGAGGCAGTATTTGGTGGTCATCAAGGCTTTGCCGTCATAGTCTTCGGTCTGCTCCAATCCTCGTTCTACAGTGTTTACTCCATGGTGTTTATAGAACATCTCTGCCTTATCGTTGACAATGTTGGCGCGGTAGTCGAGCGTTGGGGTGGGGTAGGGGGCTCCGTTGTCGATACGAGGACAACCGGTGGGATGGAAATGATTGATACGTAGCGCAATGAGTTGTTCCACCGCCTCGCGGCGCAGTTGGTTGAGGGTGCCGGCGGGGAGGAAATAACGGCCCTGACTTTTGTCGATGACGGCGGTAGCGACGAAAGGGGTGTTCCCTAATTTGCTCAGCTGTTTGACGATGGGGTTTTCCTTCCCGGTGGTGTTACGGGATTCTTGATGTTCGGCGGTAATGCTATGGGTCACCTCTAACCCTTCTTCGTCGGTCAGCCGTAGGGCAAAACCTTCAGGGGTGGTGTCAAAAAGCATCTCCACACCTATCTTCCGCTCGGCGGTACGTCCCTGCAGTTGTTTTTCAAATTGTTGGTCCTGGTTACGCCAGAGGGTGGTACCCACCTGCAGGTTGGGCATCTGATTGGGGGTGAGGGTGCGCCTCTGCACGCCGTTGACAAGGAATCCCTGTAGGTGTCCGTCGGCGTCGTAGTAGCAGAGTCCGTCGCCATTGGCAAGAGGCTCTGTGCCGCTGACAGTAAGGCTGTTATGTCCTATGGAGGTCACCTTGCCTATGAGTTTCCCAAGCGACTTCTGGGTAGAGAAGTTAGCCATGGGTTGTCGCTCGCGGAGGAAGTAGTCGGTATATCCGCGGTTGAAGGTGCGGTCGGGGTCGGGGGTGAAGGTATAGGTACAGCTCCCAGAAGAGGATTTTGAAAGGTGAAAGGTGAGAGGTGAAAGGTGAGAGGTAGATTGTCTTTCCAGTATGTTATCAAGTAGTTGTCGGTAGTAGGCTGTGATGTTCTTCACATAGCTGAGGTCTTTCAGGCGTCCCTCTATCTTGAACGAGGTGATGCCGGCAGCTATCATGTTTTCAAGCTGTTGGCTGGCGTTGAAGTCGCGGAGCGACAGCAGGTGCTTCTCCTTGAGGAGCAGGTGGCCGTCGCCGTCGTAGAGATCGTGGGTGGAGCGGCAGGGCTGCGAGCAGCATCCGCGGTTGCCGCTGCGGCTGTTGAGGTACTGACTCATGTAGCACTGACCGCTGTAGCTCACGCAGAGGGCGCCGTGGACGAAGGCCTCGAGGTCGAGACGGGTGGCCTGCCGTATCTCCTGCATCTGCTCCAGGGAGGTTTCGCGGGCCAGAACCACGCGGCGAAAACCTACTTGTTCCAAGAACTTTATACGATCTAATGAGGCGTTATGGCATTGGGTGCTGGCATGCAGTTCAATGGGGGGCAGGTCGCACTCCAACAGTCCCATATCTTGGATAAGTAAGGCGTCGACGCCGATGGAATACAGCTTGTGAATCATCTTCACTGCCTCGACAAGTTCGTTGTCGAACAGAAGGGTATTCGTTGTTACAAATACCTTAGAGCCATATAGATGTGCGTAATTTACCAACGCTTCAATATCCTTGAGGGTGTTGGTGGCCGCTGCACGGGCACCGTAGGCGGGAGCGCCGATATAGAGGGCATCGGCACCGTGATTGATGGCTTCCCGTCCGAATTCCAGATTTTTGGCGGGGGAGAGCAGTTCCAGTTTCATGCAATAAATAACGTATCAGCACGTTATTTATTGCATGAGTAAAAACACCAAGATACTGTATGGCGGCTTACGGGCCCTCCAACGCGAGCTCTCTAGCGAGGAATGGCAAGACGCCAAATATACTATATTGTTGGATGAGAATACGTTCCAATATTGTCTTCCCTTGTTGGTCTCGAATGTTGAGGCGCTACAGGAGGCTGAGTTCGTTGAGGTTCCGGTAGGTGAGGAGTGTAAGAGTCTCGAAGTGGCAGCACAGGTGTGGCAGACACTTCTGGAAGGCGAGGCCGATCGGCAGCATGTGGTTGTCAACCTTGGTGGTGGCTGTGTCTGTGACCTCGGTGGATTTGTGGCTGCGGGCTACAAGCGTGGCATCCGCCATATTAATGTCCCCACTTCCCTGTTGGCCCTGGTTGATGCTGCTATCGGTGGAAAGACGGCTATTGATTTTGGCGGGGTGAAAAACAGTATCGGCCACTTTTATCCCGCGACTCTCACAGCCATAGACTCCGTTTTTTTGGAAACCCTTCCCGAAGTGGAATATCTCAACGGACAGATGGAGATGGTCAAGACCGCCGCTGTCACCGACCCCGAGTTATATCAAGGGCTTATCTATCATACAACTCCAAATAACTCTCAACTCTCAACTTTTATCTCTCAACTAAAGAATATCGCCCGCCTTAAAGCTCGCATAGTGAAAGCTGACCCCTATGACCATAGTATCAGAAAGATACTCAATTTCGGCCACACCTTCGGTCATGCCATCGAAGTCTACCGTGGCCTGCCCCACGGCATTGCCGTCGGCATCGGCATGCAAGTGGCAATGTATCTCTCCACGAAGAAAATAAGCTTGCAAGAGGAGGTCTACACCACCTACTCCCACTGGCTCAAAGAGCAGCTATCCACTGCTTACTATCCACTACCCACTTTCAACCTAAAAGACATTGAACAGATGCTTCCCTTGATGCACCAGGACAAGAAAAACACCGCAGGATTGCTGCGGTGTGTGTTGCTGCAGGAACTCGGGGTCCCCGTTATCGACATCGAAGTCTCTGATAACGAGATTCGTGATGCCTTTTTGAGGTTGCACATATAGTAGACCTATTCTATCCAGGTGAGTTTTCCAGAAACGATGGTCCATTCGCCATCCTTTTTCTCCAGATACACCTCGCCTCCTTCGTAAACGCAGCGGAAGAATACGACGGCACGCTGCATCTCGCGGTCAAAAATAATCTGATTGGCTTTGGGATAGGTCTCGTATTGCCAGTAGCCACCCCAGTGGCCGTAGAATATCTTGGCAGCTTTCATGAGGAACTCCATCCTTTGGCGACTCTCGTCCTTGGCGTAGGCTACCTGCATGATGCTCTCCGTTCCTAGGTCGACATGTTGGTCGCCGAGGAAATCATCTAGCATTTTCTTGTAACCATCGGTCAGATAGACGATTTTTTTGTTGGGGAAGCTTACCTGGGGGCGGAATTCGCTGTTCCTCAAACTCTCAATCTCAGTGGTGTTGATTTGTCCCCAAGGCTCATAAAACCAATCGTCATCAAATACCAAATGTATACGACCTATGTCGATTTCTCTCTGTAGGAATTCTAACTCTTTTTGGCGGGTGCTGTCGTTGGGATATGTTTGACGGATACGATTGGTGTAGTATGCCTTAAGCTCGTCGGGCTTGAAGGGGAGAGTGTCCGCTATAGAAATCTTAAACAGGTTGTTCTGCACAATGAAATATGGGTAGTCTTGATATTGAAGCGACCTGAAACCTATCTTTTCCAGTTGGAGGGGCTGGTAAAAGGCTGCGAAGACCTTGTGGGCTTCAGCCACCAGTTCGTTCAGCCATTTGTAATTTGTGGTGTCATTTTCGTTGGAGGTAATATCTTCTGCCCAATGGTCGAAGAATTCGTACAGCTTTGTTGTATCTTGCTTTTGGTAGGCCTCTTCCAGCAGGGTAGCTTCGGCCTCGACGGTTTTGCGGTTCCAGAGGCGGAGGAATTTTTCTACCTGCTGGCGGCTGTAGCCTTTGCCCTCTTCGAGCGATGCCGACTCCTGGATGTGGATGGGCTGCCCTTCGCGGTTGAGCACCACGAAGGCGGGGTAGCCGAAGCGGCCGGGATTGCCGAGGAAGCGCATGGCTTTCTCGTTTTTGTTGCCTTTGGAGTAGTTGACGTGGATGTAGACGAAGTTCTCCTCAATGAGGGGAGCTATGACGCTGTCGTTCTTGGCGAAGTCGGCGAAGCGGAGACACCACGGGCACCAGTTGCCGCCCACCTGGCAGAGCACATAACGGTTGGTCTTCTGTGCCAATGCTGTGGCTTCCTGGATTTGCTGCATGGCATCAAGGCTTTCGTCATAGACTTTCACCTGTGCCTGTCCTCCGAAACAGACAGCCATAAATGCAAGAAGTAAAGCAAGTTTCTTCATGGAAGAGGGGATTATTTGCAGGGGACGATAAGTTGTTCTGTCGAGCGACTGCGTTGTTCGAGGAGGATGGGTCGCGAGGCGACAATGCTGTCGATGACCGCTTGTGTGTAGTAGCGGATGGTGATAAGCTGCAGGTTTTCGTTATAACGCACACGGAACATGCTTTTTAATCGCTCTATCAGGATTTTGATGCGTTGTGGGTTGTTGTCTACACAGATGGAGAAGCTCAAAGCGGAGTTCTGCATAAGGTTCACCCTGATTCCAAGTTCGTTAAGTATACCGAAAATCACCTGTAGGTTGTCTTCGGCAATGAAGGAGTAGTCGCGGGGCAGGATGGAGAGGAGAATCTGGTTGTTGCGGAAGATGTAAAGAGGCGTTTCCGGGACGAGTTTGCTGTAGTCGCCCACGGATGAACCTTCGGCTTCGGGGGTGATGAAGGAACGGATATAAAGGGGAATGCCCTTGTTCTGAATGGGTTTCACCGTCTTGGGATGGATGACAGAGGCACCATAGTAGGCCAATTCAATGGCTTCGTTGTAGGGTATCTGGCTAATCTTAACGGTATCGATGAAGAACTTGGGGTCGGCATTGAGGAAGCCTGGGACATCTTTCCATATGGTGACACTCTCGGCATCAAGACAATGGGCGAGGATGGCGGCGGAATAATCGGAGCCTTCACGACCTAAGGTAGTGGTCTGTCCATCGGTGGTGCCACCGATGAATCCCTGCGTCAGAACAATGCTATAGGAATTCTTAATTGATGGTTCTAAATTCTTAATCTCCTTCTCGGTAGCATTCCAATCCACGCGTCCTTCGCGGTAGTGGTTGTCGGTTTTGATTAATTGGCGGGCGTCAGTCCAGAGGGTGTTGATTCCAAGAGTGTTGAGGTACTCTGCGATGATGGTGGTAGAGAGCAGTTCCCCATGGCAGACCACTTGGTCGTAACAATAGTTATGGTGCTCCACGTCGGTGGGCAGAGAGGTGCAGAGGTGATCGAGGTTGGACAGCAGGGTGTCTATCTTATGTTGAACCTCTTTGTTTTCGGGCATCAACGACGAGGCAATTTCTTGGTGGTATTCTTCCAACTGTTGTCTTAACACTTTTGTGGATGTGATGTCGCTGCTCCCGGGGACGAGTTTTTCCAACAGGTTTGTCGTCTTGCCCATAGCCGAGACGACCACCACCAACGGTGTTGATTCCAAGTGCTTTTGCACTATCTGCGCCATATTGCGCACTGCATCGGCACTATTGACAGATGCCCCACCGAATTTAAAAACCTTCATTTGTCTTAACTACTTAACTACTGTCTACTTAACTACTTAATCAAGCAAGTTCTCTTTCCATATCGCGGCGCGAATCCTTGGCTTTGATTGTTTCGCGTTTGTCGTAGTGGTGCTTACCTTTGGCGAGGGCGATAGTGAGTTTGGCGTATCCACGGGGGTCTACATACAGCAGTTCTGGCACGATGGTATAGCCGCGTTCCTTGATTTTGTTTTGTAGTTTGTGCAGTTCGCGACGGGTGAGCAGCAACTTTCTATCCCGTTTGGCCTGGTGACCCCAGTAGGAGCCGAATTTGTATTCCGATATATGCATGTCGCGGACGAACAGTTCATTACCCACGAACGTACACCAAGCGTCGCTGAGGTTGGCTTTACCCTCGCGGATACTTTTAATCTCGCTGCCCATCAGCACAAGTCCCGCTTGGTACTCGTCCATCAGGAAGTACTCGTAAGCCGCGCGTTTATTCTTGATTTCTATGATGTTCTTTTCTTCCATGAAAGGCTTTTATTTGCGGACGATGACGCTGCCGCTGCCCTGGTGGGTGGCCAGGATAAGCACTTCGGCTATCTGCACATGTTCGGGAGCGTTTGCCGCATATACCGCTGTGTCGGCGATGTCATCGCCTGTCAAAGGTTTTATGCCTTTATAGACATTGGCGGCGCGTTCGGTATCGCCATGGAAACGGATGTTGCTGAAGTTGGTCTCCACAAGGCCGGGTTTGAGGTTGGTGACGCGGATGGCGGTGTTGGCCACATCGAGTCGCAGTCCGTCGGTGATGGTCTTCACGGCGGCCTTGGTGGCACAGTAGACGTTGCCGTTGGCATAGGCGGCATCACCGGCCACAGAGCCGATATTGATGATATGTCCGCGGTTGCGCTGCACCATGCCGGGTACTACGAGGCGAGTCATGGTGAGCAGTCCTTTGATGTTGGTGTCCACCATGGTATCCCAGTCGTCATAGCTGCCTTCATATTCGGGTTCGAGGCCGAGGGCCAAACCGGCGTTGTTCACTAACACGTCGATGTCTTTCCATTCGGTGGGCAGACTCTCGATGCACTGTGTGGCTTTTTCGCGGTCGCGCACGTCGAAGACTAGCGTCAGCACCTCTGTCCCCTTGGCGGTGAGTTCGTTGCGAACTTCCTCGAGGCGTTGGGCATTGCGGCCGGTGAGGATAAGACGGTCACCATTGGCGGCGAATTTTCTGGCGCAGCCGAGACCGATACCGCTCGTCGCACCTGTTATCAGTACAGTTTTGTTCATCTTAATTATTGCTTGATTATTTGGGTGAATAACGCTGACGCACGGCTTTTATTGTGCGTCGCAAAAAAAGCGTTTAGGGGAGTGTGTTGTAGTGCTCTTTGATGCGGTCGAGGACGGCGAGGGTCTCTTCGAGGGTAGGGGTGGAGACGAGTGCGAGACGGAAAGGCTTGAAGTTGAAAAGACCTTTGAAATAAGCACCATAGTGTTTGCGCATCTCGAAGATGGCGGTACGCTCCCCTTTAAAAGCGACGGCGGCATGTAGGTGACGGCGGCAGACATCGACGCGTTCGGCGACAGTTATCTCCCGTTCAGGTTCACCACGTAAAACGCGCTGACACTGTTCGAAGATCCAAGGGTTGCCGATGGCTCCGCGACCAATGAGGATGCCGTCGACACCGTAACGATTCTTGTTTTCAACGGCTTGCGTGGCAGTGGTAATATCGCCATTGCCGAAGATGGGGATGTGCATGCGGGGGTTGTTCTTCACTTTTCCAATCATCGTCCAATCGGCTGTGCCGCTATACATCTGGGTCTTAGTGCGTCCGTGAATGCTAAGGGCTGCTATACCGGTGTCTTGTAAGGCTTCTGCAAAATCGGTTATCATCATGGAATCAGTGCTGTAACCCAAACGTGTCTTCACGGTCACCGGCAGATGGGAGTGTTTGACAAGTGCTGCGGTGATTCTAAGCATCTTAGGGATGTCCTGTAGGATTCCAGAGCCTGCTCCTTTGCCTGCTACCTTCCGCACAGGGCAACCCCAGTTGATGTCGATGAAATCAGGTTCGGCCTGTTCCACTATCTCAAGACAGCGCAGCAATTCCTCTTCATCAGCACCAAATATCTGTATCCCAATGGGTCGTTGCTTGGGTGTGAAGCGCATTTTTCGGAAACTCTTCTCTGCGTCGCGATTGAGTGCTTCGGAGGCGATGAATTCGGTAATGAGCAGGTCGGCACCGAACTCTTTGCATATTTCGCGGAAGGGTAGGTCGGTGATGTCGTCCATTGGAGAGAGGCCGATGATGGGAGAGTGAGAGGGAGTGAGAGGGAGTGAGTGAAAGAACGATGGTAATGTCGAATTATTTTTGTCTTGGTTCATTTTATTCTTCGTCAAGGGGTTCGTTGTAAAGGTTTTGCAGCATTTCGTCATCGAAGTAGACCTGTTCGTCGGGATGTTGGGCGGTGCGACGGATGGCAGCTTCGAGGCCGGTGAGGGCGGCAAAGGGAGCGAACTGGCCTGCACGGCCTTCCATGCTCATGTGTGGATAATGTGTCGACACATGATGTGGCAGGTTGATAATATCTTCGTAATCCTCCATTTTTGTATTCACTATTTCTCTATAACCCATTCTCCATAACCTATAACCCATAACCTTTTACGCCTTATGTCCTCCTATCTGGCTGTTGCGGTCGCGGGCGGTGGCCCCTTCTTCGAGGTTCATGCCACGCAGGATAGCATTTTTGTTGTATTTTCGTTTGATAGAGAGCACGGCTTCCTGCATGCGACGCTCTTTGTCGAGGGTCGTTTGTTCGGCTTCATGCTGACGGGCAACGGCCTCGTAGTCGGTGAATATGTCGAGTTGCTCGGAGGGGGTTACGGACACATTCTCCTCGTCAACTACTTGGTTCACAGTGATGGTAAGTCGGCGCACCAACAGTTTCGGGTTTACTGTCTGGTCAAACAGTTGTATTGCTGTCTCGGTGATGAGGCGTGCCGAAGAGGTGGGATGGGGGAGAAGGGCTCCTCCATGAGCCGGCTTGGGAGCCAGACGACCGTAATAGTCGCTGACCACATCGCCCGTATAACTATTTTGTTTCAGGCTTGTGGTGTCGTAGTTGACGAAGATGCCCACTTGATGGGCCACCATGCGGAGACTCACTAATTTGAGAGCCATTGTGTCGGCCATCTCTCGCATCACTACACGTGCTTTTTCAAAAGGATAGGGTTCGGAAAGCACCTGTCCAGAGCTGAAGGAGTTGTTTTTGGGTCGGTAGGCTTTGATGGCTGCTATGGTACAGGGTTCCCAGCCCCAAGCATGGTCGATGAGTAGTTCGGCATTGACACCGAAGAGTTTATACAGTAGTCCCTCTTTCTCGAGAGAGCATCGTGCCACATCGCCCATGGTCATCATGCCGCAGGCCTCGAGTTTATGGGCGATGCCGCGTCCCACGCGCCAGAAGTCGGTGAGGGGACGGTGGTTCCACAGTTGGCGACGATAGCTCATCTCGTCCAGTTCTGCAATGCGTACCCCGTCTTTGTCGGCCGGTATGTGCTTGGCGACAATATCCATTGCTACCTTGCAGAGGTAGAGGTTGGGGCCGATGCCGGCAGTGGCGGTGATGCCTGTCTCACGCAGCACGTGGCCTATCATGCGACGGGCCAGCTCATGAGCGGTTATCTTGTATAGTTTCAGGTAGTTGGTTGCGTCAATGAACACCTCGTCGACCGAATAGACGTGAATGTCTTCGGGGGCGACGTATTTCATGTAGATGCCGAAGATTCGGGCGCTATAGTCGATGTAGTATGCCATACGTGGCGGTGCCACGTGGTAAGTGACCGCCAGCTCGGGGTTGGCGCGTAGTTCGTTGTCGTCAGCGGACTCGCCCGTGAACTGCCAGTAGGGGGCTTGCTTGCGCCGTTCGTTATTTACTTGCCGGATCCGTTGTACAACTTCGAACAGGCGTGCACGGCCTCCGATTCCGTACTGCTTCAGCGAAGGTGTCACGGCGAGGCAGATGGTCTTCTCCGTGCGGGTAGCATCGGCCACTACCAGATTGGTGGTCAGGGGGTCAAGTCCCCGTTCCACGCACTCGACGGAGGCGTAGAACGACTTGAGGTCAATGGCGATGTATGTCCGTTCGTCCGACATGAGAAACAGTATTTTCAAAAGATAACGCTTGTTTCATGGGATTATTGTGGAAAAAAGATTATATTTGCAGTTGGAAAACGAATTCGTGATTATGGATAAAGAATTGGTTATCAAATATCAGGAGTATGAGTCGGTGTCGGAACTCGATGTCGTCGACCGTGAATTGATGCAGCGGGCCGTAGAGGCTGCGGAGGGTGCCTACGCACCCTATTCGGGTTTCCATGTGGGGGCTGCGCTGCGACTAAAAGACGGCACCATTGTCATTGGTAGCAACCAGGAGAATGTTGCCTATCCGTCGGGACTATGTGCAGAGCGTACAGCTGTTTTTGCTGCCTCGGCACAGCGACCAGACTATCGTGATTACGAGGCTCTTGCTATCGTTGGACGCAATGCAGAAGGAAAACTTTGTGAGGCTTCTCCTTGTGGAGCCTGTCGGCAGGTGTTGTCGGAGTATGAGCATCTGCAACATCACCCGTTGCGGGTCATATGCTATTTGGAAGGAGGTCGCGTGAGGGTGTTCCCAAGTGTGGTGACACTGCTGCCTTTTTCTTTCGAATTTTGAACAGCCTATTTTTGAGTCCAAAGACCTCCGCAAGGGCTGTTTTAGACATCTCAAATTTCATTTTTCACTTTTCATTTCTTATTTTTATAACATTGATAACAAATGTTTTATATTTAAATGGAAGGCATGTGGGTAAAAAAAATTTTTCCACAAGCGTTTTTCTTCGTAATTTTGCACCCTTAATTTAAGAAAATAATAATAAATAATTAATAACAAAAAAGCACTTTTGTGCACTAAAAACAAACTAAACAAAAATGGGAATTATTGGTAGTATCAGAAAACATTCGTGGATAGCTGTGGCTATCGTGGGTATCGCTATCATTGCCTTCATTATCGGAGACTTGACGAAGAGAAACAGCGGCGCTGATCTCGGTATGGCTGAGGTCAACGGTGTCACTCTCAACCGTATCCAGTTCGAGAACATGATTAACCGTGAGGAGGCTAAAATTCGTCTCTATGCTCAGGATCCCAGCCTGTCTTTCAACTCTGAGATGGAGAAAGCCCTTCGTGACTCCCTGTGGGCCAATTTTGTGGACGAGACGGTCATCAACGAGCAGTTGAAGAAGTTGGGTCTTGTGGTGTCGGACGCCGAAGAGAAAGACATGTACACGGGTGAGTTCATCCATCCGCTTTTCATGCAGAACCCTCAGTTGCGCGATTCCGCCGGCCAGTATAACCGTGCCCTTATGGCCAGCCAGATGAAGGCTTACAACCAGATGGATACCCTGAACCGTCTGTATTGGAACGAGACGAAGAAGATGGTCTGCACCGACCGTCTCCGTCAGAAATATGCCACCCTCGTCTATTCGGGATTCTATATGCCGCAGCCTATCGCCAAGCAGATTGCCGAGTATGGCTCCAAGGGTGTCAATGTCAGTGTGGTCTCGATGCCCTATGCTCAGGTGAACGATGCCGAGGTGAATGTCACCGATGCCGATTACCAGAAATACTATGATGAGCACAAGGAGGACTACCGCAACTGGAACGAGGAGATGCGCATGCTCGAGTATGTCACCTTCGTCATTAACCCCAGTGCGAAGGATTTCGCCGCCGCCCAGGACAGCGCCATGTCGGCTTGGAACAACCTGCGTAACACTCCCGACAATTCGAAAGAGCTTTCCCGTCTGGTCAAATCCGAGTCTATCAAAGAATACACCTATGACAGCACCTATCACCGTGCATCGTACTATCCTGCCGCTTTCGGTGAGAAAGTGGAGGCTGCTGGTGTGGGTAGCGAGATCGAGCCCATGCAGATTGGCGACAAGTGGTTCATGGGTCGTGTGATGAATATCGAGAACCGTCCCGACAGCATCCGTACCAGTGTGATGTTTGTCTTCAGCAATAAACTCAGTTCCAGCTTCCAGCGCGACAGCGCCCGTGCCGATGTCCTTTCCGACAGCATCCTCTCCGAGCTCAATGCCGGTCGTTTGGAGTTTGGTGCCGCTGTGGAGAACTTCTGCGACCTCAAGCTGAAGGGCGAGACCCCCGGTGACCTCAACTGGCAGAAGGATGGTACCCTCGACCTCGTCTATAACAGCATCTTCGAGCAGGTCTTCAAAGCTCAGGTGAACTTCTTCAAGGGCATCAACGAGCAGGCCATGAAGACTTCCGCCGGTAGCCACTTCCGCTTCGCCCTCCCCGACGAACTGGGATATGCCATCGTGAAGGTGACCGAGAAGACCCTCCCCGTGAAGAAATACCGCATGGCTGTCATTGCCCAGGAAATCAGAGCCTCCAACGAGACCGTCAACGAAATCCAGAACGCCGCCTATAAGTTCCTCTCCGAGAACCGCAGCGCCAAAGCCTTCGAAGAGGCTGCCCGCAAGCAGAACATGCAGGTGATGACCGCCTATGTCCACCGTATGGACGACCGCGTGAACGGCCTCGACAATGCCCGTGACATTGTGAAATGGGCTTTCAACGCCAACACCAAGGTCGGTGATGTGAACGGCGATGTGGCTGCTCTCGACAACCTCTATGCCGTCGTGATGCTGAAAGAGGTCTATCAGAAAGGTTATTACACCCTTGCTCAGGTACGTGCCAACCCCAGCTTCAATATCGACCAGGCTGTCCGCACCGAGAAACGTATCGAAATCCAGATGGCGAAGGCAGAGAAATTGGCCAAGCAGTGCAAGAACATCCAGGATATGGCTTCCCTCTTGAACGACAGCGTGATGGTCATCGACAGCATCAGCCTTTTTGCCGACCGATTCGGTGCCTTCGGCATGGAACCCAAGGTGCAGGCTGTGGCCTCCGTCTCGAAAGCTAACGGTCTCATTGGCCCCATCAAAGGTGCCCGCGGCGTCTACTTCGTGCAGGTCAACAACCGTTTCGACATGCAGCAGATGGATCCTGAGCAGCTCCGTATGGGTCAGGAATACAACACCCGTCGTTCCATCGGCATGACTCAGAGAGGAAGATACCTCTCCATGGATCGTAGAATCTTCTGGTGGCTCAGATCCAACGCCAACGTGGAAGACCACCGCGACATTATGTACTAATTGGATATTACCAAAAAGGATTCATAACAAAGTGGAAAGTGGAGAAGGCTGCTGAGCAGGCAAGAATCCACTTTCCACTTTCAATTATATAATGAAGATACGGGATTGGTGGAACTGGCTTCGGAGTAATCCGATTAAAGAGGTCATCAAGCACAAGCATCGCTTTGTGGTGATGGACACCGACACCTTCAAGGAGAAGTTCTCCTTCCAGTTGTCGGGCATCAATCTTTTCGTCACCGTAGGAATTTCCGTCATCGTCTTGGTGATTCTCACCACCGTCCTCATCGCTTTCACGCCCTTGCGGGAATGGATTCCCGGCTACACCAACACGCAGATGGTGGAGCAGAGCTATGAGAACATGCGTCTGATAGATTCGTTGGAGACACGGCTTGAGGAGCAGGAGTGGGTGATAGGAACGCTGCAGGCTGTGCTGCGTGGAGAGAACCCCGGTGGAGGCGATTTCGATACCCTCAGACATGATGATTCCACAGCCACCCTGATGCAGTTGTCGAAGGTCTACCGCCACTCGGTGGAGGACAGCCTGCTGCGTGCCGAAGTGGAACGCGAAGACAACCGCTATGAGGTGAAAGGAACCACAGGGATGGCCTCGGCCGTCAGCGAGAACGCCACCGCCGTCTCGCACCTCTTCTTCGCCCCGCTGAAAGGCAAGATACTGCGTCCCTTTGAGAAGAGCAGTCGCCAGGCGGGCATCGATATCGAGGGAACCCCCGGTCAGGCGGTATATGCCGTCTATGGCGGCACGGTGATCAGTGCCAACTTCACCTCCGACGAGGGCTATGTCATCGCCATCCAGCATCCTGGCAACGTCGTCAGCGTCTACCGCAACAATGGCATCATCCTCAAGCATCGGGGCGATATGGTACGTGCCGGTGAACCCATTGCCTATGTGGCCTCTCCCGATAGGGACGATATCACTCCGCATCTCCATTTCGAGTTGTGGGTCAACGGGTTGCCGGTAAATCCGGAAGAGTATATTTCATTTTAAGGGGTCAGGAGATAAGGAGTAAGAGATGAATAATACAAAAAGAATCGCTATATTAGGGTCGACGGGCTCGATAGGAACGCAGGCGCTCAATGTTATCCGGCGTCACCGCGACCTCTTCTCTGTCGAGGTACTCTGTGCCGGCAGCAATGCCGACCTCTTGGTGCAGCAGGCCCGCGAGTTCGACCCCAACGCTGTCGTCATCGCCGACGAGACAAAATACCAGATTGTCAAAGAAGCCCTGGAGCCCCAGGGGGTGAAAGTCTTCGCTGGAGCCTCGTCGATGGTCGACCTCATGGAGATGGAGAGCATCGATATGGTGCTGGCTTCCATCGTGGGCTTCGCAGGCTTGCGGCCCACGCTACGCGCCATCGAGAAAGGCAAGCCCGTGGCACTGGCCAACAAGGAGACTATGGTGGTGGCTGGCAGCATCGTCACCGATGCCGCCTTGCGTCATCATGTGCCTATCCTGCCGGTCGACAGCGAGCATTCGGCCATCTTCCAATGTCTAGTAGGCGAGGGTAGCGAGGTGGATAAAATCCTCCTCACCGCCAGCGGCGGTCCTTTCCGCGGCCGCACACGCACCGACCTTGCCACCGTCACCCTCGAACAGGCCCTCAAGCACCCCAACTGGAGCATGGGTCGCAAGGTGACCATCGACAGCGCCACCCTGATGAACAAAGGGCTCGAGGTCATCGAGGCCAAATGGCTCTTCGGCGTCGAAGCCGACGACATCGAGGTGCTGGTACATCCCCAGTCGGTGGTGCACTCCATGGTACAGTTCCGCGACGGCAGCATCAAGGCGCAACTCGGCATCCCCACCATGGAAACCCCCATCCAGTATGCCTTCTCCTTCCCCGAGCGTATCGAGAGCCACCTTCCGCGACTCGATTTCGCCAACTATCCCAACCTCACCTTCGAGCGTCCCGACCGCGAGACCTTCCGTTGCCTCGACCTGGCCTATCGCGCCATTGCCCGTGGCGGCAATATGCCCTGTGTGATGAATGCCGCCAACGAAGTGGCGGTACAACGCTTCATCGACGGCCAGATAGGCTTCCTCGACATCGCCGACTTTGTCGAGTCCGCCATGCAGTCGGCCCCCTTCATCGCCAACCCCACCCTCGACGACCTCCTCGAAACCGACAAAGAAATAAGAAATAATCACTTTTAACTTTTATCTTATAACTCTCATCTGAAAAATGAACTGGTTAGCCTTAATCCTCAGCCTCTCTCTCCTGGTGGCCACCCACGAACTGGGTCACCTCTTCTTCGCAAAACTCTTCCACACGCGTGTGCGCAGGTACTATATCTTCTTCAACTGGAAGTTCTCCATCCTCAAAGCCAAGAAGTTCGATGACAAGTGGCACTTCCTCTGGTTCAACGCCAAGACCCCCGACTCCTGGGACGAGAAGAACCTGCGTCCCGAGGACCAGGACAACACCCTTTGGGGTCTTGGATGGATACCGCTGGGCGGCTACTGCGATATCGCCGGCATGATTGACGAGACCAAGAAGGAGGAAGACCTCGAGAAGATTCCCCAACCTTGGGAGTACCGCACTAAACCCGCCTGGCAGCGTCTCTGCATCATCAGCGGCGGCGTGCTGGTCAACTTCATCTCCGCCCTCCTGATCTATGCCATGATACTCTTCTCCTGGGGCAAGGACGAGGTGCCGATGAGCGCCGCCACCTTCGGCTACCAGTACAACGAGGAGGTGATGCTCCACGAGGGCTTCGAGCAGGGCGACGTCATCCGTGCCGTCAACGGCACCGCCGTCGACGATGCTAGCGAAGCGTTGCGCATGCTGCTCCTTGAGAATGCCCGCGAGGTCACCGTGCGTCGCGGCGACACCACGCTGCAGCTCACATTGGGCAGCGACTTCGTGGAGAAAGTCAGCACCTACAGGCCCAAAGACCTCATGACCCTGCGCTGTCCGTTTGTCATCAAGAGTTTCGTCGCGGGGTCCACCGCCGAACTGGCGGGCTTGCAAGCCGGCGACAGCGTGGTGAGCGTCAACGGTCAGCCCATGCCGGTGTTCCAGGACATCACGAAGACCCTCGAGCAGAACGCCGGCCGCGAGGTGATGATGGGCTTCTACCGCAACGGGCGGTTGGATTCGTTGCGGGTGGCTGTCAACGACCAGGGCAAACTGGGAGTGCGAGCCGAAGACGAAGTCTCCGTCCTCTTCCCGGGAGCCCGCCATATCGACTATGGCTTCTTCGAGTCCTTCCCCGCTGGCATCAGCCAAGGGTGGGAGACCCTCGTCACCTATGTCTCGTCGCTCAAGCTGCTCTTCCAGCCCGGCGGCGTGCAAAACCTCGGGGGCTTCGGCGCCATGGCCAGCCTCTTCCCCGACCACTGGATGTGGAAAGCCTTCTGGAACCTCACGGCCCTCCTGGCACTCATCCTCGCCTTCATGAACATCATCCCCATTCCGGGACTCGACGGCGGACATATCCTCTTCACCCTGTGGGAGATTATCACCCGCCGCAAACCCTCCGACAAATTCCTCACCTACGCTCAGAATTTCGGCATGTTCCTCCTCTTGGCGCTGATGGTTCTCGCCAACGGCAACGACCTCTGGCGCTGGCTCTCACAGTACTTCTAAATGAAAAAAATCGATCGTCTCATACTCCGCTCCTTCGTCGGGCCGCTACTGCTCACCTTCTCCCTCGCGGTGCTGGTGCTGCTCATGCAGTTCGTATGGAAGTATGTCGACGACCTCGTGGGCAAGGGCCTCGAGTTCAGCGTCATCGCTGAGTTGCTCCTCTATGCTTCCGCCACCTTCGTCCCCATGGCGTTGCCCATCGCCGTGCTCTTCGCTTCCATCATGACCATGGGCAACTTCGGCGAGAAATACGAGCTTGTGGCCATGAAGGCCGGCGGCATCTCTGTCCGGCGCGCCATGATGCCCATGGCCCTCGTCGTGCTGCTGCTCACAGGCGTGGCCTTCTATTTCGCCAACAACGTCATGCCCACGGCCATGCTGAAATACCGTGTGACGCTCTACGACATCACGCGCAAGAAACCCGCCATCAATATCCGCCCCGGCGAGTACTACAAGGAGCTCGAGGGTTATGTCATCCGTGTCGGCGAGAAAGACAAGGACGGCCACGAGTTGCGCGATGTCGTCATCTACGACCACACCAAGGGCTCCAGCCAGATGAATGTCATCGTGGCCAAGCGCGGCAACATGCAGGCCTCCTCCGACAACCGTTTCCTGCGCTTCACGCTCTACGATGGCTACTCCTATTCCGAACTCTCCGACGGCAAGAACTTCCAGCGGCGCCCCTTCACCACCGTGGGCTTCCGCGAGCAGTCCATCAATATCGACATCTCCTCCTTCGCCTTCAACCGCACCGTCGAGGGCGAATTCAAGGGCAGTTACCAGATGATGAACATCTACCAGCTCGACACCTCCGTGGCGCGGCTCGACAGCACCCTCAACGAGAAATACCGCCACTATCGTGCCTCGATGGTCTCCCCCCTGCGCGCCTACTCCGCAAGCAATCAAGCAATCAAGCAATCAAACAATCAAGCAATAGAGTCTCTTCTCTCAAAGCTTTCCCCAGACGACCGTGCCCGTGCCTACAGCCACGCCCGCAACCTGGCCCAGGGTGCCGCCAACGAGGCCCAGTTGTATGCCGACACCTTCGACGGCGAGCGCGAGTATATCAACCGTCATCATATCGAGTGGCACCGCAAGTTCACCCTCTCGGTGGCCTGCCTGCTGCTTTTCCTCATCGGAGCCCCCTTCGGCTCCATCGTCCGCAAGGGCGGCCTGGGGCTCCCCTTGGTGGCCTCTGTGGGCTTCTTCGTGCTCTATTATGTCGTCGGCATGATTGCCGAGAAAGCCGTCCGCGAGTCCGCCCTCGGCCCCGAGGGTATGTGGATATCCTCTCTGGTGATGCTGCCCATCGGCATCGTCCTCACCCTCCAGGCCACCACCGACTCCTCCTTCTTCGATGGCTCCTCCTGGGGCAAGTTCTTCCGCCGCCTTTTCCGTCGCAGTAAGTAGGGCTTCCCCCCCTCCCTCACGTTAAACTTTGTTAAAAAACGCCAACCCTAGGCTAATTTTGACAAAAAAAGTGAGTATTATATATATGGATTTTTTTTTTCAAAAGATAAAAATGTTAAAAAAACACCCGTTTTGTCACATTTTGGCCTTTTGATGGTTATATATATGCAATATCTTTTCGCCGTCACGCGATGAACGAGAACCGTCATAATGCCGCCGCCCACTATCGTGAGCTTATTTGTCGCCACGAGCGCATGCTCCGCTGGCTCTGCCTGCGGCGCGCCTTTGGCGACCCCAGTCTCGCCGACGACTACTTCCAGGAGGTGGCCCTCTCCCTTTGGCGGCAGTTGCCCTCGCTCACGCCAGACATACCCCTGCGCCAGGAACGCGCCTATGTCAAAGAGGCTGCTCGCTTCGTCCTCGGCCATTGTTCGCGAAAGGAACGGCACGACTTGAAGGGACTACAGGCCGAGATGATTATTGTCCTCGACCAGTGCGACAGGGATGACGAGCAACTCCTCAACACTTTCATCGATGCCCTCCCCAAAAGAGAGCGCCTTGCTGTGGGTCTCTACAGGGTGGGCTATTCGATATCCGAGATAGCCAAATTCCTCGACATCCAGCCCAGTGCCGTCAGCCAAAGTATTAACCGTGCCATCGTCAGGATGCGCAATATGTACGAAAAAGAATGTAACACCATAAACCGTATGCACCATGAACAGTGAAGAGAAAATAATCCAAATGCTTGAGGGGTCGCGTCAGCGTGGCAATCGTGCGACCGTCGACGAAGTCGACCTCCTCGTTCGCCATCTCCATGTCAGCCGCTGGCGCCGCCGTGCCAACCGGGTGGCCAATGCGCTCTCCACTCTGGTCGTCTTCTTGGCTGCAGGGCTGACGATGGCCTGGACACCCATCCCCGAATACAGCTCCTATAAAACCTCGCAGGGAGGAAGCACCCCGGAAGCCGACTGCCAGATGCTTCACCAAATAATTGAACAAAAATGAAACGCCTGCTTATAACGCTGTCCCTCTCGCTCCTCGCCGTCACCGCCGTCGTGCTGTGGCGCGGATGGCCGCACCTCTTCCCCTCCTCCGAGGTCAGCGACCTCTACCGCCGTTATGAGCACAACGACCATATCCGTGCCACCGAAATCCACGACTTCCAGATCAACGACACCCTCGCCGTAGAGACAGTCCTCCTCCAGGCTTCCTCCGACTCCGCCTGGTGCGCGCTGCTACTTGATTTTGGAACACCTGAAGAATTGATTGAGATGTATAAAACAGATAAAGATTTCTTTGTGAGAGAAGACGCTAATGCTATCACATTATTTTATATTGATAATGTCGATATAAAAAAGTTTTTACCTTCAACCAATCCCGACAGCCGATTGGTGATAGCATCCCACAGGAATAGGACATTGTGTTTTTTTATGACAGAAAAGAATAATATTAAAGAAACCATTGAATTATTTGAAATAAAAAAATTAAAAAAATGAAAAAGAATTACAAAAAAATTGCACTCCTCGCAGTGCTGAGCCTGGCTGCCACCAGTTGCCAGAAAGAAGATGTGTTACCTCTCGTCGGTACTGAGCAGACATCAGAGTCTATCCTTGTCATGTATTCCATTAATGGAGAAGTATTCCAGACCTCCATTAGTGAATCAGAATGGGACGCCTTTGTGGAAAGGATGATTGCCCTCGCCCGTGAAGGATACGAAGTCACCTTCTCCAGAAACCGCTCTTCATTGACTTCTCAAAGCAAGGAGAAAGTAACATTTATCACAACGGATGAGAAAGAGGCCCAACAATGGTCTCATGATATGGCCAACCAAGGTTATACTGTGACAATCAGCTTTGACCAGGGAACAGGAAAATACACCTGCATAGCCATCAAGTAAATCAAAAACCGTCAACGGACCTCGTGATTAACCCCAAACAAAGAAAGGACCCATGAAATTTATCTGTTTCTGCTCTTGCCGATAACCTTGGTGCGCCGTTCGGCGAGGGCAAAAAGAGAGGGTGCCCCGCAGGGAGAGTGCTCTGTATGTTCCCCAACAACATCACTCTTCCCTGCCTCCCGGCACCCGGGCACAAGGCGATAACCTCATGCAAAAACTACAACGCAGAGGAACCCGTTTTATTGTGCAACAAGATTTGGCGCCAAAGAAAACAAATTGATAAAATAAACGTTAATAAATAACAACTATGAAAACAATCCTAAAATCATTGTTTTGCATATTCATTGCAATGCTGTTCCTCTCAGCAAACGAGGCCAAAGCCATCGAACAAGTCAGGTATAACATGGACGATTACACCAACCCCGGTTCGATAATAAGACATTACGCTGACGGAATAGATATTGTTTGTTATAACAACTCGAGCTATCCATATTTTATGATGTACAAACATGGAGTGTCCACAACGAACGAACTTTTTCTGGATCCCATGGACACGGTATGTGATTTCGAGATATACAACGACACCGTCTATTTTTGCGGCAAAATGCAAGAAAGAATGGTTGGACATGCTGTGATAGGATATTTCGCAGTGGCCGACCTGTTTAATCTGAATCCGTCCAACGTGTCGTATATAAACCTGCCGGCAATGACAAATGTCTGGGCAATAGAGGTGGGATGGTTTGCTTCGCGGAAGCATGTAGTGGGAGTGGGACAATCCATCGATTCCGAGGGTATGATGGTGGATATGATTGACGAATATGCCCACTGGATGGTCAACTTCGGTGATGTGGGAGGTGACACAGTCCTCTTGTCCGATTTAGCAATAACACAAGATTATGTGGTGGTCACATCGAAAAGAAATGTAAATATTGTTTATACCCCTAGTCGTTTGTGGTATTTTGAGAAACCAACGACGACGGGAAGCTCCATCTTCCAGGGCAACATCTATATTCAGGACAATAATCTCGAAATTATAGGGAAATACCGGATAAGGGCGATGGCTGGAAATGGTTTTATCACAGCATGCCATAGTAATTATATTCACGGAAGTTTAAATCCATTTGTAGTATCCTATTATAGTGGATTTACGTGTAACAGGAATGCTGTAATTGATGAAGGACTCTATAATTTTGTGACTCTGGGAGATATCAGTTACACTTTGGGCACGAATGTGGTCAACCTACTTTTGCATGGAACGTATCATACTAATTCCAGTTCAATTACCAGAAGTGTGATATATGAAATAATCTATGGTGCCTTGCCATCAACAGTAATGGCACACGTCTATGATGGGGTCATCTTTGAATCTTTAGACCGTATTTGGTCAATTAATCTTGATGAGCAGCACCTTGTCTCATCTGGATACAGGCCAGAAGCTTATGTACCCTATTATTTAAAGTACAATTCTCTTTATTTCGACGGAAGCTGCTTAGCGAAAACGGACAAATATGCGGATACGATTTATATCAGCCATGAAGAATTCAAAGTTTCCGTTGATAGAGTGAAAACAGAACAACTGCCAATAGTTGAAGCGGCTTGGAGGAAAGAAATGAGAATTGGCACAGAATGCACCTCACCGACGTATCCACAAAAAAAGGAAGAAGATTAACCCCTAAAAAAAAATGATATGAAAAAAACAATTCTTTTCCTCGGATTTTTGATGGCGTTGCTACAGCCGTTGGCGGCGCAGGACACCGTCCATCTTCACGACATGCGAATGATAAG
>ONBK01000020.1 GCA_900316055.1 uncultured Bacteroidales bacterium
GGCTCCACATGCAGTAGCTGTATGGCGATACATTCGGGTACTTGTCCGCCATCGGGTCGACGCTCAGCCAACTGGTCATCAGCTCGTGGTCCATGTATCGGGCGCCGAAGTACCCGTAGCCCGTTTCCTCGTCGCGTTCTTTGCCGGTGAAAACGAAGAAGGTAAACCGCATGTTTTTCGTGCGGTTTACCCCTTCGGTTTTATGTGCTGTCGTCTTCAATGGAAGTGTTTTACTTTAAGCCTGTAATATTTCCCTTTCGAAACATACATATACCATCGCTCAATGGGCGCTTTAATAGGCCTTTTTCTATTGTCCACACCTCATTATCAATTATCGGATAATATGGATTGTCAACGAGTATCACTTGATATACATTTCCATTTGTCACCGAATCCAGGATACAAATAGGATAGACGTCAAAATTATTATAGATGAATTCGCTTTCCATCAAGACCTTGGCTGTTGTTCGAAAATGATTCCGACTACCCAAAAAGAACACGTTGTTCCCAATCCGGATACTGTCAGGCTGTATTGTGGACACCAAAAATGAAACAAAAAGATCAATGGAATCCATTGTACTTTCCCCCGTAATTTTTTTTACATTTGCACCAACACAAGTAAACTGTGTGGATAACAATAAACCACTTGGGGTCCGTCTCCATGTTCCGTTTGAATGGTATGGCCCGCCAACACCAGGTACAATATAATCAAATGTCGAATCCGAATTAATTGTTATTGAAGGAAGGCTCGGGTATACATCCTCTTCATCGAAATAAAAGAAATACTCTCCTTCTAAGTTATCGGATACATATTGGAAATTATGACATCCTGTAAAAAAAATCAATGCGCAAAAGCATGCAAATGTGTTGTTTTTCATTTATTTTCTTTTGTTGTAAACAATGGTTTTGGAACGATCTCTAGCGTTTATTTCATCAATAGTCGGCTTTATTTCACTTTTTTCAAGATCGATTAAGTTTTGCATAAACACATCAATCTTTTTATGGGGTAAATGACCACCATACTTAGACAAAGTAAAACTGTGGGCATCCTTTACAGCCTTATAACTGATACCTTCAGGAGAAAACAACAATGCTTGTTCCGCTGCTTCATACTCATCATACAAATCATATGCATATCCTGATACAAGTCCAGAAGAGTGTATAACAAGAAAACCTAATTGCCTATTCTCATATTGTTCGGCATGCTTTAATTCATGTGCCAGAACTTCAATATCCGAATATTTATTTGTTTCCGTTTTTTCTCGATTTTCTTTTATGTTGACATTGAAATTGCCTGTATTGATATCGTACATAAAACTTCCCCCTGATCCATCGTCATTTTCTTCTACAAATTGTACATTATACACATTTAGAGAACTTTGCAATTGCTTGTATTTTTGAGGGAGCCTTGCTTGAAACTGATTAACATATCCTTTTAACTTTGCCTGTTGTTCCGGTGTCCCTGAATATACTATTGTGTCACCATTGGGATCAATTAGTCTTATCGGGTTCCAGGCACAATAGGCATAAGGGGATATGGATGGATACTTGTCGGCATATCTATCAACGGACATAAACGAGGTTAAAAGTTCGTGGTCCATGTACCTCGCGCCAAAATACCCATACCCAGTTTCCTCGTCCTTCTCTTTGCCGGTGGAATCCGACAGGGAAAAATACACGGAAAAAGTACGGTTCAGTGGGGCGGAGTTATGTATAGGATGATTCAATTATTGTTGTTGTTTTCTTGAACTGAATCTGTTTCCTGTCCATGATTGTATGATTTGGAAGGATGCCATAATTCAAATAATTCCCGCCCATCCTCAGAATCTTCAGGAAGGAATATATCAGGGAAACATAATGTATTGACAATAGCGGGTTCATCCCCCCTAAAAATAATACGTGTTGCATATAATGTCTGAGAAGGTGATACCCGTCCTGGATGATTGAGAATTTTTTCTGGGTCCCATCCTTCTACAAGTGCTATGATCCGTCTAGTGAAAGCTCGTCGATTATATGCCACCAAGGAATCACCCATATTATCTTGCAAAATAGAAATCGTCCTCTCCCGACTCCAATACATTAATGAGAAGGTCCCATCTTCATAGTTCCATGATTCTATTGCATAAATAGTATCTGATCCTTTTTCGTATGGCCATTGTTTTAATTCAACTATTTCCTTCCGGATATCATGGAATAACATATTTTCCACTACATCATATCTATTTGCATGTATTATTCTCTCTATATTAATTGTATTTCGCGAGCAGGCACTGATTATACATGCCGAACATGCTACTATAATTGCAATTAGAGATTTCATTTCAATACAAATTAGTTGTTTTCTATTAGCAGACCATTATAATAAATACTTCTTGTCTTCTCATCTACATGATAAAAATAGAATTTTCTTCGGGGAATACCATGTTCGGCTCGCAATTGGTTTTCAACAGCGCCTACTGTAATTTCACATTTGGGAACAACATCGCCCAATGGAGTTGTGAACCATTCGGTTTGGTCATTAGTCCCATGCCAGACATCGTATACATGAGCCAATTCATGTCCTAGCCCAATAAAGGATGGTCGTTCACGGGAACCATCCTCATTTAAAAAATTACCTGTTGTTTTATACGGGTTCCATTTCACCCACTTTCCATTAATCTGATCAGAACCGTTATTTTGACTGTATACAATTTCCACAGTCTTGTCATCCGTTATAAGGTCGCCGACAAGTTTATTTCCGACTGGTTTCTCTTGCAACTTCCGTAGCGCATCGGTTAATTTGTCGAAATTAACATCCTCCCCTCCCATATAGATATTTCCTTCATTATCCATCCAAGAATAGCGTCCTGTACTTGTTTCCGAATAATAATACGTTCTGTTGTTATACTTATGACAAATTGTATCTCCGCTTGGATCTGTCAGTTTAATCGGATTCCACGCGCAGTAGGCATAAGGGGAAGTAGATGGATACTTGTCGGCATATCTATCGACAGACATAAACGAGGTTAAAAGCTCGTGGTCCATGTACCTCGCACCAAAGTAACCATATCCGGTTTCCTCGTCCTTCTCTTTGCCGTTGAAAGAACACGATATGGAAGTTGTATAACCATACAGGTTATCAACACTTTGAAAGGGCTTGCCAAGATGTCTTTTTTGATAAAAAGTGCTAAAAAGCAGGTCGTTTCCCATCATATTTTTTGATGAAAAAGAGTCATTTTGATATGCACTTTTCGGTGTCATTTTCCACATTTTGACTTTGCAAAGTTACAAACTTTTTTGGAATCTGATTAATAAATATAGTTATAGCATAACTTTAGCAAGTGAATGTTGGTAATTTCCTCACGGCCTTTAACTTATTTTTATTCAATAAATCAGCGTAAACTTTAGTGGATCCGATATCAGCGTGGCACATCAGTTGCTGCACCGTATAGATGGGGACATCTTTTGTCAGCAATTCAAAAAAATTTTGTCAATTCAATTATTTGTATTACTTTTGCAATTGAAAGTAATATGATGTAATACATTTATGAATACAGTAATCGAGAGAAAACCAGCATCTTTTCGTCTCAGAACCGATCTTCTTGAGAGGCTGAGGAGGAATGCCGTTCGTCAAAACCGGACTCTGAACAACTATGTGGAGAGTATCCTGCTCGATATTGTTTACAACGAGCCCAACGACACGACCCGTGCCGCCATCGAGGAGGCGATGTCTGGCCGCAACCGCAACAAGGTCTATGCAAGTGCCGAGGAGATGATGAAAGACATTCTTAACGACTAAGGATGAAGCAGCTACAGCCCACTACCCAGTACAAGAAAGATTTGAAGCGGTACAAGCATCAGCCCAAGTTGCTCTCGGAGCTGAAAGTTCTATTGGACCTACTAATCAACGAGCAGCCGATACCCGAAGAGTACTTCCCACATCCGCTTGTAGGCAATTACAAGGGTTGCTTGGAGTGTCATATCGAGAGTGATTTCCTCTTGATATGGATTGACGACCAGCGGGATATTATAGAGTTGGTGCGACTGGGTACGCACTCGGAACTCTTCGGGAAATAACGTTTTCCGCTTCGCTATCTTTCGAGTTGCAAAAACACGCATTTATTTCCAATCGGACAAAATATTTTTTGTCACATTGAAAGAAAAATGTATCTTTGCATCTTGAAAACTACTTTTCCATGACTGGAGAATACATACAATACCAAACTCTCAACTATCTCCCCTACGGCAAAGACTGGGTGGACATTCAACACAATTTGGACCCCAGCCTCATCCAGTACCGTTTCAACGGGAAGGAAAAGGACTATGAATCAGGCTTCCACTACTACGGCGCAAGGTACTACTGGTCGGAACTGTTGACAGGCTGGCTCAGTGTGGATCCGATGAGCGACAAATACCCGAACATTAGCCCATACAACTATTGCTCATGGAATCCCGTAAAATACATTGACCCAGATGGGGAAGAAAAATTAATTTTCTTCAAAACGAAAATGCCGTATTTCCATTCCTTTCGTGGGAGTAATGCACTCAATCAGTACACTAAGGCCATGGGCCAATACAAATCAAACATGAATCTGAAAAGATCAGCAAATAAATATCAAGATAACGACAAGGTTATTCATTTGTTTGCGCACGGTGGTCGTCAGGTCGTTAATTTAGCTGAAAAAGGAAAGAAAAACGCTTCTGAATTAGAAACATTCCTGGCAAACAATAGCCAAGTATACAAAGAAAATATAGGTAAAGGGGAAACTTCTTTATTGATTATGCATTCTTGTAAAACAGGGGGTGGAAAGAATTCAATTGCACAACAACTTTCTGAGCTTGTAAAAGGAGATTTGTTGATATTTGCTCCTTCGGATAATATCACTTTAGGGGATAAAGAAAAGGTGAACAATAACGGCGTATGGAATGTTTTTTATAAAGGGGAATTGATAGGGAAATACAAAGGGAATACGGAATTTGGGAGAGAGCTTCAAGGAAAGAATGTTCAAGATGAAATAAACAAATGGAAAAGAAAATATGAATCAAACCACACCAACGACTAAAGGAATATTATGTCTATTATTGAGCATGGTATTGTTGACATCTTGCAAAAACACGTCAGAAGAAAAAAACGAGGGGATTGTAATAACCCCAGAAGCTCCATCTAAAGAGGAGTTGATTGCAGATGTTCTTTCCCTAGGCGATATTGATTCGTACAATTCGCTTTTATTCTATTATCCTGATGATATCAATGTTCTTCCGTTATCCGTTTACATGGCAGAATACCAGAAGTACGGGCATGCTTACTTTAACCTTTTCTATACTTTTTATTCTGCATTTAATGAAACCCGTGTAAGCCTTGATTCTGCCACACAAGGTCTCATGTTATACTATCTCGAGAAGGGGGTTGAACTAAAAGATACAGATTGCGTCTGGATGATGAGTAAGTTATATACAGATGGAACCATTGTTGTGAGAGATACCTCAAAGGCAAAAGATTTGTTATTGTTGGTTTACCCCTCAGATGTCGTGGAAACATATTATTGGCCATACATTAAGAGACATGCAGATATTTAGGTGTTCCCCAGAGTTGTCGGTATGAACTATTGAGTGGGGCGAGGGACTGGTCCCTGTCACAGAGACTGCGCTGAGGAATGCTACCATTATTTTGGTGGTATACTTTTCAATTACTATTTACGATAGGGATCCTGATATATAATAACGCAAAAAGCGCCCCAAAAGTATTTTTTGGGAGGGGTGCGACTTTTGCTATTTTTTAACCTTGGGCGCGATGGGTGTGGTTCTTTTTTCGGTGAGATATAACTTTTTTTTGTATTTTTGCAACTTCGAATTTGGAAATAAAATATTAAACAAATTAATCTAAACAGTTATGAGTCAGATTATAGGCATCAAGGGCCGTCAGATTCTCGACAGTCGCGGAAACCCCACAGTTGAAGTCGATGTGTATACCGACCAGGGCGCCATGGGTCGTGCCGCTGTTCCCAGCGGAGCCTCCACGGGCGTACACGAAGCCTGCGAGCTTCGCGACGGCGACAAGAGCCAGTTCCTCGGCAAGAGCGTGATGCAGGCCGTGAACAACGTGAACACCGTACTGAACGACGAGTTGCAGGGCATGTTTGTCAGCGAACAGAAAGCCCTCGACATGAAGATGATTGAGCTCGACGGCACGGAGAACAAGAGCCGTCTGGGCGCCAACGCCATCCTCGGCGTCTCTTTGGCCTGCGCCAAAGCAGCAGCCATGGAGACCAACCAGGAGCTCTACCGCTACCTCGGCGGCGTGGGCGGCTACACCCTGCCCATCCCCATGATGAATATCCTCAACGGTGGTTCGCATGCCGACAACAGCATCGACTTCCAGGAGTTCATGATTATGCCTGTGGGAGCCCCCACCTTCAGCGAAGCCCTCCGCATGGGCGCCGAGGTGTTCCACAACCTGCGCCAGGTGCTGAAGAGCAAAGGTATGAGCACCAACGTGGGCGACGAGGGCGGCTTTGCCCCCAACCTCGGCAGCAACGAGGAAGCCCTCACCTGCATCCTTTCGGCCATCGAGAAGGCCGGCTATCGTCCCGGCGAGGATGTCTTCATCGGTCTCGATGCCGCCGCCTCGGAGTTCTACAACGCCGAAGAGAATATGTACGAGCTGAAGTGGAGCACCGGCGAGAAGCTCACACCCGCCCAGATGAGCGACTTCTGGAAAGACTGGGTGAACCGCTACCCCATCATCAGCATCGAAGACGGCATGGCCGAAGACGACTGGGACGGCTGGCGTCTGCACACCGACGCCATCGGCGACCGCTGCCAGCTGGTGGGCGACGACCTCTTCGTGACCAACGTCTCGCGCCTCAAGATGGGTCTTGAGAAAAAGGTGGCCAACAGCATCCTCATCAAGCTGAACCAGATTGGCACCCTCACCGAGACCATCGACGCCGTGAACCTGGCCATGCGCAACCAGTACACCGCCATCATCAGCCACCGCAGCGGCGAGACCGAGGACACCACCATCGCCGACCTCGTGGTGGCCATGAATGCCGGCCTCATCAAGACCGGTTCCGCCAGCCGCACCGACCGCATCTGCAAATACAACCAGCTGATGCGCATCGAGGAGAGCCTCGGCGACCAGGCCTACTATCTCGGAAAAGACTTCAAGTTCCTGAAGAAATAAAAACTCAAATACGAGAGAAAACAAAAAAGAGGTCTTTTCGACCTCTTTTTTTTTGTGGAGTAGATGGGACTCGAACCCACTACCTTTTGATTGCGAACCAAATGCTCTACCAGATGAGCTACTACCCCGTTTGGGTTATTGGTTATGGGTTATAGACGCTACGCAGTCGGTATGACGGCAACATGATGCGGCAGCCTTCCATAACCATTACTTTGAGGGTGCAAAAATACTAACTTTTTCTCACACGACGAAATTTTTTTTCTTTGTGGCTGTCAACCAACGGTTTTTGCCGCGGAAGTCGGTGTGTACGACAGGGAGGAAGCCCTGCTCACGCAACAAACTACAGGTCTCGTCGGCGAAGGCTTCGTTGATTTCCACCGCCAGAAGTCCATCTTCTGCCAAATGCTTTTTGGCAAGCGTAGCAATGGCGCGGTAGAAGCGCAGTGGGTCGTCGTCGGGGACGAAGAGGGCCAACGAGGGGTCGTAGTCGAGGACGTTGGGACTCATTTGCGAGCGTTCGCTGTCGCGGACGTAGGGAGGATTGCTGACGATGAGGTGAAAGGTGAGAGGTGAAAGGTGAAAGGTTTCGTCAAGGATATCGGCTTGGAGGAAATTTATCTCGGTATTGTTGTTTTCAGCATTGCGACGGGCTACCGACAGGGCTTTTTCGGAGACATCCACAGCAGTCACTTCGGCTTGCGGAAAGGCTTTCTTCATCGCTATAGCGATACACCCGCTGCCCGTGCAAAGATCCAGTATGCTACTCACTACCCACTGTCCACTACCCACCAAACTTTCCACCATTTCCTCGGTCTCGGGGCGAGGGATGAGGACATCGGGATTCACCTCGATGCGGCATCCACAGAAGTCGGTGTAGCCGATGATATGCTGGATGGGGCGGTGGTGCTTGAGGTCCTCGAGGGCCCAATGGAAACGTAAGAGGTCGCTCTGGTCGACGGTCTGATTTTTGGAGAGGAGGAACGTGATTTTGTCCCATCCGAAAAAAGCCTCGCAGAGCATCTCGCAAAATATCCCCACCTCTCCGCTACCATAGAACGCATCCAGTTCTTCATGGAAGAGCGTAAGGATGTCGCAGACATAATTGGAACGGAAACGCAGGTTACGTGTATTCATTATTTACGATAATTAACGAATCAATTACGGTAATGGGCGTTTACGTCATTTCCGTCCGAAGTCTGCCGGTATCTCGCCCCAGTGGTCGGTGTCCCACTTGCGGATCTCGGTGGTGTAACTATTGGTGCGGAGCCAGTTCTCGGCGCGGTGGACATAGTCCCACAATTCGGCGGTGGAGGCATCCTCTGGGAGCTTGCTTTTACACACTTTCTGCCGCACCCACGAGAGAGCATTGACAGAGTCGGAGTAGATAATCTGGTTGAGATGGTGTTTCTTCAGATAGCTGAGGCCATGAACGATGGCAAGGAACTCGCCGATATTGTTGGTGCCCTTGGGTGCCTTATAATGGAAGACACGCGTACGCGTGGGGATATAGATGCCTTGATACTCCATCACGCCGGGATTGCCGCTGCAGGCCGCATCGACGGCGAGGGCATCGAGGACGGGGACATTGGCGGGGTCGGCATCGGGACGGATGGCGGTGAGGCCTTCGTCGTCGATGAAGAGGATGTCTTTACTAGTTTTACTAGTTGGACTAGTTAAGCTATTTGAACTAGTGACGAAGCTGCTATAGGGCAATTTGATGGCTGCTTCTGCTTCCGCTTGGGTGTCGAAACTCTTGTACTGCGCGCCCTGCACACCTTGCACCTGAGCCTTACACTCGTCCCAGTCGGTGTAGATGCCGGGATGCTTACCCTGCCAGACGACATAGTATTTCTGCTTTTTTGCCATGAGCTATCTCCAACGGAGGGTTTTGATGAGGTGGTCGACATCCGCCCGCATGTAGTCGAGCATAGGGGCCAGCGAGTCGTTGTTGGGAGCCTGGTCGATGATAATCTCGCCGTGAAGGAAGTGACGGCTACTGTCGGTGGCGATAAACTGGTAGGTGGTGGCCACATCGCGACCATTGATGTGCCAGACGGTAGCATAGACTTGGTTCTCGGGGATTTGAACGAGTTCCTCTTCGATGCCGGAGGCCACCTTGTAGTGGTATTCGAGCATACGCATGGCGGTGTCGGTCTGGGGTTGCAGGTCGTCGCGTCCGGCGAGAGGTTTGTACATTAACTCTACATAGCCTTTCCAATCGGGGTAGCAGAGCTCGATAGCAGCCCCCCGGGCGTTGTATTTGGCTTGGGAGATAAGCACATGAAGGTTCCTCTCGAAAAGGAACGGTGAGGGGAACGACACGTTGGTCGCGCTGTCGGACAGCCTCACGGTATCCACTACGATATACTCCTGCTGTGGCATATCCACACGGAGATAAGCCTTCGGCTTAGGCTGCGGCACCTCGCCTCCGCCACAGGCCGTCAGTAGCAGTAAAACAAAGATTGAAGATTGAAGAATGAAGAATGGTTGACGCAAACGGTGCCATCCGGGTGTTATGTTATATTTCATTTTGCTCGTTTTAATTGTATATTATTGATCCTAACTTCTTTAAACTTTAAGCCGTAAACTTTAAACTTTATTTCGTATCTTTGATTCGCTCCGCTCACGTCGGTACTTCATTTCGGATATGTCAAAAAAAATTTTGCCACATCGCTCAACTTTCGTACCTTTGCAGCATGAATTTTCTCTCTTATCTACTACGTGCGAAGACTCATTTCAGTCTGCATTCGCCTTTCGTCTATCGGCTCTACACCGAGGTGCTAACCTCTCGTGCCGAGGGGGTACCGAAAAGACGTTATGAGGCTATGGTATGGCGGCTGGAACGTTATTATGGTGTTACCGCCACTCGTAACGTGGGTACTGCCGAACTTCGAACTTCCGATGGCTACTTCGTGGTTATCGACCATCCTTATCGCGATGCCGACGACTGGAAAGGCATCATCCACGATTCCAATTATCAAGTTACTCTCGATTTCTTCACGGTGGGTATCGCCATCACCAATCCCCATCTCTCCAAACAACACTTCATCCTTCGCTGACCTCTCATCTCCCCATATTGCGGCCGTCGAGCATCGGCACGAAACTATAGGTACCGAATTTCTCCACTTTCCAATCTTTCTTGTCGGAGCCATTTTTGGTGATGCGCAGCATCTCCTGCTCCTCTTCTCCCAAGGGGATAACCATAATGCCGCCCTCTTTGAGTTGTGCCATCAGCGGTGCGGGAATCTCGGGGGCTCCGCAGGTGACGATGATGCGGTCGTAGGGGCCATAGTTCATTTCGGTGAGTCCCTGATAGCCGTCGCCGAGGAAGCAGCGCACGCGGTAGCCCAGACCGTCGAGGAGTTTGCGTGTGTGGTCGAAGAGACCTTTCTGGCGTTCGACGGAGAAGACTTTGGCGCCCATCTTGCAGAGCACCGCAGCCTGATAGCCGCTGCCGGTGCCTATCTCAAGCACCTTCATGCCGGGTTGCACATTGAGCAGCTGACTCTGCATGGCCACCGTAGAGGGGCGCGAGATGGTCTGTTCACAGCTTATCTTTAGTGCGCGGTCCTCATAGGCGAGGGTGTCGAGAGCGCTGTCGAGGAACCAGTGGCGCTGCACCTCGCCCATCGCGCGAAGCACGTTCTCATCGGTGATGCCGCTATCGCGCAACGCCTCCACCATCTGCTGCCTAAGGCCTTTATGCTTATAGGTATCCTGTTTCATTCTCTCGTAAAGCCTTGTGCTTTTAGTTCTATCGTCGTATTCTGCGGAGTCACCATCACAGCGGGCATGCCAGGTTCGGTGACATAGCCGATGATATGGATGCCCTCCATTTCTTTGATGCGCTCGTAGTCTTTCTGGCTGACGGTGAAGAGCAGCTCATAGTCCTTGCCGCCATTAAGAGCGCAACTCACCGGCAGCATGTTCTTGCTCATCTCGGAGCAGACGCGCGAGCACTGGTAGTCGATAGGCAGACGCTCCTCGTAGACCTCACATCCGCTACCCGAAGCCTTGCAGAGATGCAGCAAGCTGTCGGCCAGTCCCTCGCTGACATCGGTCATCGAGGTAGGCACCACCTCACGCTCGGCAAGTTTCTTCACGATATCCATGCGGGGCTCAGGCTTGAGGAAACGCTCGAGGACATAGTCGAAACCGTCGAGGTCGGGCTGGAAGTTGGGGTTGGCCTGATAAGTCACCTTCTCGCGCTCCAGCACCAGCAGGCCGGCATAGGCACTGCCGAGGTCGCCGCTCACGCAGATGAGGTCGTTGTGAGAAGCACCGCTACGACGGGTGACCTTCGTCTCGTCGACTTCGCCGACGAGGGTGACGGTGATGACCATCCCGGCACGTGTACTGGCGGTGTCGCCACCCACGAGACTCACGTCGTAGCGCTCGCAGCAAAGGCGTATGCCGGCATAGAGTTCATCCATCGCTTCCACAGAGTAGCGGTTGCTCACAGCCACAGAGACCAGCACCTGACGAGGGCTGCCATTCATGGCGGCGATGTTGCTGATGGCGATAGCCACAGCCTTATAGCCCAAATGCTTGAGGGGCGTATACATCATGTCGAAGTCCACACCCTCCACCAAAGTCTGCGTGGTAACGAGGGTCTTCTTCGACCCCTCTCCTATCACGGCGCAGTCGTCACCCTGACAGCCAGAGCCTTCGGTGAGACGGTCGATAAGTGCCACCTTGCCATAGTGGCTGATTTCAGTTCTTCCTTCTTGATATTGTAGTTGTTCCATGATTCAAATAAAACATCAATATTCCCGCTGCCACACCGGCGTTGAGGCTTTCGGCAGTGCCGCCAAGGTTGGGGATGAGCACGGGATGCGTCACCTGCGCCATCACCTCTTCCGAGATACCGCGACTCTCGTTGCCAATAAGCAACACCTTATTAGTTGGTAGTTGGCAGTTGGTAGTTGACAATGGCTCTCCTTTTAGCGAGGCACCGAAGACGGGTATGCCGCAGGTGGCGAGCCAATCGGGCAGGTCGACATACTCCACATGTGTGCGGAAGATGGCACCCATCGAGGCTTGTACCACCTTGGGATTGTAGCATGAAACAGTATCATGGCTGCAAACCACCCGACGGATGCCGAACCAGTCGGCCGTCCGCAGCATAGTACCCATATTCCCGGGATCCTGTATCCTGTCTAATGCCAGGATAAGAGATGAGAGATGAGAAGTGAGAGGTGAGAGGTCTTTCCTTTCCACCAACATCCACACCTGGTTGGGGGTCTTGAAGTTGGAGAGGCGCTCCAACTCGGAGGAGTTCACCTCGTAGCATTCCTGTGCCGTCGTGCTGTCGGCATGAGCCGCAAGCCACTCGCCTGTCGCACAGATAACGCGAACGCCAAAGCCTGACGTCACCGCCTCGGAGGCCATCTTCGGACCTTCGACAACAAAAACCGCCTCCTCGTCGCAACGTTTCTGCAGGCGGTAGGCGGCCAAATCCTTCAGTTTATTTTTACTTATCAATCTGCTCTACTTAACTACTGTCTACTTACAGTTCAATATACATATTATTTTCTTGTGCCAAGCGACGCAGGTTGATGATGGCGTAGCGCATGCGACCGAGGGCAGTGTTAATGCTTACGCCCGTGCGGGTGGCAATGTCCTTGAAGTCGCACTTGCCATAGTGGCGCAGAATCACCACGCGACGCTGCTCGGGGGGAAGCATCTTCACCAGCTTGCGGATATTCTGGCTAGTCTGCTTCTTCATGATGGCATGCTCGGCATTCTCGTCCTGAATTTTCAGGTTGTCCACCACGTCGCCGTCGGGCTTATTGGGCACCAGCGGCATCTTGTTGTTGCGGCGGAAGTGGTCGACAATGAGGTTGTGCGCGATGCGCATCACCCAGTGCACGAACTTGTTCTCGTCCTTGTAAAGGCCTGAATTGATGGTCACGATGACTTTGTAGAAGGTATCCTGGAAGATATCGTCTGCCGTTTCCTTCTCTTTGACCACCGAAAAAATGTAACCGTACACCTTGCTTTGGTAGCGCTCGAGGAGCACTTCAAAGCAGGATGCGTCACCTTCTTGGTAGCGTACAATCAGTTCGTTGTCTGACAGTTGTCTCGTTTTTACGTCCGTCATATTCCTCTATTTTTTAGGGGGTTAAAACTGATATGGTTGCTTCATTCAAGACCTTTTGGTTTTACTTCAATTCGGCTGCAAAAATACAACTTTTTTTTAATATACAAGAAAAAATGTTAAAAAAAGCATTTTTCTCAAAACCCTCAGCAACGTTCAAATGCTTATATACGAAAAAAAGGGCTTCTTTCGAGGCCCTCTTTCGTGGAGTATATCGGAATCGAACCGATTACCTTGTGACTGCCAGTCACACGCTCTAGCCAAGTGAGCTAATACCCCATCTGAACTGAATTCGCTCTTGAATTCGAGTGCAAAAGTACAACCAATTTTTAAACTGACAAAAAAAAATTTTAGTTCAAAGTCCAATATTCGAAGTTTAGCATTGATTATCAGAACAATGAAGATTTGTTAAAAAGTTTAAAATCATTCCGACAGCATAGATTATGATAGTGTTGTTTGGGCTTCTTAAACCTGTTTTTTTATATTTTTCCCCGGTTAACGACACAATAAAATCGTGAGTTTTGAGTTATGATTTATGAATTTTTATTAGATATGGAGCTGAGTAACTATTTTGAGCCTATCGATATTGAAACTGTAGGATTCCAGAGTCAGGAGTTCCGGCCGATGCTGGGAGACGATATTGTGGCCTACACCGAACGTGGTCGATTCCCTGCGTTGGGCGAGGCCCGTCTGGCGCTGTTGGGTGTGAAAGAGGATCGCGGTTCGGTGGACAACCGAGGCTGCGCTGCCGCTCCCGACCCCATACGCCACTACCTCTACCGCCTGGCGAAGCCTCACGAAGAGATGCATATCGTGGACTTGGGCAACATCGCCCCTGGTGCCGAGAAACGCGACACCTATTTCGCTTTAATCGAGGCATTGCAGCAACTGATTGAACAAGGGTTGACGGTGGTGATTCTCGGAGGCAGCGACGATTTAGTGTTCCCCATCTATAAGGCCTATGAGGTGCTGGGACGAGTGATTAATATCTGCTCTGTCGACTCGCACTTCAACCTCGAGGGCGGTGAGGAGATTAACTCGCGCAACTACCTGCAGCATATCATCCTACAGCAACCCAACTACCTGTTCGACTATATGAACGTAGGCTATCAGACCTATTTCGTGGGGCAGGAGATGGTGCAGCTGATGGAAGAGCTGAAGTTCAGCACTCGCCGACTGGGCGAAGTGCAAGTAAAGATGGAGAATGCAGAGCCATTGATACGCTACAGCGATGTAGTGGCGGTGGACATCAGTGCTGTGCGCCAAAGCGACGCACCCGCCAATGCCGTCCCCTCGCCTCACGGCTTCTATGGCGAGCAATTGTGCCAGATAGCTCGTTTCGCCGGCATGAGCGACAAGACCTCGTGCATGGGGTTCTTCGAGATGAACCCCGCCCGCGACCACAACGGGCAGACAGCACACATGCTGGCACATGCCGTATGGTTCTTCATCGAGGGCTTCTACTACCGTCAGAACGATTTCCCGTCCAGTGGCATTCGCGACAAGCAATTCTATAAACGCTTCACCGTGGAGCTGCGTGAGCATGGGTTAGACATCGTCTTTTACAAGAGCCTGAAGAGCGACCGCTGGTGGATGGAGGTACCCTGCGACGACACCGAACGCCGTGAGCGCTACCTGCGCCATACGCTCATCCCCTGCAGCTACGACGACTACCAACGCGCCATGGAGAACGAAATTCCCGAACTATGGTGGCACTATTATAATAGAATCAACGGATAATATCGTAATCTCGTAATAACGTTATAACGAATAAAAAATGAACTTAGAATTTAAAGGCAAGATAGACGCCCTCATCAGCGAGGTGGCCGCCATCCCCGACCTGATGACCAAGATAGCCGTATTGAATTATATCCAGCAGGAGTCGGGATTCCTGCTGTGGCAACTCGAAGACGAACAGCGCATCGATGAAGACTCGAGAGATTATTAGTTTGTTGGCCGTGCTGCTGTTGGCTGTGGGATGCTCGGGGGGCTACTCGTTCACCGGGGCTTCGATACCGCCAGGAGCGAAAACCCTGTCGGTGGCTACTTTCCCCAACAACGCCTCCACCGTCAACCCACAGCTGAGTCAGAAACTCACCGACGAGCTGATGCAGATGTTCTCCAGTCAGACCCCCCTGTCGGTGATGAACGGCGGCGAGGGTGACCTGCATATGGAGGGTGAGATTACGGGTTATGACACCCGTGCCTCTTCGCTGTCCAGCAACGACGAGGTGTCGATGAACCGCCTCACGGTGACCGTCAAGGTACGCTTCAGCAACGCCATCGATCCCGAGGCCAACTTCGAGCAGTCGTTCTCTCGCTACCGCGACTATCCCGCCTCACGCGATTTCTCGTCGGTAGAAAGCGGGTTGGTGAGCGAAATAGTCACTGAACTATGCGAAGACATCTTCAACAAAGCTGTCGTCAACTGGTAGAGCGTCACGACGCGCTTGTCGTGTTCCTCTTCTCCACGCTGGTCTACCTGCTGACGATGGATCGTTCTGCCAGCTGGTGGGACTGCGGCGAATTTATCGCCACAGGCTGGGGATTGCAGATAGGACATCCTCCTGGAGCACCCTTCTATCAGTTGGTAACACACTGTGCCATGTTGCTCTCCTTTGGCAACCTGATGTGGGTAGCCCCACTGAGCAACCTCGTATCGGTACTCTGCGGCAGCCTGACGGTAATGCTGCTCTACAAGACCCTACTACTCCTTCTGCAGCGAAGCCATTTTCAATTTTCACAATTTTCCGCTGCCATCGGCGCCCTCTGCTATCTCTTCTGCGACTCGGTGTGGTTCTCGGCTGTTGAAAGCGAGGTGTACAGCATGGCGATGCTCTTTTGTTCCCTCACCGTCTGGCTGATGCTGCGTTGGGAGCGGGAGGGCGACAACCGCAAACTACTATTGGTAGCCCTTCTGATGGGTCTCGGTGTTTGCGTACACCTGATGACCCTTCTGACGGCACCGGCGCTGCTATGGATATTTGTGAGAGGAGTGCGAAGGAGTGAAAGGAGTGCGGAGGAGCGCTGGCGTGGATGGTTATGGATTCGGACTGTGGTGCTGGGTGTGCTGTTTTTCGTGATGGGACTTACCCCTTACGTCATCATCCCCCTCCGTGCTGCCAGCAACCCGCCTATCAATACCGGCAACCCCTCGACCTACGAGAGTTTCAAGGGATATTTCGGCCGCGACCAATATGTGAAAGCCCCCGTCTATCCTCGCATGTGGCGAGAGAAAGATAGCGAGAACTGGGCCTACTGGGGAGCGAAAGACCCCTCCAGCGTGGTAGACAACGTGGTCTACTATGCCGTCTACCAGTTCGGGTTCATGTACTGCCGCTATATGATGTTCAACTTCATTGGCCGATGGAACTACGATTGGAATATCGTAGTGATATCCATCCTCCCCTTCTTGCTGGGTATCTGGGGATTGTGGCGACACCGCAAGCGTCGGCGCGGCGACTATCATCTGGTGCTGCTGCTGTTCCTATTCGGTGGCATTATTTTGAACCTCTACCTAAATCACCCCTGTTATGAACCTCGTGAGCGCGACTACGTCTATGTACTGAGTTTCTATACTTTTGCCATTTGGATAGGCCTCGGCGCTGCCGACTTGCTGGCCCGCTTCCCAAAGCGTTGGATGTGGGTATTGGTGGCAGCGGCACCGCTACTGTTGGCCGTCGGCAACTGGAGCGATCACGACCGACACAACTGCCATTCGGTACATGATATCAGCCTCAATCACCTGCAGAGTTGCGACCACGAAACCCTCCTCTTCACGCTGGGAGACAACGACACCTTCCCTCTCTGGTATCTCCAGCATGTGGAAGGCCGCCGCACTGATATCGACATCTACAACATCAACCTCACGGGACTCAGGCGGTCGTTGAATATCATTGACGACAACCATTTCCAACGCCCCGTCTACTTCTCGCATTACGCCTATCAGCGTTTCAAGGACCTCTATCCCAACCGCTTCCGTTGCGAGGGCTACTGCTGGCGTCTACTGCCCACCACCGAAGGTGTTGATGATAGGGAACCGCTGCAACGACACATTGCCGACTCTATCCAATGGAACATCGGTAGCCACGAATATGTGGACCGTGTCTCCAAGTCGTTTCTCAAGATTTGGGAAGAGAATACAAAATAAATTTGCACGAGAAAGGAAAATTTTGTTACTTTGTACTTTAGTGGAAAAATATATTATTGTATAATCCCCTGAAAACAAACAGATAACATGAAAAACATACTGAAGAAATCGTTTCCTTTGGTGCTCATAGCCGCCATTTTGGCTCTTGGTGGCCTGCAGATTTCATGCAAGAGTTCCAGCGAAACCATGTACCCGCGTAAATCTTCGAAGAAGAGCCAGACAGTGAAATCGAATATCAAAGTAAAGGGCACAAATAAGGCCAATAGTCATACTACAAGAACCTACTGATGCAATCTGCCCTCTACCCCCTGAAATTCCTCCCCCTTTACAAGAATGTCATTTGGGGAGGTAACAAACTGAAAGACTACGGATTCGACTATGCTCCCCTACCCAACTGCGGTGAACTGTGGGCGCTGTCGAGCGTCGAAGGACGCGAATCGGTCATCGCCAACGGATTCCTGGCGGAAAACACACTGAACGAAGCCATCGAGGTCTATATGGGCGATCTGGTAGGCGACAAGATATTTGAACGTTACGGAACTGATTTTCCGCTGCTCTTCAAAATCATCGATGCTGCCAAAGACCTCTCCATACAGGTACACCCCGACGATGAATTGGCGCAAAAGCGCGGTATGTCCTGTGGCAAAACCGAGATGTGGTATGTGATGGAGGCCGACCCGGGAGCACGGCTCATCAGCGGTTTCCGCCACGACACCGATTCCGACGAGTACCGCGCAGCGTTGGCCGCCGGACATCTTGAAGAACTCCTCCACAGTGAAGAACCCAAGGCCGGCGATGTCTACTTCATCCCCGCCGGACGCGTGCATGCCTTGGGCAAGGGACTGATGGTGGCCGAAATACAGCAGACCTCCGACTGCACTTACCGCATCTACGACTACAACCGTCGTGATGCCGACGGCAACCTGCGACAGCTGCATACCGAAGAGGCCATGGATGCCATCGACTTCAATGCCATCAAAGGTCACGCCAACACCCGCTATACCGCCCAGATGAACGGAACCACCACATTGGCTGCCTGCCCCTATTTCACTACCCGCCTCATTCCCTTCGACACTCCGATGCGCAAGAATCTCGAGGACTTCGACTCCTTCGTGGTCTATATGTGTGTCGACGGTATCGCAGCGGTGAAGAGCATGGACACCATTGTCCCGCTTCACGTTGGCGAGTGTGTGTTGGTGCCCGCAGTGGCCGAAAGTGTCGAGCTTTTCTGTGAGGGACCAGCCAAGTTGTTGGAGGTCTACATCGACACCGACCAATAAAAAAATTTGCGTATATAAAAAAATTATACTATTTTTGCACCGCTTTTTATTGTGTAAACGGCATTGTAAAACATGTTCGATTTTGAGACATCGGTAACTGGAATTGAATTCAAAGTGAGACAGTTGGCAGACGAGGTAAATCGTCTGAGAACGTTGGTGTCGAAGAAAGAAGACGAGTGTCGCGAACTCAAAGAAGCGATAAATGATAAAGAAAAAATAATTAATAACCTCAAAGAAGAAAACAAATTAATAAAATTAGGGAACAAGTTGACGGAGAAAGGCGATTGTTCTGAGATAAAGCTTAAAATCAATCAGATGATACGCACCATCGACAAGAATCTTGAAATATTGAAGGTTGAAAAGGTTGAGATGGTTTGAAAGGTTATAACACGATTCCTTTTCAAACCCCTAAACCCCTTAAACCCCTTAAACCTTTATAAATGGAAACGGTATCGGCATCGGTTAACATACTGGGACGCACGTATAAGCTTCGCGTCGCTTCGGAAGACGAAGAGGCGTTGCGTAAGGCGGCGGAAGCTATCGACACGCAGGCGAAGAACTATGGTAAGTTGTATGCCTATAACGACCATCAAGACTTATTGGCCATGGTGGCATTGACGCAAATCACTCAATTGACCAAGATACAAGACTCGCTGCGATTCAAGGATACGGACCTCGCCCAGAGACTCCAGTCCATCGACAGCGTGCTGGAACAAATCCTGCATCCGACCCAAAACAGTTTGTAAACTCAACACCATTTACGAACCGAGTCGGCTCAGGGGCGGGTAGGTTGTATGGCTGATACGCCCGGCGCTCAAATCCTAACAGTCCAGAGTTTACCAATACTCCCGGAGGGACTAACCGCGATGCAGGATTTTTTATACTGACCGTCACCTTCTCAACACAACAGCCGTTCCCACAACAAAAAACCAATCACATCATGCCCGTACTATTTATCATAATCGGAATTGTGGCAGGCGGCGGCATTGCTGTCTGGATGACCACCACTGTGTTACGTAACAAACTGCTCGCCAAGAGCCAGCAAGTACTCAAGGATGCCGAAGAAAAAGGAGAAGTCCTCAAGAAAGAGAAAGAGCTCCAGGCCAAGGAAAAGTTCCTGCAACTGCAGCGCGAGCACGACAAACGCGTCAATGAGCAGAACAACAAGATGCGCGATGCCGAGAACAAACTCAAGCAGCGCGAACAAACCCTCTCCCAGAAAGTCGACGAGCTGCAGAAGAAGAGCAACGAGCTCAAGGGGGTCAGCGACAATCTCAACAATCAGATTGAAGCCCTTAAAAAGCGTCAGGTCGAGGTGGAGAAAATTTATAAAGAAAGCGTCACCAAGCTCGAGCATATCGCCGGCATGAGTGCCGAGGAGGCCAAGCAGCAGTTGGTCGACGCAATGACCGAGGAGGCACGTGCCGAAGCCAGCACCACCATCATGGACATCGTCGAAGAGGCCAAGATTACCGCTGCCGAGCAGGCCAAAAAGATTGTTATCCAGAGCATCCAACGCACCGCCACAGAGACCGCCGTCGAGAACACCGTCAGCGTCTTCAATCTTGAGAACGAGGAGGTGAAGGGTCGCATTATCGGTCGCGAAGGCCGCAATATTCGCACCCTCGAGAGTCTCACCGGTGTGGAGATTATCATCGACGACTCCCCCGACGCCATCATCATCAGCGGCTTCGACCCCGTGCGCCGCGAAATCGCCCGTCTGTCGCTCCACAAACTGGTCACCGACGGCCGCATCCATCCCGCCCGCATCGAGGAGGTCGTCGCCAAGACCCGTCGTCAGATTGAGCAGGAAATCAATGAAGTGGGAAAGCGTACCTGCATCGACCTCGGCATCCTCAACATGAACCATGAGTTGATGCGTATGGTGGGCCGTATGAAATACCGCTCCTCCTATGGTCAAAACCTGCTGCAGCATAGCCGCGAAGTGGCCAACCTCGCCGCCACCATGGCCTCCGAGCTGGGTCTCAACCCCAAGATGGCCAAACGTGCCGGCTTGCTCCACGATATTGGCAAAGTGCCCGAGACCGACCCCGAGATGCCGCATGCCATCTTCGGTATGAAACTCGCCGAGAAATACAAAGAGCATCCCGACATCTGCAACGCCATCGGTGCCCACCACGACGAGATGGAGATGAGCAACCTCATCAGCCCCATCATCCAGGTGGCCGACGCCATCAGCGGTGCCCGTCCCGGTGCCCGTCGTGAGGTTGTCGAAGCCTACATCAACCGTCTCAAGAAACTCGAGGATATGGCCATGAGCTATCCCGGAGTGGTGAAGACCTACGCCATCCAGGCCGGCCGCGAATTGCGCGTCATCGTGGGTGCCGACAAGGTCACCGATGTGGAGGCCAACAAACTCAGCTTCGACCTCTCCAAGCAGATCCAGAGCGAGATGACCTATCCCGGCCAGATTAAGGTCACTGTCATCCGCGAGACCCGTGCCATCAACTATGCAAAATAAAGGTAAAAAAAGGTTCGCTTCGCTTAAAAGGCTTCCTTCAAACCCTTCAAACCCCTTAAACCTCTCAAACCTATGTTATCTTTGGCAATACAATGGAATGTGGACCCGGTGATGTTCAACATCGGGTCCTTTGGCTTACGCTACTATTCGTTGGGCTTCCTCCTGGCCTTCACGCTGGGGTATTACCTCATGTGGCATATGTACAAGCGCGAACAGGTGAAGACCGACTATCTTGAGAGCCTGGTCGTCTACATGTTCCTCGCCACCCTCGTCGGTGCCCGCCTCGGGCACTGCTTTTTCTACGAGGCCGACCATTTCCTCACCTCCGACCACTGGACTGAAATCTTCTGGCCTTTCGAAAACGGTAAATTTACTGGTTTCCAAGGCCTTGCCAGTCACGGTGCCGCCTGCGGCATCCTCCTGGCCCTGTGGCTCTATTGGCGCCGGTACAAGATGAACGTCTGGTGGATTCTCGACCGTTTGGTTATCGTTGTCGCCCTCGGCGGCGCCTTCATCCGCCTGGGAAATCTCTTCAACAGCGAGATTTATGGTGGACCCACCGACCTCCCTTGGGGATTCATCTTCGAACGTAACCACGAGAGTGTTCCCAAACATCCCACGCAACTCTACGAAAGCCTCAGTTACTTCATCATCTTCGGCGTTTCGCTGTGGTACTACCTCAAAAAGAAAGGCACCTTCAGGAGCGGCACCCTCTTCGGCTGGTGGCTCGTGGCATTGTTCGGAGTAAGATTCCTCATCGAGTTCGTCAAGAACGACCAGGTGGACTTCGAGGCAGACATGTTGCTCAACATGGGACAGATTCTTAGCCTGCCCTTCATCATTGGTGGCCTTGTCATCGCATGGTTTGCCAGCAAAGAAAAACTCCCCCAGGGTCCCTTTCCGAAAGGAGAAAAACAAACAATTAATAAAGAAAAGAAAGTCAAATAAATGAAAACCCTCATCTTAGTTCGCCACGGCGAAAGCGCCTGGAATAAACTGAATCTTTTCACTGGTTGGACCGATGTAGACCTTACCGAAGCAGGTATCCAGGAGGCCTACGAAGCCGGCAAACTCCTCAAAGCCGAGGGCTACCGCCCCGAGCTTTGCTTCACCTCCTACCTCAAACGTGCCGTCAAGACCCTCAACGAGATTCTCGACGCCATGGATATGGACTGGTTGCCCGTACAGAAAAGCTGGCGCCTCAACGAAAAGAGCTACGGTGCCATCCAAGGTCTCAACAAGGCCGACACCGCTGCCAAATACGGTGACGAGCAGGTGCTCCTCTGGCGTCGTGCCTTCGACGTGCAGCCCCCAGCACTCGACCTCCATGAGGAGCGCAGCCCCCGCATGGATCCGCGCTACAACGAGATTCCCGACAACCTCATCCCCCTCACCGAGAGCCTGAAGGACACCATCGAGCGTCTCATGCCCTACTATCGTGGCACCATCATGCCCGCCTTCGAAAACCGCAACACCCTCATGGTGGTGGCTCACGGCAACTCGCTGCGAGGCATCGTCAAAGAGCTCAAGGGTATGTCGAACGACGAAATTATTAAGTTCAATTTGCCCACGGCAGTACCTTATGTGTTCACTTTTGACGACCGTATGAACCTTGTCGAGGATAAATTTCTCGGAGACCCCGAGGTGATTGCCGCCAAGATGCAGAGCGTTGCTAATCAGGCAAAAAAGAAGTAATGGATATTGAAAATTGACAATTGATAATTGAAAAAAACGGGCGAAAATAAAAAAAATTTTGCCAGTTTGAAAAATGTTCGTACTTTTGCACTGCTTTTCGAGAGAGAAAAAGCGGTGCTTTTTAGTCAAGAAAACACACGGAGAGGTGGGTGAGTGGCTGAAACCAACAGTTTGCTAAACTGTCGTACTCGATTAGGGTACCGGGGGTTCGAATCCCCCCTTCTCCGCCAAAAAGACGCCCCGCAAGGCGTCTTTTTTGATAGCGATACCACCCGCGGGGCATAGCGAAGCCCGGTTATCGCGCCTGCTTTGGGAGCAGGAGACCCCCAGTTCGAATCTGGGTGCCCCGACGAATTAAATGGTTATAGGTTATGGGTTATAGAAAATGCGCAAGCGTCAATAACCACTAAACAATAACCAATAACCCTTGAAGATGGCCCCGTAGCTCAGCTGGATAGAGCAACTGCCTTCTAAGCAGTAGGTCCTGCGTTCGAGTCGCAGCAGGGTCACAAAAAAGAATCCCGCACCATGGTGCGGGATTCTTTTTTTTATCGTCTCATCAATATCCACATCAGATACATCGACAGGCCGAAAAGCCCTATCAACAGCAATGCCGGAAAGAAAGTGGCCAGCAGGAGCACACCTCCCAAAATAAGCAGCAATCGGGAGGCTAACCGCTTCTCCGGGGGCATCATCTGCCACCCTTGACGGAAGCGACTTTTCCACATCTGCCATTTTGGCAGACTCATCCATTGCCGCAGTTTACCTATGCGTTTCCCACGGCGGTCCACCGTCTCGGCCTTGGTCACCGGTATTTCCTTCACCTTAACTTTCTGTGTTTTTGAATAGCGTTTTCCGTCCACCATAGCGGTGATGACAAGTTGTGTGCGCCCTTTCGAGCGGTGCAAGCGGAAGCGTTTGTTGCCGCTGAGCGGCAATGGTAAGGTGGTAGTCTTATAGCCGTTATCGATAGTCAATTCAGCGTTGTCGGCCCCAGGGCAGTCCCAACGCACCTCCACGATGTCCCCCTCGGTGACAACGGTCTTGTCTACAGTGAAAGTCATTCGTTCCATACCCTTGTCACAGCAATATCCGTGCCAAAGTGTCCCCCTCTTGTGCCTGAATCCTATCCCGTCCCTCCACTATCCCTCCTTATTGTTTTGCCAGGTAGATGTATGGCTGTTATCCGCTATTTGTCCACTTTAAAAGCGGGCAAATAACGGACAACTGACCTACCGGAGAACTACCGGAAAGGGGAAATGTTAAAAAATGGGGTGTTCGTTAAAAAATTGCACATTATTAAAATAAAACGTATATTTGCATATTAATCCCCAAAATGAAAAACAACAACAAGACTGGGAATCAGTCAGATAAAAACAAAAGCAATCCATTAAAAAACGAAAACACGTAAATTCATTTAATATTAACCAAAACGTATTCATTATGAAAAAGTTTTTACGATTCCTGCTCCTCGCGGCACTGATGGTGCCTCTCGGAGCACGTGCGCAGAGTACCCCGGATACTGTCACAATGGCGACCTCCGGAGTTGACACTTTGAGCACATGCAGTGCCATCATCTACGACGATGGCGGAGCCACTGGAAGTTACAGCACTAACTGCCAAAGCACCCTTGTGCTTCTCCCCAATGTGACTGGTCAGTATGTAACCATTAGTGGTACTTCTATCACCGAAGGCAATTGGGACTATCTCACCATATATGAAGGTGTGGGTACGACTGGAAACATTGTCTTCCAGGACAATGTTTCCGGAGTGGAAACTACTACCATTCCTGTCCTTTCAGCTGCTGCTTTCACCATCGTTTTCCTTTCTGATGGAAGTGTTGTCAAGGCTGGTTTTGAAATCAATGTCAGCTGTTCCGACCCTCCTTCATGTCTTCCCCCCACCGCCGCACAAGCATTGGTTAGCGGCGACACTGCCACCCTTTCTTGGACCGATGCCACAGCATCTGCTTGGGATATCGTTTGGGGTCCCATGGGCTTCAATCCCGACACAGTAACTTTCAATACCGACTACGCTTATACTACCTCTTTTGAAATCACTGGACTTGCTATCGGAGTGTGGCAAGCCTATGTCCGCGCCAATTGTGGTGGCGAGGATGTAAGTACTTGGTATGGTCCTATCAGCGTTCCCGTTGGCCTTTACTACATGTCCACTACGGGTTCTGATACTCTGCGTACCTGTGGAACGGTTATTTACGACGATGGTGGTCTTGACAACAACTACAGTAACAGTTGCCAGTCTACCCTTGTCATCCTGCCTGGTCAAGCAAACAGTGTGGTGTCTATCAGCGGAACCTCTTATACAGAAGGTTCTTATGATTATCTTTATATCTATGATGGTATCGGCACCGAGGGTGATGTATTATGGACTGACTATGACGTCTCCGCATCTCAGACATTTGGACCCTTCATGAGTGACGCCATCACCATTGTCTTCCATTCTGATGTAAGTGTAAATTATAGTGGTTTTGAAATCAATGTCAGTTGTGCGCCAGTACCCACCTGCGCCCGACCCGATAGTTTGACTATCGACAGTGTAGGCACCGATTTTATTACGCTCAGTTGGCAGGATCCTCTTGGCAGTAGTTGGACCGTCGAATATGGTCCTGCTGGTTTCATTCCTGGTGATGTCTCCAATCCCAACATTCATTTTGCCGACTTCACTACCACCACTGGTACCATTACCAACCTCAGTGCCGGTGTTAACTATGACTTCTATCTTATGTCTGTCTGTGGTAGCAATGAAGGCGACACCTCTTGGACCCGCATGGTGAATACCTATACTGCTTGCGATGCCATCTCGACTCTACCCTACTTTGAGAACTTCGATGGCTTGGAGAGTGGCAGCAGCGCCCAATTCCACCCCTGCTGGACTAAAGGCAACAACTTTAATGCTGACTACCCATATGTATACAGTTACTCATACATGGGTCTTTATAGCAATGCCCTCTATAGTTACATCGGCTCTTGGGAAGCCCCCGATGGTCAGACATGGGCTGTAATGCCTACTCTCGACCAGGATATTGAACTTAACACTCTGGAACTCACCTTCACTGGCTATCCTTGCTACACCTATGACGGCTATTGCCACAACCTGCTTGTCGGTGTTATTGATTCCGCTGCATACACCCCCACCATGAGCATTGATACCATTGCCGTCTTCAACATCACCACTGAAGAAACCAAGTATGTTAGTTTCTCTGGTTACGAAGGCACTGGTAAGAACATTATTTTCCTTGCTTGGCTTGACGGCAATAGTTCCTATGCCTATGTGGCCATTGACGACATCAACCTTCATTTGCTGCCCTCTTGCGAACGTCCCGACAGTCTCACCCTTATTGATGCTGACAGCAGTACTCTGCAACTATCTTGGTGGACCTCCGATGAGTCGAACAGCTACCTTGTAGAGTGGCGTAATGCCGACAGCACAACTGCTGCCTATAGCTTCGACAATGTGGGAACAAGCAGTTTCACTATCACTGGACTCACACCTAACACCCTCTACGATGTGCGTGTCCGCACCATTTGTGGCGACGACTCCAGTATCGCTGTCGTTGGTCAGTTCCGCACCTCCTGTGTTTCTGTTACAACCTTCCCGTGGACCGAAGGCTTCGAGGGTGCCACCACTTCCTGCTGGAGCAACATTGACTACAACAACTATAGTGGCGATGACTGGACGCTCAGTACCAATGCACACACTGGAAGTTATTCCATTTTTAGTAGTTATTACTCCAGTGCTATTGGAAGCAACTGGCTTATTTCGCCCGCCATCGAGATTCCGGAAGACATGGATGCCGCTACTTTGTCCTGGTATATTTCTGGAGGTGCTTACATGGGCATTGTACCTTCCTACGCTGTAAAAGTGAGTACCGGAGCGGCACTCGACACCTCAACTTACACCACCCTGCTTATGGAAGGACGCGACGATGATTATGGTGTTTGGGAAAAACGTAGCGTAAGCTTGGCTCAGTATGCTGGACAGACCATTCACGTGGCCTTCGCCCGCTATGCTAATGATGATGACGGTCTTTATCTTGACGACATCACAATAGCAGCATCAGAAGTGCCCGAGGTGACCCTCGTTGGAACAGACTCTCCCGTCATCGGTCTCGCTACCACCTATACTGCTCGTCTTGACGGTGGTCTTGCCACTGGTCTGACCTGGAGCTGGAGTTCTGTCCGCGCCACAGCTAGCACTGCTACTATGACTACCGTTTCCCCCTCTGAAATCACCATGCTCTATGCCACTGCCGGTACCGATACACTGCGTCTAATTGGCACCAACACTTTTGGAGCTGATACCGCTTACCTTGTGGTTAACCCCATTGCAATCTCCTATTCCGCACTGCCTTACAGCACCGGATTCGAAGCTACTGACGATACAGCTTGGACTATCAGCAACGCTTCCAATGGTTGGTATATCGATACAGCTGTTGCCTCCACTGGCCTACGCAGCTTGTACATCAGCCAAAACAACGGTACGGACAACACATATAACAATGGCAACGCCAGTAACTCGTATGCTTACAAGGCATTCAACTTCGCTACCGCCGGACAGTATGGTATCAGTTTCGATTGGCGCAACGAAGGAGAAAACAATTATGACTACATTCAGGTGGATATAGTTCCTGCCAGCGATACAAATATGGTTGGCAGTGATGACTATTTCTATATGCCTGAAGGATGGATTAACCTCAGTGGTAACCTCAGTGGTAATAGCAACTGGCAGAACTATAGTGGAATTATAAATATCAACACTCCAGGAGTGTACTATGTTTGCCTGCGTTGGCGTAACGACGGCAGTATGGGTACCAATCCTGCCGGTGCTATCGACAATATCGAAATCGCCGCCATTACCTGTCCCGCCCCCGTAGCTCTAACTATCGACAATATCACCACCAACACCGCCAGTTTCCATTGGACTCCCACTGGTAGTGAAACTTCGTGGCAAGTGAAGGTGGGTTCATTGGCTCCCGTTATCGTTACCGACACCTTCTACACCATTACAGGTTTGAACCACTCCACCAACTATAGCATTAAGGTGCGTGGAATTTGTGGTGCTGGCGACAGCAGTCTCGTTCTTGGTGGCAGCTTCTGGACCGAGTGCGATGTGTTCCAAATCCCCTACTATATCCACTTCAACAGCAATCCTCTGAATGTCTGCTGGAGCGATGTTGTCAGCGGTGGTAGCACTCCTTCCACCACATGGGCTACTTATGCCACTTATGGCTACGACTACATTGCCTCGTATGCAAGCTATGTGAACAATCCCACCAGCGACTACTTGATTAGTCCTGCAATTCAGATTCCAGCCACTGACACCGCCAGTCTCCGTCTGGTGCTTCGCATTGCCGGTGTTTCCTCTTCCTCTTACGCCAGTTCAGTCGCCTCTTGCGAGGTGCTTGTCTCTCCCACTGGTACAGATAGCATAGCAGCTTTCACCGATACTCTGCTCATTGACACTCTCAACAGTACCACTTTTGAATGGCGTCGTCTCCCTGTCAGTTCCTATGCTGGACAGACCATCCGTTTCGCCATCCGAAACACCAGTAGAATGTCGGGGCAATTGGCTGTATATGACGCTGCTGTGCGCCGCACTAACGAACCTATGTACGTTGTTTATGGTACCAACTCCACTCTCACCGGCAATATCAATAACTATATGGCCGAATATTTAGAGGGTGATACTACCACAATGACCCTCTCATGGACTTCCACCATGGCTGCTGCTGGACAAGCTGTTATGACTGGTGCTACCACGGATTCGATGCAGATTGTATACTCCGCTGGCGGTATCGATACCATCACCTTCATTGCTGCCAACAGCTTTGGTGCCGACACTACTATTTTCAATGTGCATGTTTATCATTGTGATGTAATCAGCACATTCCCCTATGCCGAGGGCTTCGAGGCTGAGAACCCCTGCTGGTCGCAGGAAGGTGATGCCACATGGACTATCGGCGTAGGCGACTACTCCTCCTCGACGGGTTCTCATAGTGGTGCCAGCAACGCTCGCATTACCCATACTGATCGTGGAAATGTCACCAAACTCATTTCTCCGGTTCTTAATCTGGGTGCTGGTGCCTATACGCTCTCCTTCTGGCATGTACAGCGAGTATGGAGTGGTGATCAGGATGAGTTACGCGTATACTATCGCACCTCTCAGACCGATACATGGCATCAGCTGATGGAGTTCACTGACGACATTCAGACATGGACTAAAGACTCAATAGATCTTCCTTCGCCCACCAGCACTTATCAGATTGCTTTCGAAATGACTGACGACTATGGCTATGGTGTCGCTATCGATGACGTGGTCATCGGTGGTGCCAGCGTTGTCTGCCCTGCTCCTGCTATCGACTCTATCTCTGCTACCGAGGCCAATGTCTATGTCCACTTTACTGGCAATGCCGATGAGTATGAGGTGGCCTATTGCGAAGGTACTTGGAACAACAACCCCGGCCTCACTGTCAGCGTCAACGTTAATCATTACACCTTCACGGGTCTCTCTAGTAGCACTCAATACACCATCGGTGTCCGTGCTGTTTGTGGCGAAGGTTTCTACAGTGAATGGGTCACTCGTTCCATTACCACTGCCGACCATCCTTGCTACGCTCCCACGGGTGTGGCCGCTACCAACATCACTCTTTCGGGTGCCACCATCGCTTGGACTCCCGGCGAGGAAGGCCAGACCAACTTCGAGCTGCGCTACAGCACCGCTGGCGACACCACCGTCGTCAACGTCACTGAGAACCCCTACACGCTCACCGGCCTGCTGAACGCCACCGAGTACAGCGTGGCTGTCCGCGCCATCTGCGGCGAGGGTAACTACAGCGACTG
>ONBK01000002.1 GCA_900316055.1 uncultured Bacteroidales bacterium
CAGCAATAATCGATAAATGAACCAACCTGATAATACCCTTCCTCTGCAAACCCACACGAATTTTGTGTGGTTTTACCCCTTCGTTTTCACCGGCAAGTGAACGTGAATCCTCCACCAGTCACACCCCAACATTCATCTTCTTGAACCTCACGCTAAATCTGGAATCGAAGGGACAGGAACTTTAATACTCTTTTCTTTCAAGGGGATGATATTATTTTCGCTCATGCTTAAGTCTCTGTTGCTCATGATGCAGTCATACTTCGTGATAGCATAAGGTGCTATCTTTTATCTTGCAAAAAGATGCAATAAATCCGAGAATTGCAAATTTTTAACATTACAATTTTTCAAAAGTTTAAAAATCAAAAAGATGAAAATCGGGTGATAATGTATAATGAATAATATATATTGTAAAATGGGTGCCCCACTTCACCGTTTTGGCAAAAAAGAAATCACCTCCGCCAGCAGGCCGGGCGGAGGTGAGGGGATGTTTCCAATTGCAAAAATACGGGGGAAATGGATTGTCTACATATTCTCCAGCAACTCTTTCGTCTTCATTTCCATCTTTGAGAAAGCGACCGGTTCAAAAGTGAGAGCAGAGGACAAATCCTGAAAGGTTTGTACTATGCCGAGCGCAGGAACCGTGGAGTGTAATCCAACCACTTCTTGCCGAGGTCTTTCAACGAGGCACCGATATGATAGACGGTATTGTCGATGCAGAGGAAACGGTCGTGAACCTTGTCGAACTGTTTCACCTCGATGGGTTGGTACTGGGCGTTGTGCTTCTCAAGGTCGAGCGAGAGCTGCTGCTTGACCTTCTGGGTGTAGATGATGGCGGAGACTTTCTCCCCTCGCTTGTCGAGCATCGCCAGCACGGTGTCGTCCACATAGTTGTCAAAAAGCACAATGCTCTTCTTGGCCGAGCGGATGAGGTCAGAAACGAAGGTGTAGGCGTCGAAGATTTGCCCGTCGAAGAAGATGCCTTCCACCGGCGGCAATGAGGTGCGCACGAAGAAGTCAATCTTTTGGTCGTGTTCCTCTATTTTACGTTCTATGTTAGTCAAACGCTGATTGATGGCATAACCGCGCAAAAGATAGTCTTTCAATACGACATTCGCCCACTTCCGAAATTGAACACCTCTCTGTGATTTTACTCTATAGCCAACCGAAATGATGACATCAAGATTATAATATTCGACTTGGTAGGTTTTGCCATCTGCGGCAGTTGTCGCAAATTTTGCGACAACTGCCGTACCTTCCAGTTCTTCTGTTAGGGCATTCGCAATATGTTTGCTGATGGTCTTCACGTCACGTTGGAATAGAGAGGCCATCTGATGACGATTCAGCCACACGGTTTCCTCATTCAAACGGACTTCTAACTTGATATTGTCATCAGGTTGGTATATTATTATTTCGCCCTTTTCTTTGTTCATTTAATGTATTCTTATTGTTTTCGTTACAAGTTGTCGCAAATTTTGCGACAACTGAAAACAGAAAAGCAAAAACGCTTATTTTCAATGACATTGTTTCATCTCGGCAAAACAAGCGAGCTTGCTCTGCGTTCGACTTCAACAACGTTCTAAATTATGTATTTACAATTATTCTATCTGTCTATGTTGTTGTGTGTTTGGTTAATAACTACTATTTTGTTTTCAAGGTGCAAATATACAAAAACTATCTGATACTGTGCAAGTTTAGGATAAGATTCTTGCGTAAATATAAAGAAATCAGTAATATATAGAGTGAGTTTGTGAAACGTGAAACGTCAAATGCAGATGGATTTCGCCCCTGTTGATAAAAAATCGTGAAATAATTTTTTCAACGGGGGAAAATGTTATCTGGTAGGGGTTTGGTGAGAGGGGGTATCCTCGTAACTGCGCATGTGGATAACTTTCTCTTATCCGGTCGGTGGAATCTTCGTAACTTTGCAAATTATGAAGATAGCGAAGTATTATAAGGAAAAGATTGATGAGCTGATGGGTGGACGGGGCAAGACCCGGTTTCACATCACTGGAATTCGCCATTGCGACTATAAGGATAAGGCAGATGATTTTATTCGTGAAGCAGCAAAAAAACTTAGGGATGTGATACTTATGCCGGAAGAGGCCAACCCATACGACCCTGAATCGGTGGTGTGCTATTCGGGGAACAAGCAGGTTGGCTATGTGTCGACATACGACCTAGAAAAGTACTATATCCTTGCCGGGAAAGACGATGCCGACCACTTGACTGGCCATTTCTTCTTTGGCAATACCGGTGACCATTTGCTAGATCTGTCTGTGGTTGGGACAATCAAGATAGACGACGTTTACGATTATCGCAAAGAGATTGACAAACAGAAGGATGGGCAATACGGCTCGTGGAAGCACGATGCGATTAAAAGTTACCTGGTGCACAGCCGCCATCAGAATGCCGCCAAGGCCTGCATCAGCCAAATGAAGGACGCTATCCTGAAGCTTTTCTTTGGTTATAGTTCCACGACTCAGGAGGAGCTGCTTCCCCTGCTGGAACAATATAAGGAAAGCAGCCAATACGACATCTCCCTTGAAGGACAGCGCGACCGGTGGGACATACTGCTTTATCTTGATTATCTGTATGACGCTCACCACAAGCCTGGTCAGTATATGGATGAATTCTACGAGAATATGTTGGCCACGGTCACCGAGGTTTGCTCGCAGATAGGGGGAGAATTGGGGCGCAGCGTCTCCTACACGGCTTATGTTGAACGCCTCAAGGGGTTGTTCACAAAACAGCTTCCGTCGTCGGAGGCCGCGCAGCACTATCTGAACACCAAGCCCGACGAGGTTTTCAACGAAATTCGCCAACAGATACAGAACTTTCCGCACCACCTCTACCACCTGTTTCACACCAACCCCGAGGAGTTTGTGAGAACCATATATTATGCCCGCATTCCCCGCAGATATCTTGACCCGTTCCTCTCCGGCATCGCCCTGGTGGAGGCGTATGACAAGAATAAGGGAGCGACGGAGAGAACCGATATCACCCGTGGCTCTACAAAAGCAGGTGAAGAGGAACTGAATTATGAGGCACCGAAAATAAATCTGCAGCATCTTCTGCGGCAGCCGTGGTTCTCAGATGCTCGAAGCGACGAGAAATACACCGCCGAGTGGACGGATGCCTTCGTGGAGGCGCTGATGGGGTCGGAATACGGCGAGGGAATTGCCCGCGATTGGGCGTGGAATATTGGGGGTGAACGCAATCGTCACATACAGATAAAGGGGTATGTGGTGGGACTGCTGGTAGATGCCGGTGTGCTGAAAGGTTCGAAACGCACCATTGCGAAAAGGATTGTCGAGGAACGAAATGACAAGAACCTGACCGAAGAAGACTTCTGGAAGGAAGTGAGCAAATTGTCCCGTAAAATGTATACAGATACTGCTGGCAAGCAGCCCTACGCCCAGTGGGTAAAGGGGTATGTCAAGGAAAACTCTTAGATGACAAAATAGCACCCTACTTCCATAGAGGCTCGCTCTCCCACCCGGAGGGGAAACCCATGGCCGTCACATTTACCTGCGGGAACTCCGCCAGCAGCGATTTCAGTTTGCCAGGGAAGGTGGTGTTGGGATTGATGGTTGCCAGCAGATAGCGAATGATGCAAAGCACATAATAGACGCGGGTGTTGCGACAAGGAACATTCAGGAACGGATGTGCCGTCTTGCGCGGAAATAGCGGACGGATGCGCAACTCGCGATTCCACAGTCGCGAATGGTGGGCGCAGATGTTTCGTACATACACCAAACTGTGCATCCACGATTCAAACACACTGTCACTTACTCCGTATACTTTGGCAATCTGACGCTTTATCAAGCCCGGAGCCATCAATTTGTAAAGTCTCGAGAGTGTGCCGAACGAACTGACTTCAAGTGAAATCCATGCAGGAGGGAAGGCATTGGTGTAGTTGTTGCGGAACGACAATACATTGTCATCGTCACTACGATCCAATTCGGATTTCAAGGCGTTCAGAATATCGGAGTGCTGCTGCGGATTGGTGAAGTTTCCACTGTCAGAAAACCAGAAAGCACCGCTGTTGCCCACGGAGATGCACGCCATCTGCGCACGCACGGAGACCTCTATCTTCTCCATCTCCGCAATGATCAACTTTCTCAGCCGACTATCGAACTTGTACAGTTCATAGGCCTGCTCGAAAGTGGCTCCGGATTTGTAAGTCCGCGTCTTACGGTCATACATGGTGGCCCTAAGATAGCTTTTCAGCCGGAAATAACTGATGTGTTGCAGCGTATGCAATGCTTTCGCTTCGTCAGCGAAGGATAACCCTTTGCTTTTCAGATGCTCAATTTGCTCGTTGAACGGCAGCGGTCCTTTGGTGTACTCCATGGTAGTAAAAAAAAAGACTTACCTTGAGCGCGCTGATCTGACGGGAAGCGAGGTAAGTATGTTGCTGCAAAAGTACGAACTTTTTCCGAATTGGCAAGTATATTTTTAAATTTAATTTTAAATTTAATATTCAATTTATTCTGAATCAGTGTATTCAATATATGGAATTTGGTTGTTTTCAAACGTTTCTCATTGTAAAATCAACATTTGACTACTGTTTTTTTCGCTATTTTGCACCCGTTTTGCGACTGAATCGTGCGACTGAAGTTTGGCGGTTCAGTCGCAATTTTTTTTTGAAAATTTTTTCTCCCGATAGGACAGGGGGTTAGGGGCGATTGGGCGTGCGACTGAAATTTCACGTTTGGCGGAAGGGTTCAGTCGCATAATCGCATGGTACTTTTGCATCGTGTTTCGAAGGAAACAAGAGAACATTATTTTTTAACCCGAGTTGGAAGGCGGGTGAGGGAAGAGTACCGGTTCAAATGTCGACAACTAACTACTTCGCTCCCGATGGCTCACCTAACAATTCAAACAATGAAAGACATCAAAGTTTTTATCGACAACATCAACATCGAGACTCAGACAACGTATGCCGAGAATGGCAAAATCAACATCTATCCCTGCGCTTTCGTGGAGAACCCCCACCTGGTGGCGCACGGCGACCGCGCGAGCCAGAAGGGGCGCATGGTGACCGAGGACGACGGCACGTCGTGCTTCCACCCCTACGCCCACGACAGCGGCAGCCGCTACAACACGCTCTTCCAGACGGCGCACGGCTCGGTGAAGGAGACGCTGAACGACGTAATCTTCCAGCTGCGCTTCCCGAAACGGCTCGGCAAAAGCCTCATAGAGAGTATGCTGCGCGAGGAGCAGGAGGAACAAGTGGCTTTTGTGAAAACCCGTCGCTCGGAAACGAAATGGGCCTTGTAGGAAAGTAAAGTTTAAAACATCGGCTGTTACAGTTACAGTTGTTACAATTAAAAAATGAATGACGGTTACCCTTTCTAAAGATTATATAAATACTTAATATATAGATATATATATAAGAAAAGGGGGAAGTGTAACCTCAAAAAAACAACTGTAACAACTGTAACTGTAACGCTTGCCGGAAATTTATTCACCTAAAAAGCAAATAGACAATGAAATACGATATTAGTAAAAGTACTGCTCCCCAGATGCCGACCCTCGGAAAGGGGACAGAATGTATCAAAATCCTGCTTTCGCAGACCTCGAAAGATATGCATGAACCCCTCGTTCCGATGCTTTTCCCCGTACTTGGCGCACATATCAGCGGTGCGGAATTCCAGTACCCCGACCTCAGTTGGAAGGAGCCATGTGGCCAAATGGCCAACCTCGTGGCCGAAAGTGGGGGTAACAAAGGCCAATTTTCGAACCTCGTGGAGGCCATCTGTCGCGACTTCCGCCAGCACGACGAGGAGGAACTGAAGAAGCTCGTCGAGTGGCAGAAGCAGATGAAGACCAAATCGGCCAACAAGGAAAAGCCCGCCCGTCCCGACGTAGCCTTCTGGTTCCCTCCGTCGGACGTTACCTCGGCAGCCTTCCTGCAAAACGCTATGGCTTGCGAGGCTTTGGGTGAACGCACCCAGTATCTCAATATGCCGGAAGTGGAGATGGCCGATAGGATGTGCGGTGGTCACAAGCAGATAAGCCAGATGCTCAGAAATATCTATGACCGGCAACGTGCAGGTGCCCTGAGAGCTACTGCTGACGGCATCACCGGTAATCCCACCTTGCGTGCCAACCTCACGATTTCGAGTACTCCGTTCGCCACACGCAAGTTCTATAAGAACGACCTCTTCAACGGCACCTTCGGGCGTATGGTCTTCTCCTACAAGGCACGAACGAGCCGCGACGGAAGGATTCCTCGACAGGGCAAATACTCAGAGGAATTCTACCGCAAGCTGGACGAGTTCCTGGTGCGACTCGACATCTGCAAAGGCCGCTTCGTCATCCAGCCGCTGAACAAGCTCACCGACCAACTGGCCGCCGATATGGCCTCACTGGCCGACCTCACCGACGACGACGTACTGTGGGATGCCTCGAAGCGCGCGCTGGTGTCGGCGTGGAAGGCGGGATGCGTGATGTGGGTGCTCAACGGCCAGAGTTGGACGAAGTCGATGGGTGACGTGGTAGAATGGCTTGTCTATCACGATATTTGGAGCAAGATGCAGATCTTTGCCGACTTGCTGAAAGAGGGCGATACAAGCACCTCGGATGCCAGCAAGACCGGTCCTAAGAATATGCTCGACGACCTGCCCAACACCTTCAACGAGGCACAGTTGGAGGCTCTCCGTACCCAGATGGGCAAAAGCAATGACGGTGCTAAACACCAGTTAAGTCAATGGCTGTACCGCGGCTTCATCACACGCTCAGAGGAAACCGGATTGTACACAAAAACCGAACTTTATCTTAAAGGTAAGTAACTATGGAAAAGTTTGAATTACAGATGCTCCGCGACCTCCCCATTGAGGAGGTCGCGGAACGGATGGGGATGGAGGTCACGAGGCACAAGGCGCTCTGCCCGTTTCATGACGACCACCACGCGAGCTTGTCGTTCAACGTGCGGAAGAACACCTACAGGTGCTTTGTGTGCGGGGCGCACGGGGGAACCATCGACCTCGTCATGCACCTCCTCCACAAGGACTTCAAAGAAGCCTGCTCCTGGCTCTCCAACGGCTCCTACGAAACCCCAACTATTATCTATAATCTATCATCTATAAACTCCACTCCCTCCTTCGATGCACAGCGATACGAGCGTTTTTTCCAACGTCCTTGGCTTTCGCCTGAAGCCAAGCAGTTTCTCTTTGAGGAGCGGCGGCTGGATGAGCGGGTAGTGAGGTGGTGCCGGTTGTCTTCGTGGCGCGACCGACAGGGCGTGAACTGGCTGCAGATTCCTTACTATGACCGCGAAGGGCATCTCACGGGCATCCAAAACCGAAACTTGCAGAAGGGGGCGCAGCCACGGTTCCGGTTTCCGCAAGGGTCGGAGTGTGGCATATATAACCTGCCTATATTGAACCGCCTCCATGAGGGCGAGGAGCTGTGGATCACCGAAGGTGCCTCCGACTGCTGGGCGGCACTCTCGGCGGGACACAAGGCCATCGCCATCCCCTCCGCCACCCTGTTGAAACAAAAAGACCTCGACCAACTGTTATCGTTTTCGTCTTCGTTATCGTTGATATTCCACATGGCTCCTGACCGCGACGAACCCGGCGAGCGACTGTTCCTCCAGCTGCAAAAGGTGCTGCCCAATCTGGAGCACCACCAGCTGCCGAAAGACTGTAAAGACTATTCTGACTATTATGTAAAGTTTAAAGTTTAAAGAATATGGAAACCATTGAAAATTTTGCGATTCGTGCATACACTAAGAAGGAGCTGGCGCTGCTCTACTTCCCCGACAGCACGCCCGACACAGCGGTGAAGCACCTGATGGTCACCATCCGGCGCAACGACATGCTGTGGGACGAGCTACAGGCGATGGGTTACTACAACCGCCGAAAAACCTTCACACCCCGCGAAGTGCGGGCAATTATTGACTGGTTAGGGGCTCCGTAAGGAGTCCTCTTCCGGGAACAATACGGAACAATCGGGAACAATCGCGACCAATCCCCCGCAATCGTCAGAACCCCAATAAAAAAGGTCGTATCTTTGCATCAGAATTCAGAACCCAAAAGAGCTCTTTGACATCCTGCCCCCCATTCAAATAACCACCAACTATCCACCAACTACCCACCTCCTAAGCGTACGCTGCGGCACCGCCGCAGCCCCCATCTCGCCGCCCCCGCCGCAGCCCCCATCTCGCCGGCACCGCCCCCCTTTAAACTTTAAACCTTAAACTTTAAACTTTACTCCCTCTCACTCCCTCTCACTCCCTTTAACCTATTAACTTATCAACCTATCAACTTATCAACTCTAAAACTCCTTTCATCATGTCCAAAAACTCCCAGGGCTACATGGGCCCTCAAATCGGAAAACTCGGTCCCGCCATCGGCTACCTCTGGAAAGGCCGTCAGGTCTTCCGCGGCTACAACCCCTTCGTCAAGGACCGCAACTCGGAAAAGCAGCAGCTCGTCCGCACTCGCTTCAAGGCCGTCAACAGCCTCATGAACTCCATCGGCGCCGCCGTCAACCTCGGCTTCGGCCACCTCGCCGACACCCAGCGCACCCTCACCCGCAACCTCTTCCTCAAGGCCAACTGGGACTGCGTCCATGCCGACACCCCGGGTGCCGCCACCGTCGACTACACCGAGCTCCAGCTCGCCAGCGGCTCCCTCGCCAACGTCTTCTTCGGCAACGCCTCCTTCGCCGAACCCCTCAGTGTCGAAGTCCCCATCACTGACCCCAACGACCAGAACACCATCTGCGGCCGCAACGACAAGGTCATCCTCCTCGTCTACAGCCCCGAAGCCACCGCCGCTGTCCTCAAGGAAGGCCACCGCGACGACGAAAGCCTCACCGCCACCGTCCCCGCCTCCTGGAACGGCCACCGCGTCCACGTCTGGGGCTTCACCCTCAGCACCGAAGAGGAACCCTGGTACAACGAAGACTGCGCCTGCAACATCTACCCCCGCATGGCCTCCAACTCCCTCTACCTCGGCTCCGGCACCATCTCATAACCCTCCACCAGCCTCCCCGTCCCTAAGCGTACGCTGCGGCACCGCCGCGGCATCCATCTCGCCGCCCCCGCCCCCCTTTAAACTTTAAACCTTAAACTTTAAACTTTACTCCCTTTCACTCCCTCTCACTCCCCACAAAAACAACCGCCGCCCCCGCCCCCCTTTAAACTTTAAACCTTAAACTTTAAACTTTACTCCCTCTCACTCCCTCTCACTCCCCCCAAAAACAACCGCCGGCACCGCCCTCTTTAAACTTTAAACTTTAAACTTTAAACCTTAAACTTTAAACTTTAAACCTTAAACTTTAAACTTTAAACCTTAAACTTTAAACTTTAAACCTTAAACTTTAAACTTTAAACCTTTTTAACTAACCAAAAACTACAATCACTATGGGAAAAGTTCGTATGGGAATCCTCGATGGATTCTATGGAAAAGTCGGAACCGTCGTCGGTTCCTTTTGGAAAGGCAAACCCGTCATGCGCGCCTACGTGCGCCCCAAGGGTACCCACACCTCCTCTGAGGCACAAGCCCTCGTCCAAACCCGTTTCGCCGCCATCAACAGCCTCTCCGGCGCCTTCCTCTCAGCCCTCCAGCTCGGATTCGGCCCCATCGCCCGCCAGCGCCACGTCACCGAAGGCAACGTCTTCGTTACCGAGAACTGGGATTGCATCCACGCCGACACCCCCGGTGCCGCCACCGTCGACTACACCGAGCTCGTCATCGCCCGTGGCCACCTCCCCGAGGTCCTGTTCGGCAACGCCTCCTTCGCCGAACCTCTGCAGGTGGCTGTCCCCATGACTGACACCAGCGATGTTATCGGTGCTGACGCTCACGACAAGGTCTATCTCTTCGTCTACAGCCCCGAAGCTGGCGCCGGCGTGATGAGCGACGGACGCAACACTCGTGCCGACGAATCCCTCTCGGTCAACGTCCCCGCCTACTGGAACGGTCACCGCGTCCATGTCTGGGGCTTCGCCATCGGTAATGGTCCCGACAACAAGGGCGTCATCTCCGACAGCCGTTACCTCGGCTCCGGCACCATCAGCTAACCGCAGCAGCATCCATCTCGCCGGCACCGCCCCCCCTTTAAACTTTAAACCTTAAACTTTAAACTTTACTTCCCCTCACTCCCCTCACTCCCATTACTTTTGCACCCCGCGAGGACCTTCCTCGCGGGGTGCATTTTTTGATTTGTAGCCATAATTTTATTTGGCACATTCCACGGAATGTTGTATATTTGCAGTTTCAAATATTGATTTATTAACTATTAAAAAATTAACAATAAGATGATTACGAAACTTGACGACCTGCTGGAGCTGGTCAAATCGAAAGGTAAAAAACGTATGGTGGCTGCCTATGCCAACGATGCCCACACCATCTGCGCCGTAAGCGCTGCCATCGACCGCGGTATCGTCGAAGCTACCCTCGTGGGCGACATCGACACCATGAAGAAAGTCTGTGCCGAAGAGGGTATCGATCCCAACAAGTTTGAGATGATCCAGGAGGCCAACGACAACAAGGCCGGCGCTCTCGCCGTGAAGCTCATCAACGAGGGTAAGGGCGATTTCCTCATGAAGGGCCTGCTCAGCACCGACAAGTATATGCGTGCCATCCTCAACAAGGAGAACGGCCTCATGCCCGGCAAGAAGAACGACATGCTGACCCACATGGCCGTCATGGAGGTTCCTGCCTACCACAAACTGCTCTGCTGCTCCGATATGGCCATCATCCCCGCCCCCGACTTCAAGCAGAAGACCGCCATCATGAACTTCCTCATCCAGGTCTCGAAGAGCCTCGAGAACCCCAAACCCAAAGTGGCTGTCCTCGCCGCCACCGAGCAGGTCTCCATCGGAATGCCCGCCTGCGCCGAAGCCGCTTGGCTCGGTATGCAGAGCCTCCGTGGCCAGATTCCCGGTGCCGTGGTCGACGGTCCCCTGAGCCTCGACTGCGCCATCGACAAGGAGAGCGCCCAGACCAAGAAGCTCACCAGTGAGGTTGCCGGAGATGCCGACTGCCTGCTGTTCCCCAACATCGAGAGCGGTAACATCTTCTACAAGGCCTGCACCAAGTTCGCCCACGCCGAGCTCGCTTGCATGGTCATGGGTGCCCGCGTCCCCTGCGTCCTCACCAGCCGTGGCGACAGCGCCAAGACCAAGCTCTACAGCATCGCCCTCGCCGCTTTGCAGTGCAAATAAGGATTAAGTAGTTAAGTAGACAGTAGTTAAGGAGTTAAGACGATAGTTCCGATAGAACCAGAAGTCTTAACTCCTTTTTCCATTAAATATCGTAAACGATGAAGAAGTTATTCTTTAGCCTTACAATGCTTGCTGCTATGGCTATGTTTTTTTCCTGCGAGAAAACCACAAGTATTCCTGAGCAGGAACCCGAGTGGCAACAGGTTTCCATCACGCCTTTGGACGTGGACTTTGAATCATGTCTACTTCAAAACATAGATCAGGATCAGCTTGTTGTCATCAACTCACAGAATGAGTTCGCGTCGTTTTTCCCTGATTGCGCAGTGCCGCCAACCGTCGACTTCGAGACAAAATCTCTGTTCGCCGTTCACGGTCTTAGTACCAGTGGCATTTATGATATAGAGGCTCGTTGTGAGTGCTGCATGGACACATTAAATGTGATTTTGACGGTAAAAAAGGACATGACATGTGTAATGATGCCTTGGCAGTATGCTTTCTCTATTGACAAGCTGTTGGAAAACCAGATAGTGACACTCACGATAGATTATACCGATTAACAATTATGGAACAATATTTTGAAGGACTAAAGAATATCGCCATCACCGTCTGTGACGCTGAGGGCAATATCCTTGATATGAACCAGCACTCGGCCGACGTGAATAGTCACGGCCAGAAAATCATCGGCTACAACCTGATGAACTGCCACCCCGAGCCAGCCAAGACCAAGCTTAAAGGGCTGCTGGAGCATCAGGAACTCAACGCCTACACCATCGAGAAAACCCTCGCCGACGGCAGCAAGGTGAAGAAGCTCATATACCAGACCCCCTGGTACAAGGAGGACGGCGCCTTTGGCGGCCTCATCGAGTATTCCATTGAGATACCCTTCGAGATGCCCCATTTCGTCCGCCAACCCAAACAATAAAAAGTAGATGTCAACATGAAGAGGTTTTTGCGAGTCGTTTTCTGCGTCAGTTTGCTTTCCGCTTTCCACTTTTCACTTTCCACTTCCGCCTACGCCCAAGGCGGCGTGACGGGCCGTGTGGTGGACAAGCGCACCGGCGAGAACATCGAGTACGCCAATATCGCGCTGTTGCGTGCCAGCGACTCGTCGTTGGTGAACGGCACCGTGAGCGAGAGCAACGGAAGTTTTTCGCTGACGGCGCCCTATGGACGCTACCTGTTGCGCGTCACCTTCATCGGCTATGATGTCTACTATCACCCCGACCCCGTGAACTTCAACGACCGCCATCGCGATGTGAATGTCGGTAAGATACAGCTCAAGGCCTCGGGTACCTTGATGGAGACGGTGGAAATCACTGCCGAGCGCTCGATGGTGGAGTATCAGCTCGACAAGCGCGTGGTCAACGTAGACAAGAATATCGTGGCTGGCGGCGGCACCGCCACCGATGTGCTGGAGCAGGTGCCCAGCGTGGCGGTGGACAACGACGGCAACGTGACGCTGCGCGGCTCCTCCAATGTCAAGGTGCTCATCAACGGACGTCCCAGCGAGTTGCTCTCCAGTGACTTGGCATCGCTGCTGGAACAGATTCCTGCTTCGACGGTGGAGAACGTGGAGGTTATCACTAACCCCTCGGCGAAATACGACCCCGAGGGCATGAGCGGCATCATCAATATCAAGCTCAAGGACAAGACCGCCGGTGCCCTGGGTCTCAACGGCGTAGTGAACGTCAACGTCGGCGCTCCGCTGCCCTTTGCGGTGCCCGACTCGCTGCCTCGTTGGATTCCCACGGCGATGAGCAATATCAGCCTCAACTACACCACCGAGAAGTATAACCTCTTCTTCAACGCCGACGGTGGCGTGCGTCAGCGCGGCAACTACTCGAATTCCGACATCGAATATCTGAATCTCAACGGCACCACGCGTTCGCACTACGACATCGACCAGTACAGCGTCAACCCCAACTACATGGGTAGCGTCAAAATCGGCGGCGAGTACTACTTCGATGAGCACAACAGCTTACTACTCAGCTACCAGCTGCGTGGCGGCAATCGCAATCGCAACAGCGACATCTATGCCCACGATGTCTATACCCCCAACGATTCTCTGCACTACGACCAGACCTCGACGAGCGACAACGTCAATTTCAATCACTCCTTCAATCTCCTCTACACGAAGAAATTCGACCGCAAGGACGAGGAGTTGACCTTCGACGCCACCTTCAGCACCCGCAAGGTGACGGGCGACGGCGAGCAGGAGCAGCTTTACCGCGACGCCGCCGCGCAGTGGGACCACTACTACCTTCGCGAGAGCGAGACGGAGAACCACCATCAGGCACTGAACCTCAAGCTCAACTGGCTGCGCCCGCTCGACAGTTTCTTTGGCAAAGAGGGCTGGCGCTTGGAGACGGGCTATGAGGGGCGCATGGATTGGCCCGACCAGCGGGCCGACTACTACCGCACCACCTACGATGCCGCCCACAACCTCAACACGCATGTCTACGACGCCACTTCGTCGACGCATTTCGACTACAGCCAGCATGTGCATGCAATCTACGGCACCCTTGGCGGTGGCCTCACCGAGCAACTCTCGTTGCAGGCAGGCCTGCGCGGCGAGTATTCCTCCATCGACGGCAAGGACCTCAACCATCCCGCCACCGCCCCTATCGAAAAGCGCTATTGGCAACTCTATCCCACGCTGCACCTATCCTATAAAATCAACGAACAGCAGAGCATGCAGGTGAGCTACAGCCGCCGCGTACACCGTCCCCATTTCTGGGACCTCAACCCCTATGTCGATGTCCGTGAGGGCGACCAGATTAGTTTCGGTAATCCCAACCTCGACCCAGAATACACCAACGCCTTCGAGATTTCCTACAACCTGGGTATCGACAAGGTGAATATCTTTACTTCGGCTTACTACCGTCAGACGAACAACATGATTACCCGCTACGGATTCATGTGGTGTGCCGACAGCGCGGCCTACTACGCTTGGTGGGAGCCCTACAACGCCCAGTATGACGGCTACCGCGCCTCCACAAGTTTCAACCTCAGCACCGGCTACAACTACGGACTCGAGTTCATCTTCGACTGGCAGATACTGCAATGGTGGAAAATCAATGTCAGCGTGAACCTCTACGAGAGCACCATCGAGGGCACCGCCCTGTTGGGCAACAAGGACAAGTCGTCGTTCCAAGCCAGCGGCAAGTTCAGCTCCTATATGAACCTGCCCAATGACTGGACCCTCCAGCTCAGCGGCCAGTACTGGGCTCCGTGGCTCGACCTGCAGACGGAGATGGAAGCCAACTACTGGGTCGACTTGGCGGTGAAGAAGGATGTCTTCAACAAACGCGGCACCATCAACCTGCGTGTCTCCGACGTCCTCTGCACCGGTGGTTGGGGTCACAAGACCTATGATGCCCAGATGAACCGCGTGGTCAGCGCCAAGCGCCTCTCGCCGACGGTGACCCTTGGCTTCTCTTGGAAAATCAACAACGGCCTCAAACAGAGAGTCCAGCAGCAGGAAGAGGAAGGTGCCGACGAGAGTACTATCTATTAGTAACGTTTAACGTTTAAAGATTAATGGTTAAAGGGGTTCTCTCCTTATGTGAAGTGAACCTTTTTGACTATAGGTTATCTGTTGGTTTACCATTGTTCTACCATCAGAAACGAATGAACGATGAAAGAAAAGACGTACAGGGTACTGTGAGAGGGTATGTTGTGGGGGAAAAAAAGAGCCCCGACTGTTGGGTCGGGGCTCTTCTTTTATGTAAGTGTTGCTCTTACAGAGTCTGGACGGCTTCGATGATGCCTTTACCAATCTCAATAGCTTCCTCGTTCTGGGGAATGAGGTTCCAGTGGCGCTGGGGCAGGGAGTGCTCCAGACCTTCGTGGATGTACTGCTTGTCGACGATGGGTTTCAGCTTGAGGAAGCCACCGAGGACCACCATGTTGAAGACCTTGCTGATGCCGAGCTCCTGGGCTTTGGCGGTAGCGGCGATCTTGTAGATGTTGATGTCCTTGCGGGTGGGCTCGTGGGTGATGCCGTTGGGGTCATAGATGAGGTAACCACCGGGCTTCACAGCGCTCTCAAACTTATCCAGCGACTGCTGGTTGAGGATGATAGCGGTGTCGAACTGGTTGATGATGGGCGAGCTGATGCGCTCGTCGCTGATGATGACGGAGACGTTGGCGGTACCACCACGCATCTCGGGGCCGTAGCTGGGCATCCAGCTGACCTCTTTGTTCTGCATAACTCCGGAGTAGGCAAGGATTTTACCCATCGAGAGGACACCCTGTCCACCGAAACCGGCTATGATGATTTCTTCAGTCATTTTTCTTATTGTTTGATTGTTTAATTGTTTGATTGTTTGAGTAATTGACTGCGCAAGCACTCAGGCATTCACGCAATCAAGCATTCAAGCATTCGTTATTGCTGAACGGTCAGCGGGTGATCCAAAACGAGACGGTTGGCATCGATACCCTCGACAATCTTGCCGTCGACTTTGATGTCGCCGATGGGGTAGTTGGGCATCATGTTGTCTTCCATCCACTTGTTGGCGGCCACAGGGGTCATCTTCCAGCCGCTGTTGCAGTTGGAGAGGATCTCCACGAAGCTGAGACCTTTCTTCAGTTTCTGGTTCTCGAAGGCTTTGCGGATAGCGGCTTTGGCCTTGCGGACGGCGGCGGGGTTCTGCACGCTCTGACGGGTCACGTAGTAGGTGCCGGGCAGGGTGGAGAGGAGTTCCGTCATGCGGAGGGGATAACCGTTGAGGTCGACGCGACGGCCGTAGGGGGTCGTGGCGCTGCGCATGCCGACGAGGGTGGTGGGGGCCATCTGGCCACCGGTCATACCGTAGATACCGTTGTTGACGAAGATCATGGTCATGTTCTCGCCACGGTTGGCGGCATGGATGGTCTCGGCGGTACCGATAGCGGCGAGGTCGAGCGCGGCCGTGGGCGGCCTCCTGGAAGTCGACATCGAAATAGTTGTAGGCCAAAACGGAACATCCGACGGGGCTGACGCCGACGACGTTGTCCTGAATGCCCATCTCGTCGATAACCTCGGCGATGAGGCGGTGGGTGGTGCCGTGACCGCAACCGGGGCAGTAGTGCATGACGGCGTCGGTGAGCACCTTGGTACGGGTGTAAACCTCCTCGTAACCCTCTTTCAACAGCGCTTGTTTGCGAGCTTCAATATCTTGATTCATATTTTCTTCTATTGTTTGATTGTTTGATTGTTTGATTGTTTGAATATTGGGTTGCGTTAGCACTCAAGCATTCACACATTCAAACATTCAAGCATTTATTTAATGATTTTGTTTTCAAGAGCCTCCAGGACCTCGCCGGGAGTGGGGATGATACCGCCGAAGCGGCCGAAGTGCTCGGTCTTCACACCGCACTTGGTGGCCAGCTTCACGTCCTCGATCATCTGGCCGGCGCTCATCTCGACGCAAAGGATACCCTTCACGTGGGCGGCGACCTCGGCCAGCTGTTTGGTCGGGAAGGGGAAGAGGGTGATCAGGCGGAACAGACCCACCTTGATGCCTTTCTCGCGGGCCATCTGCATGGCCTTCATGGCGATACGGCTGCTCGAACCATAAGCGACGATGATGTAGTCGGCATCCTCGCAGTTCAGCATCTCGTAGCGGACCTCTTTCTCTTTCATCTCGGCGTATTTGGCCTGAAGCTTCAGGTTGAAGACTTCCTGACGCGAGCTCTCGAGTTCGAGGGAGGTGATGATGTTGTGGTTACGGGTGGCAGGCTTGCCCCAGGTGCCCCAAGGGGCGTTCTTGCGGCGCTCTTCCTCGGTCCAACGAGCCACGTTGTCGCGGGTGTAGAGTTTCTCCATGCACTGTCCGATAGCACCGTCGGAGAGGATGAGGACGGGGTTGCGATACTTGAAGGCGATGTCCCAAGCATCGAACACGAAGTCGTACATCTCCTGCACCGAGGCGGGGGCGAGGGTGTAGAGCTGGTAGTCGCCGTGACCACCACCCTTCACGCTCTGGAAGTAGTCGCTCTGCGAGGGCTGGATGGTACCGAGACCGGGGCCACCACGCATGACGTTGACAACCAAGCAGGGGATTTCGGCGCCGGCGAGGTAGGTCAGACCTTCCTGCATCAGCGAGATTCCGGGGCTGGAGCTCGAGGTGGCGACTTTCTTACCGGTGGCGGCACCGCCGTAGACCATGTTGATGGAGGCAACCTCCGACTCGGCCTGCAGCACGCACATACCGGTGGTCTCCCAGGGTTTCTCAGCCATCAGGGTTTCCATAACTTCGCTCTGCGGGGTGATGGGGTAACCGAAGTAACCGTCACAACCGCTGGCAATCATTGCGCGGGCAATAGCTTCATTGCCCTTCATCAGTTGAAGTTCTCTTGCCATAGTATTCCTTTCTTTTCTTTTCGTTTAGATTTTTTTCTTGTAAACGGAGATCACGCCGTCGGGGCACACCATGGCGCAGCTGGCGCAGCCAATGCAACTGTCATTCACGGTCTCGGTATAGTTGTAACCCTTACCGTTTACATTTTTCGACAACGCGATGCACTTCATCGGGCAGACGGGTACGCAGACTCCGCAGCCTTTGCAGCGCTCGGTATCGATGATGATTTGTCCTTTAAATGCCATAATTTTAATGTTATAAGATTAATATATTGGTTTCCAATCTATAAATAAGTGCCTGCAAAGATACGAAATAAAATCCATATTCTCACCAAAAATGGTGAAAATATTTTCTTTGTCTATGCAATGGCTTGATATATAGTTCGTTCGAACTATTCCAACACGACTACCTTTTTCGTGACCATCCCGGCCATGGTGTTTATATTGAGCACGTATGTTCCCGAGGGCCATTCCCGCACGTCCAGAACGGCCTGCGGCCCCGAGGCAGGCAGCGAGCACACCTTTTGGCCTGTGGCATTAAAAGCCTCCATTGTCTTGATGGGGAAGCTCGACACCACTTTCACCTCCGTCCGCGCCGGGTTGGGCGACACCGTGACATACCGCTCCAGCACTCCCCTCTCTGCTATGCCTTCGGGGGTGGGAGGGTATATCTCTTCGGGATTATATATTGGGAAAAGGTACACCTTTTTGAAGTATCTTTGCCAACCTGAATAATTATCATGACTATATACTATATCGTGTAGTTCAAGTGGGAAATCGGGGACATCTGTGCAATATCTGCCTACAGTACCCAAACACATACGCCAATGGAGCCACATATTCCGACCATCAACTACTGTCTGGGTGTCAAGGTATTGTGTAAACCCGACGTAGAATGTATCCACCACCGTTATCGGCCCATCCTCGAAATAGGATTCGTAGATGCCCATCAGGTTCTCTTGTGGTAAAAACATCAAATAGCCCACAATCGAATCCAGGGCACACACTTGGGTCTGGGCAATAACATCCAAATTCCCTGTAGGATTTTTCTTGTAGAGCCTGATGTATTCACAAACCGAATCATAAGAGGTGTCAATAACATTTGATTGTGATTGCCCAGCCCCTATATCGATTGCAGCGGCAACACCATATATTTTTAGCGAATCTTTTGCGTAACATTGCTTGGCCGTTTCCCCATGGGCATTCGCACTAAACCAATAACGCGAAGTGCAATATGCTGTATCTAATTTTAGAGTGTCATCTGACCAATGCGGATGATTGACATAATACTTTGGACTCAACCGGTTGATGGTGTCCTGCGCCTGAATTCCGACCGTTGTCAGGAAGAGCATCAAAACAAAGAAAAACTCCTTTTTCATGATAATTCAATCGTTTGTGTTATTTGGATCACATTCGTCATGTACAGGATAGTCCATACTTTCATGGCAACAAAATATTATGGTTTCTCCTGCAGAGATACGAAAAAAATCCATACCATCACCATTAATGGTAAAAATATTTTTCATATTCTTCACAAAGAGTTGATTGTTAGATTGCTCGCATTTCTTTAAACTGGCAGGACCTATGGGGTCTTACCGTATCTCCCCCAAAAAAATGATAAAAGCAAATTTCCATATCAGTTGTCAGCTATACATCAAATGGAGGGGACATCTATGCAATAAAAGTGAGAATGAAGCGTTAATACTCGAAATATCTCTGTTATATGAAAATCAATTATCGGTATGTAAGGAAGACGTTGGTCAAGTATTTCAACCTGATGCCTGCCAAGGAAGAGGAGCAGTCGGTGATCGACCAGGTGAAGGGGGCTATCGTGTTCCGCGGGACGAATCTGTGGATTCTGATGTTCGCCATCCTAATCGCGTCGTTGGGATTGAACGTGAACTCGACGGCGGTGATTATCGGTGCCATGCTTATCTCGCCGCTGATGGGCCCCATCATCGGGATGGGCCTCTCGGTGGGTATCAGTGACCTGGAACTGCTGAAGCAGTCGCTGAAGAACTACGGCGTGGCCACCCTGATCTCGGTGGTGACGGCGACGGTCTACTTCCTCCTCTCGCCGCTGAGCGAGGCGCAGAGCGAGTTGCTGGCGCGCACGTCGCCGACGCTCTACGATGTGCTGATAGCCTTCTTCGGTGGTGCTGCCGGTGTGCTGGCGCTGACCACCAAGAGCAAGGGACAGGTGATTCCCGGTGTGGCCATTGCCACCGCTTTGATGCCGCCGCTCTGCACCGCAGGCTATGGCTTGGCGACGGCGCAGTGGCCCTATTTCTTCGGGGCTTTCTACCTCTTCTTCATCAATACAGTGTTTATCGCCACCTCGACGTTCCTGGGGGTGAAGTTGATGCGTTTCCATTCGGTGCAGAACCTTGACTCCGAGGCTGTGCGGCGTGGCCGCAAGGTGGTCTACTCGTTGGTGTTGCTCACCATGATTCCGGCAGCCATCCTGACGGTGAATATTGTGAGGGAGAATATGCAGGAGAACAGCAAGAAGCAGTTCGTCAAAGCCGAGTTTGACCAGTCGGGCACACATATTTTGTCGTCGCAACTGAAAGGCGACACCCTGCGGGTGGTGGCGGTAGGCAAGGAGATTACCGAAGCCCGAATCGCAGAGGCCCGTGCGCGCATGCAATTCTACGGCCTCGAGGATGTGGCGTTGGTGGTGATTCAGGCCGAGAACACCGAAGACCTGGCGTTGGCCACGACGCTCAGCACTGCCGAGCATGCCAATGCCGTGCTGAGCCAGCAGGTGTCCGACCTGCAGCACCAGTTGGCTGCGGTGGCGGCTTTCGATACCCTCTCGACGAATGTGTCGAAAGAGGCGGTGCCGCTGTTCCCCGAGGTGAAGACGGTGACTGTCGGCAAGATGGGCGGGGTGTTGACGGCTGTGGTGACCCCGCAGGAAGGGGTGAGACTCGAATGGGAGACGGTAAAGCGTATCGGGGAGTGGCTTCGTGTCAGGATGAACGACGGGAAGGTGGATGTCATTGTGAGGAACCTGTCTCTGACTGTTGAAAATTAATGTGTTGCAATTATTTTAGATTTTTTTGCAATAAATTTTTGTTTGTGTGTACTAAAAATTTAGTAATTTTGCAAGCCAAAATGAATTGAGAGTTGACAGTTAGCAGTTGATAGTTGATAATTGTAAATAACTGAAATACAAACATTAAAATCTAATAACATGAAGAAATTTGCATTGATCTGCCTCTTTGCCTCGATGGCATTTGGAATGGCAAACGCACAGGATGTTAAAAAAGACGAAGTCCCTGCCAACGGCGCGAAGATTCGTTTCATCGAAACCGAGCACAACTATGGCACCATCCAGAAGGGTGGCGACGGCAAGTGCACTTTCACTTTCGTCAACGAGGGCAACGAGCCCCTCATCCTCTCCAATGTGAAGGCCTCCTGCGGCTGCACCACTCCCAGCTACACCCAGAAACCAGTGATGCCCGGTAAAGAGGGTACCATTGATGTGAAGTACAACACCAACAATGTGGGTGGTTTCTCGAAGACCGTCACCGTCACCAGCAACGCTGTCGACAATCCCCGTGTGGTGCTGAAAATCAAGGGTAATGTCGTTCAGGAAGGCGGCAGCCAGGCTCAGCCCCAGATCCAGCCCAAACCCCAGGCGGCTCCCGTGAAGATCGCCGAACCCGCGAAGGCCGTTGAAGCTCCCAAGAAGTAAATAAAAACGACACATCAACATGCCTCAGATTTCGAATAAAGGATTGGATCTGCCCCAGTCGGCTATCCGTAAACTTGTTCCCTTCTCCGATGCTGCCAAGGAGCGTGGCATCCATGTCTACCACCTGAATATCGGACAGCCCGACATCGAGACCCCGAAGGGTGCCCTTGAAGCTTTGGCCAGCAAAGCCCACGAGATGGCTGAGAGTAAAGGTGTGCTGGAATACAGCCATTCGGCAGGTATTCCTTCCTATCGTCGTGCCCTCTGCAACTACTATCACCGCCATGGTATCGACGTGACCCCCAACCAGATTATCGTCACCAACGGCGGCAGCGAGGCCCTGCAGATGGCTTTCACCGTCTGCCTCAACCCCGGTGACGAAATCATCATCCCCGAGCCTTACTACACCAATTACAACACCTTCGCCAAGCTGTGTGACGCCAAGATTGTCACCATTCCCAGCGACATCAAGACGGGCTTCGCCCTGCCTCCCATCGAGGAGTTCGAGAAAGCCATCACTCCGCGCACCCGCGCCATTATGATTTGCAACCCCAACAACCCCACGGGTTATCTTTACACCCACGAGGAGTTGCTGAAGGTGGCCGGTTTGGTGAAGAAATACGATTTGTTCTTGTTCGCCGACGAGGTGTACCGCGAGTTCTGCTACGACGGTCACAAGCATTTCAGCGTCATGCAGCTGGAGGGGCTGGAGCGCAACACCATCCTGTTCGACTCCGTCTCGAAGCGCTATAGCGCCTGCGGTGCCCGTGTAGGTTGCATGGTGACCCGCAACAGCGAGGTCTATGCCATCGCCATGCGTCTGGCCCAGGCCCGTCTCTCCCCCCCGTCGTTCGGTCAGTTCTTTGGCGAGGCAGCCGTTGAGACCCCGCAGGAATACTTCGATGGTGTATACAACGAGTATATTGCCCGTCGCAATGTGGTGGTCGAGGGAGTCAACAAGATTCCCGGATGCTTCTGCCCGATGCCCAAGGGTGCTTTCTACACCGTTATCGACCTGCCTGTCGACGACAGCGACAAGTTCTGCCAGTGGCTGCTGACGGACTTCCAGTACGAAGGTGCCACCGTTATGCTGGCCCCCGCCACGGGATTCTATGTCGATCCCGAGCGCGGTCGTCATCAGGCCCGCATCACCTACTGCATCTGCATCGAAGACCTCAAGAAGGCCATGAAGTGCCTCGAAGAGGCGCTGAAGGTGTATCCTGGGAGAACAAGATAATGACTCGAGAAGAAAAACGCCAACAAGTAATATGCTCCTGCATCAAACAGCAGGAGCATATTGCTACTATAGCCAAGCAGGAGATGGACTCTGCCCAGCAGCAGAGCAACGACTACGGTGCCAACGTGGACCGCTACGACTCCTACCGCACCAAGATGATGCGGTCGAGGGATATGTATGCCCGTCAGTACAGCAACGCTTTGGCCGGCATCCGTTGTCTGCAGGACTTACAGAAGCTGCCGTCCTTCGACACTGTCGAGCATGGCGCCTGCGTGGTCACCGACCGTCAGAAATTCTTCTTGAGTATTGGAGCAGGCAAGTTCTCTGTCGGTAATGAGGTTTGGTTTGCCATTAGCGCCCAGACCCCCATCTATATGGCCGTCAAGGGTCACACGGTAGGAGACACCTTTGTCATCAACGGCCAGTCGCAGACCATCAAGGAAATCTTCTAATCCAGGGTCGTTATGAAGCATCTCCTACTTCTTATGGCGGCTCCGCTACTCTTGTTTTTTGCTTCCTGTCGCGATTCCCGCCCCGTTGAAAGTCGAGATTCCTATTGCGGTTCATTCGACCCTATGGTGGGTTATGAGGGCGATACCGTGTGCATGGATATGGACCTTGAAAATGCGGTTTTAGAAGGTGTCGTGCTGCCCGCCAAAGGGGAACGGTTCCGTTTTGAGTTCGACACCTTGTCCGACAAGCGGCTCTACTACAAGATATACTATCAAAACGAGAGCTACAAATTCGATGAGGACGATTCTCTGTGCCACGAGAACTTCTATGGCTCATGGGAGGATGTCGGCGTGGGTTTCAAGCCGGTTCCTGCCGACGGCCATATTGTCGACAGTTTCCGCATCGTGGGCAATCCCCGCGACGAGCGCATCTACTATGGTGTCGACCTTTCGGATTACGATTGCAGCCTCGAGGCTTTGCAGGCCATAGAGCGGGAGATACGTGCCGACACCCATTGGTTCCGCTATGTGAGTCAGGTGGCGGCGCCGCAGAACAACCGAACGCTGGAGGAACAGCTCTTCCTCGACACCCGCTGGGTGCTCAATCAGCGTCGTCACGACGGCGGCGATGTCAACCACCGTTGGAAACGCAACCCTCGTACTGGATGCTACTCGTTCCTGTTGGTGGTGTGCGACGAGGAGGGAATGGCCGAGATTCCCGACGAGGTGCAGCACATCGGCATGACTGCTGCCGACAGCCATTTCGTGAATCCATACGCATGGTTCAAACATCATGCCAGCTCCCACCGCTCCCTGCTCAAGGGCAGCAAGGTGCTGCGTACCCGTGCCGTCCTGACTCCCCAGCAGGGTGTCTACATCGATGAAACCCAGATCCGCAAGGCCTATCCAAGCAAGCATGAGGAGTACGGCAGAGTAGGGGGCGACACCTCGCTCTACAGGCATGCGCTCTATCAGCAGTTTTTCCCTGCTATCAGCCAGCAGTACACCTTGCGCAATATCCCCTTGGTGTGCGACATCGACAGCTTCTCGCTGACTGACTACATCACGGCGCCATTCCTTTATGACTCCTCCCGTCTCCTCTACGATTACCCCCAGATTACCGACTGTCCGGGAGCCACCGTACATCCTTCTGCTACGGGCGACTACCTCTCGCTTATCAATCCGGGCAACCGCGGGTTGGCGCATCCTAAGAAGGAATCGACCGGTGTCAAGACCCGTGTGGGCTTCTCCTATGGGAAATACAGGGGCAAAATCAAGTTTCCCCCCATGCTCAACCGCCAGAATGTCTGGAACGGCCTCACCTATGCCTTCTGGCTCATCTATCAGGACGAGGGGGCGTGGAACCTTCGCCGCCCCAGTTATCACGGTGGCTACATCGGCAAGGGCGACGAGAGCGAAACACCCGAGAGGCACCTGCGCGACAACTATTCCGAGATAGACATTGAGATAGTGAAAGCCTCGCGCTACTGGACGCGGGACTATTACAACGGCATTGACCGCCTCTTGAAAAGAGAAGACGGCCGAAGGAACAGCGATGTGATGTACTGCTGCACCAACTGGGACCTTGCCTGTAGCGAGCCCCAATACTATCAGGCAGGCATTGTCAGCATCCCCTATGAAGACCAGCGGTTTGAGGCAATGCGGTGGTACGAGACCTACAAGGCGTTGACCACCAAGACTCCCATTTCAAACAGTATTTTCGACAACGATTATTACTACTACGAGATTGAGTGGAAGCCCCGGGAGATTATCTGGCGTATTGGTCCCGACCCCGACCACATGCGTGTGGTGGGCTATATGAACGACCGCTTCACCGCCATTCCCGACAACCAGATGCTCTGCATCGTCACTCAGGAATACCACTACTCCGAATGGTGGCCTCCGATAGTCTTTATGCAGGGATTTCTCCCATACAATGCCAATGACATCGAAGGGCGGGTGTACGAGATTGTCGTCGAATAGCCTTAGGTGAAAATCCAACCGCCGTTCAAGAAACAGTTGAATAGGTAGGCTGTCCAGAAAATATTCAGTAGCAAAAGGATTCCCACAAGGGTGTATCGCAACCAAGGCTTCATCCAATGGTGGAAGAATACCATCGAGATGAGCAGTAATGTGATGATACATCCCAGAGTGCTGGTGCCCAATAGCATCGTGTGGCAGTAGACCGCCGACACCATTAGGAAGGTGGCGATAACCCATCGCCAAACTTTGGGAACGGGCTGACTTGCACAGTCGAACAGGAGGAAAAAGAAGAATGAAGTGCAGGTTAGCAGCCGCGCCTGCGAATACATGCAGCCTTTCTGGGTGAACAGAGCCAGCACGATGTTGCCGACAAAGAAAAGCACGGAAAGTATCCTGGCGGTTTGCCACTCGCGTGAGGTTTCGGTCGTCTCGTTGACTTCGTTATGACGGAGTGCGGAGAATAGTTTTGTGGCGAGCCACGCCAGCGCGGGGATGAAGAGTGTGAAAATCAACGGCCAGGTAACGCTCTTCCCCTCTACACTCCAGTCGGTGAAGGGCCAAGAGGGCAACGAAAGTTCTTTTCCCCAGAGGCCTTGAGCACTGACAAACTGGAAGGGGCTCCCGGCGCCACGCAGATGTTGAATAATTATAACAGCGAGTACGCCAGTTGCCACTGGTGCCAGATGCAGGGCTACATTGCGGAAGAAACTCTTCCAGGTTTCCCTGTGGCGGAGACATAGCAGCAGGTCGGTAATCAGCCATGCCACCAGCAGGATATTGCTTGCGGAACGAGTCATGGAGGCCAGCAGGAATCCGAGGAAGAAAATCCAGTAGCGCCGTTTAATGAGTCCATAGAGGCCCGTGGCGGTAGTGATGAAGAACAGGGCTTCGCTGTAAGGAATGGCAAAAATGACCAGATAGGGCATGCAGAGCGCCAACAGAAACATCCACGCCGGCATCTTGTTCCTGAAAAGAGAGGCCAATAAAGTGGCACCGATGGCGAAGAGAAGAATGTTGAGGAGGCAAATCCCCAAAGGTGGAAGCCCTGTGGTACGCCACAGTAACGGGAAGAGAGGGAAGAAGGCATAGTCTTTCCCTTTGGGGTCATAAGGGGAACGGTAGAGGTATTCTTTGATACTATTGTAGTGGGCAGCGTCCCACATAATCATCTTGTCGTTCGTCACCTTCTCGTAAGGCTCTTCCACATTCCGTGCATTCCACGAACCGTCATCATGACGCTCCACAGCATAGGTCTTCAGCATACCTTTTACGATATCGTATGCGCTCTGTTGGCCAAGCAGGGCATGCAGCAACCCTGCGGTGACAAAGAAAAGAACCACCGCTGCTGCCAAAATCGGCATTTTCTGTTTTTGAGTTATTATCATCTGTTAAAGAAGTCGTCGGCAGTTTTGTTCACCACGCTGTCGGCCACTGTGCAGAGTGATAAATCGTTGGTGCTTTCTACTCGCACAAGGCGACTCATAATGGCTTTGTAACGCTCAAAAAACTCACTCACGGCATAGTTTTCCACCACCACATAGTCGAAGGGAAATTCCAGCGCCTTTTCAGTCAGGTGGGTCACATCCATCTGGTCCTCGCCGAACCACATCACCGAGTAGCCCTTGCGTCCCATCATCAAAAAAGGAGAGTTCTGCGGGTAGGATGCCACCGAGAGTATCTTCGCGTCGCGGCTCACGCCCACCTCGTCGAGCCATCGGTCGCTGCCCCAGTAGTGCCAAACGTTTATCTGCGCCAAATCCCAACACGAGTTGCGCTCGTCAATTTCAGTACGTGCTTCCCACACCATATGCCCACCTAGTACCACCAGCATGCCGATACCGCCTAGTGTCCACCAACGCCCTTTGGGTGAAGGTATCGAGGCTGCCAGCAGGGCCGTTATCGCCAGTGTGGGCAGCCACAGACAGTCGAGGAAGTAGTAGTTATGGTCCCGGAATTGACGCCACATGGCTACAATAAACAGAAACTCACCCAGTAGCCAGAGGACAGCGAACCAACCCAGAGGAAGCTTCTTCCCTCTTTTTTCGAGGGTGTCCTTTGGGTGAAGGTGAGAGGTGAAAGGTGAAATGTGAGAACCAATGCGGAAATGGTGTATGGCGAGAGCGATAAGGCCTGCGGCGGCCACCACGGCTATCACAATCTGCTGCACCAGTCCGAAGTAGGAATACATGTATCTTTCCTTGACAGCCTCTACCACATTGGTCCAGTCCTCGCCATTCCTTGGAGGCATCAGTTCGCTCAGAAACAGTGTCCCGTGTTCCGCCCTCAGGTGGGCGTTCCACAGCATGTATCCGCCGATGGCGGCAAATCCTGCCACTACGGCGGGCAACTTGTTCCAGAAGGTGCTCTCTTTGCGCAGCACCCGCAGCAGTTCGAAACCACAAACGGCCACCAGCACCACCAACTGCGAAGTGCGAACCATTGCGCCCAGCGAGAGCAATGCCACGCTGAGGTGCCAGAAGGTCATGCGCTCTTCCTGATAGTATTTCACGTATGCCCACAATCCCGCCATTATCATGGCCAAAGCAGGGATGCTTGGGATGAAGCCTGCCATGTAATAGGCATAGACCGGCGAGGCTATCGCCAGTAGTGTTATCCCTACCGACTTCACCCACGACCGCGTGAGCCTGCGGCAGAGCAGGAAAAAGAACCAGAGCCCTATCAGACTCACCAACAGCGTCCATGTTCTGAACACCGAGGGCTCGTAGTTTCCGCTCACACCCATCAGCAGGGCGACGATGTATTCATGTATCGGGAAATCGGCCGACGTGATGGTGGTCTCACTCGCTTCCGACCAAGTGCCGGGAAACTGTTTGTTGTAAATCATCGTCTCTGGATGGAACAGGTCGTAGCCGTTGTTCACAAATCCGTGAGCGATAGCGTACCAGTCCGACTGAGCCCAACCATGGGTGTAGGCCGGAAAGTCTTTCAGGGTGCGGCCGCAAAGTACTAGACTCAGCATAATAAAGACAATGGCAGCCACAAGGAGGCTGCCATTGTCTTTTGAGAAGAGTTTATTAATATCCGAAGATTTCATCCAGCGTGAGTTTCTTCACCTTGCCGAACTTTGCCAAGCGGTTGAAGTCGATTTCGCTCTCCTTACCGAGGATAAGGTAGGCTTTCTTCTGGCCTTTGATGTACTGCTTCTGGAAGTTCACCAGGTCGGCCATCTTCATTTTCTGGTAGGCTTCGAAGTTCTGCTTGCGCAGAGGTTCCTTCCAGCCCATCTTCTCGCACTGCAGGTAGGTGCTGATGATGTTGAACTTGGTGGTGCGGGCGGTACGGGTGCCGGCGAGAAGGGCATCCTGTGCCAGCTTGAAGTTGGCCTCGGCCTCGGGCATGTCGTTGAAGAGTTCTTCATAGGCGTCGAGGGCATCGAAGAGTTTGTCGTTCTGGGTGATGATGTTGGCGCTGTTGTAGAAATAGCCGTCCTTGCGGCCGTTGTTGGTGTAGTAGCTGCTGGCGCTGTAGGCCAGGGAACGTTTCTCGCGCATCTCCTGGAAGACGATGGCGTTCATCGAGCCTCCGAAGTACTCGTTGAAAAGATTGACCTTCGGGAAGAGCGGGGTGCTGATTTCGGTGCCGCGGAAGTATTCGGTCATATAGGTGTTTTTAGCGTTGTAGTCGACGAAGAGCACCACATTTTCGTTGGTGGCCACGGGCTGGTAGACCTTGTTGGCAGGCACATCCTTGGTGGGTTTCACCTTGTGGATGCGGTCGACAGCGGCGGTGGCCTCTTTGAGGGTCAGCGGGCCGTAGTAGAGCACACGGTGCTTATACTGGAAGAGGCCGTGCAAGGCGTCGGTAAGCTGCTTGGCGGTGTAGGCACGCAGCTGGGCGTCGCTCTCGACGTTGCTCTTGATGTATTCCTCACCCCAGACGCCATAGGTGTTTAGGGCACGGAAGGCGGCACGCTGGTTGGTCTTGTTGTCGGTGCGGCTCTTGATGAGGCGTTCCACAAGCATCTGCAGGGCTTCATCGTTGGGCTGTGCGCCAGCCATAATCTCTTCGACGAGGGTCATGGCTTTCTCCATGTTTTCGGCCAGACCGCTGACGCTCACAGTGATATACTCGTCGCTCACATGTACGCTGTAACTGCAGGCCAGCTTGTAGAACTCTTCCTGCAGTTGTTCGGCGGTGTGCTTGTCGGTGTTGAGGTATTCCATCAAGTTGGCGGCCATGCCGATGGTCTTATCGACCGAACTGCCGAACTCAAAGCGGTACTGCAGGGTGAAGGTGCCGTTCTCGACGTTCTTCACATAGAGCACCTCGCTGCCGTTAGCGGTCTTGCCTTTCTGGAGGTCTTTCTTGAAGTTGACAAAGACGGGCTGGATGGGCTTGGCCTTGGCGGCATCGGCCTTTATCTGAGACAGGAAAGCGCTCTCGTTGTCGCGACTCACGCTGATGGGGGTGATGGCGGGTTTGACAACCTTGGCAATGGGGTCGGGGGTGTCTTGGTGCTTGAAGACAATGACGTAGTTGTTGTCCTTGCAGATGCGGTTGGCGAAGTCGACGATATCCTGTTTGGTAATCTTCTCAAGTTCATGGATTTCGTTGCACACCTTGTCCCAGGTCTGGTGCTGCACGAAGGCGTAGGCCATCTGGCTGGCGCGGCTGTTGTTGCTCTCGGCCTGCTTCATAATCTGGAGCTTCAGCTGGTTGATGCCAGCCTTGATGAGGTCGATGTCGAACTTGCCTTGCTTGAGGAGTTCTACCTGCTCGAGCAACAGGTCGCGCAGCTGACCGAGGCTCTGGCCCTGGGTTGGGCGGCCGCCGAGCATGAAGGCGGAGTAGTCGTTCAGCGTGTAGCATCCGGCATAGGCACCGAGGCAGAGCTGCTTCTGGTTGAGGTTGAGGTCGATGAGGCCGCAGCTGCCATTGTTGAGCACATACTCCATGGCTTGTGCCAGAAGGGCATCGCGGCTACCATTGCCCTCCTCGATGCGGAAAGCAATGGTAAGGCTCTCGGGGTCCTGGCCGTTGACGAGACGGATGATGGGGCTGGTGATGGGCTCCTCTTTCACCTTGTGGAATTCAGGGACTTTGCCGGGAACCCAACTGCCAAAGTATTTGTCGATAATCTTGATGGCCTCGTCGGGATTGAAGTCACCAGCCATCGCAATGCACATGTTGTTAGGCACATAGTAGGTGTGGTGGAAGCGGTAGATGTTGGTCATCGAGGGATTCTTGAGGTGCTCGATGGTGCCGAGGGTGGTCTGGGTGCCGTAGGGGTGGTGGGGGAAGAGCCCGCGCATCATCTCCTCGTTGACGCGGCGGTTGTCCTGTGCCAAGCTGATGTTTTTCTCCTCGTAGACGGCTTCCAGCTCGGTGTGGAAGAGACGGAGGACAAGGTTGGGGAAGCGGTCGGCCTCCACCTTGGCCCAGGTCTCCAGCATGTTGGACGGAATGTCCTCCACGTACATGGTGTAGTCGTTGCTGGTGAAGGCGTTGGTACCATCGCTGCCGATGGCGGTCATCGACTTGTCGTACTCGTTGGCGATGGCGATGGTTGAGGCTACGTAGCTGATACTGTCAATCTGGTGGTAAATCTCAGCACGGCGCTTGTCGTCGGTGGTCTTGCGGTAGACCTCGTAGAGGGCCTCGATTTTGTCGAGTTCCACTTTCTCGCGCTCCCAGTCGGTGGTGCCGAGCTGGTGGCTGCCCTTGAACATCATATGCTCGAGGTAGTGGGCCAGACCGGTGGTCTCAGCGGGATCATTCTTCGAACCGGCACGCACAGCGATGTAAGTCTGGATGCGTGGGGCGTCCTTGTAGACGCTCATGAACACCTTCAGGCCGTTCTTCAGCGTGTACTCGCGGACGTTCAGCGGATCGTTGGGATAGGTCTTGTACTCATACTTCTGGGCATTCACGCTGCCACTCACGAAGAGCAGTGTCGCCATGAAGCAAAGGGTAAAAAGTGTCTTTTTCATCTTGGCAATAATTATAATTGTTTTCGATTTTCAATTCTCAATCCAGTTGGTATTTGCACTGGAAGCGGCGTTCGTACTCTTCTATGAGCATGGGGCGGAAGTCGGGGTGGGCTATCTGGATAAGGTCCTCGGCGCGGTGCTGCAGGGTGCGGCCTTTGAGACGCGCGATGCCGTACTCGGTGACGAGGTAGTTGACGTCGTTGCGAGTGGTGCTCACGGCAGAGCCGGGGGTAAGGAACGGCTTGATGCGCGAGATGGTGCCGCCGGCGGCGGTGGAGGGCATGGCGATGATGCTCTTACCCTCGCGGGCCATGGAGGCACCACGCACGAAGTCAATCTGGCCGCCGATACCACTGTACTGGCGCATGCCGATGGTCTCACTGGCCACTTGTCCCATGAGGTCCACCTCGAGGCATGAGTTGATGGAGACCATGCGGTACTGCTGGGCGATAATGATGGGGTCGTTGGTGTAGTCGACAGGGTAGAGCTCGATGTCCTCGTTGCCGTCCACGAAGTTGTATAGGTCGCGGCTGCCCATGATGAAGGTGGCCACCACCTTGCCTTTGTGCATCGATTTCTTGCGGCCGTTAATGATGCCTTTCTTCATGAGGTCGGCCACGCCGTCGCTGAACATCTCGGAGTGGATGCCGAGATCGTTTTTGTCGCCCAGTTCGGCGAGGACGGCATTGGGGATGGCGCCGATACCCAGCTGGAGGGTGGTGCCGTCGGTGACGAGGGACGCGCAGTGACGCCCGATGGCCTGTTCCACCTCCGAGGGAGCGTCGCTGTGGAGCTCGGGGAGGGGATAGGCGCAGGGGATGATATGGTCGATTTGCGACACATGGATCATGTTGTCGCCGCCCACGAAGGGCATGAGTTCGTTGGTCTCGATGATGACGGAACGGGCGCGGCGGATGGCGGCGAGGGCGTAGTCGCAGCTCACGCCCAGCGAGCAGTAGCCCTCCTCGTTGGGAGGCGTGGCCTGGAAGATGGCCACCTCGCAGGGAATCTCGTCGCCGATCATCTCGGGCACATCGTGGAAATAAGCGGGGAAGAAGTCGCCCTCCAGGTGGTTCACGGTATCACGCGAATTGCCACTGAGGAAATTGCTCACATGGCGGAAATGACCGTAGCAGCGGGGGTGGAGCAATTCGTTGTCACCCAGTGTGGTCATGTGGAAGATAAGCACGTCGTTATACTCCTCACAGTGCTCGGCCATGGCGTGAGGCACCACGCGAGGCACTGCGGCCGCATGTCCAAGTACTACACAATCGCCATCGTGGATGTCCTTGATGGCTTTCTCCGGCGTGGAGACTTTCCTTTTGTATTCGTCTTTCCAGTTCATAAACAGTTATTAATAGGTCGGGTTCTTTAATTGTTTTAAATTATTGTCCTATAATCTGTTATGTATTGTTGTTCCATAGTATCGAGCTGCAAAGATAAGAAAAAAAAAGATATTCTATATTTTTTTTGTACTTTTGCATTTCGATTTTGTGATATTTATGAAGAGATATTTTTTGTTGATGTTGATGTGTTGCCTGGCAGGAGAGGCTGTAGTGCTGGCACAGGATGATAAGACGGGCAAACGTGAGCGAAAGAAAAACCTTGTGGTGAGGGAATGGAACCAGAGGCAGGGAAGCAACACCCCCTATTTAGACCATATTGCCACTTATGATGAATTGGGACGCAAGACAGAGGAAATAGAGTATGCTTCTTATGGCCAGAAAAAACGTGTGGTTTATGAGTATGAGGGCAATAGCCTAAAATGTTTGCGAGAGATTGAATATGACCACAATAACCATGCTACCCGTATCAAAAAATTCGAATATAACGAAGACGGCACCAAAGCCAAGCAGTACAACTACAAGCCTAACGGGAAACTGGAATCGACGAAGACCTTTGAATATACGAATAAGTAGGGATTAAGGGTTTCTCATGTTGAATGTCTCACATATCATGTCGCAACTCACGCAAATGGAGGCTATCGGGCTGGAGGAGATGAAGGTCGTGCGGCTGATGAACCGTGTTGACCGGAAGTATTTGGCATCTGTCAGTCAGATGGAGATGTTGTTGGAGAGAGTGGGGGACAGTTATTATGTGCAGCATGTGAATGGAGGGGCAGTGGCTCCGTACCGCACGTTGTATTTTGATACCGACGATCTGGCGATGTACACAATGCATCACAATGAGAAATTGAATCGACAGAAATTGCGTGTGCGCACCTACCGTTCGACCGACACCACTTTTTTTGAAATCAAGAATAAAGACAACAAAGGGAGAACGAGCAAGGTGAGGATACCGATAGACTCACGCCTGTTTGATAATAGTTTAGAGATACCGGAGGTGTCTGATTTTGTGAATGGAAATACTTCTTACCCAGTGACTTCTTTGCATGCCTGTTTGGAGAATAGATTTGAGCGTATCACATTGGTGAATAAGGAGATGAAGGAACGGGTGACTCTCGATAGCGGCATCTCTTTCCATAATCGTGCCACCGGTAGAGATAGGGATATTAGTCACCTGCTTGTTGTCGAGGTGAAACATGAGGTTGGGGCTCCGATGTCCGATATCGAAAAGGCGCTGCATGAGATGCATATCCTTCCACGTCGCATGAGCAAGTATTGTATCGGTACCGCTTTGACTGATTCGTCGGCAAAGATAAATCGTTTTAAGTCTAAGTTGCTGTATATTGATGGTTTAAGAATAAAGTAAAAGTATATGAATATGCCTGATTATGATCCCGAGATTGCCCGAGAATTTATGGTGGGAGACCAGTCGATAGAGGTTTTGGATGTCCCGTTCTTTGATGGTCCCAGCCTATGGAGGATGCTCATTCTTTTTGGTGTTAATATGTTGGTGTGTTGGATAATTACCCACTTCTTCTACTATCGTAAAAGTCGTCGGCGCGATTATTATTTTACCTACATGCTTTTCAGTATGGCCATCTTCTTTATCCTTTATCAACTGCAGAATATGAAGGTGGAAGTGGGTATTGCCCTAGGCCTGTTTGGTATTTTTAGCATGATACGCTACCGCACAGAGCAGCTACCTATCCGCGAGATGACCTACCTGTTTGTGCTTATCGGCATTAGTATCATCAATGGTGCCGGGATGGCGACGAGTTACGTGTCGTTCGTTGCTGTCAACGTGATATTTATCCTGCTGGTTTGGATATTGGAAGCAGTGGGCATGTCGAATCGCAACGCACAGAAAATCATTACCTACGAGAAGATTGAGCTGGTCAAGCCCGACCGGCGCGAGGAACTCCTTGCCGACTTGCATCAGCGCACGGGACTCGAGATTGTGAAAGTACAGGTGGGAAGTATTGATTTTTTGAAAGATACAGCATTATTGAAGGTGACTTATATCCCAGACGATCCAGAACCGAATGATATTGACATGGTGGCGAAGTTTAAGGGAAAATAAACGTCCGGAAATCAATAGATAAAGAGTTATCAACCATGTGGTTTGATAACTTTTTTATTATATCCACGAGTGATAATAAAAAATGTGCTATTTTTACACGCTGAAAGTGTGCCGTTATAACGGCGCAATGGTTTTGTTATCAGAAAGATGAAATAATATAGCACAATGAAAGACAATATCAAAGAACTGACAGAAGGCATGCAGCGTCTTTGCGCCATCGCCAATCGGATTGTGAGCCACCAGGAAGAGGTGAGCCAGATAGAGAAAGATTTGTTGTTGGAGGATTTGCGTCGGTTATACGATGTGGCTCTGCGACTTTGCGACGACGAAACCCCAGAGGAGCAGAAGGCTGAGGCTGACGATCGGAAGGAGGAGTTGACGATGCCCGACGAAGAGATGCTGTCGTCTACCGTGATGGCTACGATGGCTGCCATGGGTGCGCCGGATCCCGAGCCTGTCCCTGAGCCTGCCCACGTACCGGAGCCTGTGGCTGCACCGGTACCGGAGTTCGAACTTGCTCCCGAGCCTGCTCCCGAACCGGAGCCTGAGCCCGCTCCCGAGCCCGTGGTCGTTCATGAGATGCCCAAGATGGAAGAACTGGAGAATAACGAAAACTCTCTCCTTTTCGACGAGGTGATTATCGAGGAGGAACCGAAGATTGCCCCCGCTCCTGAGCCGGTAGAGGAGAAGCCCGTCCAAGAGGCTCCTGCTGTGGTGGAAGAACCCGTGGCGGAACAGGCTCCCGCTGAAGAGAGTTCCAAGACTGGCACGCAGGCCTCTCTGCTCGACTACCTGAAACACCCTGTGGAGGAGAAACCCACGGTGCGTACTCTCGGCGACTCCTTAGGTGAAGCAGAGAGCGGTGAACGCAAGGTGGACAGCGTGTTGAACAAGAAGGTGTCTGACCTTCGCACCGTTATCAATATCAACGACAAGTTCAGTTTCATGAGCGAGCTGTTCCATAACAACATGAAGGCTTACAACGATTTTATTCTCCGCCTGAATAGTATCGATACCCGTGACGAAGCCTTGCTCTGTGTCAACGAGGTGTCGACGCAGTATAAATGGGACGAGAACTCATTGGCGGTACAGTCGTTCTACAAAGTCTTTGACAAAAAATTCTAAATACGACCGTTATAAAGTTAAAACGGTTGAAAAGGTTAAAAAAGGCTCAAATCATTAAGCCTTTCAAACCTTTGAAACCTTTAAAACCTCAATAAAATGGGCAAAGCGATTCTCTTCTCGGCACCTTCGGGTTGCGGTAAGACTACCATCATCAAGGAATTGATGAAGTGCTTCGACTGCTTCGATTTCAGCATCTCCGCCACCTCTCGAGCTCCGCGCGGCGAAGAGGTGAACGGCCAGGATTATTATTTCCTCTCTCGAGACGAGTTTATGGCCCGTGTGGCGAATGACGAGTTCCTCGAGTGGGAGGAGGTCTACAGCGGCACCTGTTATGGTACGTTGAAGAGCGAAATTGACCGCATCTGGAACCTCGGCAAGGTAATAGTGTTCGATGTCGATGTGAATGGAGGCTGCAATATCAAGAAATACTTCGGCGATGACGCGTTGTCGATTTTTGTGATGCCCCCTAGCATCGAGGTGTTGGAACAACGTCTGCGCAGCCGTGGTACCGACAGCGAGGAGGCTATCGTCAAACGTCTCGCCCGTAGTGCCGAAGAATTGAAACAGGCTCCGGCATTCGATGTTACCATTGTCAACGACGACTTGGGAATGGCGGTAAAAGAGACCCGCAATGTGATAGAGAATTTCTTGAATGCGTGAATGTGTTAATTTGTTAATGTCTGAATGAATAGAAACAGGCTGATATTACTGTTGAAGAAATACGACTACGTGGTGGTCTTCTTCTTTCTTCTGGCGCTATGTGTGGTGCTGATGTCACGCACCAGCTACTATCAGAGCTCTAAACTCATTTCGTGGACCAATAGTATCGCCGGTGGGTGGTACGAAGGGGTGCACAGCATCAGTGGCTATTTCGGATTGAAGAGTGAGAACGACCGTCTGGCGGCAGAGAATGCTTACTTGAGGGCACGTCTCGCCTCCTCGTATATCAGTTACACCGACAGCACCTTCACTGTGAGGGATACCGTTTACAAGCAGCGGTTCACTTATACTGAGGCACGTGTCATCAAAAATTCGTGGAGCCAGCAAAATAACTATGTGATGATTAACAAGGGCCGTTCCCACGGCATAGCTCCTGATATGGCGGTCATCTCGCCAGATGGTATCGTGGGCGTGGTGATGTCGGTCTCCGATAATTTCGCCACCATCATGCCCGTACTCCACAGCGACAGCCGCAACAGCGTTAAGGTGAAGCGTACAGGTATCAGCGGTTCGCTGGTGTGGGATGGTGCCGACTACCGTTATGCGCAGGTTATCGATGTGCCTACGACACACAAGTTCATTCAGGGCGACACCATTATCACTTCGGGTCTCGCCAACGATTTCCCCGAGGGAATCCTCGTGGGTTATGTGATGGAAGCCGAAAATCTTTCTGGCAGCGGCTTCTACAAGGTGAAGATACTCCTTGCCACCGACTTCAACAAGCTCGACCACGTCTATATCATCAACAACCGCTTCCGCGACGAACAGGAACGCCTGATGGCCGCCACAGAACCGCAAGATAGAAATTAAATCACCATAATATGAAAAAGTATTCTTGGGCAATAGCATTAATTTCAATTTTCAATTTTGGATTTTCAAATTCCCAAGCCCAGTTGCTCTACCGCATCTCCGGCAATGGATTGGAGAAACCCAGTTACATTGTGGGTACCTACCATCTGGCTCCTGCCTCGTTTGCCGACAGCATCCCAGGCCTTCGCGAAGCTTTTGCAGCCACCGAGCAGGTCTATGGCGAGGTGGATATGCTTGAGACACTCAAGCCCGAGAATGCCGCCAAGTTGCAGGCGGCCATGATGCTCCCCGAGGGGACAACTATCTCGTCGCTCCTCTCCAAGGAACAGATGGAAAGGCTCAATGCAGTGATGCGTGAACTCATGGGTGTGGACATGAACAACGAGGGTGTGGCGGAACAACTTGACAGACTGTCGCCAATGGTGCTTGAAACCCAGCTCACTTTACTTGTCTATATGAAGAATATCGTTGGACTTGACCCTGCCGACCTCATCGACACCTATTTCCAGCGCGAAGCGGTGAAAAGTGGCAAGGCTATCCTTGGCTTTGAAACTGCCGACTTCCAGATGGAAATCCTATATGGTGCCCCGGTGGATAAACAGGTGGAGGACTTGATGTGTTTTGTGGACAACTTCAAAGAAGGGGTCGAGACGGCCGAATTTATCACGGCTGCTTATTTCTCTCAGGATTTGGAAATGCTTGAGGAGATAAAGCTTGAGGAACAAGAAGGAGCCTGTGCAGGGAAACCAGAGGATAATGACAAACTTATCTATGACCGTAATGCCAACTGGGTTAAGGCAATGCCTTCTATTATGAGCGATAAGCCTACGTTCTTTGCTGTCGGAGCCTTCCACCTCTGTGGTGACCGCGGTGTGCTCCGTCTGCTCGAAGCCAATGGATATAAGATTGAACCTGTCAAAAAATGAATAAAGAGATACTGAGAATTGTCGGACGTTTTGTCCTGTTGCTTTTAATACAGCTGTTGGTACTCAACCATGTGTACCTTGGAGGGTATATTATGCCTATGCTCTACCTCCTGGCTATCTTGATGCTGCCTACCGGCATGAAACGCATTCCTCTGCTGCTTATCGCTTTCGCTACGGGGCTTTTGATGGATGTTATGAACAATATGTTGGGATTCCATGCCATTGCCTGCACCATAGTGGCAATGATGCGTATCCTTTTTGCCGACCGCATCCTCACTCGCGGCGAGCCCACAGTAATCTCGGCTCCGGGCATCCATAGCGTTTCACCACAGTATTTCATCAGCTACCTACTCATACTCCTTTCTGCCTTCTACTTGGTGTTCTTCACTATCGAACTCTTTGGCTTCCGTAACTTTGGCGCAGTAATCCTTTCTACCATCCTCAGCACTATTGTCACTGCTCTTTTGGCAGTGCTCTATCAGTTCATCTTTACCAAAAAAGAAGCGATATGAAAAAGGTTCTCAGCGTCAGCTCATTTTTCATTCTTTATTTTTCATTCATCATTCCCCTCCATGCCCAGACTGCCGTGGGGCATTGGCGCGATTGTCTCGACTACTCACGGGTGAGCCATGTGGCTCATGCCGGCGACCGTATCTATGCCGCTGCCCGCGGAGGGGTCTTCTATTACGACTTTGAGGACAATACGCTGATGCGTCTCTGCAAAGGCAAGGGACTCAGCGATGTGGGTGTCGCCACGATGGACTACGACCCCGTAACGAAATGTCTCGTAGTGGCCTACAATAACTCCAATGTCGATATCCTTGTCGACGACCACACCTATAATATCTCCGACATCAAGCGCAGCGAGATTTCGGGCGACAAAAACATCTACCACGTCCGTTTTGCCAACCGCCGTGCCTATCTCACCACAGGCTTTGGAGTCGTGGTGCTGAATCTCGACCGACAGGAAATCAAGGAGACCTGGTACCTCGGTGCCGGCGGCACCTACACTCCCGTCTATGACCTCGCTTTCCTCTCCGACAGCCTCTATGCCGCCACGGGCGAGGGTCTCAAACGTCTCTCCCGCAGCGAGCTCCATCCCTCTGTCAGCGACCGCTGGACCATCGACCACCGTCTCGACGGTGTCGACATCATCGAGCTGGCCGCGGCGGGAAGCCATCTTCTGGCGACTGCCACAACCTACCAACCCGACAGCAACGTAGTGTACATCAAGTCTGGCGCCTCTTTTGTCGCAACCTACTCCGGCGAGATACGCTCAATCCATGTGGCCAATGATTACCTCACTATTTGTCGCAACGGCGGAGTGATGACTTTCGATACCGCTTTGAACTATTATGGCGACCAGTACGTCTACCATTGGGGTGCCCTCGATGCCCTTGATGCCGTCTACGACCGTGACTACACCCTTTGGGTGGCACACCCGTGGGAGGGCGTTGTTGGCCTGCACACCGACGGTACGGAGGAATACTACCGTCCCGACGGTCCCTTTTCGGCCGACAATACCTATCGCCTTGTCCCCTTCAACTACCGCATGATGCTCTGTCCGGGAGGCCACACCTCCACCTATGCCAATGCCTATCTCCCAACCAACCTCTTCACCTCTGTGGGACGCCAGTGGACTACCCTCGACAAGAGCAACGGCCTTCTCGAAGGAACCTTCGACCTTGTCGACGTGGCTGTCAACCCTCGCGACACCAACGAACTGGTGGCAGCCGTCTGGGGCTACGGACTCGCCTCCATACGTGACAATCAGGTGCAAACTTTCTACAACAGCTCCACCACTGGCGGTGCCCTCGTACCCTACTCCTCCGGTTCCTACAGCCGCCTCAACACCGGCGCTGTGGCTTTCGACCGCAAGGGCGACCTCTGGGTGCTTAACTCCCACAGCACCCATGCCCTCGCCGTCCGACGCGCCAACGGCACCTGGGAAAATTTTTCCACCATGTCGATGGTCTCCACTCCCGAGGTCGACAAACTCGTCTGCGACAGCCTCACCGGTTTCAAATGGTTCTGCGGACGCTCCAACGTTATCTATGTCCACGACGGCGACAGCCGCATGGCCAAGGTGAACCCTAACAATGGAAGCAAACTCTCCACCGACGCTGTCACAGCCCTCGTGCAGGACCAGAATGGTAACCTCTGGATGGGCACCAACAAAGGCATCAAGGTCATCTACGACGGATACAAGGCCTTCCAAAACGGTGGCAACGGCGAGACCTCTCCCGTTACCTGCAGCAACATTACCATCTCCAACGGCGAGTTCGCCGAATATCTCATGGCTTACGAGAGCATCACCGCTATCGCTGTCGACGGCGCCAACCGTAAATGGGTGGGCACCGCCAACGGTGGTCTCTACCTTATCTCCGCCAACGGTCTCGAACAGCTGGAGCATTTCACTGCTGCCAACAGCCCCCTCTTCTCCGACAAAATCATCGCCCTCGGTATCAACGAGCGCACTGGCGAGGTCTATGTGGGCACCGACCTGGGATTGCAGGTCTATCGTGGCACAGCCACCTACGCCGAGTCCATTCCCCTCGACCAAGTCTATGCTTTCCCCAATCCTGTGCGCCCCGACTACGACGGCCCCATCGCCATCAAAGGATTCACCCGCAACGGTATCGTTCATATCACCGATGCCGCCGGACATACCGTCTATTCTACCACCGCCAACGGCGGTCAGGCCATCTGGAACGGTCGCAACCTCAGTGGTGAACGCGTCGCCTCTGGCGTCTACTATGTCTTCGCTTCCGATGCCCAAGGCTCCAACCGTTCCGTTGCCAAAATCTTGATAATAAGGTAGCCTCACTCACGTATTAACACATTCCCATATTAGCACAATCATACATACCTCCGGCCTTGTGCTCCATACCACGCCCTACTCAGAGTCTTCGGTAGTGGTCAAGGTTTTTACGCGGCAACTGGGTCTACGCTCCTATATCATCAAAGGAGTGCGGGGCAGGGGAGGACGTGTCAAACAGAACCTCCTGCAGCCCCTCTCTTCTCTCGATATGGTGGTCTATGACAACCCCAGAACCGAGCTCAACTACATCAAAGAACTCTCCCCTCGCCACTCCGATACACTGGCGCTGTCAAGCAATCAGGCAATCACGCATTCCCTCTGCTTTTTCATGACAGAGGTTCTCTACAAAGCCCTCCGTGAGGCGGAACCTATGCCCGCCCTCTTCGACTATATCGATGAAATTAACACTCAAACACTAACGCAATCAAGCAATCAGGCAATCTCTCACCTCCCCATCTCCTTCCTCCTCACCGTCGCCCGCCATCTCGGCATCGAACCCCTTGACAACTACTCCTCACGCGAGCCTCTTTTCGACCTCCAGGAAGGCCGTTTTGTCTCTGCCCCCACCGAGACCACCCTCTCTCCCGACCTCTCAGCTCTACTGCACCAATATCTATCGTCCTTTCACTCCCTTTCACTCCCTCTCACGCCCTTTCACTCTTCCCCCGACGACCGCACCGCGCTCATCAACGCCCTTCTCAACTACTATCACCTCCACCTCAGCGGTTTTTCCCACTTTCATAGTCACGAAATTTTGCACACAATATTAAAATAGTACATATGAAAAAGCTTTTCCTTTTAGCATTGTTTTTCATCTTTTGCCTTTCATCTTTCACCATGCATTCGCAGAATGCCTATTGGGTCTTCCTTACTGACAAGCAGGGTGCCACTTTCGACCCCTACGCTTATTTCGATGCCAAAGCGATTGAGCGTTATAACGTTTGTGGAGCCGACCTCTACGATATCACCAATTACCCCGTTAGCGCCCTCTATGAACAGGGAGTCGGCGCGCTCGCTACTGAGGAGATTGGTGCCAGCCGCTGGATGAATGCCCTCGGCATCATGGCCACTCCTGAGCAGATTTCCGCCATTGAGGCCCTTCCCTATGTCCTTCGTGTCCAACCCATCGATGGCACCGGCCTCCAGCTAACTCGAGCAATCAAGCAATCAAACAATCAAGCAATCGAACCCCTTGATGGCCTCTTCGATATCGCCCATGTCGACGGCCCTCTCGAGGCCCAGCTTGTCCGCATGGGTGGCCAGCACTTCCGTGAGGCTGGCATTGACGGTAAGGGTGTCCGCATCGCTGTCTTCGACGGCGGATTCCCGCAGGTCAACACTCATGCCGCCTTCAAGCATCTGCGCGACAACCATCAGATACTCAAAACATGGAATTTCCCCAAGGACAAGGAGGATGTCTACGGCTGGAACTCCCACGGCACCATGACGCTCAGCTGCATTGCCGGCCGTTACTATAGCGGTACCGACACCGTGGACCTCGGCCTCGCCACCGGCGCCGAGTTCCTCCTCGCCCGTACCGAGGTCAACTCCGAGCCTTTCAAAGAAGAGGTCTGGTGGCAGATGGCCGTGGAATGGGCCGACCGCAACGGCGCTAACATCATTTCTTCCTCCCTCGGCTATGGAAAGGAACGCCACTACACCACCGACATGGACGGCACCTCCTATGTCGCTAAGGCCGGCAACCTCGCCGCCCGCAAGGGCATGCTCGTCGTCAACTCCGCCGGCAACGAAGCCACCGATAGCCAGTGGAAGACCATCATCACCCCAGCTGATGCCGACAGCGTCCTTTGCGTGGGCGGCATCGAGAACAGCCTCACCGAGTATAACCATATCGAGTTTTCCTCCTATGGCCCCTCTGCCGATGGCCGCCTCAAGCCCAACGTCTGCGCCTTCGGCTACGCCCGTACCGCCAACACCGGCAAGGGTGACAACAAATATCACTATGTCCACGGCACCTCCTTCTCCTGCCCCCTCGTCGCCGGCTTCGCCGCCTGCGCCTGGCAGGCTTCGCTGGGCAAGACCGCCATGGAGATGTTTCATATGATTGAGCAGTCTGCCGACCTCTACCCCTATGCAGACTATAGTTTCGGCTATGGTGTACCGCAAGCCGACTTCTTCACCAGTGGCGCTAAGAAAATCGAACCTACCTTCCGCTTTGTGATGGAGGAAGACAGCGTGCGAGTGGTACCAACTCACCCCATCAAGCATGCCAATCTCTTTTATGCATTCCGTCACCCTTCCAACAACCACCTTCTTTACTATGGCAAGATGAAAGTGGACTATGCTGACGGAAACGACTTCTTCACTTTCAGCAAAAATGCTATTTACTCCCGCACATTAATTGTTTGCATGGCAGGTTACGCCGACAGTTTGAAACTATCCAGTGGAGAATACGAAAAATATGCCGGAAACTGTAACTATGTTTACTGGCCCGAGGCCAGCAAGCAGGCCGTCACTTCTAATCTCACTGGTCGCAAAGGTGATATTTCGACATCCAAGTGGGGCAGCAACAATACCTGGCGCTACAACGTCTATTTCGGCCTTGGACTGCCCGTCAAGTTCGACGACAATGAGCTGACATCCAATGTCTGGTCGCCTAGCTGGAACTTCGGTGCCCGCCTCCTCCGGGCCTTCAGCAAAGCCTATTGCCTCGGCATGAGCCTCGACTTCAACTTCACCCACTACCGCCACAACGGCCTCTCCGTCAACGACCTCGAGTCCTCTCTCGGCATCGCCCAGGCCTCCCTCGACGCCTTTAAGGAGGTCGACACCCGCAGCCTCGTTTTCAGCGAAGTGGCCCTCGAACTCTTCCAGCGCGTGCGTCTGCTCCCTGGGGGTATTATGGGCAACGGACTCCATTGGGACCTTGGCGTTTACGGAAGCTTCGGCACAAACAGCTACACCCTCTCCGGCACCCTGCCCAAGGGCTCTCCGGCCGATGAGGTGTCGACCACCTACAGCGGCATGGACGCCCTCAGCGCCCACACCTGGAATTTCGGCGTCACCACCCGTCTTTGCAACGACTGGTACGGCTTCTACGCCCGCTACCGCCTCAACGGCATCGGACAAGACCCCGCCGCCGGCAAAGTCCTCCTTCCCCGCCTCACCGTCGGCCTCCAACTACAGTTCTAACCCCCTTAAAACACAAGCTATTACCGTGTTAACACCGTACCATCTCCTACTATGGTAGGACTTGGTACGGTGTTGGTACGGTGTTGATACGGTGTTGGTACGGTGTTGGTGTTGATTGTTAGATAGTTATAGATTTGTTAAAAAATGCTATTATCCAATCGGATTTTTTTCGTATTTTTGCAAATTCAAATGAATAAAAAATAAAAAAAACATAAGTATTATGACACTTGAAGAATTTCAGAACGAATTGCGTCTCGGTATTCCCGATCCGCTGCCCGAAATGCCCGCTTATGATCCTACGGTGAACCATGCTCCCAAGCGCAAAGACATCCTGACGCCTGTCGAGAAGAAGTTGGCCATCCGCAATGCTCTCCGTTATTTCCCCGCTAAGCACCACAAGATGCTGGCCAAGGAGTTTGCCGAGGAATTGCAGAAATACGGGCGCATCTATATGTACCGTCTGCGTCCTACCTACAAGATGTATGCCCGTCCCATCGAGGATTATCCGGCCAAATGCCGTCAGGCTGCCGCCATCATGCTGATGATTCAGAACAACCTCGACCCCGCCGTTGCCCAGCATCCCCACGAGCTTATCACCTACGGTGGCAATGGTGCCGTCTTCCAGAACTGGGCCCAGTACCGCCTCGTGATGAAATACCTCTCGGAGATGACCGACGAGCAGACCCTCGTGATGTACAGCGGCCATCCCATGGGACTCTATCCCAGCCACAAGGACGCCCCTCGCGTGGTCGTCACCAACGGCATGATGATTCCCAACTACAGCAAGCCCGACGACTGGGAGCGCTACAACGCCCTCGGCGTCACCCAATATGGTCAGATGACCGCCGGCAGTTATATGTATATCGGCCCACAGGGCATCGTGCATGGTACCACCATCACCGTTTTGAATGCCGCTCGTAAACTCGGTGGAGGCACTGCTGGGAAACTGTTCATCACCGCCGGTCTTGGCGGCATGAGCGGTGCCCAGCCCAAGGCTGGCGACATTGCCGGTGTGGTCTCCATCACCGCCGAAATCAACCCTGCTGCCACGCAGAAACGCTACACGCAAGGCTGGGTCGACGAGGTGCACGACAACCTCGACGAACTCTTCGCCGCTGTCAACAAGTCTATCGCCGCCAAGGAGGCCAAGAGCTATGCCTATCAGGGCAATGTTGTCGACCTCTGGGAATATTGCGCCGAGAAAGGCATCCAGGTCGACCTCGGCAGCGACCAGACCTCACTGCATAACCCCTGGGCTGGTGGCTACTATCCCGTGGGTGTCAGCTTCGAAGATGCCAAGGTGATGATGGCCGAGAAGCCTGAACTCTTCAAGGAAAAGGTGCAGGAATCGCTCCGTCGCCATGTGGCAGCCGTCAACAAGCTCACTGCCAAGGGTATGTACTTCTTCGACTACGGCAACGCCTTCCTGCTGGAGAGCAGCCGTGCCGGTGCCGATATCTGGAATGCCGATAAGACGGCCTTCCGCTATCCTTCCTATGTGCAGGACATCATGGGACCGATGTGCTTCGACTATGGCTTCGGCCCCTTCCGTTGGGTATGCACCAGCGGCAAGCCCGAGGACCTCGACAAGAGCGACCATATCGCCATGGAGGTGCTGGGCGAGATTGCCGCCACCGCACCCGCCGAGATACAGCAGCAGATGCACGACAATATCCAGTGGATTAAGGGTGCCAAGGAGAACCACCTTGTGGTGGGAAGCCAGGCTCGTATCCTCTATGCTGACTGTGAAGGCCGCACCAAGATTGCCGCCCGCTTCAACGAGGCCATCAAGAAGGGAGAGATTTCCGCACCTATCGTGCTGGGTCGCGACCACCACGATGTGAGTGGTACCGACAGCCCCTTCCGTGAGACCAGCAACATCTACGACGGCTCGAATCGCTGCGCCGATATGGCCGTGCAGAATGTCATCGGCGACAGCTTCCGCGGCGCCACGTGGGTCTCTATCCACAACGGTGGTGGCGTAGGCTGGGGCGAGGTGATAAACGGTGGCTTCGGCATGGTGCTCGATGGTTCTGAGGCTTGTGACCGCCGTCTCCGCATGATGCTCCACTGGGATGTCAACAACGGCATCAGCCGTCGCTCCTGGGCTCGCAATGAGGGCGCCATGTTCGCCATCAAACGCGCCATGGACATCTGTCCCGAGCTGAAGGTGACGATGCCCAACTTGGTCGACGACAGCGTCCTTGAAGGCCTGTTCTAAAGCATCGTCCAAAAGTTCTATAGAAAAAAGTCAGCGGCGAGACCATTTGGTCTCGCCGCCTTTTTGATTAATCAGCATTTCTCACCAGCCGGACGGCCATGCCTACTTTTCGCTTTTCGTTATATTTGGCATCATAGGTATTATTGCCAAATTTTAAGCAATATGCATCACTATTGCTATAAGAAGTCGATGACCAGTACCAACCTTGTAACCCTTGTGAAACTGTGGTTATATTGTTTTTGCTTTCACGGTATCCTGTTGTTGGCAAGAAAATGGCTCCAGCGGCCTCCATTAAATCCCATCCTTCGATACTGACAGTGGCAGTATAGTTGCTATAGTTGTTATATGTGCCGAAAGCAAATCCCGTACCCTTAGGATGAACATAATTGTCAGGGAATAGAATTATTCCACTATAAGTGCTACCAATTTTTGCCATTGTAAAACGGGTATTTGGGATGTTATTGGGTAAATCGTTTGTTGAAGTTGTCCGGATATTGAGGATTGTATCCCACGCATTTGCACTGAGTGTGTGCCATGTCCCGGCAACAAATGAACCAATGGTATTTTCGATTCCCCAGTCGCCGTTGGCAAAGGCGCCTGTAAGATTGAAGTTGCCAGTTGGGCCATAGTCGGTTTCCGTTGTATTTTTACTCCATGGTTGATAAGCAGAGCCGTATCCTGTTTTGTAATAGTGTCCAGAGGTTCCCCAGCCAAAGAGGTCAATCCAACCAGAATAAGAGGGAGAAATGCTTTCGTTTAGGTAGCCAATGTAGTCGTACTGGTGCTCTGCAAAACGCCAAGTGGTGGTTGAGGCTTGGTATTGCAGATTCCCTGGTGAGAAGAATACCTTTTGGCTGTTGTTGACGGAAAATGTGTTCTCATAAACATGGTTTCCGTCGCCAGTATGTATCTTGCAGCGTGCCATGACCATTTTGTTTCTTGTCAATGCATTGGATATCGAGGCGTGATGGTTGAAAATGTACTTATGCCAGGATGCTTCGTTGACATGGGTATAAATCTGAATAGTCATTTCTTGGTCGTTGCCGACGGGTAGGATGGGCACCTGAATGCTCTTTGCGTTGCTTTCACCAGGACTGACTACCAGACTTCCCTCACCTGAAGATGGGAAGGAAACAGATACGGTACTATCGGCCGCGCTGCTGGGATCGTCGTACGAGGCTGCAATGTCATAGTTCTCGTTGGCGAGGTTGAGGCCGAGATTGCCGTGCAGACGGTGTCCGGCAACGGTGATGACAACGCGGTCGACACACAGGTCGTTTTCTGTGGCATTCCATACCAACACATTGACGGCAGCGGTAAGGTGCTTGAACTCGACGACTTCGTTGGACGAACTGCTATAGGCTACCATGGGTAATGCAATCACTTGACGGTCACCATTCATGCAGCAATCATAGTGGTCGGGGATTTCGACGACTACTTCGTTGGGCTTTTCGCCATTGGGTGTGCTGACACTGCCACAGGCATAGTATCCACGAACAGGAGCACTGATGGCCCCGCCGGGGTTGATATAGGCGTGGTTACCGCTGACGTGGACTTCGTAGTCGTCGCCATTGATATTGACGGTCTCGGTGCTGCTGCCGTCCCACTGTACGGTGTTGCCACTGACGGAGGTCTTCTCGTTGCCGTGGAACCCTTCGGTGGTGAGCTGGATGGCTCCTTCGGGAAGACTGTCAGCCTCTTCTTTCTGGCAGCTGGAGAGCATTATCGTGCAGCCAAGAACAACTGCTGCAATAATTGTGTTATTCATCTCTTTTTTTATTATTCGTTCTTCCTTCTTCATTTTTATTCATTTAGTACCAGCTGCCTGAACCGCCCCAGCTGCCGCCATCTTCGCGGCTTTCAAGAGATTGGCTACTCTGTTCGAGCGCTGCAGCAATCGAAGACAATGCTAAAAGAAATGTTAAACTCGTGGCATAACCCGCCTCTGCCTTGAAAGTCACCACGGTCAGTTGCGGTGCTTCGTAGGCCTTTTTTTCTTTCATCGTATTCATACCAACTATCTATTGAATCCGATGAGAGAGATGTCGTGGGTTGTCAGTGGAAGGTTGACGACTAATCGGCTACCATCATCCGGGATTCCGCCCTCCGGATCGGTCTTCTGGTTGCGGACAGCCATCGTCAGGCTGCTCTGCATCCAAGTAAATAGGGTTACTTTTTTCATTTTCTTTATTTTTTAATGTGAAGTTTTCTAATTGTGTGCGCTTTCTCCGGTCGTGATATTCGGCGGTGGCGGTGAAGAATGCATCGCCACTGGAGTTCAGAGCCGTTTCAACGCTGTCTTGCACCACACCAATGATGAAGCCGATGGCTACAGCCTGCATGGCTACATCGTTGCCAATGCCGAAGAAAGAACAGGCCATCGGGATGAGCAGCAGAGAACCGCCAGCAACGCCCGAAGCGCCACAGGCACCGAGGGTGGCGATGATTCCCAGGAATAATGCTGAGGCAAAGCTTACATCGATGCCCACAGTGTTGGCTACAGCTAACGCAAAGACCGTAATGGTTACCGCCGCTCCGTCCATATTGATGGTGGCACCTAACGGGATGCTTACCGAATAAAAGTCTTCGTCGAGTCCCATCTTCCTGCAGAGGGCCATATTGATGGGGATGTTGGCGGCCGACGAGCGGGTGAAGAAGGCCTGTAGGCCACTCTCTTTCAGACAGGTGAAGAGCAGTGGATAGGGGTTCCGGCGCAGCATGATGAAGGAGATGAGGGGGTTGAAGATAAGGGCATTGACCAACATGCAGCCTATCAGCAGGAGGAGCAGGTGACCGTAGGTGGTGAAGACCGAGAGTCCGCTCTCGCTGACGGTGGTGAAGACCAATCCCAGGATGCCGAAGGGGGCGAACTGGATGACCCATCGCACCACTTTGGTGACTACCGTCGAGAGGTCGTGTATTACGTTGACGGTGGCTTTCGAGGCCATGGTTTTTAATGAGATGCCGATGACGATACTCCAGAAGAGGATGGCGATGTAGTTGGCATTGGCGATGGCGGCCACGGGGTTGGCGACCATGGAGGTGAGCAGGTTGGCAAAGACATCGCCTAAGGAGCCTGCATTGGAATCGACCTGCGCGGCTTCGCCTAACTCAAGAGTTACGGGAAACAGGAAACTGCCCACCACTGCGCAGACGGCAGCAATGAAAGTGGAGAGCAGATAGATGGATATCAACGATGTGAAACGGCGACCATAGCCGCTGCCGGCTTTGGCTACCGACGACATCACCAGTACAGCCACCAACACTGGCGCGATGCCTTTCAAGGCGCTGACAAACATCTTCCCCAGGAGGGCAATCCCCGTCCATTGCGGCAGCAAAAGACCCAGCGTGGCTCCTGTCAACAAACCGAGGAATATTCTCAGCATCAGGCTGATGCTCGTGTATTTTTTTAGTAGGGAGATGGCGATGTTCATAAGTGTGAGTGTCTTGTAATTGGACATGCAAAGATACGAAAAAAAATTGAAATGTGGCTGTATGAGACAATAAAATGCAAGAAACGACGTTAAAAAAGTACTTAAAGAAGTTAAAAAATACCCATCATGGAAGAAAACAAAAATCTGTTCAAGAAGAACATCGTTTTGGGTAGCGCCATTGTTTTGGCAGCCCTCGTGCTTGGTATCTTCATGGTCTGCACCATTAAGACCCTTAAATCGTATGATGACACTGTGACTGTCCGCGGTCTCTATGAGAAGGAAGTTCCTGCTGACCGCGTGGTGCTCCGCATCAACTACTCGGCACAGAACAACTCCCTCATCGACCTCCGCCATACTATCGAGGACAATGACAAGGTCATTATCAGCATGCTCAAGGAGGCCGGTTTCACCGACGACGAGATTAAGTATACATCGGCACGCATCAACGACCGTTTCGATAGTTACTACACCTCCAACATTACCTATCGCTACGGTGCCAGCCAGACCATCAGTGTTTTTACAGCGAAGATGGACCTCGTCAGTAAGTTGCAGAACACCATTGATGCCGACCTCCTCAAGAAGGACATCGTCAGCAGTACCTATGCCAACTTCGAGTATCACGGACTGAATGAAATCAAGCCCGCTATGATTGCCGAAAGTCTCAAGAATGCTCGCAGCGCCGCTGACGAGTTTGCCAAGAATTCCGGTAGCGAGATTGGTAAGATGCGCACCGCTTCGCAGGGTTATTTCGAGATTGACGACCTTGACGAGAATACCCCGCAGATTAAGAAAGTCCGCGTGGTCTCCACAGTGGAGTACTATCTCAAATGAAAGACGCTGTAATTATTTATTCCGGCGGGCTCGACTCGACGACGTTGCTCTATGAGGAGCGCGAGCGAGTCGCGCTAGCCGTTACTTTCGACTACGGAAGCAATCATGCCGCACACGAGATTGCATGTGCGCGGCATCATTGCGCGCTGCTGGGCATAGAACACCTGGTGATAGAACTCGGCTTCATGAGTCGCTATTTTCAGTCGTCGCTCCTCAGTGGCGCCGATGCCATCCCGAGTGGCAACTACGATGAAGAGAATATGAAGAGTACCGTGGTGCCCTTCCGCAACGGCATCATGCTGAGTATCGCCTGCGGGCTGGCCGAGAGCCGAGGACTGAAACGTGTGCTGATAGCCAACCACGGGGGCGACCACGCCATCTATCCCGACTGTCGCCCCGAGTTCGTGGACGCTATGGACGGAGCCATGCAGGCCGGCACCTATGAGGGTGTGAGGTTGGCGGCTCCCTATACCCATCTCACCAAGGCCGACCTTGTGAGGCGCGGCGCGAAGTGGGGAGTCGACTACAGCAATACCTATTCCTGTTATCGCGGTGGCGACCGGCATTGTGGCACCTGCGGCACCTGCACCGAGCGGCGTGAGGCTTTCCGCGAAGCCGGCATTCCCGACCCAACGGCGTATGAGAATGCTTGAATGCTTGATTGTTTGAATGTTTGAGTGCTACGCGGTTAAATGATTATGTTAGTTCACTCAAGCAATCAGGCAATAACACAATCAAACAATAAAAAGATGTACTATGTGAAGAAAACGATAGAAGTGGCCGGAGCCCATCAGCTGACTCTGGACTATCCCAGCAAGTGTACGCAGTTGCATGGACACAACTGGGTAATCACTATCTACTGCAAAGCCATGGAATTGAACAAGAACGGCATGGTGGTGGATTTTTCCGACATCAAACGCTGCATCTCGGACCGTCTGGATCACCATGTGATAAATGATGTCATCGGCTGCAACCCCACGGCAGAGAACATCGCTCGCTGGTGTCAGCAGCAGGTTCCCAACTGCTATCGTGTCGATGTACAGGAAACCACTGGCAACATAGCCACCTATGAGGAGGACGAAGCATGAAGGTGAATGAAATATTCTATTCGCTTCAAGGCGAAGGCTATTATGCTGGCACCGCCGCTGTATTCGTGCGTCTCAGCGGTTGTAACCTCCGTTGCCCCTTCTGTGACACACAGCATGAGAGTGGCACCGAGATGAGCGACGAGGAGATAGCCAAAGAGGCCGCTAAATATCCTGCCCGTCTGGTTGTTATCACAGGTGGCGAACCTTCGCTGCAGCTCACCAAGAGTCTCGTCGATGCTCTGCATGACGAGGATAAGTTCGTTGCTGTGGAGACCAACGGCACCCGTCGTCTGCCCTCCAATGTCGACTGGATTACTCTCTCGCCCAAGGATCTCTTCCTCGGCGACGAGGCAAGGGTGGAACTCTCTATTGTGGACGAGATTAAGGTGGTGTACGACGGTAAGCATGAGCCTCACATGTATTCTGGCATCATGTGTACCCATGCCCGTTTCCTGCAGCCCTGCGATACCGGAGACCCCGTCCGAAACGCCGAAATTGTGAATGCCGCTATTGAATACATCAAGAAAGACCCCCGCTGGAAACTCTCCCTGCAAATCCATAAGATATTAAATATTAGATGAAAAAAGTCAATAATGTCCCGAAGGGACAACCTCTCAATAACCCCAGACGGGAGTCTGGGGAACTTAAGTCCTTAGGCCGCAAAGCCGACATCCCCGAGACCTACGCCCCGCAGGTACTCGAGGCTTTCGAAAACCGTCATCCCGAGCGTGACTACTGGGTGCAGTTCAACTGTCCTGAGTTCACCTCGCTCTGCCCCATCACTGGGCAGCCTGACTTTGCCGAGATAAAGATTCTGTACATTCCTGACAAGCGCATGGTGGAGAGCAAGAGCTTGAAGCTCTACCTCTTCTCGTTCCGCAACCACGGCGACTTCCACGAAGACTGTGTAAATATCATCCTTGATGACCTTGTCAAGCTGATGGATCCCCGTTATATCGAGGTGCTGGGTCTTTTCGTCCCGCGTGGTGGCATCAGCATCCACCCTTATGCCAACTACGGCCGTCCGGGGACTCAATACGAGACCCTCGCCGAGCACCGGCTGAGAAATTACAAGATTTCTTAAGATTCCCGTATCTTTCCGTCGGCACTGCGACGGTAGAGGGTGAAATGGCCTTTGACTTTTTCTATGAAGGGACTGAGTGCATGTACCGAGCGTCCATAGTAGTCGTCGTAGAGAACACAGAGGCGTTTTTTTGAGCGTGAGAGAGCCACGAAAAGTCGGCGGGCATCTTCTTGTATCTGTTTCTCGGTCCAGCTGTGACTGCCGGGATAGTTGCCGTCGATGGCACGGTAGACGATGACGGTGTCAAATTCCAACCCTTTGGCTTTGTGGACGGTGGAGATGATGTAACGCTCCTCCAACGACCCGCCGCAGAGGTCGGCTTCCTTGCTGGTGTTGAGGTCGGTGATATAGCGATCCAGCTGCTGTCGCAGGGTGGGGTAGAGGTCGTCCCGGATAAGGTCCTGCTCAAGGTAGTGGATTAGGTGCCGCCATTTGTCGATGGGTTCGATAAGCTTCGCCCCGAGAAGTTTGCTATAGGCATACTGTAATTCGGAAACGATACCCTTTCCTTGCTCTCCTTGTACTCCCACCCCATGCAAATACATCTCTGCGTAGCGCTCGTAGAACTTGTTCACCTCTTTCTGGTGGTTTGCAATGAAGAGGCGTTGGTCGGCAATCATCTGGATGGCGTTGAGATGGCAGAAGTTGAGTAGCGAGAGGGTGGCCAGGATGTCGTCGTCGGCACGGTGGCTGTTTTGTCCCTCGAGGTGCAGCACTTCGAGCAGATGCACTAACTTGTACTGTCGCAGACGCGGCCGTACCAGACGGATGTATTTCAAAGTGTCAAAATACCTTGGACACACTTCTTCGAGTTTAATGTCTTTAACCGTTAACCGTTCACTGTTCACTTTTATCCGCAACAAGTTGTTGCGGAGTATCTGATAGTCGTACTCTACATTGTGTCCTACGAGAACTTTGCCTTTGCAATAATCTAGAAACATCTGCAGCCCTTCGGCACGAGGATGGCGTTTGCTGGTACGGTAGACCTCGATCATGGGGTTGGGGTGGCCTCCTACGGTCTCGGGAAGCTCTTTGTCGGTCTCCAGAATCACATTGAAAGGTTTTCCTACCACCTTCCCCTGACGGACGCGCACAGCGGCAATCTGGATGATGTCGTCGTGGTAGACGTCGAGTCCTGTGGTCTCGGTGTCGAAGATGATTAGTTCTTCGTTGTCGTAGACATGGACGAACTCCTGCAGGTATGAGCTGTCGGGATAGCGCAGGAAATCGGTGGGCAGTAGCGCCACGCGCCGTAGGTCGCGCATGAAGTTGCGCGCTGCGGTGTAGGTGGGTGTTATGTGCAGTCCCCACAGCAGGCGCGCCCAGGCGATGAAGACCATCTCGTCGGTCAGCACGCTGAGATGTGCCAATAGCAGTCGCGTGGCGGGCAGCGAGAAGAGGTCGGTGCCGCTGATCTTGAAGTGGCTCACTCCCATGCCACTCATCACCTCGCCGATGTCGTCGGCCTCGCGGTTGGTGCTGACTAAGATGGCTATTTTCCCTTTGGGGTCGAGGTCTCCATAGCGTTTGGCGAAGCGGGCGGCATAATAGCTTTCCAACTGAGCATCGCCCACGTCGAGCAGACAAAGGTCTTCCGGGGCATGAGGCGGATTGAGGTTGGTGGTGGGCAGCATATCGCGTCGGATACCGAGATTGCGCTCTGCAAATTCGTTCTGAAGGTCCAGAAGATAACGTGGAGAGCGATAGTTGGTGTACAGGTGGTGGATGTTCCCTTGACAGCGCCGTTTGAGGTTCTCGAGGGTCTCTAACTTGGCTCCGATGAACGAGAAGATGGCCTGTTGCTCGTCACCAAGGTATACAATCGTTGCGTCGTCGGCAGCGAAGAGATCGACGAGTGCAAACTGCAAAGCGTTCAAATCTTGTACCTCGTCAATTTCTATCCAGTTGTAAAGGTGAGAGGTATTGGTTGTATTATCTATTTCACCTTTCACCTTTAACCTTTCACCTTGCAAATGCTGGTATGCAATGATTAGCAAATCGTCATAATCCAGCAGGTCGTTATCCTCCTTGTAACGCTCGTAGGCTTTTGCGAGGCGCATGAGGTTGGCGGCCGGAAGTTCCTCGAGGATACTGTAGCGCTGCATCAGGTTGTCGATATTCGTGTAAATGTCGGCGATATTCTCTTCATCAAAGGGCCGTCCTAACACGTCGCAGAGCTTCGTCACGCTGCCGGCGTGAAACAGTTCGTTGTGCAGTATCACCTCGCCGCGCATGCCCATCACCATTTGCTGCAGGCCGTGCTGGAACCGCATCAGTTCTGTAGTGCGGCTCTCGATATGCAGGCGCTTGCAGAGCTCTTCCTGGATGATATTCTCCACATCGCCCTCGTCGATGATGGCGCTGTTGTGGTTGATGAGACCGTTGTTGAAGAGCATTTGGGAGCAGTAGCGGTGGATATTGCCCACGAAAAGGGCATCGGGTACGGGGTTCCCCGTGCGGTCGGCGATACGTTGTGCCATCCCTTTGGCAGCGCGGTTGGTGAAGGTGAGACACAGCATGTCGCTGTATTCCACCCCCTGCTCGTGGGCATGTACCACGCGCTCGGTGAGGATATCTGTCTTTCCGCATCCCGGCGGCGCCAGCACTAAATGCCGTCCGCCGCTAATCTCTATCGCTTCCCGCTGCCACGGGTCAAACTGCCGTTCCATTCCTTTAGTTTAACATGCAACTATACTATATTTTTCAGTATCCAACGGTGAAAGAATGGGTCTTCTATCTCATAGTGCGGTGTTCGGATGATAAAACCTGCCTTAATAAGACGCTGCAGTGAACTATAAGAAGTGCTGGCAGCCTGGCTCCGATTCTGCATGGGTTGCTTCATCTCTGCCAATTGTCGTAGGGTGAAGCGGTCGGTGCGGTTTAGGTTTTGCCATAGTCGTTCATAATCTAAATCGTGCATCGTTATTAACGCTTCGACAGCCCTCGAAACCACGTCTTCCTTGCAACCTTGATACGTGAACATATCCCATACCTGTGAGGCGAGTTGTTGTGTGTAGTAGGGGTGGCATGAGGTAAAGTGTAGAATTTCACTGGCTACACCGGAACTCGCTTTCGGCATACGGTCAACGATATAGGCGTGGAAATCATCATAGGGTATCTTGGGTAGCCGTATCATCTGACCAAAATGATAAAATGGGGAGGTCTTTTTCTCGAAGATAGCTTCCATCATCGACTCTTGACTGCCCATCAGAATATAGTTTAGATTCTCTTGTTTTTGCATTAACGACCTCAGTTGTCGGTCTAATCCTTTCTTGATTTTGACCACCTCTTGGAATTCGTCAAGCACCACTATCATGCGTCGGCTGGGCTGTGTTACTTTCCCCACCAATGCCATTGCATCCTCCAGAAGAACCCCGCTATTGGCCAGCGGCTGGAAGCTGACCTCCATTGCGCCTGTAACAGCATTTGTGGAGAGAATGGGAGCTATTCGGAAATGGGTCATTGCATGACGTACTTTTTCCAATGGGAATATCTTGAAAACAGACTTCACCAACTGTGCAGCGAAATCCTCAACGCTCAACGAGTATTGTAAATCTATTTGGATTTGAGGACGGTCGATGCCGGAAAGCACCTTGTAGACCAAACTACTTTTTCCGAAACGTCGTGGACTGATAAGTACGATATGGTTTTCGCTGTCTAATTTCTGACTCAAAAGGGCTGTTTCTGCCACTCTGTCGGTAAAGAAATCGCCATCTACGATTGTGCCAAACTTGAAAGGGTTCATATACTTAGCGTTTTAGTGTTGCGAAATTTTTCGCAACGAAATTTTTCGCAAAGATACGAAAAGTTTTTGAATTGGCATTTATTTTTCATTTCAATGGTATTCTTTTCTCTGCTATCCCTCGTCAGTGAAAAGCGTGACGGTGGGCAACTGCTCACGAATCATTTCCCTATAGATATCCATCGCAACGTAATAACGAAAATCGGTGAAAAGATAGCAATTTTTTTCCAATTATCGGCTCAATGATAATAAAAAAAATGCTAAATCCGCCAACATTTGAGCCGATTTACCCGAAGTATTCTATCAGGCCGATGATGAAGGGAGGAAGGAAGAAGAACTGGATGGCGTAGCCGATAGCCGTCATGATGCGGCTGCCGGCCAGTTCGGTGCTGCTCTTCACCCAGAACCAGCGTGGCGGCACAGTCTCCGCCCATCCGGCGATGCCGATGATGAGACCCACTACCGCCGCCCCACACCCCAGCGTAATCGCCAGCGACGACGGATCCTCCAGCAGGTACAATCCCCCGAGAACAAACGCTATCGGGCTGATAAATTGGAATATCCAAAGAAATGCTGCCATAAGGTTATCTATTTAGAATGCAAAGATACAACTTTTACCCGATACGGACAAAATTATTTCTTTCGACTCTTCACAATGACGCTTGCAAGCAACACCACCCCCAATACTAACGTGAGCAGGATAAGGGCGATTTTCCAACCGATACCCATGGGCAGGAATAACTCTAACACTATAATGGCGATCAGGACGATGAGAATGGGCACCTTGTATTTTTTTATGAACGATTGAGTGTCGCGGTCGTTGGCCGAGCGACGTTTGGCTTCGGCGACCATCAGATTGAACTGTTCATCATTTAATCCCAGGACAACGGCTTCCATGTGGAAGACGCTTGCATCTTTTTCGAGGGTGTTATTGTTGGCGGAAGCTCTCATCTTCTCGGCGAGAGCAGTGATTCTGACATTGTTTACGGTTTCTTTATCCATTTTCATCGCTATTTTGACATTTTCTTAATTTCGTTACGCAATCCCATGAGAAGCAAATCCTTGTCTATGCCTGCCGATTCCGCTTTTTTGAGTAGAAAAGCCTCTTCGTCGTCTGTCAGTTCCCCGTCTTCGAGGGCGATGTCCACCATGGATCGGAGCGACACCAATTCGGGAGTGTTGTCAGTGGGAATGAAGGAGTCGTATTTGCTGTTGACTACACAGGGTGTCTCTTGAGTGTCGGCAATAAGATGCATGGCTGTGGATGCAGCTGGTTGCAATTTAAGCATTACACGCAGAATCTTGCAAACGACCCGTCCAATCTTGTCTATGTAGGGTAGGGGCAAATAAGAGATGACAGCCTCAATGGTGTCGAGAATTTCCGCCAATGGCGCGTTATCGACAATACTAGTCACCTTGGCTATTGTTTCGTCGGAGGTGGTATTGGAAGCCTCGTTGATGCCATTTTTTATGGAGGCCAGATTGTCGATGAAATTGACCGCAGGAGAAACGTCCACACCCAATTTCATTCCATAAGCTTTTACGCTCATCATTATTGAATTGATGTCCACGTCTTTCAGCAGTTTGACAATGACACCTGAAGCAAAGCTCGCGGCTGCATTACTGGCATCTTTGATGGCCTGTTCGGTCCACTCTGCAACATCTTTGGCCGCTTGTTCTGTCCATTCAGCGGCATCCTTGACGGCTTGTCCCGTCCAATCGACAGCATCGGTGGCTGCTTGTCCTGTCCATTCGGCAGCGTCTTTGACAGCTTGTCCCGTCCAATCGACAGCATCGGTAGCAGCTTGTCCAGTCCATTCAGCGGCATCGGTGGCCGCTTGTCCTGTCCATTCGGCAGCATCCTTGACGGCTTGCCCTGTCCAATCGGCAGCATCGGTGGCTGCTTGTCCTGTCCATTCGGCAGCGTCCTTGACGGCTTGCCCCGTCCAATCGGCAGCGTCCTTGGCTGCTTGTTCTGTCCAGTCGGAGGCATCTTTGACCGCCCCTTCTACAGCTTTGGCTATTTTATCAAAATCTATTAGTGCCATTTTCTAACGTTTTGTTTTATTACTTTTCAAGAATGTTCATTATTACTTGACATTCAGTTTAAAGAAGTAATGTTGTGGATCAGAGGTGGGCAACTCGTCCCATTTGGAAACGTATTTGCCTTCGATATTAACCGTGCAAGTCTTTCCTTTCTTAATGTACTCTTTCTCCTTGGGAAACTCCTTCCCCTGGCTGATATTAAACTTTACATCCTCACGCGAATGAGGGAAAACATGATAATCGGTATAGGCTATTTCGTATTTAAGATCCGCTTTATACTGCTCTAATACCTCAATATCACATAACACAGCAAATCTGGCATCAGTTGTGGCTGCGTTTTTGGCATTCTTTTTCATTTCTGGGCGTTTCATTTCAATGGCTGCACGGCATTTTCTCTTCCCGTCAATCAAATCCACAACAATGTCGCACCGGGCATGTCCTTTAATCTTGCAGGCATTTATCTCACCCATGTCCTTTTCCAGCAGTACCTGAAAGTCATAACCAGCCTTTTCTGCTATGGGCTTGCCGTATTGTAGCAGATAATAAGCGAGGTACACTTGTATGGTACGCTCGTTAGTGGTTGGGATATGGTTCTTTACGATACCTTCCTGCCATTGTCTGTACGCATTATCGATAATTGTTTGTAGAGTCTTTTTCATATGAACATATGTTTAGTTTGATGATTCATGTTGTCTTTTAAAAGGGTGCTGCTGTCATGAGGCAGCACCCTTACCGCCAAGGATGCATAGTTAGCCTTTTGCTGGGCCAATTGGGCACTTGTTATTGCCATAAGTTTTTCTGCATTTCACTCCCTGTTTGGAGCAACTACTCAGACTGCTTTTTAATTCTATTTCTTTCATATTGAAATATGATTTGAATGTTAGGGGAGATTACAGGGTCTCCATTTTCCCTTTTATCAATATTAATGTTGTAAAATGCTATCTGTAATTTCAAATTCACTAATTCTTTCTTCAATAGTTTTACCATGTAAGATGTCCTCGCCCGATTGTAGGCATTGTATTTGACGCAAGTCCATGGTGGGTTGTAAAAGGGTGCTGCAGTTAACAGTAGCACCCTTACCTCTAAGGTTAACCTTTTTGTGGTGCCGAGCAATTCAGCTTGACGATGCGTTGCTTTTTGCACTTCACGCCTTGAGAAAAGCAAGATCCCATGCTTGTTTTTAATTCTAGCTCTTTCATATTGATTGAATTATTGTGTTATAGGAGATTATAGGGTCTCCGTTCTCCCTTTAGGTGTATTCATGTTGCAAAACATCATCAGAAACTTCTAATTCGTTAATTCTTTCCTTGATAGTTTTACCCTGTAAGATGTCTTCTCCGGCTTGCATCCTCATCACAGTGTTGTATCGTATTTTTGCTATATAGCAATTATTCTCTCCTCCATTCAAATGTTCTTGCTTGTCGTTGAAGTTATTCCCAGGACAGAAACAGCAGTAATAACAGTATTCATGAGAGAAACATTCCTTATAGTCTTTTTCTTTGGTGTTTCTCCATTGCTGTAAAAAAATACTCTCTTTAACTATTTGTTGTATTCCATTATGCTCGAGATTGCCCAACACCTTGTGAAATGCACAACAGGGTGTTACATCACCATTGGGATTGACACAAAAGGAATTACTAGCAGCTCCGCATGGTGGTGCATTAAGAAAATTTCTATCGACTTCTTCGTCGTTATTTATTCGATCAATCTGAATGTGTTGTATGACATCTTTATCAAGCAATACGACAGACAGTTGTTCCGGAGTAAGGCGTAGGTGTTTGGACACACATTTGTCACCATCTATAGAGTCGGTAAGCATTAAATCGAAAGCGAGAGAAGAAGCATATTTTTTGACAAATGGCTTTACCCCCCAGTAGGTCTTGAGATTTGTTTGCATGATAGGGCAGGACACATCAATAGGTATACCTAATTCATACATTTTTTCCATCGCATTGACAGTACGTTGCCAGGAGCCTTTGGTACGTGTGATTTTGTCGTGTACTGCAGGGTCACCACTGTAAAGTGAACATTGGACCTTATATGGATAATACGAAGCAAGGCGTTCTTCTTTGCCAACAAGTCCCAACCCATTCGTATAAACACTGATAGCAACGCCTTTTTGATACAGGTAATCAATAATCTGCCATGTGTATGGGTGCATAAAAGGGTCGCCTCCTGTTAGCGTGGCTGAAACAAGCCCATTGTCGCAAAGGTCGTCGATAATATGCTTGTAGTCATCTAAAGACAATTCTTCTGTGTCGGCACGGCCACTACGTTCACTATCGTTACGTGTGGCACCGGGATTATAGCAGTGTATACATTGCGCTTGGCAACGGTAGGTGAGTTCAAACATCACATCTGACAAAACGACACTGTCATTTACTGCATCGGTATAAGCTTGATATGCAGATTGAAGCCCATCGTTTGCCAATTCTTCTGCTCGTGCGCCTATGGAGGGGGGCGTGGATATACCTTTACAATTATTTCGGTAATCCGAAATAACTTCTTCGCTTATTTCCCTGTCAGAGAGAAGCCCCATTGTGCATAATTCGCCAAAAAACTTGGCAATAGAATTGGGGACTATATTGCTCTTTATTGACACCTCACCAACACTTATTTTCTCCCCACGTCCTGTTGCCAACACATAGCCTATCACTTCAGCGCTCTCTTCCTCATAGAAATAATTCATTCTAGAAAGGAGGTTGAACATAATAGCCACATGCTTGTCGGCATTGTATTTGCCGCAAGTCCACGGTGGGCGGTAATAGATATCGTTACTCATTTTCGGTGGTTTTTGTTTTATGATACTCATTACGCCAGTGGGTATGGAGTAGTGTAATGTATGGATTTTTGAAAGGGATTCCTGTAGCACGCTCCAATTCCAGTGCTACAGCTTTATTAAAATCAAGAGAATATGTGAGTTTTATGCCGTTTTTTAAATCGCGCTTATTAATTTTTATCTGCAAAGAGACAAATTGTTCTTCCGTTAGCACACCTGTGTCTTTTTGAGCAATGTAATGCTTTGCTATTCTTTCGTTGTATTTCTCAGGAGCCTCTTCGTCCGTTATATCCAACCCAATTTCTTTGATAAAATCCTGATATTCATCTTTGTTAAGCAGAAGTGACAGGTTTCCCTCCTCAAATTTCCCCATGCGCCATAAATAAGCGTCTAGAATGTCAAATTGCTGATAGCCAGTAAACAGTTCATTGTCATTAAAAAGTTTTGATCGTATCTGATTGAGGCACTTTACATAATCCTCAATGGTTGGAGTTGTCATGGGGGAAAACCTATGGATTTCATTCTCATTAAGCATTTTACATACTATTGGATAGGCTTCTTTTGCAAGACTATCGTAGATTGGGAAGCCAAGAGGATTTTTTTCTCTGTTCTGAAGCAGCGCATAGTATGCGTATTTTGTCATTAGTGACATCTGCTGGCTGCCTTTTGCAAGATTCTTTCGAATGCCGTATTCTCCACCAAACAATCCCTTACTGTCTTTCCCTCCTTTTGCTATTTCGTAAAAATAATCCAAAGCGGAATCCTCATTACCATTGCCAATTGAGAGAATAGCCTTAGCCATCTCATCAAACGAGAAGTAACTGTATTCTGCACTTGTGGAATAGAGAGAGTTTATCACTACTAATCGTAAAAGTATAGTCCTTTTGTTGTACTCATACCTGTCCTTACAAAAAGAGTATTGATAAGAGTACGTTGGTTTTTATATGTTACATCCTCTAATCTACAATTACTATTATCCAATTCTTCATTGATAATAGCTTCCATCGTTTTTAGAATAGCATCTTTCATATTGTATTTTTGTTTGCAAAATTACTTCTTTTATTCCGGCTGCTGCTGGTTCTAATCAGGTCCTAATCAGTTGCGCTACAATTTTGTGCTTTGGCTGGCGTTAGTAGGGGTATAAAAAATCGCGGACCTTGTATCTGATCCACGGTTCCGGAAAGTACCTAAGCAAGAATACAAGCCCCACGATATGACGTGAGCACCTTTGTTCTCATCTTGCTTGGTGTTTGAATTTTCCGGATTCTGGACCAATGGCGAACGTGTGTGCAGTAGTTATATTATTGTTTTCCTATCTTTAATTCTTTGATATTGTTTGTGTTATATTAATATTAATATTTCTGTTCGTTAGTGCAAATATAGGAATAGTATTTGAAAAATGCAAATGTTTAGCATTTTTATTTTACAAAATGGTCCCCATGGTGTTGCATTACGGTGCGGTAAAGTGCTTGAAACCTATTGTTTAACTGCTTCATCTCGGCGACAAGACGCTCCAGCTCTTTCTCAGCGTTTTCCTCTCGGGTTTCTGGCCATAGACGTGCCTCAATATCCGTGTTCATCACCTTGGTGGCATCCGCCTGTATGTCATGCAGTTCATGCCAACAACTGTCCCACTGCGTCTCATTACGGGCCCTAATGCCAGACATCTGCTCCATTACTTTTATCGACAACTGTATTTCGACCTTGCCGACCAGGGCGGTGGCAATTTGCTTGTCGACTATGTTGTCCATTTGTTGGCGTACATCGGACGTCAAACTGTCCGAATAGCGTTTCATCTCGGCTTTTTCTCTGTCGAGGGATACGCTATAATGTTTGTTGATTTTAGCCTCTGTCTTTTGTGTTGTGTCCATACCGCCACTGTCGATCAAGAGGCCGGCTGGAGTATCTGTCACTTCATTCTGAGTGGTCTCAATGGGAGGAATGGGGTGAGGATGTTTCTTGGGGAAAGCAAGAAATGTACATATGGCGATAATTAAAACCGCAGTTATCCACCCAAGCCAAACCCTCTGGTCTCTCCGATGCAATGCCCGTTTGACGGCATCGGCCGAAGGGTATCTGCCATCGGGCGAGGTACAGGTGCAGCGGTGGGCGATATAGCGGAAGCGGTGGGAAAATATCAGGCGGAGTAGCACGCCGAAAGCGTAGAGGTCGGTACGGCAATCGACGGTAGCGCCCGGTGTCTTCTGCTCGGGGGCGGCATAACCCTCGGTATAGGCAGGCTCTTTCAGTACCGCATAGTCGTCGCCGTCGGCCAGTCCAAAGTCGATAAGCTTCACGTTGTCGCCGTTGCGGGTGATGAGTATGTTGCTGGGTTTGAGGTCTCGGTGTACTATTTGGCGCGAATGGTAGTAGCTCATGGCATCGAGCAGCTGCATTGTCACACGACGGCGGGCCGTCAGGGAGGGCTTCTCTTCCAAAAAGTCGGTGAGGGTGCGCCCATCCACGTATTCCATCACGATGCATGGCCCCGCCACCGCATCCACCTCATGGCTGTAAAGATGGACGATGTTGGGGTGGTCGAGCGCCGTCAGCATGTTGAATTCCTTCTCCAGCATGGCCATGTAGAGCGGGTCGTGCCGGTGTTCGGGTTGCAAGCCTTTCAGCACAAACCACCGCCCATAGCGACGAGCACGGTAAAGCACACAATAACCGTGCGCAACTATCTCCTCATGCTGTGAAAAAATAACTGACATGCTGAAATCCAGCGCGTCGGGTATGCCGGAAGTAGATGGGTGTTCGCTGTTTGCCATGAGGCAAAAATACGAAAAAAAATGTATTTGGAATTTATTTTGTATTTTTGCAGTCGTTATGGAAGTAGACAACAAGCACTTGGACAGGCTGAAACAGCAGGTGGAAGAGGCCGCCATGTTTCGTCCCCTCACAAGTATCGACTTCGAGCGGCTGCACGACCAGATGCAGGAACGTCTTAAAGAGGCTGTGGGCGTCAGCACTTTGAAACGACTATGGGGATATATCGACGGTTATACCACAGTGCGTGAGTCGACGCTCGACGTGCTTTCCCGCTTTGTAGGCTATCCCGACTGGCATACCTTTGTGGCCGACTACTGCCAGGTGGAGAGTGCCCAAACCTCTCACCGTGTGCTTTCCGCCACGTTGACGGCTGAACAGTTGGAAGTGGGAGAAACGCTTGAAATAGGATGGGAGCCTAACCGCAGGATGCGGTTGCGACATGAAGGGAATGGATATTTCACTGTCTTGGAGGCTCGCAACTCGAAGGTCAAGGCGGGCGACACCTTTCATTGCGACCGTTTTATACTCAACCAGCCGTTGTATATTGACAACTTGTGTCATGGAACAGATGAGCCTACACTATTTGTCCTCGGCAAAAAGGGAGGGCTGTCCATCTGTCAGAGAACTTTATGATGCTTGTTTCGGTGTCACCTGTTGAGGGTGTACAAATGACTGTGGGTCAATATTTTTGATCCCTATTCTTTCATTGTTCTTTTATTTTTTAATGGGAGAACGATGGTTGAACAGGGGTAGAACGGAGGTGGTTATGATTGGGGGGAGACGGGCTGTCCGTTGAGAGTGGCGCTGACCATTTCGTCCTGGACATAGACGAGTTTGAGGGGAAAGAAGGGGACGCTTTCGTCGAGGAGGAGGCGGAGGAATATTTTGTCGCCCTCCCAGAGGGGAAGGGGAAAGGTCGGAGGTTGGAGGTCGGAGGTCGGAGTGATCTCTTCTATAATCCTTTGTTTTGTTATCCAGGCCAGCTCTCCCTCGTTATCGATGCTCATGTCGGGTTCTCCGCGCCATTCGGTGGCGGTGAAGAGGTGCATGTATTCGTTTGGCCAAGTATCTGAGATAAAGGTTACTATGCCACGATAGTGCCATTGTGTTATCTCCAACCCCGTCTCCTCTTTCACTTCGCGCAGCATACATTCGTCGGGACTCTCGTCGGCCTCACATTTGCCACCCACGCCAATCCACTTCCCGTGGCTGGCGTCGTTGGCTTTCTTCACGCGGTGCAGCATCAGGTAGCTGTCGCCGTTGTCGATATAGCAGAGGGTTGTCTGTTTCATATACAAAAAAAGGCCGACATGTCGGCCTAACTGTGGTGAAGAGTTCTGGAATTAGTCCTCAGCGTTAATGATGGCTTTGTGGACAGCGTTCCAACCGGCAGCGGTGATACCCCAGTTGTTGGTGGAGTTCTTGTTACCGTTGATGCGAACCTTTCTTCTCTTCACTTTTTTGTTAGCATTGATACCCATGGTGTATAATTTTTATTGTTTATTTCATTGATAATCAGTTTGTAATTTGCATATCGCTCAAAACAAACGTGCTGCAAAGATACGAAAAAATTGAAAAATGAAAATTGAAAAGTGAAATTTTAATATTTTTTTTAATATCTAATTCTTAAATTCTTCATTCTTCGTTCTTTATTTTCAAAACTTTCCCGACGCTCCGCCACCTCCGAAGCTGCCGCCTCCAAAACCTCCGAAGCCGCCACCTCCGCTCCATCCGCCACCGCGGGAGCTGCCACCCATGAACCAGGGATAACTACCGACAGAATGGCCTCCGGTACCATGGTTGCCGTGTCCGTTGTTGTTGAACTGCTCAGGGTGTTTGCGGGCGTAGAGCCAGAGGAGGAGGGGGATTCCGATGACGGCACCTAGAAATATTAGTAACCCCGTGAGGGCACTGGTGCGCTCTTCCTTCTTGTATTGTGCATAGCTGTATTCTCCGCGAAGCACGGGCTCGATGATGTCGAGAGCCTCCGTCAACGCCTTATAATAGTTTCCATTGCTCAACGGTTCCACCATGTGGTCGTCGATGATGCGTTTGCAGAAGGCATCGGGCAATGCCCCTTCGACGCCGTAGCCTGTTGCGATGGCTACGTCACCGTCAGGCTCTTCCTCGGTTTTCGACTTGATAAGTATCACCAATCCGTTGTTGAACTCTTGCTGTCCTACTCCCCATTCCTGTCCGATGCGGGTGGCCACGGCCCACGAGGCATCGCCCTGCAGGGTGGGAGTGATGACGATAAGTATCTGGTTCGAGGTGGAATCGTTGAAGGCTACTAATCGCTGTTCGAGCGTGTTGAGTTGCTCCTCGGTAAGGATATGAGAGTAGTCGTTTACCAGTCGGTTGCTCTTCTTGGGAGTCCACTCCGACTGAGAAAGTGCTGCCGGCAGACTTGCCAGCAGCACTATCATGATGGTTATTAGACGTTTCATTTAGAATTCGAACTTAACATCGACGGGCTCAGCGGCCTCTTCGGGAGCGGTGAAGTAGCCTTTCTTGTCAAAGCCGCAGATGCCGGCGATGATGCTGTTGGGGAAACGACGCACCTTGGTGTTGTATTCCTGTACGGCTTTGTTAAACTTGCTGCGTTCCACAGTGATACGGTTCTCGGTACCTTCGAGTTGCTGCTGGAGTTCGGCGAAGTTCTTGGTGGCAGTGAGTTCGGGATAGCGCTCGACGGTGACTTTGATGCTGTTGGCCAAAGCCTTGCCGAGTTTGTCCTGCGCCTGCTGGTAGGCTTTCACCTGATCTTCGGAGAGGGTTGAGGGATCTACTTTCACCTGATCGACACCTGCACGGGCATTGGTGACCTCGGTGAGGACGCTTTTCTCATAGTTGGCGGCACCCTTTACGGTCTCCACAAGCTGTGGGATGAGGTCCATACGGCGTTTGTAGACGTTTTCTACCTGACTCCAGGCTTGCTGCACGTTTTCGTCCGATTTCACGAGGCTGTTGTTAATGCTGATGCCCCAGATGAGCACGATGGCCACGAATGCCACGATGCTGATGATAATGATGCTTGATTTTTTCTTCATTTTTATTTTAATTCTTTGTTTATTGACACATTAATACATTCACGCATTCTCAATTTATCCCTCTCTGTGTTCTTTGCGCAGGAGATCATTGACAGTCTTCACAGGATTGAACGTGGCCACAGGGACCTCGACGAAGAGGGTGATCCAGTCGGCCATAGCGCCGTTCCAGAGGCCGGGAAGTTCTTGCGACTTGACAGTGAGTGCCCCCTTGGTCTTCTTGCTGATGAATCCGGTTTGGGGGTCGACATATTTTCTGAGGTCGAAATAGCGGCCACAGTAGTTTTTGGTACTGCACACTAAGTCGACAGGGTTGAAGTGGGTCGACGACTGGAAAATATTCTCCTGCTGCGGGTCGTTGTGGTTGACTTGAGCCGATTCGACCACCTGAAGGCTTCTACGACCCTTGGTATCAATGGTATAGAAGGGACCGCCACCGGGTTCTCCGAGGTTCTTGACCATTCCGCAGATACGCATGGGTCGGTTGAGGAGCGCATGGAGGGTTTTAGCATCACAACCCTCTGGTACCATGATATTAAGTTCCTCTTTGGCGAAGCGGATGATCTTGTTTAAAGTGCTTTTGTCGGGCTTGCCGTCGAGGGTGCGGAGCATCTCGAAGCATTTCTCACGCAGCTCGAGGAGCATTCCAGCAAGCACCTGCTTGTAAATCACGGTAGTATGCTTCATCCAGTCGGGTACAACGTTGTCAATGTTCTTGACGAAGATAAGGTCGGCACGTTGCTCATTGAGATTTTCAATAAGGGCTCCGTGTCCGCCGGGGCGGAAGATGAGTCGGCCGTTTTCGTCGCGTGTGGGATTGTTTTGCTCGTCGACAGCAATAGTGTCTGTGTAATGCTTTTGTTCCGAGAAGGTTATCTTTAGGTTGATACTGAAGGTGCTCTCGTAGTAGTGTTTTACCTCATTGATTTTCTTGAGGAAGGCTTTACGGTGTTCAGGGGAGATGGTGAAGTGCAGGTTGACAGTTCCGTCGCTGTTGCGGGCATAGAGGGCTCCCTCGACGATATGTTCTTCGAGCGGGGTTCGCTGCACGGCTCCATAGCGGTGGAATTTTAGCAGGGCTTTGGGTAGGCTTCCGTAGCCAAGGTATTGTTCTTTTAGCAGAAAGTTGATGACCGTGCTGTAGTCGCCGCGATGGAGGTATTCTTCGATGTCAAGATCGGAGGATTCCATGCAGGTTTTCAAGTCGTTGAAGAAAGCAAAGGTGTGCAAGTTCTCAAGGAAGACTTTTACTTCGGGGAATTCTTTGTCGAAGTTCTTGGCTACGCCGAAATAGGTGGAGGTGAAGCTGTAAAGGTCTTTGAACATGCGAGTTGCTGCACCCGAGGCGGGGACGAATTTCAAGATTTTCTTCCCGCGGGCGAGTGAACGATATTGTTTTTCGTAGCGTTCGATTTCTTTGTCGCTGAGACGGAGGATGCCACGGTTGTCGGGAGTGGCGGCGGCATCGAGATGGCTTTTGGGGAAGCCGGCTTTAAAATTATCTATTTGGTGCTGCACAACCTCGGGAGTGAGCCCCATTTGACTGAGCTGCTCAAGGTCCTGCCTGGTTGGTTTAAATACCATGCTATGAGATATTTGGGTTTAGAAAAAGACTTGTTCGGTCAGTGAGATTTTGGCGGTCAGTGTCTCACCTTCAAGCAGACGCACCTGGGTTTCTCCGCGACGCTCGCCACCACCTTGTGCAATGGGGATGGGGAGGGTGGCTTTCACTTTGACGATGGCAGGGGCTTTGAATGAAGTTGAGAAGATGCCGTCGGGACCGGTGATGCCGGTGACGTGGATGATGCCACCGCCGGATTGGGTGATGTCGACAGTAGCAGCGGGAATTGGCAATTTTGTGACATCGTCGGTCACGAAAACATCCAAATAACTATTGGTATCCTTGTCACAACTGGTAAAAAATGCCATTGGTAAGATGCTGAAAAACAACATTGCGGAAGCAAAGAAAATTTTTTTCTTCATAAATCTGTATTTTTTAAGTTGTCGTTTCTGATTTTCTTCTTATTTTTGCATGCAAAATTAGTAAATTTATTCTATATAGGATGAAAAAAATATCATTTTTGCCGTTTTTTTTATTTGCGGCACTTTCAGTGGAATCGCAAGGCATTGATTTGCAAAAGGAAAATGTGCGAGGTAGTGTCTATGTCGAAATGCAGACGACCTATGGTAATATAGTGGTTCTGCTCTATGATGAGACCCCTTTGCACCGCGATAATTTCATAAAATTGGTTAATGAAAATGTCTATGACGGTGTCCTTTTCCATCGCGTCATCGAAGGTTTTATGATTCAAGGCGGTGACCCGGATTCGAAGACTGCCAAACCGGGGCAGATGCTTGGCGAAGGGAGTATGGGATATAACATCGATGCCGAATTTCGACCGGGGCTTTTCCACAAACGCGGAGCTCTCGCCGCTGCTCGAGAGGGCGACGATGTCAACCCCAAGAAAGAATCTTCTTCTTGCCAGTTTTATATTGTGCAGGGGAGGACATGGAGCGACGATGAACTCAATATGATAGGACAACGTTATAAGAAGGATTTCACGAAAGAACAGCGTGAAGCCTATCGCACCATCGGGGGTGCCCCGCACCTTGACGGCGATTACACCGTATATGGCGAAGTGGTTGAGGGTATGGATATTGTGGATAAAATTGCAGCAGCCCGACGCGACCGTTTCGACCGTCCGTTGGACGACATCAAGATTATCAGTGCCAAAGTGATAAAAAAGTAAAATAGTATATGCTGAAAGATCTTATTTCCAAGTACATTGAAGAAATCAACGCGGCGGATATCAAGACTTTTGAGGACCGCGCCGCTGAGGTGGAAAAATTCCGCATCCGTTTTCTGGGCCGCAAAGGTGTGATGAATGAGTTGTTCGAGCAGTTCAAGGCCCTCCCCAACGAACAAAAGAAAGAAATGGGCGTTGCCCTCAACCAGCTGAAGACTGCTGCGTTGGCTAAGGTTGAAGAATTTAAGAATTTCGTCGAGGAAAGAGCCGAGGCTGAAGACCGTCACGACCTGACGATGCCGGCAGACTTCGCTCAGCGGGGCAGCCGTCATGTGCTGTCGGTGACGATGAACGAGATTGCCGAAATATTTTCCCGCATAGGCTTCACCATCGAGGAGTCGGTGGAGATAGAGGACGACTGGCATCTCTTCTCGGCGCTGAACTTTCCTCCTGATCATCCCGCGCGTGACATGCAAGATACATTCTTCGTTCAGAAGGAAGAAGGCAAGATGGATGTGGCTCTTCGTACCCACACCTCGTCTGTACAGGTGCGCGTGATGGAGACCCACAAGCCTCCTATCCGTATCATCGCACCGGGTAGAGTATTTAGGAATGAGGCTATTAGCGCGCGTGCCCATTGTATCTTCCATCAGGTTGAAGGTCTTTATGTCGATAAGAAAGTGACCTTTGCCGACCTAAAGCAGACGCTGCTCTATTTTGCCAAGGAGATGTTCGGTCCTGAAACGCAGATTCGGTTGAGACCCAGTTATTTCCCGTTTACGGAACCGAGCGCCGAGATGGATGTCTCATGCAATATCTGTGGTGGCAAAGGGTGTAACATCTGTAAGGGCACCGGCTGGCTCGAGATTCTGGGCTGCGGTATGGTGGACCCCAACGTTCTTGATGCCTGCGGTATTGATAGTAAAGAATATACCGGTTTCGCTTTTGGTATGGGTGTGGAGCGAATGGCTATGTTGAAATATCAGATTCGTGACCTCCGCCTCTACTTTGAGAACGACCTCCGCTTCCTGCATCAGTTCGACAATATTATCTGATAGTATGGCACTTATCACCATCAATGACATGCGTTTTTATGCGCATCACGGCTGTTTCGAGCAGGAACGTGTCATAGGTACTCATTTCCGTGTCGACCTATCCTTCACGACCGATACTTCGAAAGCGGAAATATCTGATAACATTGTTGATACGGTTAGTTATTTAGATGTTTACCAGGTGGTGAAAGCCGAGATGATGACCCCCTCCCATCTGTTGGAACATGTGGCCCGTAGGGTGGGGGAGAGAGTGTTGGCGGATTTTTCCGCTGTAGATACTGTTAACGTGAAAGTTAGCAAGTTGAATCCTCCGCTGGGTGGACAGATGGATTCGGTGAGTGTCACCCTCGATTTGGCACGTTAGACCAAGCCATTGTCGTGGAGACTGAAATAGTCGGCTTTCCCTGAGGGTGTGATGCCGACGATAATATGCTCCAATAATTTGATATCAAGAATTTTACCTGCCTCAAATATGAGGTGGGTAATTCTTTTGTCTTCCAGACTGACCCTGAGTGATCCGGAGGGATGATTGTGTGCCACCATAAGGTTGACTGCTTTGCATTCGATAGCACCACGGAAGATAACACGCATGTCTACAGATACATTCGTCTGTCCGCCCATGGAGATGCGCTGCCGTCCAAGCACCTTGTTACGGTTACTGAGGTAGACGGCCCAGAACTCTTCATGGTCGAGGTCGGCCAAAAGAGGTGTCATGTAGTTGAATAAATCTGTACTGTTGCTGATTATCAGTTCTTTGTTTTTTGAAATCTCGCCCTGCATACGCCATCCAAGTTCAAGGGCCGCCATGAGGGTGGCAGCTTTGGCGGCCCCCAGTCCCTTGATAGAACTTAACTGGTTGAATTCTAACTGTGAAAGGGCTGTGAGGCTGTTGCCGGTAAGCGCAAGGACCTCCTTGGCTACTTCGACCACGCTTTTTCCGGGAATTCCGCTGTGTAGCAGGATGGCTATCAACTCGGCATTGGTGAGTTCTTTCTTACCTTTCGAAAGCATTTTTTCACGAGGTTTGTCCTCGTCGGCCCACTCTTTGAGTGTTAGCGAAAAATATTCGTCCATATCTCTCTGTTATTCTATAAATTTTGTGCAAAGATACATGTTTTTTTTTGATTTTGTTTGCTATGTCAATATTTTTTGTTATTTTTGCATGTTCAAAAGAATATAATAAAAAACATAAATTTATATATAAAGTATGCAGAATAAAGGACTTATCAAATTCTTGACTTGGACTTTCGGCCTCGCTTGTTTGTTCCAATTGTCATTTACGGTTGTGACAAGCGTGGTGGAAAGCAAAGCAAAAACTCATGCAGAAACCTATGCTAACAGTAAAACTGCACAGAATGAAATTCAGAGCCTACAGCAGGCTGGTAGCAAGTTGACCGTGGAGGAAATCAGAGACTCCATCGTGAAATCCGAAGAGGCCAAATACCTCAACGACAAGGCCAACAAGAATGTCTACTTGGGCTACACCTACCGCGAGTGCCAGTCCCGCGAAATTAACCTGGGTCTTGACCTGAAGGGCGGTATGAACGTGATGCTCGAAGTCTCCACTTCCGATGTGGTGCGCGCTCTGGCCAACAACCCCAACGACCCTCTCGTGAACAGCGCTATTGATTCCGCCCTCAAGGCTCAAAAGCGTTCGACCAACACTGACTTTGTTACGCTGTTCGAAGAGGAAATTGTCAAACTTGACAAGAATGTTTCTCTCTACCAGAAGTTCGGTAGCGGTGACTTGCGCGACAAGATTCAGCCCAACGCTTCCAATAAAGAGGTTGTTGACGCTATCAGAAAAGAGACCTCCGAAGCCTATGAGCGCACTTATCAGATTATCAGCCGTCGTATCGACCGCTTCGGTGTTGCTCAGCCCACCATCCAGAAACTCCCCGCTTCCGAGCGTATCCTCGTGGAGCTCCCCGGTGTGAAAGATCAGGACCGCGTTCGCAAACTCCTCAGAGGTACTGCTCAGCTCGAATTCTGGCTGACCTATGAAAGCAAGGATGCCAAAGTCTTCCTCGATGACATCAATGAGTTCTCCGATATGGGACAGACGGTCGACAGCACCGATAGTGTCGAGGTTACTTCCGTGTCCAACGGCGTGAAGCTGTATGACAAACTCAGTGTCTACGCCTCCTCTGGTGCCGTTGCCGGTATGGCAAGACTGGCCGATACCTCCAGCATCAACTACATCCTTCGTGAAGCTGCCAAAAAGAACGTTTATGACTCCAAGCGTGAGGTGAAGTTCATGTGGGGTAACAAACCCGACACCGCCGACTTCATTGCCCTCTATGCTATCGAGGTGACAACGAAAGATGGCTCTCCGCTGCTCGACGGTGGTTGCATCACCGACGCTTCTCACGATGTGGGAAACCAAGGCAACGAGGTGAACATGAAAATGAATAGTACGGGTGCGCGCGAATGGAAGCGTATCACTGGTGAGAATGTGGGACGCTGCATCGCTATTGTGCTCGACGATCAGGTTTACTCCGCTCCTAATGTCAACGGCGAAATCGCTGGTGGTCGTTCGCAGATTACCGGCCGCTTCACTATCGAAGAGGCTCAGGACCTTGCCAATGTGCTCAAGTCCGGTAAGCTTCCTGCTCCCGCCCGCATCGTTTCCGACACCGTCGTCGGTCCTTCGCTGGGTCAGGAGTCCATCCACAACGGTCTTATCTCGTTCATCCTTGCTTTCATCGTGGTGCTCATCTACATGGTGGTCTTCTACAACCGTGCCGGTTGGGTCTCGGTGATTGCTCTTATTACTAATATATTCCTTCTTATGGGTGTTCTCGCCGCCCTCGGCGCTGTGCTCACCCTCCCCGGTATCGCAGGTATCGTGCTTACCATGGCAATGGCTGTTGATGGTAACGTGATTATCTATGAGCGTATCAAGGAAGAACTTCGTGCCGGCTCCAGTGTGGCCAACGCTGTCCAGAATGGTTTCAAGAACGCCTACTCCGCCATCATCGATGGTCAGGTGACCACCTTCCTCCTGGGTCTCGTGCTTATCATGTTCGGTTCCGGTGCCGTCCAGGGCTTTGCAGTCACCCTCTGCATCGGTATCGCTACCTCTCTCTTCACCTCCATCTTCATCACCCGTCTGATTATTGACTCTGCCGTCGAGAACAATCGTCGCAAGATGAACTTCTCCTTCTCCTTCTCTGAGAACTTCCTGCGTAATGTCCACTTCGACTTCCTTGGCAAACGTAAAATGTTCTATGCCATCGCCGCCATCGCTATCGTGGTCTGTGTCGGCAGCTTTGCCCTCCGTGGTCTGAGCTTCGGTATTGACTTCACTGGAGGTCGTACCTATGTGGTTCGCTTCGATAAGCCCGTCGACGAGGAGGCTGTCCGCGCCTCTATGGCCAAGCAGTTCCCCGAAGCTCCCGAGGTGAAAGTCTATGGCAGCAGCAACCAATTGAAGATTACCACCAAGTATCGTGCTGACGAAGAAGGTGAGAATGTGAGCGCCGATGTCCTCATGAAACTGTATGATGGTTCGAAGGACTTCTTCAGAACCCCCATCGATACCAATGAGTTCAAACCCAGTTCGTCGGATGAGACCATCAAACGCGGCGTCCTTCAGGCCGACCAGTTCGGCAAGGGTGTTGCCCACGACAATTTGGTTCACTCCATCTGGGCCCTCATCGGCGGTTTGATTGTGATGTTCGTCTACATTGGACTCCGTTTCCGCAGCTGGCGCTTCGGTATCGGTTCTGTCACTGCTCTGGCTCACGATACCATCCTGGTTATCGGTATCTTCTCGTTGCTCTACGGCCTGCTGCCGTTCAACCTCGAGGTCGACCAGTACTTTGTATCTGCCGTGTTGACGGTGATTGGTTACTCCATCAACGCCACTGTGGTTATCTTCGACCGTGTCCGCGAGTATCGTAAGCTCTATCCGAAGCGTGACTTGATTACTCACATGAACGATGCCATCAACTCCACTCTCGCCCGTACGGTCAACACCTCTGGCACCACTTTCGTCACCCTGCTGATGATGTTTATCTTCGGCGGTGAGGTAATCCGCGGATTCATCTTCGCGCTCCTCGTTGGTGTCGTCGTCGGTGTCTTCTCCTCGCTCTGTATCGCCTGCGCCGTGGTCTATGAGATTTCGCGCAAGCAGCAAGTCAAAGAGTTGGAGAAATAGTTTGTGAAAGATATAATATATTGTATACAATATTATAATAGGTAACGAAAATGAGCATCGGCACTATATTGCTACTCGTACTCTTCTTGGGCATCTCCTTCGCTTCAAAGGCGAAGAAGGCCCTAGAAGAGCAGGGTGTTCCTCAGGGCCATCCTGCTCATCCGGGTCAGGATGCTGTGGATGTCGATACTCCCGAAGAGGAAGAATCTTCCTACTTTACCTATGAGTCAGATGCTGAGGAAATAGCCAGAACGCACAAAGCCCCCAAGGCTCAGCGTCAAGCCCCTGCGACAGTCGTGGCTCCCGTTGCCGAACCTGTGGTACGTCCGCAGTTTGACCTCCGGCAGGCGGTCATCGGCCAAGTGATATTGAACAATAGATATTTGGATGAAATTAATCAATATAATCAATAATTTAACATGTAAACGCAATGAGAATGTTTAGAAAAGTACTATTGACATTCGGACTCTTGCTGATGGCGGAAATGGTCGCCCTGGCTCAAGGAACGCTGAAGGGTACCATCACCGACTCGAAAACGGGGGAGACCATTCCCTTCGTTAACGTTATCGTCAAGCAAGACGGCAAACAGGTGCATGGCGGTGCTACCGACTTCGATGGTATCTACACCATCAAGCCTCTTAATGTGGGCAAGTACGACATTGAGGTGTCCGCAACGGGTTATGGCCGCTACATGAAGACTGGTGTCAACGTGAAGGCTTCCGGTTTCACGGTTGTCGACATCCAGCTGAACCCCACAGCCACCAACCTCGAGGAAATCGTCATCGAGGCCGAGAAGGTGCCTATCATTGAGATTGGCTCCCCGGAGAATGGCCAGCGCATCAACAGCGATGACATCAAGCACATGCCGGGTAACTCTGTCGACGCTATCGTCGCCGCCGTCGGCGGTATGGGCTATAGCGACGGTGGTACCAGTACCGCTCGTGGTGAGGGTAACATGGTAACCATGCAGGGTAATGTCCGCAAACGTACTGGTATCAATGTGCCGAAGGATGCTATCGCTGAGATTCAGGTCATCCTTGGTGGTACCCCCGCCAGTATCGGTGAGGCTATCGGTGGTACGCAGATTATCACCCTCAAACCCCCGACCAGCCAGTTTATGGGTATGGTCCGCTGGGAGGGCTATCTCGACTACCGTCTTTACAACACCTTGGTGGTCTACCTCACCGGCCCTGTCTATAAACAGAAAATTAAAGATGAGAACGGCAACGTCACGGGCGACCGTACCTTGGTGGGCTTCCGCTTCACCGGTCAGGCCGCTTACGAGAACTCCCCGTTCTACCGAGTGAAAGGATATCGTTATCAAATTGTCAATGATGATCTTGTCCGTTATTTTGAGAGTAAACCCCTGTCGTATAATCCTCTCACCGGTGCTATCAACTATACTGCTGAGACCGAGTTGCGCAAGGAGTCGTTCCATGAAATCACGCGTTTGACTTCGAGCGACTTCACCTCGTCCAGCCGTGTTCCCGACCTGCAGTACTATTCCGTTGCTATGGAAGGTGCTCTTGACTTCCGCTTCTCGGAGTACACCAGCCTCGTGCTTACCGGCGAGTTCAGTGCTGCCCATAACCCCAGCGCTTCCATCTCCCCGCTGAACATGCCCCTCTCGGGTTCCACCGTCAGCGAGTCGATGAATATGGTTCTTACCGTTGACTTCACCCAGCGCTTCAAAGATGCTGAGGTCTCCAACGAGGATGAGGCAAAGGCTTCCTCGCCCATCAAGAACGTGATGTACAACATCACTGGTATGGTCAACCGTTCCACTGCCAAGCAGTACAATGAGAACTACGGCAGCAGCCTCGACGATGTGTTCAAATATGGTTACATCGGTAAGTTTATCACCGAGAAGATTCCCAGCTATGAGAGCAAACTTATCGACTATCGTGGCAACCAGCGTTGGGCTTATGTCCAGAACAACTGGTACGACAAAGTGACCTATGTTCCCGGAAGTGGCATCTACAATCCCGTTCTGGCCAACTACAACGAATTGCTCTTCAACCATGATTACAACATAGAGCATTTCGGTACCGACGAGTTCGAAGCCATCCGTCCCTACCTTACCACGATGGACTATGTCCGTGCTTATAAAGGCTTGTTCAATGGTGACGGTCCCACGCCCATCTATGGTCTTATCACCAATGTCGGTGTTCAGGGCAGCACTTATGCAGCCAGCCAGAATGACTACCTCTACTTGCAGGCCAAGGCCTCGGCCGACATTCTGGGTCATGAAATTGAAATCGGTATCCAGTACGACCAGATGTGGAACTCTTACTATCAACTCTCCGCATCTTATCTGTGGACTCTCATGCGTAACAACGCTAACGTCCATATCTCTCAGATGGATATCGATAATCCTATTTACGAAATCCGTGGTTCCCAGCTCTATGTCAACTACAACCGCAAACTCAATGAGTCTCAGCAGACCTACTTTGACAGAGCCTTCCGTGACTATCTGATTTCCTCTGGTGCCACCAATACCGACGGTAGTCCCATCGACAACCTCACTTGGATTGACATCGACCGTTACATGCCCGAAGACTATGTCAACGCCGGCGGTCTCAGCATGTTCTCCACCGACGAACTCTTCAATAGTGGTAACTCCGCCGTCACCTTCTATGGTTTCGATCATACAGGTGAAAAATACGATGGTGCCAACTGGAGTCTCGACAAGTTCTTCAATCCCAGCGATGGCAAGTATCGTTACCTTCCTGCCTTCTCGCCCATCTATGCCGCAGGCTATATCCAGGATAAGTTCTTCTTCCAAGACCTTATTTTCAACGTCGGTGTCCGTGTCGACTACTTCAACGGCAACCAGTACGTGATGAAAGACCCCTACCTGCTGTATGAGAGTTACACTGTCGCTGACCTGCGCAGCAACCCCGGCCTCATTAGTGGTGGCGGTCAGTATCTCAACAACGCTGGCGACGACTGGGTGCCCTATGTCAACCAGACCCCCACTGTGGGTGACAATGGAACCATTTCCAACACCGGTAGTATCAAGATTGTTGGTTACCGCGACCAATCCGGTAAATGGTACAATGCCGACGGCGTCGAGGTGGCCAGCCCGAGTGCTGTCAATGGTAATACCGGTAAACCTATTCCTTATTATACTTCCAATGGTGTCAACGCCATCAACAACCGTATCGTTGGTACCGAAGCTTTCGAGCGCTACACTCCCCAGATTGTGGCCATGCCTCGTATCGCTTTCTCCTTCCCCGTGGGTGAGAAATCGCAGTTCAAGGCCAGTTACGACATTATCGCTCGTCGCCCCTCCAGTGGTTGGGAGGCTGAGTACACCAAATACCTCTTCATGTCTCAGATTTCAAGTATCAACAACCCCAATCTGAAACCTGAGCGTATCACTAACTATGAGTTGGGATTCCAGCAGGCCCTCAACGAGAGTTCTGCCATCAGTGCCTCCGCCTACTACAAGGAGACTCGCGACCTGATTCAGCTCGTCCAGTATGCTGGTGCTGACCCCAACCCCAACTACTACAGCTACGACAACAAGGACTTCCGTACCATCAAGGGTGTCACGCTGGCTTATGATCTTCGTTCAACCAAAAACATTCGTGTCAATGCCAACTACACTCTCCAGTATGCTGAGGGTACTGGTCTGAGTTCCACAACCATGACTGAGCTTATCAAGGAAGGTTACACCACCCTGAAGATGCTCAACCCCATTGCTGACGACCGTCGTCATGAATTCAAAGCCAATGTTGACTTCCGTTATGGTTCCGGTACTCAGTATAATGGTCCCGTCATCACCCGCATCGTCACCGACTCTACGGGTGAGAAACGTAAGAAAGAGATTAAACTCCTCGAGAACTTCGGTATCAACTTCATGGCCGTTGCACAGTCGGGTCGTCCTTATACCAAGGCCTTCTCCAACTCGCAGAGCACCATCGTCGGTGGCTACCGCGGTGCCCGTCTGCCTTGGGGCTTCTACTTCAATGTTGTCGTCGACAAGGTTTGGCCCATCAAGGTCGGCAAGCGTGACACCTACATCACCGCCGCCATCACGATCAACAACCTCTTTGATATCCGCAACGTTCTTGGTGTATGGCCCGTTACTGGTAATGCTGAGGACAACGGTTACCTCACTGACCCCGAGTCGCAGCAGGTTATCAATGCCTACCTCGACCCGCAGGCTTTCCGTGACATTTACACCATTGTTCTCCGCAACGGTACCTGGAACTACTCTAGCCCCCGCACCATCCGTCTCTCTCTCTCGTATAACTTCTAATCTCAACGCGAAAAAAAATTATAAAGATGAAAAGTATATATAGCAAATTGGTATTGGTCTCCTTGCTGCTCGTTTCCTTCTCGGCGTCGGTGTCGGCACGTGAATGTATCGAGTGCAGGAAAACCACTGCGGCGAACAAAACAGTTCGAGCCAAGGCGGCCGCATGTAAGCGTGCTCAGAGTACCGCTGAACTTAACATCAACAATGTCCGCGCTCTGATTAACGGTTATGGTAACATGTGGTATGACGGTAGTGTTGCACAGTATCACCTGCCCAAGAATACCAACACCTGCCCGTTGTTCTGCGCTGCCCTTTGGATTGGTGGTAACGACGTCAACGCCCAGCTTCGTGTTGCTGCTCTCCGTTTCGGTTCCGAAGGTGATGACTACTGGCCCGGTCCTCTGAAAATCAATGGAACAGCCTCCATCGACCTCCCTGTCTGTAACCGCTACGACAAACATTATATCATCACCAAAGCCGAGGTGCTCTCCTTCATGGAACACTTCGACTACTCTGGCCCCACCCCGGTGTTGGTATCGGACCTCACCGACGTGCCCGATGTCATCCTCAACTGGCCTGCCAGTGGTGACGGTGATGACCTCACCAGCTACCTCGCTCCTTTCTATGATGCCGATGGTGATGGTGTCTACAACCCCTATAACGGTGACTATCCTTGGTATGACTTCAATAATGATCTCTGCCCCCGCACCCTCAAGCAGCGCAACCCCAACATGTCGAGCGTCAGTCTTCCCACTTATGAGGACCAGGCTGGCATCGTCACTGGCGGTATCCTCTCCGATCAGGTGCTGAAGGGCGACCAGACCATTTGGTGGGTCTTCAACGACATGGGTAATACTCACACCGAGTCAGAGGGTCAGCCTATCGGTCTTGAAATCCGTGCCCAGGCTTTCGCCTTCTCCACCAACGACCGTATCAACGACATGACCTTCTATTCTTACGAGATTATCAACCGCTCCACTTACGAACTCTCGCAGACCTATTTCAGCCAGTGGGTTGACCCCGACCTGGGTTATGCATGGGACGACTTTGTGGGCTGCGATGTACGCCGTGGTCTTGGCTACTGCTACAACGGTAAGTCTCAAGATACTCCTGGTTCCGGTTCCTACTCTGGTATTCCCCCTGCAGTGGGTATCGACTTCTTCCAGGGTCCTTACATGGATCCCGATGGTAAGGACAACCCCAAAGTCGATATTTCTTACATTCAGACCAATGGTTCCGAGCCTCTGAAGAAGCTCCTCGCTGGTTATGCCAAGAAAGATGCCAATGGCAACTTCATCGGCTACGATACTGTCGACATCTCTTATCATGCTGATGATTTCTTCGCCGTCGACCCCATGAGTTGGTACTTCCGTCCGGGCGACACTGTGGGCAACTGCGCCATCAACGGTGTCAACTTTGGTAATGGCATTGTTGATGATGAGCGTTTTGGTATGCGTCGTTTCGTGTACTACGACAATGGTACCTCCTCCATCAACGGTGAGCCCTCCAAGGCCAGTGACTATTACAACTACCTTTGCGGTAAATGGAAGAACGGCCAGCATATGTTATATGGTGGTAACGCCATCTCTCTTGATGTCGATCCTGCCCAACTTCATTGCGACTTCATGTTCCCCGATGATAGTGACCCGTGGCACTGGGGTACCAATGGCGTTACGCCTACCGTCAACCCCGACGACTGGACCGAGCTTACTGCCGGTGCTTCCGGAAACACTCCTGGTGACCGTCGTTTCATGCAGTCTGCTGGCCCCTTCACTCTGAAACCCGGTGCTTTGAACTACATCACTGTGGGTATTCCCTTTGCTCAGGCTTCCTCCGGTAACAACTGGTCGTCTGTCCAGCTCCTCCGTCAGGTCGATGACGTGTGCCAGCGCCTCTTCGAGAACTGCTTCAAGGTTCTCGATGGTCCCGATGCTCCCACGCTCGTCGCTCAAGAGCTCAGTAATGAGGTTATCCTCTACCTCACCTACACCAACCCCAACTCCAATAACTATGGTGAGTCTTATTCAGAGGCCTCTCCTTCCATCCCCAGCTTCTATACCGACGAGGATGGTAATCCCCGCGCCTATGATGTCAACTATCGTTTTGAAGGCTATCAGATTTATCAGTTGAAGGATGCCAGCTGCTCCGTTGCCGACATCACCGATCCTACCAAGGCCATCCTTGTGGCTCAGTGCGACCTTGAGAACTACTATGATTCTGTTCTCATCGATGGTAACGATACCGTAGTCAACACTTCGCCCAGCCTGCCTATCGGAACGCTGGTCAACTTTACCACCGATACCCGTACTGGTATTCTCTCTGGTACAGTCATGGTCGAAGGTGCTAACAAGGGTATCCAGCACGTCTTCCGTATCACCAAAGACCAGTTTGCTACTGGTGTGAACACCAATCTTGTCAACAATCAGGAATACTACTATATTGCTGTTGCTTACGCTCAGAACCGTTACAAAGAGTATTCGCAGACCGAGGCAGCCTTCCTTGATGGTCAGAAGGAACCCTACCTCGCTGGACGTAAGCGTGAAAAGGATGGTGGTAGTATCGTCCCCATCACTGTTGTCCCCCACAATCCCGCTGCTGAGGATGGTGGTAAGCTTGCTCAGGCTGAGTTCGGCATGTGCCCCCAGATTATCCGTCTTGGCGGTTATGGTAACGGTGGCTCTATCCTCCGTCTTGACTCCACTTCCATCAATGAACTCATGGGTCTCCCCGGCCAGCCCGCTAAGGCTCCCGGCACCATGACCGGTCGTATCAATAACAATGGTACCGACAACTTCAGCATGACTAACCCCTGTATCATTGCCAATCCTGTCTATCAGGAGAACTATGGTCCCATCAATGTGCGTGTCATCGATCCTTTGAAGATTAAACAGGGTCGTTTCAACCTCCTCTTCAACAATACTACTGCTTCCGACACAACCAACATCAACAACAATACGCGCTGGTGCGTCATCCGTGTCGATGGTGATACTCATGACACTGTTTGGTCCGACTTTACCATTGGCCGCTACAATGAGCAGGTCTTCCTCGACCTCGGTATTGCCATCACGCTGGTGAATCCCAATGCGGTTGCTACAGAGCTTGAGTTCTACGGCACTTCAGGCAATGGTTTTGCCGGCCGTTTCTATGGCGGTTTCGCCACGAAAGGTGCTCTCTTGAACTCCGAGATGGCTTTTGCTGACGATAACAAGCAGTGGCTTAGCGGTATTCCCGACAATGACAACTACTACATATACAACTGGATTCACTCTGGTTCCCAGTATTCGGAGAAATCCTACGTCTCTTTCTCCGCATTGAAAACCAAATACAATCCAGCCGAAGCCTACCTTGACGAGGATTACTTCAAAGGATATCTCAATCCTAATTCGATGAGTTCGCAGACTTCGACCGAGGCTCTCGACAAGGATCAGGTTTTCGAAGACGTTGTTGACGGACTCTGGTCGCCCTATGGTCTCGTCTCCACCCAGCCTTTCCACCCCGGCTTTAACTTCACCTTCTTCATGGCCGACGACGATACCCTCAATGCGGTCGGTGGTAGTGCTTTTGCTGCTGGCGAGTACAAGAACAAACTTGAGCGTGAAATGCTGGTCAACATTTATAATAAAGCCATCAACTTCTACGACTTCTCTTCGTTGCCCAGTGTCCATATCGTTTTCACTGCCGATACATCCAAGTGGACTCGTTGCCCGGTGGTTGAGATGTGCGACGACTACACTCAGTCTGAGGGTAACGCCCGCAAATTCGCGGCCCGTAAGCATGCCTCCGTCAACAAGGAGGGCAAGACCTGCGCTGAACTCGGTGTCGCTCCCAATGTCGACGATCCCGACAACCCCGCTTATATCTCCGCCGACGGTATGGGTTGGTTCCCTGGCTATGCCATCAACACGGCTACCGGTGAGCGCCTCAATATTATGTTTGGTGAGGATTCTCGCTATGTGCAGCACAATGGTCGTGATATGATGTGGAACCCCGTCAGCACCACCGTTGAAGGTACAGGCAACTATGTCCTTGGTGGTCGTCACTACGTCTATGTGATGAACGCCACACGCCAGCCCTTCTATAACTTCGCTTCGGTCTCCTCCAGCCCCGTTATCTCTTCTTTCACTCAATATACCACTCCGTCTTACGACGCTGGTCGTTGGGCTATAAAGATGCTCGGCTCTGTCGATAGACTGATGAACACTACTCTTACTAAATCCGGTACCCAGTGGCTTGCTCATGGTATTTCGCGAAATCCCACTGTCCTCAACGGCATTCCCGTGCGTGACTCTATCGCCATGCTCTATGCCTCGGTGGCTTGGGTCAACATGCCTATGGTCAGCAGCCGTTACACCATCAATAACCCCATGAATGATATCCCCTGCGATGTCACCATCGACATTGATGTTCGTACCCCCTATGGCTCTTACCTGGCTCCCAACCGCACCAAGTCGGCCAGTGCCAGCGTTACCAACGCTAACCATGAGATGCCGGCCTACCAGTTTGTGCTCTCTGACAACGACGCTGTCCTCGAAGGTCTCGCCACGACAAACGCCCGTCAGGAGTACATCGATTCCCTCCTCGAACAAATCAGTGTTGTTCCGAACCCCTACTACAGCTATTCTGGATATGAAACCCATAGCCAGCTCGAAACCAAGGTGCGCATCGTTAACCTGCCCACCGGTCTCGAGGATGGTCAGAAACAGGGCTGTCTCATCCGCATCTACACCGTCGATGGTACTCTCGTCCGCACCCTCGGACCTACGCCCGTCAACACCACCTACGTCGACTGGGATCTCCACAACCAGACCGGTATTCCTATCGCCGGCGGTATGTATCTGATCCACGTCAGTGTCCCGGGTATTGGTGAGCGCGTAATCAAGTGGTTCGGCACCATGCGTCCCGTCGACCTCAACTCGTTCGGATTCTAATAGTGTAAGAAACAACTAAAAAATTACAGAGATGAAAAATATATTTAGAATATTTGCTGTAGTTGTGCTTCTCACGGTGATTTCCGTCCCGTCGGCCCAGGCCGGCAATGACGAACGCCGTGGTACCGCCGGCGCCTCTGAGTTGCTTATCAACCCGTGGGCTCGCAGTACCGGCTGGGGAAGTGTCAATATCTCGAATGTGCGTGGCTTGGATGCTATGTTCGGCAACATCGCTGGACTGGCTTTCGTCGAAAATATTGAGGTGGCCTACACCAACACCATGCTTTATGGTGGCAAAAGTGGCCTCACCAGTGGCGCCTCCATCAACACCTTTGGTCTCGGTATCCGAGTCTTCGATGCTGGTGTCGTCGGCGTTTATATCATGTCTATGGGTTTTGGCGATATCCCCATCACTACCGAGCTTAGCCCTGAGCAGGGTAACAATGGTACCTTTTCGCCCAGCTACATGACCATCAATGTTGGCTATGCACATAGCTTCACCCGTAGTATCCATGGCGGTGCCGTGCTCAAAGTGGTCACTGAGAGCACCGACAACGTCTCTGGCTCCGGCTTCGGCATCGATGCAGGTATCCAGTACGTCACAGGTGAGAACGACGAACTCAAGTTCGGTATCTCCCTCAAGAACTGGGGTCCCGCGATGAGTTTTGGTGGCACGGGTCTCTCCCTTCAGATGGTTGGTACCGGTGGCAACGATTTCACCGTCGAAACCCGTCAGGCAGAGATGGAGCTTCCCACTTGCCTCAATATCGGTCTCTCCTACGACTTCTTGTTCGACAAGTGGGACCAGAAACTCACTGTGGCAGCTGGTTTTACCTCCAACGCCTTCCTGCGCGACAACTACACCCTTGGTTTCGAGTATAGCCTGCTGAAGAGACTCCAGCTCCGTGCCGGTTACATCTTCCAGCCTGGAATGTGGAACAACGATGCTGCTACCGCTAAAAATGGTATCTGCGCCGGTGCCTCGGTCGACATCCCCTTCTCCAAGGACGAAAAGACCGGCATCACGATCGACTACTCCTACCAATCCCAGTCGCCCCTCAAAGGCACTCATGCTATCGGAGCCAGTTTCAGATTCTAAAGAAGAAAAGAGACACATAATCCGGGTAGGGAAAGGCTTTTCTTGAAGCCTTTCCCACCTTTTTAAACCTCAAGAAAAACATACACATCATGGCTGAAATTAAATATTATAGCGAAGAGGGTCTCCAGAAACTCAAAGACGAACTCCATCACCTCATTGTGGTCGACCGTCCCGCTGCCTCCGCCGCTATCGCAGAGGCTCGCGACAAAGGAGACCTCTCCGAGAATGCCGAATACGATGCCGCCAAGGAGGCCCAGGGCCTCCTCGAGGCACGTATCTCCAAACTCCAGGAACTGGTGGCTAATGCACGTCTCCTCGATGAGTCGAAGATCGATACTTCGAAGGTACTGCTCCTCTCTATCATCACTATCCGCAACACCAAGAACAAGATGCAGCAGACCTATACCATCGTCCCCGAGAGTGAGGCTAACCTTAAATTGGGCAAGATTTCCATCACCTCGCCCTTCGCCTCGGCTTTCCTCGGCCACAAGGTCGGCGATATCGTTGAAGTCAATGTGCCCGCTGGTAAAATGACCTTTGAACTTACTAAAATCGAGAGATAATTATGGCAACCATATTCAGCAAAATCGTCGCAGGTGAAATCCCCTGCTACAAAGTCGCCGAAACTGAGCACTGCTTTGCATTCCTCGATATCAATCCTGTGGTGCGTGGTCATGTGCTCTGTATTCCCAAGAAGGAGGTCGATTATATCTTCGATCTCGACGATGAACTCTTCACAGAGCTTCATCTCTTTGCCAAACGTGTCGCCAAGGGCCTGAAGAAGGTCTGCCCTTGCATCAAAATTGGCGAGGCCGTGGTGGGCATCGATGTGCCCCATGTGCACATCCATCTGATGCCCTTGAACAAGCCCGGCGACCTCAACTTCTCGCACCATGTCGAGATGACCCCCGAAGAGCTTGAAAACCTCGCGGCTGAGATTGCCAGCGCCATCGAATAATCGTTCCGGTTTTCATATCATAGGTGCCCCGAATTCATCGGGGTACCTTTTTTTGTATTGTCGAAACCCTTCGTTCATACCCCCTGAATTTTATCTACCATTTATCGCCCTATCATTCCCGTATCATCCCCGTATCAACTCCTACCAGGGTAGGAGTTGATACGGGGATGATAGGTGGTTTATAGGTAGTTAGTGTTTAGTGTCTCGGGACATTCTCTTGCCCGGAACGGGGTTCGGTAAACTCAAGAATGGAGGGTGCGGATTTTCTTAATAAGTGTTAATATGTGCGATTTTATGAAAAAATTTTGCCAGTTCTGGAAAAAGTCGTATTTTTGCAACCGAAAACGAGAAAGAAAATAATAAAAAATCAAACGTAACATATTATGTATCTGACTAAAGAAAAGAAAGAAGAGATTTTCGCCCAGTACGGAAAATCTGCTCAAAATACCGGTAGTGCTGAAGGACAGATTGCTCTGTTCACCTATCGCATCCAGCACCTCACCGAGTTGATGAAACAGCACAAGAAAGACCAGGTCTCCGAGCGTGCCCTCGTGGCTCTCGTCGGCAAGCGTCGCAAGATGCTCGACTACCTGAAAGAGACGGACATTGAGCGCTATCGCGCCATTGTTAAACAACTCGGCCTCCGTAAGTAAGAAAAAAATAGTTTTTCATATTTATTTGGTTATGGTTGGGTCTGCCCGGTTTCTCCGGGTAGACCTTTTTTAGTGAGTTACAAAGCCATTGGAATAGAAATAATATATCAATCCAATTATTTGCATATTTTTGCAAACAATTATGTGTCACGCTGATAGCACTCGTGGGCTGCACGGAGAGTGATAAGTTCAACGACAGACCCGAATGGGTGAATCGGGCAGTCAAGGATTACAACCAAGGCATTGACTACGACATGTCGGGACAGATGCGGCCAGTGTGTCGGCCATTTCTTTCATTTTTTAGTTTTCAATTCTCAATTTTCAATTAGCGAAGCGCAGAGTCTGACGGGTCGCGATATCGTCCAGCGCGTGAAGGACCGTCCCGACGGCGGCATGTTTCTCACCTACGCCCACAACAGCGAAGTCTGGCTGAAGCTGAAATACAGCTTCTGACCTTCTTTTTCTCACTGTTTGATAGCGGCCTCTATCTGAAAATAAGAATAAGATAACGCCGCGAAGCGGTTTTTATTGCACCTGCATCGCGGCGTATTCTCGGTGGCAATTTGGTGCAGCGGATTGGTTATCCTCTCTGCACCAGCCAAGGACTCTTGCAGCCTATTATATTTTATGGAACACCAGGTCGGGGATGCCAACCAAAGAGCTGGTGGCGGTATTTCCGCTGATTTTGAATTCAAACTGGCTAAAATTCCTTTTGGCAGATTCCCATTCTTCGCCACGCATATAGTACCAGTTGTAACCTTCCGACAGTTCGAGTGTGGTGGCGTCGAGGTTCCCAATTTCCCACGCATAGTTTGTAATGATGCCTTCGTCATCGTAGGTGACGGGGACACTGGAGGCAAGGTAGCCCTCGGTGATGTTGAAGTTGACCGTTCCATTGGTCAGCGTATAGGTACCCCTCATGTGCTGACCCCACGAGATGACATACAGGTCAAGGTTCTCACCTGCAAAGATGGCCACAAAGGCAATGTCGTTCGGGTTGTCTGCATGGCGCGGAGCTTCCCAGCGGCCTTCGATGGAAGCGTTTTCCTTGTCTTCGTCTTTGTTGCACGAAGCAAAGCAAAGACCTATTGCACAAAGTGCTACGATAAATTTAAGTGTTTTCATGGTTGTTTTTTTTGAAGCAATACGACTTTCAATAAGTTACCGATGGAGATGTTACCTCCCTTGTGGGCCAAGGGGGTAGTTGTCCGAAACAAGTTTCATCTTCAACGTCTTGCCGTTCTTCAGTACACCGTCGTAAGTGACAGTAATGGGAGTGCCATCGTTGTTGCCCGAGACGCTGTAGGTGCCGCTGCTGAAGATTGACTCATTCTCGTATTCCTGTCCGTCGAGAGTGCCGTAACCGCCGGTGTTTCCACCATTGTTAAACATCTCGAACGTCATTTCCACCACCCCGTAAAGATGGAGAGAGACCATCACACCATCGGGATACTGAGTGGCGTCGGCTAGGTCGAAACTATTGTTCCAGACTTCAGGCATGATATGGATGCCCTGAACCATGAGCTTGGGGCTGCCGTTTTCAAGTGTGTCATCGGTGAAGGCACCCATCAGAGTGAGCTGACTGTGGTAGTAGTCCACCACCACATGGTCGAAGGTGTAGGTCTGGCCGTCATATACCAGCGTGTTGTTGGCAATGTTCAGCGGAGAGTCTTCATTGTCCTTGTCCTTGTTGCAAGCCACCATCGCGGTCATCGTAAAAGCGACCATCAGGATTGATAAAGTTTTCTTCATAATGTCTGATTTTTAAAGTTATTAAATTGGTTTGCTAATCAATATAAAACTATCCCGTAGTTATCAATAACGTCCTTATCCCTTTTTTATTGTTGTTATTAGGTTTAAAGTTTAAGGTTTAGAGTTAGTGGTTAGTGTGTAGTGTGTAGTGTCTAGCCCCCCGCCACGAATGCTACCTACTAAAATTTTTCAATTATCAATTACAACAGGGCGCCCTTGCCGTCGGCGAGGAGGTAGATTCCTGGTGGGACGGGGGACATGGGACGGGGGATGAAGTGAACCCCGAAACTCTGGTGCGAACGAAGGATGGGGCGGCCTCACACCAGCGGGTTGTCACCCGCTGTGACTACTATGAGCGTTATCTCACGGAGGAGGCCCTTTTGGCTTCCGCCAAAAGCTATGGCGGACTGACCCGCTAAGCTTCGACGGGGCTTTCCTCTCGGAATTGCGAGGGGGTGATGGTGAATCGCGACTTGAATTTGCGGGCGAAGGCGCTGCCGTTGGCGAAGCCGCTGGCAACGGCGATGTCGGCCACTGACATCTCGGGTTCTTCGGTCAGCAGTCGGGCGGCATGCAAGAGGCGCTCCTCGTTGAGGTAGGATGCTAAGGAGGGGAAGGTGCTTCCCTTGGAGAAAGCGGCGCCGATGCGCTCCTTGGGGATTGCAAAACGGTCGATAAGTGTCTGACGATCAAAGTGTGGGTCGAGATATAGTTCCTCGCGGTGGATGGCTTCGCTGAGGAACGTGAAGAGTTCAGTGTCGTCCAGGGTGTTGAAATCGTTAGGGATTTGTGAAGCCATCTGGTGTTGGAGGAGTTGTATCTTTTCGGCAATCTGTTTGGCGAGGACGTGGTTTTTGCGTTTGATGTCGCGATGTAGCATTAACAGTTTGGCGATGAAGCAGATGGCTGTCAGGAAAAGTCCTCCCAAAAGGACTGCAATGGTGCGGGAATTACGCGCCTTGATGTGTTCGTGCTCGGCGTTCAGTCGTTCTTCCTTGAGTTGGTAGTGGACGGCGTACTCGTTGACTCGGGTACGGTAGATTTGCCTGATTACATGATAGATGAGGTTGGAATAGCGTTGCCAGAAGCCGACGGCGGCGTGGCTGTTGCCCATGGCGTTGGCGGCGATGGCACGACCGCGAAGCATCTCGATGTATTCGAGGTTCATGGTGTCAGCTCCCAGGAGGAGGTCCATGTCGTCGTAGGTGGCGAGCATCTTGCCGTAGTCGCCCAGCAGGCACCAGGTCGGGGCTATCATCTGGCGGCCGTCGAGTGTGTGGCCGAAGTCGCTGGCTTCGAAGAGGGAGAGGAAGTGACGGGCAGAGTCAGTGGCACCAATCGTAGCGTAGGAGTGGGCCAGGTATGCGGAGCTCTGGGCGGTATAGAAGTTACAGTAATCCTCCATCTCCTTTTGTTTGCCTTTGAGGCGGTAAGAGTTGTTCTCGTAGTTGTCGCTGTGTTGACGGTAGTCGTTGATTATCGCAGCGATATGCTTGGCGACAGGAATTACTTCCTCTTCGCGGTCCAACTCCTGCAGTATTTGTATTTTGCGTTTGAGGGCGATGATGCAGGCGTCCATCTCGTCGAGTTGCTGTTGTCCGTCGAGGCTGGCAATCACGTTGTTAATCATGGAAAGGCCCTTCTCTTCCTCGCCTAACTTGACCAGGATGACTCCTATCTCGGCCTCGGTGCGCAGCACTTCGGTCTCCTCGCCTTGTTGGCGGCAGAAGTCGATCTTCTCGGTCGACCAACGTAGACATTGCTCGTAGTTGCGCTGGCGATGGGTGATGTACACCAGGAGGTCGAGCACCGACTCGCGAGCGCTGGATTTCTTGACGAAGTCGCTCTCCATCAGGGAGTCGCAGATGTGCCATGCGGTATCGAACCGTGGGGCGACGACGTTATGGCTGTAGATATAGGCGCGCAGAAAGGGGGCGTGGTCCTTGTCGAGGTTGCCCACTGCGACCGCGGAGTCGATGATGGCCAAGGCGAGTTCTGGCTGTTTGGCGTAGACCTTTATGGCCGCCGCCTCGGTATAGAGAGTGTCGGAGGGTCTGGGTTCGTGCGATTTAGTACTCTCGCTTCTGTCGCAGGCGCTCATTAACAGCGCCACTTGCAACGCAAAGATTATTATAGGTTTCGGTAGTTTCATGGGGTAGCTGTTTTGACTGCAAAGATACACATTATTTCGATATCTGCCAAATCTTTTTTCCATACGTCAGGAAGGGGGGGGGGATGGGCGTTACTTTATTTCGGACATGTCAAAAAAAAATTTTTGCCATGTCGCTCAACTTTCGTAACTTTGCACTTTCTTTTTGCTGGTCTTGAGATGCCCGCCGAAGGAGATAGAATATTGAAATTGATACTTTTATGAGTCATGGGGATGGTCCTCATGGCTGCGGTAAATAGATAAAAACAATAAAAAATGAACGAACACATTATCACTAAACGTTTCGACCTCGGCGATGGCCGCATGATCGAAATCGAGACCGGCAAGCTGGCCAAACAGGCCGATGGCGCTGCCGTGGTCCGCATGAACGACACGATGCTTTTAGCCACCGTCTGTTCTAAGAAGGAGGTGGGCGAGAACGTCGACTTCATGCCCCTTACCGTTGACTATCAGGAAAAATATGCCGCCATGGGTCGCTTCCCTGGCGGTTTCTTCAAACGTGAGGCTCGTCCCTCGGAGCATGAAATCCTCATTGCCCGCTTGGTCGACCGTGCCCTGCGTCCCCTCTTCCCCGACAATTTCCACGCCGAGGTTCAGGTGAACATCAACCTCATCTCCGGCGACCACGACACCATGCCCGACCAGCTGGCCGCTCTGGCTGCCGCTTCGGCCCTCGCCGTGAGCGACATCCCCTTCAACGGCCCCGTCAGCGAGGTGCGCGTGAGCTACCTCGACGGCAAGTATGTCATCAACACCCCCATGGAGGACATCGAACGCGCCGATCTCGACCTCATCGTGGCTGCCACTGCCGACAACATCATGATGGTGGAAGGCGAGATGAAGGAGGTCAGTGAGGACGTGATGCTCAACGCCCTCAAGGCCGCCCACGAGGCCATCAAGATCCAGTGCCGCGTGCTCGACGAGCTGACCGTGGAGGCCGGCAAGACCGAGAAGCGCGAATACTGCCACGAGGTGAACGACGAGGAACTGCGCCAGCGTGTGCGCGACGCCGTCTACCAGAAGTGCTACGATTTCAGCAAGCAGGGCATTGCCAACAAGCACCAGCGTGAGGACGGCTTTGCCGCCATCAAGCAGGAGTTTATCGATGCCAACTATACCGAGGAGACCCTCACCGACGAAATCAAGTTCATGATTGACCGCTACTATCACGACACCGAGCGTGAAGCCATGCGCGACATGGTGCTCAACGAGCGCACCCGTCTCGACGGCCGTCAGCTCGACGAGATCCGCCCCATCTGGTGCGAGACCGACTACCTGCCTTCGGCTCACGGTAGCGCCATCTTTACCCGCGGCGAGACCCAGTCCCTCAGCACCTGCACCCTTGGCACCAAGCTCGACGAGCAGAAGATCGATGGTGCCGTCATCGAGGGCATGCGCCGTTTCCTGCTGCACTACAACTTCCCCGGCTTCGCCACCGGCGAGGTCAAACGCTCCGGCAGCACCAGCCGCCGCGAGGTGGGTCACGGCCACTTGGCCTGGCGCGCCCTCAAAGAGGTCCTGCCCACCGAGGAGGAGTGCCCCTACACCATCCGTGTGGTCAGCGACATCCTCGAATCCAACGGATCTTCTTCTATGGCTACCGTCTGCGCCGGCTGCATGGCGCTGATGGATGCCGGCGTCAAACTGCGCAAGCCTGTGGCCGGTATCGCCATGGGTCTTATCTCGAAGGGTGACAAGTGGGCCGTGCTGAGCGACATCCTCGGCGACGAGGACCACCTCGGCGACATGGACTTCAAGGTCTGCGGCACCCGCGACGGTATCACCGCCTGCCAGATGGACATCAAGGTCGACGGCCTCAGCTACGACGTGCTGGCCAAGGCCCTTGAGCAGGCTCGCCAGGGTCGTCTCTACATCCTCGACAAGATCCTCGAGACCATCCCCGAGCCCCGTCAGGACTACAAGGACTTTGTGCCCCGCATCGAGCAGATCAAGATTCCGAAAGACTTCATCGGTGCCGTCATCGGCAAGGGTGGCGAGGTCATCCAGAAGATTCAGGCCGAGACCAACACCATCATCAATATCGAAGAGGAAGGCGAGTTCGGCATCGTCGATGTCGCTTCGTCGAACAAAGACGACATCGCCGCCGCCCTCAAGTGGATCAAGGACATCTGCACCGTCCCCGAGGTGGGCGACGTGTACGACGCCAAGGTCGTCAGCATTGTCGAGTTCGGCGCCTTCATGGAGTTCCTGCCCGGCAAGGAAGGACTGATGCATATCAGCGAGTACGAGTGGGGTCACCCCGAGACCCTCGAAGGCCTCATTCAGGTGGGCGACGAGTTCCAGGTGAAGGTCATCGCCTTCGACGAGAAGAACGGCAAGATAAAGCTCAGCCGCAAGGCCCTCCTGCCCAAGCCCGAAGGCTATGTCGAGGAGAAGCCCGCCCGTGGCCCGCGCCGCGAAGGTGGCGACCGTGGTCCCCGCAAGGACGGTGACCGTGGTCCGCGCCGCGACGGCAACAGCGGTGGCGAGCGCCGCAGTTCCGGCAACGGTGGCGGCCGTCGCAGATAATATCAGACAATCATCTGTCTGCAATAAAGAAACGAGGCTCAAACGGGCCTCGTTTCTTTATGTTGAAGGGATGCTGTCTATTTGTCAGCAAGAATCTCTCTCATTTTTGTTAGGACTTGCAGGACAAAGGCGATGGAGGCATTCTCGTGTGCAGGGTTGGAGGCGGAGGCTGCGATGTCGCGAATCTGCAGGTCGACATCCTGCACGCCATGACTGGTCAGGAAGTCGTACATTTTCTGCGAGTTGATGGCTGGTACCGTGATGTCCTGGCTGCTGTGGAAGAGGAGGATATGTTCGTCTCCGCGGGGTGTCCACCCGTGGCATAGGTTGTCGCGGTCGAGGGCTTCCATGAATCTGACAGATAGGGCGGTGGTTGTGTCGAGCATTGTTGGCGTGAGGTAGTCGGAGATGGTCAGCGACCCCACTTTGGTATCGATTTCCTCACGGGTAAAGCGCTTGCTGAGAATCCAGTCGTCGATGTGGCTCAACACAGGCTCGAGAAACATTTCCTCTCGTTGACCTCCGAGGTTCATGAATTCGTTGTAGGATAGCAGGACGCTAATGACGGTGCTGGGCATGCCGGCAATCGTGAGGTTGACAAACTGCCGGTAGGTCTCCGGCAGGTCGTAGGAACCTGCTCCTGCGAAGGAATAGGTAATGTCGATGTCGGGATATTGCTCTGCCACTAATCGCACTACGGCCATCGTGGTCTGTCCTCCCTGCGAGTAGCCGGCATTGAAGAGCACGTTGTTCCAGGAGTAGCCCAACTGTGCGAGCAGCAGCTTGGCGGCTAAAAGGGCGTCGATGGAGGTGCGGGCATTGTAGAGCGACAGGCAGTAGGCCTGGTGGTGGTGTTCGGTGGCACCGAATCCGTAGTAGTCGGGCGAGATGGTGATGAGACCATAGCCCAGTGCTATCTTCTGAGTGCTCAGTTCGCCGCGCGAGGGACATTGGTCGGCGCGGTAAATGGTGAAATGATTATAGAGAATCAATCCTTTGGCAGGAGTTTGACGGCTCACATCGTCGCCCAGCGTGATGGTGCCCGAGAGCATGATGGGCTCTCCCGCAGGGTCTACAGATGGGTAGACGAAGTTGTAAACCTTCATGTGGCTGGAGGCATCGTAGGTAGAGTCCGTCACATAGGCTGCTCCAAGCGGCAGGTCGTGCTGAGGGGTCACCTCCTCCTCTTTCGAGCATGAGGTTGTCAGAAATCCGACAGACAAAGTTAAGGTTAGAAAGAGTGTAACTCTTTTGAAATAAGATTTTTGTTGTGTTTTTTTTCGCATGGTGCAGTTGAATTATCCGGCTGCAAAAATACAACTATTCTATTAATAGGGTGGCGAGCCGGTGTTGTTAAATACTGTTAAACGCCCGTTCTGTCGCTGAATCTTGTGTTAAATAAAGTTAAAAAAACGGGATGGCGTGTAGAATTTTTGGAATTTCTGGGTTATTATATTGGTGAAACGATTACAATAATGCCAACAAACAAGACACGGTATGATGATTTCGACCGTCTGGTGATGCGACACCGGCGTTGGATTCGGTTGTTGTGTTGTTGGTATTCACGGGGTAACGCTGCAGATACGGCAGATTTGGTGCAGGAGGTGCTGGAGCGGATGTGGCGAAAGCGCGAGTCGTTGCGCGAAGGAGCGACGGAGTCGGAGGAGCGTATATGGATACGATGGCAATGTCGCAGTGTGGCGGAGCATCACAACCGTCGTCAACCCCCTGTGTTGGTATCCCTCGATGAACAAGAAATAGTTGACGACACTACGAATGTGGAACGTCGCGAGTTGCTGCTGTCACTGACCGAGGGACTCAACGACAGGGAGCGACAGCTACTGGATTTATTATTGGAAGGCTATAGCACCACCGAGGCGGCCGAGAAGATGGGGATGAAGCCCCACACGGCCGACCAGCTGCGCTTCCGGATGATACAGAAGATGAGAGAAGAGATGGAAAAGAATACACAAAGAGAAAACAACCAAACAATATGAAACAATACGATATAGAACAACTGATTATGGCAGAGGGTGCCTCTCGACGGCGAGAAGACCGGGAGCATCTGGCCGAACTGCAATGTCGTATGGAAGCCGACAGTGGTACTTTTGCGCAGTATACTCGCCGTTTGAGTATTGCCGCCGCCATCGCCACACTGCTGACAGTTCCCAGTGCTTACGCTGCAGTGTTGCCGACATCCGAACCCGAGCGTGTGGTATGCAATCAGCGCGGCGGAGAAGCCATGGTGATGGCTCGCGCCTGCGAAAGCATGGGAAAGGAAGCCAACTGTATGATATGTAACGAAACCCTCTAAAGAAATGAAACGTCTCTGGCTCATAGTGCTGACCTTGTTGGTGACGATACTGGGTATCATCACCTGGGTCAAGCTACGCCCTGTTGAGCCAGAGGTCAGCGAGCTGTATGAGCGCTGCAAGGATGTGCCCGGTATACGTGTGGGCTTTATCAAGGACTTCCCCGTAAACGACAGCGTCACCTGCGATGTCACCACCATCGAGGCGTTGACCGACGAAGGCTGGGAGTGGATGCTGGACAGTTTGGGAGTGAGGAGTACGGCTGAGATGGATGCCTTCTTCGACTCCATCTATCTCGCATCGGGAATGTCTGAGGAGGATTGCGCCAATACAATTGACTTATGGCAGAGCAAGCGCTTCCACCCCGAGGTACAGGGAGACTCGAATGTGTTGGGCAACAGCGTGGACTGCAACCTAGCCTCGCCCCACTACCGCTGGTTGGCGGTATACCATGCAACTTCAGACGAAGAATTGGATGCAGTCATCAACTACTATATCGTCTATCAGGTGGAGCATCCGATGTCGATGATGCCGACAAAGAACAAAACAATAAAACAACAATAACTGCGTTATAAAATATAAAGTAAGTATAATTATAATGAAAAAAGTATTCTTTGCATTGATGGCCCTGATGGGGCTGATGTATCATCAAACGCAGGCACAATGCCTGGATACGGTGCCGTGGGGTACCTCGATAGCCTTCGAAAACAGTTGCTGGACGGTGGCGCCGGGCAGCAACTGGGAGGGAGAGTACAGCCAGTACGTCAGCGACTTCGACACCACGGCCGACCACCGGCTGTTGTCGCCATGGATAGAGATACCGGCGACGGCGGCTATCGACTCGGTGGTGGTTCGCTATGGTACAACGGTAGTATGCAAAGCCGACCTCAGCGTGTGCGTCACCACCGACGGGGTGACCTACGACACCCTGCGGCGCGAACTGAGAGATGCAGCAGAGGCCTCCTACAAGGGCGACACCCTCTATCTGGGTGCCTATGCCGGGCAGATGATAAGGATTGTGTTCTGCCGCCACGGGCTCAGCAGCGACTACAACTATTTTACCGACGGATGCCCGAACCCGGATGTGAGCTGGAACCTCATCGTGGGCGGCATCCGATTACTATCGCTCAATCCGCCGCAGGCATGGGCCACCGTGACCGAGAGGTCGTTTTTAGGCGAGCCGACGGTGTGGCGGGCTGGCCTCACCCTGGGTTCGCACACAGGGCTTACCTACACTTGGCACAGCACGCTGATGGGGCAGACCCTGACGGGCGACAGCGTGACGATGACCTACAGCGCAGCAGGCGTGGACACCGTGACCATGGTGGCCAGCAACGCCTATGGTAGCGACACCGTGGTGAATGTGATTCAGGTGTACGACTGCCAGGGTGTCATCACCGCACACCCCTGGATAGTGAACTTCGAGACCGAATACGACTGCTGGCGCAGCATCGGCGCTGGCAGATGGAACAGGAGCGGGAACAGCATCACAGCCTATAATGACGGTGACAAGATTATCACCTCGCCGGCCGTGGTGCTGCCCGTCGACAGCACTGGCTTGCGCCTTTATTGGAAAGCCAAGAACAGTGCCTGGAGCGGGTCCGTCACCTACCAGGTGTTGATCACCACCACTGACCGCTTCGACATCGGTAGCTATGACACCCTCTTCTCCGCTTCGCAGGGTACCTCGCAGGCGCAGCGCAGCCTCTCGCTGGCCGACTATGCAGGCGACACGGTCTATATCGCTTTCCGCCAGAAAGACCAGAGCTCTCGCAACATACAAATCAGCGATGTGAGGATGTACAACGCCATGGTGCCGCTGGGCACCCTCGAGGCGCCGACCTACGCCGCCTCGACGGGCGACTCGGTGCGCTACATCCTGCACCTCACCCAGGGCGACAACATCACCTACAGCTGGCATTCCTCCCTACTCGACACCACTATAGTAACTATTGATTCTGTATTGTCTATCGTCTACCCCTTCCCCGGCAGCGAGACGCTGACGGTCACGGCCAGCAACGCCCACGGCACCCTCACGCTGGAGAAGAGCCTCAACCTCTTCGAGTGCGACACCATCAGCACCTTCCCCTGGGAGGAAGAGTTTGTGGCGATGAACTCCGAGGCCTCCTACAACGCCTGCTGGGAAATCAGCGGCTGGGGCCATCTGTCCGTCAACAGCTCCTTTAGTGGTCCCGATGAGGACGGCAACTACGAGCCGAAGAACGACGTTATGAAATCAAACGCGGCAGGCAACTATATGGTGCTGCCCCCCGTCCGCGTGCCCGAGACGGGAGTCGAACGACTCAAGGTGTGGGTGAAATACTATAGAAGGATGCTGGTCACCATCTCGACCGACGGTGGACAGACTTACCCCGATACTGCTTATTTCGACAACGTTGATGCCGGCAACTATAAGCTGCGTGCCGTTTCGCTGGCACCCTATGCGGGACAGACGGTGCATGTGCGCCTGTCGAGTACCATCAGCAATTCCTATTTCGACCGCGTGGCCATCGACTACGACACCACGCTGCGCGTCAACCTCACCGTGCCGGCAACTACCGTCACCGACACGCCCACCTCTTGCGTGGCCGCTCTTCGCTATGGCGACACCGCGGGGCTCGTCTACACGTGGCATTCGCAGGTGGGCGGCACCTTCAGCACCAACGCCGCGGGCGACAGCGCTTGGGTGACCTACAGTGCCGGCATCACGGGGCAGAACGACACCGTCAGCGTGACGGTCACCAACAGCTATGGCAGCTACACCACCCAGCGTGCCATCCATGTGAAAGACTGCACTCCGCAGACCACCCTTCCGTGGCTGGAGGACTTCGCCGACGGCACCGTCTGCTGGTACAAGTTCGAGGGCTGTAAGTTCTATGATGCCATCCCCTACGGCTACTCCGCCTACGAATACCTGCGCCATCTCTATCTTAACACCAAGAATGACACCCTCGGCAGCTGGATTATGTCAAAGGCTATCGCGATACCCGCCGACACCACTATGAATGTGATGCTCTTCTGGAAGGTAGCCTCGTCCAACAATACATACCATCACCTTTACAGTATGCTGGCCACTACCTCAGACGACTACACCGACACGGCCAACTACACAGTGCTCTATACCGATAGCTCGACGCATACTAACTTCAGCAACTACGACAGCCGCAGCGTCAGCTTGGCGCAGTATGCCGGACAGACCATTCATATCGCTATTCACAACCATGGCAACCATATGGCCCCGAGCGGCATCGGTCTCTATCTCGATAACATCGAGGTGCGCACGACGACGTTGCCGGTAGTGAGTTTGTCGGTTCCGACAGCAGCGAACAGCCATGAGCTGGTGGCTATAGAGGCTGCACTCCTCGAGGGCTCCGCTAGCGGGCTGACCTTCACCTGGCATTCGACCTTGAAGGACTCCACTTGGTACTCCGCCACGCCTGACGGGCAGACCCTCCTGTACACCGAGGGTGGGGTAGACACCCTAATGCTGGTGGCCCATAACGTCTTCGGCGCCGACACCGCCACGGCGGTGATTACGGTTGCCAACTGCTTAGTCAGCTTGCCCTACGAGGAGACCTTCAATGACGTGTACCCTTTACCCTACAACTACTCGTCGGGTGGATATGTTCCCTCCTGCTGGCACCGCTACTGGGAGGCCAGCACCAGCTATGAACCGCATGTCATCAACAGCTATTATCAAAGCGCCACTCATATCAACACATACGTGCAGAGCAATAAGGCGCTGGTGATGCTGGCGGGAACCGACAGCGGCTATGACAGCGTCGCCCTTGTCGAAACCCCGATTTTCGATGTGCCGTTGACGGGCAAGCAGCTCTCCTTCTACTATATGTTCGAATCGGCGGAGCGTGGAGAGCTCACGGTGGGATATATGCAGAATGGTGATTTCGTGGGCTTCGCCCAGGTGGAGCCGTCGGGTACCGGCCGCACCGGATATGTGCGATTGGATAGTATGCCCGCAGTAGTCGACCGGATAGCCTTCCGGTGGAAATGCAATGCCTATTGGTATGGTGCAATCCTCGACGACATCCGTGTCGGCGAGCCCGACAGTGTGCCCATGATAGCTATCGTACCCAACTATTGGACGGGTTATGTGGGCGACACCACCACCATCACCGCCCAATTCCAGAACGGTCTCACCGATAGTCTCAGCTACCACTGGCACTCTTCGCTGATGGATACCATTATAGTCACCACAGCCCCTCTCCTCACTATAGTCTACGACACCGAGGGCTACGACACCCTCACCCTTGTCGCTATCAATGCTTATGGCAGCGACACCGCTGTGGCCTATGTCAATGTGTTCAGTCACCCCCTGCCGCAGGTCACCCTCTCGGCTCCCGCCGAAATCCCCCTGGGCGACAGTGTGACCCTCTCCGCTACTCTCAATAACTGCTCCCGCAACGCTCTCTCCCTCACTCTCCACTCCTCCCTCCTCGATAGTACTATAACTCTTAACTCTAATCTCTTAACTCTTAACTACTCCCATTCGGGAGTCGACACCCTCACCCTCATTGCCTCCAACGCCTATGGCGCCGACACCGTTCTCGCCATCGTGCGTGTCTACGACTGCGGCAATGTGGTTGTGCCTTACTTTATGGACTTCGAGGATGTGACCGCCACCAACTACAATGTCGCCGGCCAGTTGCCCCTCTGCTGGAATCGCACCTGGAACGGCAGCAACACCGCTTTCGCTCCCCATGTAATCCCCGTCGGAGGCTATCCCTATTTGAGCAACTTGCCCAGCAAAGCCCTTCTGATGTTGGCTGGCAACGCCTCCGGCTACAGCAACCAAGCCGAAGTCGTCCTGCCGCGCTTCGCCGACAGCCTCCAGCACCTCTCCTTCGCCTTCGACTACCGCTTCGAGGCCTCTTCGTGGGGCGTTCTTTCTGTGGGCTACTATGACACCACGGGCACATTCGTCACCGTCAGGAATCTCTCGCCCTACGCCGGCGCCTATCGTCGCGACACCGTCGTCTTCTCTTCCGTCCCCCTGCTCGATGCACAGATAGCGATGCGCTGGACCAACAGCAACTCATACTATGCTCTTGCTATCGACAACATCCATGTCTTTGTCGACAACAATATCCCAGCACCCGCTGGACTCACGGCTGACAACATCACAGCCTCCTGCGCCACCCTCCGTTGGAACGCGGTGCCTGATGCTACCGCTTACCACCTCATCCTCCCCGGCATCGTCGACACCCTCTTGGCCGACACCGCCCTCTCCGTCTGCGGATTGGACGAGGACAGCGACTACGGCTTCGGTGTCTACGCCCATGTGGGCGACGAGGTGGGCCACTTCTCCGGCTACCGCCCCTTCCACACCCTCCTCTACTGCACGCCCCTCGCCTCGTTCAGTGCCAACGTGGACGGCATCGTCCGCTGGCAGTACGATACCACCGGTGAGGCCATGGGTACCGGCGTTGCACTCGAGATTGCCGACGTAACCAACGGCGCCATGTGGGCCGACACCGTGCTGGGCGACAGCCTCGTCTATCCCTTCGCCATCGGCCACCGCTATAGCCTCACCGCCCGCACCCTCTGCGGCAACACCGAGGCCCATACTACCCTCACCATCCCCCTCCAGATGCCCGCCAGCGTCTGCGCCGAAGCCGCAGGCACCAGCACCGCCACCGACGAGCGTTTCATGGACAACTTCTGGGAACATAACTACAGCCAGATTATCTATCCCGCCTCGTTTGCCGCGGGTATCGATTCCCTCTTCGGCATCGCCCTGCGTGTGTCTCAGTTCAGCCAGCCCTTCGCCGATACGGCAAACTACAACTACGACATATTCTTAGGACAGACCGACTCGGCCACCCTCTCGGCGCCGCTCACTTCCGACAGCCTCACCCAGGTGGCCTTCAACAAGCGCTTCACCATCCGCTCGGCCGGCTGGATTGAAATTCCCTTCGACAGCGTCTACCCATGCAACCCCACGGGCAACCTCATCGTTACTTTGGTCGAACGCACCAGTAGCGCCTACAGCGGACGCCACTACGGCGTCCATACCGATGCCTCATGCACCCACTTCGTGCAGTCGACAGAAAACCATTACTACACCAATCCCTCCACCCTCAACTTCGACTGGGACATCACCACCGACATCCCCGACATCCGTCTGCTGGGCGGCTGCAGCAGCAGTCTCTGCCTGGCACCGGTGGCAGCCATCTCCGCTGTCGACACCCACCATGTTGAGCTACAATGGGTGGCACGTGGCTCCGAAGGCCTCTGGCAGGTGGAATACCGCCCCGCTGGCCAAACGGCTTGGACGGTGGCCGACACCACCAGCGCCAACAGCTACACCGTCGGTGGTCTCCATGCAATGACCACCTACGAGTTCCGCGTGGCCTCCATCTGCGACGGCGGCCTGCAGTATGGCTCCACCCTCACCGCCACCACGCCTTGTGGCGAAATCTCGCTGCCCTATCACATCGACTTCCGTAACAACGAAATCCCCTGCTGGACCATCCATACCGGAGTTTCCCACAGTTCCTCCTACGGACTCAATATGTATTCTGGCGAATGGGTCATCTCTCCCTTGGTGGCCGACAGCATCGCCAACCTGTATGCCACTATCAAAACGCATGGCGGCAGCTCCTCTTACTATACATACAACTATGCAGTGGGCGTCTGCAACGGCGACGGCGGCAACCTCGTATGGGTCGACACCATCACGCTGTCCACCCAGTACGGCGACCACGAGCACACCGTCTACTTCAACAACTATAGTGGCATGGGCGACCACATCATTATCAAAATCATCTCGGGTATTATTGACCTGCGCGAATTTGACCTGGACTATGTCGACTTCTGCATCCCTGCGCAGAACGTGGAGGCCACCGCAATTACCGACTCGTCGGCGGTGCTGCAATGGACCGCCAACGCTAGCGGCCACACCTTCGCCGTCTACCTCGACGATGTGTTGCAAACTGTCACCTCTGCCACTACCTACACTTTCACGGGTCTCGCTTCCCGTACCCGCTATCTGGCCGCAGTGCACGAGATCTGTGGCGCCGGCGACACTGCCGCTGCCGCTACCCGCTATTTCCGCACCCAGTGCACCCCCACGACCGACCTGCCCTATTTCGAGGAGTTCGACTACAGCAGCGACCTCTATGGCGACACCATCGGCCTGCCTCCTTGCTGGGATTCCATCGGCTATTCCCACATCTCCTTCAGCAGCTTCTCGGGCGGTGCCCTCACCGTGATGACTTTCTATAGCTTCGAGGACTACTCAGGTCCCTACACCAGCTACCTCGCCACACCCTTACTCAACATCCCCTCGCAGGGTGCCCGCATTCGCTTCAAAGGGCAGACCGGCCACGACGATGTCGTCACCGCCGGCATCATGACCGATCCCACGGATGCCTCCACCTTCATCCCGATGGCCACCATCACCTACAACAACCGTGGCCTCGCCTGGTATGAGTTCACCACCGAGGGGCTCGACAGCCTCAACTCGCAATTCGCCGTCGCCTTCCGCTGGGCCTCCGAGGGCTCCGGTTCGCTCGACTCGCTCTTTGTCACCGCTCTCCCCGAGGGGCATACCGTAACGGTGACGGCCAATGAGGAAGGGGTGTGTGAGACCTACGGCAGCGGCGTCTATGCCGACAGCAGCAGTGTCGTGATTGGCTACCGCTTGCTCGACACCCTGCCTCAGGGTGGGCATTGGGAGTTCCTTGGCTGGAGCGATGGCGCAAGCGGCAACCCCCGCACCCTTGTCGTTACCTCCGATACCGCCGTGGTGGCCCTCTTTGAGTGGGTGACCGACCCGGTGACGGACACCATGTGGCGCACCGTTACCGTCCGCCTGGTCGACCTCGCCACCGGCAACACCATTGAGGAAAGCGATGTGGTGTATGTCGAAGGTGCCGGTCGATATATGGACAGCACCATGGTGACTCTCACGGCACACTACGCTGACACCCCCCTGTTCTACGGCTGGGTGACCACTGCCGACGACACCATCAGCAGCAACCCCTTCCGCTTCATTGTCACCTGTGACACCCTTATCACCGCTGTCTACGCACCGTTGCCCGTCGGCATCGACGAAGTGGAAAGTTCAAAGTGGAAAGTGGAAATCTTCCCCAATCCGGCCACCACCGAGGTTACCATCCTTACTCAGGCACTCAAGCAATCAGACAATCAAGCAATCACCATCCTCGACCTCCACGGTCGTGTGGTCTACACTCAAGCAATCAGATACTCAAGCACTCAAGCAATCACCATCGACATCAGCTCCTTGCCGCGAGGCGTCTACTATGTGCGCATCGGCAGTGTGGTTAAGAAACTTGTTATCCAGTAGAAATGAGAAAGGAATAATGAGAAACATGAAAAAGATACTTTTCAGCCTTTTGTTGCTGGTGGCGATGGTGCCCCTTCGTGCTAGCCAGCTCACCGTGGCCGACGGCACGCAGCAGAACATGTATGTCCCCATGCAGACGATGAATGCGCCGATGCACACGCAGATGATTTATCCAGCATCGATGCTGACGCCGCTCGTGGGGCAGTATATCACCGAGCTGCGCTTCTACAGCACCTCGTCGAACTTCCAGTGGCCGGTGAACTTCACCGTCCGTATGGGTACGTCTCCCTACAGTAGCTTCAGTGGCAACAGCCTGATTACCACTCCCGAGCTGACGCAGGTGCTGGTGGGGCCTTTTCAATCTGTCGCTGGGGGCTATGTGCTGGTGCTCGACCAGCCCTACCTCTACAATGGTGGCGACCTGCTGCTGGACATCACGATGGGCGGTTTCAGCAGCTCGACCTATTTCTGGTACTACGGCATCACACGGAGCAACGCTTCGTGCTATTTCGTGGACAGCTACACCCCCTACACGCAGCGGCAGAGTTTCCTGCCGAAGCTGACCTTCACCTACGGCAGCACCATCTGTGGGCGCCCGACAGCGCTGACGCTCGACAGTGTGGGCGGCAGCACGGCAACCCTCCACTGGAATGTGGCAACCAACACGACGGGTTATTTCGTGACCCTCGACGGGGAGAACTATCCCCTGCAGACAGACACGAGCATTAGCCTTAGCGGCCTTGTGTCGAACCGGGTGTACACCGTGAGTGTGAGCTCCATCTGCACCTCGGGCGATACGCTGGTGTCGCAATCCCTCGACTTCCTCACCGTCGATACCTCCACGGCCTTGTGGCTACCTTACTTCTGTGACTTCGAGACTCCCCAACCCAACGGGCTTCCCACCTGGTGGCAGCGCACCGACTCGTGCACTACCTATGCGGGGGTGCGCCCAGCGGTGATAGAGGCCTCGGACTCTTACGGCTACGAGGGGACACATGTGCTGCGGTTCGGCAACGGCTGCGGTCCCACGGGTTTGATGACGGCTCCGCTGCCAGCGGCCTCAAAGGAGCTGCACGTGAGTTTCTGGTACATGAGCACCTCCTTCGATGAGGAACCCATCGAAGTAGGCCTTGTGGACACCGCCGGAGTGTTCCATCTGGCCAGACAGTTTGCGGTGGGGGAGGACGACGACTACTACGAATGGCGGCTGGCCGACTTCTATACCGACACAATGAATATTGCCGGGCCGGTGCGGCTGGCCTTCCGCTTTCAGACGAGCGACATCTTCTCCATCGACAACCTCTCCATCGAGCGGGTGCCCTACTGCCCGCGGCCGCTGGCCGCCACGGTCGATAGCATCACCGCTACCACCGCAAGGGCGCACCTCACCCCCGCCGACAGTGGGGCTACGATGATTCTGAGCCTTAACGGTAGGCAAAGGATAACCACCACCGACACCGTGGTCTCCCTCTCCGGCCTCGTGCCCTCGCAGCACTATACACTCTCGGTGCGCACCCTCTCTCCTTTGGGCGACACCTCGCAAGCCCTCAATACCGAGTTCCGCACCCTCTGCGACAGCGTGATGCGCTTACCCTGGAGCGAGGGTTTCGATGACCTGGCCATCGGTGCCACACACCCATGCCTGACGGTCACCGAACAATCGCCGCGCAGCAGCTACGACCCAGAGAACCCCATTGTGAGCGGACCTGGGGGCTATGGTACAGGAACCCACAGCGGTAGCGCTATGCTTAGGGTGGGTCAGGGTGACCAACAGGTGATTTATATAGCCACCCCCATCATCACTACCCCCGCCAATGCGCTGCACGTCGACTTTTGGTATATGCCCAAAGGCTATTTCAGTGCCGGATACTTTCAGGCGGGCTTCCAGACGTCGCCTACCGACACCGCCTCGTTCACGCCCTTCTACTCGTCGCCCAGGCTCAACAGCAGCGGAGAGTTTGTGTGGAAACATGTTGAGATATACACCGACACGCTCTCCACGGCGTTGCCCGACACCGTGTGCTTTGTGCTTCGGGTGAAGACGGCTGGGTACCTCTACATCGATGACATCGAGATTGGCTCCACCTTCAACTGTCCACAGCCGATAGATGTTCGCATGCGCAACGTTACGTCGGTCTCTGCCGAGCTGGCATGGGATGCAAGCAGCGAGGGTGGACAATACCAGGTGCTGCTCGACGGAGCAGTGGTAGCCTCTTCGGTGTCGAATACACACTATTTGATTACCGGCCTTACCCCGCAGCAGAACTACACTGCTGCCGTGCGCGCGGTGTGCAGCGACGGGTCGCTGGGTGACTTGCATGAAGTGGACTTCGCCACGCCTTGTGTGGCCACGGGATTGCCCATCGAGGAGGACTTTGAGACCATAGCCCTCGGGGAGACCCTTCCTGCCTGCTGGACGGCAGTGCTCAATAGCAGCAACTATCCTCGTGTGGCGCAGAGGCCCACTGATGCCCATAGCGGCACCGGGGTGCTCGATTTTTGGGGCTTCGACGGCGAGCAGAGTTTGGCACAAACGCCGCGTTTCGCCTTCCCGGAGAGTGGTCTTCATATCCGCTTCTGGGAGAGCCATTATTACCGCGACTCGGCCATCGTCGTGGGACTGATGACCGATGTGTCGGACCTCTCGACAATGGTGCCGTTGTGGGTCTTCAACGGGGCGGACCAGTGGAGCAGTTCCTCGTGGAGTGAACACGAGTTTTACATCGACAGCTTGCCGGGTGCCGACACCGTCTGTGTGGCATTCTTCAGCATCAACGGCGCCTCGCTCGATGTCGATGACCTCCTTGTCGAAGCGATGCCCACGTGTCTCCGACCCTCGCAACCCACGGTGACCGACTTGAGCTACGACAGTATCACCCTCGGTTGGAGCGGCATGGGCGACGCCTACCAGATATGCTACGGTACCGACAGCATCCCCTCAGCCACTCAAGCAATTATACACTCAAGCAATCAGACAATCACCCTCCACGCCCTCAGCGGCAACACCACCTACTATGCCTGGGTACGTTCGCTCTGTGGTGCTACCGACACCTCGGAATGGTTGTATATCGGAAGCTTCACCACCGACTGCAACCCTGCGCCGTTGCCCTACTACGAGTCGTTCGACGGTTATATCAACATGGCAGAAGCCTCGTGCTGGAACCGCGCCAGAGGATGGGTCGACAGTCTTGACTATCCCGGCTATGCGCTCGACTATCGATATGCCTCCCAGTGGAGTATCTACAATGTTTACGGAAGCCTTGGCGCGATGCGGGTGACGGTGGATTTCTACAATGAGCATGAGTGGCTCATCTCGCCGCTGATTGCTGTGAGCGACTCGGCCAAGCTCTCGTTCGACATCAGGATGACACGCGGTATGGGCGAAAGTTCCCCCGATAGTCTCTCCGACGAAACCCGCTTTGGCGTCGCCTTTACGGTCGACAATGGCTCCTCGTGGCAGGTGCTCGCCGACTGGGGCGGTGCTGCTGGTGGCAATCTCATGCAGAGCATGGATTCGCTGAATTGGCACCCCACCATAACGCTGCCGGCAGAGGCTATGGGTAATATACGCCTCGGATTCTTCGTGCAAACAGGACTAAATACGGATAACGTCTACTTGCATCTCGATAATGTTAAGGTGGAGCTTGACAGCGCGCGTATTCCGCCGGTGCTCGACACGTTCACTGTCTACATCAACCGTGTCTGCCGCAGCTGCGGGGAGAATATCCCTGCCGACTATGTTGTCGGCGAAGGCCGCTATGAGGAAGGGGATACAGTGAGCCTCGAGGGACTTGTGCAGGGAGAAGGCGTCAGCTTCGACTTTTGGATTCTCGAAACAGGCGACACCATCTTTGACAATCCCTACAGCTTCGTTATCCATTCCGACCGTATCATCACCGCCTACTTTAGCCAGAATGTCGGTATCGACGATGTTGAAGGCAGTGACTTCCTTATTTATCCTAATCCTGCCACTACGACGGTGACGATTGTGCTTGATGAGTCAATGGATGCGAATACCTCGCTTCAGGTTCTCGACCAGCAAGGCCGTGTGGTCTATGAATGCCGGCAGGATGCCGGTGCTCCACTCACCATCGACGTCAGCCGATGGGCCGCCGGCACCTACTTCGTCCGCATCGTTAACGACAGTGGCGCCATCGTCAAGAAACTTATACTGCGTTAAAACTGAGAAAATCCATGTGGCTGCGGTGCTGCTGTTTGATAACTTATTTTTGCCATTCCTCATAAAGTTCGTATCTTTGCATCCCAAATAATCTGCAATGATAACGAAAAGACTCTTGATAGCGACGGTCATGCTGCTTGTTGGCTTTTTTGCCGTCGCCCAGAACGACAGCGTCGACACCAACGACCAGACGATGGTCTTCCATCCATTCACAGTCGACCCCGAATTTCCCGGTGGCATTGACTCCCTCTATGCATACCTCTGCCGCAATGTCAGCTATCCAGCTGAGGCTCGTGACAGCAACATCACCGGCAAGGTCTATGTCACTTTTGTCGTGGAACGCGACGGCAGCATCAGTAATCCCAAGATTCTGCGTGACATCGGTGGAGGTTGCGGCGCCGCCGCCGTCGAGGCAGTCAAGAACATGCCGCGTTGGAAGCCTGGCCGCCAAGGAAGGGAGCCAGTCCCTGTGCAGTTCAACTTGCCTGTCAACTTCTCCCTCGACGAGGACGACGACCCCGAAACAAAGGATATCACGCGCGAGGAAAAATGCCTCTATCGCATGACCCACAGGAAGCAGTGAAAAACATTTTTTTGCCATTCCGCAAAAAGTTTGTATCTTTGCATTTTAATTGGTTGGACGACCAGTCACTCAAACAATCAAGCAATCAAGCAATCAGGCAATCAATGGACAAATATAATCAGCGCGGGGTTTCCGCTTCGAAAGAGGACGTTCACAACGCCATCAAGAATATCGACAAGGGACTTTATCCCAATGCTTTCTGCAAGATTATCCCCGACTTGCTGGGCGGCGACCCTGCCTACTGCAATATCATGCACGCCGACGGCGCTGGCACCAAGAGCTCGCTGGCCTATATGTACTGGAAGGAGACGGGTGACCTCAGCGTATGGAAAGGCATCGCCATCGATGCTATCGTGATGAATACCGACGATCTTCTGTGTGTTGGTGCCCTCGACCATATCCTATTGAGTTCCACCATCGGACGTAACAAGCAGCTGGTACCCGGCGAGGTGATTTCCGCCGTCATCAATGGTACCGAGGAGTTCTGCCAGACAATGCGCGATATGGGTATCGATATCGTTCTCACCGGCGGTGAGACGGCCGACGTGGGAGACTTGGTTCGCACCATCATTGTCGACAGTACCGTTACTGCTCGCATGCGTCGTGCCGATGTTATTGACAATGCCAATATCAAGGCTGGCAATGTCATTGTGGCTTTGGCATCTTATGGCCAGGCTACCTACGAGACGGCCTACAATGGTGGCATGGGCAGCAACGGCCTCACCTCGGCCCGCCACGACGTCTTCTCGCATGTATACGCTGAGAAATACCCCATGTGCTACGACAAGAATCTCCCCGACAGTGTGGTCTTCTGCGGCTCCAAACTGCTCACCGACCCCACAGAGGTGCCGGGCGTGGATGCCGGCCACATGGTGCTCTCGCCGACACGTACCTATGCACCTATCATCCGCAAGGTTTTAGATGAATACCGTCCGAAGATTGATGGCATGATCCACTGTTCCGGTGGCGCCCAAACCAAGGTGCTCCACTTCATCGGTGGCCGTCCGTTGCATGTGGTGAAGGATAACCTTTTCCCTGTGCCGCCGCTCTTCAAGATGATTCACGAAGAGAGCAAGACCGACTGGCAGGAGATGTACAAGGTCTTCAATATGGGTCACCGAATGGAACTCTACACCGACGAGGAGACCGCCCGCGGCATCATTGATATCTCGAAGAGTTTCAATGTCGATGCCCAGATTATCGGCCGTGTGGAAGAGGCTCCGAAAGCGCAAGTGACGGTGAAGAGCGAGAATGGTCAATACGAATATTTTGGGTAGCCCTACAGTCGTTATATCGTGATAACGAAATAACGTTTTAAATTTTTTTCGTCGCTGCACAATAAAAAATAAATGCCTCCGTTTTAAGGGCGCATTTGCGATAGTAGCTCAGTTGGCAGAGCGGCGGCTTCCCAAGCCGCAGGTCGCGGGTTCGAACCCCGTCTATCGCTCGAAATATATGAAAATTGAGATTTTATTCTCAGTTTTCATTTTTTATTTGTATCTTTGCATTTTTAATATATTACTAATAATTAACTAAATAAAAAACAATAAGAGAGTTATGACAAATTTCGACTCGAAAAGCAAGTTTAGACAAGAGGTTGTCTCTTATCTGTTGCTGATTGTGGGTAGTGCACTGTTCGCCATTGGCGATGTGATGTTCGTGAATCCCTATCTGATGGCTCCTGGCGGTACCTATGGTCTTTCCAACGTCTTCAGCAGCCTTTGGGGTGGCAGAATTGCCCTCTACGCCATCTGCATGGATATCCCCCTGCTGATTATCGGCACCTGGATACTTGGTCCTAAGTTCGGTCTGAAGACCATTATCTCCACCTTCCTCATCTTCGGCTTTACCTATCTGCTTGAATTGGTGTGGGGTTATACTCCTGTCATCCATGATGGTACGGTGTTTTTTTCTGAACCCGCCAGTACGGATGGTTTGGTAGCGTTGAAGGAGCACGGTGTCTGGTTCAAACCCGACTACATCCTCAACACTGTGGTTGCCGGCCTCATCTACGGCGTGGCCATCGGCATGATTTTCCGCAGCGGTGCCACCAGTGGCGGTTCGGATATCATCTCCATGATTCTCCACAAGTACACCAAAATCTCCCTCGGTACCCTTGTCATGATTGTCGACGGTATCATCACCATCAGCACATTCATCGCCTTTGGCGACATCCGTCTGCCTATCTACTCCATCATCATCATCTACATCGAGGGCAAGGTCATTGACCTCGTGGTCGACGGCATGAAGAGTTACAAGACCATGTTCATCGTCACCGACGAGATGGAGGCCGTGCGCAACTATATCCTCAACGACCTCAAGCGTGGCGGCACCTGTCTTACCGGCACCGGCCTCTATCAAGGCAATGAGCGCAAGATGATTTATGTCACCCTTGACCGCGCCGATATGGTGAAACTGAGAAGCACTCTGCATCTGATCGACCCGAAGGCTTTCGTGAATATTATGGACAGCAGCGAAATCCTCGGCATGGGATTTAAAGCATTGCCGAAAGAGTAATGCTTGAATGTTTGAATGCTTGAATGATGAAGATACTCCAGCTCTGCAACAAACCCCCTTATCCGTCGGTAGATGGCGGTACAATGGCGATGAACAGCATCACCCAGGGGTTGCTGTCTCAGGGTTGTGAGGTGAAGGTGCTGACGGTGGAGACCGACAAACACCCGGTACGGAGAGAACTTATTCCGTCCGAATACCTCGAACAGACGGGTATGGAGTCGGTGTACGTGGACCTCGCCGTGAAGGCACTTCCTGCGGCGTTCGCCCTGTTGTGTGGCGAGTCGTATCATGTGAAGCGTTATGTCAGTGAGGCTTTTGCCGCCAAATTGCGCGAGGTGTTGGAGAAAGAGCAGTTCGACATTGTGCATGTGGAGAGTATCTTCCTCACGCCTTATGTGCCGCTCATCAGGAAGTATTCCGACGCGAAAGTCATCCTGCGGGCCCACAATGTGGAGCACCTTATCTGGAAACGGGTGGCGCAAAGCTGTCCGAATCTGTTGAAGCGGTGGTATCTGAAGCACCTCTCGTTGTCACTTCGTGCTTATGAATTGGAGCATATAGGCGACTATGACGGCATTGTATGCATCACTCGCAACGATGCCGACACGTTCCGTCAGGCGGGCTGTAGGAAGCCCATCGCAAGTATTCCCTTCGGGGTGGACTCCGGCGAGGTGCCGAGTGTGGAGGTGGAGCCCGACTCGCTTTTCCATATCGGTGCTATGGACTGGCTCCCCAATCAGGAGAGTATTCGCTGGCTGCTCGAGGAGGTGTGGCCCGTGGTGCACCGCGAGGTGCCGCAGGCAAAGCTCTATCTGGCGGGGCGCAAGATGCCGGCCCAGTGGATGAACGCTACCATCGAGGGTGTTTCGGTGATAGGTGAGGTGCCCGACGCGATGTATTTCATCGGCAGCAAGAAAATCAACGTGGTGCCCCTGCTCAGTGGCAGTGGTATCAGGGTGAAGATTATCGAAGCGATGTCGATAGGCAAGACGGTAGTCACCACCACCGTAGGAGCCCAAGGTATCGACTATATTGACGGAGAGAATATCCTCATTGCCGATACCCCAGAGGAGTTTGCCCGTCAAATCAAGCGATGCTTGGAAGACGACGCATTCTGCAACAGGGTGGGGGAGGCCGCGGCTCGGCTGGTGGCCAATCAATACGACGAGCGTAAACTTGCAGTACAACTGATTGATTTTTATAACAAAAGATTGGAAATATGAAAAAGATTCTTTTGGCAGGTTTAATGGGTCTAGTAGGCTTTATGGGCCTGATGGGCAATTCGGTTCAGGCTCAGTTGACCATTCCGGGAACCAAGGTGACCTTCCGTCTCAACAATGAGGACTGGCGTTATCTCCGCACTTTTGAGTTGAAGGAGGGAGGCGATATCTACCTCTACTGCTACACGGGGGAGGTGATTACCGATTCGCAGGGCGACACCGTGCTGCCGCAGTTGCGCATCTATGTGAACAAGAACTTCGACGGCGACCTCTATGAGTTCGTCTACAGCCGCTACGAGCGTATGCCTTATCAGTCGCTGTGGGAATTCAGCGAGGGACAGGGTCTGCCGGCCTCCGGTGGATTGGGCTATATCGGAGCTTACACCAATCCTTCCGACGAAAAGGATTATCAGTTCTATATGACCTATTTCAAGGACAAGAAGACTTTTGTGGAGTTCCGACTGGAGACGACGAAGGATACTTTTGAGCAGATGAATTTCGAGTTTACGGATATCTTGGGTTCGATAAAGTAACGGTTAACGGTTAACGGTTAAAGTTTAAGGTTTAAAGTTGTTTTGATGAGAAGGTTGTTGCTGTTTGGGTGCTGTTTGTTGGGGGCTTTCTCCACAGGGGCGCAGGGTCTTTTCCCCGACTCTACGATGGACTATGATGCGCGTTTCACCCAGTTCCACAGAGCCTATGCATTGTCGCCCGACGATGTGGAGGCTCTCGACAATCTCGCTCTTTTCTATTTCGACAACTCTAATCCGATGCGTAACCTGCCGTTGGCAATGGAGTATATCCAGCGTGCCGAGCAGCGTCATGTGTGGCTGATTGAGAACAACAGGAATAGTGACTTGCGACGTCTGTTGCGCAAGGGAATCACCATTACCACCCTCCGTCAGGAGAAGCAGGCAATCATCACTGCCGCCCGCAACACTGTGGCTGTGCGGACCGATATGCCGAAAGAGGAGATCGACAGATACCTCGAGGTTTTCGGTTTCGACATGGAGATGGTGGCTCGGTTGCAGCAGTTCCGCATAGAGCGTATCTATGAGGAGGACCTGCAGACGGGAACGGTAGCTTCCTACTACCATTACATCGAACACTATCCCGGCACCCGGGAGGCTGAGCTGATGGAGGAACGACTGGCGCCATTGGCTCCAGGGCTCTTCGCAGAGGTGGCTTCCGAGGAGGAGGCTGACGCAGTGGCTGCCCAATACCCCCTCAGTCCTTCGGTGCAGCGGGCATCGCAGCGTTGCAAGAGCAGGCTGGCCTATGAGGAGGCTTCCCGTCAGAACAGCATGGAGTCTTACAAGGCGTTCCTCGACCGTTATTCTTTCAGTAATGAGGGTCAGCAGGCCCGTGAGCAGCTCGACAGGATGATAGGGTGGAGATACGCCGATTGCCGCACGGCAATGGATTATGTAGTCTTTGCCAATACCTATCCCGACTTCTCTAAGGCCGACAAGGCTTTGGCTGAAGCCCGGCGGCTGATTGCCGAGAAGCATGAGGTGGCGGCCGCCCGCTACTATCTGGAGCATTTCGACCTCGACCCTTATCGCAATGAAATCTTCGGTCTCTATTATTCGTGGCATTCTGCCGAGGGCAACAGTGAACCCATCAGGCGGTTTCTCTCCGAGCATCCCGACTATCCCTATATCGGTATGGTCCAGGACGACCTGCGGGCTGCGAGAGCCATCGACACTGTCGACCTGCGGGGCAGTTTCTCTGAGGCGGAATATGCAGAGTATGCCGATTATGTGCGCCATCTGACGGGCAAAGGGGTGGCTATCGTTCCGTTGCAGCGTATGCTGCAGGAGTTGATCGATGCTCGCCACTACCAAGCGGCCCTCGAGAGAGTGAAGAAGTTCGAACTGTCGTTTGAGAATGTGGCGGAATACCAAGAGTTGCAGGAAGTCCTTGCCGCTCCGGCAACGGGGCACAGGGCTGTGCAAGAGTTCGCCGAAGGTGGCAGCGTGATGAATCCTGCCGTCAACGAGTCTGACGGACGACTTTACTATACCCGTGTGACGGACAGTAGCAAAACGGTCTGCTATGCTGTCAAGGTAGGACAACAGTGGAAGCCGGCAGGAAAGGTCTCTTTCGACGGGCCTGTGGCTAACGAGGGACTGACATTTTTCGGCTTCTATGACGGCGGTTTCCGTATGCTGCTGGGTGCCGACGGAAACATCATGATTGCCGAGAGGGAGGATGGTGTGTGGCGTGTGACTGATATACCTCCTTATCCTGTTAATACCGACTATATTGAGACGGATGCCTATATGCTGCCCGACGGCAGCGGAATGCTTCTGGCTTCCGACCGTCCCGGTGGGCATAATATCCAATCTTCAGGAGCCTATTTCCATGGCGACAATGCACTGGCCACCGACCTCTGGTTCGTTCCCTATACGGCTGGCAAATGGGGGCCGGCGGTGAACCTCGGCAACGGGGTCAATACTCCTTTCTCGGAGCGCAGCCCGCTGCTGAGCCGCAACCTCCGTACGCTCTATTTCGTCACCGACGGCCGTGGAGGGTTGGGATTTGGAGATGTGTATGTGGCTACCCGCAACGACCTCGGCGACTGGACCTCGTGGTCGACCCCGAGAAATGTCGGCAAGGAGATTAATTCGGGCTACGATGAGTCGGGACTCAGTTTCTCGTCGGACGAGAAGAATATCTATATGTCCGTGGGCTCCAAGAGCGGTCTCCACGCCTGCTATAGTTTCACCACGATGCACAACAGTGCCAGAACAGTCAATCCTCTCGCTGTCGACCTCCATGGTCTTGGAGGCTCCTTGTTGAAGGTGTATGTGGCCGACATGGAGCAGCAGTCGGTGACGCAGGAGGTGGACTGTTCCGACTCGGTGGAGAGAGTGACTGTGAATGTCTTCGGCGACAGGAGGTGTGCCGTTATCGCTGATGCGGGGCGGATGTTTGCGCCTGCCGCCATTGTAGAGCCACAGGGGCGGGAACGAGTGATTTTGAGAGGCTATTCCTTCAGGGAACTGGTGCGGATGGAGAAACCGATGCCGCTTTATGTCGTCTCATTCGACTCTCAGGCACCAGTGCTATCCACGCCGGCACAGCTTCAGTTGGCACTTGTGGCACGTTTCCTCCAGCTCCACCCCACGGCGGTTGTCGAGTTTTGCATTGATGTGGCGGGGATGGATGACGGGGAGTGCTACCGTCGTTCAACGGAGCAGGGAAATACAATACGCAATACGATGAACTACAACGGAATCGACGATTCCCGAATCCTTGTGTCGCCCTATGGCAATGTGAATGTCAAGAAGGGAGAGCGGACGGGAGTCGCGGTTCGATTCAGAGAAAAACAGTAAAAACGCAATATGGAACAACACCGTACAATTAAGGTCGACGGCCGCATGGTACACTATCGTGACGAGGGCCGCAACAACAACAAGACAGTGGTACTGCTCCACGGATTCCTCCAGAACTTGGATGTCTGGAGTTCCTATGTGCTGAGCTATATGCGCGATTTCCGCGTGATTACCATCGATTTGCCCGGTCACGGCCACACCGACAGTTATGGGGAGGTGCATTCGATGGATATGATGGCTCGTGTGGTGAAGACTGTGCTTGACGAAGCCGGTGTGAATCAGTGTGTGATGGTAGGCCATTCGATGGGAGGCTATGTGGCGTTGGCTTTTGCGGAGAAGTATCCATATTCGCTCCGTGGTCTGGGACTCATCAACTCTCATGCCCTCAGCGACAGTGGGTCGCACCGCGAGAGCCGTCAGGCGGTGTGTGAGCAGGTGAAGGAGAATAGGGCTTCGTTTATAGTGAACTTCGTCCCCTCACTCTTTGACAGTGCCAATCGTGCCGCCCTCTCGCAGGATATCAAGGATTTGCAGGAGCAGTGCCTTGAGACCCGGACAGAGTCTATTATCGCGGCCCAGATGGGTATGATGAACAGACCCTCGAGGATTGCTGTCCTCGAGAAATTGGAGATTCCGGTGATGTTTATCTACGGGAAGAACGACAACAGGATACCCATCGAGATAGCCATTACGCAGGCTATGATACCCAGCCATTCGGAGATATTGTTGCTTGACCATGTGGGACATATGTCGTTTATGGAAGAGCGAGAATATGTGAAGCCTCGAATCAAGAATTTTGTCGAGACTTGTTATTATTAATGGTTAATGGTTATTGAGGGCTGAGGCTGTTAATGATTAATGGTTTGTGACGAAGAAAATTGTTAAAATAGAAAAATAATTTTTTTTATATAAAAAAAAGGGTGTACATTTGCTGAACTGAAAAACAATCAAAGTTTAACCTAATTTATTCAATATCATGAAAGTAAAAGAAATCATGGCTAACCTGGAGGCCAAACATCCGGGCGAAAACGAGTACTTGCAGGCTGTCCGCGAGGTTCTGGAAACCATCGAGACCGAATACAACAAACACCCCGAGTTCGAGGCTGCTAAGATCGTCGAGCGCATTGTCGAGCCCGATCGTATCTTCAAGTTCCGCGTTGTGTGGGTTGACGATAAGGGTAAGACCCAGGTGAACCTCGGTTACCGTGTGCAGTACAACGCCGCTCTCGGTGCTTACAAGGGTGGTCTCCGCTTCCATCCGAAGGTGAACGAGTCGATGCTGAAGTTCCTCGGTTTCGAGCAGATCTTCAAGAACAGCCTCACCATGCTGCCTCTCGGCGGTGGTAAGGGTGGTGCCGACTTCGATCCCGTTGGAAAGAGCGACGCTGAGATCATGCGCTTCTGCCAGGCCTTCGTTTATGAACTCTGGCGCAACATCGGTCCTGACCAGGACAGCCCCGCTGGTGACGTGGGAGTCGGTGGCCGCGAAATCGGTTACATGTACGGTATGTACAAGAAACTCGCCCGCGAGCACTCCACTGGCGCTCTGACCGGTAAGAGCTACGGCTGGGGTGGTTCCCTCATCCGTCCCGAGGCCACTGGTTTCGGTGCCATCTACTATGTTGAGCGCATGGTGAAGGAGAAGAAAGACACCATGAAGGGTAAGAGAATTGCTCTCTCTGGCTTCGGTAACGTGGCTTGGGGTGCTGCCATCAAGGCCACCGAGCTGGGTGCCAAGGTCGTCGCTATCAGCGGTCCTGACGGTGTCTGCGAGATCGAGAAGGGTATCACCAAGGATATGATCGACTACATGCTTGAGATGCGCGCCAGCAACCGTAACAAGGTTGAGGATATGGCCACCAAGTTCCCGAAACTGGCCAAGTTCACTGCCGGCAAGAAGGCTTGGAGCGTGAAGTGCGACATCGCTATGCCCTGCGCTTTCCAGAACGAGCTCGACGAGAAGGATGCCAAGGAGCTGCTGAAGAACGGTGTGAAATACGTTGCCGAGGTCTCCAACATGGGTTGCCAGCCCGGCGCTATCGCCGCTATCCAGAAGGCTAAAGTGCCCTTCGGTCCTGGTAAGGCTGTCAACGCTGGTGGTGTTGCCACCTCTGGTCTCGAAATCTGCCAGAACGCTGAGCACCGCAACTGGACTGCCGAAGAGGTCGACAAGAACCTCCACACCATCATGAACAACATCTATGACATGTGCGTTGAGCACGGCAAGGAGAAAGACGGTTCCATCAACTATGTGAAGGGTGCCAACATCGCCGGCTTCATGCGCGTTGCCAAAGCTATGGTTGCTCAGGGTATCATCTAATCAGTTAAGAGTTTTGAGTTAAGAGTTCAAAGTTAATTCTTGACACTAAATAATTAACACCTGAAGAGGGTCGCTACACAGCGGCCCTCTCTTTTTTCTGCCAATGGCACAATAAACATCCTTTATGGCACGTTATTTGCAATAAACCTATAGAACCTTAAAAACTGACTTTCTTATGCAGAATTTGATGATGTACTTTGGAGGTGGATCGGAATCAACCCTCATGTGGGGACTCTTTATTGCATTGACGCTCATCTCCATGTTGGTGAGCAGCAATGTGAACCGCAAGTTCAAGAAGTATGCCGGCATTCGTACCGAAGGTGGCCTCACCGGCCGCGAGGTGGCAGAGATGATGTTGCGCGATAACGACATCTGTGATGTGCAGATTAATATGGTGAAGGGCACGCTGACCGATCATTACAACCCTACCAATAAGACGCTTAACCTCAGCCCTGAAGTCTACAACGGCACCTCTGTGGCCGCCGCTGCTGTCGCTGCCCACGAGTGCGGTCATGCTGTGCAGCATGCTGTGGGTTATGCCCCTCTGGGTATGCGTTCGGCGCTTGTCCCAGTGGTTTCTTTCTCCAGCAAGTGGGTCTCCTGGGTACTTCTCGGTGGCCTGCTCCTCGTCAAGACTTTCCCTCAGTTGCTCCTTGTGGGCATCGGCCTCTTTGCCCTCACCACGCTCTTCTCCATCATCACTTTGCCTGTAGAGATCAATGCATCGGCACGAGCCCTGAAGTGGATACAGCATCGAGACATCACCTCCACCTCCACCCACCAGTATGCCGTGAGCGCCCTGCGTTCGGCCGCCTACACCTACGTGATGTCTGCACTCACTTCGTTGGCCACGCTGGCTTACTATGTGATGATTTATCTTGGAGAGAGAAAGTAACGTTTAACGATTAACGTTTAAAGAGGCTGACGCGTTGAAAAAGATGAAAAAGATTGAAATTATCAACGGACCGAACCTGAATCTTACAGGTATCCGCGAGCCGGAGGTGTATGGTTCCACAACGATGGAAGAGTATCTTGTCGAATTGCGTAAGCAGTTCCCCGAAGTGGAGATAGGGTATTACCAGAGCAATGTGGAGGGTGAACTTATCGACCGCATCCAGCAGGTGGGCTTTGGTGTCGATGGCCTTATCGTTAATATGGGAGGTTACAGCCACACTTCTGTGGCGCTCCGCGATGCTCTCTTGGCAGTCACAGCGCCTGCTGTCGAGGTTCATTTGAGCAATATCTTTTCCCGCGAGGAATACCGCCACCATTCCTTCATTACCTCGGCTTGCCTCGGCATGGTCTGCGGACTTGGTCTTAAAGGCTATGAAATGGCTCTTTCCGCTCTTGTTGGAGATTGAAAAGCTTTTGTTGGAAATCAATCACTTACAAGCCTTAAAACGCATCTAATATCCTGGTTAGGTGCGTTTTATTGTTTCAGTAAACATGTAATTAATTGATAATCAGATGTGGTATAATACCAACACCGTATCAACACCGTATGAACTCCATACCAACACCTACCCATACACGACCATGGTCGGAGATGATACGGCGACGGTATGGATGAGGGACTATTTCAGTTGGAAATTGACGGGCAAGTTAAACTGCACACGGGCGGGTTTCCCCCTTTGCTTGCCAGGAATCCAACGGGGCATCTGATTCAATATTCGGATGACTTCTGCGCCACATCCGCCGCCAATGTCGCGTAGGATTTTTGGGTTGCTGATGCTGCCGTCGGATTCCACGACGAAGGTGACATAGACCTTGCCTTCGATTTTGTTGTTACGTGCGAGGGTGGGGTATTGAATGTTACGCTCTATCCAAGCGTACATCGAGTCGATGCCACCGGGAAATTCAGGATCAGTATCCACCACTCTGAATATACGCACCTCGCCTTCTTCAACTTCACCTACAATGAGAGTTTCGTCGTATGGAGGAGGAGGTGGTGGTGGTAGGGTGTCGTCTTCGATGCAAATACCGTCCATGATAATTTCGCTATTTTCTTCGATGATATCTTTCTGTTCGGTTCTGTTGGCCGAGTTGTCATCAGGAGGCAGGGTGGTCTCTATGGTATCGGAGGGCGAGGCGAGGCTGTCGGTTTTCACTAGCGGGCCTTGTCCGTCTGGTTGCTGGCCGCCGCAGGCAGCCAGTGAGAGACTGAGACCTGCCACCGTGGCGGCTTTCCCGAGGTGCAGTCGCTGGACCAATGATTTCTCGAGGTAGCGCACCTCTGCTTCGCAGCGAGGACAAGTGCCGCGGCAAGGACCGTCGTAGGTGCATTCCCGCTGCTCCAGTGGAATCTTGTTCTCTTCGGCGATGCGGTGCCGCACGGCCTTGAGTTGCTTGCAGATGCTCTTGCCTCGTTGCATGGGTTAGAACTTAACGATATCGATTAGTCGCACTCCGTCGAGCCAGACGGTGATGCAGCCTACGGCGCCGTTCTTCTCAGCGTCGGCCCAGGAGGCGATGGGCTGGAGGGTGATGGCATCGACAATCTCGAAGTATTCAGGTTCAAATTTCAGCCCGTTGGGGCAAAGTGAGGGGTTCACCTTGTGGAACGAGCTGAGTGTGTCGAGCACCCATTCCTTCACGTCGTCGACCTCCTCGTATTCGGCCATCTCGGAGGCCTGCTCGAGGGTGGCGTTGATGGTGGGGGCTATGGCGCGGGCGGCAGGCGAGAGACGCATATTGCGGCTGCTGAGGGCCAGGCCGTCGTCAGCACGCACGATGGGGCAGGGAACGAGCTCAATGGGGTATTTGATTTGCTCCAGCAAGTTGCGGATGACGGCAATCTGCTGGTAGTCCTTCTCGCCAAAGTAGGCGCGGGTGGGCTGTGCGAGGTCGAAGAGACGGCGCACCACCACGGCGACGCCACTGAAGTGACCGGGACGGCGTGGACCCTCCATCACCTCCTCCACGGGGCCGAAATGATAGACCTCCTTGGGTTCGCCCTGCGGATACATCTCCTCCACGGTCGGCGTGAACGCGAGCAGTTCCTTGGCCTTGGAATCACTCTTCACTCTTAACTCTAAACTCTTAACTAACTCAAGGTCTTTCTCGATGGTGCGGGGGTATTTCTCGAGGTCTTCCTTGTTGTTGAACTGGATGGGGTTGACGAAGAGGGAGACGACGACGAGGTCGTTTTCCTTCAGGGCGCGCTCGATGAGCGAGAGGTGACCCTCGTGGAGGGCTCCCATGGTGGGCACAAGGCCTATCTCGAGGTGTTGGTTTTTCGCTTCTTTGACGGCCGATTCGATGTCGGCGGCTTTCAAAATCTGTTTCATTATTCTTGGTCTTTTATTTCTTCATAAGGGGTAAATCCTTCGTCGTCGGTGTTGTCTGATTGCTTGAATGTCTGATTGCTTGATTGCTTGAGTGTTTTTCGGTTGAGGTAGCGGTTGGGAAGTTCGAGGAGGTAGTTGACGGCCATGAGGATGAGGCTGAAAAGGACGGCGGTGCCGAGGTGGTCGACATGGAATCCGGAGACCAGCTCGGAGGCCAGCAGGATGATGAGGGCATTGATGACGAAAAGCAGCAAGCCGAGGGTGACGGGGTTGGAGGGCAGGGCGATGACGATAAGGATGGGGCGGAGGGTGTTGTTGAGGATGGAGATGACGAGGGCGGTGAGGATGACGGCGCCGAAGCTCTCGACGGTGATGCCGGGCAGGAGCCAAGCCCCTACCATGACAGCGATGGAGAGTACCACGAGGCGCGTCAGACAGCCGCCTTGGCTGGTGTAGAAATGACCTCCGTTGTTAACAGTGACTTTCAATTGTTAATTGTTAATTTTCAATTATCAACTCTCCTTTTCCTTGGCGGACGAGTGCGATGCCGTCGCTGCAGTCGACGACGGTGGAGGGAGCGGGGTCGGCGATGCCGCCGTCAACCACGAGGTCCACGCGGTTGCCGAAGCGATCGTGGATAAGTTCGGGGTCGGTGTAGTTTTCGGGCTCGTCTTCCTCGCCTAAGGGACGCACGGAGGTGCAGATGAGCGGCATGCCCACTTCGGAGATGATGGCCAGCGTGATGTCGTTGTCAGGTACGCGGATGCCGATGGTCTTGTTGGCGTTCTGGAAGTTGCGGGGCAGGTTGCCGCTGGCCTCGAGGATGAAGGTGTAAGGCCCCGGGAGGCAGCCCTTGAGGAGGGCGAAGGTGCCCTTATCCATCGCGCGGACATACTCCGACGCCTGACTCAGGCTGTCGCAGAGCATCGAGTATTTGGCCTGTTTGAGGCGGAAGCCTTTGAGTTGGGCGATACTCTCCGCAGCCTTCTTATGTTCCATGCTGCAGGCGAAACAATAGAGGGTGTCGGTAGGCAGAATGACGATGCCCCCGTCGCGCAGGATGTCGGCTATGCGCCTCACATCGCGCACGTTAGGATTTCCGTTGTATAATTTTATAATCATAATCTCGACGAAAATACAAAATGCAAAAATACAAAATAAAATTGAAAATGTTATTGCCTTTAAAATATTTTTTTAGATTGTTCGTTAATAAAAATATGAAAACCGCTGGTTTCAAAATAATGGCATTTGTGGTGCTGATGGCGTTGGACCTCGCTGGAGTTGGTGCTCAAGACGTGCGTTTTGAGGATTGGTTTACCGGCGGGACGCTGCGGATGGATTGTCTACGGGAAGGGTCGGCACAGGGCGACACCGTGTGGGTGGAGCATTGGATTGACCGGCAGTCGGAGTGGTTCGGCTCTCGGATACAGCTGCTCGACCCCTTTGACAATGGCGACTACCGTGTGGTGATGCGCGATGCGGCGACGGGTCACGAGCTCTATTCGCGCGGCTACAGCAACCTCTTCCGCGAGTACAAGGACACCCCCGAGGGCAAGACCGTGAAGGCCCGCTTCGAAGAGACGCTGCTGTTGCCCATGCCGAAGGACAAGGTGCAGATAGCTTTGCAGAAACGCGACAAGGAGATGCGTCTGCAGGATCAGACGGTGGTGGAGTTTTTGGGAGTGAAAGGGAGTGAGAAGGGAGTGAAAGAAGAGGAAGTCCAGTGGACTTCCGGGCAGAGTGGGTGTGAGGCTGAAAAGGCAAATGGTAAAGATGTCTCTACCAAGTTCGATGTGGCGTTTGTGATGCAAGGGTTCGATGACGATACAATCTATTACAATAGTATTTGCCGACGGATGACCGAAGTGCTCTTTGGCAAGGAGCCTTTTGCGAGTCACCGCGACGTTTTCAATCTCTATTTCGTTAAGGGAGACGCGGGGGCGGAGTACAATACCTTCGGTGCCGACCGCTATGCGATGACCTTCAAGGTGTGGCAGCTGTACGATGTGCTGGGTACGACGCCCTGTGACCATATCATCATCGTGCTCAACAACGAGAAGTATGGCGGAGGCGCCATCTATAACTTCTACTCAGTCACCTCGTTGCATAAGATGGCCGAGAATGTGCTACCGCACGAGCTGGGCCACGGAATCGGTGGGTTGGCCGACGAGTATGTGGACGAGGATTTGAGCTATGCAGACCTGCATCGCACCACCTACGAGCCGTTGGAACCCAATATTACCAATCTGGTGGATTTTAGGAGCAAGTGGCAGTCGTTGCTGCCCGAGGGGACGCCTGTGCCGACGCCCGATAACGAGAATATTCTGCGCACAGAGAATGGCCCGTTGGGAGTCTATGAAGGAGCTGGCTATTCCTCTAAAGGGGTGTACCGTCCCGTGATGCACTGCATGATGAGAGACTATGCGCCGTTCTGCCCGGTATGCTCAAAGAGATTGGAGGAGGTGATGGGGTTGTATACGAGGTAACGGTTAAAAGTTAATGGTTAACGGTTAAAGATTAATGAAAAAGATATTTTATATTGTTTTTGTTGCGTTTGTGGCGTGGGGCTTGCAGGGATGCGAGAAGGAGGGTTTTGTGCGCGATGGGGGAGGAGTGAAGCTCGAGTTCTCGGCCGATACGGTGGCTTTCGACACGGTGTTCACCACTGTGGGGACGGCGACGAAGCGGCTGACGGTGTACAACCGCTCGGATGACAACCTGCTGCTGAGCAGCGTGACCCTCGAAGGGGGCCGTGCGAGCCGTTTCCGCCTGAATGTCGACGGCGACACCTCGCTGACGGCGCGCGAGGTGGAGATAGAGGCTGGCGACAGCATCTTCATCTTTATTCAAGCGAATATCAACCCTAATGACAACCAGCAGCCCTTCTTGGTGGAAGATGCCATCAGTTTCAGCAACGGCCAGCGAATTCCGTTGACGGCATGGGGCCGCAACGCCATCTACCATATCACACCGAAAGACTCGGTGTGGCTGCGCATAGGCAACGAAACTTGGACGGACAACTTGCCGCATATCGTGATAGGAAACATTCTGGTGAGTGAAGACTGCATGCTGCGGTTGCTTCCGGGGACGGAGGTCTACTTCGGCGACAATGCGATGTTGATAGTGGACTCGGCAGCGCGCTTGGTGGCGCAGGGGACGGCGGAGAAGCCGATACTCTTCACTTCGCTGCGTCACGACGGCTGGTACAGCTTCCTCCCAGGACAGTGGCAGACGATATGGTTCTACAACTACAGCACGGGTAACGTGATTGACCATGCGCTGATAGAGAACGGCACGGGCGGCTTGAGAGGTTATCCGGGATCGCAACTCGCGGTGAACAACAGCGTGATTCGCAATATGAGCGACTGTGGCATTATCGGGCAGGGAGCCACCATCACGGGGCGCAACCTGCTGGTGTACGACTGCCTGGCAAGTTTCACGGCGCTGATAGGTGGCAATTATGACTTCCGTCGCTGCACCTTCGCCAACTACTGGAACTACAGCGGACGCAAGTTGGAGACCCTCGTGCTGAGTAACAACATGTACGTGAACGGCAATGTGGTGGGAGGAAATCTGGAGAAGGCCGATTTCACGGATTGTATCGTGTGGGGTACCTATTACAACGGTGAGGTGCTGCTGAGCGAGGCGGAGGGGTTTTCGTTCAATTACCGCTTCCTGCATAGCATTGTGAAGGGTGGCGAATGGAGTGAGGATCCGTTATTTGCCGACCCTCAGGAGGATGACTACACGCTGCAGGATGACTCGCCGGCCATAGGTATCGGGTATAATTTTGAGTGATGAGTGATGAACGATGAATGAAGAATTATAAATTTTGAAAGTATGTTTGAATATTTTGAAGGAAAACTGGCTATGTTGGAACCCACACAGGCGGTCGTCGACTGCGGCGGTGTGGGATATCTGTTGGAGATAACGTTGAACACCTACGAGGCGCTGCGGAAGGCCGATGCGACCCGAGTGAAAGTTTATGTCCATTTGGTGGTGCGCGAGGATGCACAACAACTATATGGGTTTTCTGATTTAGCCGAGCGCGAGATGTTTCGTTTGCTGGTGGGAGTGAACGGTGTGGGCAACCAGACGGCACGTGTGATGCTGTCATCGTTGACCGTTGACGAATTGCGTGCTGCCATCCAGACACAGGATGTCAAGAAGGTGCAGCGCGTGAAAGGTATTGGTGCGAAGACGGCGCAGAGGATTGTGATGGAGTTGGCGGATAAGGTGGGAATGAAAGGAATGCAAGGAATACAAGGAGTGCCGGGAGTGCAAGTAAATCAGGCGCGCGACGAGGCGATGACGGCATTGACGATGCTGGGATTCCCGAAGGCTGCGGTAGAGAAACTGCTGATGGCTTCGGATTGGCGGCATGAGGACGGCAGCGCGATGACAGTGGAGGAGATTGTGAAGGAAGGGCTGAGGAGGTTGTAATAACGGTTAACGGTTAAAGATTTAATATAACGTTTAACGGTTAAAGGTTAACGTTTAACGATTTTGTTGTGATAAAGGTTAACGGTTAATGGTTAGCGTAACGGTTAAAGATTTAATATAACGGTTAACGATTAACGGTTAAAAGATTTTAAGATTATTTATTATAAAATAACGAAGGCAATGCAATAATTTTGTGTTGTCTTCGTTTTTGTAGGGTCAAAAGAACGGTTTGCTCCACGAGGTCGCAGGCCTGCGGAGCAGGAAGAAAGGTTAACGGTTTTTGAAGATTAGTCGATATATATTGTTGCTGCTGCTGATGGTCGGTCTGTCTGTGCCCGTATGGGGGCAGGCGGATTCATCGGAATATACACCGATGGGCAGTGGCTACACGCCGTCATCGATAACAACGACGGTGGAATACGATGCCGCAACAGGTACCTACGTGAGGGTGAAGAGATTGGGTAATATGGTGTTGGGCAGAGAATATATGACCTTCGACGAGTACCAGGATTGGAAGATGGATGAGTTGATGCAGCAGTATTGGGACGAGAAAAAGGAGGGTACGGTGCTGGACAATTCAGAGGGTGGATTACTGAGCAAGATTCCCGGATTTAGTCAGATTAGCGAGAAGTTGAACCTGTTGAATGGCAAGCCTCTGATTGACATCACACCGAGTGGTAGTGCGGAATTGACGTTCCAGATAGTGAACAACTACCGCGACGACCCGCAGCGTGACGCTTCGGAGCGTAGTGTCACGACTTTCGACTTCGACGAGAACCTGCAAATTAACCTGAATGCGAAGATTGGCGACCTTATCAGTTTCGACATCAACCAGAACACCCATGCCACCTTCGATTTCGAGAACAAGTTGAAGCTGAAGTACGAAGGAAAGGAGGATGATATCCTGCAACTGTTCGAAGCTGCAGACATCTCGTTCCCTCTTCCGACCACCCTTATCAAGGGTAGTCAGCAGCTGTTTGGTTTTCATACAAAGCTGAAATTTGGTAAGTTGACTGTCGATGCCGTGTTGAGTGAGAAAGAGACGAGTACGGAGAATATGCAGGTGAAAGGCGGTGCGAGTAGTCATGAATTCGAGATTCGGGCCGATGAATACGAGGACAACCGCCACTTCTTTATCGCACAGTATTTCTATGACCATTACAACCAGGCCATGAGTACGCTGCCCGTGGTGAATTCGAATGTGAAAATCCTGCGTATAGAGGTGTGGCGCACAAATGTGGGTGCTGCAGTCACTCAGAATCGCAATATTGTGGCTCTCACCGATTTGGGAGAGGGTGTGCCATCGAATGTGCGAGTGCATGGGAGCGGACCGCAACTGCCGCGCAATAGTGCCAACGACCTGTTGCAGTTGGTGAACCCCGCCAGTATTCGTAGCGTCAACTCGGTGACGGGATTCATGCAGGGCATCGGGTTTGTTGCCGGTACGGACTATGAAAAGGTGGAGAGTGCCCGACTGCTGAACAGTAACGAGTACACTTTCAACCGCGAGTTGGGTTTCATCACGCTGAACCAGCCTTTGGCCAACGACCAGGTGCTGGCAGTGGCATTCCAATACCAGGTGGTGGGAGACACGACGGTGTATCAGGTGGGTGAGTTGACAACCGACGGTGTGAACGACCCGAATACCCTTGTGGTGAAGCTCCTAAAAGGTACGACGGTGAATACGCACCATCCGCTGTGGAAACTGATGATGAAGAACGTCTACTTCTTGAAGAGTAGTCAGCTGAGCCGGGAGGGCTTCCGTCTGAATGTGCTGTATGAGAGTTCAGAAGGCGGCGTAGGTGTGGGATTCTTCACCGAGGGACCGCATCAGGGTGTGCCGCTGATAGAGCTTTTCGGCATGGACCGCATGGATGCGAGTCAGAGCTATTATTATGCTGACGGAGTGTTCGACTGGTTCGACTCGGCAGCCTTCAAGGGCGGACTTATACAAGCATCGACCGGACGAATCTTCTTCCCCTATGTGGAACCTTTCGGCAAGGATTTGCGAACGATATTGGGCGACGATGAGATGGCGAATCGCTACTGTTTCGACTCGCTTTACACGATGACGCAGGCTTTGGCGCAGCAGTATGCCGAGCGAAACCGGTTCTATTTGGAGGGCTATTATACCAGTACTGTGAGTGGAGAGATTTCGTTGGGCTACAGTGTCACGCAGGGTAGTGTGACGGTCACGGCGGGAGGAATGCCCTTGATAGAGAATGTGGACTACACGGTGGACTATACTATGGGTACGGTGCGCATCATCAACGAGAGTATCTTGAGTTCCGGTACCCCCATCAGTGTGAGCTCGGAGAACAACTCGTTCAGCATGACCACCAAGCGCATGCTGGGCTTGCATTTGAACTACGAGTTCGCCCCCGATTTCAACTTAGGAGCCACGGTGATGAACCTGCATGAGAAGCCGCTGACGCAGAAGAATAACTTCGGTGACGAGCCGACGAGCAACACCATCTGGGGTGTGGACTTGAACTGGAGAGGCGAGGTGCCGATGATAACGAAATTGGTGGACTTGTTGCCTGGTATTGACACTAAGGCCCCGAGTAATCTGTCGCTCACGGCAGAGTTTGCCCATTTCATTCCGGGGATGTCGCAGACGGGCATGAGTGAGGGCAGTGTGAGTTATGTCGACGATTTTGAGGGCGCAGAGAGCAGCATCAGCCTGACCACAGTGAACTCGTGGTTTTTGGCTAGCACCCCGCAGGACTGGCAGCGGCCGATGGCCATGTTCCCCGAGACGGCTCCCAGCAGTGGGTTGGCCTATGGTTTCAACAGGGCCAAGTTGGCCTGGTACCGTATCAGCAACGATTTTTACAATAGTGGCACACGTCCGTCGAACATCACCGCCGACGACCTCTCGAAACCCTATGCAAGAAGAATTTACGAGCAGGAGGTCTTCCCCAACAAAGACCGTGTGGCCGGCCAACCCACGTATATCTACGAGCTGAATCTGGCCTATTATCCGACGGAGAAAGGCCCTTATAACTACGATGTGGCTCCGTCGGCCTATAGTGCCGGTATCACGGACAGTGGCACGTTGGTGGACCCGAAGAGCCGTTGGGGCGGCATTATGAGGAAGTTGGACTATACGGACTTTGAGACCCAGAATATCGAGACCATAGAGTTCTGGCTGATGGACCCCTTCATCGAAAACCCTCAACATACGGGAGGTAAGCTGTATATCAACTTGGGCGATGTGAGTGAGGATATCTTGCGTGACGGTCGGAAAGCCTTTGAGAACGGATTGCCCACGAGTGCAGTGGTGGTAAATGTAGACACCACCATTTGGGGCCGAGTGCCCACTACGCAGCCCATCGTCAATGCCTTTGACAACGATGCCCAGTCGCGTATGTATCAGGATGTGGGTTATGACGGCATAAGCAGCACCCATGGGATGACCGACGAGCAGTCGTTCTTTGCTGACTATTTAGAGCGCATTGCGCAGCGTTACGGAACAGCTTCGGTGGCCTATCAGAAGGCGGCGGAAGACCCGTCGAGCGACGACTTCCGCTACTTCCGCAGCTCGTACTATGATGCCAACAATGTAAAAATCAACGACCGCTACAAGTTGTACAACAACCCCGAGGGCAACTCGCCCGTGGACGAGGACACCGACGAAGAGTACATGACGAGTGCCAGTGCCTATCCCAATGTCGAGGACATCAACAAAGACAACACCCTGAGTGAGGCGGAGAACTACTACCAGTATGAGATTGACTTGCGGCCCGACAGGATGATGATAGGGGAGAATCACATTGTTGATATCCAGGAGGCGCGGAACATCCAGCTTGCCAATGGCGAGACCACCACCTGCCGGTGGTATCAGTTCCGCATCCCCATCCGGGAGCCCAACCAGAAAGTGGGCAACATCAACGGCTTCCAGTCGATACGCTTCATGAGAGTCTTCCTGAACGACTTCGAGGAACCGGTGATACTGCGTTTCGCTACGATGGATTTGGTGTACTCCACGTGGAGGAAATATGGCGAGAATCTGATGCAACCCGGCGACTATGCCACGGGGACGACAGAGGAGGCCAGTTTTAATATCTCGACCGTCAACATCGAAGAGAACGGCAGTCGCCAGCCGGTACCTTATGTGCTACCTCCGGGTATTGAGCGTGAGGAGTGGTATTCGAGCGGCAGCAGCTACACGCAGTTGAATGAGCAGTCGATGGCACTGGATGTGGACCAGCTGTCGAGTGGCGATGCGCGGGCCATCTACCGTGCCACGAGCTATGACTTGCGGCAGTACGGCCACCTGAAGATGTTCGTCCATGCGGAGAAGAAATATGCCACCGAACAGGTGGAGGATGGAGACCTGACGGTTTTTGTGCGGTTGGGTACGGACTTCACGAGCAACTATTACGAATACGAATTGCCGCTGACCTTCACGCCGTGGAACACGCCGGCTGACGACCCTTACGGCATCTGGCCTGTGGAGAACAATGTTGATGTGGACCTGCAGCGCCTGACGGAGTTGAAGACCAACCGGAACCGTCGGATACGTGCCGGCGAGAGTGGATTGTCGCCCACGGTCCTTTATAGTGAGATGGTCGACGGCAAGCGGTACACTGTGTTGGGTACCCCGAATCTGGGCAAGGTGAAAGTCATCATGGTTGGTGTGCGCAATCCGAAGAAAGAAACCCTCACCGACGGCAACAATATGCTGCCGAAGTCGGCCGTGGTGTGGATTAACGAGCTGCGCCTGAGTGACTATCGAAACAAAGGCGGCTGGGCGGCAATGGCAATGGCGAGGACGAACTTGGCCGACGTGGGCAACCTGTCGCTCTACGGCAGCTACACCACCGCCAACTTCGGCAATCTGGAAGACCCGCTTGTTAAAGAAGAGCTGATGAACACCTTCACCTTCCAGACCACTTTTGATATGGAGTTGGCGAAATTCTTGCCCGAGGAGTGGGGCTTGCATATCCCGTTCTATATCGACCACACGAGAGAGATAGGAAGTCCGGAGTACAACCCGTACAACCCCGATGTGCTGTTGAGTGACGACTTGGACACCTACCGAACCTCGGAGGAGCGGGACAGTGTGAGACATATGACGCAACGGAGGAAATCGATGACGAATCTGAGTTTTGCCAATGTGAGGAAAGACCGGGTGGGGAAAGATGCAGCTAAGCCGAAGATATATGACATAGAGAACTTCTCGTTTTCGTATGCCTACAGCGGCGAGCGGAGCAGTGATGAAGAGACAGAACACTACAGCAAGGATCAGCACCGAGGAGGATTCACCTACAACTACAGCCTGCAGCCCAAGCCTGTCAAACCATTCGAGAAAGTGAAGTTGTTTAAAGGAAAGGCATGGAAGATAGTAAGGGAATTTAACTTCTACTATCTGCCCAAGAGCCTGAGTTTCTCGACGGAGATATACAGAGACTTTGAGGAGACCCTGTTGAGGAACAAGAGTGCCGCGCAGGTGATTATCAAACCCACCTATTTCAAGCAATTCACATGGCAGCGAAACTACGGACTTCAGTATGACCTGATGCGGTCGTTGCGGATACAGTATTCAGCCAATGCCAATGCGCGTATCGAGGAGCCGATAGGGAGGATAGAGACGTCGTCTGCCAGTGACTCGATATGGCGCTCGATAGCGCGAGGAGGCACCATGCAGAACTTCAAGCAGGACATCACGGTGAACTATGATGTGCCGATAGGAAAGTTGCCGTATATGGACTTCTTGAAGATGCCGTTGAGCTACCGGACGAACTTCATCTACCAGGGCACCACGCAGGCCTTGCAGTCGCTGGGCTCGACACTGCAGGGGTCGGGAATCTACCAGATATCGACCACTGCCAATATGACGACCTTATACAACAAAATTCCCTTGCTGAAGAACGCCAATACCCCTGCGAGTCAGAAAAAAACTGCCGAGAAGGGTGGCAAGAAGAACCAGCCGAAGCTGACACCGCAGGACTCGTTGGCCGTGGCCGACAGTCTGCGGCATGCAGAGTTGATGGAGACATTGAAGCAGATAGGCTACTTCGGACTGCGGATGGTGACGGCAGTGAAAGACTTCACACTGCAGTATAATGTCACCAATGGTTCGCGCCTGCCGGGTTATATGGGAGAGTCGCGCCTGTTCGGTCTGGATCCGAGTAATGCTTGGACCCCTGGGGTGGGGTATATATTGGGGTACGACTTGGATGTCGCCGAGGACTTGTTGCGGCGGGACCTGCTGTCGAGGGACTCGTTGTTTAACCAGCCTCACGAGATGACCAGTAACAAATCGTTCACGATGCAAGCCAATGTGGAGCCGATAAGGGACCTGAAGATAATACTGAATGCCTCACAGAACTATGCTTCGCGTGACGAATACTACTATAAGTACCTTACAGACAGAGGATATGTTGACGGGCCGTTGTCACAGCGACAGACGGGTACCTACACCACCACTACGTGGAGTTTCTCGACGGCCTTTACAGACCCCGACGAATTGTTCGCCCAGTTCTTGGAGAATCGTAGCATTATAGCAGGGCGGTTAGCGGAAGCCAATCCAGACCCCTACAGCAACCAAATGGTGCTGGACACGATGAACGGACAGTATTATCCAGCGGGCTACAGCGCCAACTCGCAGACGGTGCTGCTGACGGCCTTCTTGGCGACCTATATGGGCAAGGATGCCGGCAGTATGGGCTTTTCTCCCTTCCAGAAATTCCCGTTGCCAAACTGGAATATCAACTACAACGGATTGAACAATGTGCAGTTCCTCAAGAAGTGGTTCACCAACATCACACTGTCACACCGCTATACCTCTACCTATAGCATTGGTAACTTCTACACCGATGCCACTATTTCGGGACTCAATGACTACGACTATGGCAGTGAGACGCAGGTGAACAGTATGGGAGATTATGTGCCGCCGGTGAGTATGGAGGGAGTGCAGATTACGGAGCAGTTCAATCCCCTGTTCAGAATAGCAGTGAACATGGTGAACAGCTTCCAGTTCAACTTCTCGTTGCAGAAGAACCGGACGTTGATGCTGTCGTTTTCGAATAACCAGTTGACGGAAACGACGAGGGATGGATTCACTGTCGGTGCTGGATACCGGTTCAAGGATGTCAAATTCAATGTACGCTTCGCCGACAAGGTCCATAAGTTGAAGAGCGACATCGTGGTGCAACTGAACCTGACATACAATAGTAACAAGACCAATATCAGGAAGATTAATCAGAACCTAAGCCAGATATCGTCTGGCAGCTCTGTGTGGATGGCAGAGTTGAGTGGTGAGTATACGCTGACGACGAATCTGACGGTGAAGGCTTTCTTCCAGACGAATATCAACACTCCGTATATATCCAATTCGTATCCGAATTCCACCACGAAAGGTGGACTGACCATTAGATTCTCGTTTTAAATGAAGAAAAAAGACCGATTCAAAAATTTCGACGACGAGGTGCGGGAGCTTGTACTGGACTTCGAGAATACGGTGCTCCGAGGGGAGAGCCAGTTTTTTGATGTCGACGAGATGGAAATCATCATCGATTACTATTTCGAGGTGAACGACCCGAAGCCGTTGGACCGGGCTGTGCAGTATGCGGAGCAGTTGTATCCGAACAGTACGTCGGTGAGACTGCGGAGGGCGCATCTGATGATTGCCCGAGGACAGTATCGGAAAGCCCTTGCGGTGCTCAACAGGATGAGGGAGGAGGAACCGGAGAACACGGATGTGGCCTACTCGCTCGGGGTGGCCAACGGAGCGGTTGGAGAGTCGAAAAAGGCTATCGAATACTTCAAGGAGGCCGCTACCGACGGCTGGATGCTGGGACGCATCTATGCCAATATGGCAGAGGAGTACTACAAGATGAAGGACTACGACTCGGCATTGAACTACTATCGGAAAGCCATGGAGAGTGATTCGTGTGACGAGTACACCATATATAACTACTATGATGTCTGCTATGAGACAGGGCGAGTGGAACAGGCGGCAGAGTACCTGAAGAGGTATGTGAACGAACATCCTTACAACAAGGAGGCGTGGTATTGTCTGGGTTGCGCCTATCGTGACCTCACGCTCTATGAGAAGGCTGTCGACGCTTACGAGTTTGCAGTGGCCATTGACAAGGGGTATGTCGATGCGTATGTGGCAATGTCGCAGACGCAAGATTTTATGGGACATACCAGCGAGGCGGTGTCGACGATGATTAGGGTTCTTGAGTTTACTGACGACCGTGCCCGTGTCTACCGCACCATAGGCTCGCTCTATGCCCGCGAGGCCAACTATGATACCGCTGTGGCCTATTTCCGCAAGGCCATCGAGGAAAACCCCACCGATGCAGAGGCCTATGCCGATATGGCGGTATGCTCTATCGAGATGGGAGATTCAACAACGGCGCTCTCGCACGTGGAGAAGGCATTGCATGTGATGGAGTTGAACCCCTCGGAGGTTTTCCCCGACGGCAATCCTGACGTGCTGTGCTCTGCGGGAATGGTGTATGATGCCGTGGACGACTTCGAGAAGGCTTCGGAGTATTTCGAGCGGATGATATGCACAGGGTATTATACCGAGCCGCAATGCCAGCTCTATACGCAGTTTCTGTTCAACCACAAGGTCTACGAAGTGATGGAACAGTTTGCCGAGGAGTCGCTCGATGTCTATCCGCACAGTTCGTTTTACTCCACCTATCTTGCGGCAGCTTATTTCTATATGAATCGTTACAACCGGGCGCGGAAGATGCTACCAGATGTATCGCCCGCAATGCTTGCCGAGATATGCCCCGAGATTATTAGCCATCCATTGCTGGGGCCGCTGGTGCCTGCCGACCCGTGGAACAATAGTGAAGAACAAAAACTATAACAAAGATGATAAAAAAAGGATTGCTTCTCATACTGTTTTTTGCGGCAATTGTTGCTGTCAGTCCTGTACAAGCACAAGAAGAGGTGGGAGTCGCCGAGGCTGTTCGTGGCGACACAGCCTCTACGGGCTTTGTGGCAAAGGCTCTCCATTGGTATGATGCCCACATGAACTATTGGGCTGTCGGTGGCCTCATGGCTATCGAGAGTTCTTTCATTCCCTTCCCATCGGAAGTGGTTATTCCTCCGGCGGTATATGTTGCGGCTAACCCTCAGGGGAAGAGCGGTATGGTGATATGGCTGGTGGTGTTGGTGGGTACCTTGGGCGCTTTGTTGGGTGCCCTCATCAACTACTTCCTCTCACGTTGGCTCGGACGCCCCATTATCTATGCTTTTGTGGATAGTAAATGGGGACATATGCTCCGACTCTCGGGTGAAAAAATGGAACGTGCCGAGAAATATTTCAACGAGCATGGAGTGGTTTCGACGCTTGTTGGCCGCCTCATCCCCGTGGTTCGTCAGCTCATCTCCATCCCTGCGGGACTCAGCAAGATGAATATCTGGGCTTTTATGCTCTATACCACCATCGGAGCCTTGGTGTGGAACTGTATTTTGGCACTCTTGGGTTGGCTCGCTTATAAGACCGCCGATCCCACCGTCATCGAGAAATACAGCAATATCCTCAGCTATGTCATCATCGGCCTCTTTGTGGCCGTGGTGGCCTTCTTTGTCATTCGTTACTTCGTCAAGAAACGCAAAAATGATTCCCAATAATATCCAATCTCAGTTCCCCATTCTCGACACTCAAGTGCATGGTCACCCGCTGGTCTACCTCGACAATGCGGCCACTACGCAGAAGCCTCAGAGTGTTATCGAGGCTCTTGATGATTACTACCGTACCCTCAATAGCAATATCCACCGTGGAGCGCACCACCTCGCTGCTGCCGCTACCGAGCGTTATGAGGCCGTGCGCCGTCAGGTGCAGCATCTTATCAACGCCCGTCACAGTCACGAGATAGTCTTCACTCGTGGCACCACTGAGAGTATCAATCTTGTGGCCTCCTCATTTTCCAAACGTTACTTCACTGGCGATGACGAGGTCATCGTATCCGGTATGGAGCATCATTCTGACATTGTCCCTTGGCAGCTTGCCGGTGCTACTTTGCGCCCCATTCCCTTCAGCGACGAGGGTGTCCTCGATCTCGAGACCTATGAGAAACTCTTCTCTTCGAAGACCCGCATCGTGGCTGTCAACCACGTCTCCAATACCCTCGGTACCGTCAACCCCGTGGCCGAAATCATCCGTATTGCCCACAATCACGGTGTCCCCGTCCTTATCGATGGTGCACAGTCTATCTCTCATCTCAAAGTCGACGTGCAGGCACTCGGTTGCGACTTCTATTGCTTCTCTGGACATAAGATGTATGGCCCCATGGGAGTCGGCGTGATGTATGGTCGCGAGGAGATACTCAATGAACTGCCGCCTTATCAGGGTGGGGGAGAGATGATTGAGAATGTCACCTTCGAGCGGACTACCTACAACCAGCTGCCTTTTAAGTTCGAGGCCGGCACCCCCTCTGTGGGCGATGTCATCGGTCTCGGGGTGGCCATCGACTTTATGCAAGAGGTGGGTGTCGATAATATTGCTGCCCATGAGGATGACCTGTTGCGTTACGCCACAGAAGGACTCTCACGTATTCCCGGAGTTCGTATTTTCGGCACCGCGCCGCAGAAGACCTCCGTGCTCTCCTTCCTCGTCGGAGACGCTCATCCCTACGATATAGGCACCCTCCTCGACCAACTCGGCATCGCCGTTCGCACGGGTCACCACTGTACTCAGCCCATCATGGACCGCTACCATATCCCCGGCACCGTCCGCGCCTCTTTTGCTGTCTATAACACCAGAGAGGAGGTGGAGGTGTTTCTTAAGGCGTTGGAGAGGGTTTTGCCTCTTTTGGGGTAGTCCCGTAGGGACGATATATTTTAGCCGTGGGTGTGAGCCCACGGCTAATGAAAAAACAAAACAAATGTAGCCCTGTAGGGGCGACACAAACACAGCAACAATGGCCAATAGTTATGCTCAAATATACGTCCACATCACTTTCCACGTGAAGGATGACAGCAGGATTGACAAGGAAGATCTGACCAATCTGTGCAAGTATATTACGGGTATTAATATATCGCCCCTACGGGGCTTCTTGACTTCTTTCTCCTTAACTTCAAAATGAAATGTTGACATCATTACATATAGAAAACTACGCTCTCATTCGCGAGTCCGATATTTCTTTCGGGTCGGGATTTGTGGTGATCACCGGCGAAACAGGTGCCGGTAAGAGCATCATGCTGGGCGCTCTTGGGCTGCTGTTGGGTCAACGGGCCGATGTCTCTGTGTTGGCCGACAAGGACCGCAAATGCGTTGTTGAGGCCCGTTTCGATATCTCGGGTCTTGGATTGCAGCCTCTCTTCGACGAAGCGGATGTTGACTACGACGACCTCCTCATCCTCCGTCGCGAGATATTACCTTCCGCCAAGAGCCGTGCTTTCGCCAACGATACCCCCGTACAGCTGCCTTTCCTCAAGGCACTGGCACCGCGCATTATCGATATTCACTCACAGCATCAGACACTCACACTCACCGACAGCCATTTCCGACTTGAATTACTCGATGTCCTCGCCGACAAGCCAGTGCTGCCAGCCTATATAGATACCTACCGAACTTATACCGGCCTGAAAAAACAACTGGAGGAGTTGACGGCAACAGAGGCGAAGAATCGCCGCGATGCCGACTACCTGCAGTTCCAGTTCTCCGAACTCGACGATGCCCGCCTGGATGACGGCGAGCAGGAATCTCTGGAGCAGGAGTCGCAGCTGTTGGCTCATGCGGAGGCTGTCCGTGAGGGACTCTCTGCAGCGGCAGCGCTGTTGGATGACGAGGAAGGACAAGCCGTCCTGTCGCGTCTCCGTCAGGCCAAAACGGCCCTCTCTCATATCGCTACCTATCACCCCGCGGCGGAGTCGCTCCATGACCGTATCAACACCTCACTTATCGACCTCGATGACATCAGCAATGAGTTGCAGCACACCGCCGAAGGTGTGACCTACAGCCCTGAGCGGCAACAGCAGGTCGACGAGCGGTTGGCGCTTCTCTACCGCCTGCAGAAGAAACATGGTGTCAGCACTGTGGCTGAGCTTATTGCGTTGCGTGACGACCTCGACCGTAAACTGCAGTCCATCTCCACCCTCGACGAGCGCATCCAGCGGCTCATGGAGCAGGTGGACAAAGCCTATACTGCCATGCAGGCTGCCGCTGATACGCTTACCGCTTCGCGTATCAAAGCGGGCAAGTTGCTGTCTAAAAATATCTTGCCCACCCTTCATGAACTCGGTATGCCAGAAGCCCGGTTCGCTGTCGACATCACCGCCACCACGACTTATGACCCCACGGGTCACGATGCCGTTGCGTTCCTCTTCAACGCCAATCGGGGTGGCGAGATGCGCGATATTGCGAAGGTGGCCTCCGGAGGTGAGTTGTCGCGTCTGATGTTGGCCGTCAAGAGCATGCTTACCAGTCATTCGCTGCTGCCCACCATCATCTTTGATGAGATAGATACCGGTGTTTCAGGCGATATCTCGGTGGCTGTAGGCACCATCATGAACCGTATGGCCGTCAGCATGCAGGTCATCGCCATCTCCCATCTGCCGCAGATTGCTGCGAAAGCGGCACAACATCTCAAAGTCTATAAAGAGGATGATGGTGACCGCACCATCTCGCGCATCCGCGAGCTCTCTTCCAATGACCGCATTACCGAGGTGGCCACGATGCTCAGCAGCGACCCTCCCACCCCCGCTGCCCTCCAAACAGCCAAAGAATTAATGTCATAACCTCCTACCTCCTACCTCAAACCTCTTACCTAAATGAAGTATTACCTCGTTGGATATATGTATTGTGGTAAGTCCACCTTCGGTCGCCGTCTGGCGGAAGAGAAGGGGATGGACTTCCTCGACCTCGATCGTGCCTTCGAGGCTCGCTACCACTATACTGTTCCACGATTCTTCGAGACCTTCGGTGAGGCGGCTTTCCGCAAGTTGGAGACGCAGATGTTGCATTCCACCGCCGATCTCGACAATGTCGTCATCTCCTGCGGTGGCGGAACCCCCTGTCATTCGGATAATATGGACTTTGTCCTTGCTCACGGTACCGCCATCTACCTCCAAATGAGTGTTGACGCCCTGGTGGCTCGTGCCCTCCGCAGTCGCAATCCGCGACCCAAGCTCCACGGTCTCCCAGAAGAGGAACTGCGCTGTCAGATTGCTGCAGGGCTAAAAGAAAGGGAGCCCATCTATCTTCGGGCCCCCATTGTCTTGGATGGATTGAATCCCCAACTAGTATGACTGGTTTAACTAGTTGGTCTAGTACTCAAAGGCACTTCCTCCCAGAAATTCTCTCATAATCGAGTTGTAGGGGATAAACTTGTCTTCTATCGGCAGCAGCAACTCTGAGAATCCCAGCAGTTGTTGGGCAATGGAGTATTCCTCGCAGTCTTTCGGCACCTGTTTCAAGAGCGGTTCCGCGTAGCGTTTCAGCACGCCTAACTCGTAGAGCAACGCGCTGTTGAACATCACGTTGGCGTTTTCCTGATAGGGGAAGATATGCTTTCTTTCTCCGCGTACCACTTCGGGCCAGCGACGTAGCGTCTCGTAGGCGTTCCATCCGCGGAAGTTGTTGTCCCTCACGATACGGCGCACCAGTCGGTTGTCGGTACCGTGAATGATGTTCTGTTTGTCGATGGCCAGCTGTGTCAGCGCGCTGACGTAAACCTTGTATTTCAGTCCTTCGTCTATTTCGGCCGTCAGCTTGGGATTGAGGGCGTGGATGCCTTCCACCACAAGGATACTGTTGGGACCCAGCTTCAGCGTCTTTCCGCTGTAGAAGGGCTCGCCTTTAAGGAAATCGAAGGTGGGTATCTTCACCTCCTCACCGTGGAAGAGGGCGTTGAGGTGTTCGTTGAGCAGCGGGATGTCGAGGGCGTCGATACTCTCGAAGTCGTATTCACCGTTGGGCAGCTTGGGAGTGCGCTCGCGGCACATGAAGTAGTCGTCGAGCGACAACTGTTTGACGTCGTATCCCAGCACCGAGAGCTGTACGCTTAGACGGCGGCACGAGGTGGTCTTTCCGCTACTCGAGGGCCCCGCCAGCAGTACCATGCGGGCACCGCTCTGTCGCACCTGGTCGGCAATCTCGGCATATTTCTTCTCGTGCAGCGCTTCCGCCAGCAGGATGAGCTCTTGTCCGCCTCCGTTGTACACGATGCGGTTGTAGTCGCCCACTGTAGGCGTATGCAGCAGATCCACCCATTCGTGGTGCTCACGGAAGATGTTGAAGAGCTTGGGCGTGTTGCTGAACATCGACAGTTTGTCGGGATGTTCGGGGTCGGCGCACAGCAGCAGGAATCCGTCCTCATAGGTGCGGAAGTCCCACGTGGTGAGACATCCTGTCGAGGGGGCCAGTTTGCCGTTGATTTTGTGTACGGTATCGCCGAGGAAGGTCATCTCGATATACAGCTGGCGCAGGTGTTCCATGATGTAGAGCGTCTTCTCCATGTGGCGCGGACGGATGAGCTCGATGGCATCTTTCAGCAACATCGTTTTGGCCACAAAGGGGATGTCCTGTTCCTGCAGCGCTATCATGCGATCGCGCACAGTGCTGCACACCTCCATGGGGTCGGGCAGCACGAAGTCGTCCACCGCCGACGTGATGCGGCAGTAGAAGCCGTTCTGCATCGAGTGGTCGATGCTCAAGGTGGCTTTGGGATAGCAGTCGTGAACCGCAGTGTAGAGCATCATCGTCAGCGCGTTGCGGTACATCCGGAATCCCTGACGGCTCGTTATATCCAAAAGATGGATGGTCTTGGGATTGTAGATGCGGTATTGCAGATGCTCCACCTTGTTGTTCACCAGCGCGCCGAGGATGGGCCACGGAGCCTTCCCGTCGCTCTCGGTCTTCTGTTTGGTATATTCAGCCGCCAGTTCAGCGACCTGCGTCCCCTGCTCAATCCATTTCCTCTCGCCAGTATTGGTTAATACGATTTCTACCTTCATTTTTAGTAGTTAAGTAGTAAAGGAGTTAAGTAGTTAAGACAAATGCATCTGTTGCTGCTTAATCATCCCAATTTTGTTTGTTTTTTATTGCAAAAATATAGCTGTTCAGTATTTTGCTTGTCTCTTCGATTTCATTAATCATCGTATTTGCTTCGTCCTGTGAGATGTAATTGAAGTCCATAGACAAGTAAATGTAGCATCGACACTCTTCCAAGCTTCCTTGTGAGTAGTTGTAGAACCGTAGTTTGTCGTCTTTTTCTATTCGTTTATACCCTTCTGCTATGTTGGCGGCTATAGACACTGCTGCACGTTGAAACTGGGAGGTTAACCCAAATTTTTCTTCCATCGGAAATCTCTTGGTAACGCTGTACACCTGTTTAATAAACACGCGTGCTTTTTGCCAAGCAATGACATCCTCAAAACGTACAGTCATAATATTTTATGTTTGTTGAATATTATGTTTGTCGTATACAAAGTGTTGTTTTCAGTTATAAAAAAACAAGTTGTATACAAATTGTATTGTCTTAACTACTTAACTACTGTCTACTTAACTACTTGATCATGATCTATTTCCCCATCGTTTCCTCAATTTCCTTGACGGTTTTGGGGATGGGTTTGCCGAGGACGCGGCAGCCGGTCTTGGTGACCAGGATGTCGTCCTCGATGCGGATGCCACCGAAGTCTTTCCATTTCTCCAGCTCGCGGTAGTTGATGAATTCCTTGCATTTGCCTTCGGCTTTCCATTTGTCGATAAGGGCGGGGATGAAGTAGCATCCGGGTTCGTCGGTGATGACGAAGCCGGGCTGCAGACGACGGCCGCAACGCAGGCTTCCCAGACCGAACTGCTCGCTGGGACGCGTCTCTTTGTCGTAACCCACGTTGATCTGGCCGTAGTTCTCCATATCGTGCACGTCGAGACCCATCATGTGGCCTAAGCCGTGAGGCATCATCAGACTGTGGGCGCCGGCTTCCACGATGTCGTCCACCTTGCCCTTGAGGATTCCGAGTCCTTTGTAACCCTCTGCCAGTTTGCGGCTTGCGGCCTGGTGCACCTCTTTGTAGGTGATGCCGGGTTTGGTGACGCGGATGGCCTCCATATTGGCGCTGAGGACAATCTCGTAGATGGCCTTCTGGCGGGCGTCGAACTTGCCTCCCACGGGTACCGAGCGGGTGATGTCGGAGCAGTAGTTCATGGCCGTCTCGGCACCGGCGTCCATCACCAGCATGCGGCCTTTGGTGAGCTTGTTGTTGTGGCCGTGATTGTGGAGCGTCTCGCCGTGAACGGTCATGATGACGGGGAAGCTCACGGGGCCGTTGCCCTTCCAGGCTTCGCCTTCCATGAATCCCGCCAGTTCGTACTCATAGCGGCCGGGCATCGCCAGCTTCATGGCGCCCACATGCATGTTGTAGGCGGTGGAGATGGCCTTCTCGATTTCGCGAATCTCTTCGGCGCTCTTGATGCTGCGCTGCTTCACGCAAGCCAGCGTGAGCTCCATCGATGCGAAACGGTTCACCGCATTGTAGTTCAATCCAAGCCATTCGGCGAGGTCGGCGCGGATGTCGGCGCGATAGGGGGCGATGTAGTGGAAGTCCTTCACCGCAGAGAGCTTCTTGCGCAGGGCGTTCATATTGCCGCTGTTGGTCACACCCACGCTGGCGGCCAACTCTTTGACGCTGGGCAGCGGGCCCGTCCAGATGATGTCGTCGATGTCGTAGTCGTTGGCGAAGAGGTAGTCCTTGCCGTTGTCGCAGTCGATGACACCCACCAGGTCTTCGCGCTGGAGGCCGAAGAAATAGAGGAAGGTGCTGTCCTGACGGAACCAGTAGGTGTTGTCCTTGTAGTTGCAGGGAGCCTCATGGTTTCCCGGAAGGATGATGATACCGTGGCCCACATCCTTGCGGAGTTGCTCGCGGCGGGCGATGTAAGTCTCTTTCTTGAACATAATTATGCGGTTTTTATAATTTTTCGATAATGAAATTTAACGTTGCTCGGAGGGAAATATTGTGTGCCTCTGCTCTTTTTCTTTTGTGCGGATACAACACTCGGTGGATACAATCTCTGTTATCCGCTTGTTGTTAGGTTGTTGTCCGCTATTTGTCCTCTTTTAAAGCGGACAAGTAGCGGACAAATGAGCTATTGATGTGCTACTTAAAGGGGTGGTGACGTTGAGGGTGGAAATGTTAATTTTTTTATGAATGAGGTTAAAATGATTGCGAATTAAATTTTTTTTGTATATTTGCAAGTTGAACCCATCATAGGGTACCAAAGTATAACAAAGAATATCAGTTGGATAAATAATAAAAAATATAATAACATGAAAAAGACTCTACGTGTTTTGGTTTTGGCAATGGCGACATTGATGCCTTTTTTTGCATCTTCGCAGACGCATTCGTTGACGGTGGCCGACGGTACGGCTACCAATGAGTATGTCCCTGTCTACGGATATTATGTAGATGCGCTTCAGAAGACGCAGTACATCTATCCTGCGGGAATGATTGACGCTGCGGTTGAGGATTACGATATGGATGGCGGCAGCATCATCTCGATGACCTTTTATCTTTCGTCGCCCGCCACGAGTGCATGGGGCTGCACCTTCAATGTGAAGGTGATGGAGGTTCCCGGAACTTCGCTGAATGGTTTTGCCAACCTCTCCACGCTGGGTACAGCCGTCTACACCGGTGTGCTCAATGGTACGCAGTCGACGATGACGATTAACCTCACGACCCCTTATACCTACCAAGGCGGAAATATTTTGGTTGAGTTTACCAATGCGAACACGGGTACCTATAGTCACGCCTTTTTCTATGGAGTCAATACAACATACACCTCCGCTTGGGAATCGTCCTATCTTGCCGGCGAAGGTTCGCCCTATAACTTCATCCCCAAGACCACATTTACCTTTGCCGGTGGCACGCAGGTCTCCTGTCCGTCGGCAATCAACCTCACTACCAGCGAGGTCCTCGATACGGCGGTGACGCTCAGTTGGGGTACTTCGCCCATTACCGGTACCACCTATAGCGTCTATCATGGTGAGGACAGCACGTTGATTGCTTCCGGCATCACCGGCACCAGTTACACCGTCACGGGCCTCACCCCCAACAGCGACTATACTTTCATCGTCGAGGCCAACTGCTCGGCCACCGAGTCGTCGCTGTGGAGAACAATCAGCGCCTCGACCGTATGCAGCCTTCTGCCGTTACCTTACAGCACCAATTTCGATGAAATGCCCGCCAACGACAACCCCCTGTGCTGGGATGTGATGGGTGGCGGCTCCTTCGTGCATGAGAATACGTCTCAAGCCTATAATGGCGACCAGTTCCTCGACTTGCGCGGTGAGCTGCATAACTTCGCCGTGATGCCTCGCTTCAGCGAATCGCTTAACGGCAAGCAGGTGCGATTCATGACCCGCCCCGAAGGCCAATATACTGCTTGCGGCAACCTGCAGGTGGGCTATATCACCAATGTCAACGACCCCACCACCTTCGTGCCTCTTGCCACTTTCTCATATGCATATTGGGAATACGATATGAACTACTATGAGCAGATTGTGGAGTTTAACAATGTTCCCGAAGGCGCCCGCGTGGCGTTCTGTCACAATCCGGTGTACGACAACTATTTTTGGTTTGTCGATAGCGTGGTAATCGAGAATCAGCCTCCTTGTGCTCGTCCCACGAACTTCCAAGTGACGGCAACCACGCCGACTTCTGTCACTTTTTCTTGGGTCGACGTCATGAATACCAGTGTTACCTATAGCATTCTTGACTTTTACGACTCAACGGTGTATGCTTCTGGCATCACCGGTACCAGCTACACCCTTACGGGCCTTACCCCCAACACTCTCTATTCCTTCTCGCTGGAGGCTAACTGCTCGGCTACGGAATCTTCGTTCTGGCAATCGATCGATGTCCGTACCGACTGCGGTGTACAGAGCGTGCCCTACTTTGACAACTTCGAGGGACAAATCTCCGGCGAACACCCGATTTGCTGGGAGCATCTTACTCATGCAACTGGCAACGTCAACCTCTGCTATGTTTACGGCTATTGGGTTTATGAGGGTCAGAGAGCGCTCTATTTCGACTACAGCCAGTCGACGGGCAACACCCTGGCTCTGCCCTCTTTCAGCACTCCCACCAACCAGCTGCGTATGCGCTTCATGCACCGCTCTGAGTCAGAGTCTTCGGAAAACGGCAATATGCAGGTGGGTTATTTGACCGACTCCAGCGATGCCACTACCTTCGTGCCGCTGGCTACATTGGATCGCACCACCACCTACACCCAGGCGATTGTCAATTTCGATGCCGCTCCCGCTAACGCCATTATGGCTTTCCGCCATGTGGGCACCGGAGCTTGGCTCTGCTGGGTGGTCGACAACCTCAATGTCGAGCTTATTCCTTCGTGCCCCGATATTACGGGCTTGAATCTGGTCAACCTGACCACGAACAGTGCCACCGTCGCTTGGAACGGCACAGATGCTACCGCCTATCAGGTGGAAGCCCTTCTGGGCAGCACCGTGGCGGGCAGCGCGACGGTGACTGACACCGTGGCCACCATCTCGGGCCTCACGTTCGGAAACGACTATCATTTCCGTGTGCGCGGCATCTGCGCTGCCGGCGACACCTCCGCATGGAGCGACCTCCTCTCCGTCCATATTGGCTATTGCGTTCCTGCGCCGGTCTCGCGCGATGGTTCCGGCATCACCAATGTCACCTTCGGTGTGGACGAGGTGGTCAACAACAATGTCCATAACCAGTCGGCTCCCTTCTATGACGACCACAGCAACCTCGTCGGCTCCTTCCCCTTGGATATGCCCGCCGACGTGGCCATCACCTACCAAACTGGCTACACCTACGTCACCCTTATCTGGATTGACTGGAACAAAAATATGATGTTCGAGGACGACGAGATTGTCTATACCGGCCAGAGTGGCAATGAATCGCCCACCACTCTCACCGCCTCCTTCATCATCGATCCCTCGCACGACACAGGCTACTACCGCATGCGCATCGCCGGTTCCGATGGCTACTTCGATGACTATTATAACTATGGCAGCGGTCCCCACGACCCCTGTGGCTCGCCCAGCTATGCGGTGTATGAGGACTACACGGTGCATATCACCGAGGCCCTGCCCTGCATGGCTGTCACCGATGTGACCTGCAGCAATATCACCGACGGCTCTGTCACCCTCCAATGGAACCACGTCGGTGTGGCTACCTTCACCATCATGAATGGCAGCACCGTCCTTGCTTCGGGCATCAGCGGTAACTCCTATACGGTGACCGGCCTCACCCCCGCCACCTACTACACCCTTTCGGTGGTGGCCAACTGCGCCGCCGGCGACAACGGTGATCCCGTGTCCGTCAGCTTCGCCACCCTCTGCAGTGGCGCACAGACGCTGCCCTTCGAGGCCGACTTCAGCGAGACGAGTAGCACCCGCAGCTGCTGGACGCTCACCAGCGACAACATGCAGAACAGCGTCAGCTTTGTTGCCGACAGTCTCGGTCACTACAGCATGCACTTCTCCTCCCTCAACCTGGCCTCCAACAGCGAATACAACCAGCACGCCTATTCGCCCGTCCTCGACGGCACCGGCCTCGATGCCATGAAGGTGCGCATCCGTTATCGCACGGAGACCACTACCGACCTGCTCTACTTCGGCTACACCATCGGCAACCAGACCGTGTGGAATCCCGCCGAACATTATACCTATGGTGCCAACGATGCCGCCATCTATGAGGCCTACCTCCCTGCTACCGCTGAGAGGATAGCCATCCGCTACTATGGCGACAATAGATACAATGCCTTTATCGACAGCGTGGTGGTTACCTCTGCCGTCGTCAACGAGGTGACTCTGGTGAACGCCGATGCCACGATGGGTAGCGTTAGCCCCGAGGGTCTCACCGTCGTTGCTGCCGGCGAGAGCTTCACCGCTACGGCTACCGCCAACGACGGCTATCGCTTCGTTGCCTGGATGCATGGTACGACCGAGGTGAGCACCGAGCCCATCTATACCTTCGTTCCCACCGCCGACATCACCCTCACCGCCACCTTCGCCCTCAATATCAACTACTACACCGTCGAGGTGTCCTATGACGAGAACATGGGTGTGGTGACCGGAGCCGGTACCTTTGAAGAAGGCACCGAGGTGACCCTCACGGCTCGTCCTTTCGATGGTTTCGAGTTTGTGGAATGGGTCGAGGGCGAGAATGTGTACAACGAGAACCCCTATGTCTTCACGCTGACAGGCAACCGTAACATCACGGCTACGTTCCGCTATAGGGACGCCATCGACGATGTCGAGGGCAGCCATGTGGCGCTCTATCCCAACCCTGCCAGCACCTCGGTGACCCTCACGGGTCTCACCGCCGGCAGTCAGGTGACCCTCCTCGACCTCAATGGTCGCGAGAGTGGCAAGTGGACGGTGAACAGCGGCAAACTGACCATCGACGTGAGCGACAAAGCCAAGGGCGCCTATTTCGTGCGCATCGTCAATGCCAACAACACCGTGGTGCGCAAACTCATTGTTAAATAGAATATTTATATTAATTCATTTATTTATTAACTAACAACAAAAACATTATGCAAAAGTTTTTACGCAACTTGATGCTTACGGTAGCCATGCTGCTGCCCTTCGCATCGCAAGCGCAAACGATGTATTTGACTGTGGCCGACAGCACGGCAACCAATGATTACGTGCCTGTCTATGGTCTCTATGTCGATGACTTCGTTCGCTGCCAGACCGTCTATCCCGCTGATATGCTTACGGACTTGACGGGAGAAAACATTCTGGGCTTAACCTATTACTTGGGCACTCCTGCTGCCAGTTCGTGGGGCGTAGCCCAGTTCGTGGTCAATGTTAAGGAAGTGACCGGCACCACCCTATCTGCCTTCGAGGACATGACGGGGGCTACTACGGTCTACACAGGCTCTCTCGATGCCACTCAGGCGACCATGGAGATTGAGTTTAACACTCCTTACGCCTACCAAGGTGGCAACCTTCTGATTGAAATCTACAACACCTTGGAGGGTACCTACAAGGGTGCCTCTTTCTATGGTAAAAATGTTACTGGTGCCAGCTGGCAGGGTTACAATGGCACCAGTGTTGCCAATATCACTGGTGCTGCCCGTGCTTTCATGCCCAAGACCACTTTCGTCTATGGTACTGCTCCGACCTGTTTCAAGGTTCAGAACCTCACTGCCTCTGATATTACTAGCAGCAGCATTACCCTCTCTTGGGATGACACCATCAACAGCGGTGCCACCTACACTATCTATGACATGAGTGATACTACTGTCGTCAATGTGACTATTGTTGACAACACAGCCATTATTGATGAGCTTGATGCTAATACAGTTTACACTTTCGGTGTACAGACCGATTGTGGTGCTGGTGATATTGCTAATGGCTACACTGTTGTTAGCATTCGTACTGCTTGCAGTGCCGAGGGGTTGCCTTTCATCGAGGACTTCTCTGCTTCTCTCGCTACCGATCCTTGCTGGCGTGGTTCTACCGGCACTACAGCTGCACAGGCAATAGCAGGTACTGCACTGACGCTCACTACCAACCAGTGGACCTATGAAAGCTCCACCAGCAATGGCCTCGAAGCTGGCCACTACCGTGTGAATATCTACGGTACCAACTGCAAGAAATGGATGATTACCCCTACTATCGATTTCAGCACCGCTTCTTCGCCTCTGCTGTCGTTCGACGCTGCTTTCACCGTCTATAGTGGCACTGGTGTAGCTACCGGTTTCGAAAACAATGCCACTCAGCTCTTTATGATTCTTGCCTCCACCGACAATGGACAGACTTGGGATTCGGTTGCCAGTATCAGCTTGGCTTCGATTGCCAGCACTTCGTACATCCGTCAGTATGTCGACCTCAGCGAATATGCTGGTGACACCGTCCGTATCGCCTTCTATGCTCAGTCCACTGTCTCTGGTGGTGACAACAACCTCCACGTCGACAACGTTTCTATTGACGAGAGCACCGGCGACATCTGCTATCCTGTCTCTGGTATGACTGTGAGCGACCTCACTTCTAATTCTGCCACACTGACTTGGAATGCTAGTGCTGACTCTTATACGCTTTCCTTTACTGATGGAACGGATACAACCGACTATACCTATTATGACACCGTTGCTGAGTTCTATACCCTTCTGCCCAACACGCAGTATACTGCCATCATCGTTGCCAACTGTAGCAGTGATAATGAGAGCGATCCTGTTTCCTTTACTTTCCGTACCAACTGCGGTGCCGAGGAGCTGCCCTTTATCGAGGACTTCTCTGCTTCTCTCGCTACCGATCTTTGCTGGCGTGGTGCCTCCGGTACCACTGCCGCTGAGGCAATGGCAGGTACTGCTCTGACCCTCGCTGCCAACAACCAGTGGGTTTATTCGAACGCCGTCAGCAATGGCCTCGAAGCTGGCCACTACCGTGTGAATATCTACGGTACCAGCTGCAAGAAATGGATGATTACCCCTACTATCGATTTCAGCACCGCTTCTTCGCCTCTGCTGTCGTTCGACGCAGCTTTCACCGCCTATAGTGGCACTGGTGTAGCTACCGGTTTCGAAAATAATGCCACTCAGCTCTTTATGATTCTTGCCTCCACCGACAATGGCCAGACTTGGGATTCGGTTGCCAATATCAGCTTGGCTTCGATTGCCAGCACTTCGTACCTCCGTCAGTATGTCGACCTCAGCGAATATGCTGGAGATACCGTCCGCATTGCCTTCTATGCTCAGTCCACTGTCTCTGGTGGTGACAACAACCTGCATATCGACAATATCTCCATTGACGAACTGGTTGGCGATCTCTGTCTGCCTGTGACTGGCCTCGATGTGGATGATGTCACTACCGACGGCGCTACCCTCATTTGGAACGGCACCGCTGCCGGCAGCTACACCATTATCGACATGGCCGACTCTTCGTTCGTGGCCACCGTTACCGACACCACCTATGACCTCACCGGCCTCACTGCCATGACGCAGTACGCCTATGGCGTCGTCGCCAACTGCAGCAGCAGCAATAGCGACACTATGGTTGTTGTCTTCAACACCGCCTGCGTCGCCGTCGAGCTGCCTTACACCGAGGACTTCGAGGAAACCAGCGCTGCCCTTGGTTGCTGGACCGTTGAGGATATTGCTTCCAGCACTGGTATTGTCGAGGACGGCTACACCAGCTATGCCTACAGCGGCACCCGTGCCTTCAAGTTCGGTTACAATACCAATCCTCCCCAGTACCTCATCTCGCCCGAGCTCAGCGGCGCCGACAACGGTGTTGTCGTGAGCTTCATGTACAAGGCGGGCAGCGCTACTTATCCTGAGAGTTTCCAGTTGGGTTACTCCACCACCACCGATGATGTCGAAGACTTCACCTGGGGCACTGAGCAGACCAACATTGTAAACCTCACCTACGAGCAATACATCGAGTATCTGCCCGCCGGTACCAAGTATGTGGCCTTCAAGTACACCGCCAACGACCAGCTCTCTCTCTACATCGACAGCGTGGTCTTCGCTCCAATGAGCGGCAGCTTCTGCTTCCCCATTGCTGATCTGGCCGTCGACACTGTTACCACCAACAGCATCACCCTCTCTTGGAACGATGCCAATAACAGCGGTGCTACCTATTCCATCTACAGTGCTGAAGGTGAAGTTATCGCCTCCGGTTTGACTGCCACCACCTACACTGTCACCGGTCTGACCGCTCTGACCGGCTACACCTTCGGTGTGGTTGCCAACTGCTCTGAGACCGATGCTTCCAACGTAACTCTTATCAGTGCCTCTACCGCTTGCGCCGGTGCTACCTGCGATGTCTATATCTATGCTGAAGACAGCTACGGTGACGGTTGGAACGGTGCCAGCATCGACGTGATGCAGGGCGGTGCCGTTGTGGCTAACTACACCCTGTTAGACACTGCCGAAATCGCCATTGTCGAGGTCTGCGCCTCTGCTCCTGTGTCGTTCCTGTGGAACTCTGGTAGCTATGACGACGAGGCCAGCTTCATGATTATCGATGTCAATGGTGACAGCCTCTTTGCTGCTGAGGATGCCAGCGACCTGACCGACGGTGCTGTCTTCTTCGCCACCGCTACTCCTTGCAGCGAGGTTTCTGGCGAAGTGACCATCACCTTTGCTGTGAACGATGCCACTATGGGTACCACCACTCCCGCTCCTGGCACCTACACCTATGAAGAGGGTGAAACTATTTCCCTCAGCGCTACCGCCTACGAAGGTTACCGCCTCAGTGGCTGGCATATCGAAATCCCGATGCTCAGTGTCGACACCACCGTCGCTGCCGACTTCCCGGCCTACACCGACACTGTGAGCTTTGTGATGAATGGTAGCACCTTCACCGCCATCTTCGCCGTCGATGTTCCTGAGGTTACCATCGCCGCCAGCGACATCCTCTACTGGGTGGGCGAAGGCTCCAACCAGGCTGTCCTCGCTATCAACTGGCCCGACACCGCTCTCGCTTGGGGTTACCGCTTCAACGGTACCGCTACCGTTCAGGATATGATTGAGGATATCGCCGAAGCCGACCCGCGCTTCAGCTACACCATTGAAAATGGCTACCTCAGCGACTTCACCTTCGTTTGCGAGAATGGCGAGACCCTGACGGGTGCCAATGCCGGCTACTGGGAGAGCAAGAACAACGGTATCTCTGATGCCGGTATGGCTCAGACCCTCAGCAATGGTGACTTCGAGAAGTGGGCCAACAGCGCCGCCGGCGTTGTGGTCGACAGCATCTACTACGAAGGCTGGGGCTGGAGCTACATCTACAACTACCCGATGACCATCCATCCCGTCACCGTGCCTCAAGGCGAGATTGTGACCATTACCTTCACTGTGAACGATGCCTCCATGGGTACCATCACTCCCAGCGGTGTCCAGACCTACCATGTGGGTGAGACCCTCACCGTGACCGCTACTCCGTATGCCGGCTATCAACTGGTCGCTTGGCAGATTACGATTGATGGCGAAACCCAGACCGTGACCGAGGATATCACGACTACCTACACCGATGCAGTTATTCCTGAGGTTGATGGCGCCATCATCACCGCTGTCTTCCAGCGTGAGACCGGTATCGACGATGTCGAAGCCGGTGACTTCAAGGCCTACAGCATCGACAGCCGTATCGTCGTGAAGGGTGTCGAGAACATGAATGTCAATATCTACGATGTGACCGGCCGCGTTGTGTACAACGAGGCTAAGGCTGCCGAAACCGTCGAGTTCACCGTGCCCAGCGCTGGTGTCTACATGGTGAAGGCCGGCAACGCCCCCGCCAAACGCGTGGTGGTGGTTCGCTAACCGCATCGAATAACACTAAACTTGCAAAACGGGTTCCCGGAAGGGAGCCCGTTTTTTTTTTCTTTTATAATGAATACAATAAAAACAACTACTTTTCGTTATCTCCGAACCAACTTATTAAAACAACATATATATCATGACACAAGAACAACTCAGGTTCAACCCCAACCCCTTAGTGGCTTTTCTGCAGAAACCCATGCAGGAGTTCACCAAGGCTGATATCCTCAAGATCATCGAGGAATTCCAAATCGAGATGATCAACTTCCGCTACATGGCGGACGACGGAAAGCTGCATACGCTGAACTTCGTCATCCAGAGCTTGGAGCACGTCGACGAGGTGCTCACCTCCGGCGAGCGCGTGGATGGCAGCTCGCTGTTTCCCTATCTGGAGGCCGGCAATTCGGATCTCTATGTCATTCCGCGTTTCCGCACTGCTTTCCTCGACCCCTTCACCGAGGTGCCGACACTCGACCTGCTCTGCTCGTTCTTCACCAAGGACGGCGAACCCTTCGCCATGGCTCCTGAGTACACGCTGCAGAAAGCTGACCGTGCTTTCCGTGAGGCCACGGGCGGCATGGAATTCGAGGTGATGGGTGAGTTGGAATACTACGCCATCGCCCCCAAGCAGGACGAATATATGCCCGAAGACCAGCACGGCTACCACGTCTCCATGCCCTATTGCAAGTTCGAGGAGTTTCGCACCGAAGCCATGCGTATGATTGCTGCCGCCGGTGGCGAAATCAAATACGGCCACTCGGAGGTGGGTAATTTCACCTTGGGTGACCTGATGTACGAGCAGAACGAGATAGAGTTTCTGCCCACTCATCTTGAGCAGGCTGCCGACCAATTGGTCATCGCCAAGTGGATGATGCGCGAGTTGGGCTACAAATACGGCATCACCGTCACCTTCGCTCCGAAAATTACTGTCGGCAAGGCCGGCAGCGGTATGCACGTACACACCCGTGTATCGAAAGACGGCAAGAATATGTATGTCGGCGAGAATGGTCTGAGCGACGTGGCTATGAAGACTATGGCTGGCATCCTGAGCCTCGCCGGCTCCCTTACCGCCTTCGGCAACACCAATCCTACAAGTTACTTCCGTTTGGTGCCTCACCAGGAGGCTCCCACGAATATCTGCTGGGGTGACCGCAACCGCAGCGCCATGGTGCGTGTGCCGTTGGGATGGAGCAAGTCGGCCGGTAATATGATGGCTGCAGCCAATCCTTTGGAGAAGAACGACAAGGTTGACTTCACGCGCAAGCAGACCATCGAACTGCGCACGCCCGACGGCAGCGCCAATATCTATCTGCTGTTGGCCGGTATGACTGTGGCTGCCCGTCACGGCTTCGAGATGCAGGATGCCGTGCAGTATGCCAAGGACCGCTATGTCAGCGTGAATATCTTCGAGCATGAGGATGTGTTGGCCAAACTCGATGTGCTACCCGACAGCTGCGCCGCCAGTGCCGACCTGCTGGAGAAAGACCGCGCTGTGTATGAACAGGACGGTATCTTCGCCCCGCAGCTTATCGATGGTATCCTCAAGGGATTGCGCTCTTTCGACGACCGCACCCTCCGCGCCGACATCGGCAAGGACAGCGAGAAGACGCTGGCCTTGGTGGAGAGATTTATCCACTGCGGGTAAACTATAGTAACCATGAACAAGGTGACTCTTCTTATTGGCGGCAACCAGGGAAACCGGGAGCTGCTGATAGACCAGGCGACAGAGCAGATACGGCAACGTATCGGCTCTGTCGTTGCTTTGTCGAGTATCTATGAGACGGAGCCATGGGGCGACTTTGAGGACAATCCCCAAACTTTCCTCAACCGCGCCCTGCTGGTGGAGACGAGTCTGGCACCATTGGAAGTGCTGTGTGAGGCCCTCTCGATAGAGAAGGAGCTGGGAAGGGTGAGAAAAGTGATTAGATGGGATGAAGCATCTCGGTCACAGGATACCCCTCAGTCACTTCGTGACAGCTCCCCTATTTTAGGGGAGCAACAGAAAACGGGCGAGTCCTTCTTTGTAGAAACTGGCCAGCAGGAAGTATCCATTCAAGGATCCTCCCCTAAGATGGGGAATGAGCACGATGTCCAGTGGGTATCTGCCGAAGGGCGGGGGGGGACAGAAAAAAAACAACGAATGTATTCAAGCCGCCCGATGGACATCGATCTTATCTTCTACGACGACCTAGTGATGAATACCGTAGAACTAACCCTGCCGCATCCGCGGATGCATATGCGGCGCTTTGTCCTCGAGCCATTGGCCGAAATCATGCCCAACCACCGGCATCCCTTGCTCGGGAAAACGGTTACGGAACTTCTGTCTGAGTTATGAAACGCTTATCAATAATACTCCTCTTTTTGTTGCCGCTGATGGCGCTGGCGCAGAGCTATACCGTCAGCGGGGCCATCACTGACGCCAAGAGCGGCGAGACGCTTATCGGCGCCACGGTGCTCGACACGCGCAGCGGCAAGGGTGTCGTGACCAACCTCTACGGCCACTATTCGCTGACGCTGAAGAGCGACTCGGTGAACCTCAAGGTGAGCTTCGTGGGTTACGAGCCCCAGTTCTTCAACTTCAAGCTCGACAAGAATCGCGAGATTAACGTCAAGCTCTCGTCGAGTGTCACCCTCGAGGAGGTGACCATCACCGCCGAGCGCACGGGCGACACCCGTTCATCGCAGATGAGCGCTGTGGTGATGTCTGTGGAGAAGTTGAAGACGGTGCCGGTGATGTTCGGCGAGGCAGACCTCATCAAGGCACTGCAGCTGATGCCGGGTGTGCAGAGCGGCTCGGAGGGCAACAGCGGCATGTATGTGCGCGGCGGCGGTCCCGACGAGAACCTCTTCCTGCTTGATGGTGTGCCGCTCTACAACGTGAGCCACATGGGTGGATTCTTTTCGGCATTCAATACCGATGCCATCAAGAATGTGACGCTCTACAAAGGCTCGTTTCCCGCCCGTTTCGGCGGTCGCTTGAGTGCTGTGCTCGACGTGACGCAGAACAACGGTAACGACAAGGAACTGCACGGCAATGCGTCGATAGGACTTATCTCTGCGAAGTTCAATCTGGAGGGTCCTATCGTCAAGGAGAAGACCACCTTCAGCCTCTCGGCACGCCGCACCTATGCCGAGCTGTTCATCATTCCCGCCATCATGTGGCTCGATGAGGTTACCTCGGAGGAGGAGAAAGAGGGACCTACGGTGGCACAGAACGCCAAATTCGACGCGGGATACTACTTTTATGACATAAACGCGAAACTTACACATAAATTCAGCGACAAGAGTCGCCTCTATGTCTCGTTTTATAAGGGAAACGACAATATTCACGGCCGTGTGAAGACGGTCACCTCTCTGAACGAGAATGTCTATCTGGGATTTGAAAACGAGTGGGGTAATATGGTGGGGGCTCTGCGTTGGAACTATGAGCTGACTCCCAAACTCTTCATGAATCTCTCTGCCAACTACACGCAGTATGACAATATGATAAACGGCAGCGTGGAGAAACTGGCTACCCCCAGCGACCCGAACCCCTCGACCATGGGGGCCGATTATCGTTCGGGCATCAAAGAAGCTACGTTGCGTGCCGACTTCGACCTCTCGCCCAATCCTGAGCATAACACTAAGTTCGGAACGCTCTTCACGCGGCATTGGTTTACCCCCGAGGTGGCCAGTGGCAGCGTGAACTACTATGACTCGATACAGATGAACCAGGCGCTGCATTTTGACTCTGTCATCTTCAGTGGCACGTTGCCGGCAAATGAGTTGGCTGCCTACGTGGAGGACGACTGGGCACTGACGGAGACCTTAAAGATAAATTATGGACTCCATTTCAGCGCTTTCGAAGTAGAAAACTCGTTCTACTCGTCGCTACAGCCGCGCCTGTCGGGTCGCATGATGCTGAGTGATGACCTCTCGATAAAGGTGGGCTATGCGCGCATGCGGCAGTATGTGCACCTGCTGAGCACCACCAGCGTGACGCTCCCCACAGACCTCTGGGTGCCGGTGACCGACAGGGTGGCCCCCATGACTTCGGACCAGATAGCCGCAGGCATCAACTATAGCCGCAGCGGCATCGCCGACTTCAGCATAGAAGCCTACTACAAGAAGATGGACAACCTCATCGAATATAAAGACGGTGCCACGTTCATGGGTAGTACCGAGAACTGGGAGAACCTGGTGTATACCGGTGAGGGTTGGAGCTACGGCTTGGAACTACTGGTGCAACGCGAGGTGGGCAACCTCACCGGTTGGATTGGCTATACCTGGAGCCGTACGATGCACCTCTTCGATCGTCCGGGGCAGGTGCTGAACGAAGGCAAGGCCTTCCCTGCGAAATATGACCGCCGGCATGATATCTCCATCGTGCTCAACTACAAGTTTAGCGACCGAGTGGATGTTAGTGCTACATGGGTCTTCTCCACGGGCAATGCCGCTTCGTTAGCCACGCAGAGCTATCCTGTGGCGCAGGAGGACCCCGAGGACTATGAGGGTAACGGCTATGGCCAGTCGGTGAATTATATCGAGGGCCGCAACAACTACCGCATGCCCAATTACCATAGGCTGGACATTGGAGCCAATTTCCATCGCAAATTCAAACGCGCACGCCGCACCATCAGTGTGAGCATATATAATGTTTATAATAGGCAGAACCCCTACATGCTTTACCGCTCCAAGAACGAGACCTACCAAGGATATCCTTCGGCGCTGGTGCAGCTGAGTATCTTCCCGATACTGCCGAGTGTGGGGTATACACTGTATTTTTAGTAGTCGGAACAGTCAGAATAACCGGAGTAATCAGAATAATCAGATGAAAAAAATATATTCTCTCCTTTTTGTTTTAGTGGTCCTCTTCTCGAGTTGTGAGAAGGTGCTCGAAATCGAGAACGACCCGTCGCAGGCGCAGCTGGTACTCAATGCGGTGCCGTCGGTGGATAAGCAGGCGTTTGTCTATTTCGCCAATACCCGTTTCTTTCTTGACACCTCGAATAACCAGCCGGTCAGCGATGTCAGCATGACCCTCACCATCAATGGTGTTCCCTACTCGACTCCCGACTCGGTGGTGAATTGTAAGTATTTCTTTCCTTATGTATACGCTGAGGGAGACAGTTTGGAGATAGATGTCAATGCCGGTGGACGTTTCGTCCATGCGAAGACCTACGTGCCTTACCTGCCGACCATCAGCAACCTGCAACTGCTGAATAACGACTATGGCTCCACTTTCCGCTACTATCTGGCGGACTTCGATTTTCAAGACCATGCGGGGATGGAGGAGTACTACAGTCTCGCCCTCACGGTGCGCGACAGCGGCATAAGGTTCAACGAATGGAAGCAGCGGTTCGACACTGTCGACACGGTGCATGTATCCTATTTCATGCTGCGTACCAACCCCGAGATTACGGGCAATGCCTCCAACACCAATCCTATGTTGGGTTACCTCTATACCCGCAACCTGTTCAGGGATTCAGAGATCGACGGGCAGAGTTACCATGTGAGTATGCGTATCCTTCATTTGATTGATACCAACGAGGTGCAGCCCTTCAAGCACGAATATACCGTAAGTTTAGAATCGGTGACCCCGGCGCGCTACCGTTACATTATCGATGTGTCGCGACAAAACTCTTCGGGAGGCTTCTTCAGCGAGCAGGGGCAGGTGAGAGGCAATGTCGATGGGGCGTTGGGTATTTTCGCCGGTAGCGCCAGATGCAAATTTTCATTCTGGCCCGATACGTTGGCATTGGCTCCGACGGCATCAAAAGAGTTCTCTGATGAAGAAAATGAAAAAATATTTTGCCAGTTAAAAAAATGTTCGTATCTTTGCAGTCCGAAATCGAGGGGAGAAAACCTTCGAAAATGAGTGAAAGTAATTAAAAAACAAACAATTAGAAATGTACGCAATCGTAGAAATCGCAGGCAAGCAATTCAAGGTCGCCCAAGATCAGAAGATTTTCGTCAACCGTCTGAAGAACGAAGAGGGTAGCGAAGTGTCTTTTGACACCGTGATGCTTAAAGACAATGATGGCAACGTCGAGGTGGGTAAACCTTACATCGCTGGTGCTAATGTTAAGGCTACCGTCCTCCGCCACCTTAAGGGCGATAAGGTTCTGGTGTTTAAGAAAATCCGTCGTAAAGGCTATCAGAAAATGAACGGCCACCGCGACTATCTGACCCAGATTAAAATCGATAGCATCAACTAATCCAAGTGTCTAACCTTTTAAAAACAGTATAGTATGGCTCATAAAAAAGGTGTCGGTAGTTCCAGCAATGGTCGTGAATCCGAAAGCAAACGCTTAGGCGTGAAAATCTTTGGTGGTCAGAAGTGCATCGCTGGCAATATCATCGTTCGTCAGCGTGGTACCGCCCACAACCCTGGCCAGAATGTTGGCATGGGTAAAGACCACACCCTCTTTGCACTTATCGACGGTGTCGTTAAGTTCCACAAAGGCCGCGAAGACCGTAGCTACGTCTCCGTGATTCCCGTTGAAGAGTAATTTTTTCATAGTTTTGCGATGGCCCTGCTCTGTCTTGGAGCGGGGCTTTTTTTTAATCCTCTATCTGAACTCTGACGCTTTCGCCGTGGATTTTTTCCAGTAGTTCTTTCACGAAGTCTGGATTGAGCCCAAGGTCGGCAGCCATCTGCAGGCGGTCGTGCATCACCTCTTCCCAGCGTTTGGCTTGATAGACTGTCAACTGTTGCTCGCGTTTAATGTGGGCTATTTGACGTGAGAGGTTCATGCGTAAACTGAGAAGGCCGAGGAGCTCGTGGTCGATGTCGTCGATTTGTTTGCGCAGGGGCTCCAGACTGGCGGGGTTTCCGTTACCGGAAGAATAGGGTAGGGTGTTTAGGATTGTGGCTAGTTCGGTGGGAGTGAGTTGTTGCGCTCCGTCGGTGAGGGCGTCGGCAGGGGAGGGGTGAACTTCGAGCATCAACCCGTCATAGTCGAGTTGTACGGCAGCCAATGCCAACGAAGCCACCAGGCGCCTGTCTCCACCGATGTGGCTGGGGTCGCAGATGACAGGAATGTCGGGCCGCTGTCGACGTAGTTCCAGGGCTACCTCCCAAAGAGGGTCGTTGCGGTAGATCTGCTGGGCGTTGCGCCAGTGGTAGACACTGAAGCCGCGGTGTACGGCGGCGACATGGTCGATGCCTGCCTGTTGCATGCGCTCAATGGCACCTATCCATAGTTTGAGGTCGGGGCTTATAGGATTTTTCACCATCACTTGTATGGTGCTGCCACGTAGACTTTCGCAGATTTCTTCCACCATGAAAGGGTTGGCGGTGGTGCGGGCGCCGAGCCAGACGGTATGGATGCCGTATTGTTGGCATAGCTCTGCATGTTCGGGACGTGCCACCTCGCAGCAAAAACGCACAGGGGCACCGTCGGACATGCGCAACGGGCTTTCAGTGATTTCTTTCATCCATCGAAGGGCGGGCTCGCCAAGGCCTTCGAAGCCTCCCGGTCGGGTGCGCGGTTTCCATACGCCTCCACGAATCATCCGCACCCGCGGCATGCGACACAAGGATTCGCTGACGGCCAGCAGCTGCTCGCGGCTCTCTACGCTGCAGGGACCGGCAATGATAAAGGGTCTGTCGTTCTGTTCCATAAAATGATTTGCAAAAATACACAATTTTTTCGACATGGAAACGTTATCTTTTACATGAAAATAAAATATCTGAAACTGAAGAACTGGCTGCTCGTCACTTTGATGGGCGCATTTGGCCTTTCGTCCTGTCACTGCCACAAGGAGGTTGAGAAAACCGAAGTCAAAGAGACTCCCGAGGTGAACCCTCGCGAGGAGATACGTCTGATGTATGGCGTGCCGACCATGAATTTCATGATTCGCGGTCAGGTGAAAGATGCCGACGGACGCCCTGTAAAGAATATCCGCGTCAATATGTTGGAACGCAACATGGAAGTGAAGGACGGCGAACTGCAAGGCGATCCCGCAAAAGTGCGGCAGTGGCTCGACGGGACTGCTGTGTCTACCGACAGGAACGGGAATTTTGAAATCAACAATAGTGGTATCCCGCAAGAGGAGGTGAAACTGATGGTGCGTGATGTCGATGGACAGGAAAATGGCGAGTTCAAGAACCAGGTGTTTGAGATGAAGGTGGAGCAGAGCGATGTGGACCGTACCGGTGCCGGTGGATGGAATCATGGAACCTTCAAAAAAGAGGTGGAGATTAGACTGGAAGGAAAATAGTATCTCCTAGGGCATCCTAGGATAGCCTAGGAGTGCCTAGAATTACCTAGGACTTCTTAGCAAAAGATGAGCCTCTCCCTCAAACAACGTGTCGGTCTTGAAATGCAGCGTTCGCTGCGGCATACCAATGAGCAGTTGCATCCGCTGCGTTCGTTGTTTTGGGAGTGCACGCTGCGGTGCAATATGAGTTGCCGTCATTGTGGCAGCGACTGTAAGGTACAGCCCGACGTGCAGGATATGCCCGCCGAGGATTTCCTAAAAGTTATTGATACAATTACGCCTCATGTCAATCCACATGAGGTATTTATTATTTTTACAGGCGGTGAGGCGCTATTGCGCGACGACCTGGAGCAGGTGGGAATCGAACTCTACCGTCGTGAGTATCCTTGGGGTGTGGTGACCAACGGATTCCTTTTGAATGAGAAACGATTGAATTCTTTGCTGGCCAGCGGCATGCACTCCATTACCGTCAGCCTCGACGGCTTTGGGGAACAGCACAACTGGATACGGAGACATCCGCAGTCGTTCGAGAAGGCCATAGAAGCTATCAAATTGCTGGCTCGGCAGAAAGATTTGTTGTGGGATGTGGTGACTTGCGTCAATCCCCGCAGCTATGGTCAGTTGGCTGAATTCAAAGACTATCTGATTTCTATCGGTGTGCGCCATTGGCGCCTCTTTAGTATTTTCCCCATGGGGCGTGCTGCCCACGACCCTGACTTGCAGCTCACCGATGAGCAGTTCCGTGGTATTCTCGATTTTATCAAAGACTGTCGGTCGGAATATTCTCAAGCAATCAAGCAATCAAGCAATCAGGCAATCCTCGACGTCAGCTATGCGTGCGAGGGCTTCCTTGGCGAGTACGAGCAGAAAGTCCGCGACCATTTCTTCTACTGCCGTAGTGGCGTCGAGGTGGCTTCGATACGTTGCGACGGCGCCATCAGTGGCTGCACCTCGGTACGCAGCCACATGGATCAGGGCAATATCTATAAGGACGATTTCTGGGAGGTCTGGCAGAACCGCTTCCAACTGATGCGCGACCGTTCGTGGGCCAAGAAAGGACAGTGTAAAGACTGCAAGGTCTGGCGTTACTGCGAGGGCTCCGGCTTGCACCTCTATGACGACAACGGCGAGTTGCTTACCTGCCATTACAATAGATTGAAAAGCGAAAGGTGATTTTTTCAATTTTCAATTCTCAATTTTCAATTTATTTCGTATCTTTGCAGTCGCAAATGTGGATAGATTTGTAATGATTGCAACCACTTGAAAAAATGCTAAAGCGTTGTTCAACTGCGACTTCATTCTCAAATCTGTTACATTTAGAACATAGTATTAACTAACTAAATTGTAACAAAAATGAGTTATTTCTTTACATCAGAGAGTGTTTCCGAAGGCCATCCCGACAAAGTGGCCGACCAGATTTCCGATGCTTTGCTCGATGAATTCCTCCGCCGCGACCCTGAGAGTCATGTGGCCTGCGAGACGATGGTGACCACCGGTCTTGCCGTTGTGAGCGGCGAGGTGACCTGCAACGGGTGGGTCGACATTCAGGAGACCGTCCGCGACGTCATCAAGGAAATAGGTTACACCAAAGGCGAGTACAAGTTCGAGGCTGAATCGTGCGCCGTACTCTCTACCATCCACGGCCAAAGCGGCGACATCAATCAAGGGGTCAGCCGAAAGAAAGAGGAGGAGCAAGGTGCCGGCGACCAAGGCATGATGTTCGGCTATGCCTGCAATGAGACACGTGAATACATGCCGCTGCCCATCACGCTGGCACATATCTTCCTGTTGGAACTTACTCGTATCCGCAAAGAGGGCAAGGTGATGACTTACCTGAGACCCGATGCCAAGAGCCAGATTACCATCGAATACAGCGATGAGGGCAAGCCGTTGCGAGTCGACACCATCGTGCTGTCGACCCAGCACGACGAGTTCGACACCGAACGCCGTATGCTCAAGCAGATAGAGAAGGATGTCCGAGAGATATTGATACCCCGTGTGATGAAGCTCATCAACGCCAAGAATCGCGCCCTCTTCGCCAAGAAGGACTACAAACTGTACGTCAACCCCACCGGCAAGTTCGTTATTGGCGGTCCTCACGGCGATACGGGTCTTACGGGTCGCAAGATCATCGTCGACACCTATGGTGGACGCGGTGCCCATGGTGGCGGTGCCTTCAGCGGCAAAGACCCCTCGAAAGTCGACCGCTCGGCAGCCTATGCCACCCGTCATATCGCCAAGAACATGGTGGCGGCGGGACTCTGCGACGAGGTGCTGGTGCAGGTAGCCTATGCCATCGGTGTGGCCGAGCCTGTAGGATTTTATGTAAATACTTACGGCACTGCCAAAGTTAAACTCACCGACGGCGAGATAGCAAAGCGAGTGGAAAAACTCTTCGATATGCGTCCCTTCGCCATTACTAAACGCTTCGGTCTGAAGAACCCCATCTACCGTCGCACGGCCGCTTATGGCCACATGGGACGTGACCCCAAAGAGGAAACCGTGGTGCTGTACGACGCCGAAGGCCGCAAGCATACAAAGAAGGTGCAGTTCTTCGGCTGGGAAAAACTCGATATGGTCGACGCAATAAAGAAGGAATTTAATATATGAATTACACAGGCCTTATTATTGGTGTCGCAACATTCTTGTGTATCGGCCTTTTCCATCCATTGGTGATCAAGGCAGAATATTATTTCGGAGTGGGGTGCTGGTGGGTATTCCTCGTGTTGGGATTGATTTGCATCGGCGGATCGTTATGGGTTGAGGACACAATACTGTCCACCTTGTTTGGAGTCACTGCATTCTCAAGTCTGTGGTCTATTTTGGAAATTTTCAAGCAGCGTGAACGTGTCATGAAAGGTTGGTTCCCGGAAAATCCTAAGAGAAAAAACAAATATAATGACCAAGCTTAGTGTAAATATCAACAAGGTGGCCACCATCCGCAATGCACGTGGCGGCAACACACCGGATGTATTGAAATTTGCAGTGGACTGCGAGCGTTTCGGGGCCCAGGGTATCACCGTCCATCCGCGTCCCGACGAGCGCCATATCCGCTATGCCGATGCGCTGGCCATCAAACCGCTCATCGGTGTAGAATATAATATTGAAGGAAATCCCAAAGGCATCTCGAAAAGCCGTCCCTACGGTTTCATCGACTTGGTGAAGGAAATCAAACCTGCGCAGGTGACGCTGGTGCCCGACGCCGAAGGGGTGCTGACCTCCAACGCCGGCTGGGACACCGTCAAGAACCAGGGCTATCTGTGTGATGTAGTCGAGGAGTTCAAACAATGTGGCATCCGTGTGAGTATCTTCATCGACGCCAACCCCCAGATGATTGAGATGGCCGCCAAGACGGGTACGGATAGGGTGGAGTTGTATACTGAGGCGTATGCTTCGGGGTACCATCGCTGTGTAGTTAATACCCCCTCCCCCCTTCGGGATACTCCCCCTATGTTAGGGGGAGAGCAGGAGAATGCTTATGGCTGCTCCCCTAAAATAGGGGAGCTGTCCGAAGGACTGAGGGGTATAATCGCACCTTTCGTCGAGGCCGCCAAGGTGGCCCGAGATTGCGGCCTCGGACTCAATGCAGGACATGACCTCTCTTTAGAAAACCTCACCTACTTCCATCAACAAATTCCTTGGTGCGACGAGGTCTCTATCGGCCACGCCCTTATCAGCGACGCCCTCTATCTTGGCATTGAGGAGACCATCCACCGTTACCTTAAATGCTTGAATGCGTAAATGTGTTAATGCGTAAGTGTATGAAAAGAATTATTGTTGTATTGTTGCTGGCTATTAGTTTGTCGGCCTATGCTCAGGAACAGATTAATTTAGGCCTGATACCCACGCCGCAGAGGGTAAAAGTCGGACACCCATATAAGCGCTTGTTCAAAGTCAATAGTGTGAGAGTTAAAGAGTATCGAGTTGATACACTTCCTGTGGAACGCAATTTGCAGCAGGCCTATCAATTGAGTATGGGTGCTGGTGAGATAACTATCCGCTATGTGGGCGAAGAAGGTCTTCAGAATGCTCGGCTTACGCTAGAACAGCTTCGCGAGGTGTACCCTACGTATTCACAAGGCATCACCATTATTGACTGGCCGGCCTACTGCTGGCGCGGTTGGATGGACGATATTAGTCGCGGACCTGTACCGCACCAGGCCTTCCGCGAGAAGCAATGGAATAGGCTCCATGCGCTGAAGTTCAACTACTGCAACTACTATACCGAGCATACGCTCTACCAGCCGGAGTTTCCCGACCTGGCGCCCGCCTATGCCGCCGAGTGCAAGCCGCACCCTGACGAGGTCATCAACCTGCAACTCTTCGCCCATGCCGAGAAGACGCTACGCATCCCCTTCTATCAGCACCTGATGGACAGCAAGGCCAACTTCGACCCCGGCAACGAGGCAACCTTCGACTTCCTCAGAAAGCGTATCAAAGCCGCATACGACCGCATCCCCAACTCGCCCTTCTTCATCATCAACTGCGACGAGACCGAGCAACTTGGCACAGGTCGCGCGAAGGAACTCGTCGACAGCCTTGGCGCCGACCAAGTCTATGTCGACTTCATCAACCGCTGCTATAATATCGTCAAAGAACTTTCACCTTTCACCTCTCACCTTTCACCTCGCATCGCCATGTGGGGCGACATTGTCGCCAAGAACCCCGAGATGATGCGCCAGCTGCCGAAGGACATGACCTACATCATGTGGGCCTACGAGCCTATCGATAGCTTCAAGCATTTGATAAAACCCTTCAAGGATCAGGGCAACCCCTTCTGGGTCGCCGCCTCGACGGGACACAGCGCCACCATGACCTCCACGCCGCAGCGCTACATCAAGAATATTGCCAACCTCTTCCGTGACGGCTACCGCGACGGTGCCGAAGGCGCCATGCTCACCTGCTGGGACGACAACGGTGAGGCTCTCTTCGACAACTCTTGGCATGCCCAGTACTGGGCCGCCGAGATGGCCTGGAACCCCCTCAAGACCGACAACCCCGAAGAGCTGCGCCAGCGCGAGGAGCAGTTCAACAAGAACTTCGAACACCTTTTCTACGGTCGCCGTGTGGACGGCGGTTCGCCCGCCGTCTTAACCCAGCAACTCTACTCCGTCGGCGCCCTGATGTACGATCCCGTCGCCGGCGACTGGTACACCTCCGCCGCCCTCCTCGAGCCCCTCCTCAACTTCAACCCAGAAAACACATCTGACGATATTTATTTACATAGTGGCTCGTTGTATTGGTATCTGACAGATTCACTTAGTATTGACTCCGCTGCCAACCCTCACGCACATTATGCAGTATCTCGAATGATTGCCACCGGTACAAAGGCGGTATTACGTAAATTAATTTTTCAGCAATGTATTGATTTTGATGAAAGATTGATTTGGGAAATAAGGTTTAGAAGCGAAGATTATCTACGGACACTCTTTAACCTCAAGCGCGAATACCTCCGCCTCTGGGACCAAGAGAATGGCGACTACGAGCGCTATATTGTGTGTAATAGATACGATGCGCTCGCACGCGAAGTGCTGGAACTCGACCGTCATGTTTTTGCTCAGATTATTCAGAATAATCAGAATACCCAAAGTATTCCGATGGTGCAACTGAGAACCCTCTACAACGACCGCCCCATCTACTATACCCTCGACGGTAGCGAGCCCACCGCCTCCTCCACGAAATACGAAGGCCCCTTCCCGCTGGAGCGTTCCGCCACCATCCGTTCTATATCATATAATGAATATGGCGAGGGTGTCATCAGCGAACAGTACCTGCTGAGCCACCTCGGCATGGGCGCCAAGATAACCCTCAACACCAAGTACAGCGACTATAAGGCCATCTACTCGGGTGGGGGAGAGTCCGCCCTCATCGACGGCCAACTCGGCAGCAACACCACCTACGCCGACGGTCACTGGCAAGGCTACTGGGGCGACAGCATCGACGCCACTATAGATTTTGGCAAGCCTACAGAAATACATGAGGTGAGTATGCGCTTCATGCAGAACACTTTTGACTGGATACTAGCTCCCACCCAAGTCAAGGTCTATGTGTCAGAGAATGGCAAAAAATGGACCCTTGTTTCCGGCAAACATTTCGATATGGACCCACGCGAAACTGGCATGCGCCTGCGCAGTTACACCGTAGACCTAATGCAAACGAGCAAAGGGGAGGCGAAAATAATAGGCTATCCTGTCACCCGCTACCTCCGCGTCGTCGTCCCCAACCCCGGTCCGCTGCCCGCGTGGCATCCCGCTCCCGGCCAGCCCTCCTACCTCTTCACCGACGAAATCATAGTCAAGTAACCCTTTTCTACCTATCATCATCGTACCAACACCGTACCAACTCCTACCCTAGTAGTATTTGGGTAGGAGTTGGTACGGTGTTGGTACGGTCTTGGTACGTGATTCATAGGGAGTTAGGTGCTTTCTGATGTAGGGTGTTCGGCGTTTTGTTTATTTTACTGATTTTCAATATTATATATTATTTTTGCCGGTTTTTTCCGGAATTTGGGGTCTTTTTGATGAAAAAAATGTCTTTTTTCCGTCTGAACCATGGCCTTTTTGCGAGAAAAGAACATCGGTGGCGAAAAATTTTTAAATTTTATAGTTTTGGTTTATAGAATGATATGTTGTTTTGAAAATTTTTTTTGAAAAAATATTTTGTCAGTTTGAAAAATGGTTGTACTTTTGCATCCGCTTTCGACGAAAAACCGACTTGTTAATAAAGTTGTTGATAAATAGAAAGAAAGCGAAAGAACTTTGAAATTAATGAGTAGATGAGATAGCGTGTGTCAAGTTTCATACATAAGGTATGAGACGGACACGAAGACGAGTCAAAGGTAAAGAAGAACAATTCTTACAATGAAGAGTTTGATCCTGGCTCAGGATGAACGCTAGCGGCAGGCTTAACACATGCAA
>ONBK01000012.1 GCA_900316055.1 uncultured Bacteroidales bacterium
CGCGTCAACGCCATCCGCAAGCTGATAGTCCGATAAAGGTTATGGGTTATAGACCATAGCCTCCCATAGAAACCTACTCTACCTCCAGCGGGGCACCCATCACGGGTGCCCCGCTGCTTTTTTTTCTTGTGCCGAAGGCACAGCCCTTTAGGAACCCCTTTGGGGTTAAGGTAAACCGCTGCTATAAAAAAGTTGTCCACTTAAAAAAAAAGTGTATATTTGCATTTCTAAGGACTTCCTTGGTGCATTCCATAAGGTCTGAGAATGAATGAAATATATAAAGTAAAATATTTTTTTTAAAACTAAATCACAACACAATGAAACCCTTTTACAAGTTTCTGATGCCTTTGGTCGCGATAGTGGCTATGGCATTGCCGTGTAACGTGCAGGCACAGGTGACCTGCGACAGCGGTTCGCCTATGACCGTCAGTAACGCTGACACGTCGACCACCACCACCAGCTATATGCCGGGCTATAGTTATTACAACTATAGTTTCAGCGAGGTCCTTATCCTGGCTGACGACCTGATGGGTCTTGGCGAAATCAAGGCTCTGCAGTTCAAGCCCGCCAGCACCTCGGCAGGCAACTACTTCAACAACTGCGAGATTTATCTGGCCAACACCGAGCTCGAAGATCTTAGTTCTGGATTTTTTGATGATGCCTCAGAATTAGAACTTGTCTGGTCGGGTAGTATGAACTACACCACCACCGACTGGCAGACCATTGTGTTTGACGATCCATTCGCCTGGGATGGCTCCAGCAACATCGTTGTTGCCGTGCGCCGCAATCATGGTAGTTGGTCCAGTGGTTCTTCATTTGCCGCTTACACAGCCACTGCCCAGTTGGCACGCTATGATTATCAAGACAGTGGTCCTTATACCATCGGCTCGTTGCCCAGTGGCACTGCTTCCAGCACCGTGGCTTGGTACAAGCTCATCGGCTGCGAAAGTTCTGGTCCCGTCTGCTACCGTGTGCGTAACCTCGAAGCCTCCAATATCACTTCCGATGGCGTCACCCTCTCCTGGGTCGACACGCTCAATAGTGGAGTCACCTATACTATCTACAATATGGCCGACACCTCTTTTGTCGCCACCACCTCTTCTACCACTTATACTTTGACGGGTCTCACCGCCAACACCGCTTACCAGTTTGGTGTCATGGCTGATTGTGGCTCTTCCTATGTTAAAGTTAGCATCCGTACCGCATGCAGTGGCTATGCTGAAATTCCTTATATAGAGGACTTCGAGAGTGAACCCACTGGCGAGAATCCCCCTTGCTGGCTGCAGTTGTCGACCGGATCCAGCGGCGCTGGTACTTTTCCCGCTATCTATGTCTATCCTGGCAATACCCACAACGGACAGGGCTATTTTGAATTCGAGTCCACTAACGGCACTGAAGTCGAGATGGTGGCTCTGCCCGAGATGCAGAACATCAATGGCTTGAAGATGCTCTTCTGGGCTTCGTCGTCGAGCAGCTTCCCTTGTGTCCTCGAAGTGGGTGTGCTTGAGTCCGATGGTAGCTTTACTCAGGTCGACAGCATCCCCCTCATCACTTTCAGCGGCACTGATGCCTGGAAGCCGAACTATCATGAGTATACGGTCTACTTCTCCGGCTATACCGGTACTGGCTCACGTATCGCCATGCGGGCTTATCGCCCCACCGGCGGACAGTATACCCTCTTCCTCGATGACCTCATGGTCGTCGAGGACAACGGTTGCTATCCCGTGGCCAGTGTGAACGCCGCCGATATCGACAGTAGCAGCATCGCCCTCACTTGGACCGACACCCTGAATGTCGGCACCAACTACACCATCGCTTATTGGGCTGTCGGTGGCGACACCACGGTTGTCAATGGCATCTCCGACACCACTTATACCGCTCTCAACCTCAACGCCAACACGATATACAGTTTTATGGTCACTCCCAACTGTACCAGTGGCGACGGTATCCCCACCATCGCGCAGTTCCGCACCGGCTGCGGCACCACCTCCATCCCCTATACCGAAGATTTCGAGTCTTATGCTACCATGGCTGGCCCCGATTGCTGGACAACGTTGAGCGGCATGGTGTATGTTAGAAGTAACACTTCATATAGCACGCTCTCCCATAGTGGTAATAATTACCTCGATTTCCGTGGCTTTGCGTCGGGTAACGAAACCCAAAGCATCGCCCTGCCTCTTATGAATCAGCCCACCAACGAGTTGCAGGTTCGTTTCTGGACTCGCCCCGAGAGTACCAGCTCCAACTGTGGTACCTTCTCCGTTGGTTATATGACCGACCTCACCAACGACTCTTCCTTCGTCGAGTTGGCCAACTGGGCCTATAGTGATTTCAGTGGTGCCGCTTACCAAGAGAAAGAGGTCCCCATGGTGGGAGCCCCTGACACAGCTCGCATTGTGCTACGTCACAACGGCAACTCTTACAATTATTACTGGTATGTCGATGAACTCGTGGTGGAACCCATCCCCACCTGTGCTCATCCTCTGAGTGTGAGTGCCAGCAATGTCACCCCCAGCAGTGCCGACCTTACCATCCTCGGAACGGGTAGCAGCTATCGTGTCTATATTGCTGACGGTACCACGCTCGACTCTGTCGATGTCACCGACTCCACCTATACTCTGAACACCCTCAATTCCAGCACCGACTATACCGTCACGGTGGTGACCCTCTGCGACGACGGCTCCCTCACCTCTGGTGTCAGCACCTCCTTCCGTACCCTTTGCGGTGATGGAGGTTGTACGGTGACTATCAACATGACCGATTCCTATGGTGACGGTTGGAACGGTGCGGCTATTAAGGGTTACGCCAATGGTTCGCTCGTTTTCACCGCTACGCTCAGCAGCGGGTCTACTGGCAGTTTCAGTTATGCCCATTGTTCCTCCGATACCCTTGTCTTTGTTTGGCAAAGTGGCTCCTACGACGATGAAGCCGACTTCGTTATCACTGCCAATGGCCTTCAGATTGTCAGTGGCAATGGCGATGACTTCAGTGGTACTATCGCCACCCTCGTCGGATGTCCCTCTTGCGGTGTTCCCTACGATATTGTGGTCTCTGCGATTGCTTCCAACGGTGCCACCTTGTCTTGGAACGGTGCCGGTGCTTCCAATTTCCGCCTCTACTACACCGATGGTACCACCGCTGATTCGGTCGATGTCACCGATACCACCTATACCTTCGCCACCCTCAATGCCAGCACCCTCTACACCGTCAGTGTGGCCACTATCTGTGATGATGGCTCCATCAATATCTCTAACCCCATCCAGTTCACTACTGTTTGCGCCGCTGGCGGCTGCCTCGTCGACATTGAGATGGTCGACAGCTTTGGCGACGGTTGGAATGGCAACGCCATCACGGGTTATGCCAATGGCCAAAGCGTTTTCGTGGCCACTATCGAAAGCGGTTCTTACAACACTGTCAACTATAGCCTCTGTTCTACCGACACATTGGCGCTGGTATGGACCGCTGGAAGCTACCCCGGCGAGGCCTCTTTCACTATCAACTTTGGAGGAACCCCCTTTATCTATGGCGGAGGTTCTGACTATTCCTCGGGTGACACTGTGATGTATACAGTGGGTTGCCCCACTTGTATGGCTCCCACGGCACTTGTGGTTGACACTGTCACTGCCGATGGCATCACCTTCCATTGGACGGCAGGTGGCGAGGAGACCGCATGGAACGTCTATGTAAATGACAGCGTCATCACGGGTCTTACCACCAATTCGTGTGTCATCACCGGTCTGGAACAATATACCTACTACACGCTCGCAGTGCGCGCATTGTGCGATGTCAACGATTCCAGTTTCCTCTCTTCTTCTGTCACCGTTCGCACCTTGGTGGCTTGCCCCTGGCCCACCGACTTCTCGGCCATTGTTACCGGCGACACTGTTTCGTTGTCCTGGAACGGCACTGCCACCGGTTATCAGCTTGTCTACGGCAACTACGGATTCAACCCCGACACCGTCAGTAATATAATTAATGTATCAGATTCTTCGTATGAAGTCGATGGCTTGGCTAGCGGTCTTTACCACGCCTATGTGCGCAGCGACTGCGGTACCACCACCAGCCTTTGGACCGGTCCCCTTTCCTTCGGCATCGGCTATACGAATATTGACCAAGTGGATACACTCTACACTTGTGGCGCCATCATCTGCGATGACGGTGGTGCTACCGGCAGCTATAGTAGCAGTCGAGACGACCAAGTGGTTATCTATCCTGTCGATGCTTCCCATGGTTTGATTATCAGCGGCCACTCACATACTGAGGGTAGTTGGGATTACGTGACCATCTACGAGGGTGTCGGCACTACGGGTACAGTGCTCTTCTGCGATAACACCAGTGGTGTCAGTACCGATCAGATTGTCGGACCCTTCGATGTTTTCGGCCCTGTAACCATCACCTTCCACTCCGACGGCAGCCTCACCTATCCTGGCTTTGAGATTGCAGTGAATTGCTTCGATCTTACGGGTTGCTTGCGCCCCACCGATGTGACCGTCAGCGATATCACCTCCTCCAGCGCCACCATCTCCTGGACACCTTCGGGCGACGAGACCCAGTGGGAAGTCTCTGTGAATGGTGTCAACGCCCTCGTCTCCTCGACCACCTACACGGCTACGGGTCTTACCAGTAGCACCAACTACAATGTCAGCGTCCGCGCTGTCTGCGGTGCCGGCGACACCAGCTTCGCCACTTCGGCCTCCTTCACCACCGCCCTGTGCGACAATGCCGCCGTTGCCATCAACTATGACGCTGAGGCCAGTGCTACCAACTCCTCCTATTGCCCTGTTGGATACAGCCTCTACAACTACAGCTATGTCCAGACCATCGTCCCGGCCGAACGTCTGTCCAGCCTTGGCGGCGACATCACCGCTCTGGCCTTCAACACCGCCAGCGCTACGGCAGGTGGTCATTTCACCAATATGACAGTCTATATGGCCAATGTCAGTGAGGACGACCTCACCGATGGTTTCATCCATCCCGATGCCACACACACTTTTGTGAAGGTTATCGACAGTGCCGACTTCTCCTATACTTCTACCGGTTGGCAGACTCATAGTTTTGATACCCCCTTCCAGTGGAACGGCACCAGTAATATCCTTGTGGCCTTCAAGCGCGACCATGGCACCTGGACTTCCGGTTCCTCGTTTGTGGCCCATAGCGACACTATCATGCGTACACGCTATGCTTATCAGGATAGCGGTCCTTATGATATAAACTCTGTCGATGCAGGTTATGCCAGCCTCACGGTGGGTGACCTGCAGCTGATCAGTTGCGGTGATGCCTGCTTCGCTCCTTCTGTCACCGTCTCCAATGTGGACGATGCCTCTGTTACACTCACCTGGACGGGTAGTGCCAGCGCCTACCAGGTGGCCGCTGTCGCCGGCATTTGGGCCGCTCCTGCAGCAGGTACTCCTGTCACGGGTAACACCTACACCGTTACTGGCCTCGCTCCCGCTACCCAGTACGCCATTGGTGTCCGCGCCGTCTGCGATGAGGGAGTCTATAGCGAATGGAACGTCGTTATCGTCACCACCGCCGACCATCCCTGCTACGCTCCTACCAATGTGAGCGCCTCAAACATCACCATGGATGGTGCCACCATCAGCTGGACTCCCAGCGAGGAAGGCCAGACCAACTTCGAGCTGCGCTACAGCACCGCTGGCGACACCACTGTCGTCTCCGTCACCGAGAACCCCTACACGCTCACCGGTCTGCTGAATGCTACCGAGTACAGCGTGGCAGTCCGCGCCATCTGTGGCGAAAATAACTACAGCGACTGGAGTGCTCCCTACACCTTCCGCACCGCATCCTGCCAGGTTGTCCAAGGTGTTACCGTCAGCGACAAGACCGCCAGCACCGCCACCATCGAATGGACCGATAACGGCAGCGCCAGCTATGAGGTGGGCTATGGCCCCATCGGCACCACCACCGACAACTGCACACGCCGCACCACCACGACCAACAGCTACACCATCACCGGTCTCGAAGAGGGTACCAACTATGTGGTATATGTCCGCTCCATCTGCGGCAGCGGTGTCTACAGCGACTGGACTTCCGGCACCACCTTCACCACAAGAGAGGTGGGCATCGACGATGTCGAGGGTGCTACCATCAGCCTCTACCCGAACCCGGCTTCCAGCACGGTGACCCTGACGGGCATCGAGGGCGAAGCCACGGTGACGGTGGTCGACATGAACGGCCGCGTGGTATGGGTTAGAGGTTATTGACAATAGCCTGACCATCGATATCAGCGAGTTGGCGCAGGGCGCCTATTTCGTCCGCATCACGGGCGAGCGCGTCAACGCCATCCGCAAGCTGATAGTCCGATAAAGACACTAGTCTAACTAGTGCAACTAGTTTAACTAGTTTAACTAGAATCCCAGCGGGGCACCCACAACGGGTGCCCCGCTGCTTTTTCATTTTTCATTATCCATTTTTCTTTTTTTTCGTATCTTTGCATTTTAAAATAATAACATAATTTATATGAAGAAGATATTCTCTTTCATTGCTATAGCAATGTTCATCGTGCCTGTTCGTGCCGACGAGGGTATGTGGATTCCCATGCTCCTCCAGCGCAACGAGGCCGCCATGCAGAAAGCCGGTATGCACATCTCGGCTCAAGACATCTACGATATCAACCATGCTTCGCTGAAGGATGCAGTGCTGCTTTTCGGCGGCGGATGCACCGGCGAGTTCGTCAGTAACGAAGGCCTGCTGCTCACCAACCACCACTGCGGCTACAGCTATATCGTGCAGCATTCCACCGTGGAGCATGACTACCTGACCCACGGCTTCTGGGCAATGAACCGTCATCAGGAGATTCCCTGCCCTGGTCTCACGGTAACACGCCTCGTTCGCATGGAAGACGTTACCACGAGCATCCTTGAAGGCGTCACCGACCAGACCTCTGAGCAGGAGCGCGAGCGCATCGTCGAGAAGAATGTTGCCCGTCTCTGCGCAGAAGCTGTCAAAGGCACACACTATAAAGCCATCATCAAGCCTTTTTATTACGGCAACCAATACTTCATGTACGTCAACGAGGTCTTCACCGACGTGCGCCTCGTGGGTGCTCCTCCGAGCAATATCGGCAAGTTCGGTGGCGACACCGACAACTGGATGTGGCCGCGCCACACTGGCGACTTTTCGATGTTCCGCGTCTATGTGAACAAAGACAACAAGCCCGCCGAATTCAGCGAGGGCAACATCCCCTACACGCCACTGAAGCACATGGAAATCAGCCTTAAGGGTGTCGAGGAGGGCGACTTCACCTTCGTCTTCGGCTATCCCGGCACCACACGCCGCTATGTAACCCACGATGCCGTCGATCTGGCCGCCAATGTGGAGAATCCCGTCCGCATCGCCTTGCGCGACATCCGCCTGGCCCATTACAATGTCGCCATGCAGAAGAGTCCTGCCCAGCGTCTGAAATATGCCTCCCGTGTGGCCTCCATCGCCAACGGCTGGAAGAAATGGCAGGGTGAGACCCTCGGTATCGAGCGCCTCCACGGTGTGGAACAGAAGATTGACCAGGAGAATGTCTTCCAACGCTGGGCCGAGAACAAGCCTCAGTATCGTACCGTCCTCGACGAATTGGAGCGCAACTACGCCACCCTCCGTGAGGTGGAGTTGGAATGGACCTACTTCAACGAAGCTTTTATGGCCAGCGATTTTATGGGTCGTGCCCTGCGTCTCTGGCGCATAGCCAATGCCAAGGACGACAGCACCGCAGCTGTCCTTGCCGCCTCCCTCCTCACCAGCAGCGAAAGCTACTTTGAGGATTTCGACCTCCACTCGCCCGTCGACGAAGCCATCTTCTTCGAAACCTTCACTTATATGTGGGAACACGGTTTTGCCCCATTCATCAAGGAGAACGACGGCGTCGCAGTAGAGAACATGCTGAAGAAGGTCTATACCAAGTCGGCCCTCAACGACCCGAAGAAGCTGAAGAAACTATTGGAGAAAAAGCCGTCGAAACTACGCGAATCCGCTGCCGAAGACCCTGCTGTGCAACTCTTCGCCCAAGCCTACGACTTCTGCTATAACGACACAAAACGCGCCACATACACCGAGGCCGACGATAACATCCAACGCTTGATGCGCACCTATATCAAAGGCATGATGGAGCAGTATCCCGACTCCAACTTCTTCCCTGATGCCAACCTGACGCTCCGCGTGGCCTACGGTCACGTGCAAGGCTTCAAACCCAAGGATGCCGTCTACTACACCCCCTATTCCACCATCGAGGGCATCATGGAGAAAGAGAATCCCAATATCTATGACTACCGTGTGGAACCCAAGCTCAAAGAGCTCTGGATGAAGAAGGACTACGGCCAGTATGCCAATAAGAACGGTGAACTCCCCGTGGCCTTCATCGCCACCAACCACACCACCGGCGGCAACTCCGGCTCGCCCGTCTTGAATGCCGACGGACAACTCATAGGCATCAACTTCGACCGCTGCTGGGAAGGCACCATGAGCGACCTGCTCTTCGACCCCGCCTACTGCCGCAATATCTCATTAGATATCCGCTACTGCCTTTTTATCATCGACAAATTCGCCGGAGCCCGCCATCTGGTGGACGAGATGACGCTGGTAAACTGAAAATGAAAAATGAAAAACATTAATTATCGTAAAATAATCTGTGAATTACCGTTACTGATAATTTTTTTCACCTTTCACCTTTTACCTTTCACCTCCCATGCACAGAAGGAAGGGTGCCGCATTGTTCGCGATGACTGGCAACAGCTGCAGATAGAGTTCACCGTGGGTAATCCCGAGGTGAGCACGACGATGATAAGTGGAGAGCTCTTCAACACCCTTAACCTTGTGGGCTATCAGCAGTCGCTCGCCGACTATGGAGCTCCCTCCCTGCCACTCTTCTCACGTCTCATCGAGGTGCCGATGGAAGCGACATTCGATGTCAAAGTCACCGATGCCCTCTATGATACCCTGCCGGCATTGAAGCACAGGATAGTGCCTGTGCAGCTTCCTCGCTGCAAGAGCGACACTACCGCAAGGAAACTCTATATCAACAACTCTCTTTATTCGTCGGATGTCTTTTTCGGTGAACAGGAGGCTACAGTAAAAGCTGTGGGTGTGGCTCGCGACCGACGTTTGGCTCGGCTGCAATTCTCTCCCGTACGCTACAATCCTGTGAGCGGTCAGGTGGTGGTCTGTCGACATGCCACCGTGACCGTCACCTATCGCGATGGTGACCGAGAAGCCAGCCTGAAGATGTTCGAACGCTACTATTCGCCAGCTTTCAACAGCGGCGCCAACACCCTCAACGGTCTCTATCCCAAAGCCGTCCGCACCACCGCTCCCGTGCGCTATGTCATTGTGGCCAACAGCATGTTCCGTGGGCATCTCGACACTTTCGTCCAGTGGAAGCGCCGCAAAGGATTCCTCACCGATATCGTCTACACCGATAATTCCAGTGTGGGTACCACCACGACCTCCATCGCCGCCTACCTTCAGAGTCTCTACGACAACGCCACCCAGGCCAATCCAGCTCCCACCTACGTGCTCCTGGTGGGCGATGTGGCACAACTCCCCACCTTCAATGCACAGGTCACCTCTCCCGACAACGACCATGTCACCGACCTCTACTATTCGACCTGGACTTCGGGCGACCATCTGCCCGACTGCCATTATGGCCGCTTCTCCGCTCAGACCATCGCCCAGCTTACACCGCAGGTGCTGAAGACGCTGATGTATGAGCAGTATACCTTCGCCGACCCCTCCTTCCTCGACCGTGCGGTGATGGTGGCAGGTGTCGACGGTGGCAACGCAGGCGACCATGGTTACACCCATGCCGACCCCACGATGGACTATGCCGTCACCAACTATGTCAACGGCACCCACGGCTGGAGTCAGGTGATGTACTTCAAGAATGATGTCTCCATCATCCCCTCCTGCACCACCAACGTCACCATCGGCAGCAGCGCCTCCTCCAACTCCGCCACTGTCCGCAGCTACTACAATCAGGGAGCGGGATTCATCAACTACTCCGCCCACGGCGGCTCCACAGGCTGGGGCACTCCCAGTTTCAACAACACCCAGGTCAGCCAGATGACCAACAACCAGAAGTTTGGCTTGATGATTGGCAACTGCTGCCTCACCAACAAGTTCGAAGAAAGTACCTGTTTCGGAGAAGCCCTGCTCCGTAAAAACGAATATGCCGGTGCCGTGGGTTACATCGGAGGCAGCAACAGCACCTACTGGGGTCAGGACTTCTACTGGGCCGTAGGGGTGCGAAGCAGCATAGGACCTTCGATGTCGATGGTCTACGATGCCGCACATCTCGGTGTCTACGACCGCATTTTCCATACCCACGGCGAGAACTACTCTAGTTGGTGTACCACCCAAGGCTCGATAGTGATGCAGGGAAACATGGCTGTGGAGAACTCCTCTACAAGTTCCGACTTAAAGCACTACTACTGGGAGATTTACCACCTCATGGGCGACCCCTCGGTGATGCCCTATATGACGCAGGCTTCCCCGATAACCATTGCTGGTGGGACGATTGTGAACTATGGCGCCACCTCCCTCTCTCTCTCCGCAGCGCCGCATGCCTATATCGCCCTCGTCGATACGGTGAACGATGTTCTCATTGCGGCGGCTTATGCCGACAATAACGGTGACGCCACACTGACATTGCCTGCAGAATTCCCTGTAGGCACCTACCTCCTCGCCGCCTCGGCCCAACAATATGTCACCACGTTCCAGACCCTCAGCGTCATACAGCCTACGGGTCCTTTCCCGATGGTTACCAACATCACCTCGGCACCCTTCAATGCCGGCGACACCGTGGCGCTCTCCCTGCATATAGAGAACCCCGGTAATATGACGGCACGGAATATCAGCATCCAGCTCACCAGCAGCAGCCCCTTGCTGACGCTCTCCTCCCCCACTCTTTTGCTCGACAGCCTCGAGGCGGGTGCTTCTGTCGACCTCACAGCAGCCGTCAGCGCTTATGTGTCCGAGAATGCTTCCGACAACACCTCTGTGGACTTAAACACCAGCACCACTTGGACAGGATACTCCCAGCCGGCTACCAGCTCCCTGCGCCGCTGGATTTATGCTCCCATGCTCTCCATCTCTTTCTCTCCTGCCAATCCCAGCCTGATGCCTGGTTCCAGCACCACCGTCACCGCCACCCTCCACAACAACGGACACGCTTCGACGAAGCCTGCCTCCCTCACCGCCACTTCCCCCACCATCCTGCTCTCCATCCTTGGCTCCTCCACCTCCGGAACGATTGCTCCCGATTCCGAATTAGCTGTCGCCTTTACGCTTCAAGCCGACGCACAGCTGCCGCAGGACATCTACCTCCCTGTGACCTGCTCTTTCGGCTCTTTCAGCGCAGAACTGCCGGTTTTTTCCGGACAGAGTTTCCTCGAGACCTTCGAGGGTGGACATACCAATATTGCGGGATGGAGTGCACCTGCCACCCGTTCCTGGACCATCAGTAACGAGCAACCCTATCAAGGCACTTATTGCCTCCGTTCCGCCCAAACTATCGACCACAACCAGCAGTCAGACATGAATCTCAACATCACTGTCGCCTCGCCCGACAGCATCAGCTTCTATTATCGTGTCTCTTCCGAGCGCGACTATGACAAGTTCTTCTTCCTCATCGACGGTGTGGAGCAATACGATGACTCGGGTGACGAGGACTGGATGCATGTCGCTTTCCCCCTTTCCGTCGGCAGCCACACCTTGACTTTCCGCTATAAGAAAGATTACAGCGTGACCAACAACAGCGACTGCGCCTGGATTGACAATATCACGCTGCCCCATCAGGCGCATGGTGTCTCGTTCATACATCACGACACTTGCGCCTCCAATCCCGCGGCCTCTTATTCGGTGGTGCTGACGGAGGGTGACGCAGTCACCATTGTCGACCACGTCGCCCATCCCTCCTACAACCTCTCCGAAGAGGTCGTTGCCTGCGACAGTCTCCTCTGGCAGGGGACGTTGTACACCGCCACAACCTTCGTCGGCGAAAGCCTCCATACGGTCTACGGATGCGACAGCATCATAGGTCTCACCATCACCGTCAACCATTCCTCCGTCGGCGACACTGCCCATGTCAACACACAGGCCAACAACTACGAGTGGAACGGCATCATGTACGAGACCTCCGGCACCTACCAGCAGCATTTCACCAATAGTGTAGGCTGTGACAGTGTCGCCACCCTTGTCCTCACGTTCGGCACCCAGGGGATTGACCACCCATCGCTCACATCATTTACCGTCCATCCCAATCCTACCACCGGAGGCTTGCACTTCAGTCGGCAAGTCGATAGGGTTACCGTCTACGACCTCACGGGCCGGGTAGTAGAAGAGTGCCGGCAAGTCGAAGGGCTTGACCTCGGCGCCCTCGCCCCAGGGATATATACATTACGGCTTACATGTGCTGGCAGCACGATGATACAACGTGTGGTGAAACAATAAAAGAAGAGGCATCCGATTGGATGCCTCTTCTCGTTTACCTTGTAGCGTTTTAAAGCAGTTTCTTCTTCAGGTTGAGAATCATATCGTCCGTCATCTTCTCGAGGTCATACTGGGGATTCCAGCCCCACTCGTTGCGGGCGCAACTGTCGTCCATCTTGTCGGGCCAGCTGTCGGCGATGGCCTGCTTGATGGGTTCCGGCTCATAGACCATCTCGAAGTTGGGATAGCGTTTCTTGATGGTGTTGTAGATAATTTCGGGGTCGAAGCTCATGGCGGTGACGTTAAAGCTGTTGCGGTGCACCAACTTGGTGGGGTCGGCCTCCATGATGTCAATCATGGCCTTCTGGGCGTCGGGCATGTACATCATATCCATGTAGGTGCCTTTCTTCAGGGGGCAGACAAACTTCTCGCCCCTGACGGCAGCGTAGTAGATTTCGACGGCATAGTCGGTGGTGCCGCCGCCAGGGAGGGTCTGATAGCTGATGAGGCCGGGGAAACGCACCGAGCGGGTGTCGACACCAAAGCGGGTGAAGTAGTAGTCGCTCAGCAGCTCACCGGTCACCTTGGTGACGCCATAGATGGTGTTGGGGCGCTGGATGGTGTCCTGCGGGGTGTTGTCGTGAGGAGTCGAAGGACCGAAGGCACCAATCGACGAAGGTGTGAAGACGGCGCAACCGAAGAGGCGGGCCACCTCGAGGCAGTTCACCAGCGAGCCGATGCCGACGTTCCAACCCAGCATGGGGTTGAGCTCGGCGGTAGCGCTGAGGATAGCAGCCAAGTTGTAGATAGTGTCAATGTTGTAGTGCTTCACGGCAGCGGCAATCTGCATAATCTGCGTCGAGTCGATACGTTCCACGGGGCCACGCTCGTAGGGGTCGCCCTTCAAAGGACGGAGGTCACTGCACACAACGTTGTTGTCGCCATAGATGTCTCTCAAATTACGTGTCAGCTCACTGCCAATCTGGCCGCCGGCACCGACGATAAGTATCTTTTTCATCGTTATTTATATTTTAATAATTCTTTATATTATACAATATATCATACAATTGCACGGACTCATCCCTTGCAGCTTCAAGCAACAAAGATACGAAATAAAATCAAACACCCATGAGTTTTTTACATTTATTTTGTGGAGTTTTTGTACAATATAACTGTGGCACTTACGTTATAAATAAAATCTCTATTAAGAACAACAGAATCTATTATGAAAGCATACGTATTTCCCGGACAGGGAGCCCAATTCGTGGGCATGGGAAAAAATCTCTACGACGGCAACGAAGAGTGCCGCGCCATGTTTGAAAAAGCAAATGAAATCATTGGTTTCCGTATCACGGATTTAATGTTCGCCGGCACTCCGGAGGACCTCAAGCAGACCAAGGTGACGCAACCCGCCATCTTCCTCCACAGTGTCATCCTCGCCAAGTATATGGGCGCTGACTTCAAACCCGATATGGTGGGTGGCCACTCGCTGGGCGAGTTCTCGGCCCTCGTGGCCGCTGGCGCCATGAGCTTCGAGGATGGCCTCCGTCTGGTCATCGCCCGTGCCAACGCCATGCAGAAATGCTGCGAGAAGACCCCGTCGACCATGGCCGCCGTGCTGAAGCTCGACGACAAGACCGTCGAAGACATCTGCGCCAGCGTGAGCGGCGAAGTGGTCGTCCCCGCCAACTACAACTGCCCGGGTCAGCTGGTCATCAGCGGCACCAACGAAGGTGTGGCACAGGCCTGCGAGAAAGTGAAAGAGGTGAAAGGTAAAGCCCTTCCGCTGGCCGTGGGTGGCGCCTTCCACAGCCCCCTGATGGAGCCCGCCCGTGTGGAGCTGGCCGAAGCCATCGAGCGCACCGAGTTCCGCCGTCCCGTCTGCCCCGTCTACCAGAATGTCGACGCCCTGCCGCACAGCGACCCCGCCGAAATCAAGAAGAACCTCCTCATGCAGCTCACCTCGCCCGTCCGTTGGACCGCCACCGTGCAGAACATGCTGCGCGACGGTGCCGACGAGTTCATCGAGGTCGGCCCTGGCACCGCCCTGCAGGGCATGGTGAAGCGCGTCAACCCCGACGCCAACGCCCACTCCGCTGAGTAATGGTTATGGGTTATAGGTTATTGGTTATTGACGCTTGCGCAATCCGACTACGGCAGCCTTTCTATAACCCATAACTTATAACCTTTCAATAACCTTTCCCTTAACCTTATCAAAGAATTTCGCGGTGTCGATGATGAACCGCTCGTGCGTCCCTTCGCCGATGGGGCCACACTCGTCGAAGGCTTTCACCTTGAACACCAGCCGGCGGCGGTCCACCTCCACCAGTTCGCTCTCGCACCACACCCGCATGCCGATAGGAGTGGCTGAGGTATGTGCCACATTCACCAGCGTCCCCACGGTCCCCTGTCCCTCGTCGAGGTAGGGCAGCACGCTCTCGTTGCAGGTCTGCTCAATCAGTGATATCATCATCGGGGTGGCGAAGACCTCCACCAGTCCGCTGCCCACACGGGCAGCACTCATCTCAGGTGTCACCGTCTGCTCCCGACGGCCTTTGATTCCTTTTTCTATCATATTGCTTAAATCATTTTGAGTTGCAAAAATACGAATAAAAGTTTAATATGCAATAAAATTATATTGCACTTGTAATTCGTTACCCTGTTGTCGATGCGGAGCAGATAAACTCCCAGCCCGACTATCTGTTCTCTGCGGGCTTCGGAGCCTTCTTGTTGTGAAGTATAAAGTGAATCCAAGCCCGCAACGCGGGCGCCAGATCTTAGCCGGGGGCGCCAGCCCCCGGTACACAAACGCCCCCACTCCCCCCTTGAGCCCCTGCGGGGCGACACCCACCCACCAGTGGTTATCCCACATAATCAATCTTATGGCAGAGGATTGTTCCTATGGCCCAATGAAAAATAACGCCATTTCTTGAAACACATAATATGCCACTGATACCGATAAAGAAAGATTCACGTGCTCACTTGTGAACACACCAAGAGCCGCCCGTGATGGACGGCTCTTTTGCTTGCTAGTTAATCGTTATTTATTCCCTTGTGACAGGGGCCTGTCCCTTGTCACCAAATGAAATAACGCCATTTTTTGAAAACACATAACATTCCGCAAACAAAAATAGCCAACTTTGGGGGTTGGCTGGGCCTCGGCAACATCCCATCCGAAGGGAATTCGAGTGCAAAGACACGAACGTATTATTAATCAATTGATATGTAGCAATGTATGTTTTGTATGTTTATTGTTATTACAAGTTTTGTTGTTGATTATTCGGAGAATCAATAGTACAATATTTTGGAAGAAGAAGTAAGTCTCTTCAGGTTTAAGTTAGTTTTTGTTTCCATATCTCCATTATTATTGTTTCCGCATGGGGAAAACAACAAGTAAATACATATCATCACGATAAGGACCCCATCTGCATTCATCATCGGAATAATAGCATGCCCAATGAGCTGTCCATTCGGACTCATCACCATGGTAAGTTCCCCAAGAAGTTGACGACCAACCGACAACCCAATCAAATCCTGCAGAATGAGCCTGTTCAATTTCACTTTGAGAAGGCATAAACCAATCGTCATATCCAAAAGATTCTAATTCATTGCATGCCTCTTCTGCTTTTGCCCAGCACATTTTATCCATAGAAGAAGGATGTATGTAGTATGTATATCCGCCATATATAAAATGCGGCAAAAACGACGGCTTAACTCCTTCATCCACAACATCTTTTACACAAGATGATAAAGAGGGAAGTAACAATGCAAAAAAAACTATTCTTATATACTTCATGGTTACATGAAACAATTTTTGAAATAAACTCTTACCAATTTGTAATCATTAGACCTATTATTTACTAGTCATTGCCGCTTGTTTTCTCATAGGAATAACCTTAAACTTTTTATCATCTCCATAATAACTGTGCCATTCATACCACCACGCACCTTCCCATTGCCTCAATATATAGGCATAATAGGCCGTAGAAGACGGGGTTGATGACCAGATATCATACCATATATATCCTGCTGTTCTTGCCGCATCAAATTCTCCCATTGATGGCAAAAACCAATCGTCGTATCCATATGCTGAGAGTTCTTGACATGCATTGTTGGCATCATCCCAATTCATTTCTCCCAGTGAAGGATGTATGTAATAAGTATATCCTCCATAACTAAAATGTGGAATAAAATCGGGAGAGACACCTTCTTCTTCAACATTTTTTACACACGCAGAAAAAGGTAAAATAGCAACGACAAGAATTACAAGCGCTATTTTTTTCATTTATTAAAAGTTTAATGTTAAAGAGATTGTAGGGATAATATTTCCATCTTTGTCAATCACAGGAGCTGAAAAAAAACAAACATGCTTGGATTCATTTTTTGAAACAACAGTCACAACAAGGTTGGTAACATATATTGCGGCAGCTGCCCCAATAAAGATATGGTTCGCTGTTTTCATTTGAGAATACTGTGTATTGGCTGCGGTAAAGGCATCGGCAGAAACCAAGGGATCCTTCATCGTCGTAAGTAGATTCTGTGCTTTATTATAAGTAATAATAACTCCAGCGACCATACCAACCTCTGTAATGAGGAAAGTCGTACCCCATCCAGAATGTCCTTTATTGATAAGACCAAGACCTGGCACCACTGCCGATGATATTAGTGATCCTGAAGGAGATGCCAAATAACAAAGAAACTTTTCTTTGTTCTCTGCTTTCTTTTGTCTAGCTGCTTTCTCTGCTTTTTCTTTTTCTATTTTGTCTTGTTCTGCCTTAATTTTATTAGCTTCTTCCTTCATTCCAACTGATCCCATATTAAGTTGCTCGGCAAGTGATGCTGCAACCATTTGCGAAGTAGCGATTCCGATGTCGTGTATATAGCAATCCCCTTTACCAACACGAGGATACTCCGCCTGACCTTCCAAACGGTTCTTCTCAACATCAAGAATCTTACATTCAATAAAATATCCCTCTTTGTTGTAAAATGTAATCACGACGCCACAAACTTTATCTGCCCCCAACTGCTTACCTGCGGCAACCAATTCCTTGTCGCTGACATATCCACGTTCCTGATAGCCAAATTCCATTTTCTGGATTTCCCAAAACTCAGCAGAACGGTCAACAACCGTATATCTATTGCCAGCGTTATTGTACAGAGCTGATACCATACGTGAACGCAAAGCGTTGGTTGATTCATTCAACGATGTTGTGGAATAGACAAAAACTGCTATGTCTTCCTGTGCCAGAATAGTGGCGGTGAAAAAAAAACATACAAATAACAATAATAGTTTTTTCATTCTACAAATATTTTTGAATAATTATTCATTTACTTTCCGTATGGGCCGTACGCGAAATTTATAACTATCCCGTTTTAAAGTACACTCATAATCAATGTTCGCATCGAGAAAACTAAAATAGGTATTTACGTATACATTAGCACCACAATTGTGCTGAGAATTTGTCCAGTAATATTCAGGAACGAATCCGCCAATTATGGTTCTTTTAAAATACATATAATTATATTGTCCTTCTGAAGGAAGAATCCAATCGGAATAACCTTCAAAATACAAATTGGCACAATAATTTACTGCCATTTTATATGTCATGGGCTCCCCTGGATCCGGTGCCACCATATATATTGCGCCGCCATACTCAAATGTTGGCAAAGAACTTTTATTTATTGGGGAGAGATTGAGTTGTCTATTAAGACTCTGAGCCACCTTTCGCGAATTAATAATATTAAGTTGGTAAACCAACACATCTTCACCATTTGGATAATCAGCATGAGCTTCTACCGATCCTGTTTTCACATCAATAATGTTACACTCGAACTGATACCCTCCACCATCTTGACCATAATCGGTAATCACCACACCACACACTTTTTGAGCGCCCAGCTGCTCTCCTACTGCAGTTAATTGTTTATTAGAGACGAATCCTTTTTCTTGATAGGCAACTTCCATTCCTAAAATCTTCATAAACTCATCAGAACGGTCCACAACTGTGTATTTACCGGCACCATTATTAACCAACGCTCCAACAATACTAGATCTAAGAGCAGCTGTGGGTTCATTCAATTGTTTAGTAGAATAAACAAAAACTGTGATATTCTCCTGTGCTATCATAGAGGTAGAGAATACTATTAATACAAGTATGAATGCAATTCGTTTCATCTGTGTAGGTATTTTGTTATTGCATCTAATATTTTCTTATAAAAAGAGTCTCTTTGTTTGTTATAAATCTTGTTCGCCACCCATTGTGGGGCTCTTTCTTCAGGTATGGTATAAGTTCCGTCTTTTTCCGCTAACACTCTACTACGCCTTACTTGTGATGTAACTGCATCCTCCACTTCAATATTGGCTTCTACGTAATAGAAGTGCCTATCTTCACCATTTGACTCATCACCATAAATATTCAAGATAACTCGCACAAACCAGTAAGCTTCCAAGGAATCACGTGTAAACTTAAGACTCGTATCGATATCAAATAGATTTTCTTCAAGTTCATATTCAATGTTTGCAAAGCTACCTTCTACAGCACTGCTGACCGATAGGTATATGTATCTATTGCGTTCAACCCTTTCTTTCCGTTCAATGGTCTCACGTTTTCGCTGCTCTATAGCCTCCGCTTCGGCTTTCCGCCGACGGGCAGCAACCTTATCTTGTTCCTTTGTTTTTTTCTCGCATTTATCAAGCCATCCTTGATAAATGGTAGACGAACGGTCTTTGCAGTGTGTCTGGCACCAGGAGAACTGCATTCTGGCATCTTTGTATTTGCCATTGTTGTAGAGACTGACAGCTTTGTCGAAGGCTCTGTCGCAGGTACCTTGTGCCCATATTCCCAACAGGGGAAACATAAATAGGGAAAAAACTATTATTCGTTTCATGCTCTATAATTTGATATATTCTAATTATTGTAATATAATCGTCGGACACTCTCTTTTAGTGGGTTCAGCTTTCGTTTTAAATCCTCGCGCTGTGGAGCAGAATTAGGGTCATCAATTGCATCGTTATATGTTTTAATGGCTGCATTAACATGAGAATTGTATTGATTAATCAATTCTTGTGGCGATCCCTCAAGGGGAGTTGTTGTCTCGGATAATAATTGCAAAATCTGTTGTAATATTTTTCTGCAATCAACGACATTTTGATAAGCATTGTCCAAAGTTAGTGGTTGTTTCAACTTCTTTTCAAATTCAACCGATAGATCGTCAAATTGTTGCCGTCGTTCTACAGAAACAATGGAGTCCTGCCGTATTGAATCTTGATAGGCTTGTTGCTGTTGGCGCTTGTTCTGACAACCTTTATACAATATGACTGATGCTACAAATAGTAATAAAACGCCTCCAGTAGCGGCGAACCATTTCAGGTTTTGTTTCCACCAAAGCCTACGTTTCCTTTTTCGCTCGGCTTTTTCCGCTTTCTGTTGTTCGATTAGACGTTCCTTTTCCGCTTTATCGGCTTCAGTCTTCTTTCTGGCTGCCTCTACTTCTGCCTCTGCTCTTTTTCTTCGTTCTTCCTCTAATCTCCGCTCTTCCTCCACTCGTTTTGCTTCCGCTTGCGCGTTTGCAATATCTTGTTGTCGTTGAATCCACTCACGCTGCTTACACTCATCTTCCTCTTGCTTCTTTCTCTGTACCGATGCACGTTCCTGCCGGACCTTTTCCGCTTGATTTTGGCAGAAATCGCAATAGCTCTTGAAGAGATTTTCATAGTAGAAACGGCCTGTCGATGGCAGCATGGCAGTTTCACTCTCCCAATCCATCTCCAACAAAGACTTGATGGCCTGAACTACTTGCTCCAAATCTTTTGAATACCCAACATGAACCGCGCTGAAACACGTTCTTGCCAACTCTGCTTCTCCTCCAATCAATGCTTTGATGGTAGCGAGGATACGCACGTTCTGCTCCGGGAACAGAGTATCCCATGAACTAAGGAAACCGTGCAATGTTTCGGATTCAGTTATTCTATCTAATGTAAGATATGCTACACTTCCCCAAAAGTACATCCAATAAGTGTCTTCTGGGGCATCCACCAATTGTTTTGGTGAGAATATGGCCAATAATTGATAATACAGCTGATTTAGTTCATCGACATCATAGTTTTTCTTCCACCCCTGTAGAATTTCAATTGATGTTCTGAGTTTGTCGGTATTGTTTTGCTCGATATAAGAACGCGTTTGAGACAGACGAGCGTTAATCTCTGGAGGTAAAACTCTTATTACCTTTTTTGAAAGCTTCTTTTCTTCGGATATTAACTCAAAAGATTTATCAGCAGAAAGACCTATGTCAATCCGCAGTTTTTCTAAAACGACTTCATCGTCTTTAGAAAGAAATCCATCGCGACACAAATCACGGCATCGGTGTCTAAACACACGCACGCTATCCTCATACTTCTCTGCTTCGCTTTTTTCTTTGATGGTTACATTGTTGACGATAGAGGTAGAGGAGGTGTCATAGGTGGTATTATTGGATGTAACATTCCCGCCCACAGCGGCACCATCGCCAATATTCACATCAGAAGATTGCCGTTTATCCATATCTGTTCCGACGGATTGTTGACTATTTTCATCAGGCCACCGGACAGAAAGCTTGGATCCGCATATAGGGCATCCATCATAGGGGAAGTCTGTCTCCTCAAAACCGCATTTAGGATTAGGACAATATTTTACCATAACCACAATTTAGATAGTGTGTATAACGTCTTTCAACCGACCTTCACCATCTACGCGCACATAAATGGAGTGATCCCTATTGTGCAACTGTTCATACAAATACTGGAAAAGGTAACCTCCAATCCCACTGGATTCATCTATTCGAACAACACTTGTAAGGAATAAGTTCGTACTGGAGTAGGAATAATCTCTTTGCAACATCTGACACAAGTCGAACGAGAGTTGCAGCAATGTCTTGTCAAGTGTATTTCGCACATCTTGATATAGGGCATCCAATTCGCTAATGCCCGAAGAATACAGCGTGGTGAATTTATGAGCAAGTACTATTGGGGGCTTTACTTTAGATGAGCCATACATCTTTGTCTCGGAGTCCCCCCTTTGCCTGTTATAACGAGGAGCTATAACCTTAAGTGCAGGATTTCCAAACTGATTAAATTCAAATATTGTGTACAATGCCGTAGTTGGGGAATCTTCTCCAATGCACTCTTCAAGATAACGCCATTTTGCCTTTAACAATGCCAAACCCGCAGGTTCTCCTTCCATCAAAAGATTGATATAGATTTTCATCAATGTTTCTGAGTATCCTGTTAGTCGTAATGCATTACCTGGATCTTTAACACCACCACGGCCTAACGCCACCTCGCAAGATCCCATATATAACAAAAAGTCTCCATAAATTGCCGACAACAACATGGATTGTTGCCGTTGATAGTTGTAAAACCTAGCCCCATAACAAGATAGTGTGGCAAGTATTTTGGCCCTACAATAAGGCAACAGTTCCACATCAAAAGCCAAAGGATATTCCACATAACTGATTCGTTCATCTCCAGGTTCAGGAGCCGGCCCCTGCCCCATAAATCCAGATTGCTCCGGCCTATTGCTCCCATGTGTGTTGAACAGTAGCATGTCGGCTTTACTGATAGCACTCGTATACTCTTGAAGTGCGGCGCTATCACCCATATTGTGGTTAGGGCTAATAACGATGTCACTCAACCGGCAACGGGTATCCGGTCCTAAAGGAAGAAGCGGGAGTTTCTCTGTGATACCACGAACCGACATATACCAATTATATGCAGAAGTCGGCAAAAGAGAATCCACTTTGATACAACCTCCCGAATCGACAGAACGAGAAAAATAATCTCCCAAATCCTGTTGAATAGATGTTAGTATATCTCCGTTTTCTAATGGTAGGCGCGATACGTTGAAAAATGACTTGGAAAGCATTGTTTCCGAGAATAAATAGCCGTTGCCCAACGTCTCCATCACCTCGTCAATTATATTAAAGTGGTGATGATATGCATAAAGCATATCAGCCTGTAATGACACAGGAGAATTGCCTTCGTGGGACGGAAGGTCAAAAATTGGCATTGGAATCACATCGTCGCCCCCCACAATAAACAACGGTGTTCTATAGTCCGTTTTCCATCCCATACCAGCACAATAGTCGTTCAAGGCTTGGGCATAAGCCTTCCACACATCCTTAGGACCCCACACATTTTGGTTGAAGATATAGTCAAAATCATGCCCTCCAACATCCACCATCTGCCATTCCACACCTTGACTCTCACTATCACGGACAAAAGCCAGTAGTAGCTGTTCCACATCCCGCGGTTGGCAATGATATTTGTCTGCCAACACCCATGTGTCTGTGAATATGACACCCAATTTGTCCATGTGTTATTATATTATCGTATCAATTCTAAATTTCCTGACCACATTCGGGGCAACATTCACCTTCTAAGCAGCCTTCCTTTCCGCAATTGGGACATTTCTTGGTGTACTTATCAATGATGCTATTGCGTAGAATACCATGATCTTTGGCCATCATTTCCATTCCGTCCACAACAATAACAGTGTTGGGGCGAACGGTTCCAGCATGTATCAATGCTATCATTGTTTCTAATGTGAATCCATCCTTACCAAGAATGGGTACGATAAACAATTCCGCTTTCCCACTGCCAGCAACAGAAGAGAATGCGCCTGCTGTCGATTTGCCTCGGTTGGTATCGGTGGTATAACGCAAGGCAGAATCTGCGGTATGTTGTGCATATTCCCGGTTCCCATGTGATTCTTTGCGATACTCCTCTTTATCGTGCATTATTTCCTCAATGCGATGTGTAGAGATGTCTTTGATAGTATTGAATTGCGCTCCAATAACCTCGTTGTGACCGGAAACCGCACTTTTGGCCACATCAGCATTCGTTTGCATGGCCTCTTTCATCATATTCATCATTTGGGCCATCATATCCTTCTGTTCTCTGACATTGGAATTTGCATACTCTTGGCTCATCTGTGCCATCTTTTCATAGAGTTCAATCTTCTCTTTGTTTGCCAAACGTTCAATATCCAACTCCTTGGTTTTTGAGAGTGCTTCAGCAAAGGCCATTTGTGCTTCAGTCGACATTTTGTCAAGTTGTGTGGCCGCTAATTGCTCTGCAGTCATCTTACTCTTAGCTTCCAATATGGTAGCTTTGAGTTGCTCCATTTGTTCTTCGTGTTGCAGCTTCTGCGCCTCTTCCTCTCTTTTGAGCTTGGATGCCACTTCCTGCTCACGAATATTCATCTCTTTGACGCGCTCCATGTTGCGCATACTCAAGTCTGAGTAGTCTTTGACACGCTCGAATTTCTTTTTGTCACGGAGGTCTTCGGTTTCTATCGTGTCACGTTCTTCTTTGACATCCTGACCATGACCACGTACCCGTTGTTCATGTTCGTAGTCGGCATATTTTCCTTTGCGTTCAATGTCACGATCATCTACTTTCCTTTGATATTCACCACGTTCATCATCCATTTTGATGCCGTGTTTTTGGCGTTTCTCGTCTTGCTCCCACTCACGTCCCTCAGACTCAAATCCATGTTTTTGCTTCTGAGTATCGGCATCATATTGTGCGCCTTCCCGTTCTTGTTCACTACGGATAGTTTTGATGTCGGTGAGTTTTTTTGCTTCGATTCTTTCGGATGCAATCCTCATGTCTGATTGGATACGCAAAATGTCGTCGACTTCATCACGGTTCAGCTGACGATGGTACATCTCGTTTTCAAGTGTAATGAAATCGTCGTCTGCAACAAGTTTGTTCTTCTTGATGCGCAACATGGCCTCATGTTCTTCCTCCGCTGTGGTGGCGATACGTAGGCGTCGCTGACTTTCGAGCAAGTCGACGAAGGTTGAGAATTCCTCATCATGGAGCAATTGATCTTTGTTTATTTGCTGAAGTGCATATCGGAGTTCTTCTTCAGATTTCGCCTCACGTACCTTTTGGGCATTTTTCTCGTCTTGTAGGCGATTGCGGAAGGTGTTAGTGCGAATGAGGTAGTCGAGTTCGTTTTGTGTGCAGTATAATTTATGTTCTATCTCGCGGAAACGGTTGAAATCTTCATTGTCCATCGTGACATCCACAACCTGCGTTACCTCTATACCATAGAGATTCATATTGATGCGGTTCTTTAATGCAGAACGCACAGCACCCTCCATCTCGGCAGGAATAACAGAACTCTGAATGTTTGTTTCAGCGAAAAGACGTTTTAATTCATTGCCAACCACATCTTTGATTAAATCTTGCAATTCGGCGATGCGGAAGGTCCGATTCCGTCCAAGGTAATTTGTTTGGAATATGCGGTAATCCGTTACTTGCATATGCAAGCTGACACCCATGTCAAGTGTAGAGTATTTTGATGGAATTTTGTATGGCACGAACACTCGATTGCCATTTTGAACACCCACATTCAAAACAACAGGAATATAACCGTCAGCAATTAGAATCACCTCTACCACCGAGTTGCCCCTCAAAGCCTGCAAGGCAATATCCAGCCGATTACGGCGCATATCATAATCTTTGTCGCTCTCATCCTTACGCCGTCCCCTAAAGAACTCCACTACTCTTCGGACCAACGACATCGTGCGTTCAATACGACCAGCTAAATAATATAGCCCACTTTCAAATTCCAGCACTTTATCACCATCAATAATCACGACTGCCTTTACACCATCTTGAATATACACACCTCTTACGTTTTCCAAACGGTCGAATTCATCAATATTGATTCGACGTGCAATCTCTCCCACATTAAGGTTCCAGACAACCTTATTTTTGACCACTTCAAGATCGGGCTGTGTATTCGTGGGCTCTTCATTGGAAGGTCTTCGACGGAAGAAATCACCAAATGATTTACGCTCTACACCATCAAAACTTTTTGATTCAGCTCGGTGTGCAGAATCTACTTTTTCCTGAGGTTCGTCGATAGTGATGTTGTTTACCGGCTTTCGGCATGACGGACAGAACTTGTAACTTGGTTTAATAATGTCTAAACCGCAATGAGGGCACTTCATGATATTGTTGATTTTGATTAATAGTTATCCTTTGTTTCAGCCATTTAAGAATAAAAGAATAGCGTGGAACGTAATCTTTGTCTGACCTTCAGGGTTTCCTCGCCCTCCCAAATCTAACAAGTCATTCCATGCCGATAAATGGCGTTTCGTTGACATATTCTTGATTTGGGTGCTCAAAAAGAGCCAATGTGGAAATTTGAAGGTCAAGAATAGCACGAATCGCTATTAATTATGTCTTTAATCTATCGTCTTCTACATACTTTCAATCCTTTATAATTACAACCGCAAAGATACGAAAATAATTCCACAATTCCAAATTTTTCTTAAAAGCAATTTGTAAATATAAATAAATCAGTAATATATAGAGCGAGTTTGTGAAACGTGAAATGTGAAATGCAGAAGAAAAGAAGGGAATGAAAGAGGGAAATGATGGAGGGTGGGTAATAACGAAAACGATAACGAAAACGAAATAGGGAGGATGGATGACCTATCGCCCCAGGGGGCTTTCCCGGATCAGCAAAAAATAAATAAGCGGAGCCCGTCGTGGAGTTCCGCATGGGAGGCGAAAAGATGTAAGAGGGATGAGGGCAGAAGTGTCGCCCCGATGGGGCTCAAAACGATGGGGAACCGTCCGTGTACCGTGGGCACACGCCCACGGCTAAGATCTGTCGCCCCCCAAAGGGGGGCTTTATTGAAGCAGCAAAAAACAATTTCCTCAAAGACTGAAAGAGGCCGATGGATGATGCATGATCACTGAAAGGGTGATATGGTTTGCCTACGTGCATCTTTGAATGGGATTAAATGAAGCGAGTCTGCACCGCTGAAATATTTTAATGTAGCGAAAAAGATGTATGAGGTGCTTGCTTGGGGAATTAAAGGCACCCTGAAAGGGAACCGAACACCACTGGAATAAGATGTAATACCGTGAGGAACACCAAAGGAGGGATAAAGGAGCTGCCGGCTACTGTTACTGATAGCTGTTCACAGCAGCGGAAATCGTCTTCTTTATCTCATCCCAACCAGTGGAAATGAACATCTTGGGCATCGCCTCTTTTTCGGCATCGTCAAAGTAGTTGAGGCTGAGGAGAGCTCGGAAAATGGAATAATTAGGATATTTCTGCGAATAGAACGCCAACAAATCGTCCAAACAGTAGTGCTGAAGCAACTGGTAGATGTCGATGAAGTCTTTCTTTGTACCACGACCCTCAACGGCATTGATTTTCATGGCGGCGATGTCCTTTGGTGATGCAAGGGTGATGCCCTCACAGCAGACGGGGCCGTCAATCCAAGGATACTGGCTATAGTCGACGATGTCGACCATGATGCCATTCACTATCAGCTGAAGGATGTTCTTGGTTCGGTTGCGGAGCCGATAAGGCCCCATCTTTTCGACCATGGACAGCAGTTCGTCTTGATCTGCCGCAGGAGTGCCGAAGAAATCAAGGTCGACCGACTGACGGTGGCCATATTGCAAAGCCAACGATGTGCCTCCCACAAGGCGCATCCCTTGCATTTCGGGCTGTGCGGCGAGACGCTTCAGGAGTTCCAAAGTGTCGGGAAGGATTGTCTGAAGTTGTAGCATCGGTAGTCCTCTTTTCGGGTATTGGTGACAAGGCAGACGAAGGCCAGCGCCTCAGGGCGCAGGGTGCGAAGGGTCTTGCAGTCGTGGGCGATACGGTCGAGACCGTAGTAGTCGCGCACGGTGCGCCAGTCGTCAAGTTCTCCATATTCCAGCACACGCTGTATGAGCTGTGCCGAGTTGCGCTCGGGATCGAACTGCTCGCGGTCGATATCCCAGAAGAGATAGGACGAGAGGCTGTCTGACAGCTGGTTGGTGTGTGCAATAGTATTCATTTTCAATCTGCAAAAATACGAAAACAATCCCATAATTCCAAATTTTTAAGACTATTATTTTCCAAAAGTTTAATAATCAAAAAGATGAAAATCGGAGCGATAATGTAGAATGAATAATGCATAGTGTCTTGCAGATGAAGTCAAAAACAAGCTGTCGCTCCCGAGAAAAATCTGACTGATATGATGCACTATGGGTGTCAGAGGGTCTTTTGATGAAAAAAACGTACCGTCACCCTGCCATCGCCCTATCATCTCCGACTGTGGTAGGAGATGGTACGGTGTTGGTACGGAGATGGTACGGTGTTGATACGGTGTTGGTGGCTTTCTACTACTGATTATCAGCGTATTATAAGTTCATTAAATTATTAATCGCCTCGAACCCAGAGGTTTGAGGCGATTTTTTCGCTTGTAACGCGCTGATTTCCAATGAAGGGTTTTTTAGTAGATTTCGAGGGTGTAGCCGTCGAAATAGGTGCGGTATTCGTAGAGCATGCAGCCTGTGGCGGAGCCGTCGAGCGGCATTCCGTATTCGGTCTCGAACTTCGAGTGGCAATCGGGGCACTGCAGCACGGCACCGTTCCAGTCGGGGTCGGGGGTGAGACGGACCTCGTGGCAGTGGGGGCAGGCGCACTCAAAAGCCACAAACTCGGAGTAGGAGGTGCGACGGACGAAGATGCCCTTGTAGCCGCGGTTGATGGTGACGGTGCCGCCAACGGACATCAAGTCGGCGAAGTCGGGCTGGTAGATGTCGATGGAAGCTCCTTCGCCGAAGGGGGTGTTGCAGAGGTTGTCGCGGGAGCAGGAGGCCATCAACAGCAGGCAGCAGGTAGCCAGCAGCAGACTATTTTTCATACGGAAAATCCCCATAAACGGTTTTCATGGCGACGGTGGCGACGATGCGGAGGGTCTCCTTGTTGATGGAGTTGATGTCGTCGGCGACGGTATGCCAATGCTCGAAGAAGCTGATATCGCCGTTGTTTTGGACGATATCGACCATGGGAATATGGGCGATGGTGTTCACGAAATAGTGGTCGTCGAGAATCTCGGAAGTGGACTCTTTCAGGAAGACGTTGCCATATCCGAGGCTTTGGGCTGCGGCCCAGAGGTTGTCGACGAGACCTGGGGCGAAATAGCGGCTGACACCTTCCTGAGTGAAACGGGGCTTTGAGGTCCCCACCATATCGAAGAGGATGCCGTAGGCATAGGAGACATAGGGGGTGTGGCGGTTGTTGGACCAGTACTGCGAGCCGATGCACCAATTGGTCTCATCGTGCGACGGAGCCCATTCGGGAGCTCCCTGGTCTTCGACATCGAAGAAGATGAAGTCGACACCTACTGACGGGCGCATAGCACTCATGATGCGGGCCATCTCCATCAGCGCAGCCACTCCCGAGGCGCCGTCGTTAGCTCCCGGCACCGGGCTGCGGTGGTTGCTCTCCGAGGGGTCGTGGTCGGCCCATGAGCGACTGTCCCAGTGGGCGGCAAGAAGGATGCGTTTCTCGGCTTGGGGATTGAGAAGGGCAATGATATTCTTTCCAGGAACGGCGGAACCGTCCCAGAGTACCGCACGGAAGTCCTGCACGATGACGGAGTCGCAATAGCGACCCATCTGGTTTGTCAGCCAGACGGCGCATTTCTCCCAGCCTTTGCTGCCGGGGATACGGTTGCCGAAAGAAAGTTGCTTCTCGACAAAGGCATAGGCCGAATCGGCCGAGAACGCAGGAATGGCCACTTGGGTGTAGTCTATCGCTGTGGTGGCAACGGCATTGCTGTCGGTGTCGCCCTCTTGGTTATTGTTGCAGCCTGCCAGCGCAAGCAAGCAGGCTGCAATGAGTGCAAGTCGTTTCAACTTTTATCTTTTATCTGTTAACTCTTATCTTTATTTGATGCGCTCAGCGTACTCACCGGTACGGGTGTCGACCTTGATGCGCTCGCCTTCCTTGATGAAGAGGGGCACGCGGATCTGGACACCGGGCTCGACGGTGGCGTCCTTCATGGCGTTGGTGGCGGTGTTGCCGGCGAAACCGGGCTCGGTGTAGGTGACGACGGTCTCGATGAAAGGAGGCAGCTCGCAAATGAGCGGGGTCTCGGTGTCGGCCTCAACGGTGATTTCAACGTACTGACCGTCCTTGAGGAACTGCGGGGCGTTGATGATAGCCTCGGGGATATAAATCTGCTCGTAGGTCTCGGTGTGCATGAAGACATGCATGTCGCCCTCTTTGTAGAGATAGGTGTAGGGACGACGCTCGACACGCACGATGTCGATTTTGGCACCGCTGGGGAAGGTGTTTTCGAGCATACGGCCAGTCTTCACGTTGCGCATTTTGGTACGCACGAAGGCGGCTCCCTTACCGGGTTTCACGTGGAGGAATTCAACGATGGTGTAGATGTCGTTGTTGAAATTGATGCAAAGTCCGTTCTTGATATCGGTCGTTGTTGCCATAAAACTTAAATATTGTTTGATTGTTTGATTGTTTGATTGCTTGAGTTTTTCTTTTTTTCTTCGGCGAGCAGTTGCGTGAGACGGCGGAGGTCGGCTTTCAGCTGGTCGTTCTCCTCATCGCAAGCTTTGGCGCGGTGGCGTTCCATCATCCAGCGGGTAAAAAGAGCCAGCGCGACGAGCAGCATGGTGAGCGAGAGTTTGCGTGGGTTGTCGCTCAGCATAAAATAGACTGCCGTGGCACCAAGAATCAGCACGTAGGAGGCTAACTCATAAAGTCTTATCGCAGTTTTGTGACTCATTTGTTAATTGATTTGAAGATGCAAAGATACGCACTTTTTTAATATAGAACAAAAATTATTTTTCGAGGTCACCGTCGCGGATAATCAAATGATTGGTGGTCATGCGAATCATGTAGGATTGGATGATGGCTTTAAGGCGGAGGGTCATGCAATCAGCGATTGTTTGAATGTCTGATTGTTTGATTGTTTGTGTTTCAAGAAGGTTGTTTTTCTGCAGGGGATCGTCGACATAGTTGTAGAGGGCTGTGGATTGCTGGCCGTCGAACTGCAGGAGATAGTTTCCTTCGACATATTGGTAGATGCCGTTGCAGTAGTTGACAGCCCAACCACGATTGCCGGATTGCTTGATTGCTTCTTCGCTATTTTGATTTACTTCAGCGGTGCTCAAGGCCGTTCCCTGTGGTCGGACGGGATTGTTTGAGTAGGTGGTGTCCAGGAGGTTTTTCCCGAAGGCTATATAGGGTTTTTCGTATCCGAGAATAGAGAGGAGGGTGGGCATAATATCAATCTGCTGTGCGACAATGGGCTGCATACCACGCGGCAGTTCGCCGGAGGGGTCGTAGATGGCAATGGGTACGGAGAAGAGACCTAACGAGGTGCGGTATTCGTCTTTTTCGGTGGTGTTGGTATGATCGGCAGTGATAACGAAGAGGGTGTTGTTATACCAAGGCTGTTTAGAGGCGGTCTCGAAGAAGCGACGGAGGGCGTTGTCGGTGTAACGTATGCATTTATGTATGGGCAGTGTTCCTTCGGGGAAACAGCTGCGATAATGCTCGGGAATTTGATAGGGGTGATGGGATGAGGCGGTGAAGACTGCGGTGACGAAGGGTTCCTTCATATCGCTCATAGTGAGGGCATAGTATTGCAGGAATGGTTCATCCCAGATGGCCCAGGTGCCATCGAAGTCGTTGTCGCCACCGAATCGTGCATCGGCATCGTATTCGTCGCGTCCGTAGTAGCGTTGAAAGCCTGTGGTACGAGCGAAAGCCTGAAAGCCCATGGAGCCGTTTTCCGCCCCATGGAAGAAAGCCGACGAGTAGCCTTCGTCGGCGAGGAGGCCCGCAATACCACTGATGTCATTAAGGGATGCAGGGGTGGTGAAAAAGGGCTCGACGAACATGGGAATGGAGGAGAGGATGGAGGGCATTCCGTCAATGCTCTTGCGTCCGTTGGCAAAGGAATACCGGAAGGTGAGCGAGTGGGAGGCGAGGGAGTCGAAGAAGGGGGTGTAGGAGACATATTGAGTGCGTGAGTGCGTGAGTGCGTGAGTGCGTGAGTTGTTAAAGTAACCTGAGTATTCGCGGCCGAAACTCTCGACAATGAGGACAACGACGTTTTTTTTGTTGAATCGTGTTATTGCTTGATTATTTGAGTGGAGGGGAGAATAGAGGGCGTCCATCTCGGCTTCCGTCATATAATGGGGGGTGGTGAAGGGTTTCTTTCCGATGGTGCGGATAAGGGAGAAGGGGGTGTTAAGGACAATGGCGGCCTCGGTGGGGCTGTTGACGTACTGGTTGGCATTGCTGATGGTGATGGGGCGCACCGCAGTGGTGAAGCCTCCACGCATCCCACCAATGGCCAGGGGGATGAAGAGCAGAAGGGAAAGGGTATTGATGAGGTAGTACTTAATGCATAATTGCTTGAATGCTTGAATGCTTGAGTGAGTAGATGCGGGTTTGACGTAGAAGAGTACCATGATAGCCACAAGGAAGAGGAAGAGTAGGAGGAGATACCAATGGTTGAGAATTTCGGTGAAGAGGATTCCACCGAGATTGCCTTCGTTGGAGAATTCGCTGAAGAAAGTGGCCGTGGTGCGACGTCCAGTGAAACGCGAATAGACGGCGTCGGAGAGGTTCAAGAAGATGGCGAGGGTGTTGACGGTGACATAGATGTATTTGCAAAGGGTGTGCCACCACGGACGCTCTTTGAGGTGAACGGGTAGCAGCATGAGGACAATCCAAAGAGCGTGGGTGTAAAAGATAGCAGCGGTATCGAAACGTAGACTACCCGCAAGGAGGTCGCTCGTCGTGAGGGCACCCCATCCTGCGCCGAAGAGATCCCAGTTTTCAAGCACAAAGGCCACCCGCGTAATCATATAGATAATGTACGCAAAGGCAAGGTTGATGAGGACAGCCAACAGGTTGCTGAAAGGGAATCCTCCTATCCGCGGAAAGAATAGCTTTTTCATACCTTAGAATTGAAAATAGATGAAAGGTTGGGGTCCGGCGGTGACAAACTGGTAGAGCACTACGGCTGTGACGACGCATACGGCGGCGATGAGCCACAGGGGCATGGAGGCGAACCAAATGCGATAGCGGCGCTTGAAGCGTGTGGGGAGCCAGTGGACAATCATTCCGATGACGAAGACAAGGAAGACATTCCAGTAGTTGGCAAGGATAGCAGGAATCTGCGAGAGTTCCCAATGGGAGCCTATCTGCTCGACCATCATGGATGCCGTCTGCCAAGCCTGTTCGTTAGCCTCCGCAGGGTCGAGGTTCGAGCCCGAGCGGAAGAAGAGTCGGGTGAAAGAGATGAAGACGAAAGTGATGGCGACGGCCCATGCAGTGGATAGTTGAGAGTTGAGAGTAGGGACTTGGCAGAAACGTTTGAGGAGGAACACTATTGTGAAGCCAATGAGGAGGGTGAAGATGCAATAGTAGAGGAGGTTGAGAAGCGGAAGGTCGGTAGTATGACTGGCAATGCCGAGGGAGACGGTGGCGAGGAACAGCACGAGGAGCCGAAAACGCCAGGGGCAACCTTTCCACCATTTAAAAACGAGGATGCCGAGTCCGTTCAATCCTCCCCAGGTGATAAAGTTGAAGGAGGAGCCGTGCCAGAGGCCACCGAGAAGCATGGTGTCCATGTTGTTGACATTGGTGCCCAAGGTCTTGCGATGTGAAGGCCGGAAGAAATAGAGGAGCAGGATGACGGCAATGATGGCCACCACGGCAATGGTGAATCCCGTTATCTTCAAACGGAAAGCGGCAATGAGCAGAATGGCAAAGAGGATGCAATAGGAGGTGACGCCCGAGGTACGATTGCCACCAAGTGGTATATAGAGGTAGTCGCGTAGCCAGCGCGAGAGCGACATATGCCAGCGACGCCAAAAGTCAGTGGGGTTCTGCGCCTTATAGGGCGAGTTGAAGTTGACAGGCAGGTAGAAGCCCATAAGCATTGCCACGCCGATGGCAATATCGGTATAGCCCGAGAAGTCGGCATAAACCTGCAGGGAGTAGAGCATCAGTCCCGAGAAATTCTCGAAGGGGGTGAAGAGATTGGGGTTTTCGAAGATGCGATCCACGAAGCAGGCGGCAAGATAGTCGGCAAGGACCAGTTTTTTTATCAATCCGTTGACAATCCAAAAGATGGCGATGCCGAACTGGCGGCGGGAAAGGAAGAAGGGTTTGTAGAGCTGCGGGACGAATTGATCGGCACGAAGGATAGGACCGGCGACAAGCTGGGGGAAGAAAGCGGTGTAGAAACCAAAGTCGAGGATGTTGGAGACGTGAGGAATCTTGCGTTTGTAGACGTCGACGATATAACTGATGTTCTGGAAGGTAAAGAAGGAAATGCCGACGGGGAGGAAAATCTTGATGGCGATGGAGTATTCTGTGCCGAAAGTGGCGTTGAAGATGTCAGTGAAAAAATAGGCGTACTTGAAGAAACAGAGGATGCCGAGGTTGACTGCAACACCGATGGTGCGCAGGAACTTGCGTCGGGCGGTGGAGAGGGAGTGGTCCATGCCGATGCCGAGCGACCAGCCCAAGAGGGTGGAGAAGATGAGCAGCAGAACGAAGAGACCCGAGGTCTTGTAATAAAAGAAGAGACTGAAGAAGAATAGATAGCCGTTTCTAAAGACACGCTTGATGGGCGAGAAGGAAGAATCCTTTTTCTTATAGGAGACGATGAATGAGAAGAAGAGATAGATGATGAAAAAGAGGACCCAGAAATGAATCTGGGTGAAAAGCAGCGGGTGGTCGTCGTTGAAGGCGAAGAGGCTGGCGAGATATGCGGGGATGTCGTTCATTTTCTTTCTTTAGTTGGTAGTTTCTCCGCGCCATCCGACTTCCTACTGCCCATTGTCGGCTGCCTACTGTTCAAGTAGGCATCAAAGAGGGCGTTGGTGAAGAGATTTCCGAGGAGCTGGTAGCCGGCGGTGGTGAAATGGACGCGGTCTTTCTGTGCCAGTTGCTCTTTATACCAAGTATCCATGGACTTGAGTCCACCCATAATCTCAAACTGGTCCCACACAGCCCCACCACAGTCGTCGGCCAGCCGGTAGAACACCTCGCGTGCGAGAAGACCATTGCGGTTCACCTCATAGTGGGTGCGGCGTTTGCGGCGCACGGGGCGGAAACTATCGTTGTTGGTAAGGAATACGAAAGCACAGTCGGGATTGACGGAACGTATGGAGTCGATGAGGCTGAGGTAGCCGCGACGGAAAGCTGCGGTGTCGAAGTCAGGATCTGCAGCATCGTTGATGCCAATGCCGAAAACGACCATATCGGGATGCAGCATACGCAGGTCGCGAGCAAAATGCTCGCAGCGCAGGTAGTTGGGCACCGCAGCCCCGTTGACACCGATGGAGTGGAAAGAGAACCCCGGGCGACGGTTGCCGAGGAAGATGCCTGTGAGCGTGAAACTCTCGCCAGCCTGGCAGGGGAGAATCACGGCGAAAGAATCGACAGGGAGCCCGAGATTGAAGACATAGCGTTCGGAGACGGTATCGATGTAGGACGGACTGATTTCGAGGTAACCGATATTAAGCAACGGCACCACTTTCTCGTCGGAATGGCCGAAAACGACAATCTTGTTGGTAGCGTAGTCGACGGTAGGCTCGTTCATCACGATAGCCACCTCGGTGAGCGTATCGGCCGCAGTGATGCTGATGCCGCAAAGACCGAGAGGATAGGGGTATTCCCTGTGAACGTTGCGAGAGAGAGAGACCTTCTGTGCACAATGGACGCGGTAGTCGCGGGGGTTATTGCATTTGGCTGCAGCCGAATAGGGGAAGATCATCCCTCGGTTGCCCACAAGGCGAGGAAAGGCATGCATGAGGTTGCAGCGAATGGTATTGCTCATGGTGCCGGCTTGTACGTGTGAGCCGCCGATATGCACGATATTGAGATTCCCCTGACCGGTGGAGACCACACGATGCCATTTGTCAAAGAATAACCTCATGGACGGCGAGGCGGTATTGTAGCGGAGATTGTTGCCGTCATAATTGATAAAGGAATATTCGGGTACATCGACATGCAGTGGGTCTTTTGCTTTGCCATTCCTCTGTTGACCGCAGGCACAGAGTGACAAGGATAGGAGGGCGATGAGGCTAAGGAGAAATCGCATGACGTTTGCTATTTATTTCTTGATGGCTTTCAGGCGACGTTTCATACCATACAGGCGGTAGCTGTTGTCGAAGGCTGTGGAGAGTCGCTCACCCATGATGGCAGCCCCTTTGGGGGTGAAGTGGACATAGTCGCTGCCAGCCAATCCCTGCTTCTTCCAAGCCAACATAGAGTTCCACCCTCCCTGGGCATGGTAGATGCTCCAAAAGGCGGCACCGTGACGGTTGGCGGTGACGCGAAGACTGTCGATGAGGGTAGGCAGCATGGGATAGGTCTGGAGTTTCCCACGCTCACTGGTGCTCATGTCGGAAGGACCGATGAAGAGAATCTTGGCTTTGGGGCAGCACTGGTGGATGTAGTCGATTTGCTTACCCATGGTATTGCAGTAGGTGGAGATGGATTTGTTGCTCCTAAGGTAGGGGACGGAATTGCCACCGAACTGGAGGATAATCATTGCTATGTCAAGTTGAGCATAGGCTCGTGACAGCAGATTTTTGTCGACAGATGTGAACTGGGAACCGGAGCATCCGCGCATGGGGATATTGTCGACCGCCACACCGGGACCGTTGTCGACGGTGATGCAGTATAGGTCGGCGCTGCCGGAAGTGGTGATATTGAATGCAGTGGCTGCGGAGTCGAGAGACCACAGCATGCTACCTACGCCGGATTTCTTCGAGGAGAAGGAGGTGCTATAGCGGTTCTTTTTCTTTTCCGAGAGGGTGGCCTTGAAATTCCCGCTACGGTCGTTATACACCAGACGAATGCGGGAGAAATGCTTGAGGCGGTCGCCGGTCTTCGAATTGGAAGAAGCTTTGACGAACACGGAAGCGTTGCCAACCATACGAAAGCACTGCATCATGGGGCCGTAGTTACCGCGTGAGCGTACCACCGTACTGTCGCCGAAGGAAGCCAGATGAGTCAGGCTGCCGCTGGCGCTTTGCGAAACTGAAGTGGAAGCGATGATGGTACGGAAGGGGAGCATTCCCGGACCGCCACCACCAAAGTGCTGCTGCATGTAGGCACGGAGCTGATAGCTGATGCGGTCCATCTCAATTTGCGAGTCGCCATAGTGCATGATGCGCACCACGCGACCCGTAGTGGCGGTGTTCTCGGCAGTGGCCCAGAAGTCGTCGAAATAGGAAGCCGAGGGCAGCCAGAAGCGGGTGTCGCTCTGGTCGAAAGAGGACTCGAGGAAATCAATAGAATCGCTCAGGGCTGTAATCTCCTTGGGAATTTCAATAGCCTTGTTTCCTCCGATAGCGACAGTGCCTGTGGTGTTAGCTTCAGTGAGGTCGCAGATGGTCGGCAGGTAATAGGAATGATCGCCAATGGTGATACCCTCTCGAGGGAAAACCATACTGATAGCTGTCAGACAGGCGATGATACTGGCGAAGACACTCGTTACTTTCCAGGGACTCATTTCTTCTCCAGATTGTCAATACGTTGAGCCAATTTTTCGATGTTACGAACCAACACCTCGACCTTGCGGCGCTTGGAGGATTCCATTGCGGGACTGCCGAAGATGGTCTGGTCGGAGGGCACCGAATGGGTTACACCACTCTGCGCACCGATGGTCACATGGTCGCCGACGGTAATGTGTCCCACAAGGCCGGCTTGACCGGCGATGATGCATTCCTCACCCACCTTGCAGCTGCCGGCAATACCCACTTGCGAGGCCATAGCGGTGTTGCGTCCGATAATCACATTGTGGGCTATCTGGCAGAGGTTGTCGACTTTGACTCCCTGATGGAGGATAGTGGACTTCATGGCAGCGCGGTCGATGCAGGTATTGGCACCCACCTCAACATCGTCTTCGAGGATGACATTGCCGATTTGGTCGATTTTGTTCCATCCCCCGTTGCCGTCGGGAGCGAAGCCAAAACCGTCGGAACCAACGACACACCCTGCATGGAGGATGCAGCGACGGCCGATTTCGACACCCTCGTACACTTTAGCACCGGCATAGATGATGGTGTCGTCACCAATGACGACGTTGTCGCCAATGGTGGCGTTAGGATAGATCTTCACGTTGTTGCCAATGCGGCAGTGGCGACCCACCACAGCGTAGGGTCCGAGATAACATTGTTTACCAAGTTTGGAGCCGCGACCCACACTGCTACGCCAGGAACGGCCTTTGGGAGGCTTGCTGCGCTTGTTGAAAGCATGCAGCAGTTTGGCGACGGCCATATAGGGGTTGTCGACGCGGATGAGGGTGGATTTGATTTCCTGCTCGGGAACGAAGTCGCGTCGCACAATGACTATCGAAGCCTGCTTTTCGTAGATATAATGGGTGTATTTGGGGTTTCCTAGAAAGGTGATGCCCCCCTCTTCGCCCTCTTCGATGATGCAGGGTTTCCAGACGCGGGTGTTCTCGTCGCCCTCGACGGTACCCTTGATGAGATTGGCTATTTCTTTGGCTGTATATTGCATTAGGAATGCGTTATTGCGTGAATACGTGAATGTGTTAGTCGTTAAACTCTATGGTGCCGCGTTGGCGGGTGATACGGAGGTTGGTCATGCTACCGTCGCTGGTGAATCCGTCGCCATAGGTGACGCGATTGCCGTTGACGGCACGGACGGGATTGTGCGAATAGATGATGTCGTTATCCGATTCCCAAGTGATGTCCTTGAGATAGACGGTGTCGCCATTTGTATAGTCGATAACGACGACGCTATCGGAAGCTGTGAGGATATTCTTATCGTCGAAGGAGGTAGCCTTCTTGGCGCGAATCAGCGTTTGGACACGCCGGTTCTCGTCGTAGAAACGCAGTTCGACACCGTCGGGGTAGATGGTTCGGGTGTCGGGTTGTCGGTATTGGACAATGGTGGGGGCATCGAGCTCGAGCTGCGGTTTTCCTTCCTCGGTACGCCACACATGGGCCTCTTTGATTTCTTGGTCGGGAGGGGTCTTGCGCTCAAAGCGGTCGATATCTTTCATATCATTACCGCAAGAAACGAATAGAGTGAAGAATGAAGAATGAAGAATGAAGAATAGGCTGACGCAACCTATTCTCCAAAGATTCTTAATTCTCCGTTCTTCACCAGTATTTTCTCTCTTCTCCAAGGTATTCAGTTCCCCTTTGGGGTTCTTTATTCTTACCTAGTTCTAACCGTTGTGGTTTCGCCAATCCATCCGGGGACGCGGAAGCTCTTGCCATTCTCGAGGTTGAGCATGAAGGCCTGAGCGGTCTTGGGGTAGTGGGCGCTGTAGCGACCGATGAGGGCGTTGCAGGCCTGCACGTTCTCCTCCGAGGGATCGACGGCTTTGGAGCGGTTGAGTTTGTCGACAGCGGCCCAGTAGGCGCTGCAACCGCTCATATTGTCGTCAGAAGCAGTGGAGGCGGTAGCAGCATAGAGCTGTGCTATCATGCGGTAGGGCTCACCCTTGGTGCGGTCGGCTTCGGCGGCGGAGAGGTAGGCCGAACGGGCTGCCGAGTAGCTGTTGGTACTGTTGTAGCAGTGGCCGAGGTAAAGGTAGGCCATGTATTTGTCTTTACCAGTGAGATCCTTGGCGGCATCGCGGAGATACTGGATGGCTTCGGAGTACTGCTTCTTCGAGAGGCACATCTGACCCATCAGCATAGCGGTAGCGGGGTTGGGTTCCAGACGGTAGAGATTCTCTGTGGCCGAGAAGAAGAGGGGCTGGTCAATGCAGCGTTTCTTTTTCAGGATGCCGGTGATTTTCTTGAGCAGATCGATGTTTTCGGGGTCAGCCTCGAACTTCTTGCCGTAAATTTCCACCAGCTGGTCGCAGGTGGCGTAGGGAGAGAAGGCCGCTTCGACACCGGCGATGTAGCCACGAATGGTGGCAGCTTTCACGCTGTCGTCGATATTCTTCTCCAGTTCGGCATCGAGTTTCTCGCTGGCGATGTCGTAGTTGTCAACCACCAGGGTGGGCTCAGCCTTGCCGGCACGCACATAGTCGATGGTGGCTTCCATGTACTTCACGAGATAGCCGGCTTCGAGGTCACCCTCCATCTTGACGGCTTGGTCATAGAGAGGATAGTAGCGCTCGAGACCATCGTTCTTCAGGATGTCCTGCAGGTCCATAGCCTTCTTGGCCGTCCATTTGGGACCTTCGCCATAAGTGGCGATACGCACATCATACATGTTCATCAGCTCGTCGATGTAGGCATCGCGCTCAGCCTGGTCTTTGGCTTTGGCTATTTTGACACGCATGATATTGGCACCGTTGTTGTAGAGGTTCTTGCTCTGCTTGGGGCAGTTGGCCACAATCTGTTTCCAGTAGGGGTAGGCCTCTTCGAGCCAGCGGGTATCTTTGGTAGACTTATACTGTGCAATAGCGTCCTGATAGAGGGACACAGGTTCGAGCATTTGCTGTTGCACCTCGTCGGAGCAGCCCCAGTCGGGCAGCTGAGCCATTGCGGAGGAACCCATAGCTGCCAGGAAGATTCCAATCGTCAGTGATTTGATCGTTTTCATTGTGATTATTTTTTTATTGTTTTTGTTCTCTGTCTCCCCACATTTCCATGTGGGGTTATTTCGCCTCCGGCGGGAACATGCCTTCGGCATTGGTTGTATTCTTTCTCTTTACTGTTTAGTATCGCTTAAAATTCTTTTCTTGCATTCCTTTTCTATAACCCAGAATCTCTCCTTAGTTATACTTCCTCTTCACAAACCAGCGTTCGCAACTGCTCACAGAGATGCCGATGGTGACGCTGTTGCGCTGCAGGAGGTCTTTGTTGCCGAAGCTGCGATAGCCCACGCTGAGGGTCAGCAGCGAACGACCCTTGCGCATGGGCAGGGTGGCACCGAGGCCTACTCCCCAGGAGTTGATGACCTGTTCTTTCCCGTCCAACATAAGACGCAATGCTCCCTGTTCGGTGTGGACACCGGCACTCCAGCTGATGCGGCCCCAATAGGTGGAGGCATCCATCACGCCAATCTTTTCGAACCCCAGCGCATAACGACTGTAGGGGCCCGTGGTGACAGCGCTCTGACCCATGATGGGAGGATTGACACCTTCGGTGTATTTCATGTCGGCCCATCCGGAGAAGGTGGCATCGGCAGCCACACGCCAGCGATCGTTGCGCTCGAAGCTGAGGCCGATGCCGAAAGTGTGGTCCTGCTCGAGAGTGCTGGTGAATTCGGACGACTCGCCAACAGCGGGGAAGATTGTGTCGGCCAACGACTGGTCACTGGTGTAGAAGGTGTAGATGAGGGCTATATCGGTAACATCCATCTTGCGGTAGGGTTTGTAAGTGAGTCCTACACCCAGCGTGTATTTCTCACCCAGAGGCTCCCAATACTGCAAGCCCAAATCAAAGGTTACGTTGCCCACCTTGGTCTCCTTGTAGCGACGTGAGGGTTTGTAATGAGTGGAGTCGATACCTTGGAACGAATAGGTGATGGCACGTTGGATGCGGCCAGTGAGGTAGTTGATATTGAAACCCACCTGCAGACGGCGGTCGCCGATTTTGTCACCCAAGATATTGAAGGCACTGCCGATGAAAGCCGTGTTGACTCCGCCGGTGCCGTCGTAGACAGTCTTAATAATGCTGCTATCCAAGTACATCCCTTGTGACACCGAAGCATAATCCACCGAAGTGTAGGCTGTCAGTCCGCCGCCGATTTTCCACCATTTGGTGATGGGCATACCGAAAGCGAGATGGGTGATGTTGCCGTCAGCATCATTGACTTTCTTGTCGTTATTCTGCAGTCGCGTCAGCTGGATGTTGGCGCCCATGTCGAAAACGAAACTCTCCATGCCGATGGAGCCGTAAGAAGCGGGGTTGAAAGGATTGATAAAGTTGTCGCCCGAAAGGGTGTAGACGACACCGCCCATGCGGTTGGCAATAGGCAAGTCGTAGGGCATGTCGGGCAATCCAATGCCAAATTGCGAATAAGGCATGTTAAAGCCGTTCTGGGCATTCATACCGCCCATCAAACCCATTAAAATCAGACCCACTAAAAAACTCTTATTTCTCATTGTATATCATTATCTCGTTCAGTCCAATCAATGTCAAATTCTGCACATGTTCCCAACCGTTGTTTGTGCCCGAGGCCAAAAGATATTTGGCATCACCGCCAGTAAGCAGCACACGCAGATTCGGGGCTTTCTCCTTGTAGAGAGCCACATATCCCGCCAACGCCAGAAGCGTGGCTCCTATTGTGCCAGCAAGGATACTTTCCTCTGTCGAACGTCCTAATACGGGGGGTTTCTCCACCCCTTCGAGGTCTATTAATGGCAGTTTGGCCGTGAAAGTATGTAGTGCCTGCAGATTCATCTTCAATCCCGGCATGATGGCACCGCCGTGGTACACGCCTTTGGAATCGATGAAGTCAACAGTGATACAGGTGCCGGCATCAATCACCAGACAAGATTCACCGGGATGCAACCCTGCGGCGCCACAAGCATCGGCAATGCGATCGGCTCCCAGCGTCTCGGGAGTTTTGTAGTCGAGCTTTATCGGCAACGGCATGTCGGCAGTCAGTCGCTGCACAGAGACCCCTTCGGGCATCTCTCCGCTGGCACAGGCGAGCATATAGTCGGCTTTCGCCACCAGTTCGTCAGACATACCATAGCCGCAATCCACGAGCTCCTTTCCATCGAAAGTGGCCCATTTCACAGCGGTATTCCCTATGTCCAGCGTCAGATTCACTTTAAACTCTAAACTTTAGCCGTTAAACGTTACCTTCATGTGCGTTTCCCTTCTTGTTGTAAAGGTTCATCGTGCGGTCGATACCCTGGGTGACAAAGCATTTGATGGCGTCGCCAGCGGTCTTCATGGCCTCTTCCATCTTCGCCAGATCCTCACCCTCGATACGGCCGAGCACATAGTCCACCTGGTGGCCGCGTCCAAAACTGCTGCCCACACCCATACGCATGCGGTTGTAGTTGGGGGTGCCCAGCAGTGCTTCGATGTCGGTGAGACCGTTGTGGCCACCCGCGCCCCCCTGCTTCTTGATGCGGACGATACCGGGGTCAAGGGCCAGGTCGTCAACGACAACCAGCAGATTCGGAAGTTCTATCTTCTCGGCCTGCAGCCAGTACTTCACTGCCTTGCCGCTGAGGTTCATGTAGGTGGTGGGTTTGATGAGCACCAGGATGCGTCCTTTGTGGCGTATCTCCGTGCGGTAGGCGTGACGCTCCAGGCTCCACCGGGCGTCGGCCTCCTTGGCCAACGCGTCGACCACCATGAATCCCGCATTGTGGCGCGTGCCTTCATATTCGGCACCCACATTACCCAGTCCCACTATGAGAAATTTGCTCACAGGCTCTTCCGTTGTTTCTTTACAATCTTTTCTTTTACAATATGATATAATCTTCCCAAGAAGGCTCATCACATCAGTTTTAAACTGCAAAGATACAACTTTTTTACAATATAAAAGATTTTAATTCCTAAAAAAGGGCAAAACAAAAGGGTGTCGCACAGAAGTCGACACCCTTTGTATTGTTTTGGTTTTCTAAGGTTATTTCTCGCGAATCACGTCACCGTGGTCGTTGACAATCATGCGCTGCCATTCGGCGCGGTAGTGGGGCTGGGCGGGGAAGACAGCGTTGCCGGTCTCGGTGCGCTCGAACTGGCCGTCTTTCTCTTTCTTTATGTTGCCGTCCATATATTTGACAAGCAGGTATTTATCGAGCTTATTCCACTCAGTCATCATCTTCATGGCGGCGCGGCCGGAGAAGTCGTTGAGTTGCTTGGTAAGGGCCTCACCTTCGCTCTGTTTGGCGCGTTGGTCAAATTTCTGCACATCAGCGATATAGCCTTCCTCGAGGCTATTCTGTACCTTCTGCAGGTCGACAATCATGTCGCAGTAACGGCTGTAGACGAAGTTGGTCACACGGTTGAAGAGCCAGAAGGCGGCCGTCTCGCTGTATGTCACCATATCGCCGTTGCCCTGACGGAAGCACTCGGGGATCTCGGTGATGCCGCAGTACATGGGGCAGTAGACGGTCGAGTAGGTGTCGTCGACACCGAACCAGAGGATGCCGCCGACCTTGGCGGGCAGCCAGCTGCGGCACTGGGCCACGAAGCTGAAACCGGTTTGCTGGGTGCTGGTGGCACGTTCATGGACATAGTTCCATCCATTGAGTTCAAAGCCCATGGGACGCCAGCGGTAGGGGCATTTGAAAGGACCAGCACCGAGGTCGTTGGTCATGTCCATCGAGGTGCCCTCGTAGTGGTCGCGCATGAGGTTCATCACCTCGTGGACGTCGACTTTATGGTCGGGCTTCACCCACAGGGGCATACGTTCGGCGTTCTTGTCGCCCATGGCGTAGGGCTCGTATTTCTCCATACCGGAGGCCACGCGGTGGAACATAGCGTAGACACGGGCTTCGCAGCCGCGGAGGCCGCTGAAGGTCAGGGGAGCGTACGTGTCGCAGAACGAGAAGTCGGCATCCTTGCCGTCATACCAGCCGCAGGCGCGGGCGTAGGTGATCACCTCGTCGCAGTAGACGCACTCCACCTCGGGCTCGAAGATATAGTCAAGGTGCTTGCTGCTGATAACCTTATGCAGGCCTTTGCCTTTGGCTTTGTTAAAGGCGCCTTCCTGGGGGAAGGTGGTGATGCGGGCCTGGTTGGCATGACCGCTCACGTAGCCGTCGGGGATGCGACGGGCCACCCATACGGCGCCATCGGTGTATTTATATTTCAACTTCTTAGCCAATTCAGGCTTCACGGTGTTGGGACGCTTGCCGATGAGTTCGAGAATCCACACCTCATTGGGGTCGGCAATGGAGAAACTCTCGCCCTCGCTGTGGTAGGGGTATTGGGCCATGAAGCCGGCAAGCACCTGGATAGCCTCGCGGGCGTTCTTGGCACGCTGGAGGGTGAGGTAGATGTAGCTGCCGTAGTCGATACCGCCCTCTATCTCGTTGGCCAGTTCTTCGCGACCGCCGTAGGTGGTCTCGCCGATGGTCAGCTGCCACTCGTTCATGTTGCCCACCACGCTGTAGGTATGGGCCACCTGGGGAATCATAATAAGCTTCTTGCCGCTGTCCCAGTCGACGACTTGCATCATCGTACCGGGGGCATAGTCGGCGGCGGGACGATAGTAGAGCTCGCCGTAGAGCGTATGGCTGTCGGCAGCGTAGGTAATCATGGTGCTGCCATCTTTGGTGGCACCTTTGGTGAAGAGAAAATTGGTGCAGGCCTCAGCGGTGGAGCCAAAAAGCATGGCGACACCGAGGAAGGCGGCTACAAGAATACGATTTAGTTTCATATGTTATAATGTTTTAATTATTTACAAAAAACAGCACAAAAGCGCAACATCAGATGATAAAGAAACGGCAATCATAAAAAAATATTGTTTTTGATGTTAAATATTTTAAGATATTGATCGCAGTGTTAAAAATGTTAAATTTTTGGTTGGGGACAATTTTTTTGTGGAATAAGAGTTATTATAGGTAAATAAAAATTGATTGTTCAACATATAAAGGCGCGTATGATGCAGGAATACGAATTTACCCCAGCGGACACATTTCCGACCTCTGCAAGCACAACCATACAACCCTCGGAGCAGATACTCCAGAACATCATGTGTTTTGCCCGCTGCTGCCAGAATGTTCAGGCAGGAGGCTTGAAGATGAGGCTGTTCTTGAACTAAGAATGATGGCCTAAAGCCGTACAGCAGGTAAACCAAGAACAGCAAGGACACCTCTGAAGGGGTGTCCTTGCTGTTTTATTGTTTCAGTTGTTTTACATCAATCTTTGCGGATAGGCTCACTGGTGAGGCCGACGCCGAGTTTCTTAAAGATTTTGCGGTCGACTTCGCTGGTCATCACAGTGGTGTGCGCCTGACAGCCATCAAGGAGCGGGAGGCAGTCGAGGGCGCGACGGCAGTTGTCGTCCAAGAGGCTGAGGATGGAGAGGGTGACGAGCACCTCGTCGGTGTGCAGGCGCGGGTTGCTTCCGTGGAGCATGGAGACTTTGGTGTGCTGGATGGGCTCTATCATCTTCTGCGAGATGAGTTTGACGCTGTGGTCGATGCCAGCCAGATGTTTCAAGGCATTGAGCAACAGTGCGGCACAGGCACCGAGCAGGTCGCCGCTATGGGCAGTGATGATGGTGCCGTCGGGCATCTCGATGGCGGCGGCGGGCACACCCTCCTTGTCGCGTCGCTCCTTAGCAGCGACGGTGGTGCGTCGGTCGTCGGTAGTGATTTTGGCCTGCTTCATCAGCAAGGCTATCTTGTCAATCTCGTGTTTGGAGGACTTGCCGTTGGCGTAGTCGCAGAGAGCAGTGTAGTAGCGGCGGATAATCTCGTCTTTAGACGCAGCGCAGCAAGCTTCGTCGTCGGAGATGCAGAAGCCTGCCATATTGACACCCATATCAGTAGGTGACTTGTAGGGATTGCCCCCTTGGGGTGCATTCGCTCCCTGTGGGTCGCGTTCGCCATATATACGTTCGAATATAGCGTTCAGTACAGGGAATATCTCGATGTCGCGGTTGTAGTTGACGGCGGTCTCGCCGTAGGCTTCGAGGTGGAAGGGGTCGATCATGTTGACATCGTCGAGGTCGGCGGTGGCGGCCTCATAAGCGATATTGACAGGATGCTTCAGGGGTATGCTCCAAATGGGGAAGGTCTCGAACTTGGCGTAGCCGGCCTTGATGCCGCGCTTGTTCTCCTGATAGAGCTGGCTGAGGCAGACGGCCATCTTTCCGCTGCCAGGACCGGGGGCGGTGATGACGACGAGGGGGCGTGTGGTCTCTACGTAGTCGTTCTTCCCGAAGCCCTCATCGGAATCGATGAGTTCGACGTTGGTGGGGTAGCCTTCGATGATGTAATGGTAATAGACATTGATACCCAGACGTTCGAGACGTTCACGGTAGGCCATTGCGCTGGCCTGGCCGTTGTAGTGGGTAATGACTACGGAGTTGACGAGGAATCCGCGCTGCATGAAGGCGTCGCGCAGACGGAGAACGTCGACGTCGTAGGTGATGCCGAGGTCGCCGCGTACCTTGTTTTTCTCGATGTCCACGGCGCTGATGACGATAACGATTTCGGCATCGTCCTTCAGTTGAGTGAGCATTTTGAGTTTGCTGTCGGGTTCGAAACCCGGCAGGACACGACTGGCGTGGTAGTCGTCGAAGAGTTTACCGCCAAATTCAAGATAAAGTTTGTTGCCAAACTTGCTGATGCGTTCTTTGATGTGTTCTGATTGTATCCGAAGATACTTCTCGTTGTCGAACCCGTGGAGCATAATAAAATGAAAATTGAAAAATGAAAATTTATATATTATTTGATTGTTTGAGTGGGGAGCGTTCTTTGAGAACGAAGTCGCGGCCGAGGTATTTCTCGCGGACATCGGGGTCGTTGGCGAGGTCTTCGGGGGTACCGCGTTGAAGGATAGAGCCCTCGTAGAGGAGGTAGGCACGGTCGGTGATGTGGAGGGTTTCGCGAACGTTGTGGTCGGTGATGAGGATGCCGATGTTACGTTGCTTGAGTTCGAGGACGATGTCCTGGATGTCCTGAACAGCGATGGGGTCGACGCCGGCGAATGGTTCGTCGAGGAGAAGGAATCGCGGGTCGTTAGCCAGCGCACGTGCTATCTCGGTACGGCGACGCTCGCCACCAGAAAGCTGGATGCCTTTGCTTTTGCGGATGTGGCCCAGGTGGAACTCTTCGATGAGGGAGTCGAGTTTCTGTTTGCGCTGCTCTTTGTCGAGGTCTTTGCGGAACTCGAGGATGGACATGATGTTGTCCTCGACGGTCATGTGGCGGAAAACGGAGGCCTCCTGTGCGAGATAGCCCACACCCATTTGCGAGCGCTTGTACATGGGGAATTGGGTGAGTTCGACGGTCTCGCCGCTTTCGCCGCGATCGGTTTCCGGGGCGAGATAAACTTTCCCACTATAAGGCTTGATGATGCCCACCACCATATAGAAAGTGGTGGTCTTTCCTGCACCATTGGGGCCGAGGAGGCCCACTATTTCGCCCTGTCGGACTTCGACAGAGGCACCTTTGACGACGGTGCGGGAGCGGTATTTTTTGACAACGTTGTCGGTGTAGAGGATCATTTTTTTATTTTTTTTGAAGTAGGGAGTGCAAGGAGTGCAAGGAGTGCAAGACAGATGTACTTTTCAGTCCGTGATACCTGCATTATTTATTATTCCGTTACAATATGACAGCAAGAACTTGCTTGCTTCTTCTGAAGCATCCCATAATTCCGAATATTGTTGTGTATTGATATAACCTAAATCTCTTGATAATATTATATAGTCTTTGCATTCCGACAGACTACCCTCTGAAATATTGAAAAAACGCAATTTATCTGGTTTTCCTATTTTCCTATATCCTTCTGCAATATTGGCCTCTATTGACACCGCAGCACGACGGAACTGTGATGTCAACCCAAACCTTTCGTCATCGGGGAAACCTTTGGTTATTTTATACACCAACAAGACAAAAGCATGGGCTTTCTTCCAGGCAAAAACTTCTTCAAAACTTTGTGTCATCTTCTCGTTATTTTGTATTGTCTTGCACTCCCTGCACTACTTGCACTACTTGCACTCCCTAAATAATGCCTTCACGGAGGATGTCGTGGATGTGGATGATACCGAGGTAGTGGTGGTCAGCATCGGTGACGATAAGTTGGGTGATGGAGTTCTGGCGCATCATTTGGAGGGCGTTGACGGCGTATTCGGTGTCGAGGATGGTGCGGGGATTGGGGTGCATGATATCGGAGGCATATTTTGGCATGTGACTGGTTTGCATCATGCGGCGAAGGTCACCGTCGGTGATGATGCCGAGGATGTGGGATTGCGGGATTGCTTGATTGTTTGATTGTTTGATTGCTTGATTGTCGGTGACCACAGCGCAACCGAGGCGTTTGGAGGTCATCTCGATGATGGTGTCGGAGATAGAGGTGGCGGGGGATACTTCCGGACGTTCATTTTGTATATAGAGGTCGGCCACGCGGAGATAGAGTTGTTTGCCGAGGGCGCCACCAGGGTGGAAGCGGGCAAAATCGCGAGCGGTGAAGTTGCGACATTCGATGAGGGCTACCGCAAGAGCATCGCCCATCACCAGTTGTGCAGTGGTGCTGGAGGTAGGGGCGAGGTTGTTGGGGCAGGCCTCATGCTCCACTGTGGTGTCGAGCACCAGGTCGGCCTCATGAGCCAAGAAAGAGTCAGTGTTGCCGACAATAGCGATAAGGGTGTTGCCGAAGTTCTTGATGAGTGGCACGAGGACCTTGATTTCGGGGGTGTTGCCGGATTTGGAGATACAGATGACCACATCACCGGGACGTACCATACCGAGGTCGCCGTGAATGGCGTCGGCAGCATGGAGAAAAAGGGCTGGAGTGCCTGTAGAATTCAGCGTAGAGACGATTTTCTGGGCGATATTGGCGCTTTTGCCGATACCCGTGACAACGACGCGTCCGCTTTGTGCATGGTTGCCCCCCCTTGGGTCGCCTCCCGTGGCCAAAAAAACAATCTCCACCGCTTTCGAAAAGCTATCGCCGATATGGTTTTCCAAATTTTCGACCGCTTTTTTCTCGTCCTTAATTACCTGAATAGCAATATTTTTTATCTCTTCACTACTCTTCACCGTCAAATTTTTTTTTGTGAATAAAAATTTTTTTTTATCTTTGTAAAACGGTTTGAATGTGTTAATGTGTGAACGCGTAAATGCGTAAGTAACTTGCGCAAGCGAAGACTAACACACTAACATGATAACGCGTTAACGCATTTAATATTGTATAGGATGAAAGATTTACATACATATCTGAAAGAAATCTTCGGTTTTGACCAGTTCAAAGGCGACCAGGAGGCTATTATCCAGAGCCTGTTGGACGGCAACGATACCTTTGTCATCATGCCCACGGGCGGAGGAAAGAGCCTCTGCTACCAGTTGCCGGCCATCATCAGCAAAGGACTCGCTATCGTGGTGTCGCCCCTCATCGCCCTAATGAAGAATCAGGTGGATGCTGTACGCTACACCTCGGGCAGCCAGTGTGTGGCCCACTTCCTCAACTCGTCGCTCAACCGTGCGCAGGTCACCGAGGTGAAGGACGACCTCATGAAGGGCGACACCAAGTTGCTATATGTAGCTCCCGAAACCCTCTCCAAAGAGGAGACCATAGAGCTCCTGCAGCATATGAAAATCTCTTTCTTCGCCATTGACGAGGCCCACTGTATCTCGGAATGGGGGCATGATTTCCGTCCCGAATACCGCCGTCTTCGCGAGGCTATCAAGAATATCAACCCCAAGGTGCCCATCCTCACCCTCACTGCCAGTGCTACCCCCAAGGTACAGCAGGATATCATCAAGAACCTCGGCATGGAGAAAGCGAAGACCTTCATCTCGAGTTTCAACCGTCCGAATCTCTACTACGAGGTGCGCCCGAAACCAAGCGACCCGATGACGCTCCACAAGGAGATTATCCGCTTCATCAAGGACAATCCCGGCAAGAGCGGCATCATCTACTGCCTCACCCGCAAGCGAGTTGAAGAGTTGGCGGAGTTGCTAGTCATCAACGGCATCAAAGCCCTCCCCTACCATGCGGGGCTCGACAACAAGGTGCGCACCGAGAACCAGGACAAGTTCCTCATGGAAGAGGTTGATGTCATCGTAGCCACCATTGCTTTCGGCATGGGTATTGACAAGCCCGATGTGCGCTTTGTCATCCACTACGATATCCCCAAGAGCATCGAGGGCTACTATCAAGAGACCGGCCGTGCGGGACGAGACGGGGGCGAAGGACGCTGCATCGCCTTCTACAGTGAACAGGATGTGGAGAAACTCTACAAATTCTTTACCGACAAAAACGTCACCGAGCAGGAGATGGCCAAGCAGTTAGTCCAGGAGATGGTCTCCTATGCCGAGAGTTCGGCCTGCCGGCGATTGAACATACTGAAATATTTCGGCGAGGATTACAACGAGCCCTACTGCGGCAACTGCGACAATTGCACGCACCCCAAGCCGCGTGTGGAGGCCCAGGAGGAGATGGCCTACGCCCTCGAGACCATCCAAGCCATGAAGCAGGCCTTCAAGCCCAAAGACATCGTGGATGTCATCATGGGCCGCAAGAACACCAACACCAAGACCTACCACCTCGACAAACTGGAACAGTTTGGTGGTGGTGCCGACCAAGACGACCTTTTCTGGAAAGCCGTCCTGCGGCAGGCACAGTTCGAAGGCTTGCTGCAGAAAGAAATCGAGCAGTATGGTGTGTTGAAGCTCACCCCTGCGGGAAATAAATTCATCAAGAAGCCCTACAGCATCTATGTCACCACAGACCACGACTACTCAGCCGAGAACACCGACGATGAGGAAGACTTGGTGGCAGCGGCAGCGGGAGGCGCTTCAGCGGCTGGCGACGAAGCCCTCTACGTGCAGCTGAAGAGTCTGAGGAAAAGCATTGCTTCGCGCGAGAAGTTGCCTGCCTACGTCATCTTCGAGGAATCGTCGCTGAAGGACATGACGTTGCAATATCCTTGCAACGTCGAAGAGCTGAGTCACTGTGTCGGTGTGGGTATCGCCAAAGCACAGAAATACGGCCAGCCTTTCATCGACCTCATCAAGCAGTATGTGGAGGACAATGACATTGAGCGTCCACAGGACATCGTGGTACGCTCGGCAGTCAACAAGTCGGGCCTCAAGGTCTATATCATCCGCGCTATTGACGGTCGCAAGAGCCTCGAGGATATCGCCGCCGGTAAGGGCATCACGATGGACGAGTTGCTCACCGAGATGGAGCACATCATCTCCAGCGGCACTAAATTAAATATAGATTACTATATTAATGAGATGATCGAGCCCGACCACCAGGAGGAATTGCTCGACTATTGGCGCAACTCCGAGAGTGCCTCGCTGGAAGAGGCCTACGAGGAATACCAGGACGACCCCGACTACACCGAAGAGGAAATCCGAATGATGCGCATCAAATTCATGGCCGACTACGGACATTAGGGAGGAGAAAGGTGAGAAGTGAGAGGTGAGAGGTGAAAGATATTTTTTCATATTTTTTCTTCAGTTTTCATTTTATTTGTATCTTTGCACAATCAAAGAGCGCATAGGGGTGCGCACAAATGCTTGATTGCGAGGATGCTTGATGCATAGTGTGCTGAGAACATACCCTTTAAACTTGATCCGGATAATGCCGGCGTAAGGAATGAAATTATGAAACAACACATCTATAGTTGTGGTCGCTATCTTATTTATAAGGCCACCAGGATTAGCCGCAAGCAGATGATAGCCTGCTGTGTGCTCTCACTTTCAACTTTCACCTCTCACTTTTCACCTTTAAGAGCACAGGACACTGTTCGTCGACTCGACGAGGTGATTATCTCCTCTTCACGTGTTGACAACAAGACACCGCTCACCACTAGCACACTTGACAGGAAGACGCTTGAGGAAAACAAAATTGCTGTCTCGGTACCATACATGCTTGAACTTGAGCCTTCCGTGGTAACCTCGGCAGAGAACGGCGCCGTGGGTGTCACCAGCATGCGCATCCGTGGCGTTGACGCCACGCGTATTAACGTTAACATCAATGGCATCCCTCTTAATGACGCAGAGAGCCAGCAGGTTTATTGGTACAACATCCCAAACCTCGGCGGTATGGCACAGAGTGTGCAGCTGCAGCGCGGTGTGGGTGCCAGCAACGGCGGCTCAGCGGCTTTTGGCGGAGCCTTGAACATGCACACCTTTAACACAGCCACGAAACCTTATGCCACCGCCGACCTCGGTTTCGGATCATGGAACACCTGGCAATACGGCGTGGTGGCAGGAACAGGTCTCACCAAGCACGGTTTTTCCTTTGACGCTGCCTATAATGGTCTTAACAGTGACGGTTTCATCCGCGGCGGCCAGACCAACCAACAAAGCCTTTTCCTCAATGCCGGATGGTATGGCAAACGCTCTATGCTGAAAGCCATCGCCATCATTGGAAAACAGAAAAGCGGCATCACCTACGATGGTGCCACTTTGAACGAGATTGAGACCAATGGTCCCACGTATAACAGCCGCGGTGCATACTACGACGCCAACGGTGACTTCCACTACTACGACGACGAAACCGACAACTATAATCAGCAGCACTACCAACTCTACTACTCCTACCTCATCAATGACTACTGGAGTTTTAGCAGTGCCCTTGATTACACCTACGGCTACGGCTATACCAATAGCTACAAAGATGATAAGAATATAAAAAAGTCCTTCAGTAGCCTCTACGCCATGATGAATCCCGCTGACTCCATCAGCGACTACGTCTACCGTAAAATCATGCGCAACGACGCATATACCGCCACTCTTTCGACCCGCTATGAAAAGGATGCTCTTTCCCTCACCTTCGGTGGCAGTTACCAACTCTACGACGGCAAACATTATGGCAACCTCGTATGGGTGGAGAAATACAATGCCATCAGCGAAGACAATCCCTACGACGACTGGTATTCCTGCAAGGGTAAGAAACACGACGCCACAGCCTTCGCCAAAATGAACTATGAGTTCTCAGACCGCCTTAACCTCTATGCTGACTTTCAGGTGCGCTACATCAGCTACGGCCTCCACGGCACCGACGACAAATATGGTCAACTCGACTACGATACCACGCACCTCTTCTTCAACCCCAAGGTGGGTGTCAACTACCGCATCGACGATCAACAGCGCGCCTATTTCGTGGCGGGCATCAGCAACCGTGAGGCTGCACGTGCCGACATCAAGGAAGCGCTGGCCGACGGTTCGCATATGAACCATGAGACCATGCTCGACCTTGAACTGGGCTACCAACTCCAGAAACAGGACTTCCACTTCGAGGGCAACCTCTATGCTATGCTCTATAAAGACCAGCTGGTCGCCAACGGTAAAGTCACCGAGAGTGGCTACTCGCTGATGGATAACGTTGACAAAAGCTATCGTATCGGCGTCGAACTCGTCGGTGGCTATCGCTTCTGCAAACAGTTCTCCCTTGACGGCAACCTCACCCTGAGCCTCAACAAAATCATCGACTATCAATACGAGGCAACACTCAACGACTGGTACACCAAGACCGTTCTTGACCTCGGCACCACTGACCTCGCACTCTCGCCCTCCGTCGTTGGCACCCTCGTGGCAACTTACCGCCCTGTTGACAATGCCAAGTTGCAACTCATCGGCAAATACGTCGGCGAACAATATGCCGACAACACCAGTCGTGACGAGGTCAAAGTCCCCGCCTACTTCCTTCTCAATGCCCGCGCCTCCTACACCTTCCGCCTGCGCAACAACAATGAAATCGAGTGCCAGCTGGCCGTCAACAACATCCTCGATCATGACTACCGTCTCAGCGCCTACATCTATGGCACCTACGATCCCTCTACTCAGACCTACGACAACTATCACTACTGGTTCCAGCAGCCCGGCATCAACTTCATGGGTCGCTTGATTTATCGCTTTTAAATGAATACTCTGGACATCATCGGCGCTGCCATCGGCTTGGTCTTTGTATTTAGCGAGTACAAAGCAAGCCGATGGCTTTGGCCGTCGAGTCTGCTAATGGCGGCATTTTACACCGTCATCAACTTCCATATTGGCTGGTATGCCAATATGAGTATTTGCATTTACGATTTCCTCATCTCCATCTATGGCCTGCTGGTGTGGCGCGGCATGATACAGAGCAAGGAAAAGACCGAACGGTCCATCGCCTCCTGCCCCAAAAGACTCTGGCCATGGCTGTTATTGGCCACGATGGTACTGACTCTTGTGTTGCGCTGGCTGTTGGAAATGCTAGGCGAAGGCAACATGCCGTGGCTCGATGGCCTGTCGGCCGCCCTTGGCATCGTAGGCATGTGGATGCTCTCGCAGAAATATTGGCAGCAATGGATTTTTTGGCTCGTCAGCGAGCCGATATTGGTTTACATCTACCTCTCCACCGGCTACATGGCTTCGGCCATCATGTATGCTGTCTATGAGGTGTTCTGTATTATGGGTATCATCAAATGGAAAAGACAAAGCATATCGTAATCCTCGCCGCGGGCGACTTCCCCTCCCACGAAATTCCCCTCCGCGCCCTCCGCGAGGCCGACTTTGTCGTCTGCTGCGACAGTGCCTACTGTGAAGTTAAGAATGAGGAATTAAGAATTAAGAATTATGTAGTGATAGGGGATGGGGATTCGCTGACGGAAGAGACCAAACGAGAGCTTGGCGACCGCTGGATACATGTCGCGGAGCAAGACTACAACGACCTACACAAAGCCATGGCTTGGATTATGGCGGAGGCAGGAGGTATGAAGTATGAAGTTCTGACCTCCGACCTCAAAATCACCATTCTTGGTGCCACCGGCAAACGAGAGGACCACACTCTCGGCAACATCTCCTACCTCGCCACCTTCGCCGAAGAATACCCCGGCATCGACCTTGAGATGCTCACCGACTATGGTCGTTTCTCCATCATCACTCATCACTCATCGCTCATCACTCAAACTTTCCCCTCCTTCCCCCACCAACAAGTCTCCCTTTTCACCCTCGACCCCCGCACCACCGTCTCCTCCACCGGCCTCCGATGGCCCCTCTCCAACGCACATCTCTCCCCTTGGTGGCAAGGTACACTCAACGCCGCCCTCTCCGACACTTTCACAGTCACTTCCGACGGTCCTCTCCTCCTTTACCAGACCTACGACCCCAAACCCTTGTAAAAAATATTTTGCCATGTCGCGAGGTTTTTGTATTTTTGCATTTTAATTGCAAAAACAAAAACATCATAACGAGATGAATATATTGCTACTGGGTTCGGGCGGACGCGAGCACGCCATTGCTTACAAGATTGCTCAGAGCGAGCTATGCAGCCAACTATACATCGCTCCCGGCAACGCCGGCACAGCCTCTATAGGAGAGAATGTATCGTTAGATATCAACGACTTCGAGTCCGTGGGACAGTTTGTCATCAGCCACCGCGTCGAAATGCTGGTGGTGGGTCCCGAAGCACCTTTGGTGGCCGGCATCGCCGATTACTTTGCCGTGCAACCCCTGCTGCGCAACACCCTCGTCATCGGTCCCTCTAAGCAGGGAGCCCTGCTGGAAGGCAGCAAGGACTACGCCAAAGCTTTCATGCAGCGCCACAATATCCCCACGGCACGCTACCAGACCTTCACCGAGGCCACCCTCGCCAAAGGTGAGAAGTTCTTGGAAACACTGCAGCCTCCCTATGTCCTTAAAGCCGACGGTCTCGCTGCCGGCAAGGGGGTTCTCATCGAACCCGATCTATCCACTGCCAAGACGCATCTGCGCGAGATGCTCTGCGACCATAAATTCGGTGATGCATCGGCATCGGTGGTGATTGAGGAATACCTCTCTGGCATCGAAATGAGCGTCTTCGTGCTCACCGACGGCACCCACTACCTTATGCTGCCCTCTGCCAAAGACTACAAACGCATCGGCGAAGGCGATATCGGACTGAACACCGGCGGCATGGGTTCCGTCAGCCCCGTACCTTTCGCCAGCAAAGCTTTCATGAAGAAGGTAGAGGACCGCATCGTGAAACCCACCGTCCGCGGTCTCCGCGACGAGAAGATTCCCTACTGCGGCTTCATCTTCATTGGCCTCATGTGCTGCGGTATCAATCCCGCTGACCCCGCCAGCGGCGATCCCTACGTCATCGAGTACAACGTCCGCATGGGCGACCCCGAGACCGAGAGCGTCTTCCCCCGAATCAAGAGCGACATCGTGCATCTTTTTGAGAACGCCGCACACGGCAACCTCGATGGCTGCACCCTTGAGATAGATCCCCGCACAGCCGCCTGTGTCATGATGGTAGCTGGCGGATACCCCGAAAGTTATAAGAAAGGCGACGTCATCAATCTTGGCACCGACGACGAAACAATCGTCTTTCACTGCGGCACCAAGCGAGACAGTGAAGGACGCCTGCTCACCAATGGTGGACGCGTCATCTGCGCCACCGCACTGGCTCCCAGCCTGCCCGAAGCGCTCCTCAAAAGTTATAATCGTTCCCAAACCATCGAGTGGAACGGCAAATACTATCGCCGCGACATCGGCCAGGATCTCTTGAAACTGATGCAGGAATCTTAATTTGGGGGAGTGAAAGGAAGTGAAAAGACAACTGTATTAAGGACGATAAGGGTGAGAGTCAGTAAAAGAATTGCAATAGGGCATCTGGCGGCAGCGGCAGCGTATGTCATCTTCGGCATCAATGTCGTCGTTTGTCGTGATATCGCCATCGAAGGCCATATCGAGCCCATCATGCTCTTCTCCATGCGGGCCCTTGTGGCGGGAACCCTTTTCTGGCTCCTCTCCTGCTTCTCGCCCAAGGAACATGTGCCCGCCAAAGACCTGCTGAAGCTATGTGGAGCTGGCATCCTCGGACTCTTCCTTCCCCAACTCACCTTCCTTCACGCCATTGCCCACACCACTCCTGTCGACCTCTCGGTGATGAGTACCACCACGCCCATCTTTACCATGTTCGTCGCTGCCATCTTCCTCAAGGAGCCCATCACCTGGAAGAAAGCCCTCGGAGTGGCGCTGAGTTTCGGAGGCATCCTCTGGCTCATCCTGCAAAGTACCTTTGGTGGCAATGGAGCTTCTGAGACCGAGCCTATCGGCATCATGTTCTGCTTCGCCAACTATATCGTCTTCGCCCTCTATCTCGGCACCTGTCGAAACCTCATCGCCCGCTATTCTGTAGTGACCTCCATGAAGTGGATGTTCCTCGTTTCCTTCCTCGTCTCACTGCCTTTCAGCCTGCCTAAGTTGCCGACAACCGAATTTGCCCTTGTCTCCTCACAGGTATGGTGGGAGATAGGCTTCATGATTATCTTCTCCACCTTCATCGCCTACTACCTCATTCCCGTAGGTCAGAAACGCATCCGGCCCACCCTTGTCAGCATGTACGGCTACTTGCAGCCCATTATCGCCATTGCTGCTGCCATCTGGACAGGACTCGACCGTATCACCTTCACCAAACTCATTGCCGCACTCTTCGTCTTCCTCGGTGTCTGGGTCGTCAACCAGAGCCGAGCGGCGGTACACGATAACGGTTAAAGGTTAACGTTTAAAGTTTAAAGAAAATGGATTCCGAGCAGAGAAATACGAACACCGTCAACCGCATCCTCATCCTCATTGCGATGGTGCTGGGTGCCATCATCGGTGTGATGTCTGCCTCCCATTTCTACACCCAGAAAGAATATGCCTCTCTCAACGAGAAAATAGGCAACGTGCTTACCCTTGTGCAGGACAACTATGTCGACACCGTCGACATCGATTCTGTGGGCGACCGCATGATTGCCGCCATCCTCTCCGAACTCGATCCCCATTGCACCTATCTCTCTGCCCGTGACGCGGAACGCACCGAAGAGCTGATGCGTGGTAACTTCGAAGGCGTGGGTATCGTCCTCCACCGCGAAGGTGACACCACCTTCATCGGACAGATTCTCGATGACGGTCCATCTTCCGCCTCTGGTTTACTCCCTGGCGACTTCATTTGGGCTGTCGATGGTGTGCAGGTGACGGGGATGCCTGCCGACTCTGTGGTAGCACGGTTGCGCGGCCCCAGCCGTTCGAAAGTGAAAATCACCATCAAGCGCAAACTCTCGACAAAAACAGTCACCATCCGTCGCGGTTTAGTCCTCCATAAGACCGTTATGTACAGCGACATGATTGACCGCACTACCGGCTATATCCTCCTTTCCTCCTTCTCCTCCACCAGCCACGAGGAATTCCACAATGCACTCAGCCTTCTCCTATACAAAGGCATGAAAAACCTTATCCTCGACCTTCGTGGTAACGGTGGCGGTTCTCTTGAGTCCGCCGTTGGCATCGCCAACGAGTTCCTCCCCAAAGGCAGCCTCATCGTCTACACCCAAGGAGCCCATCAGTCGCGCGAGGATGTCATTGCCCGTGCCGGTGGTCTCTTCACCGAAGGTAAGCTCACAGTGCTCGTCGACGAGAGTTCCGCCTCGGCCAGCGAGGTCGTCAGCGGAGCTCTGCAGGACAACGACCGTGCCACCATCATTGGTCGTCGCACCTTCGGGAAAGGTCTTGTACAACGCGAGTTCCACCTGCAGGACGGCTCCTCGGTGCTCCTCACAGTAGCTCGCTACTACACCCCCTCCGGACGCTGCATCCAACGTCCTTACGACCAAGGAACTGACGAATACTACCGAGACTACTTGGAGCAGTTGATGGAAGAATCGTATGCCGACAACCCCACACTACACGTCACCGACTCGACCCCCTACCGGACCGTAGGCGGAAGGGTAGTCTACGGTGGTGGCGGCATCTTCCCCGACCAACTTATCCCTTACCATAAAGACCCCTCGTTTGTCTATTACAACAAGCTTTCGTCGCATGGGATTCTCACGCGCGCAGCCTTCGAGCAGGTGCGCCTCCACGCTGAAGAGTTGCTCAAGCACTACCCCTCGCTCGACCTCTTCTGTAATCACTACTCCGTATCCAACTCACTCCTCGAACATGTCGTCGACCTCGGAGAAAAAGCGGATGTCCCCTTCGACAAAGCCAGCTTCGAAGTCCAGCGGCGCCTCATCAGCACCATCATCAAAGCCTATATTGCCGAATCGCTCTACGGTCAGCAGGCTTTCTACCGCATCTTCCTCACGGAAGACGAGGATGTCAAACAAGCAAGGAAAATGCAATAAAAACGAACCCAAAGAGACATAATAGAACAACGAATAATAACGAAATACCATGAAAAAGATATTCCTTATAGCCGTCCTGTCACTTGTCGCCTGTCATTTCACGCTTTTGCATGCGCAGAAAAGCAATCTGAGTTGCACCTTCCGCGGACTTGAGAAGAGTGTCCGTATCGTTGTCAACGAACCCCAGGGTGGGCGCCTCAGCCCTGCCGATACCCTCACTCCTGACAAAAATGGACGCATCACCCTCTCCCGCTACTCCTACACTCCCCAGTTTATTGCGCTCTCCCTCCTCCCCTCTTCCAACGGTCCCTTCCTCCATGTCATTCTGCTACCTCAGGAGGAGGTTACCCTTGAGGTCGACTACATGCCCGCCATCAACCACTTCAACATCACCTCAGCGAAAGGATCCGACAACATGACCCTTTATAAGGGATATACGAACATGCTCACCGAGCTGGTGCAAAACCAGCAGACGGCACTTTTGGACAGTCGGATGGAAGCCCTCTTGGACGCCCATCCGGGGGTGCTGATGAGTGCCTTTCTGGTGACCTACTTCGAGCAATCGTTCGAGCAGCATGTGGCGCTCTACAAGAAAATCCGCGACGCCCTTATCGGCCAATGGCCCAACGAAGACTTCGTGAAGCACCTCGACAGCCGTGTGCGCTCCACGATGATAGGCATCGAGGCTCCCGACATTGAGTTGGCCGACCCTGAAGGGAAGATGCGCAAACTGAGCGACCTTCGTGGCAAGGTGGTTCTCATCGACTTTTGGGCTTCGTGGTGCCGTCCCTGCCGTGCAGAGAATCCCAATGTGGTGCGTCTCTACCAAAAATACCATGACAAAGGCTTCGAAATCTTCAGCGTCTCGCTCGACAACAACCGGGAGGCATGGATAAAAGCCATTGCTGACGATCACCTCGTGTGGCCCAATCACGTCTCCGACCTTCGTGGATGGTCTTCGGCCGGAGGCCGACTCTATGGCGTGCAATCCATTCCCTCCACCGTCCTTGTCGGACCTGACGGTATGGTGTTGGCACGCAATTTGCGGGGACAACAGTTAGAAAACAAACTTAACGAGATATTCAACAAGTAGTAAAGGAGATAGGAGATAAGGAGTTAAAACATGTGTGATAACTCCCTTTAACCTCTTTAACTACCCCAAAAAATAAAAAATGATCACAACAACCCAAATAGAAATGGCCCTCGGCCATGTGAACGACCCTGACCTCGGCCGCAGCCTCACAGAACTCGGCATGATTGAGAATATCAAGGTCGACGGACTCAAGGTCTCCTTCGACCTTGTCCTCACCACCCCTGCCTGTCCGATGAAGAAGAAGATGAGCGACGATTGCATCAACGCCATCCACGAGATGGTGGACCGCAACGCCGAGGTAGAAATCAATCTCACTTCGCGTCCGCAGCCCGACCCCAAAGAGGAGTTCGCCGAGTTCTTCAAGAACATCCACCACATCATCGCCGTAGCCTCTGGCAAAGGCGGTGTGGGAAAGAGCACCGTGGCCGCCAACCTTGCGGTGTCGCTGGCCAAGACGGGTGCCAAAGTGGCCCTCGTCGACGCCGACATCTATGGTCCTTCCATCCCCATTATGTTCAACATCCAGGATGAGGAGGTCTATGGCCACCATGTAGGCGATAAGACCTATATGCTGCCCATCGAGCGTTACGGCATTAAACTCATGTCTGTAGGCTTCTTCGTTGACCCCACCAAAGCCCTCGCCTGGCGCGGCCCTATGGCCAGCGGTGCCCTCAAGCAGATACTCACCGAGACCTGGTGGGACGAAATCGACTATATGGTCGTCGATATGCCCCCGGGAACAGGCGACATCCAACTCACCCTCGCGCAGACCATCCCCGTCTCCGGCGCCATCATCGTCAGTACCCCCCAGCAGGTGGCTCTGGCCGATGTGGTGCGCGGCGTGGAGCTCTTCCGCAACGAGAATGTCAACATCCCCGTTCTTGGATTCGTCGAGAACATGGCCTGGTTCACCCCTGCCGAGTTGCCGAACAACAAGTACTATATCTTTGGAAACGGCGGCTGCCGCAAGCTCGCCGAGGAGATGAGCATCCCCTTGCTGGGTGAGATACCGCTGGTGCAGAGCATCGCCGAGAGTGGCGACAGCGGCAAGCCCGTGGCCCTCTTCAACCCCGCCAACGTCCACGACCCCGTCCGCGACGCCTTCGACCAGCTGGCCCAAAACACCATTGCAGAAATCTGCAAGTTAAAGATAAAAAGTTAAAAAGGGTCGCTTTGCTTAAAAGGTTAAAAAGGGAAGAGCCAACCAACCCATTACCTTCCAACCCTTTAAAACATTCAAACCATTTAAACCTCAAATCATTATGACCGACCAAGAGAAGCCCGTCGTTGAGCAGAAAGTAAAGAACGCCCTTGCTCAGATTCGTCCCTACCTCCAGCAGGACGGCGGCGATGTGGAATATGTCGACATGACCGCTGAAGGAGTCGTCATCGTACGCCTCAAAGGCCACTGCGGCTCTTGCCCTCATGCCATGCAGACCTTGAAACAAGGCATTGAGCAAGCCCTGAAGAGAGTTATTCCAGAGGTAAAGAGCGTTGAAAAAATATAAATATAAAAGAATGATTTACACCAAAACCGGAGACGCTGGCACCACCTCGCTGGTGGGCGGCAGTCGCGTTGCCAAAGACGACCACCGTGTCGAAGCCTACGGCACTGTCGACGAGCTCAACTCGCACATCGGCCTGTTGGCCGAGATACTGCGCGACATGAAAGGCGGCTATTATGACGAACTGAAAGTTGTGCAGCACAACCTCTTCACCCTCCAGACCCTGCTGGCTACCGAGGATGAGACCATATATGCCCGTCTGCCGCAGTTGGCAGAAGAGGAGGTGGAGATACTCGAGCGCCAGATTGACACCCTCACCGACCTACTACCCAAGTTGCAGAACTTCGTCATCGCCGGTGGCACCCTTGCCGGTGCCCAGTGCCATGTGGCCCGCACGGTCTGTCGCCGTGCCGAGAGACGTGTCGTCACCCTCTCCCGCGAGGCAAAACTCGACCCTGTGATTCAACGCTACCTCAACCGCCTCTCCGACTATCTTTTCGTCCTCGGCCGTTATGCCGTCGTTGCTGTTGGACAAAAGGAAGACCTCTACACCAACTAAAAAAAAAATTATTTTTCATTTTGTACATTTCACTTTTTGTGTATCTTTGCAAAAAATTTTTAGAAAGCAGGACAATACAATCTGCACAAAACAAAATAATTACGCATTTTCAGCGATAAAGATATAGAAGGAAAGAATAGTTATGTACTGGACTCTTGAATTAGCATCTAAACTGGAAGACGCCCCTTGGCCCGCCACCAAGGAGGAACTCATTGACTACGCTCAACGTACCGGCGCTCCCATGGAGGTTGTGGAGAACCTTATGGAGATTGAGGATGAAGGCGACCAATATGAGAGTATCGAAGATATTTGGCCCGACTACCCCACCAAGGAGGACTTTTTCTTCGAGGAAGACGAATATTAACGTGTTAATGTGTTAATGCGTTAATGTGTTAATACATTATATGTCAACCATTTCTATAATAGGGTCAGGCAATGTGGCCACCCACTTGACCCTTGCCCTACACAACACCGGCCTCCACGTGAGGCAAGTGCTCTCGCGTGATTTCGACCACGCCGCTTTATTGGCTTCTCGCATAGGAGCTCAACCCATCAACAAACTCTCCCTCCTCGATGACCAGTCGGACATCTACCTGCTGGCCGTCAACGATGACGCCCTTTACGACCTGGCCCTCGATTTGAGGCTCCCAGATGCCCTCGTACTTCACACTTCGGGCAGCACCCCCGCCACCGTTCTCAAACCCATCAGCCGCCACTATGGCGTGGTGTGGTCACCGCAAACTTTCGTGCGCGATATCGCGATAGATTACTCCCGTCTGCCCCTCTGCATCGAAGGTTCTACCCCGAAAGTGCTGCACGAAATAGAGTGCCTCTTCTCTCCCGTCAGCAACCACATCCACCACCTCGATTTCGAGCAACGTCGTTGGGCCCATTTGGCCGCTGTGATGGTCAGCAACTTCGGCAACGCCATCAACGCCCTCGCACAGGAAACACTCACGCAGCACGGCATCGATTTCTCCATCCTTCGTCCACTGGCCGAGGAGACCATCCACAAGATGGATTACGGCCCCCTTTGGCCCCAACAGACGGGTCCCGCCCGCCGCCACGACCAGAAGACCCTCGACGCCCAGCGCCGCCTCCTGGCCGACAACCCACAGATGCTCCAGCTCTACGACCTGTTGACGGAGATTATCCAGGAAAAAGGAGACAGTAGATAAGACAATATCCAAGGATTGTCATCTCCATTAATCCTTAAATATAAACTTTACCCATGACCTTCATCGACACCCACTGCCACCTCTACGACGAAGTTTTCGATGCCGACCGCGACGAAGTCTTGCAACGCTCCCTCGACGCGGGTGTCACCACTTTGCTGCTTCCTGCCATCGATAGTCAAAGTCATGGACAGCAGGAACAACTGGCCTCGCAGAATCCCCAATATTTCCGGCAGATGATGGGGCTGCACCCCACTTCGGTGAAAGAAGACTTCGATCGGGAGCTGCAAATCGTCCACGACTACCTTTTTAATTCGCATAATTCGCCGATCCAATTCGTTGCCGTAGGAGAAGTAGGGCTTGACCTCTACTGGGACACCACCTACCTTGAGCAACAGCGGGAAGCGCTTCTGCGACAGATGCAATGGGCAGAGAAGCTCCACTTGCCCGTCTGTCTCCATGTCCGCAAAGCCTACAACGAACTTTTTGGTCTCCTCAAACGGCTCAATCGTCCCCGCTACCAAGGGGTCATGCATTGTTTCGGTGGCAGCCTGCAAGAAGCCTACAAGGCCATTGAGATGGGATTCCATCTGGGAGTGGGCGGTGTGGCCACCTTCAAAAATGCTGCTCTCGGCACCATTGCTGCCACCGTTCCCCTCGAGAGTTTGGTGCTCGAGACCGACGCCCCCTATCTCTCGCCCGTTCCCCATCGAGGACAGCGCAACGAACCCGCCTATATTCCCCTCATAGCGCAAAAAATTGCCGACCTCCGCGGTATCACCCTCGGCGAGGTGGCTGACATCACCACTGCCAGCGCCAAATCTCTTTTCAACCTATAAAAATCAGAAGCCTATCTCAATACCTATCTCATGTATAGGATACGAGATGTAAAGCGGCAGCAGATTAGCGACAAGGCTAACCCGATGGAGGTATTTCTTTGGGAATAGTATACCTACACCCAAGGTCAGTCGCCAGGGGTTGAGTTCAATGCCTCCCAACATATGTGACAGCGCTATACTGCGTGCAGGGGTGACGCTTAAGCTCCACCCCACACTTTTGCTGTCCCGAGGGGCAATGCTATAAGTGAGCGGAAGGCTCGCATAAAGGCTAAAGGTGCTATAGGTGCCTTCTGTCTGGGTGATGATGACATCAGATAGGAATCCATCAACTCCCATCATCTGGTTATGGACTACATTCAATAACTCTCCCTGCTGGTAGTGGCCACCGAGGGAGAGGCCTATGTCGAAATGCCGCCGTTCGTTGCCCGCAACGGTGAAAGCCGCACCCACATCGGCCGTGAAGGTGCAGCGGGGTGTGAGGGCAAGGGAGGTCGTACTTTCGGTATTGGCTGAGGCATCACCAGCGTATCCAGTGCCGTAAGACGGGGTGGCCGAAGCCGTGACGGAGGAGATGAAGTGGAGATTGTTTGAGTGCTTTATTGCTTGATTGGATGGTTGGATGATTGGTTCGGAGGGCATACCTATCTCAGGGTAAAAAACGTCCACAAGGGTTGTCTCCGGAATGGGTTCAGAAAGAACATCGGGGGCGTGTACAGCGGTGTCTTCCTGCGGTAATTTCGCTACCAATGGTGACTCTTCGACGGTTGATGGCAGGGGCGAATCGGGAATCTCTATCATAGCGGTTTGATTGTCATAATGCCTCGTCGTGGCAGTCATCAATCGGGGTTCGACATTTACGGTGGCCACATCAACAGCTGGAACTGTATTGCCGGCAGTGGGCCGCACCTGTTGGGCGACAAGGGTTTGCTCTGAAGTTTGCGATGTCGAAAGCATCCGGACAATCCCCACCGACCCCAGAAGCACCAACAGCGTACACGCCACCCATGTGCGCCGCCGTGCCTGCACGTGTGCCAGATGCCGCACATGCGAAGCAATCTGCTTCTGCCGGCCATATTGCTGCAAAAGTTTTTCTATGTCGTCATTGTATTCCATTTTCCATTTTTTTCCGGAGTGTGAGGTAGGCACGGCTCATCAGCGTGGTCACATTGGTCTCGCTGAGACCTGTTATTTCCGCCATCTCGTGGATGCTATGTCCTTTCACATATTTCAGTTCTATCAGTTGCTGCTGCTGAGGGGGCAAGGTGGCAATGGCCTCCTCTAACAGTTGGTAACGTTCCTCGGTAGCCTCTGCATCGTCATCTTGCAGTGGGAAGCGGTCGGCCTCCTCCAAGGGGATGCTGTCGTGGCTATGTTGCCTCAGGATGTCGATGCATCGGTTGCGGAGCGTCCGCATACAGTAGCTGCGACAATCTTTCATCATGCCTAAACGCCACCTCTTATGCCAAAGCTGGATAAGCGCTTCCTGCACGGCGTCGGCAGCCAAGTCGTCGTCATGCAGGAATCTCACCGCCACACGTTGCATCATGGGCTGTAGCGAGACAACGTCGCTTATAAACCGTTCTGTATCCATTATTAAGGTTAGAGATTATGGGTTATGGTTTAGAGACGGCTTCCGAACTTCATTGTTACGCAATTGTCTATAACCCATAACCTATAACACATAACCCATTAAAAAACTCCGTAGGTGATATGGTTTGTGACGTAGATGGTGGTCCAATACATGGTACTGTAGGAGTAGCTGACACTAGTGGGGTAACCATCGGGGCCATAGGTGTACTTCCAGAGGCTCTCAATGCTGCTAATCTCGTCGTGGTTGGTGCAGTGTATCACACGACGCACCAGATTATTGCGGCACAGGCTGGTGGGCTCGTCCACGAAACTGCCATCAAAGATTTGTGAGGCGAAAAACAGACCCTGAAGACTGTTGGGGTGATTGTCGTAGTAGTAGTCTATCCACGAAATACCGGTACAGTACCATGCCATCGAGTCCGCCGTGGCCCGCACCAGATTGCCACCGCTCCATTCCAGCGTCCACGTTTGCACCAAGGTATCGCCAAGGCGATCTACCATGAAACTTTCCTGCGGATGGATGAAAATCACAGCGTAGGGATAATGGCTTCCAGAGTGATAACAGAACTCGGTCTGGTACTGGTAGCCGCTGTCCCCGAAGGGATAGGTGATTTGGCTCAGCAGTCCATTGTTGTAGTTGAAACGGCAGGTGCGATTAGTGTAGCCATAATAGTCGATGGATTCCAGACGGCCTTGACCATCATAATGGTAGGTATCGCGGAATGGGGTATAGAGGGCATTGCGTTGAATCCCAGCCGTATCGTAGTCCACGGAGGCCAACTGCCCTTGGCTATTCCAGTGCCATACATCGAAGTAGGTCAGGGAGTCGATGGAGGCCTCCACGCCCTCTTCATGAAGGTCGTGCTGTATCTGGACGATGGGGCGTCCCGTCAGGCTTTTGCCGTTGAAGGGACTCCCGCTAGCGGAGAAGTCTTCAGAGCGCTCACACGCAACCATGGTCAGCACTAGCACGATAGAGAAAAGAATTCGTTTCATGTTAGAATTGTTGTTGATACACAATTGCTGTTTCAGGGAGATTATCCATAAAGACGCTTTCTACCTGGACAACCAGCGTGAAGGGCGTCCGAGGCAAGTTGTCAATCTGGAACGTGTTGTCGTAGAAACAAAAGCAGTCGGTCATTCCTTGTTCTCCCACATGTTCAGTGACGGTGACGACATCGCCCGCCATTTCCACCGTGGTCACGATACGATTGTCCGATCCGCAGTCCAAATCCATATTGTAATGAGTGATTATCATCGAGTTCGGAATGCCTATAACCCACGAGACCGCAATGGAATCTTCGTCGCTGCTTTTGGAAAGCCTGTCTGGGTCGGGAAAATGACAGTCGGAGACACTGACATTGCTGATTCCAGGGATAGCGACATTCTGCTTATCGCATCCCCAAAAAGCCGCGGCAACGACTCCCACCGCAACAGCAAAGGTAAAAAATGTTTTCTTCATCTTTTTAAACTTTAATCTACCTTTATAACGTACAAAATGGCAAAATATCACATCTGTTCTGAAAAAAAGTTGCCTTTAGAGTGTGATTTTTTTCATTATTTTCCGTTATATAGGTGAATCAAAATACATATTATCATGAAAAAACATCTTGTCTTTTTGCTGTTCGCGGTGCTGGCTGCCGCAACATTGGCCTCCTGCACAAAGAATGCGGACAACACCCATTTCCCCTACAACGGTCCTTGTCATTGCGGTGTTGACAATCCGCTCGACGATCTGGAATGGCTCCATCAGAATGTGCTCCTGTTTGAGTCATGGCGCGGAAAACAAGATGCGTCAATAGCCGTGTGTACCTTCGACTCCGTCAAGCAGGGTTTCATCATCAACCCCTGTGTGCACTGCGACGACGGGATGTCCACGCTAGTGGACTGCGAGGGCCACGAGATAAGCATGCTGGGTGGCATCGCAGGCATCACCTACAACATCGACCCCTCCAGTGTGCGCATCATCTACTGCAACTATCCCGACACCGTCCCCACCCTTACCAACAAAAAATGGAACCTAAAGTATTTCGTCGACCGCACGACTAGCCCCTGGACGAAAGAGAGCCCCGAGAATAGTAACGGGTCCATCCCCTTTTGGCTCCAGTTCTACGAGAACGGCGTAGTTCAAGGCGGCGGCATCAACCATCTATGGGGCAACTATTCTGTCCTCAACGACCACATCAATATCCTTATCGGAAACACAACCGAGATCTACGACCCATCGGGCTGGGAGGAGAGCCTCCTTGCCGCCCTTAACGGCGCCACCATCTGCAACTTCTTCGACTATGGCGGCCGCATGAGAATCTACTACGACCAGAATCGAAAATTCCTTGAATTCATACAATAATTTATTTTTTTTCACGTTGTTTTATTATTTGAAACAAATAATAAAGACATCTATACAATGGAAAAGAAAGACCTCCTGAAAGAAACCGTCAAGCACATTGACATCAAGAAGTACGACAGCACCGAGCTTATCGACGCCATGCGTCACATGAGTTTCACCAGCCGCGACACCGCCCGCGCCGCCGACATCCTCTGCCAAATGATCGCCGAGAAGGACTGCACCAACATCCTCACCATCGCCGGTTCGACCAGCGCTGCCGGATGCATGCAGGTGTATGTCGACATGGTGCGCAACAAGATGGTCGACGCCGTCGTCAGCACTGGTGCCAGCATCATCGACATGGACCTCTTCGAGGCCCTGGGTTACAAACACTACATCGGCACCAAGGAGAATGTCATCCCCGACACCCAGCTCCGCGAGCTCTACATCGACCGCATCTACGACACCTTCATCGACGAGGAAGAGCTGCAGGCTTGTGACCAGGCCACCTGCGACGTCGCCGACCTCCTCGAGCCGCGTCCCTACAGCAGCCGCGAGTTCCTCTACAACGTGGGCAAATGGCTCGCCGAGGGTCACGGTGTGAAGAAAGACAGCCTCATCCAGACCTGCTACGAG
>ONBK01000011.1 GCA_900316055.1 uncultured Bacteroidales bacterium
AACTGTGTGACGCCATGAAGAACGACGCGAATATCCATGTCGTCGTCACGGGTTACGCCGACAATACCGGCACGAGGAAGAACAACCTGAAGATTGGCCACAAACGTGCCTACGCTGTCAAGCGTATGATGACCAAGATGGGTGCTCCCGCCCGTAACATCACTGTTACCAGCAAAGGCGAGAGTTATCCCGTGGAATCGAACGCCACCCAGGAAGGCCGCGCCAATAACCGTCGCGCCACCGTGGAAATCAAGTAAGAAATACTCTTTAGTTAAATGATGCTGCAAAGGGATGCTCTTTCGGGAGCATCCCTTGCTGTTTTCTTATACAATAGGGTTATTATTGCTTGCTGCGCTTGAGGAGGAAAGGAAGCAATATTTGGTGGAAGCCCTGGGCGATATCGACGGGGACATAGTCGATGTGATACTGCATGGCTCGCTGGCGCAGGGTAGAGAACTCCTCGGTCATCTGACGACGATATTCAGCGGCCACTTCGTCGGGTTGGAGTCTCAACTGATGGCCTGATTCGAGGTCGATGAAGAGATGGGGGCGGGCATCGAAGTCGAGATTGACTTCGTGGGCCCTATCATAGGTGTGGAAGATAATCACTTCGTGTTTGTTGTGCCGCAGGTGGCGGAAGGCGTCGAAGAGCGCCTCTTGATTGTTTGCTTGATTGCTTGAGTTGCTTGGGGAGGTGAAGGCGTCGGTAAAGAGCACGACGAGGGAGCGGCGATGCAACTGTTCGGCAATGAGGTGGATGGCAGAGGCGATAGAGGTCTGTCGCTTTTCTTGTTTGTCGGGATTGACAGGTTGCAGCAAATTGTCAAGGAGCCCCAACAGGTACTGCTGATGGACACTACTGGAGCGGCAAGGGGTCTGAAGGTCGATCTGTTGGCTGAAGAGCGAGAGGCCGAAGGCATCGCGCTGGCGGTGCAACAGTTCTATCAAGACGGCAGCTGCGTAGACGCTAAAGGTGATTTTGTTGGGGTGGTCGATATCGCCATGCCGTTCGGTGGGGAAGAGCATGGAGCTGCTCTGGTCTATTATGAGATGGCACCTCAGGTTGGTCTCTTCCTCGAACTGTTTGACATAGAGGCGGTCGGTACGGCCATAGAGGTGCCAGTCGATGTTTTTCGTACTCTCGCCGGCGTTGTACTGGCGATAGTCGGAGAATTCGACAGAGAAACCGTGGAAAGGACTTTTATGCCTGCCGGTGATGAAACCTTCCACCACCTGGCGGGCATAAAAGTCCAGCGATTTGTAACGGGAAATCTGCTCCTGATTCATGAAATTGGGTGATTCATGAAATTGGGTAGTTAAGTAGTTAAGAAGTTAAGTAGTTAAGACAAATGTGTTCTGTCTCTGCCATTGCTGCAGCCAGTTGTTGTCAAATTTGTATTGTCATAACTACATAACTACTGTCTCCTTAACTACTATGGAATTGGGTAGTTAAGTAGTTAAGAAGTCAAGTAGTTAAGACAAATGTCATAACTACATAACTACTGTCTCCTTAACTACTACAGCAGAGCGTTAAGTTTTTCCGCGAGGGTTTCTTTGGCCACGAGGCCGACAGATTTGTCGACGGGCTGGTCGCTGCCGCCTTTGAAGAAGAGCACGGTGGGGACATTGCGGATGCGGAACTTGGCGGCGAGGTCGCTGCATTCGTCGACATCGGCGGTGCCAATCATCACACGGCCTTCATATTCTTTTTCGAGTTCTTCGACACGGGGGGCAAGTGCTTTGCAGGGTCCGCACCAGGTGGCGCCAAAGTCTACCATCACGGGCTTTCCGCTGGCAATCATTTCGTTGAAGTTTTGTTCTGTGACTTTCATGGGTTATTATTGTTTGATTGTTTTGTTATTTCGTTACTGGGGTAGTGGGTAATGAATGGTTATTGGTTATAGGTTTGCTCCAGCCCCTGCTCACCGACCTTGCTTGCGTCGCAGGCCATGACCAAAGGTCAGGCAGATTGGTTATTGAAGGGTTTAGTGGGTTTAATGGGTTTAATGGGTTGAATGGGTAGTTAGTGGGATGCGGCAGCTTTCTTTAAACTTTAAACTTTAAACGTTACTTTATTTGGCACGGAAGTAGATGGTCATGGGGACTCCGTGGAAGTCCCAAAGTTCGCGCATGCGGTTCTCGACAAAGCGTTTGTAAGGGTCGCGGACATACTGCGGCAGGTTGCAGAAGAAGACAAACTGCGGGTAGGCGGTGGGCAGTTGGGTGATATATTTGATTTTTACCCATTTGCCTTTTACCGAAGGAGGCGGGTTTTGCTCTTTGACGATGGGCAGCAGTGTGTCGTTGAGTTCGGCGGTGGAAATGCGGCGCGAACGGGCCTCGTAGACCTGTTTGGCGGTCTCCAGCACCTTGAAGATGCGCTGTTTGTTGATGACCGAGGTGAAGATGATGGGCACATCGTCGAAGGGTGCGATGCGCTCTTTTATCAGATTCTCGTAGTCGCGGTGGGTATTGGTCTCTTTCTCCACGAGGTCCCATTTGTTCACCACCACCACCACACCTTTGTTGTTGCGCTGGATCAGGGAGAAGATGTTGAGATCCTGCTGTTCCAACCCCTGTTGGGCATCGAGCATAAGGATGCACACATCGGCCGCCTCGATGGCACGGATGGAGCGCATGACAGAGTAGAACTCGAGGTCTTCGCTCACCTTGCTCTTGCGGCGCAGACCTGCGGTGTCGACGAAGTTGAAGTCGAAACCGAAGAGATTATAATGGGAATAGACAGAGTCGCGAGTGGTACCCGCGATAGGTGTCACCACAGAGCGGTGTTCGCCGGTAATCGTATTGATGAAAGAGGATTTGCCGACATTGGGGCGACCGACTACAGCGATGCGGGGCAGGCCGTCGGTGGGGTCGTCCTCGCCGTCGTCGAAATCTTTCACGAGCGCGTCGAGGAGGTCTCCCGTGCCGCTGCCAGTGACACCGGCGATAGGGTAGGGGTCGCCGAGGCCGAGGGCGTAGAATTCGCCGAGGCCATCCATCTGGGCGCTATTGTCGACCTTGTTGGCGGCCAGCACCACAGGCTTGGGACATTTGCGTAGCATCTCGGCCACATCCTCGTCCATGGGGGTGAGGCCTTCGCGCGCATCGACGAGGAACAGAATGACATCGGCCTCGTCGATAGCCAAGGAGACCTGTTTACGGATTTCGACCTCGAACTCATCGTCGCCGCCCATCACATAGCCGCCGGTGTCGATAACGGAGAATCGTTTTCCGTTCCAGTCAGAGTGGCCATACTGTCGGTCGCGGGTCACGCCTGCAGTCTCATCGACAATGGCATCGCGGCTCTCGGTGAGACGGTTGAAGAGTGTCGACTTGCCCACATTGGGGCGACCAACTATTGCAATAATATTCATTATATCTTTTATCCTTCGATTGTGGTTCTTCCGCCGGTGCCGAAGAGGAGGTTAATACCGACCTTGAGGTTGAAAGCTTTGGAGTCGGTGATGTAGAAGCTGCTGAGGTAGTCGCCCATGAGGTAGATTTGGAAGACGCGGCCTGGAGTGGCGACGATGCCGAGGCCGGGGTTGAAGAGGTCCATGCCCGAGCCATCATAAACGATGGAGTTGGCAGCGGTGACCTCGAGCCAGTCGTAGAGGTTCATGCCAATGCTCAGGGTGGTATTCCAGCGGAAGGTGTTCTTGGCATCGCCAAGGTCCATAGAGAGCGCGTTGGATTTGCAGAGCAGTCCGCGGTCGAACTGTCCGTGGAAGAGGAATCCGGCACGGAACATGCGTCCGAAGCTATAGCTGGCACCGAGGTTGATTTTGGTGGGGATGGAGAACCAGTAGTCGCCCGAATCCTTCTTTTCGGGTGTCATATCCTCGAGTTGATGCTCAAGTTGGCTGGTCAGTGAGTCCATGCTAAAGTTACCTCCGTTGAACATGCCGTTCATGTCCACGCCGTTAAAGACGATGGCGCCCTGTCCATTTTGGGGTTTCCAGGTCATCACGTTGTTCTTCCAATGGATGCCGCCGGTGAGGTCGTTGATGGAGAACGAGAAGGAGAAGGGGCCCCAGTCGTATCTGGCACCGAGGTCGAAAGCGATGCCGGTGTTGGCGTTGCCCAGCACGTCGCCAAGGTTGAAGATGAATTTCTTTTGGTTGGTGTCGTAGGGGGCGCAGGTGGCCGACTGGATTTCGTAGTACATGTGGGCCGTCACGGTGTCGAGGTTTGGCGAGGTGTTGAAGACCAGACGTGTGTTGTCGGTCTGCACGTTGGCCACACCGAAGAGCAGTTTTGCTCTCACACCCACCGTCAGGTTGATGGGCTCGAAGCGCTGAATGACACCGAGGCCGGTCTCGAGGTAGCTGGTGGCATTGAGCACATCGCCGTTGAGCATCTCCACCACAGGACGCACATTGCCGGCAGCATCGATATTACCGATGCGAAGGGCTTCGACCATATCCACGGGGAATCCCACACTCACGTGGTTGATTAGACGGGTGTTGAAGTTGATGAAGGTGTTGTTCACCTTGAAGCCGAAACCGAGGAGGTTCACGTTGGCACCGAGGCGGAACTTGTTGTCGTCGGTGAGATTGTTCATCATGGTGTCGAGATTGATTACGGTGCGCTCATTGACGCGGTCGTATTTGATGAAATCGCTCACCGCCACGGGGCTGCCAAACTGAATGTCGGCTCCCGGAAGGGTGATGTACCAGGAGCTGTTGGTGGGGAAGAAGGCCGGGTTCAACAGGTTCGACTGCGGAGTGCGCAGCATATGATAGAACATATTGTTGGTCTCGTCGTACTGGGCTCGCGCCACATTGCTTCCTGCGAGAGTCATCAAGCCCATCAAACCGATTAAAAATATCTTTTTCATAATGATTTTCGATGTTTAATAGTTAAAAAGACAAGGGTTTGTACCGCTATTTTGACTGGATGTCGACATTGATAGCGGGATGTACTTTGAGATAGGCTCTCATATTCAAGAAGTCGCTACGTTTGACAGCGACATGCTTCAGTGCGCCTTGATTGTCTCGGCTGTCGACAGTGATTTCCACTCTCAGGTATTTCGAGTTGTTCAGTTGGTCGAGTTTTGTTTTGTCGAGGCTTGCCACCACCTCCTTGTGGGTGGACGAGATGGCCTCATAGACCGTTGGGTCGTTAGGCATGGGAGCTGTTTGGGCGGCCGGCACCTTCTCGTTGGAGAAAAGGGTGCAGAGGCGAGTGACGGAATCGGCGGCGTAGCCGTAGGCCGAGAGAGTGAGGTTCAGAGGGATGCCGTTGTCGAGCACCAGGGTGAACTCGCTCATTGTCACCTCGGCACTCAGTCCCTCGTTGATATTCTTCAGGATGGAGTCGAGATTGACGCTAGCCAGACCCGAACCCATGTCGAGGCTAAAACTATAGTCCATATCGTTGATGCTCACGCTCAGCGGCATCTTTACGTCCATGTTTGCAGAATAGATGACGCGCGTCATGCCAAGGCTATCGATGATTTGACCGATAGACATGTTCGCGATGTTCTGCGTGATAATGGAGTTCTCGACGTTGAGTTTCATGTGGTAGCGGGCATACAACCTCGAAGGACGGTCGTTGATCATCGGTGCCATATCCATTGTGTCGAAGGTCTGGTGAACACCGGTTCTGATATCGTCGATCTGCACATTGAAATCCGAGAGGTTGGCATCTGTCGGGACGAACTGCTTGTGCACCCCGTTATAGTCGTCGTACCACAATTCCATGGAGTCGAACACCACGTTCACATGGTTTGCAATGGATGCCGGGGCATCGCCATCCACAGCCACCGAGAGCACCACATAGACGTGAGCCATCGAGAGATTCTCCAACTCGACAACATCATTGAAGAAGTCGATGTCTATTGACGTCTCCACCACGGTGTCCTTAGTATAGAAAGCCTCTTTGGCGCCGGGACCCTTAAGGCCTGGAATGGGGGGGAAGGGGACATAGCTCAATGCGTAAATTGTGTCGCTCACGCCCACGTTGTACTGCACCGTAATGGTGTTGTTATTGGGGTCGATATTGCCTTCGTAGAGGGCACTCATGCTGGTCAGCAGGTCGTTCATGTTCATCTGACCGGTTCCTACGGGAACACCAAAGGTGGGATGTATCTCGCCGGTAATGTTTATCGGATGACTTAACATGCTCCAGTCATCCTCCCTCATGCACGATGTGAGGGCACATGTCAAAGCCACCACGGTGGCAAATAATACTCTTTTTTTCATATTAACTGTTATTTATTGTTCGATAATGTATATTTAACAAATTTATATTCAATATAAAACGTTTTTTATATAAAAAGTATATTTTCTGCAAATATAGACATTATTTTTGACACAAGCAAATGAAAAATGAAAAAGGCTTAGTCGCAGAGCACATAAAGGTCGTCGCGCTGGTTGAGGAGCAAGACGGGTATGTTGGCATCGTTTCTAATCAGGTGCCACTCGGCGGGTTTGGAGAAGTAGTCGCCAATGTCGCGGTCGCGACGGTCGGGAACAAGGGCGATGAAGAGTGTTGTCCCTTGCCCCGTTGAACCCTCATGGCGTTCAACACTCTTGATGGCCACGAGGTCGGGGTTGCCGAATTCGCTGCCACCTTCGAGAGCTGCAGTCTCGTAGGAGAGTCCTAAAGAGGAGAAAATCTTCTCCATATAGCGCATGTTGTTGGTCCAGCGCATCTTGAAGGCCGCATCGCGGTAATTGCGATGCATGACGCGGATGGTGCTGCTGAAAAAGCGAGCCATATAAGAGGCCCAGATAAGCTTTTCCTTGCTTTCGCGTTGGTGGTCGATGGTGAGGGTTGAAAGGTGAAAGGAGAGAGGGGAGAGGCGAAACGTGTCGGGAAGGACGAGGTAAGCAATTTTGCAGTCGCGGAAGTTTTTCAGTAGCTGACGTGGGTGGGAGAGGCTGTGGCGCGGGGCCTTGGAATCGGCCAATGTGATGGCAAGGACGGCGTTCATCGCAGTGGGGAGCGCATCGATGGCGTTTTTCCAGTTTTCCTTGAGAGCGACAAAGGGTACGTCGAAGCGCTCAATCCATTCTTCCGCATGGGGGGAGCAGGAGAGGAGTATCAATCCTTTGCGCAGTTTCTCGGCAAAAAAGTGCGCCGTGGGAAGGAGTTTCCCGGCATCCTCGGCGTTTTCTGCACATACAACGATGAACTGGTCTTTTTTCAACGGATTATTCTTTAGAATTTAGCGAATGAGTGTGATGTTGCCTTTGAACTCGCTTTCGGTGTTGCTCATGCAGCGGATGCGGCAGGTGTAGGTGTAGACTCCCGGCATGCAACGCTCGTTGCGATAGGTGCCGTCCCAACGGCAGTGAGTCAGGTCGTCGCTGGAGAAGACGCACTCGCCCCATCGGTTGAAGACGGCCACATGTATCTCTGTGAGCAGCGGGCTGGAGAAATCGACCACATCGTTCACACCGTCGTCGTTGGGGGTGAAAGCGTTTGGAATCACGTAGTCGGGCGCACCGCAGTGGATTTCGTCGCAGTGGATGCAGACACTGTCTGTGGCAGTACAGCCATCGGGGGTGGTGACAGTGACAGTATAGCAGACAAAAGTATCGGTGGGTGTGGCTGTTGGGTTGGCAATATCGGGGCGGTCGAGGTCGATGGCGGGGGTCCAGCGGTAGGAGATGTTACCGGAACCATGAGGCAGGTCGGCGTGGAACTGAACGCTTTCGCCGAGGTTGATACGATAGCTGTCGGCCCATACGCGAAGGCTGTCGATTTGGTGGTTACGATAAATGACGGTGGTGTCGATGAGCGGACAGCCTACAGAGATGAGCCGCGTGATGTATGTACCCTCGCAAAGTCCGCTAATCAGGGTGTCGAGTTGCGGAATTTCCGGGAGGGCACTGAGATTGTATCGTATTTGTATCCAGCCCGAACAGCTGTCGGAACAGAGTATGGGGGAAACCTCTTTTTGGTAGTCAGGTCCCAGAGGGTTTTCGATGGTGAAGTCCTGTTCATAGGTGCATCCGTAGCCCGTCACACTTACGTGGTAGTCTCCTGTGGAGAGTCCGTGGAATCGGTAGGTTTGTCCGTCGAAAGTCGAGTCGGCAAGAGGCCAGAATGTGAAAGTCACGGAATCAGGGTCGATACCCGGTCCCAGACGGAAAAAGGCGCCGCCATCGGAGGAGTCGTGGCAGGAGATGGCGATGAGTTGCCATAAATCTATCAGTGTATAGGCATCGACATTGAAGGTGTCCACTTCGCTACATCCTGCCGTAGAGACACGGAGGAGGTAGGTTCCGGCTTCGGAGACCCAGGGATTGGCGATGGTGGAATCGCTGACGCCCGAGGTCAGCCACTCGTAGGTGGCACCAATCTGAGGCTGCACACCTATCTGTATCTGGGACCCCGAACAGGCGATGTCGGACTCGGAGATGCTGGTCCCGTTGCCGATGACATGCAACTGGTGACGCTGGGTGTCGGCCTCGGAGCAGCCGCCAGGCAGCAGGGCGACGAGGGTGACGGTGTAGACACCGCCCTCGCTATAGGTATGCGAAGGGTTGCGCTCGGTGGAGGTGGTACCGTCGCCGAAGTCCCAGAGGAAAGAAGAGCCTCGTCCGATGTTTTGGAAATGGATTGTATAGGGAGCGCATCCTGACACGGGCGGGATGAACTCGGCAACAGGGAAGTCGGAGGTGACGTTGAAGCGGAAAAGGGCGTTGTTGCAGTTGCTGGCATTGTTGGATGCACTCCAAGCGCCTGCAGTAGTGGGGAATCCCTGCGTGCCGCTGCAGGAGGCGCAGACCGACTGATAGAGGGTGCCCTGTCGGTCAAAGCGCGAGGTGCCGCCGTCAACATGGTCGCCACCACCATAGTATTGTCCATCTTGATGAAGCTCGCCAAAGAAGGTTGCGTAATCGAGACGGCTGGCTTGTTCGTCGAGGCTGATGATATAGAAATCTTGACCATCGGTAGAGTCGCTCCAAGCTCCAGGAGAGGTTTCCATGCCGGTGGTGCCGAGAGTATGCCACTGCACTCCGTTATAGTTCACGAAATCGCGGCCCCATCCTGCAGCATAGACGCGATTGCAGATGTCGGCAGCGAATGCGGTAGGCGAGAGGTTAATGCGGCCGGGGGTGCCGAAGAGGGTGCTCCACACCACGCTGTCGAGGTCGGGCGTCATACGCATCAGCAGCATGCCGCTGTTGTAGACGCTGTAGCCAGCATTGATAATGAAGTTGGTGCTGCCCATGGGTTCGGTCTGGCCAAAGAGGAACACCTCGTCGTGGCGACCTGTCCGGACAAAATAAATCTGGTCATAGAGTCCTTTGCCGATATATGAGGAGGCCATCAGGCGGTCTCCCGCGGCCGAAATTTTACAGACGAATCCATCGGTGTTGCCGCCCCCATAGAGACGTTGCCATGCGCCCGCGGTGACGGGGAAGTCGTTGCTGCAGGTGCCGCCACAGACGAGGAGGTTATAGGAAGAGTCGACATCGATGGAGTAGACAGCATCGTTACTGCTGCCGCCGAGGAAAGTGCTCCAAAGAAGGTTGCGCAGATTATAGTCGAGTTTCAATACCACGCCATCTTGACGTCCACCGGCAGGACCGGGAATACCCCCCATAACGCTCTGAACACATCCTGGGGTCGTCGGGAAGTCAGAGCTCATAGTTGTGGAGCCGATATAGACATTGTTGAGATTGTCTGTGATAATCTCTCCGCGGGCACCATCACCATAGTTGTAGTAGAGCGAGTCGTTGCCTCCCATAATGATACCGTAGTTGGAACCGAAATGGGACCAGTAGTTGAGACCATCGTTGCCGGAGCCTCCTATGTAGGTGGAGGCTTGAAGTTGGCTGCCGTCGGCCGAGAGGCGGGAGACAAACATGTCGCTGCCGTTACGGAAAGACAAGTTGGGTGCGCTTTCGTAGTTGAGGCTGTCGCCACCATGATGCTGTGTCTGGTAGGCCCCTGGAGTGGTGGGGAAGTTGAGAGAACCCGTGGTGCCGAAGACGAGGAGTTCGTCGAACGAATTGACGAAGAGACTATGCGGCATGTCGGTGGAGCTGCCGCCCAGGTAGGTGGCGAAGAGGCGGTTTTGGCCGAGGGTGTCGAATTTGAAGATTCCTACATCGGCGATGCCACCGAAAGATTCCATATAGGCGCCCAGCGAGGTAGGGTAGCCGGTACCGAAGACGAGGCCTGCAGTGTAGGCATTTTTCTCGGAGTCGAATGTGGCGGTGGTGCCCCAGTTGTCTGCTGTCGACCCCGTATAGGTGGAAAAAATCAGTACGGGATCGATAACCAGTTGTTTTGTATGGTTATAATCACCCACTTCTATCCATACACGCCATTTCTTATCCTTTCCTTTTTCCACGCGCCATCGGCTTTGAATCTCCACTTGTTCACCTGCGCCATAGACCTGATAGACATAAGGTTTCGATTCCATAACATCTCGCACGGAGGTTTTGACAATGAGGTTTCCCGTCTTGTTGCTCACTTTAACATCGTCCACCCCCTCGTATTCAATGGCTATCTGCGAAGCATCGGCACCAGGTTCGATGATAAAGTTGTATTTCAGCGCTTTTCGACCGCCGTATAGTTCGAGGGAGATGCCGGGGTATAGTTCGTCGTAGCGCACGTAGGCAAAACTGCCTACTTTGGAGCGCCAGCGGGAGGGATCGTCGCCGAGGAAGTAGTTGCTGTAACCGGGCATGCGGTCGTAGCCCATGGGAAGGGCACTGTTGGCTCCAGTGAAGTGAATGCGGTAGGCATGACAATGGACTCCACCTCTTTCATCTCCCATCTTAGGGATTTCAGTTCCCGCGGGGTGGGGGAAATGCTCGCGTAGCGCCACCGTGAGGGCGCCGGGCTCGAGGAATAGTGCCGCATCGTGGAGCTGTGCCTCATAGTTCACACGGGAGTCCCATTGCCCCAGGTTCTCGGTGAAGGCGACCATTGTTCCCACACCTTGAGTCTGGTACTCAGGTTGTGCCCATACCGGAAGGATGACCAACAACATCAATATGATGAGGATTCTGTTTTTCATTTGTATAATAATAAAATGCAAAGATACAAAACTTGTTGGAATTTTTCACTATATTTTTAATTTTTTTTTCAGCGGTGTTGACTCACTTCATCTATTTTTTTCAGTGGTGCTCGCAGGCATACCACAAAACCAGCAAAAGCAGGCAGGGCAAAATATTTTTTGGAGGGGATATAAAAAAAACAGGAGAACATTGCTGTTCTCCTGTTTTAGTGACTCCTGCAGGATTCAAACCTGCAACCTTCTGATCCGTAGTCAGATGCTCTATTCAGTTGAGCTAAGGAGCCATCCATGAAATTCGGTATTTCTATCTCCGAAAGCGGGTGCAAAAGTACAAACTTTTTAAATACTGACCAAATTTTTTTTCAAATATTTTTCATGGTGAAAAACATTCTGTTGAAATACAAATATTTGAAGTCGATTATTTTTTGTTTTTTATTTTTCAATTATCAATTTATTCCGTACACTTCATGGTATAAAAGGTCGCGAATTTCGCAAAATTCGTCGTCGTCGAGTTCGTATTTTGACATAATAATCATGGGTACCTCTTTGCCACCTTCACGGTAGGGGGGCTGGACATATTCCTGAGGATTTTGGAAGAAACCCATACTGGCGTAGAACTCCACACGATGGTCGGCCTCCTCGGTATTGGGAAGTTCTACCTCCAGAACCACCTGTTCTTGCTGTTGGGAGAGAAAATTGAGGAATGCTGCCTTGCCGAGTCCTTGGTTACGGAGTTCTTCTGCAATGGCGAAATGTTCGATATAAATAAGGTCTTCGAAAGTCCAGTAGGTGAGGATTCCTACAGGGTCGTCGCCGTTCTCGGCTACGAGGAAATGGAATTTGCCGGCATCTCTATGCCGGAGACTAGAGAAGGGGGGGCGTTCCTGCTCGGGGAACGCCTCTTCAAACAGGCTTTCTGCAAAGTGCGAATGATCGCTTTCTGCTAAGGTTTTAAATGTAATCATTTATAAAAAACTAAAGTTGTTGATTTCAAAACGAATGGTGAGGCAGTGGACCCATCCTCTGGCATCATAGCCTTTCAAGGTGGTCTTGGAGTGGTGACAAGTGTAGCCGGCCTTGATGGCTCCAACCCCTTCCATATAGTAGCCGATGAAGCCACTCATGAAGACTCCCCAACCGATACCACCTTGGTTGACATACTCGTAGCTTCCGCTATAAGAACTTGGCGATTGGCCGTTCCAAATATCGAGAATGGAATAGGTGGAACCATCGATCTCCATGAGGCTCTCCTTGACTTTGGTGTTGTTGAAACTGGCACCGAGGTCGAGCTCAAAGCAGAGGTTGTCGCCTAAGTCGATGGTACGCGTGATGGCAAAGTCGATATTGATGCGATCCTCGCGACCCATGAGGCCGCAACGGATATATTGATGATTAGGTGTGAGGATACCTGTGCCATTGGTGCTGCTGAGGTTGAAGGCACCAAGCGCGTTGAGGCGCGAGATGTCGAAGCGTAGCAACCATCCGAAACCGCTCTCGTAGTCGTATCGGATGCCTAATCCAAACTGTAGCGAGGTTCGGTAGTACATATCGCCATATTCCACGACTTGCAACTCGTCTTTGCTTCCCACAGCCGACGAGATGAGTCCGTCGTTTTTCAGTTGCTGCCAGATGCGGTTGCCATAGGTCTCACTATGCAGCACACGGTTGATGGTGTTGACATTCCCGGGACGACCCGAATAGAAATTGGCGGTATTGTCGTCGGCCCAAACGGCACCGGCGTTGGCAAAGACAGAAAGACCGGAAGGCTGACGCCTGGGAACGCCGTCGTCGGCAGCGGTGGCCTCCGGCGACAAGGATTTTAATCCGTCAGCCATGGCAGACGACGATAAAAGCATGGCTCCAATGAGTATAAATGCCCGTTTCATATCTCACCTCCTCTTTCCCTTACAATACTGGAAAGCAGCGCTTTGGCTCTATTTAGACGAACTTTCACTGTGCCAACGGGGATATTCATCCTTTGGGCAATTTCCTCATAGGAGAGGTCTTCGTAGTATCGCAACTCAATGATCTGCCGATAGGGTTCCTTGAGCTGGTTGACAATCTCTTTCAAAGCTGCATCACGTTGCATGCGTATCATCATTTCCTCTGGATTAGGCTGTCCGGAAGGTATCTGATACTCAATGAAATCGTTTTCGCTTGTACGGGTGATGCTATTGAGCGAGACTGTCTCCAACTTGCGCTTGCGCAGGTAATCAATATAGGTGTTGACCCCGATAGAGAAGAGCCACGAACTAAAGGTACCCGTGGGGGAGTAGCGATGGAGTTGCAGGAACGCCTTGCTGAATGTTTCCATCGTGAGATCGGAAGCAGTGGTGGTGTTATGGGTCATGCGAAGCAAAAGCAGGTAGAGCGGCTCGCGGTATGAGGCCATAAGGTCGGCATACGCCTTACGGCTTCCTTCATCGCGGGCGGCACAAACAAGCTGATAATCAAGCTTCAGACGTTCGTTCTGAACTTTTGGCTCCACCTATTTGCTAAATTTTCTATTGTTATCTAACGGAGTTAGGACTAAAATAGTATTTGCAAGTATAAAATATATTTCTAAAAAAGGTGCCGCCAGATAGGTGAGACCGCCCTCAAATCGTTTGCAGAGCTGGGCGAATGCCACCATCTGCCAGGCCCACTTGATAGCCACCATTCCCGCCACCACAATCCAGGGAAGGGTGCCATTCAGCAGGAGCATGACGGCCATTGTGTAGAAGATGATATTACAGAGCGGCAACAAATCTTCCTGCAGACGACTGCCCCAGCTGTGCCAGTTGCGCGTAGAGACTCTGTCGAGACGCTGACGATGCCACTGGGAGAAGGTCTTCTTGGGCTCGGTGCTCAGGCAGGCATCGCTGTCGATGCAGATGGCAGTATTATTGCCCGTGGCATTCTGGTAAACAAAGAGGTCGTCAGAGCCTCCCGCCACACTATAGTGACGGATGAAAGCCCCTTGTTTGAAGAAGAAGTTGCGGCGGTAGCTTAGGTTGCGTCCTGAACCGGTGTAAGGATGACCCAGGAGGGCATGACCGAGGTAATGCGAACTATAGGATAGATTGTCATACTGCTGCATCACACCCAGGAGGGTTTTGGTGCGTTTCAATCCGCAAAAGCCCAGCACAATTTGAGTGTTTTTATCTGAATAGCCTTTTACCATTCCTCGCAGCCACTGCATATTTTTGGGAGTGCAGTCAGGATCTGCCAGAAGCAGGATGTCGTTTTTAGCACTCTTGATGCCGATAGATAACGGATACTTTTTACCCTGGAAGAGGTTCACATCCTCCTTGAAAGGCACCACTTTGAGATGGGGATAATAGTCTTTCAGTAGTTTAAGCACGAATTGGGTGTCGTCGTGACTCAAATAATCCACAACCACCACCTCAAAATCAGGATAATCCTGTTCGAGCAAATAGACCAGGTTCTCTTTGAGCCAGACAGCGTCGTTGCGGGCGGTGAGTACCACACTCACCGGAGGCAGTTTCGAAGGTGCATCATTCCCCGTCTCTTTTTTTCGGTGCCAACGACCTATACGGAAATGGATTAAACCATAGTAGAGAGACAGGAATATTAAAGACAAAACCATTGCAATAGTAAACACAATGGATTGTTTATCAGTTAGAAAATCAGTAAAATCAAACATTTGAACATACTTCTTTAAAGTACAAAAATACTAATAATACAGTCTCCTTGTCGCTCTATACAAAGTATAAATATCAACAATTATTCAACACCTCCGCATAACAGTCTCATTTCCATCTATAAAACATACCAACTCCTACCGAGATAGAAGTTGGTACGGTGGTGATATAGCTTCGATATAGCTTTGATACGGGATAGGGGTGGGGAGGGAAGGTCAGAGTCGGCGGCCGAGTTTCTGAATCATTCCATTCTTCCAAGCGGGAAAGTCGCCGGCGAGGATATGTCGACGGGCCTCACCGACAAGCCAGAGATAGAATCGCAGGTTGTGGATGGAGCAAATCTGAAGACCCAGAATCTCCTCGGCGCGAATAAGATGGTGCAGATAGGCGAGGGTGTAAACTCGGTCGGCTTCTGCTGCACTCATTGGATTGATGGGTTCAAAGCAACTCTCCCATTTCTTGTTTTTGATATTGATGGTACCTTCGGCGGTGAATAGCAAGCCGTTACGCCCGTTTCTGGTGGGCATGACACAGTCGAACATATCTACTCCACGCTCGATGGCCTCGAGAATATTCTGTGGAGTTCCCACCCCCATCAGGTAGCGCGGACGATCTTTAGGAAGGATTGAATTGACCACTTCTATCATCCTGTACATCACATCTGTAGGTTCGCCGACTGCCAATCCGCCAATGGCGCAACCCTCAGGGTCTTTACTGGCGATATACTCTGCCGAGATTTTTCGCAAGTCCTCATACTGGCATCCCTGTACGATGGGGAAGAGTGCCTGGTGGTGTCCGTAGAGGGGTTCTGTCTCGCCAAAACGTTTAATGCAACGGTCGAGCCAACGATGTGTAAGTTCCATTGAACGTTGAGCATAGCGATGGTCGCTATCTCCTGGAGCACACTCGTCAAAAGCCATTATAATATCGGCCCCGATAATGCGCTGAATCTCCATCACGTTCTCTGGCGTGAAGAGGTGCTTACTGCCATCAATATGGCTTCTAAAGGTACACCCTTCCTCTTTAATCTTCCGATTTTCAGCCAATGAGAAGACTTGGAATCCGCCGCTGTCGGTGAGCAAAGGACGGTCCCAACCATTAAACTGATGGAGGCCTCCCGCCTGTCTGAGCAAATCACATCCAGGACGAAGATAAAGGTGATATGTATTCCCAAGAATTATCTGTGCACCAATATCTTTACGCAGTTCGAATTGATGTACTGCTTTAACTGTACCTGCGGTACCTACAGGCATAAAAATAGGTGTCTCAATGTCTCCGTGGTCGGTATGTATAATGCCTGCTCGGGCATCGCCACTGGTGGCTTTGAGGTCGAAAGTGAGTCGATTGATCATTTAGAGGACAATCTTCTCAATGATGGCACGTGCTTCGAGCACAGCCATATAATCTTTCATGGCTCTCATCTGCAGGTCGTAGATGCTACGCGGGCAGTCGGGAGTGAAGGGCAACTTGCCGCTATCCCACAGCTTCAACACGGCTTCGAGGTTCTCCTTGCGGTTCTGCAGGTGATAGTATTCGCCTTTCATTCTGTCTTTGTAATCGCTCGAAAGCATCAGTTCGGTGATAGTCTGTAAATCCATAATATTTAAGGTTTAAGGGTTTAAAAGTTTATGGGGTTGTGGGTTATGCAAGCATTTCTTTTGCGACGGCAAGGGCTTTGTCCAGTCCGTCGGGATTCTTGCCACCGGCGGTAGCGAAATGGGGCTGTCCGCCGCCGCCACCTTGGATCTCCTTGCCAAGGGTGCGCACCATCTGACCTGCATTCATGCCGGCATCCACGCGGTTCTGTCCCAGCACAATAAGCAGGGCGGGTTTACCCGCGGTGACGCTGCCCAGGACGAGAGCCATATCGGGGTTGTCGTTGCGGAGGGCCATCAGGGCGTCCTTGACAGTATTGACATCGAAATCAACACGCTCTATGAGGGTAGGAGTGACTTTCAATCTGTCGGCGAAGCCCTTGGCGATGCTGGCGGCGACTTCCGCTTTCCACTTTTCACTTTCCACTTTCAACTTGTTGTTCTCTTCTTGCAGCTTGGCGATGGAGGTGGCCAGATCCTTGGTGCCCTTGAACATATCGGTGAGGGCAATAATCTGCTCCTGCTGTTCGTCGGCGTAGCGCTCGGCACCGGCGGCGGTGACAGCCTCAATGCGGCGCATGCCGGCGGCGATGGCGCCCTCGCTGACGATGCGGAAGGAACCAATCATGCCGGTATTGGCCACATGGGTGCCGCCGCAGAACTCGATGCTGGGACCATATTTCACCACACGCACCTTGTCGCCGTATTTTTCGCCGAAGAGAGCCATAGCGCCGAGCTTCTGGGCTTCGGCGATGGGCATTGCGCGGTGCTCCTCGAGTGGCAGACATTGGCGTATCATCTCGTTCACGCGGCGTTCCACATCGCGAATCTCTTCGTGGCTCAGTTTGGCGAAGTGGCTGAAGTCGAAGCGCAAACGCTCGGAGTCGACACTCGAACCTTTCTGTTCCACATGGTCGCCAAGAACCTGACGCAAAGCGTAGTGCATCAGATGGGTGGCGGTATGGTTGTTACCGATAGCCTGACGGCGGGCGGCATCCACGCTGGCGTGGAAGGTGGCCGTAAGGTTCTCGGGTAACTCGTCCACAATATGTACGATGAGACCATTCTCTTTCTTGGTATTGACAACCCTTAACTCATAACTCTCAACTCTTAACACACCAGTGTCGCCTGTTTGTCCGCCGCTCTCACCATAGAAGGGGGTCTTGTCAAAGACCAGCTGGTAAAACTCTTTGTCTTTGGCCTTCATGCGACGGTAACGGGCAATATGCACATCGGCCTCAAGGGTGTCGTAACCCACAAATTCCTCTTCTATGCCCGGCATCAACTCCTGCCAGTCGTCACTTTCCACCTTGGCGGCTCCGCGACTGCGCTCTTTCTGCTCCTGCAAACCTTTCTCGAAGCCAGCCATATCGATGGTCCATCCTTTCTCACCGGCCATCAACTGTGTGAGGTCGATAGGGAAGCCATAGGTATCGAAGAGTTCAAAAGCGAAAGCGCCATCGACCACCTTATTGTCGGACTTCTTGGCTACATATTCTTCAAAGCGGCGTATACCTCCAGCGAGGGTTCGCAGGAATGCCTGCTCCTCTTCGAGGATGATGCGCTGGATAAGTTCTTGCTGTTTCTGCAACTCGGGGAACTGGTGTCCCATCTGTTTTACGAGGGTGGGGACGAGGGTATTCATGAAAGGCTCGGTGAAGCCAAGGAAGGTGTAGCCATAGCGGACAGCGCGACGCAAGATGCGACGGATGACATAGCCGGCCTTAACGTTGCTGGGCAGCTGGCCGTCGGCGATGGAAAAACTCACAGCGCGCAGGTGGTCGGCACAGACTCGCATGGCGATATCGGCATCCTCGTTTTCGCCATAGACCTTGCCGGCCTTGGAGGCGAGCTCCTGGATGAGAGGCTGGAAGACATCGGTGTCGTAGTTCGAGCGTTTGCCCTGCATCACCATGCAGAGACGTTCGAAGCCCATACCGGTATCGATATGTTTGGCTTTCAGTGGCTCAAGGGTACCGTCGGCTTTGCGGTTGAACTGCATGAACACCAGGTTCCATATTTCGATGACTTGGGGATTATCCTTGTTTACAAGTTCTTTGCCAGATACTTTTGCTTTCTCCTCTTCGGGACGGATATCCACATGTATCTCTGAGCAGGGGCCGCAGGGACCTTGGTCGCCCATTTCCCAGAAATTATCCTTCTTGGAGCCCTTCAGAATGCGGTCCTCGCTGATATGCTCTTTCCAGAAGTTATAGGCCTCCATATCCATCTCGAGACCTTCTTTCTCGTCACCGCCGAAAACAGTGACATAGAGCCAATCCTTATTAATCTTCATCACCTCGGTGAGAAACTCCCAGCCATAGGCGATGGCCTCTTTTTTGAAATAGTCGCCAAAGCTCCAGTTGCCCAGCATCTCGAACATCGTGTGGTGGTAGGTGTCGTGTCCCACTTCTTCGAGGTCGTTGTGCTTGCCGCTCACGCGGAGGCACTTCTGGCTGTCGGTGGCGCGGGGCCATTGACGCTGCTGGTTGCCCAGGAAGATGTCTTTGAACTGGTTCATGCCGGCGTTGGTGAACATTAACGTCGGATCGTTCTTGATAACCATGGGAGCCGACGGCACCACATGGTGGTTTTTACTCTCAAAATAGTCTAAAAAGGCTTTGCGTATCTCGTTCGATGTCATTTTTATTTATTGTTTGATTGCTTGATTGTTTGATTGTTTGAATAATTTGACTGCGTAGCACTCACTCAAGCATTAACGCATTCAAACATTCAAGCAATCAGAATTCTTCTCTCTCCACCATCAATATGGCGTTCTGTGGTACGATGAAGTATTTCTTGCTGTCGTATTTAATTTCTATTGCATTCTTGGCCATATAAATAGCCATATCGCCGGGCTTTACCTGTAGTGGTAGGTAACGCGGTTCTTTATCGGCGGGATTCCAATCCTCGCCCTCCCCCGAAGAGGGTAGGGGGTAGCCCGGTCCGCATTTGATGATATAACCCGTCTGCACCTCCTCTTTCTCCTGATAGCCAGCAGGCAGCAGCAACCCGCCTTTGGTCTTCTTAGTAACCATCGAAGGCTCTATCAGTACACGGTCGCCGACGACTATCAGATTGTCTATCTTATTCTTTACCATATTTCTATTTGATAGAAGTAATTTGCAAAAATAGGAAAAAAAATCCACACGGCAAAAAAATTCTGCATTGGATTTTTTTCTTCCTTTCATAAAATAAAATAAGGCAAAGATCGTTTCTATATCATATGAATATAAAAAGGGGCATATTGTTGTTGTTGCTGGCTTCGGGATTGATGGTTTCGGCACAGGACAAGGCGAAGATGCAGAGTTACCAGGCACGTCTCTCCGCCCTGATTACCAAAGTGGCAGAGGCTCCGACGGACAACGAACGCTATCTCGCCTCCGAAGAGGCGGTGCAACTGCTGGCGGAAGCCCTCGAGGAGGAAGACTCCGAAGAGTGGCGCTGGCAACTGCCGTCGTATGTGTCGGTACTTACTTCGCCTGACAAACTCTTCCGCATTTTCACCTGGGCGGTGGTGCGCGACAACGGCGAGTTTGAATGCTTCGGGGCCGTACAATTCTATAACGAGAAAGAGGAATACTACGAACATCTGCTGCTCCATGACAAATCGGAGGAAATCATGAACCGCGAGGAGAGTGTGCTATATGCCGACCAATGGTTAGGTGCCGTCTATCAGGATATCATCCAAACCACTTCGGGAAGCCATACCTACTACACACTTCTTGGATGGAATGGCGTGGATAACCTTACAGAGCGTAAAATCATCGAACCCGTCTATATTCGCAATGGGGTACCGCAGTTTGGTGCACCGCTGTTTCGTCGCATGCGCAACCAACGTCGCGTTGTGCTCGAATATTCCAACAATGCTGTGGTGAACCTCTCATATGAGACACAATATGTGCAGGAAGTGGAGCGCAAACGTGAGAAGGTGAAGGGCACCAACCGCTATCAGACCGTCGAAAAGGTGAAGGAGCATAAGGAACAGATGATTATTTTCGACGAGGTAGAACCGCAGGTGCCAGGGATGGAGGGTCTCTTCCAATATTATGTGCCGTCGGGCACAGAACAGGCCTACGCTTTCGTCGACGGCAAATGGGAACTGCGCAATGGCGCTCAAGGACGCCTCTCGGACAAAAAGCTGAATAAAGAATTCGCCCCGCTCCCCAAACATACTCCAAGTTATAACTTCGATAGATAATAAAGATAAGAGTTTGAATGAATTTGTGTGATATAAATACTCCCGACGACCTCAAACAACTGAAATCTGATGAGCTGCAGGCTATCGCCGACGAACTACGCAGCTATATCGTCAACACGCTTTCTACTCATCCAGGCCACTTGGCCTCGAGTCTCGGCACTGTGGAGCTCACCGTTGCCCTGCATTATGTCTTCAACACCCCCGATGATAAACTGATTTGGGATGTGGGGCACCAGTCCTATCCACATAAGATACTCACCGGCAGGCGTGAATCTTTCCAATCCATCCGCACCTACGGCGGCATCAGTGGTTTCCCCAAGATGAGCGAGAGCCCCTACGATGCCTTCGGTACTGGCCATAGTTCCACCTCCATCTCGGCGGCCCTTGGAATGGCTGTGGCTTCCCGCATGCAGGGGAACCTCACTCGCAAGCATATCGCTGTCATCGGCGACGGCTCGATGACGGGTGGCGAGGCTTTCGAAGCCCTCAATAACGTGGGTCTCTCAAAAGCCAATATCCTTGTTATCCTCAACGACAACGGCATTTCCATCGACAAGGCTGTCGGAGGATTGGACAATTACCTGACGCGCATTACATCGTCGCCACGCTATAACCGACTTAAAGAGCAGGTATGGCAGCGCCTCGACACCGGCGAAGGACTGCGTAAACGTTCCATAGGGTTGTTCCAACGTATGACTAAGATGGCGAAGACCATCGCTTTGGGCAGCAACAACCTCTTTGAATCGCTTGGAATACGCTATTTCGGTCCCGTAGATGGACACGATATCGTCAAACTCACCGAGATACTCACACGCCTCAAAGAAATCAACGGTCCCGTACTGTTGCATGTGGTGACCCGCAAAGGTAAAGGTCTCAAACAGGCTGAGCAGAACCCCATCGTCTACCATGCCCCGGGAAGATACGACGCGGAGACGGGACAACAAATTGTTAGCAACACCGGTGGCCAACCCCTCAAATACCAAGAGGTGTTCGGTCGTACTATCATCGAATTGGCAGAAAAGAATCCCTCCATCGTGGGTATTACGCCGGCGATGGTTACAGGATGTTCGCTGAATATGATGATGGAGAAGATGCCTGACCGGGTCTTCGACGTGGGTATCTCCGAGCAGCATGCCGTCACCTTTGCCGCCGGCTTGGCGGCACAAGGGATGACGCCGTTCTGTAACATCTATTCCTCCTTTGCCCAACGAGCCTACGACCAGATCATCCACGACGTGGCGCTACAGAAGTTGCCTGTGGTGTTCTGTCTCGATAGGGCAGGTCTGGTGGGCGACGATGGTCCCACACATCACGGCGTCTTCGACCTCGCGGCCCTGCGTCCCATCCCCGAACTCACCGTCTGCGCACCCATGGACGACCACGAACTTCGCAATATGATGTACACTGCACAACTACCCAATCACGGCCCTGTGGTCATTCGTTATCCCCGTGGGTTAAGCGTTTACAGCGACTGGAAGTCGCCAATGGAGGAAATCAAGATAGGGGAGGGCCGCTGTATTCGAGAGGGGAGTGACGTGGCTTTTATATGCCTCGGCCATCCTGGCAACGACGCTCTGAAAGCTGCGGAAGAACTTGAGAAACAAGGTATCTCCGCCGCCGTCTACGATATGCGTTTCCTCAAGCCACTTGACACACGATTGCTTGACGAGATTGCCTCACGAGGATTCCGTAAAATCGTCACCATAGAGGACGGTGCGAAATTAGGCGGTTTTGGCGAAGCTGTTGAATGTTATTTCACGGAACATCATCCCGAGCAGGTGTCAAATATTACCGTACTAGCGATCCCTGACCATTTCGTCACGCACGGCAGCGTATCGCAGCTGAAAGCCGATTGTCACATCGACAAAGAATCTCTAATTAAAGCAGCCTCTAAAAATCTATAATTTCGATGGTGTCTAAAGAAGCCATAGGGTATATTTCAAAATATTCTACTTAACATAACCCAGATATTAATCATTTTTAACAATTCGGGAAATAGCACAAAAGATGGCGCAAACCCCTGCCTGCGCCAACATATCTTTGAACCTTATAATTTAAACGTTAAACTTTACAAACCTTGGCCATCACGCTAACTCCATTAGAATTCAAAATTTGGAACCAGGTTGTATCATTGTCCTGTTTACGCAAAACTGAGAGCGTGTCGTTGGGTTGTGTTTCGTGCTGATAATTGATCTCGAGGCTGAACGGCTTGTCCAGGTCGAAATCTGTCTGCATCAGGCTGTCGAACACCAGCCGGACATATTCGGCGTTGTTGACATGCTGAGCGTGGTCGATCATCGAAAACTGCGCCGTCTGCTCGAAACGTCCGTCGGGCTCGTTCATATCCGGCAGCCTGAGGCGCTCAAGGACACTGTGGTCGGTGGCTTCGTCGGTGCAGCATTCGTAGTGCGACATGATTTCCTTCAGACGGATGGGCTTGCGGGAGGTGAAATCTATCATCGGCCAGTAGGTCGTGCCTGTCAGCAGTGTCTCGCCTGCCTCGTTCGTCATCTTGTAGTCGCGGAACGCGAACAGTCCGTCGGTGCCGCGCGACCATGTACTTAACATAACCTTCTCGAAGGCCTTGGGCCTCTTATATATATTATAGTACGCGCGCGAAAGTATCCAGATACTGTTTCGTTGCATAAGTTCCTCGTATCCAACGCCCATAACTATGCTGTGGGCCTCCGAAATCTCCTGACACATCCTCACTGCCGCCCACGGCTGCAGCCGGTCCTTCCGGTCGCACAGATATGCCGCTATCTCCTGCTCCGATTTATAAACCTTCATAATTTCTTTAACCGTTAAACGTTAACCGATAATCGTTACATGCGTTCCGGCACTTCGATGCCGAGGATATTCATCGTGTTCTTCAGCGCGTTGGCCACCATGGCGCAGAGCTGCACGCGGAAATGCTTCAACTCTGCATTCTCCTCCTTTAGAATCGGGGTGTCCTGATAGAAACTGTTGAAGGCTTTGGCCAGGTCGTAGGCGTAGTTGGCCACCTGTGCGGGGCTGTAGGCGGCGGCGGCAGCGGCGATGGTCTCAGGCATCGCATGCAAAACTTTCACCACTCCCCTCTCCTTCTCTCCAATTTCAAATTTTGAATTTTGAATTTCGGAAGTCGATGCTTCGCCGGCTTTCCTAACGATGCTGCGGATACGCGCATGTGTGTATTGGATGAAGGGGCCGGTGTTGCCATTGAAGTCGATGCTCTCGGCGGGGTTGAACAGCATGTTCTTCGTGGGGTCGACTTTAAGGATGAAGTATTTCAGTGCGCCGAGTGCCAGGATATGGTACAGGTGTTTCTGCTCTTCGGGACTCAACTCATCGTTCTTGCCATGCTCACGGCTCATCTCCTCGGCGGTCTTCTCCATCTCGTCGATGAGGTCGTCGGCATCTACCACTGTACCCTCGCGGCTCTTCATCTTGCCGTTGGGGAGCTCCACCATGCCGTAACTCAGGTGATACACCTTGTCGGCCCACTCGAAGCCCAGCTTGCCGAGGATGAGTTTCAGCACCTTGAAGTGGTAGTCCTGCTCGTTGCCCACCACATAGATGAGCCTTTCGGCGCCGAAATCCTTGTGGCGCAGCAGTGCGGTGCCGAGATCCTGCGTCATGTAGACGCTGGTACCGTCCTTGCGGAGCAGCAGCTTCTGGTCGAGGCCGTCGCCCGTGAGATCGCACCACACCGATCCGTCCTCCTTGCGGAACAACACGCCCATATCCAGACCTTTCTGCACCAACTCCTTGCCGAGCAGATAGGTGTTCGATTCATAGTATATCTTGTCGAATCCCACTCCCAGGCGGCGGTAGGTCTCATCGAAGCCGGCATACACCCAGCCATTCATCTTCTCCCACAGGTCGCGCACCTCTTTGTCGCCCTCTTCCCAACGCTTCAGCATGCTCTGGGCCTCGAGCATCAGTGGAGCCTCTTTCTTGGCCTGCTCCTCCTCTACCCCACTCTCCATCAACTGTTTGATTTCCTCTTTGTAGTGCTTGTCGAACTCCACATAGTATTTGCCCACTAAGTGGTCGCCCTTCATGCCGCTGGTCTCGGGAGTCTCTCCATTACCGTAGCGCAACCACGCCAGCATACTCTTGCAGATGTGGATACCGCGGTCGTTCACTAGGTTCACCTTCTTCACGTTGGCACCGTTAGCCGCCAGCAACTGACTCACTGACCAGCCCAGCAGGTTGTTCCTGATATGACCTAAGTGCAACGGTTTGTTGGTGTTCGGCGACGAATATTCCACTACCACGGGAGCCTCTTTCTCGTCGGAGGCCTTCAAGCCGTAGCACTCATCGTTGGCTTTTTCGGTCACGAAAGAAGTCCAATAACTGTCGGCAATCTCAAAGTTAAGGAAACCCTTGATGACGTTGATTCCTGCCACCTCGGGCAGTGTATTCTTTACCGCCTCGCCTATCTCGCTGGCCACCGCCTCGGGACTTTTACGGGCCTGCTTCACGTATGGGAACACCACGAGGGTGTAGTCACCCTTAAACTCCTTGCGGGTATCCTGCAGAACGATAGATTTGGCATCGGCCTCAATGCCGTAGAGTTTTTTCAAAACATCGGCAACTGCCTGAGAAAGAGAAACTGTAATATCCATGTTATTTTATATGTATTCAATAAATAAAATGCAAAATTACAAAAATAGAACGACCTGACAAAATTATTTTGCCATTTTGAAAAAAACACATATCTTTGCAATTTGAAATAAAAAAATCATGTCTTTACCATCGATAAAGAACCTCGCACTTTTTGCCCTTGGTGCCCTATTGCTGACGGCCTGCGGGAAAGAATACACTACCCTGCCCACTTCGCCGACCATCACCCAAGGCATCTATGGCACCGTGGTGGAACGCTGGGGCGACTGGCAGCCGCATCCGGGCTCTACCGTTAGCGCAGGCGAAACACCTATCTCAAACGATATCTACGTGTACGAATACACCACGCTCTCGGACCTCAATAGCCTGTCAAACGACGAGAATGGAATCCTCAGATTTCCGATAGACAGCATGCCCTACCCTCTTGTAGCCACCACCGCCTCTGCCTCCAACGGTTTCTACCAGATTCAACTCCCTGCCGGTCACTACTCTGTGCTCCTGCTGGAAAACGGGATGCTGTATTCTTGCGGGTTCGACAGCAATGTTGGTCTAATGCCCGTGACCGTCGACTCTGGTCAAGTGGTGAGGTTTAATCTCGTCCTCGACCACGCCATATATTGATTCCAACACCCTCTTTTCGCCCTACGAAAACCTTACCAACTCCTACCCAACTCCTACCATGGTAGGACTTGATAGGGTGATGATAGCTCGATGGTAGGTTGATGATTCGGATTTTTTTCGTACTTTTGCACTTCGAAATGGAAGACCTTCAGGTATACTTTGTCGATGTACTACTGCCGCTGCATCTGCCTGGCACCTACACTTATAGGGTGCCGCAGGAGATGAATGGACAGGTGAAGGTGGGCGCTCGTGTGGTGGTGCAGTTCGGGGCGAAAAACGCCCGGATGTACTCCGCTGTAGTGCGTCGCATCCACCAGGAGGCCCCCAAGTGGCGCTCGAAGTATATCATGGCCGTTCTCGACGAGGAGCCCATCGTCACCGAACATCAGATGGAGTTCTGGGAATGGATGGCGCGCTACTATATGTGTTGCCCAGGCGACGTGATGGCCTGCGCCCTGCCGGCAGGTCTGAAGTTGGCCAGCGAAAGTGCTGTGACGATACACCCCGAATTCACGGGGGAGCTGTCGAGCCTCTCGAAACTGGAGATGAGCGTGGTACAGTTGCTCTCGGAGCATCCCGTGATGCGGGTGGTGGACATCAGCCGCGCCATCGGGGTGCAGAAAATCATGCCGCTGATCCGAGGAATGATCGAGCGCGAAATTGTGGTGATGGACGAGGAACTGAAGGAACGTTTTCGTCCAAAGAAATCGACATACGTGGTGCTCTCGCCCGAGTATACCTCAGCCGAGGCGCAACGAGCCCTCTTCGACGAGTTGGAGCGGAAGAAGCGCGTGAAGCAGGTGGAACTGATGATGCAGTTCCTGCAACTTTCGAAGTTTGGCAAGGAGGCCGTTCCCAAGCGTGATCTGACGCAAGGCTCCGCACTGCAGACGCTTATCAAAAACGGTGTGCTGACCGTCGAAGAGCGCGTGGAGAGCCGCCTGAAAGACTACTGCGGCGACGATCTCGTCGACCCAAGCAGTATCGTCCTCAACGAGGAGCAGCAACAGGCGTTTGATTGCTTGAATGCGTCAATGCTTGAATGCTTGAGTGCTGACATATCTCACTCAAACAATCAAACAATCAAGCAATCAGGCAATCAGAAGCCAGTATGGCTTCTGCATGGAGTAACCTCCAGTGGCAAAACAGAGATCTATATCAAACTCATCGACGAGGTGGTTCGCAGCGGACGGCAGGCGTTGTTCCTGCTGCCTGAAATAGCGTTAACTGCACAGATTATCAACCGTCTGAGGAAGTATTTCGGCGATAAGGTGGGTGTTTACCATTCGCGCTTCAGCATGAGCGAGCGTACAGAGGTATGGCAACGTACCATCACAGGCGGCTATCAGGTGCTGCTGGGTGCCCGCAGTGCTGTGTTCCTGCCTTTCAAAGACCTGGCGCTGGTCATCGTCGACGAGGAGCACGACACTTCCTACAAGCAATATGAGCCCGCTCCGCGCTACCAGGCGCGCGATGCGGCGTTGTATCTGGCACGTCTGTGGGGTGCGCGGACGGTGTTGGGTAGCGCTACGCCGAGTGTAGAGACCTACTACAACGCTCAGGCAGGGAAATACGGACTCGTCACGCTGACAAAACGTTACGGAGGATTTACACTACCAGAAGTGACATGCGTGGATATGAAAGAGGCCTTCCGCCAAGGACAGGTAAAGGGACACTTCTCCTCTACCCTACTCCAGGCCATCGAGGAGGCGCTCTTGCAGAAGCGGCAGGTCATCCTCTTCCAAAACCGACGAGGCTTTTCCCTGCGGCTGGAGTGCGACGACTGCCACGAGGTGCCACACTGCATCCACTGCGATGTGTCGCTGGTGTACCATAAAGCCACCAACTCGCTGCGCTGTCACTATTGTGGCTACTCCATCCCCGTACCCTCTGAGTGTCCGGCCTGCCATTCTACACATTTAAAGATGACCGGCGTGGGTACAGAGCGCATCGAGGAGGACCTCCAGATTATGTTTCCCGAGGCGCGTGTGGCACGAATGGACCTCGACAGCACATTGCAGAAAAACCAATACCTCGAGTTACTTAACGACTTTGAACAGCATAAGATAGATATTCTCGTGGGGACACAGATGGTCACCAAAGGACTCGACTTCGAGCGTGTGAGTGTGGTGGGTATCATCAACGCCGACAACATTATCAACTACCCCTCTTTCCGCTCCTATGAGCATGCTTTCCAGCAGATGACGCAGGTCTCCGGCCGCGCGGGTCGTCACGGAACCGGTGGACGGGTGATACTGCAGACCTACAATCCTCACCACCAGGTGATAGAGAATGTGATGAAGGCCGACTACAAGGCTCTCTACGAGGAGCAGATACAGGAGCGCCGCATCTTCCTCTACCCGCCCTACTACCGACTCATCGAAATAACCCTCAAGCACCGCGATGCCGAGGTGCTCAATTCCGCCGCCGACTGGATGGCCGCCCAGTTGCGGGGAGTCTTCGCCACACGGGTGATGGGCCCCGAATACCCTCTGGTGAGCCGCATCCGGGGACTCTATCTCAAAATAGTCACCCTGCGCTTCGAGAAGAGCGAACCGGTGACTGATGCCAAACGTGTGATTTGGCAGATTGGCGACGACCTGACAAAGCAGGAAGGTTGGAGCGGCGTGAGCGTCATCTACGACGTTGATCCAATGTAAAGATTACCGGTTATTGATTATTGAGTTTTTTTTCAAAAATTTCAATTTTCAATTTTCAATTTTCATTTTTTTCGTATCTTTGCAAATCGTAAAGGACGCGGAGAAATAGAACAACTCCGTATACCTCAGAGAGATAGGGCAAGTCTTATACGACCAGCTCCCATTGAATCCCCCAGGGTAGGAATACAGCAAGGGTGTTTGGTTGTAGCGGTGCGATATAATCAGCTTGCCCTTTTTTTATGGACATAAGTGATGGTAGGAGCATATTTAGCAATAATCTTGGGAGTGACAGTATGGTCGCTCATGACGTTGGCGGGACGCAGAGTTCCCGACGGTGTGATGCGTGGTGTCACTGTTTTTGGCGGTGCATTCCTTTTGGGAGTCTGTGTATTGGGATTGTTGCCGGAGGCGATGGAAGGAACCTCTCGCCTACCCTTGTTTTGCATCCTTGCGGGATTCCTCATTCAGCAACTCCTCGAAGGACTGTCGGCCCATGCCGAGCATGGCCATGTGGAGGGCCACGAACACGGTGTTCCCGTCTTTGGACTGATGTTGGGTCTCTGTCTCCATGCCTTCCTCGAAGGCATGCCGTTAGTAGAGGGAGACGGCACAGTGAACCAAGGCCTTGTGTGGGGCATCGTTATCCATAATATCCCGGTGGCACTGATACTGGTGGCGCTACTTGCTGCCCATCGAATGGGATTCTGGAAGGTGTTGGTGTTACTAGTGCTCTTTGGCGCTATGTCGCCCGCAGGTTCGCTCGTTAACCTCTATATCGTACAACCTAACGAGGAGCAGCAGCAGATGATAATAGGACTGGTGATCGGTGTGTTGCTGCACGTGAGCAGCAGCATCCTCTTCGACCATAAACGTCATGGATTCAGTTGGCTCAATATAGGCCTCACCGTTTTGGCCTTCGCTGCCACCTACCTTATCATCCATTGACACATTCACGCATTCAAACAATCAAGCATTCTATCAATGACCAACCAAGAACAGATAAAAGACCTGCTTTCGCGCAAGGATGCGCTTAAAAAATTCCTCGATATCGACGCCACATCAGCATGGATTGCCGAAGAGGAGAAGAAGACGGAAGCCCCCGACTTCTGGAGCGATCCCAAGGAGGCTCAGAAGGTGGTGAAGGGCATCAACGCCAAGAAGAGTTGGGTAACAGCCTTCAAGGATGTCGACACAGCCTGTGGCGACCTCGAGGTAATGGGCGAATTCTTCGAATCAGGCGACGCCTCCGAGGAGGAACTGCTGGCGCAGATTGCCACGACACAGAAGAAGGTCGAAGAGCTGGAATTCAAGAATATGCTGCGTTCCGACAGCGACCGTCTTGATGCCGTGCTGAGCATCAATGCCGGTGCCGGTGGCGTGGAGGCGCAGGACTGGGCCGAGATGCTCATGCGCATGTATATCCGCTATGCTGAAACCCACGGTTACAAGGTGGTCATCAGCAACTCCCTCGACGGCGACGGCGCCGGTATCAAGAGCTGTACCCTACAGATTGAGGGCGACTTCGCCTACGGCTACCTGAAGAGCGAAACGGGTGTCCACCGTCTGGTGCGCGTCTCCCCTTTCAATGCCCAAGGTAAACGTATGACAAGCTTCACAAGTGTCAGTGTAACACCACTTGTGGATGATTCGATTGAAGTGGTGGTTGATATGTCGAAACTTTCGTGGGATACCTTCCGCAGCGGCGGTGCCGGCGGACAGAATGTGAACAAGGTGGAGAGTGGTGTGCGTCTGCGCTACCAGTACAAAGACCCCTATACCGGCGAGGAGGAGGAGATACTCATCGAGAACACCGAGACCCGCGACCAGCCCAAGAATAAGGAAAACGCCCTGCGTCTGCTGCGCTCGCAACTCTATGACCGCGAGCTGAAACACCGCATGGAGGAGAAAGACAAAATCAAAGCCTCGCAGAAAAAGATTGAATGGGGCTCGCAGATACGGAGTTACGTGATGGACGACCGCCGCGTGAAAGACCACCGCACCAACTACCAGACCTCCGATGTCGCCGGCGTCCTTGACGGTAAACTTGACGAATTCATCAAAGCCTACCTGATGGAATTCGGCGCCGAAGGTTGAACCTCGAAGAAACGCGCCAAAGTCTTGTTGATAAGTTCTCAATCTCTTTTTAGAAATAATTATTAATAATTAATTTTTAATCGTATCTTTGCATCGGGTTTCCCGAACGTGGAAATCGTGTAATGTATTGTGATACATGGAGATTGAATGCAGATACGATGTCAAATTCGTTGACGGATGGCAGCCGGAGGCACTTAAAAAGTGTTTGGCGGGTGCCCATCGCATTGTGATGACGGCCCATAGCAATGCCGATGGCGACGCCGTGGGTTCGCTCACCGCCATGTTTGCACTCATTCACGCAATCACGCAATCAGGCAATCAAGCAATATCCCTCACCCCCATGCTTCCGGATGGCTGTCCGGAAGACCTGGCATGGCTTCCTCATACCGACCTCATCCTTAGTGGGAAGAGCGACCTACAGCGCTGTCAGGAGACCATCCGTGAGGCCGACCTCATCGTCTGTATGGACCTCAGTACCCTCGACCGCACGGGAGTGTTGGCCGAGAGCATCAAGGCCTCGCAGGCACGCAAGGTCCTTTTTGACCACCATATCGGTCCCGACCGCGATGCCTTCGATCTCGTGGTCTCCGACCCTGAGATTTCGAGCACTTGCGAACTCATCTATTGGGCATTTCGCATCAGCTATGGCCGAGAGGTCTTCGATGGCGACTCCGCCGCGAGTCTCTTTACCGGGCTCTGCACCGACACTGGCACCTTTACCTACAGCAACCGTCAGCAGAGTATTTACCTCGCCGCCGGCGAGTTGTCCCAGATGGGCATTGACCCCATGGAAATCAATCGTCAGATTAAGAATGTCTTCACCGAGGCGCGCCTGAAATTCTTCGGCTACGCCATGAGCCAGCTCCTCACCGTTTATCCCGAGCAGCAAGCCGCCCTGATGGTCATCCGCAAAGAAGATATGCAGCGCTATGGAGTCGAGAGTGCCGACCTCACGGGTCTTGTCAACGAGGTGATGAAACTCCACATTGTCGACTGTGCCATCCTCGTGCGCGAGGAGGAAAATCGTGTGCGCCTCTCGTTGCGCTCGAAACGCTTCACCGATGTCAATCAGATGGCTGGCGAACTCTTCAATGGCGGTGGCCATACCCGCGCTGCCGGTGCCACCAGTTTTCTCTCGCTCGACGAAACGGTCGATTCTGTGAAACGAAAATTGGGAGTGGGAGTTTGAAATAAGAGATAAGAGTTAAGAATGATGAATATGCTAAAACAGAGTCTGTCAGCTTTCGGCGGTGTCAAACGGCATCGTCTTGCATTCTTCATTCTTCATTCTTCATTCTTCATTCTTTTGACAGCGTGTAACAATGACGTTCCCGTTATCGAGATACCGCAGGCCAAAAGTTCCAACGAGCCGGATCTCATCAAGACCAACCGGATGATTGCACAGCGAGAGAATACAGAGATAGAAAACTTTGCCGCACGGCGGAACTGGAAGATGGGTGACATCGGTTCCGGCATCAAAGTGATGAAGACCCGCGAGGGTCATGGCCCGGTGGCCGACTACAACGACACCGCCTATATCCGCTATACCGTGAAAAATATCGAGGACAAAGTGGTGTACTCCGATGTGACCGACACCATCGTCGTCGGCCGACTGCAGCCCAACCGCGGCCTCGACTTCGCCCTTCGTACCCTCAACGAGGGCAGTAAAGCCACGGTCATCCTTCCCTCCGAAGAGGCCTACGGCGTACCGGGCGACGGCGACCGCATAGGCAAACGATGGGTGCTAATCTATGATTTGGAAGTGAGAGAATTAAGAATTAAAAATTAAAAATTACAAATACAGTCATGAAACACAACATGAAATGGGCCACCCTCGTGGTGGCGGGTGCAGCGATGATGTTCGCCTGCAAGAGTGAAAACAAAGACCAGTTCGACTCCATCTCAGAGGGTCTCTCCTACCAGATGGAAAAGGAAAATCCCTCCGGCCAGCAGGTACAGGAAGGCGACGTGCTCGTGGGTGAGATGACCGTCAAGTTCGACGACTCTCTCATCTTCGACACCAAAGGTAAGGTGCAGCGCATCGCCCTCGCCAACCCCAACTGGGAAGTGAAGGTGGGCGAAGGCCTCCTCAAGATGCATGTCGGCGAGATTGCCACCTTCGCCATCGATGCCGACCTTATGGCCAAGTACCTCAATCCTAACCAGATGCCCACCAACTACAAGGCTGGCACTAACCAGAAAATCTACTACCGTATCAACCTGCAGGACATCGTCACCCGCGAGGAACTCCAACAGGAGCAGAGCAACTATGAGAACAATATGCGCGAAATGGAACAGGAAGAGCCTGAGGCCATTGCCGAGTATATCAAGGCCAACAACATCACCGTCCAGCCCAATGCCGACGGCCTCTATGTCGTTGTCAAGAAGAAAGGCAACGGTCCCAAGGTCACCATGGGCAAACAGGTCTCCGTCAATTACACCGGCCGTCTGCTCGATGGTACCATCTTCGACTCCAGCGTGGAGAGCGACGCTCGCACAGGTAATGTCTACGATGCCCGTCGTCAGTACGAGCCCTTCACCTTCCAGATTGGCGCCGGCCAGGTAATCTCCGGCTGGGACAACGGCCTCTTGAACCAGACCGTCGGCACCACCCTCCAGCTCATCATCCCCTCCAAGGAAGCCTACGGCAGCCGTGGCGCTGGCAACCGCATCCCCCCCTACTCCCCCCTCGTCTTCGATATCGAGATTGTTGGTGTTAAATAAGAAAAATATGAAGAATATCGTTATTTTCGGCGCTCCCGGTGCCGGTAAAGGTACTCAGAGCGACTTCATTGTCGAGACCTACGGTCTCACCCACGTTTCCACCGGCGACCTCCTCCGCAAGGAGATAGCCGACCAGACCGAGCTTGGCCTCCGTATCAAGAGCATTATGGATGCTGGACAGCTGGTCTCCGACGACATCGTCGTCGAAATGATGGACAAAGCCATCGCTGCCGACACCAAGGGCATGCTTTTCGACGGCTTCCCCCGCACCGTGGCACAGGCCGAAACGCTCGACAAATTGCTCGCCAAACACGGCCGCACCCTCACCTGCATGGTGCAGCTCGAGGTCCCCAAGGACGAGCTTATGCGTCGCCTCCTCGAGCGCGCCAAGATTCAAGGCCGCGCCGACGACAACGAGGCCACCATCAACAACCGCCTGCAGGAATACAACAACAAGACCAAGCCCGTGGCCGAATACTACGCCACCCAGGGCAAGCAGCGCATCGTTGACGGCCTCGGCACCATTGAGGACATCGCCGCAAGAATCAAACAGGCAATAGATAAGTAGTTAAGTAGACAGTAGTTAAGTAGTTAAGACAATACAATTATTATCAGCATATCATAGCGGCGACAAATACCTTTCTGAAGTCATCCACAGGAGTGGTTATCAGTCGTTTTACGACATGATTTGCCAGCACCGCGTGCGTCACGCCATCAGCCTTATCCACCAGAACCCAGAGATGCGTCTTTCGGACGTGGCCGCCGACAGTGGATTCTCCTTCCAGGCCTCCATGACCAAGGCCTTCAAATCCCAAGGAAAACAGCCCCCTACTTCCTACCGCTAACGGCTAATAGAAAGGTAGAAAAGACAGAGTAATTGTCAGGAGAATTTCTTTCCGCCCCACACAATAATCTGCGGGGCGGAACGTTATTTATATACAATGAAAAAGTTGTTTCTTTTTCCCTTGATGGCTTTTGCGGCTCTTGCCCTGTCGCAATGCGCCAAAAACGACGAATGCTCCGGCGAGCAGGGAGGCGGTCATAAACCCGACGACAGCACATCCGTCACCGACGAATACGTCGATTTGGGTCTTATGAGTATGACGATGTGGAAGAGCGCCAACGAAAAGAATGCAGCCAACCCGGACAACGACTTTTTCACCTACGACGAGGCGGTGGCCACATTCGGCAACAGCCTCCCCACGCGGGAGCAGTTCATGGAACTTAGGCAATCGTGCGAATGGCACTGGGTGGATGCCGGATACTATATCGTCGTAGGACCTAACAAGAACTATATCTTGCTGCCCGCCGAAGGCTTCTGCGATTGCATGGGGGAGTTCTGCTACCCGAGGACCTACGGTTTCTACTGGTCCTCCACGCCTAACGGTTCCACAAAAGCATGGTATCTAAACTTCTATTGCAATAATATATACATGTATAACGACAAGCGGTGCTACGCCAATTCCGTGCGTCTTATCAAAAACTGTATTGTTAAAGAAGGTAAGGAGGTAAGGCGTTAAGACAATACAAAATGAATGCTTGAATGTTTGACTGTGTGAGTAATGCTCAAGAAATCAAGCAATTAGGCAATGAAATGTCTTTGACTACCTCTAACTACAGATAAAGAAATAATAAAGAATATAGAATCAATGACTTCGAACTTTGTAGACTACGTAAAGATACTAGTGCGGAGCGGCAAGGGTGGCGCCGGAAGCGCACACCTGCTGCGCGTGAAATACAATGCCAAGGCGGGTCCCGACGGCGGCGACGGCGGCCGCGGCGGCCATGTGATACTGCGTGGCACCACACAGCGCTGGACACTGCTGCACCTGAAGTATACCAAGCATGTCTTCGCCGAAGACGGCGAGCATGGCGGCGAGAACCTCTGTACGGGCCGCACGGGCCGAGACCAGATTCTCGAGGTGCCGTTAGGCTGCGTCTGCCGCGACGCTGAGACTGGCGAGCAGCTGGGCGAAGTGACAGAAGAGGGCCAGGAGCTCATCATCGCCAAGGGTGGCCGTGGAGGCTTGGGGAACGACCATTTCAAGAGTGCCACGAATCAGACGCCGCGCTATGCGCAACCCGGCGAGCCCGCTGTGGAGCGCTGGGTGATTATTGAACTGAAGGTGCTGGCGGACGTGGGATTGGTGGGCTTTCCGAATGCCGGCAAGAGCACCTTCCTGAGCACCGTGAGTGCTGCGAAGCCGGAGATTGCCGACTACCCCTTCACCACGCTGGTGCCCAACCTGGGCATCGTGAAATATCGCGACGACCGCTCGTTCTGCATCGCCGACATCCCGGGTATCATCGAGGGGGCGGCCGAGGGCAAGGGTTTGGGACTGCGTTTCCTGCGCCATATCGAGCGCAACTCGATACTGCTGTTCATGGTGAGCTGTGAGCAGTTGGAGATTTCGAAGGAGTACCATGTGCTGCTGGAGGAGCTGAAGAAGTACAACCCCGAGTTGTTGGATAAGGAGCGGATACTGGCGGTGACGAAGTGCGACATCATCGACGAGGAGATGCAACGGCAGCTGAAACGTCACTTGCCGAAGGGCATCGAGGCGGTCTTCATCAGCGCCGTCAGCGGACAAGGCATCGACCAACTGAAGGATATGATTTTTGAGAAATTGAATAATTAATTATGGTAGTTAAAGGAGTTAAGTAGTTAAGACGATACAATTTGTCGACAACAAATTATACAACGATAAGGAGTGAAAGGAATTGAAAAGGAGTGGGAGCTTCGGAAGTCGAGCGTAGAGTCAAGCTCCTTATCTCCTTAACTTTTAAAAAATAAGAATGATTGAGACACTATATAATTGGGATACTGAGTTGTTTTACTTCATCAATGGGCATCATTGTGGGGGGATGGACTGGGTGATGTGGTTTCTGAGCAGCCGATGGAGCTGGCTGATAGTGCTCGTGACGGCCTACCTCTTCGTTGCCATCAAGTACGACAAGAAGTGTTGGTGGCTGCCGTTGGCAGCCATCGGGCTCTGCTTCCTGCTGGCTGACCGTGGGAGCGTGCTGATCTTCAAAGACACCGTCTGCCGCCTGCGCCCCTGCCACGCTTTGGAGAACGTCCACATGTTCCGTGAGGGCTGCGGCGGACAGTACGGCTTTGTCTCCTCGCATGCCGCCAATGCTTTCGCATTGCTGACCTTCTTCTGGCTACGCTACAGGAAGAAGGTTAAAGAGGAGAAGACCCTTTCAAACCTCTTAATACTTTTCATGGCAGTGTGGGCGGTGGCGATGTGTTACAGTCGCGTGTACCTCGGCAAACATTACCCGGGCGACATCCTGTTCGGTGCAATCTTTGGTATGCTGGTGGGATGGATTGTGTACTGGGGAAGTAAGATGGTAGAAAAAAAATTCAAAATAATGTAACAAAATGAGGAAACTTTCGTTATATATGACGTGCTTGCTTATTTCTATCTTTGATAGAAAAAGAAATGTGTTATTTGAGCGCCATGTCGGCAACGACTTGGCGCTTGTTTTTTTATAATTATCCGGATAACCCTCCCAGAGGGGTAGAGATTCTGGAAAATCTGAATGAAAATCAAAGAAAATCAAGATAATAATAAAAAGATTTTGTAAGATTTTGATATGACAATATTAGACATTATTTTAGCGTTGCCGTTGGCGATTTTCATCTTCCTTGGTTGGAAGCGCGGGGTGATTCGCGAGGCGGCCACATTGGTTGGGGTGCTGATAGGCATCTGGGCGGCGGTGCATTTCTCGCGCCTGATAGCCACCCTCCTCGGCCTCACGGGCGAAAGCGCCATCCTCATCGCCTTCTTCATCGTCTTTGTGGGCACCATGGTGCTGGCGTTTCTCTTAGGACGCATCGCTGAACGGGTGCTGAAAGCCGTGAAGCTGAATCTCCCCAACAAGATTGCCGGTGCCGCGCTGGGCATGGTGAAAGCCCTCTGCATCCTCTCGGTGGTGCTCAACGGCATTGTGCTGCTCGACAGAGAGAACAAACTGATTACCAAAGAATCAGAAGAAAAAAGCCTCCTTTACACTCCCGTCTACACCACTGGCAACGAACTGATATCCTCACTGAAAGAATACATTGATAATAATAAACCAGTAGTTAAGGAGTTAAGGAATTAAGACAATACAAGATGAATGCATGAATGTGCGAGTAATACTCAAGCAATGAGGCAATGAAATGTCTTTAACTACCTTTAACCACTTAACTGCCAAAAATAAAGAATTATGATTTTAGCGCCGATGCAAGGATTGACGGAAGTGCTTTTCCGCCGCGTTTACGAGGAGTGTTTCCCCGGTGCTATCGCGTTGGCCGTCTCCCCCTTCATCGCGCTGACGAAGAACCTGCGCTTCTCCACCGACAACGCCCAGATTGCCGATGTACTACCCGAGAATAACGTGGGCTCCATTCCTGTCATCCCACAGATTTTGGGCAAAGAACCCGATGAATTCATCACTTTAGGTAACCGTCTCTATGACTTGGGTTACAATGAGATAAATTGGAACATGGGTTGTCCGATGCGGGCCATCGCTGCCAAGCATCGCGGCAGCGGAATCCTCCCCTATCCCGACGAGGTGCGCAGTATCCTTGACCAGGTGGTGCCCGCTCTGAAGTCCACGCTGAGTGTCAAGGTTCGGTTGGGATTGAAGGACAAAAACGACATCTTCAACTTAGTTCCCGTATTCAACGACTACCCTCTGGCGAGCGTCACTATCCATCCGAGGTTGGGCTGTCAGCAGTATACGGGCCATCCCGACCTCGACACCTTCGGCGAGGTGCTGCCGTTGCTCAAAGCTCCTGTTATCTACAACGGCGACATCCTCACCGCCACCGATGCGCGACGCATCAGGGAGCGTTTCCCACAGGTGGCAGATATTATGGTTGGCCGCGGAGTGCTCTACAATCCCTCGCTACCGCTGGAAATGAAGACTGAAGACTCAACTCTCAATTCTCAATTCATCCGTCGGCTGATGGAGGACATCCTGCTACGCTTGCCCACCGACGAGAGCCGTATCCGGAAGATGAAGGAGTATTGGTGTCTGTTATGGAAGTCACTGCCCATCAGTGAGATGCAAGCCCGCAAGGTGCTGCGGCAGGAGAAATTGACAATTGTTGAAAAAATGATTTGTGACTTTTTACAATAAAAAAAGAGTTTTTACGTAATATCTGATGAAAGGTTATAGGTTATTGGTTATTGAGTAAGATATAATGAATAAATTCTATAAATATTTTTTTGTATTGTTCTTAGGTCTTTTGACCAGCTGTAATACGGGCGACAACTCGCAGATTATCACGGATGATATGAGCGACAGTGTGAAGCTTGAGAATCTCGACCTACATCTCGAGAAGCATCCCGACGATATGCAGGCGCACTACCTCCGCGCTCAGGTGCTGTTCCGCATGGGACGCAACAAGGAGGCCCTCGCGGACATCGACAAAGCCCTCAGAAGCGATCCGGACAATATCGACTTCCTGCTCCTCAACGCCGATATCTGCCTGAAGAACGGCAATATGGCCGACTGCTACAAAGTGTTGCAGCATGCCGAAGAGGTGGCGCCCGACAATCTGGAGGTGCTGCTGAAGATGGGTGAGATTACCTTCGACAGCAAGGACTACGACCGCTCGATAGAATACCTCACCAAGGTGACGGCGAAAGACGAGAACAACCGCACGGCCCTCTTTATGAAGGGCTACATCTACAAGGAGAAGGGCGACACTGCCACGGCGGTGCAGTTCTTCCGCAAGGTCTGCGACAAATATCCCGACTACGCTTTGGCCTTCGAGGAACTCGGTGTGCTGTATGCCAGCCGTGAGGAGCCGATGGCTCTGGAGTACTTGAACACTGCTGCCAAGCTCGACCCCTCGAACACCAACACCCTCTATGCCTTGGCGATGTTCTACCAGAACCACGAAGACTACGAAAATGCCGAGACTCTCTACCACCAGATACTCGACCTCAACGAGAACTCCGCCGATGCTTGGCACAACCTCGGATGGATTGAGCTGACACACTACCACGACTACGAACGCGCGATAGAGTATTTCGATAAAGCCCTCGCCATCAATCCCCAGATGGAGAACGCGGCAGCCAACCGTGAGTTGGCTTTAAAGATGAAAAACCAATAGTTTTAGTCGTTAAAGAGAAAAACAATCAAACAATATAACCATGAGTAATTTAAAAGGACGCAATCTGATTTCCATCACCGACTTCTCAAAGGAGGAGTATATTCAGGTGCTGGACATCGCAGAAGGATTTGAGAAGAATCCGAAACAGAAAATCCTAAGCGATAAAGTGGTGGCCACGCTTTTCTTCGAGCCCTCCACCCGTACCCGCCTAAGCTTTGAGAGTGCCGCCAACCAGCTTGGCGCCCGCATCATCGGTTTCTCCGATCCCGGTGGCACCAGCGTCCAGAAAGGTGAGAGCCTGCACGACACCATCGTGATGGTCAGTTCCTACAGCGACCTCATCGTGATGCGCAATCCCAAAGAGGGTTCATCGCGTTATGCCTCCGAGGTGGCCTCAGTGCCCGTCATCAATGCCGGCGATGGTGCCAACCAGCACCCCACCCAGTGCATGCTCGACCTCTACAGCATCCGCAAGACCCAGGGCACGCTCGACAACCTGCAGATCGCCATGGTGGGTGACCTGAAATATGGCCGCACGGTGCACAGCCTCGTCCAGGCCATGTGCAACTTCAACGCCACCTTCCACCTGGTGTCGCCCCAGGAATTGAAACTTCCCTCGAGTGTGAAAATGAGCATCAAGGATGCCGGTCTCCGCTACTACCAGTATACCGACCTGCGCGATATCATCCCCACGGCCGACATCATCTATATGACCCGTGTACAGCGCGAGCGCTTCCCGGACCCCATGGAGTATGAGCGCGTGAAAGACAGCTGCATCCTCACGGCCGATATGCTGCAGGGCTGCAAACCCAATATGCGTATCCTCCACCCCCTGCCCCGCGTCAACGAAATCACCACTGATGTCGACAGCACGCCCTACGCCTACTATTTCCAGCAGGCCCAGAACGGCGTCTATGTCCGCCAAGCTTTGATGGCCGCGATACTGGGAGTGAGATAATGCCGTAGGCATGTCCTAATAGTAACACCGTACGGAAGTGTGGTGACAAGACAAATAAAGAAATACCTTGAAAATGGAAAACAAAAAAGAAATACTCGTCAGCGCCATTGAGAATGGCACCGTCATCGACCATATCCCCACCGAGAGCGTCTATCAGGTGATTCGCATTCTGGGTCTGGAAAAATACAAGGACGAAGTCCTTATCGGCAACTACCTCAACAGTAGCAAGCTGGGCAAGAAGGGCATCGTGAAAATCAAAAACAAGCACTTCTCCGTCGAGGAGGTCAGCAAGATAGCCCTCGTGGCTCCCTTGGCCACCATCATCGACATCGAGGACTACAAGGTGGTGAAGAAATTCAACGCCGAGATTCCCGATCATGTGGAGAACTTCATCCGCTGCGCCAACCCCAAGTGCATCACCAACAGTGAGGTGGTGCCCACCAAGTTCGACGTCGTCGACAAGGAGAACCTGAAGTTGCGCTGCCACTACTGTGAGAAGTTCACCACCAAGGAGACCATGAAATTCGCCGAGTGATGAAACGCTATTTTATCGCGCTCGCCATCGTCACCCTGTTGCTCCTCGCAGCAGCTTTCTCGGTGCTCCTCTTCTCGCGGCAGGACTTCCACTGGATTATGCCGATATTGGCGCTTTATTTCGCTGTCATCACCGGCATCCAGCATTTCGTCGTCATCAAGAGCATGAAGAAGTCGCCCCGTCAATTTGTCCAATTCTTCTTAGGCTCCACTGTGGCGGTGCTTTTCATCCATCTGGTGGTGCTGGCCTCCTACCTCTTCACCCATACCAACCAGGCGAAGGTATTCACCCTCGCCTTTTGTGTCGGCTTCGCCACCATGCTGGTCTTCGAGACCGTGGCGTTGGTGCTCTTCGTGAACCGAGAAAAGAAGAAAAGACAGGAAAACGTGAACGTGGATTAAACCACTCCGGCACGACAAACACACAACTGGTCGTTCTGCAGATAGAGGGCGGCCAGTTGTTGTATTTTCTGAGGGGTGACAGTGTCGAGAGCCTTGCGGAGATTTTCGGTGAGCTGCTCGGTGACGCAGGTCCCTAACATATCACCAAAGCGGGCGGAACGCTCGAAGACGCCGTCGACGGAACGGATGAAGTCGCCCGCCAGCACCACACGCACCAAGTCAAGTTCCTCCTCGCTCACAGGTTCATCTATGAGACGTTGCAGTTCGTAGAGAATCTCCTTCTCGGCGGCATCGGCGGCGTTGCCGGCCACATCGGCGGTGATGAAGAAGACGATGACACCGCGGTAGACCTGTGTGCGGGCATATATACCGTAGGTATAGCCCTTGTCTTCACGCAGGTTGCTCATCAGTCGCGAGCCGAAATAGCCACCCAGCAGGGTGGTGAGTATCATGAAATGGGCGTAGTCGGGGTCGTCCCACGACAATGGGAGGATGCGTCCCACGCGCACGGTGGTCTGGACGGAGCCGGAGATTGCTTGTGTGTTTGAATGCTTGAATAATTGAGTGCTTGAGTGTGCAAGTGTTTGAATATAGGTATGTGTCGCCGTCGGGGTATCGTGGCCGAAGGCATCGTCGAGGGCAGCGATGAGCCGGTCGCCAACCTTGCCGCTGACGACGATATCCATATCGCCACCGCGGTGGTATTCTTCATAGAACTTCCGCACGATGTCGAGGTTGAGGCTGTCGGCATCCTCGGGGTCGGCATAGCGTCCCAGAGGATGGTCGGAACCGAAGAGGGCGCTATAGTAAAGCCTCCGAGCCACCTCCGACGACTGCTGACGCAACGACAGAAGTTTCTGACGGCGTTTGTTCTTGAAGACCTCCAGTTCCTCTGCAGGGAAAGCTGGACGGTGGACAATGGCTTCCAGCACAGGTACCAGCGCGTCGAGATGACGGTGGAGGGTATAGAAACTCGAGGAGCAATGAAGCACATCGGAGTTGTTGTCGACGATAATACCGCGATAGTCGAAAAACTCAGAGAGCTGACGCGCATCCATCTCGTTGCTGGCGACAGTATAGAGGTTGTTGGCAGCACCAGCCACCAGTTTCTGCGGCTGGTAGGCGGTACCGGCCTCATAGAGGAAATCTATCTTTACCAACTCGGTACTCGCCGACGGAAATGCATAAAGTGTGCGGCCGTTGGAGAGGCGATGTTCTTCGGGGAGAAGGGTTTTTATTTCTGGAAGCTGCATTTAAAACAAAACTGTTATTCTGAGGTTAAGTTGGCGGGCGGTGAGGTAGTTCGGGACGCGGCGGGGGATGTTGTCGATGTCGGCCACCCAGAGATAGGAGACGACATTGCGGAAGTTGAAGAGATTGAACACCTCGATGCCTATCTGGATATCTTCCACCATGCGGAAGAGCTTCTTATGTTTCAAACTTTCGAACTGCGAGAGGCGGATGGTGTTGCCCCAGTCGATACGGTAATAGGCCGGCAGTCGCAGGAAGTCGCCGTCGTTGTTGCCGAAGGGCGTCATGATGGGCATTCCGGTAGCATAGACGAGATTGAGACTCATGCGCCACCATGGCATGTCAGGCACATTGTCCTGCAGGAAGACCTTGAATGAGATGCGCTGGTCGGTGGGCCGGTCGAGCCATCCATAGGCGTCGCCCTTGATATCCTCCTGGGTCTTCATGATAGAGAGGCTGGCCCACGATTCGAGTCCTTTGACGAGCTCTGCGTTGAGACGCACGCTGAGACCCACGGCATATCCTACCGCCGTCTCGTCGGGCTTATAGCGCAAACGCAGGTTGTCGACTTCGTAGGGAATGAGGTCGGTGAGGTATTTGTAGTAGAGGTCGGCTGTGAGGGTGAAGGGCTTGTCCCAGAGACGGAAACGGTAGTCGGTGGTGGCCGTCACCTGCCAGGAATGCTGTGCTTTGGCATCGGGCACCAACTGGCCGTCGTCGCGACGGTATTCGCGATAGAAGGGGGCTTGGCTATACATGCCTCCCGCCAGACGGAAGAGAAGGTCTTTCTGCCCGGCAGGCATGAAGTTGATGCTGGCGCGAGGACTCACCGTCCAACGGGGTCCGAAATCATCTACTATCCCGTTGCTCTCCATGTGGGTGGTGTAGATCTGTCCGCGCACACCCAGCAGAACCTTGATGTCGTCGCCGCGACGGGTGTAGAAATTCAGTTCGCGCTGCAGGTATCCCGACGTGCGCCAGGTCTGCATCGAGCTGTTAGAATGGGCATAGTGTTGCAAGATAGGATTGACAGGCATATTGGTGCTGTCGCCGTAAGGCAGGATGGTGGAGGGAATGGAGAATCCCGAAGAGTCGACCCATTTCCATTCGCGCAGGTGGTCGTCGACCTTCTCAAGTTGCACTTTCAGCCCCATATTCCAACTCCCTAACTTGGCATAGCGGTTGGCCTTGAGGTTAAAGGAGACAATATCGGTGGTGAGGCGGTTGCGGGCATGCTCGAGGAAGGTGCCCACACCGCGGTCGAAGCGTGTGGTGTCGTCGGTAGTTTCGCCGGTAGCTATCTGGTAGAGCCAGTACTGGCTCTGCACGTCGTAGCGTTCACTCTCGTTGATATGCTGCACCGAGAGGCTGCTCTGTACACGCCAGTCTTCGTTGGGTCGCCAGTCGGCGGTGAATGCGCCGAGGAGCGTATTGTAGCGGTCCTGCTCCTGACCGTCGAAATAGATATCTATCTCCATGCCCGGTTGAAGAGCGCTGCCGAAGGCGGTGGTTTGACTTTCGGGTACAAGGCCGTAGACATTGCGGGTGGCTACCGCCAAAAGACCCAGGTGGAACTTGTCGTTGACCTTATAGCCTAACAGGGCCTGGAGGTCGGTATAGGAGGTGGTGTAGCTGCCTTTGGTGTCCATGCTGCCGAGGAGGTATTGGTTGCTGTGACGACGCAGTCCCACAGCATAACTCCAGCGCTCCCCCACCCTGCCCTGCAGCGTGGCTGCCCCTCCCAGCAGGCTGAGGCTGAACTTACCCTTGATGGTGTGACGCGAAGAATCCATCACCGGGGCGGTATTACGATAGGTGATGTCGAGGACGGATGAGAGCTTGTCGCCATAGGCCACATCGAAGCCACCGGGCGAGAAGAGGATATTGTCCACCAAGTCGGGGTTGATAATGCTCATGCCCTCCTGCTGACCACTGCGGATAAGCATGGGGCGGAAAATCTCAACACCGTTGATATACACCAGATTCTCGTCGAAAGAGCCGCCGCGGACGGAATACTGGGAAGAGAGTTCGTTGTTCGACTGCACATCGGGCAGCATTTTAATGACCCCTTCGACACCGCCCGTAGGTCCCACAGCCTGGTCGAGCCGTTGGGCATCGATGCGGGTGAAAGTACTCTGACGGTTCTTCTCGTCGCTCACCTCCACAGCCTCTAACTGCGTGGCCATCGGCTTGAGTTGCACGTTGAGCTCGGTACGACCGCGACGCGACACACGTTGCTGCGCAGGCTCATAGCCGGTGAATGAGAAGCGCACTGTGATGCTGTCGTCGCCTTTCAATGTCAGACGGTAGAATCCCTTGGCATTGGTGACGGCCCCCGAGCTGTTGCCTGGCACACCGACATTGACGAATTCCAACGGCTGTCCATTCTTGGCATCCGTCACCACTCCTTCCACCACACCTTGCGCCACCGCCATTACAGGCACCGCCGTCAGAAACAGTATATAGAAAAAAAGTCGTTTCATTGCTTTAATAACAATGAAACGACTTTTTTATTGTGTCGTTTCTCGACTAATTATTGCTGTTGGAGGATTTGCTCGCGGCGGACTTTGATGGCCTGAGCCTCTGTTAACATATCGACCTTGGTATAGGAGGTCTCGAGAGCACCCAGGGCATTGAAGAGGTTCACACGCATGGCTTTCTTGGCGTTCTCATCGGTCAGACCGTCGATGTAAGCCACAGCCTTCTCGAGGTTGGCGATGGACTGACGGTAGAGCTCCTTGGCCTCAGCCTCAAGCTTGTCAATGAGGCCCAACTTCTCCTCGTCGAAAGGATCGAGTTGGTTGGCAGCATTGGTCTTGTCGGCAGCGCGGTTGAAGTACATACCACCGAGGCCGAAGTTGGCCTCGAACTGGTTAGGTTTCAGCGTCAGGCTTTCGTTGTACTTGGCGATGGCGCCATCGATGTCACCGCTCTTCTCCAGCACGTCGGCGGAAAGGACGAGCACTAAGGGATAGAGGTCGGCGGAGTCCTTGGTCATATTCAGCACGGTGTTGATCTGCTCCTTGCTTTTCTCGACATTGTCCTCGAGGAGGTAACCTTCGGCGAGCATCAAGTAGGCCTTGAAATCATTCTTGCAGTTCTTGGTATAGCTGGTGGCCACTTTCATGGCGTTGGCGTTGTCCTTCTTAGCCTTGTAGATGTTGAACAGCGTGCTGTACACGAAGTTGTTGTCGCTTCTCTTGCGCACCATCTGGTTGAAGTACTTGATGGTGTTGGCAGTGTCCTGCGTGGCCACAGAGCTGAGGCCGGCGATGAACATGGCATCGAGGGCAAACTGACCCTTACCGGAGTTGTTGAAGCCGGTAATCGACTTCTCAGAAAACTCAATGGCTTTAGCGAAATCTTTCTCCTTATAGGCGGCAGAGGCCTGGTTGTAGTACTCGTTGGCCACGAAGCTGAACACCTCGTTCACCTGCTGTGCAAACTCCTGCTTGGTATCGAGACGCTTGCACTCGATGGCGGCATTATAAGCCTGCTCGGCCCAGTCGGGAGCCAGGTCTTTGTATTTGGGCTTTTTGCTCTGGGCATCGCCACCGATACGGGCATAGATGAGAGCTTTGTAGCACCAGGTCTTGGCATCGTCCTTGGTGTCCTCATGGAGGCTGGCGGCGTCAATCTCGGCCTTGGCCTTGTTGAGGTAGCCCTTTCTCATGTCCTGGAAAGCACTGGAGACGTTGAGCGACTGAGCGCCGGCGGTCAGTGCGAAAGCCGCGAAGGCGGCGGTCATCAGAAACTTTTTCATTTTCATCTTATTTTTTAAAGGTTTTTTTATTCTTTTTCAATCGTTAAACGTTAACCATTAACCGTTAACCTTTACTCTTTAGTATCACCTTCTTCGGAAAAATTGCTTTCGGAAGAAAGATTTTCTGCGCTACCCTCTCCTTCTTGCACACCTTGAACTTCTTGTGTTCCCTCCTGTTCAGCCTGTTCTTCCTCATTCTCAGTGGGGACCTTGGTGATGGAGGCAATGAAGTTCTTGCCACGAAGGTCGATAAGTTTCACACCCTGAGTAGCACGTCCAAGGACTCTCAGGTCGGCCACCTTCATGCGGATGGTGATGCCGCTGCGAGTGATAATCATCAGGTCGTGATCCTCGGTGACGTTGGTGACAGCCACCAGCGGGCCGGTCTTCTCGGTGATCTGCATGGCTTTCACACCCTTTCCGCCACGGTGGACGGTAGCGCGGTAGTCCTTCAGCGAAGAACGCTTACCGTAGCCGTGCTCGGTGACCACAAGGAGGTTCTCCTCCTCGCTGGGCAGGCAGAGCATCTCGATGGCGGCATCGCCGTCGCCGTCCAACTCCATACCTTTCACGCCAGAAGCGCCACGACCCATCGAGCGGAATTCCTTCTCGGGGCAGATCATCACCTTGCCCTTCTTGGAGGCGATGAGCATGTAGCTCTCGCCATCGGTGAGGCAGGCGGTGAGGAGCTCGTCACCCTCGCGAATACCCACAGCGATGATACCGTTGGTGCGCGGACGCGAGTAGGCCTCCAACGGGGTCTTCTTCACTATACCGTTCTTCGTGCACATCACAATGTAGTGGTTGCCCACATACTCACTGTCGCTCAAGCTCTCCACGTTGACATAGGCTTTCACCTTGTCGCCCGGCTCGATATTGATGCAGTTGAGGATAGGACGGCCCTTGGTGTTCTTCTCGCCCTCGGGCACCTCAAAGGCACGCATCCAGTAGCAGCGACCCTTCTCGGTGAAGAACAGCAGGTAGTTGTGGTTGGTGCAGGTGAAGATATGCTCCACAAAATCTTCCGAGCGCACAGCGCTGCCCTTCGAGCCCACACCGCCGCGGCTCTGGGCGCGGTATTCGGTGAGGGGGGTACGCTTGATATAGCCCATGTGCGAGATGGTGATAACCACCTGCTCATCGGGAATGGTGTCCTCGATGCGGAAGTTGGCGGCATCGTATTTGATGATGGTGCGACGCTCGTCGCCATATTTCTCCTTGAGTTCAGCCAGTTCGCCTTTGATGACCTCCATCAGCACGTCGTGGTTGCCGAGAATCTCCTTACAGCGCTCGATAAAGCGCATCTTCTCGTCGTACTCATCCTGCAGCTTCTGATGCTGCAAGCCGGTGAGCTGGGCCAGACGCATGTCGACGATGGCACGGGCCTGCAGGTCGCTGAACTGGTACTGATCCATCAGTCCCTGTCGGGCCTCGTCGGGAGTCTTACTGGCGCGGATAAGGGCCACAATCTCGTCGATGATATCAATGGCACGGAGCAGACCTTCCAAGATATGGGCGCGGCGCATGGCCTCGTCCATCTCGAACTGTGTGCGGCGCGTCACCACCTCTTCGCGGTGCTCCACGAAGTACTGGATGAGTTGCTTGAGGTTCAGCAGCTGCGGACGGCCATGCACCAAGGCGATGTTGTTCACGGGGAAACTGCTCTGCAGTTCGGTGAGCTGGAAGAGCTTGTTGAGAATGACGTTGGGAACCACATCGTGACGCAGCATGTAGACCACACGGATGCCGTCCTTGTCGCTCTCGTCGCGGATGTCGGTGATGCCCTCAATCTTGCCGGCCTTCACGAGTTCGGCAGTCTTCTTGATCATCTCGGCCTTGTTGACACCGTAGGGGATGGTCGAAGCCACAATCATGTTGCGGCCTTTGGCATCCTCCTCAATCTCGGTGATGGCGCGGATGATGATGCTGCCACGTCCAGTGGTATAGGCTTCGCGGACACCGTTGTAGCCGTAGATGATACCGCCCAGCGGGAAGTCGGGAGCTTTCACATACTGCATCAGCTCCTCGATGGTGATGTCGCGGTTGTCGATGAAAGCCATGCAACCCTCCAGCACCTCCTTCAGGTTATGGGTGGGCATATTGGTGGCCATACCTACGGCGATACCATTGGAGCCATTGATGAGCAAGTTAGGCAGCTTGGCGGGCAGCACACTGGGTTCCTCACCCTCGTTGTCGTAGGTAGGCACCATATCGACAGTGTTCTTGTCGATATCCGCCACCAGCTCGTTGGAGATTTGCTTGAGGCGGGCCTCGGTGTAACGCATGGCTGCCGGCGAGTCGCCGTCGATGGAGCCGAAGTTACCCTGACCGTCGACCAGCGTGTAGCGCATCGACCAGTCTTGAGCCAGGCGCACCAAAGCGCCATAGATGCTCGAGTCACCGTGGGGGTGATATTTACCCATCACATCGCCCACAATACGGGCGCTCTTCTTCGTAGGAGTGTTGTAGAGGATGCCGTTCTCGTTCATCGAATAGAGGATGCGGCGGTGTACAGGCTTGAAGCCGTCGCGCACATCGGGCAAAGCCCTTGCCACGATGACCGACATGGCGTAGTCGATATAGGCAGTCTTCATCGTCTGCTCTATGTCAACGCGTTTGATTCTTTCGTTTTCAATAGCCATCGGTAGTCTATAATTATATTATATTATTGTATTCTAAATTATTATGTACATAAGATTCGCTTATGCTAAAAAACAAAGATACGAAAAAAATTGAAAAGTGAAAATTGAAAATTGAAATATTTATCAACAAGGGAGCGTCTCATCCTCAGCGTATGAGAGTGACAGTGCCGGTGAGCACCCGGTGGTAGTCAGGACGATTGTTGGTGTGGTAACGCAGCACCCACACATAGGCTCCCTGCGGACAGGCGACACCGTCGCGGGTGCCGTCCCACACGGGAGATTCCCCTTTCATGTGATTAACGAGCAGTCCGTTGCGATTATACACATACATTTCCTCGGCCACTCCATCGTTCAGGATCACCGTAAAACAATTGTTGCTCCCGGCATCGGGAGTGAAGACGTTGGGAGCCCACTGGACGGCATGCGAGAAAGGAATGGTGCGCCGTAAGGTGTCGATGCAAGTACCACTGCTGACCACCAACATCACTTCGACGCTATCATCGTCGTCTGAAGCAAGATAGTGCAGGTGGGCGCTTGTGTCGTCTTGTATTATCTGATTAATAATCCATTGGCGTTTTTTTACGTTTCGACTTCGGTCATAGGCATCGAGCCAAGGATGCTCATAGGAGAGGAAACTCGGATTGATTTCCCAGGTGGCATCGGGCCAGACAATGGGTGTGAGGGTGAGCGATTCGGCGAAGGGACATCGGTAGTCGACATTAAGAGAGTAAAGTGTGGCACTTTGTGGCATGATGTAGACCAATGTGTCGTGCTCATGTCCGTCGAGCCACGGATCGTGGGGTATCGACGACCAACTAAATGGACACCTTTCAACCTCTGTCAAGTCGGCAGAAAGACTGTAGCTGGCTTCATGGCAGTCAACTTCGCTGAGTACGGGCACCGTGGGACGCGGGATGACGCAAAGCTTGAGAGTGAGGAGGGTGTCGCACCCATAAAGATTGGGAAGGGTGTCGCGATAGATTCCCGTACTGTCATATAGACTTCCCTGCCAGTGGAAAGGATGGTCGAAACAGGTGGTATCGTTGTAGGTGAGGTTTATCCTAGGATGGACATGAATAATGGCAGAGAGGGTGTCGCATATATGGACTACAGCTTGCACCAAGTGGTCGCCCGGAATGTTAAAAACATATTTGAAGCCACTATCACTAACACTCAAAGAGGTAGAGTCAATAAGCCAGTCGGTTAGCAATCCTTCCTCGTCGCTTTCGATCCACATGGGGACAGTGTCACCCTGACAGTAGTCGAACGAACCCGTGTAGGTACGGGTATAATGGCCGTCGACATAAAGTTTCTCAGAAAGGTCGAGGATGGACGATCCTGCAATATAGGCATAGCTTTCAGCATATCCGAGACCGTAAAACCAGGCCACAAAACTGCCACTGTCACACCCTAAATAGTGTGAACCTGGCGAGACAGAAAGGCGGGAATAGGCATAGTCGTAGGGGGTCTGCGTAAAGTTGGATGAAATAGAAACTCCGTCGAGTTTCATATAGGGAACGGCATAGTTGGGAGTGACAATGTTAGCAAAATGCGCCGTGGTGGTTACAGTGTTGACAGCTTGAAAGATTGTAGAGGCGACACCTTGCTCCACGGGAGGAATAATGACGGCTGCAGGATCGCCATTGCCATTAAGGCCGTCACAAACGTATCCTTTCAGATACACACAGACAGTGACGGGCTTGGTGCTCTGTAGAATATGTTCTGTGCTGCCTGGGAGGTTATAGTGGTAGGTTTCCCCAGCGCCAAGGAAAGTTAGAAAGGTGGTGTCAATGTACAGCGAGCAGCTATCCTCAAGCGAGGTAATGAGCACCAGATCGCCCGAAGAGCGTGTCGCCGTGGAAACCAACATGAAATGATTGCCCCAGTAGTCGACCGGGTAGCTCTGTTCATAGAGGTGGTCGCAGGCCGGGCAGCCTCCGACAGGAGTACAAACACTCCCCTGAAACATACCAAAGGGCTTGCCATTGGATGTCACCTTTATGCCCGAGAGATTCACACCCTCCAATAGGTACGTTTCTCCACTCATCAATGTAATGCTGTATGTGCCGGCAGACATATCATCATTGACCTGTCGGGGTAACACCATGGTAATCGTGGTACTGTCTTCGACAGCTACATAGCCAACCTCCTCTTCCATAAATTCATGGTAGGTCTGGGGCATATAGCGTGTGCGGAGTGTTGAGGTGGGATAAATGGTGGCAATGTCATAGGAGTGATTTAGGTGGTTAGAAGCATAGAGAGCTATGGGATAGGTGGAGGTGACATGGATGCCACCAGAGCAGCCCACTGCCGACCCATAAGGGATAGGTATTTTGACATTGCCCGAGGATGTGGTATAAACAGTAGTGTCCCAATGGGTGACGGGATTGTTGACATGTATAACAGTGCTCCGACTGAAAGCCGCAGTGAGCGAACATTCGCTTTGGTCGTTTCCAATATTTTTAAGAAACATCAACCAAAAATCTGTGCCCATAGTATTTCGGTCGGTACATTGTGCATGGCCAAAAACCGGTAGCAGCAACAAGGATATGACCGTCAGCCACCTAACCATCACGCTGGAAGTTATCCGAAAGAACCTGTTGCTGAAACATTTATCCATACCGGCACCTCTCTTTTGATTTTACAAATATACAAATAAAAACAAACATAAAAAAACTCATCATTCAAAACTGTAAACTTTAAATATTAAACTGTAAACTTTAAACCCCTACCATCCCCCTACCATCCCCCTACCAACTCCTACTGTGGTAGGAGTTGGTAAGGTTATCAAAATGTTAAAAAGCGTCTTTTAACTTTTTTTTGCTTGACATGTTACCGTTTTGAGATTATATTATATGGGTAAAGTTTAAGATTTAAAGTTTAACGTTTAAAGAGGCAGGCGAATTCGGTGGTGATATCCTACCCCTTTCCTTCTGTCTCCTTATCTCCTAAAAAAGAAAAAAATATGGCAAAGCAACGTTTTGGAATCAATGACGGATACCGCGGAAGCGTTGGAACCGTTATCGGATACATGTGGCGCGGCAAGTGGTGCATGCGTGCCCGTCCTCGTTTCGTGCGCAATCCGCGTACACAAAAGCAGCAGTCGAACCGGCTGCTTTTTAGACAGATGGTAGCCCTGGCGGGGTGCATGAAACTGGCGCTCCGCAAGGGACTGCACGTGCTCTCGATGGCACAGCACATCACAGAGTGCAACTACTTCGTGAAGTACAACAAGGCCTGTTTTTCGCTGGACAGCGAAGGGCGGATGGCTGTGGACTGGGAGGGTCTGATTGTCAGCGACGGGGCGCTGGCGGCACCGCTATTTAGCACCCCCCTACCCCCCTCGCAAGGGAGGGACGGAGGACGCGAGGGAGGTCAGGGGGGTGCCATCGTCATCCCCTTCGCCACCTACGCCCCTGACGAGCGAGGCAGCGGCGATGACGAAGTGTACCTCTACGCCTACCGCCGCAGCCAACAGGTTTCCATCACCCTGCCAGAAACATGGCAAGGCAAAGAAGTGCACCTCTACGGCTTCGCCGTGGACCACAAAGGCACCGCCAGCCCCACAACCTACATCGGTGTGCTGGAGGCTGAGCCCATCGAAACACAGCGTGCTGTATCACAAGAAAATAACAATTCCCCGTCGTCCTCTATAATGCCTTTACCTCTTGGGAAAACACATCATAAAAATTCAGTGTCATCACGACCATCCAGTCTAACATTTTCTCCAGATTCTGAGAGTCAGAAAAATCAATATCGGCCTGGACTGCGATGGTCTTGTCCTTAGCGGCAGGGTTAGCATCCCAAGTGGGTTCAAAACCAAGCTTTTGGTTAATCTCAGCCTTACGGGCCAGCAATGCCGGGAAATAGCTTTCAACTGCTTTGTTATCAATGTACAGTCTCACCCCAACTGTGTTTTTCCAGGTATTGCAGAAATTAGAAATGTGAACGTAAGAGCGCCCTATTGCAATATCGTACCAATAACGTCCCTGAGGCATTTGTAACTTCGAAAAACGTTTTGTTTCCAGAAGTTTCTCTTTGAACTTTGTCCAGAACTGCAATTGTATTTTACTTGATTCGCTCTCAACACTTGTTTTCTTTTTTATGGTTTTCACATCAGAACTTGGCTTGCTGACAATATTGAAACGCACCGAGGCGGTATCCTCCCCAATCTGCCACAATTCAATTTGTATTCCCCAAAATGTAAGCTCTTCGTTAGTGTTGTCATTCAACCAATCCAGCGCCTTTTTGTGTTCCTCTGTAAAGTTTGTGGCCACCCAAATGATTGTTTTAGCATTCAGAACCGACGCATACGTGATACTCTTTCCAAGATGGTCGTGATTTGTTTTTTCCAGTTGATTCTCAATCACCACATAGTCGCCAGTATTCACGTCTTTGGCCAAAATATCGGCAGAATACGGACCCACTGACACCTCCTGTCCCACCACTTCCAGTTCCATGCCTATTTTTTCGGCAAGCTCCTCTATGTTTTCTGCCAACCATGGAGTGAAATCCACCGCCTCGTTTGGCCACATCTTCCGCGGACTAATCTGTTTTTGCTTAATTATTTTCATCGTAACAACAAATATTGGATGTTAATCGGAGCTCTTGAAATTCTCTATTTTCTCTTCGTATCTTTTAAGCGTATTGTCAATGACTTGCCGCATATCATAGCCAAACTGTTCATCAATATTGCTCGCACTAACAATATTCCCGCCAATCATTACTGTAATATTACGATTATCCTCCCAACAAGCTTTTTGAAGATTTGTGAGAATCTCATGTCGGAATGTCAACATTTGTAACTGTTTTGCATCGTCTATTTTCATAATTTTTTACAGTTTTTGCAATTCTTATGTATAAGTTTCAATTTGCAAAAATACAAAATTATTTTTGATTAACCAAAAATCCGCTTTATAGAAAACATGAACGGGCAGAGTGACAATTCACATTGCTTTGTTGAAAAGAAACTCTGGCACGGAAGTTGCAGTACATATATTTGTAGTATTTTTGCAAAAAATTAAAACCTCATTGAATGGAAGCGAATCTGAGTGAAAATACAAGGAAGGCAATCTCTTTCAGCCGCGACGAAGCCATACGTCTGAAAAACGGCGGCATCGGCGTGGAGCACCTCTTTCTGGGTATGGGACGCCTCGAGATATGTTCGGCGATGACGATGTTGGAGACCTTGGGAGTCGACACCGTGGCACTGCGCGGCAAGCTGGAAAACCAAGTGGGTCAAACCGCCAGCGAGGTGCGCTACGCTGAAGACAGTGAGATTCCCATGCTGCGTCAGACAGAGAAGGTGCTGCGTCTGAGCTATCTGGAGAGCGTGAAACTGAAGTCGCCCGAGATACGCACAGAGCACCTTATCCTGGCCATGCTGCAGGAGGGCGACAACCTGGTAGCCAACCTGCTGAACAAGGAGGGTGTGGATTACGACCGCTTCGCCAAACTGGTGCGCTCAGACAGCGGTGTAGAACCCGGCCGCATGCCGGATTTCAGCAGCCAAACAAGTGAGGACGACAACGACGATGCCTTTGCCGACCCCTTAATAGAGAGTGGAAAGAGCAAGGTGGAAAGTGGGAAGCAGAAGAGTGGCACGCCGGCATTGGAGAATTTCGGACGCGACCTCACCAAGTTGGCTGAAGAGGGCAAGCTCGACCCCATCGTGGGACGCCAGAAAGAGATGGACCGCATAGCCCAGATTCTCTCGCGCCGCAAGAAGAACAACCCCATCCTTATCGGCGAGAGCGGCGTAGGAAAGAGTGCTATCGCAGAAGGTCTGGCCATTCGTATTGCCGAAGGTCGCGTGCCCCGCACACTCTATGGCAAACGCCTGTTGAGCTTAGACCTCGCAGGTCTCGTGGCTGGCACGAAATACCGCGGACAGTTTGAGGAACGCATGAAGGCCGTCATCAACGAACTGGAGCAGCATCCCGAAATTATCATCTTCATCGACGAGATACACACCATCGTGGGTGCCGGATCGGCAAGCGGCAGCCTCGACGCCAGCAATATGTTCAAGCCTGCGTTGGCTCGCGGCGTCATTCAGTGCATAGGCACCACGACGCTCGACGAATACCGCCAGTATATCGAGAAAGACACCGCCCTCGAGCGCCGCTTCCAGAAAGTGCTTGTTGAGCCCGCCACCTCGGAGGAGACTCTCGAAATCCTGAATAATATCAAGGAGAAATACGAAGAGCATCACTTAGTGAAATTCAGTCCCGCGGCTGTGAAGGCCTGCGTCGAACTCACGGAGCGTTATGTCAGCGACCGTCTGCAGCCCGACAAGGCCATTGATGCCCTCGACGAAGCGGGCGCACGTGTGCATATCGCCAATATGCAAGTACCGGAGGAGATAGTGAATCTCGAACAGGAGGTGGCAAAGGTGGCGGCGCGCAAGAAAGAGGTGCTGGCCACCAAACGCTACAGTGAGGCGGCCGAACTGCGTGACCAGGAGCGCGATTTGACGAGCAAGTTGGAGGACATGAAACGTCAGTGGGAAGCCGATGAGCGTGAACGGCAGGTAACCGTCACCGACCAGGATGTCGCTGCCGTGGTGGCCATGATGACAGGCGTACCCATGGAACGCATCGCGGAGAGTGAGAGCAACCGCCTGCTGAGCATGGAGAAAGAGCTGAAAGGCAGCGTGGTGGGTCAGGACGAAGCCATCGCCCAGATAGCCAAAGCCATCCGCCGCAACCGTGCCGGTTTGAAAGACCCCAACCGCCCCATCGGTAGCTTCCTCTTCTTAGGTCCCACCGGCGTTGGCAAAACCTACCTCACCAAGATTTTGGCAAAATATCTCTTCGACAGCGAACAGGCGATGATACGCATCGACATGAGCGAATACATGGAGAAGTTCGCTGTGAGCCGCCTTATCGGAGCGCCTCCGGGATATGTTGGCTACGAGGAAGGTGGTCAGCTCACCGAGCGTGTGCGTCGCAAGCCTTACAGCATCGTGCTGCTCGACGAGATAGAGAAAGCACACCCCGATGTCTTCAATGTACTGCTGCAGGTGCTCGACGACGGCCAACTCACCGATGGCATCGGCCGCAAGGTGGACTTCCGCAACACCATCGTCATCATGACCTCAAATGTTGGCAGTCGCCAGCTGAAAGACTTTGGCGTCGGTGTCGGTTTCAGTACCAAAGCGCGCGAGTCGGAGAAAGCGCAGATGCAGCGCGACGTGATAGAGAAGAGTCTTAAGAAAGCCTTTGCGCCTGAGTTTATCAACCGTATCGACGATATTATCTACTTCAACTCGCTGGGTCGCGAGGAGATACACAAGATTATTGATATCGAGTTGCGCGGTCTCTTCGGACGCATCCGCAAGATGGGCTTCGAGGTGGAAATGGACGAGAAGGCCAAGGACTTCATCGTGGCCAAGGGTTGGGACGAGCAGTACGGTGCCCGCCCGCTACGCAGAGCCATCCAGCGCTATGTGGAGGACGACCTCGCTGACCAGATTATCAAGTCGGACATCCTGCCGGGCGATACCATACGTGTCACTGCCGACGAGGAGCATGTTTTCTTCGACATCGAAAAAGGAGAAACCTCGAAGCAGCTTGATGATGTCATCGCCACCGAAACGGTGGAGGCATAATTAAAGATTAGAAATAATAGATAAAAATAAAAGGAGCTCACTTGAGCTCCTTTTATATAATTACAGTTTTTTTTAGTTTAGAAGTTGTACTTTACCAAGACACAGATACGGTGGTTGTCCACTTGGTGAAGGTTGTCGTTGTCAAGGATGGTGCCGTCTGTAGCGAGGTCGCCATAGGTACAGGCGGTCCACTCGTACTCGAGGCCGATATTGAAGGCCTTGACATTGTAACTGATGGAGGGGGCGATACGGTAGACGCTATAGAGATGAGTGAAGTTCTCACCGCCCTTCATATAGATGCGATAGTCGTTCGTACCGAAATCGTAGAGGTCCTTCCCTGCCCCAAGGTTCTTTATGTAGCCAAAGAAAAGGTTGTAGCGAACCTTCTTGCCATAGGCAATGTTGAGATAGCTAATGGTGGAACGCAGCGGAGCATAACTCCACGAGCCATCAGCATTGACATCAGAGACACCGTAGCCCACTAACTGGTTAAGATGGCTGGTATTGGCAGCAAGAAGCGTGCGGAACTTCACACTCCAGTCGCCTTCAACATACTGAGCGTAAAGCGTGGGAGTGATGGAAGACACCGATTCGTCGACTTTTTTGGTGACACCGGATACCAAAGCATGCGTGCGGGGTTTGATGGTTTGAAAATCGCAACCCAGCTGAGCATACCAGGGTCCCTGCTTGAAGTTGAGTCCGAGGAAAGCCTCGGGCCACAGTGCGTTGTTAGCGAAGTCAATGCTGTTGGTACTGGCAGGATTGCTGGCACTGGTAGGACCGTTGTTCATGTATTGTAGTTGGTAGAGCAGTGCGGCAGTGATTCCAAAGGAGCCAAAATAGCGGATGCCACGTACCTGGGGTGTGCGGCTGTGGGGACGGAAGGGAGCACCGGCAGCCATACCAAGGACCTCGGGCATGATATTCCCCGAGAGCGGATGCCAGTCCTGACCAATAACGAGTTCGCTGCCACCCTTGCTCAATTTCAAATATGCCAGGCGGAGGCGGAGGACGGTGTTGTTGGTGCCGAAGCCGCCGAAGTCACCTTCCAGCTTGCCGCTGGTGTTCCAGCCACAAAGCATGGGACCTTTGATGTCGACACCGAAGCGAGAGGTCAGCGCCTGCAGCTGCATGGAGGCCACATCGTTGAGGTCTTCGGAATGGTCTTCGTTCCACTTCTCGTCAAAGGGAATCATATTATACTCGCCCCCGACGACGGTGTAGGTCTTGCGGGAGTCGAAGGTGAGGTAGTTGCGGACGAAGCCGTAGAGTTTGACGGATGCCTTGCTGGTGTCACTTTGGGCCCACGTCTTATTGCCCATGAGACCCATCAGGCCCATGAGACCTATTATAATCGTTTTCTTCATTTCACAATAATTTCATCAGTGAATATCCATGGTTTCTGCCCTGCAGCTCGGTGCCAGGCAGGGATTTCCGCCGGGGGAGCGGCGATGACGCGGAGATAGCGGTAAGTGTTGAATGTTGAATGTTGAGTGATGAGTGATGAATAGGTGAAAGTCTTGATGGAGGGAGTGGCGAGGATTTTGGGGTTCTCGGGTGTGAAGGCCTCCAGGCTTTGCCAATTATTGCCATCGATAGAGCCTAGGAATTCTATCCGTTGCGGCAGAAATATCCATGAAAGAGGATAGAAAAAGAAGTCCATGCTTATCTCATGGATGAGAATGGTGTCGCCGAGGTCGATGACGGCGTCGAGGGTGTCGCCCCAAAAACCGAGCCAGTGATGTCGATAATCTATGATGCCCGCTTCGCCGTCGGTGAGTCCGGCAGTGTTGTAGGGCGCAGTGGCCGGACGGTGCAGGGTGACACTCTTATCTTGCGCCTTGTTTTTCCATCGCTTGTCAAACCAATGGTCCATGGTTTCGAAGTACTCTTGCGGAGTGATGCCCATCTCCATCATCTGCGGCACTTCAAACTCTTCTAAATTTGAGAAAAGACCACGAAGGAAAGCCATTATATCCGCTGGTCTTCCTGAATAGCCTGGAATGGAGTTGGCTGACAATTCAACTCGGGCAAATACCAACGGTGTCCAAAAGTATTTAAGTCGTCGGAAAAGGGCAGAATCGACGCCATGTGTTTCCACGGATTCGAACATCAAAGTTTCTTCAGCTTCGAACATCAAAGAGTCGTATAGACGCATCCTGTCGGGCGAGAGGTAACCCTCTGCGGCATCGACGGGGAAACCATAGATATCAAGACGCTGGCCGCTCTTAACAAGGGCTTTTGTCATGGTATCTATTATTTTCTTAATATAACGGCTAGCGTTGCCGTAATAGCCTTTATAGAAATCGGTCATAATGGCGTCGATGTCGGCATCGGGGTTCCACAGCAGCTTGGCGAGCATGTAGCAGCGGATGTCCATCCAGGAGGTGATGTTGTCGGCACCCGTGGCCTGCTCAAACATCATGCGCACGCCGTTCTTGCGGAAGAACTGGAGGTTGGGCTGCAGAACATGGAGATTGGGGAAAGGATTCCAGAAGTTGCGGAACTGCACCACATAGTCCCACATAAAGATGTTATCCGTCAGGCGGCTCCAGTCTTCCATATCCTTGCGGAAGGAGGCTTCGCGCGGATTGCCGGCGATGGGCAGTTCACGGCCGCACTCAATGGAGCAGAACATAATGTTCACGTTTTTCTCGGGCTTCACCTCGGGATTGGTTGGAGCGCAGCGTGTATACTGATAGGCCAAGGTGGAGATGGTCTTGTCGGGAAAACGGCGTGCCACCTGATTGACGAAATGCAGCAGCGTCCCCGTAGGACCGCCATAGAGGCTGTCCATGCGCAGACACTCGGAACACTGGCAGGCGTTGTAGTTGTCATTGTTGCTGACCGACCACATCTTCTTTTCGGGGGCGGTGGCCATGGTGTCTGCTAGGCGACGGCAGAGTTCTTCAAGCACGGCAGGATTGGAGAGGCATAGCTGTCCGTCGCGACTGCGGCGGCCGTTGTTCAATGAAAACCATTCGGGATGTGCGTCAAAGTAACGAGCCGGAGGAATCAAGTCCTTGAACGTGTGGACGAACATGCCGAAGAGGCTGTCGCGGTCAGCCACAGTGTGCAGGTGGTGCCAGTCGGCATAAAGCTGGCTGTGGTTGGGGTAATAGTACGACACCTCGCGGTAGGAGAAAGCGGGGTTGCTGACGAGGTGAAAGGTGAAAGGTGAAAGGTGAGAATCTTTTGAGAAGTCAGGTACCACCAGCGCGTTGGGGGTGTAGAGGCGGTAACCGAGCTTTTCGAGGAAAGCATAGACCGCGTAGAGGGTGCCCTTCTCCCCTGCCCCATACAGGCAGAGGTTGTGGCCGTCGCCACAGATGAGGTAGCCGTCGTCGCGAAGACTGTCGATATACGCGGCAAAATGCTGGCGTAGATACTTGGTGTTGCCGACATAGACAGTGCCTTGCTTCTTGGCGACAGTGTCGGTGCCCAGCTGCCCTTTGTAGAGGAACTCGCGCAATTGTGCAGCGGCATAACGCTCTGTGGCAGTAGCATTCTTGTCGACAACGACATGATGCACTTTGGACTGCGCCGAAGCCGACGCAGTCCAAAGTATCATCAGTATAAATACTATCTTCCTCATGCCATCAGGACCAGCAACTGCGCGGTGAAGATGCGGAGGAACATGGTGAGGGGATAGACCGTGGCGTAGCCGGTGTTGGGCAGCTTGCAACCCTCGGGGGCGACGGTGTTGGCGAAGGCCAGCGTCGGCGGGTCGGTGTGGCTGCCACCGATGAAGCCCATGAGAGTGTAGTAGTTCATCTTCAGCACCAGACGTCCGAAGAGTCCCACCAGCAGCGGCGGCACCATGGTAATGATGATGCCGTAGACGACCCACATATAGTGGACTTGGACAGTATCGACGAACTTGCCACCAGCGCCCAGGCCCACGCCGGCGAGGAAGAGGGCGATGCCCACCTCACGCAGCATGTGAATGCCTTGTCCGTCGGTGAAGTCGGTGCCGAACCAGCCTTTCTTCACGCCGAGCCATCCTGCAACGAGGGCCACCACGAGGGGACCGCCGGCGAGACCCAGCTTGACGGGAGCCTTCATACCCACGGGGATGGGTATCTGGCCTAGGACGATGCCGAGGGCGATGATGACGAAGATGGGGATGAGCAGGATGCCACCTTTCTTCTTGCCGGAGAGACCCGTATTGGCGTCAGCAGTAGCCACCGTGGTGGGCTCGTTCTTAAGATCAATGCGACAGAGGGGGCGCAGCAGTATGCAGGTGACAATCATGCCCACCACTGCCAAGGGGTAGGCCACGGCGTAGCCTGCCGCCAGTGTGCCGGGGTCGCCAGCCACGCCGGGAGCCTTCACGGCTTCCTGGGCGGCCGAGAGGCCGGGGGTGTTGGTGATGGCGCCGGTGTAGACACCCGCCATATCGCTGAGTTCCTGGTCGGCGAAATGAGTGATGAGGACAGTGATGCCTACGCCAAGGGCCACGTTGACCAGCGCCATGACGTTCATGGAAAGGCCACCCTTCTTGAAGCTAGAGAAGAAGCCAGGGCCCACCTGCAGACCGACACCGGTAACAAAGAGGATGAGGCCAAACTCCTTGACGATATGCAGCATCTCGTCGTTGAGACTCACACCGCAGGCGCTCAGGGCAATGCCCACGAAGAGCACCCAGGTGATGCCGAGGGTGACACCTTTGACCTTGATTTTGCCGAGCAGAAGGCCGGCAAAAATGGAGATGGCCAGCATCAATACTGTGCTGGCCACTCCACTACCTGTAAACAGATTAGTAAACCACATGTTTTTAATTTTGAATTATGAATTATGAACTTTGAAAAACTGCGTCAGCCTTCAAAATTCAACTTTCGAAATTCACAATTAATCTCCGAGGGTGGCAACCATGACGGCTTTAATCGTGTGCATACGGTTCTCAGCCTCGTCGAAGACGATGCTGTTCTCGCTCTCGAAGACCTCCTCGGTTACCTCGATACCGTTCAGACCGAACTTCTCGTGCACGTCGCGGCCGGCCTTGGTCTCCAGGTTGTGGTAGGCGGGCAGGCAGTGCATGAATTTGCACTTCGGGTTGCCGGTTTTCTTCATCAGAGCGGCGTTGACCTGGTAGGGCATCAGCATTTTGATGCGCTCTTTCCACACGCTGTCGGGTTCACCCATGCTCACCCAAATGTCGGTGTAGATAAAGTCGAGGCCCTTCACGCCCTTCTCCACATCGTCAGTGACGGTGAGTTTGGCGCCCGTCTCTTTGGCGATAGCCTGGCACTGCTTCACAAGATCTTTGCTGGGCTGAAGTTTCTTGGGGGCGATGATGCGGATATCCATGCCCATCTTCACGCCGCCAACCATCAAGCTGTTACCCATGTTGTAACGGGCATCACCGATATAGGCGAACTTCACTTGGTTGAGGGGCTTGTCGGTATGCTCCTGGATGGTCAGGAAGTCGGCCAAAATCTGGGTGGGGTGAGCCTCAGCGGTCAGGCCGTTCCACACGGGGACGCCAGCGTATTGAGCCAGCTCCTCGACGGTGGCCTGGTCGAAGCCACGATACTCGATGCCGTCGAACATGCGACCCAGCACGCGGGCGGTGTCTTTCATGCTCTCTTTGATGCCAATCTGGCTGCCCGTGGGGCCCAGATAGGTCACATGGGCACCCTGGTCTTTGGCGCCAACCTCGAAGGCGCAGCGGGTGCGAGTCGAGGTCTTCTCGAAAATCAGGGCAATATTCTTGCCAGTGAGGGTTGGTTTCTCCGTGCCTGCATATTTGGCACGTTTCAGTTCGCGGGCCAGGTCAAGCAGGTAGTTAAGCTCCTTCGGCGAGAAGTCGAGGATTTTCAGAAAATTGCGGTTTCTTAAATTGTAAGCCATAATTTGAAATTATTTTTGTTAAACTTATTTCTTTAAACTTTAAACCTTAAACTGTAAACTATTTCACCTTTCACCTCTCACCTTTCACCTTACTATGCGGGTTCCGCAGCTCGGGTTATCCAACTGACCTGCTTCGGTGATGATGCACTGTCTGTCAGCCCGGACACCGGGTCCACCGTGTTCCACGAACATGATGGCGGCACGCACCTTGGGAGCCATCGAGCCCTCGGCAAACTGGCCTTCCTCGAGCAGATGTTTAGCCTGCGCCACCGTGATGGTGTCCAGCGCTTGCTCATTTTCCTTGCGGAAGTTGATATACACCTTGGGGACGTCGGTGAGGATGTAGAATTCGTCGGCACCGATCTCCACGGCGCAGAGGGCGCTGGCGAGGTCTTTGTCGATAACGGCCTCCACGCCACGCACATAGTCGCTCTCCTCCACCACGGGAATGCCGCCGCCACCCACGGTGACGACAATATTGCCGGCCGTGGCCAACTGCTTCACAATCTTGATATTGTTGATGCGCACAGGCTTCGGACTTGCCACCACCTTGCGCCAGCCGTTACCCTTCGGGTCTTCTTTATAGACCTCTCCTGTAGGCGACACAACCCTGCCACTTTCCACTTTCCACTTTCCACTTTCCACTCCCAACTGTTCCTTCGTGTAGTAAGGTCCCACAGGCTTCGTCGGGTTTTGGAACATAGGATCAAGCTTGTTCACAGCCACCTGGGTGACCAGGGTCACAACATCACGTTGGATATCATTGCGAGCCATCACGTTGCGCAATCCCATCTCAATCATGTAGGCAATACTGCCCTGCGTCTCGGCCACACAGAAGTCCATCGGCATAGCCTCGATGCCCACGGCCTTTCCAGCCTCATGCTGCAGCATCACGTTGCCCACTTGAGGACCGTTACCGTGACCAATCACCACATTATAGTTTCTTTTCAGTAGCGCGCAGAGGCTCTCACAGGTATTCTCCACGTTCTCCAACTGTTCTTTGTAGGTCCCTTTCTGACCGCTGCGGAGCAGTGCATTTCCGCCAAAAGCGACGACAGCAAGTTTTCTCATTTTATACTATTTTCTTCGTTATCAAAAAATTACACTTCCCACCCCGAGGAATGGAAAGTGCAAATGTACGAAAAAAAAACAATATCTTACAATTTATTTTAATGTTTTATTATAAAAAGAGCATCAGTACGACCATCGTCGTACATGATATGAAGAACATAGGATGCGGAACAAAGAGCTCTGATATCAAGTGCGAGAGAGTCCGTTGTCACCGATTCTCGCATCAATAAACGTCCTTGCATGTCAAAAACCGACACTGTCCGCATTCCTTTTGCAGGTATATGGAGGTACCCTGTGGTGGGGTTGGGATAGATGGAAACAGGCATGTCAAGAACGGAATCTCGAACATCTTCAATATCAAGATTATCGTTGAATAATTCCACAAGGTCGAGCGTCAATAGTTGGGCAGGATGCGTCAAGCCATAGGCCTCCAGACGCTCGCAGGTCAAAAAGTAATGGAGTCCGTCGATGCTCGCTATTCCCTCCGTCTGACACCCCATCCCGTTTGTCAGGACTACCCTCACCTGCTGTCCAGGAACAGAATCACTACAGGAAAACCCTTTGACAACAAAAATGAATGGCGAACATAGCATATCATATCCACACAACACCAATCGTCCGCCATCTCGTGTGTAACAGGCACCTGTCACAAGTCCCCGGGTGTCGAGGTTAAAAAGTTTCCGTGCCTCCCAGCGGCCTGGCTCTTTTGGAATGGTGTAACAGCCACTGCCTAGGCTGGCCCACTGTTTGGTAAATAGCAGCAGTGCTGTATCAGTCGTCACAAAAGCCTCACAGTCGAAGTCCCTCGCATTATCACTTGAACGGTCTGGATAGGAAAACCAAATGGTGTCAAACACGACGTTACCTGATACCAAATTCTCCTTTGATAGCCTCAGCACATGCAAGTCGCTTCTCACACCATTGTTGTCTCCAAAATCGCCCAAATAGAAATATTCGTCATCTTGTGTCACCTCTTCCATATCATAGACCAAACCCTGGAGAACCACCGAATCGATAATTTCAGCGTTGAGAGTATCAAGGGCATAGAGCACTAGTGATCCATGGTCGTTGCAACTCCATAGTTTACCGTCGAAGAAAAAAAGTGACGAAGTACCCTCTATCCGGGTAGGCAAATCACCCACAACCGTCGCCGTCAGATTGTCTTGTCCTTGCGAAAAAGACGGGAAAAACACCAGCAGAAGACATGAGAGAAAATGAGAATGTTTCATTTTTCCAAACACTATTTTACTTCTGCCTCGACAGCCTTACGGTTCCAGAGGCGAAGGAACTTCTCCACGCGCTTGCGGCTGTAGCCTTTGTTTTCCTCCAAGGATTCAGATTCTTGAATATGGATAGGTTTCCCTTCGCTGTTAAGTACCACGAAGACGGGGTATCCGAAGCGACCTGGATTGCCGAGGAAACGCATAGCCTCGAGGTTCTTGTTGCCTTTGGAGTAGTTGACATGGATATAGACGTAGTTCTCCTCAATGAGGGGAGCCACAACACTATCGTTTTTGGCGAACTGGGCGAAACGGACGCACCAAGGACACCAGTCGCCGCCCACTTGACACAACACATAACGTCCGGTCTTCTGTGCCAATTCGGTGGCCTCGCGAATCTGTTTCATGGCATCGATACTCTCATCATAGACCTTCGTCTGTGCCTGAGCGAAGGTAAAAAGCAGCAATGTGGTAAAAAAAATTCTTTTCATAGCCATATAATAATGGTTAAAGGTTAACGGTTTTGTAACGGTTAACGGTTAACGTTTAACGGTTAAAGAGGCTGACGCAGCAGCTTTCTTTAAACGTTAAACGTTAACCGTTACTGCTTTAAACTTTAAACGCTAAACGTTAAACGTTACTTCTTTAACCGTTAAACGTTAAACGTTACAAAATCTTACCAGGCGAAGAGAGGACGGTTCTGCATCATCTCGTTGACCTGGCCGGTAATCTTGGCGCGGACGGCCTCGTCGGTCGGGTTGCAGAGCACGGTGTCGATCATGTCCACGATGACGGGCATGTCGGCTTCCTTCAGGCCACGGGTGGTGATAGCGGGCGTTCCGACGCGCAGACCGCTGGTCTTGAAGGCGCTACGGCTGTCGAAGGGCACCATGTTCTTGTTGACGGTGATGTCGGCGGCCACGAGGGCGTTCTCGGCTTCCTTACCGGTCAGCTCGGGGAACTTGGTGCGGAGGTCGATGAGCATCAGGTGGTTGTCGGTACCGCCGCTGATGACCTTGTAGCCCTTGTTGACGAAGGCTTCGCACATCACCTTGGCGTTCTTCATCACC
>ONBK01000014.1 GCA_900316055.1 uncultured Bacteroidales bacterium
GCGAGGGTAACTACAGCGACTGGAGCACTCCCGCCACCTTCACCACCGCTTCCTGCCAGATGGTTCAGGGTGTGAACGTCCCTGCTGCCACTATCACCACCAGCAGCGCCGTCGTCAACTGGACTGCCAACGGCAGCAGCAGCTACGAGGTGGGCTACGGTCCTTTGGGCACCACCACCGACAACTGCACACGCCGCACCACCACGACCAACAGCTACACCATCACCGGCCTCGAAGAGGGCACCAACTATGTGGTGTATGTCCGCTCGATCTGTGGCGACGGTATCTACAGTGACTGGACTGCCGGCTTCAACTTCATGACCACTGAGGTGGGCATCGACGATGTCGACAATAATGCCATCAGCCTCTACCCGAACCCGGCTTCCAGCACGGTGACCCTGACGGGCATCGAGGGCGAAGCCACGGTGACGGTGGTCGACATGAACGGCCGCGAAACCGGAAAGTGGAAAGTGGAGAGCGGAAAACTGACCATCGATGTCAGTAGCTATGCGCAGGGCGCCTATTTCGTCCGCATTACGGGCGAGCGCGTCAACGCCATCCGCAAGCTGATAGTCCGATAACGGTTAAGGGTTAAAGTTTAACGTTTAAAGAACGTGGCTTGACCTGAAACCCGGTAACTCTACGCAGCGGGGCACCCGTGATGGGTGCCCCGCTGCTTTTTTGCATTTAAATCGATGTATTACAGTGTTTTGCGGAGATTTTCCTATTGTAGCCTCTCGTGGATGGGCTATTTTTTTGGAAATGGCCCTTCGAGAGGGTCAAAAAACAGCCTGTATTGAGGCCTGTAGAGGAGGAGGGAGAAAAAAATGTGACTTTTATTTTTAAGAAAATCAACAGTTTGTGGAAAACTTGTGAAAAAAAGTAAAAAAATCTTTTGTCAGATGTGAAAAAAGTAGTATTTTTGCAGCCTCAATTGAAGAGAAAAGAGTTGTTTGAAAGGTTGAAAAGTGCCGATGTAACTCAGTTGGTAGAGTAGCTGATTTGTAATCAGCCTGTCGGGGGTTCGAGTCCCTTCATCGGCTCGAAAGCCCGGGAGTCAATCTGCTGGGTGCATCCAACTGGGGGAGTCGCATAGCGGCAATTGCAACAGACTGTAAATCTGTCCTCGGAAGAGTTCGGTGGTTCGAGTCCACCCTCCCCCACGAAATACCAAATTTCAGAGAAGCGGAAGTAGCTCATTTGGTAGAGCGATAGCCTTCCAAGCTATAGGTGGCGGGTTCGAGCCCCGTCTTCCGCTCCAAAAAGCGGGACGCAGCAGAGACCCCAGCCCCGCTCCGAAAAGAAAACGGTACTCAAAAAGTGAGAGTGCGAAAGAAACAAGCCGCAGTAGCTCAGTGGTAGAGCGCTTCCTTGGTAAGGAAGAGGTCACGAGTCCGACTCTCGTCTGTGGCTCTCTTTTTATGCGAAAGCAGAAAGAGAAAAACAAGAAACAGAGGACGTAAGCTTTGTGCCCGCCCTCTTTGAACGTGAAATATTAAATTATTTGTTAACATTTAATACGTATTAAAAAATGGCAAAAGAAAAATTCGATCGTTCTAAACCGCACGTCAACATCGGTACTATCGGCCACGTTGACCATGGTAAGACCACTCTGACCGCTGCTATCACCAAGGTTCTCGCTGAGAAGGGCCTTTCCGAGGTGAAGAGTTTTGATTCTATCGACTCCGCTCCTGAAGAGAAAGAGCGTGGTATCACCATCAACACCGCTCACGTCGAGTATCAGACCGAGAAGCGTCACTATGCTCACGTTGACTGCCCGGGTCACGCCGACTATGTGAAGAACATGGTTACCGGTGCTGCCCAGATGGACGGTGCTATCCTCGTCGTCGCCGCTACCGACGGTCCCATGCCCCAGACCCGTGAGCACATCCTGCTCGCCCGTCAGGTTGGCGTTCCCCAGCTCGTTGTGTTCCTGAATAAGTGCGACCTTGTTGACGATCCCGAGCTGCTCGACCTCGTCGAGATGGAAGTCCGCGAGCTCCTCAGCTCCTATGACTTCGATGGCGACAACATCCCCATCATCCGTGGTTCCGCCCTCGCCGCTCTGAATGGCGAAGCCAGCGGTGTGAAGGCCGTCGAGGAGCTGATGGATGCTGTCGACAACTGGATTCCCGAGCCCGTCCGTCAGAAAGATAAAGACTTCCTGATGCCCATCGAGGACGTGTTCTCCATCACCGGCCGTGGTACTGTTGCCACCGGTCGTATCGAGACTGGTGTTATCCACACCGGCGACCCCGTCGACATCATCGGTATGGGTGCCGAGAAACTGAAGAGCACCGTCACCGGCGTCGAGATGTTCCGCAAGATCCTCGACGAGGGTGAGGCCGGCGACAACGTGGGTCTGCTCCTCCGCGGTATCGACAAGAACGAAATCCGTCGTGGTATGGTTATCGCCAAGCCCGGCTCGGTGAAACCTCACCATAAATTCGAGGCTGCTGTCTATATCCTGAAGAAGGAAGAAGGCGGTCGTCACACTCCGTTCCATAACAACTATCGTCCCCAGTTCTACTTCCGTACCACTGACGTTACCGGTACCATTCAGTTGCCCGAAGGCCGCGAGATGGTCATGCCTGGCGACAACCTGACGATTACTGTGGAGCTGATCGCTGACATCGCTCTGAACGAGAACCTCCGCTTCGCTATCCGCGAGGGTGGCCGTACCGTCGGTTCCGGTCAGGTGACCAAGATCCTCGACTAATTAAAGGTTATAGGTTATTGGTTATTGAATTAAACCTATAACCAATAACCTCTACAGGGGCATAGTTAAATGGTATAATGGCGGTCTCCAAAACCGTGGTTGGGAGTTCGATTCTCTCTGCCCCTGCCAATAAAAACTAGTTTAAAGAAATGTCAAAGATTGGTGAATATGTGAAGACAAGCTACGACGAACTGGTGCACAAAGTGTCGTGGCCTACGTTCAAGGATTTGCAGAGCAGCGCTGTAGTCGTTGCCATAGCATCCTTGGTTATTGCCCTCATAGTGTTTTGCATGGATATTGTCTTTGGTATCCATCCTTGGAGCTGGGAGGGTATTCTCGGATACTTTTATAACCATATCGCCTAACAACGGCCTCTGTACAAGAGTCTTGCTTCCCAAATCTTTTTGAGACCCTTGGCAGCCGGCGACAGGTGAAACAGTTTACAAGTATATTTCACTGTCCTTATACTACTGTGTAACAATGGAACAACAGGAAAAAAAGTGGTATGTCGTCAGAGCAATCAGCGGCAAGGAGAAGAAAGCTAAGGAGTACATCGAAAACGAGATGGCCAAACGTGGCTGGAGTGCCGATGTGCCCTCTGTTTTGATTCCTACCGAGCAGGTGGTGTCGATTCGCAACGGGAAAAAGGTGGTCAAGGACCGCAACTATTTCCCCGGCTATGTGATTATCGAGGCCAACCTTCGTGACGAGATTATCCCCGTCATTCAGAACCTGCCCAATGTGCTCGACTTCCTTCGCGAACGCGAGGGCAAGCCCATCCCCATGCGTCAGGCCGAAGTGAACCGAATTCTCGGCAAGATGGATGAGCAGATGGACGGCACCGATGCCATGGATCGTTTCATTGTGGGCGAGAACGTGAAGGTCATCGACGGACCGTTCAACAGTTTTGTCGGTGTCGTGGAAGAGGTCAACGAGGAGAAGAAGAAATTGAAAGTTACGGTCAAGATCTTCGGTCGCAAGACCCCTCTCGAGCTCGGTTTCTCGCAGGTGGAGAAAGAACAGTAAACGGATCAACTAACCTATTTTAAAATTTAATTCAATGGCAAAAGAAGTTGCAGGATTGATTAAATTGCAAATCAAAGGCGGTGCTGCGAACCCCGCTCCTCCTGTCGGACCGGCTCTCGGTGCGAAGGGTGTGAACATCATGGAGTTCTGCAAGCAGTTCAATGCCCGTACACAGGACCAGGCCGGCAAAGTCGTTCCCGTCATCATTACTGTGTACACCGACAAGTCCTTTGACTTTGTACTTAAGACTCCTCCTGTTGCTGTCCAGCTGAAAGAGATGTCCAAAGCACAGAAAGGTTCTGGCGAACCCAACCGTGTGAAGGTCGCCTCCGTCACTTGGGAGCAAGTGCGCCAGATTGCTGAAGCCAAAATGCCCGACCTCAACTGTTTCACTGTTGAGAGCGCCATGAGCATGGTGGCCGGCACTGCCCGCAGCATGGGTATCACCGTTACGGGTGAGAATCCCCTGAAAAAGTAAAAAGAGTTAAGAAACAGTGGTAGCATAAGTAACGGTTAACGTTTGATGGTTAGCGTTAAAAATGACGGAAAACGTTGGACGAAAAGCAGTGAAAGTGCGGTGACCACAAAAACAGACCAAAATGGCTAAATTAACCAAAAAACAAAAAGAGGCTGTTGCCAAATTTGACGGTAGCAAAGTCTATTCGCTCGAGGAAGCCGTCAGCATCGTCAAGAAGATTACCTTCACCAAATTCGATGCATCCGTTGATATCGACGTTCGTCTGGGTGTTGACCCCCGCAAGGCCAACCAGATGGTTCGTGGTAGCGTCACCCTGCCCCACGGCACGGGTAAGACCGTCCGCGTTCTCGTACTTTGCACCCCCGACAAGGAGGAAGAGGCTAAAGCCGCCGGTGCCGACTACTACGGCTTGGACGAGTACGTCAACAAGATTAAGGGTGGCTGGACCGATGTGGATGTTATCATCACCATGCCCAGCTGCATGCCCAAGATTGGTGCCCTCGGCCGTATCCTCGGTCCCCGTGGACTGATGCCCAACCCCAAGACCGGTACCGTCACTATGGAGGTCGGCAAGGCTGTTCAGGAAGCCAAGGCTGGTAAGATCGACTTCAAGGTCGACAAGTTCGGTATCATCCATACCGCCGTTGCCAAGTGCTCCTTCGACGACCAGAAGATTGTCGAGAACGCCCGCGAAGTGCTCCAGATGATTATGAAGCTCAAACCCAGCGCCGCCAAAGGCACCTATGTGAAGAGCATCGCCATCAGCAGCACCATGAGCCCTGGCGTCAAAGTCGACACCAAAGCCGCTACCTTGTAAATCCAATTAATTAAAGAAACATTATGAGAAAAGAACTGAAAGACCAGCACATCGACGCTCTGTGCGAAGAGATCAAGGCCTATCCCAATCTCTACATTGCAGACATTGGAGGCTTGAACTCGGTACAGACTAGCAAACTGCGTCGTTCCGCCTTCCGCAACGAGGTGAAGCTGGAAGTTGTAAAGAACACTCTTCTCATCAAGGCACTCGAGAAGTCGGGCTTCGACTACAGCGAGTTGTTCCCTGTGATCAAGGGTGAGACCGCCATAATGCTTTCGAACACCAACAATGCTCCGGCAAAGCTCATCAAGAGCTTCCGCGCCGCCGAGAAGAACGCTGAGAAGCCCATTCTTAAAGGTGCCTATGTCGAAGAGTGCTTCTATATCGGTCACGAGAACCTCGAGGCTTTGGTCAACATCAAGTCCAAGAACGAGCTCATCGCCGATGTCGTCGCTCTGCTGCAGTCGCCCATCAAGAACGTCCTCTCGCAGGTTCAGTCGGCTGGCAATACCATTACCGGTGTGCTGAAAACTTTGGAGGAGCGCGCCTAAACCCGCGCAAACAAGAGGGTTGGCCACCCCTGAAAAGGCCGAATAAAAAAATTAAATAACAAATTTGTAAAACATTTAAAAACAATAAAGTCATGGCAGACATCAAAGCTATTGCTGAAGAACTGGTTAACCTTACCGTTAAAGAAGTTAAAGAACTCGCTGACGTCCTGAAAGAGGAGTACGGCATTGAACCCGCCGCCGCTGCTGTCGCAGTTGCCGCTGGCCCCGCCGCCGCTGGCGCCGCCGCCGCTGAGGAGAAGACCTCCTTCGACGTGATCCTGAAGAGTGTTCCCGATCAGACCAAGAAACTTGGTGTTGTGAAGGCTGTCAAGGATATGGCTTCCCTCGGTCTGAAAGAGTCCAAGGAGCTGGTTGACAACGCCCCCAAGACCGTCAAGGAAGGCGTCTCGAAGGACGAGGCTGAGAGCCTGAAGAAAGCCCTCGAAGAGGCTGGTGCCGAAGTCGAGATCAAGTAAGGTCACCCAACCTTCTCATAACTACGAGGAATAGGGCCTCCGGCAGAGACCGGAGTGCCTATTCCTTGTTGCTGTGGAATTTGATTCCCCGCCCCTCTTCACAAACCCTCAGGGTTACCCTTTCTTCAAACGCGACCAGTTATAGAACACGATATAATTTATAGTCCCTTGGCAAAAAAAGAACCCACAGTAGTTAATTTCGCGTCGGTACGAAAATTTGATTACCCGGATTTTCTCGATATCCAGGTTCAATCGTTCAAAGATTTCTTCCAAATCGAAACCAATCCCGACAACCGTCTGGATGAAGGCCTCTACAAAGTCTTCAAGGAGAATTTCCCCATCACAGACGCGCGAAACAATTTCGAACTCGAATTCTTGGATTATTACATTGATCCTCCTCGCTATACCATTGAGGAGTGCATTGAGCGTGGCCTGACCTACAGCGTCCCGCTGAAGGCCAAGATGAAGTTGAGCTGCAAAGATCCGGAGAACGAGGACTTCCAGACTCTCGAGCAGCATGTCTATCTGGGCATGATTCCGTATATGACTCCGAAGGGCACCTTCGTCATCAACGGCGCCGAGCGTGTGGTGGTTTCCCAGTTGCACCGTTCCCCCGGTGTGTTTTTCGGTACCCAGTTCCACTCCAACGGCACCCAGCTTTATTCAGCACGTATCATCCCCTTCAAGGGGTCTTGGATGGAGTTCACGACCGATATCAACAACGTCATGTACGCTTATATCGATCGTAAGAAGAAACTCCCCATCACCACGCTGCTGCGCGCTATCGGTTTCGAGTCCGACAAAGACATCCTTGACATCTTCGAATTGGCCGAAGAGGTCAAAGTGAACCGCAACAACCTTAAGAAGGTACTCGGCAAACAGCTTGCTGCCCGTGTGGTGGAGGCTTGGACCGAGGATTTCGTCGATGAGGACACCGGCGAGGTCGTCTCCATGGAGCGTACCCAGGTGGTCATCGAACGCGATGTCGAGCTCACCGAGGAGCATATTGAGAAGATTCTCGAGCTCGATGTCAAGTCCATCCTCATCAAGACCGAAGAGAAAGACGGCATCGACTATTCCGTCATTTACAACACCCTCAAGAAGGATACCGCCAATAACGCCAAGGAAGCCTGCGAGTATATCTATCGTCAGCTCCGCAATGCCGAGCCGCCAGACGAGGAGACCGCCCGCAGCATCATTGAGAAGCTCTTCTTCTCCGAGAAGCGCTACGATCTGGGCGATGTGGGTCGCTACAGAATCAATACGAAACTCAACCTTGATGTCCCCGACAATGTCCGTGTGCTGACCAAGGAGGACATCACTTCGATAATCAAATATCTTGTGGAGCTGATTAACCAGAAAGCTGATGTCGACGATATCGACCACTTGTCGAACCGTCGTATCCGTACCGTAGGTGAGCAGCTCTCCAACCAGTTCGGCGTGGGTCTGGCTCGTATGAGCCGCACCATCCGCGAGCGCATGAATGTGCGTGACAACGAGGTATTCACCCCCACCGAGCTTATCAATGCCAAGACTCTTTCGTCGGTCATCAACTCGTTCTTCGGTACCAACCAGCTGAGCCAGTTCATGGATCAGACGAACCCCCTGGCCGAGTTGACGCACAAGCGCCGTATCTCGGCTCTTGGTCCCGGAGGTCTGTCGCGTGAGCGTGCCGGTTTCGAGGTCCGCGACGTCCACTACACTCACTATGGTCGTCTCTGCACCATTGAGACCCCTGAAGGACCCAACATTGGTCTTATCTCGTCGCTCTGCGTCTATGCCAAGATTAACGAGCTGGGCTTCATCGAGACCCCCTACCATCGTGTGGAGAACGGTCAAGTGATGCTCAACGAACCCCCTGTCTACCTCTCGGCCGAAGCCGAAGAGAACAAGACCGTGGCTCAGGCTACCACTCCTCAGGACGAGGAAGGTCATATTACCGTACAGCGTGTCAAGGCTCGTCGTCAGGCTGACTTCCCCATTGTGGCTCCCGACGAGATCGACCTCATGGACATCGCTTCCAACCAGATTGCCTCCATCGCCGCCTCGCTCATTCCTTTCCTCGAGCACGACGATGCTAACCGTGCCCTCATGGGCTCGAATATGATGCGTCAGGCTGTGCCTCTGCTCAACCCCGAGATTCCCATCGTGGGTACCGGCATCGAGGAGGCTGTGGCACACGACAGCCGTGTGCTGCTTAATGCCGAGGCCGACGGTGTGGTCGAATATGTTGATTCCACCAAGGTTGTCATCCGTCACAACCGCACTGAGAAGGAACGTCTTGTCTCCTTCGACGACGATGTGAAGGAGTATCGCCTCACCAAATACCAGCGTACCAACCACTCCACCGCTATCAATCTGCGTCCTATCGTCAAGAAGGGCGACAAGGTGAAGAAGGGTCAGGTGCTCTGCGAGGGTTATGCCACTCAGGGCGGTGAGCTCGCCCTCGGCCGCAACATGATGGTGGCCTTCATGCCGTGGAAGGGTTACAACTTCGAGGATGCTGTGGTGATTTCCGAGCGCGTGGTGCGCGAGGACATCTACACCTCCGTGCATGTCGAGGAGTTCACCCTCGAGGTCCGCGAAACTAAGCGCGGCAATGAGGAACTCACCCGTGATATTCCCAATGTCGGTAACGACGCCACCAAGGATCTCGACGAGAACGGTATCGTCCGTATCGGTGCCGAGGTCAAGGAAGGCGATATCCTCATCGGTAAGATTACGCCTAAGGGCGAGTCTGATCCCACTCCCGAGGAGAAGTTGCTCCGTGCCATTTTCGGCGACAAGGCCGGCGATGTCAAAGATGCCTCCCTCAAAGTTCCGCCTTCGATGCACGGCGTGGTCATCGACAAAAAACTCTTCGCCCGCGTTATCCGCGACCGCAAGGCCCGCGCCAAGGAGAAAGAACTCCTGGCCAAGCCTGAAGAAGAGTACCGCTTCGAATGCGAGGAACTGAAGGACAAGCTCATCTCCCGTCTCCTCGTTCTTCTCAATGGCAAAGTCTCCAATGGTGTCTATACCAGTCACCGCGAGGAACTCATCCCCAAGAAGGTTAAGTTCAGCGCCAAGACCCTCAAGACCATCGACTATACCGAGGTCAGCCCCAACAAGTGGACCACCGACAAGGAGACCAACGCCCTCATCAAAGAGTTGCTCAACAACTACAATATCAAATACCGCGAGATTTCGGGCCGCTTTACCCGCAATAAGTTCGCCCTCACAGTGGGCGACGACCTGCCCAGCGGCATCGTGCAGATGGCCAAAGTCTATGTCGCCATGAAGCGCAAGTTGCGCATTGGTGATAAGATGGCCGGTCGTCACGGTAACAAGGGTATCGTGTCGAAGATTGTCCGTGCCGAGGATATGCCGTTCCTGGCTGATGGTACCCCCGTCGACATCGTGCTGAATCCTCTGGGTGTGCCTTCGCGTATGAACCTGGGTCAGATTTACGAGACCGTCCTCGGATGGGCTGGCAAAGTGCTCAACAAGCGCTTCAAGACCCCCATCTTCGACGGTGCCACCCTCGAGCAAATCAACGGCTACATGCGTGAAGCCGGCCTGCCCGAGAACGGCCGAACCTACCTCTACGACGGCGAGACCGGCGACCGCTTCGACCAGCCCGCCACCGTGGGATATATCTACTACCTCAAGCTGCATCACATGATTGACGATAAGATGCATGCTCGTTCCATCGGACCCTACTCCCTCATCACCCAGCAGCCCCTCGGCGGTAAAGCCAACTTCGGTGGCCAACGTTTCGGTGAGATGGAGGTTTGGGCTCTCGAGGCCTACGGTGCATCGCATGTGCTGCAGGAAGTGCTCACCGTCAAGTCCGACGATGTCAATGGCCGCGCCAAGGCTTACGAGTCCATCGTCAAGGGCGACAACATGCCGATTCCGGGTATCCCCGAGTCGTTCAACGTCCTTGTCCACGAGCTCCGTGGTCTGGGTCTGGAGGTAACGTTTGATTAATTAAGTAGAAGGAAAAACAATGGCTTTTAAACAAGAATCTCAGGTAAAGACCGATTTCAATTCGATCACCATCAGCTTGGCTTCGCCCGAGGCCATCAAGCGTCGTTCTTTCGGCGAGGTGACGAAGCCTGAAACCATCAATTATCGCACCTATAAACCCGAGCGCGACGGCTTGTTCTGTGAGCGCATCTTCGGACCCACGCGCGACTGGGAGTGCCACTGCGGAAAGTACAAACGTATCCGTTACAAGGGCATTGTCTGCGACCGCTGTGGTGTCGAGGTGACCGAGAAGAAAGTGCGCCGCGAGCGTATGGGCCACATCGAACTGGTGGTTCCCATCGCCCACATCTGGTTCTTCCGCTCCCTGCCCAACAAGATTGGCACCCTCCTCAATATCCCTTCCAAGAAACTCGACCAGGTTATCTACTACGAGAAGTATATCGTTCTCCAGCCTGGTAAAGCCATCCTCAACGAGCTCCCCGTCCAGAAGTTGGATTTGCTCACCGAGGAGGAATACTATAATATTAAAGACTCCCTGCCCGAAGGTAACGAGCAACTGCCCGACAGCGATCCTGACAAGTTCATCGCTGGTATGGGTGCCGAGGCTCTCTACAAACTCCTCTGCGATCTTGACCTCGACAAGCTCAGTTACGACCTGCGCGCCAAGGCCTCCAAGGAGACCGCTGTGGCCCGCAAGCAGGAAGCTCTCAAGCGTCTGAACGTCATCGAGTCGTTCCGCGAATCGCAGCGCTCCATGCAGGCTCGTGGTATGGACAACCGTCCCGAGTGGATGATAATGAATATCATTCCTGTCATTCCTCCCGACCTGCGTCCCCTCGTGCCGCTGGATGGTGGTCGTTTCGCCACCTCCGACATCAATGAGCTCTATCGTCGCGTCATCATTCGAAACAACCGTCTGAAACGCCTCGTTGAGATTAAGGCTCCTGAAGTCATCATGCGCAATGAGAAGCGTATGCTGCAGGAGTCTGTCGACTCGCTTTTCGACAACAGTCGCAAGGTCTCCAGTGTGAAGTCTGAAAGCAACCGCGCCCTCAAGTCGCTCTCCGATGCTCTCAAGGGTAAACAAGGTCGTTTCCGTCAGAACTTGCTTGGTAAGCGCGTCGACTACTCTGGCCGTTCGGTTATCGTCGTCGGCCCCGAACTGAAGATGCACGAATGTGGTCTCCCCAAGGACATGGCCGCCGAGCTCTTCAAACCTTATGTCATCCGCAAGCTCCTTGAGCGCGGTCTCGTGAAGACCGTCAAGAGCGCCAAGCGTATCGTCGACCGCAAGGAACCCGTGGTGTGGGAAATCCTCGAAAACATCCTCAAGGGTCACCCCATTCTGTTGAACCGTGCTCCTACGCTGCACCGTCTGGGTATCCAGGCCTTCCAGCCCCGTCTTGTCGAAGGTAAGGCCATCCGTCTGCACCCCTTGGTGTGTACTGGTTTCAACGCCGACTTCGATGGTGACCAGATGGCTGTCCATGTGCCTATGGGCAACGCCGCCATCCTCGAGGCTCAGATCCTCATGCTTTCGACGCACAATATTCTCAACCCCGCCAACGGAGCGCCTATCACCGTGCCTTCGCAGGACATGGTACTCGGCCTCTATTATATGACCAAGCCCCGTCGTACCACTGAGACTGAAGTGGTCAAGGGCGAAGGACAGCGCTTCTATTCCGCCGAAGAGGTTATTATCGCTTACAACGAGAAGCGTGTTGACCTCAATGCTTGCATCTCCGTGCAGCTCAGCGAAGATCACCGTTTCGACGAGTATACCTATATCAAGTCCGACCGCACCTTCATGGAGGTCATCAAGGACAAGAAAGGCAAGGTGCTCACCGATGTCGATTGTGCCACTCCTTCCGAGACGGCTCTCCACAGCCGCACCGAGTTCGAAATCAAGCGCGACAAAAATGGCAACCCTATCGTCGATGCTAAAGGTCATTACATCAAGACCAACCGTATTCGCACTACTGTCGGACGCGTCATCTTCAATCAGGTGGTTCCTTCCGAGTACGGTTACATCAATCAGGTGATGGGCAAGAAGTCGCTTCGTGACATCATCGGCGATATCTTCACCCAGTGTGGCAATGCTGTCACCGCCATTTTCCTTGACGACATCAAGAACATGGGTTACCGTCAGGCTTTCCGTGGCGGACTTTCCTTCAACCTTGGCGATGTCATCATCCCCGAAGAGAAGGAACAACTCATCGAGAAGGCCAACGAGGAGGTCGAAGAGGTGATGGCTCAGTATGCCATGGGTCTTATCACCAACAACGAACGTTACAACCACGTCATCGATATTTGGACCAATACCAACAACCAGCTCACCGAGACCCTGATGAAACAGCTCAAGGCCGACAATCAGGGCTTCAATCCCATCTATATGATGTACGACTCGGGTGCTCGTGGTAGTAAGGAACAGATTCGTCAGCTCTCCGGTATGCGCGGACTGATGGCCAAGCCTCAGAAAGCTGGTGCCGCAGGTAACGAGATTATCGAGAATCCCATTATCTCCAACTTCAAGGAAGGTCTGTCGGTGCTTGAGTACTTCATCTCTACCCACGGTGCTCGTAAGGGTCTTGCCGATACCGCTCTGAAGACTGCTGATGCCGGTTACCTGACCCGCCGTCTGGTTGATGTGGCCCACGATGTGATTATCAACGAGGAAGACTGCGGTACGCTCCGTGGCCTTCCCACTACCGCCCTCAAGAAGGGCGAAGATATCGTCCAGAGCCTCGGCGAGCGTATCCTCGGTCGTACCTCTGTCCACGACATCTACCATCCCCAGACAGGTGAACTCATCGCCCGTGCAGGTGAAGAACTCACCGAGGAGATTTGCCAGAAGATTGAAGAGTCGCCCATTGAGGAAGTCGAGATTCGTTCCGTGCTCACCTGCGAGTCCAAGCATGGTGTCTGCGCCAAGTGCTATGGTCGTAACCTGGCCACTGGCAAGATGGTGCAGAAAGGTGAGGCCGTCGGTGTCATCGCCGCACAGGCCATCGGTGAGCCTGGTACGCAGCTTACCCTCCGTACCTTCCACGTGGGTGGTGTCGCCGGTGGCAACATCGGTACTGCCTCCAGTTTGCAGGCCAAATACGAAGGCCGTCTTATCATCGACGAGCTTCGTTCCATCCCCTATACCGACAACGAAGGCAACAGCTACCATATTGTTATGGGCCGTTCCGCTGAGATGCGCATCGTCGATGTCAACACCGACATCACCCTCTTCTCGTCGCTGCTGCCCTATGGCGCCAAGCTCTACAAAGCCTCTGGTGACATGCTTGCCAAGGGCGACCTCATCGCTGAATGGGATCCTTACAATGCCGTCATCATTTCCGATGTGGCTGGTAAGGTCTCCTTCGAGAACGTTATAGAGAACGTCACCTACCGCGTCGAGAGCGATGCCCAGACGGGTCTCCAGGACAAGGTGGTTATCGAGAGCCGTCAGCGTACCAAGAACCCCACCCTCAACATTATCGATTCGGAGGGCAACATCCTCAAGGTCTATGACCTTCCTGTGGGTGCCCACATTGGTGTCGAGCAGGGTCAGGAACTCCGCGCTGGTGATATCATGGTCAAGATTCCTCGTTCCTTCGGTAAGGCTGGCGATATCACGGGCGGTCTGCCCCGTGTCACCGAACTCTTTGAGGCCCGCAATCCGTCCGATCCTGCTATCGTGGCTGAGGTCGACGGTATTGTCTCCATCGCCAAGAAACTCAAACGTGGCAACCGTGAGGTGACCATCACCTCCAAGACCGGTGAGCAGCGCTCCTACCTCATCCCCACTTCCAAGCAGATTTTGGCTCAAGACAGCGACTATGTCAAGGCTGGCACTCCGCTTTCCGACGGTGCCATCACGCCGAGCGATATCCTCGCCATCAAGGGACCCATGAAGGTTCAGGAATATATCGTCAACGAGGTTCAGGAAGTTTACCGTCTGCAGGGTGTGAAGATTAACGACAAGCACTTCGAGGTTATCGTGCGTCAGATGATGCGCAAGGTTGAAATCGAAGATCCGGGCGACACCCGCTTCCTCGAAGGCGACCTCGTTAACAAGCTTGACTTCAACGATGTCAACGATAATATCTTTGGCATGAAGGTTGTTGAGGATGCTGGCGACAGCGAGAGCCTCTCTGTGGGTCAGATCGTCACTGCCCGCGAACTGCGCGACGAGAACAGTGCATTGCGTCGTCAGGACAAGAAACTCGTCACCGTGCGCGATGCACGTCCCGCCACCTGTAAACAGGTGCTTCAGGGTATCACCCGCGCTTCGTTGCAGACCAAGTCCTTTATCTCCGCCGCCTCCTTCCAGGAGACCACCAAGGTGCTCACCGAGGCTGCCATTAACGCTAAACGTGACACACTCGTGGGTATGAAGGAGAATGTTATTGTCGGACACCTCATCCCCGCCGGCACCGGCCTTCGTGAGTATCAAGACCTCGTGGTCGGAAATGCTCCCGCTATGTCGGCTGCCAAGCAGAACTAAAATGCGCTGATCTGCGAAAAACGTTCGCAGAATAGTGTTCATACTACTTTAAACCACGCTTTCCGTAAGGAGAGCGTGGTTTGTTTTTTATAAAATAATAGCTAAAAATCAATTTGTTATTTATTTTTCATAAAAAAATTATGTTAAAAATTTTAATAATTCAAATAATCTTTATATATTTGCATTCAAAATTAACCTTTTAAAAACAACAATTATGGACAAAAAATTCATTTATGCAGGTATTCCTGTGGTGGCATTGCTCTTCACCATCATTACTCCGCTTATCAGTTTGTGGGGTTTTGGCGTGAATCTGTTTGATTTCTTCGATGGCTATGCAGCCCTCGCCATTTGCTTCATCGTTGTGACGCTGGGCGTTGCCTATTGCGGCTATGCAAACAAGTACATGAAGTGGGCTCCCTACGTCATGCTGCTCCCCTTCCTGTGGCTCCTCATCGCAGCCCATGGCCATATTGGCGCTGGCGCTTGGATCTACCTGATTCTTACCATCGCTGAGATTGTTCTCGTTCTTAAGCCCAATCTGCTTGATGGCATGTGTGGCAAGAAAGAATAGTCATCTATAGTAACTGAACAACTCTGCGGAGAGCCCTCAATAAGGGCTCTCCTCTTTTAAACTCATGATGAAGAAGATAGCGCTCATACTAATGTTGTTGCCGCTGATGCCGATGCTGGCGCAGAGCGTTGCACTGGACAATCTGCAGGTGCATCGTGTGGGTTCTCTTGCCAAGGAGGTGGAGGGTACCTCGACGCTTTTTTTTCTCGATGGCCGGCTCTGGACCTGCAACGATCATGGACAGCTGCGGCTTTTTGCTCTCGATACCCTTACAGGACACATCGACTCTGTTGTCGACCTTGGTGTCAAGGTCTATGACCTTGAGGAGGTGACACAGGACGACCGCTACCTTTATTTTGGTGATTTCGGCGACAACAACGGTGTCCGAAATGACCTCTGCATCCTACGTCTCGCCAAGAGCGACCTCCGTAAGAAACGCTACCGTTTCGACACCATTGCCTTCTCCTATCCCGACCGTGCCAGCGGTGTGTTGGCCCGTAATTTCGACTGTGAGGCTTGCACAGCCATAGGCGACAGTCTCTATCTTTTCACCAAGCAGTGGATTTCGCAGGGCTCCACCTGTTATGCGTTGCCCAAGACTCCCGGGCGTCATGTGGCGAAACGCTGTTTCACCTTCAGCACCCGTGGGCTTGTCACAGGAGCCTGCTATCTTCACGGAAGCCGTTGTCTGGTGTTGCTGGGATATAATATCACGCTTCAGCCTTTCCTCTGCATCTTGGAGGATTTCGATGGGAAGAGTTTCGGGAGTGCCCGTAGGCTGACTCTCGATATTTCTCTGGGTACTCAAGCAGAGGGCATCGCCTCGCGAGATGGCAGGAACTTTTTCTTCACCAACGAAGCCTTTGAACTGGCCTTTGTCTCTCGTAAGGCCGCTCTGCAGAAAATCGACCTTCGGGGATTCATGAAGAAGAAATGACAGTCGTTTGGCACATTTTTTGCGGAGACTCAATTATAGAAGATAATAAATAAATATTGATATGGCAAACCAAAAAGAACAACAAAACAACCTTAAACTTAACATCCATCCCGACGTAGCCAAAGGCACCTACTCGAACCTCGTCGTCGTCAGCCACACCCCTGCCGAGATTGTCCTCGACTTTGCGCAGATGCTTCCTGGCATCGAGGGTGCCACGGTGCGTGAGCGCGTTATCATGAGCCCAAGCCATGCCAAGCGTCTGTTGGCGGCTCTGAACGACAACTTGAAGAAGTACGAGCAACAGTTCGGGCCCATCGTCGAACCTTCGGCTGACGGTACCGTGCCTTATGATATTCTCGGTAAAGCATAAGTGACCTATACCTGTTGGCTCATAGAGCCTTTGTTTGATGGCATTGTAAGTCAGCGCGAGCGTGAGCGAGCGCTGGCATACGATATTTTGTGTCGTCTCCTTGATGAGGAACATCCTCGGTTGGAGCACGACGACAAGGGTGCTCCATATCTGCCCGACCATCCTGAACTCAGTGTGAGCATCAGCCACTGTCGAAAAGCGGTGGCTGTGGCGGTGAGTTCCGAGGGGAGGGTGGGCATCGACGTGGAGTGCCGTCGAAAAATAGGCGATGGTTTGATGGAACGTGTCTGCACGGCAGACGAGCAGGCCGCGGTGCGAGCCGCTACCGACCCCACGATGGCTTTTCTTCAACTATGGACGCGCAAAGAGGCTGTCCTCAAGATGCGTGGTACCGGCATCCAAGGTTTCGGAAGTATGGTGGATGCTCTGTTGGCAAAGGACTGCCAAGTAATGAATCTGGATACCCGACTGCCAGATACGGTTGCATCTCTCGCTATGGACGGAGGACGGTAGTGGTACCGTCTGGGTTAATTTTGACAATGCGGCTGCCACTGGTTTCGGAGGAGAGAAGTTCGGGGAAGGGAGGTACACAGAAGTCAATGCGCCGTTTCAGTTCTTCCTCTATTTCATTGTAATTTTTTGGCGATGGGTGGCCCGAGAGGTTGGCAGAAGTGCTCACCAGTGGAGCGCCGAGACGGCGGATGACTTCTTGGCAGAAGAGATGCTGCGGTATGCGGACACCCAGAGTGCCGTCGGCGGCAGGGATGTTGTCGGCTACCTCGAGGTGCATGTCGTCGTGCCAGATTGAGCGAGGTAGTATATAGGTCGTTGGCCGGGAATCTGGGGGGAGCGGAAAGTCCGGAAAATCAGGAATTAAAATGATCATGCTCTTCGAGTGGTCGCGTTCCTTGATGGCATAGATTCGTTCCACCGCTTCACGGTTTCGTGCATCGCAGCCAATGCCCCAGATGGTATCGGTGGGGTAGAGGAGTGTCTTTCCTTGGCGTAGCGCCTCAACGGTTTGCTGTGCGATTTTTTCCATTTTCGGATGCAAATATACGAAAAAAATGTGTTATCTCTTGTGGGGATTAACTTTTTTTTGTAATTTTGCATATTGTTAATTTCACAAAAAAAGTATAGGATACAATTCAATAAATTATAAACCAAAAAATTACAATTATGGAGCTTATTAAAAACTTGTGGAATGCCAACACGCCGCTATTTATGTTGGTAGCGGGACTGATTGTTGTCACTCCATTCATTATCTTCTATGTGAAGAAAGCTTTAAGGGAGCATCCGAAGGGCCTGATCCCTGCAGCACTGAGTAACATGGGTGAGCGTTTCGGCTATTACATCATGAATGCCGTACTCACGCTCTTCATCTGTTCCAAATTCGGTGTGCCGGATCAGGTTGCGGGTATTCTCTTCGCCATCTTCTACTTCCTGATTTATGTTCTCAGTCTGCCAGGTGGTATTATTGCTGACCGCACGCAGAACTACAAGAAGACCATCATCTGGGGTATCATTGTGATGGCTGTGGGTTACTGCCTGCTTTCCATCCCTGTCTTCAGCGGTCATGGTGGCTTCTCGTGGGTCATGGTGCTCACCATCGTCGCCCTCTTGCTGATTGCTTGCGGTAATGGTCTTTTCAAGGGCAACTTGCAGGCTATCGTGGGTCAGATGTACGACGACTTCGAGGCTGAGGCTGCGAAAAAGGGTCCCGAGGCCCTGGCCAAAGCCAAGGAGAAACGCGACACTGGCTTCCAGATTTTCTATGTCTTCATCAACGTGGGTGGCGTGGTCGCCCCCTTCATTGCCCCTATTATTCGCAACTGGTGGCTCAAGGCACACGACATGGTCTACAACGCTGACCTTCCCAACCTTTGCCACGAATATGTCGCCAACGGCTCTTCCATGAGCGCTGATGCGATGACCAACCTCACTGACCTCGTTGCCAAACAGCCTGAGGTTGCCACACAGGGTGTCGATCTGACTGCCTTCTGCGACAGCTATGTCACTGTCTTCAACACAGGTGTCCACTTCGCATTTATCGCCTCTGTTGTTGCCATGCTTATCTCGCTTACCATCTTCCTTTGCACCAAGAAGGGCATGCCCAATCCTGTGAAGAAAGCAGCCAGTGGTGCTGACGAGAAGGCTGTCACCTATACTAAGGAGGAGAAGGCTGCCATGGCTAAGGATGTCAAGCAGCGCATGACGGCTCTCTACGCTGTGCTCGGTGTCTGCGTCTTCTTCTGGTTCTCGTTCCACCAGAACGGCGAGTCCCTCGCATTCTTTGCTCGTGATTTCGTCCAGAACGATTCCATCCCGCCCGAGATTATGCAGTGCATCAACCCCTTCTTTGTCATCATCCTGACACCCATTATCATGTGGCTCTTTGCGCGACTGGCAAGAAAAGGAAAAGAGTTCTCGACTCCGAAGAAAATTGCCTATGGTATGGGTATAGCGGCGTGTGCCTATCTATTCCTTGTGGCTCTCTGCGGTACACTGGGATACAACTCGCCTGAAGCCTACAACGGCAGTGTGCCCACTGATATCAAAGTTGGACCGTGGGCGTTGATTGTCACCTATTTCTTCCTCACTGTGGCCGAGCTCTTCATCAGCCCGCTGGGTCTGAGCTTTGTGTCGAAGATTGCCCCGAAGCATATTCAGGGTATCTGTCAAGGTCTGTGGCTCAGCGCCACCGCCATCGGCAACCTGCTCATCCTCTTGGGACCGGTGCTGTACAACGCCCTGCCCAAGTTGTGGATGTGCTGGTTGGTATTCCTGGTGATTTGCATTATTGCCGCAGCCATCATGTTCGGCATGCTAAAATGGCTCGAGCGTATCACTACGCAGAATCAGTAATATCACGGTATAGTTCAATAAATTGGGGGCATCCTTGTCGATGCCCCCAATTTATTAAAGAAATTAGGAAGACGTATTATTTATTATATGAAAAAGGTTGTATTGTTTCTCGTTGCAGGTTTTCTGTTGACGGGTGGTTTGCGAGCTGAGAAAGTGTCACCGGAGACAGCATTCACAGTGGCTCGCCATTTTATGGATCGGCAAGGAGTGAGATCCCCGTTGACACCGATGAATTGTGGAGTGGAGGAAATGTATCTCTTCGCCGCTGCCGATGGTGGATTCGTGTTGGTGGCCGCTGATGATTGTGTGAGGCCCATTCTTGGCTATTCGCTCACCGATCGTTTTGCCGACACGTTGCCCGAGCATGTGGCCTCGTGGTTGCAGGGCTACGCCGGGGAAATTGCACTGATGCGTTCGCGTGGCGAGCAGGCTTCATCGTTGGTTCGCGCAGAATGGGATGTTCTCCTCTCTTCCGACGGCCAGAGACCGCTCTACACCGTGGTGGTGTCACCTATGCTGACGACTACCTGGAAGCAGGGCTCGCCCTACAACACGATGTGCCCCACCGATTCGCTGAACCGCAAGACGATTTCGGGCTGTGTGGCCATTGCCATGGCACAAGTGATGAAATATTGGAACCATCCCGCACAGGGCGTGGGCAGTTATAGCTATTCTACCGCCAATTGTGGCACCATGAGTGCCAACTTCGGCGCCACGACCTACGACTGGGCAAACATGACCGACAACCTGACCTCCGTATCGCCGACGGTGAATATCAATGCTGTGGCCCAATTGGTCTACCATGTGGGCGTGGCGGTAAAGATGCAGTACGGACGCTCCTCGTCGGGTGCCACTACAGTGTCGAGCAACAACCTGTCCTCTATTACCGGCGAGCGCGCCTTGCGTACCTATTTCAAGTATGACAAGGCTTTGCACAGCGTCCGACGCGACGTGATGGGTGACTCCGTGTGGACCGCCCTCCTTGAGGAGGAACTCTTGGCCGGCCGGCCGGTCATCTTCTCGGGCCGTGATACCTCGGGCGGACATGCCTTCGTTTGCGACGGTGGCAACGATGCCGGCCTCTACCATTTCAATTGGGGCTGGGGGGGCTACTGTGACGGCTTTTACCAGATTGGGGCCTTGAATCCCGCCCCTGGTGGAGAAGGCGGCAATGCCACAAGCCATTACAATATGGAAAACAAAATGATTATCGGTATCCAGCCCGACACCGTCCTCACGGGAACCTACACCCTCGCGGCTCTGCCTGAGGATACCCTGTGGGGCAGCGTTACCGGCGGCGGCAACTACAGTTATGGCGACACCGTGGAACTGACGGCCAATGCCAGTAGCAGTCGCTACCGCTTTTCCCATTGGGACGACGGCATGTGCTACAATCCACGCAACCTCATCATGGGGGGAGACAGGACGCTCACGGCCGTCTATGATTCCGTCCATGGCGACACTCTGGGCTATACCAGCGACGTCTATGTTACCTCATGGGGCTACAGCACTGCACGCCCCTTTTATTGGGGCATAAAGCTGGAGCCTGAAGTGTTGGCGGGACATACGCATCTCGATGGAGTGCAGGCGTATGTCAAAGAAGGTACCTATTGGCTGAGGGTGTACAATGGTGATACGCCTGCAGACTCAACAGTGATGGATTCCCTCTCTTTCATAATAACTGAAGATGGGTGGACTACGCTTGCGTTTGACAGTGTCTTGCCAATTAATGCAACACAACCTGTGTGGATAACACTCTATAACGACGACATTACATATCCTGCTTGTGCAGGGGTCTATTGTGGTCACCAGCTGGCAGCCTATGGCAGTTCCAGCGGCACCTCATGGGAGCTTTCCTCATCGAAACGCTCCTTCCTCATCCGCGGCATCTTTCATACCTCGGAGATATCGCATCAGCTCACTGTACAGTTGGCCGACAGCAACGCCGGCAGCGTGAGTGGCGGTGGTGTCTATCCCGAAGGGCTGTTTGTTGAGATTGCTGCTACGGCGGCACCCTGCCATATCTTCAGCCATTGGAGCGACGGTGTGACGGAGAACCCGCGGGTGGTGATGGTGGACCGAGACACGACATTCACAGCCTATTTCGACACCGTGGTCTTCCACGATACCTTGGTGGTCGACGCTGTTGCCAGTTTTCTTTGGGAAGATGTGGCATACGTCGAGAGCGGCATCTATACACATAATTATACCTCTGTGCAGGGGTGTGACAGTGTCGTGACACTGATACTTACGGTGACGCCTGATACTACGGGCATCGAATGGACAGGGTTGGATGGCGTGATGCTATTCCCGAACCCTACGGAAGGCATCTTTGCTGTCTCGTCTGACGCTGTGCGTCAGGTGGAACTGCTCGACCTGACGGGGCGCAGGCTAGCCCTCTGGGAAGGGAAACGCGAGATGGACATCCAAGACGTACCGGCGGGAATTTATATCGCTCGTGTTGTGACGACGGACGGGCGCACAGGCATTTATCGCATTGTGAAGAAATAATGTTGTTTTTCTGCCTGTGTTTGCAAATTGAACCTCTGTTTCAAAAAAGAAAGCCTCGAGAATTTCTCGAGGCTTTTCCTTTCCAATGCGTTGTTTCCAATCGCGGTTGAGATGTTGGCTTATTTGTCGAGCTCGGCTTGACGCAGGTGCTGGACGTAGATGGCCTTGAGTCTCTTCTCGCGGTTGATGACACTGGGCTTGGTGAACTTCTGGCGCTCGCGCAGCTCTTTCACCACGCCGGTCTTCTCGAATTTGCGTTTCAGTTTCTTGAGGGCTCTTTCGAGGTTGTCACCTTCTTTAATAGGAACTACGATCATTGTTAATACCTCTTTCTTTGTTTAAGGTTAATACTAATTGTTATTTAAGACTTATTGTCTTCTTAGAACATCAGGTGGCCCTGGGCGGCGGCGTCATTCAAAGCGGCGATGATGCCTTTCTTGTTGATGATGCGCATGCCTTTGGCGGAGACCTTCAGGGTGATCCACATATCCTCTTCAGGAATGTAGAATTTCTTGGTCTGCAGGTTGGGGCTGAAGGTGCGTTTGGTGTGGATACGGGAATGCGACACGTTGTTTCCCACAATCACTTTCTTTCCGGTAATTTCACATTTCTTTGACATTGTAGTATAATTTTTATTGTTTTTATACGTTATTTAATCTGTTTTCGTCCTTTTTTAGAGGCGAAAAACGGGTGCAAAAGTACCACCTTTTTCTAAACTGACAAAACCTTTTTGCTTCTGGAATTGGCTTTTTAAATATTTTTAACATTTAATTATTCATAATTTACTGATAATATGGTAATAATGTAAAAGTGTGAAACGGATTTTAACATAGTTTTTTCAGTAACTTAGGAAGGGAAAAGGCGTAAAAAACGGTAAGAGAAATGGTTTTTTTGCAGAAATTGTACACTTGGTATGACGACTTCGGACGCACGCTCCCATGGAGAGGTATTGATGATCCCTATCGCATCTGGTTGTCGGAAATTATCCTTCAGCAAACGAGAATAGAACAGGGGAGGGACTACTATCTGCGTTTTGTGGAGGCCTTCCCTACGGTGAACGACTTGGCAGCGGCCTCAGAAGAGCAGGTCCTGCGTCTCTGGCAAGGGTTGGGGTACTACTCGCGTGCGCGCAATCTGCATGCTGCCGCGATATATATTAAAGATGAGTGCGGTGGAGTGTTTCCCTCGACCTACGAAGGTATACTGAAACTCAAAGGCGTGGGTCGCTACACAGCTGCTGCCATTGCGTCGTTTGCCTACCGTTTGCCGCATCCCGTCATTGATGGCAACGTTTACCGTTTTATCAGTCGCCTTAATGGTATTGCTACCCCTATCGCCACCGATGCCGCCTACAATGAGTTCGAGGCTTTGCTGCTGAAACGGATGGATTGGCAGCGTCCCGACCGTTTCAATGCTGCCTTGATGGATTTCGGTTCATTGCAGTGCAAACCGCAACCCGACTGCGGCGTATGCCCATTCTCCGACGAGTGCGTGGCGTTGCGGACCGGACGTGTTGATGTGTTGCCTGTCAAAGCCAAGAAGGCCAAGCCCAAGGATCGGTGGTTTTACTATTTCGTCTTCCGTTGGAAAGAAGACGGCATTGAACATACGTTAGTGGAACAGCGAGAAGGGAAAGATATTTGGCGCGGCCTCTATCAATTTCCGCTGCTGGAGACGGAACAGGAATTGTCCGACAAAGAATTGACAAATTCCGCCACCTTTTTCGTTAAAGATTTTTTTCACCTCACATCTCTCACCTTTCACCTTTCTCCCGTCTTCCTCCACCAACTCACTCACCGCACCATTCACGCCCGTTTTTTGAAAGCCGAACTCCCGTCCCGTCCACCACTTTTGCCCGAAAAAACGACCCCCATAGCCGTAGGCGAGATAAAAAATATCCCAGTATCAAGATTGATTGATAGATATTTGCAATCTTTGTGAATATCTTTATTTCGCGGTATCGGAAAAAAGTGGTAATTTCGCGGTCTCATTTTAGGTAAATATTAGGTAAAAAAACCAAAGAAAAAGTATGATTGGAGTAAACAAAGTTATCCTGGTAGGAAATGTTGGAAGAATTCCGGATGTAGTCACTTTCCCCTCCGAGGGAGCCACGCCTGTGAAGAAGGCTTCGTTCCCTCTCGCCACAACAGAGTACCGTCGTAACCGAGACAACGAAAGAGTAGAAATTACTGAATGGCACAATGTGGTGTGCTGGCGTGGTCTGGCTGATATCGCTGAGCGCATCCTCCACAAAGGTGCCCAAATTTATATTGAAGGTCGCCTGCAGAGCCGTACTTGGGAAGATAAGGAAGGCAACAAGCGTCATGTCACCGAGGTGGTGGCCGACAACCTGCTGCTCCTTTCTGGCCGTCAGCGCGGCGAAGAGGCCCAGCAGGTGAACAATCCGTTGATGGACATTATCAATAACGACACCGAGCCGCTGGGCGATCTCCCGTTCTAAATGAAAAAATAAAACAGGCTCCTGCCTCATGGCAGGAGCCTGTATATGATGCTCTTTCTGTTTAGAAACCAGGTTTTCCGAGCAGACGGAACATGTTCTTTTTGTAGGCCTCCACGCCGGGCTGGTCGAAGGGGTTGACACCGAGGGTGTAGCCGCTGACACCGCAGGCGAATTCGAAGAAGTAAATCAGTTGGCCGAGTACATACTCGTCGATACGCTCCACCTCCAGTTCTACCACAGGTACTCCGCCTGAAACGTGAGCCTCGATAGTGCCCTGCATGGCGCAGTCGTTGATTTCAGTGAGACTTTTGTTGACCAGATAGTTGATGCCGTCGAGGTTCTTCTCGTCAGTAGGTACAGGCACATGGGTGGCAGGTTTTTTCACATGCAGCATGGTTTCCATCATTAGGCGTTCGCCGTCTTGCACATACTGACCCATGGAATGCAGGTCGGTGGTGATGCTTAGGCTGTGGGGCAGCAGGCCTTTGTGCTCTTTACCTTCGCTCTCGCCGTAGAGCTGTTTCCACCATTCTGCCAAATAGCGCAGGTTGGGCAGGCTGCTCACCAGCATTTCCACCTTTACCCCATTGCGATAGAGAAGATTGCGGACAGCAGCGTACATCAGGGCCGGATTTTCCTCAAGGGATTCTTTCTCGATGCAGATTTTGCGCATGTCACGGGCGCCTTGCATTAGTCGGTCGACATCGAAGCCGGCCATGGCGATGGGGAGCAGGCCCACGGGGGTGAGTACTGAGAAGCGACCTCCCACATTGTCGGGAATCACATACATCGGGTAGCCTTCCTGCACTGCGATTTCGTGAAGGGCACCTTTGCGGGCATCGGTGATGGCCACGATACGCTGGCGGGCCTCTTCTTTGCCGTATTTCTTTTCTAAATGGGCTTTCACGATACGGAACGCTACTGCGGGCTCGGTGGTGGTGCCTGACTTGGAAATGACGGCGACGCTGTAGTCCTCGCGGTCCAGTAGTGACAGCAATTGGCTGTAGTAGTCCTCGCCAAGGGTGTGGCCGGCATAGACAATATAAGGTTTTTCACCCCGCACCATAGAGGCGAACTCCGATTGCAGGGCTTCGATGACCATACGGGCGCCGAGGTAGGAACCACCGATGCCGATGACCACAAAGACCTTGCTCTTTGCACTCAGTCGTTGGGCATCCGCTTTCAGACGGCTGAATTCTTCGCGGTCAAAATCTTCCGGGAGATTCACCCATCCAAGGAAGTCGTTGCCTGCAGCATCCCCTTTTAAGAGGTGCTCTTTGGCCTTTTTGACCTCGGGGAGGATTTGATTGATAGCCTCTTGACCGAGATTACTGGGCAAATGGCCTGTTTTTACGCTAAAAAGTTCCATATTTTTGCTTGTTTTTTGGTGTAAATTCCTATTTTTTAGGCTCTAAAACGATGTTTTAAGAAAAATTTTCAAATCGTAACTTCAATATTTACATGTGGTTAACGAAAAAGAAGAAAAAATATTTTTTATGTTTGAAAAAAAATATGTAATTTTGCACATGATTTCTATAGTGTAGGTATTGTAGATATCAAAGAACAAACGGATAAAAATATAATAACTATTAAAAATTTTTAATATGATGAAAAAATTAATCAAAGTGGGCGTCGTGATGTCGCTTCTGCTGACTTCCACGAGTGCCTTTGCTCAGGAAAAGGCCGAGTATCCCAACTACGGCTTCTGGAGCAACTGGTCGATTGGTTTCGGTCCTGCCGTTACCTGGCAGTTGGGTCAGCACTCGTGGGATAACAATGCTCCCAACACCCGTGACCTTTGGAGACGTTCCATCAACGTGGGTGCCGACCTCTTCGCTCAGAAGGAGTTGAACCATGTGTGGGATTTCCGTTTCCGTTTCTCTGTCCCCACCTTCTGGCGCGGTCGTCCGGACAATGATGGCGATTTCATGAACCGTTTCGTCACCATGACCGCCGAGTTGATGTTCTCCATCAACAACGCTATCTATGGCTACAACCCCGACTGCCACCACAGTTGGTATCTCTTCGGTGGTGCCGGTGGAGCTTATGTCAAAACTCCCTCTGGCTCCAAGTATGCTGGCAGCGACATGGGCAAGGTTATGCTCGACATCAATGCCGGTCTTGGTTACAATGTCGACCTCTGCGAGAAATGGAGTTTCTATGCTGAGGCAGAGATGAACTTCAATGACTGGCCCACTCCTTGGGACAACTTCATGGATTGGAACTATGTCCATGCTACCTTCCACACTGGCCTGATGTACAACTTCGGTCTCACCGAGGCTGACAAGAATATCCAGGCTCAGAAGAGCACCCTCACCCAGGAGAACTTCAACGCCCTCAACTCGCAGGTCAACAACCTCGAGCGTCAGGTTGCCAACTCCCGCAACAACGAGAAGAAACTCGAGAACCGCATCGCCGAGCTCGAGGATCAGCTCGCCAAGGCTCTCGCCCAGGGTGGCAAGGGTGGCAACAACGCTGCTGCCGATAGCCTCCAGGCTGTCATCGACAAGATTAAAGCTGACCAGCTCACCTTCTACGCTATGCCTTTCTCCGTCCTCTATGCTGTCGACGACTGGAAAGTCTCCGACGAGGAAGAGGCTAAGGTCAAAGCCGTTGCTCGCGTCCTGAAAGACAACTCCGACGTTAAAATCATTGTTGTTGGTTTCGCCGACTACACTGGCAGCGATGCTTACAACATGAAGCTCTCTGAGAAGCGCGCCAACGAGGTCAAGCGTCTCCTTGTGAAACGTTATGGCATCGCCGAGGATCGCATCTCCGTCGACTACAAGGGTAAGAGTGTTGCCTTCGGCGACATCCAGTACGCCCTCAACCGTCGCGTCAGCTTCTATCGCGTGATTGAATAGTTCCACTGAACTATAAAAAACCTTGAGCGGGATTTCCTTTCGGAAGTCCCGCTCTTATTTTGTGTTCTTTATTGTCAGTCGGTGGCTATCGACTCAGCACCTTATATTCTACACGACGGTTCTTTTGCCGTCCTTCGGCGCTGTTGTTGTCGGCTACAGGTTCACTCTTTCCGAACCCCTTCCATGACAGGCGGCTCCTATCGATGCCCATATTCACCAGATGCTCAACAACGGACTTTGCCCGGTTCTCCGATAACTTCTGGTTGTGCTCAACGGTCCCTTGATTGTCGGTATGTCCGCGCAGTTCGATAGCCATTGAGGGATTTCGCTCGAGTAACTCTTTCAACTTGACTATTTCGTTGTATGATTGCTGTAGCACTTCACTTTTGTCTATGGCGAAATAAATGTTCTCAAGCAGTACAACCTCGCCAACCTCGGGGACTGTTGCTATCAGTGTCTCGGGTTCGGTTTGGAGAGGCTCTTCTTCAATGCAGGTAACGCTTATATCATCAATATAATAGTAAGCACCATGAAGAGGGGTGTTCCCGTCTCGGGTGGAGACGACTCTCGATTTGTTGAAGGGGAAGAAGTTGCCTATAGTAAGAAATTCCTCTCCTCCTTCGGCTGTGAATTCACCGCTGACTTCCATCCATTCTTTGGTGTCCGTCAAGGGCCTCTCTCGGGGATTGACAACCTGGGGTTTAAAGTATACGGCGATGGATTGTGCCCCTTGGTCGCCAAGGTCAATGGTCTCACGCTGCATCACTATACCTAAGGTGCTGTCTTCAATACATTCTTTGGTAAATAGGGCTCCGAGGGTTGCTACCGCATGAGGCGACTTCTCCGATAGGCTCACCCAGAAGCTGACTCTGTAATGTTTCCCGGCCATGAGGGGTGACTTGAGGCGTGTCTGTAGGTACTCGCGGTATTGCTCCCGTGAGCAGTAGATGCCACAATAGGCTTCTCCGCTTCGGGCGGATTGGTAACCCAATTTATTCAGAGGGACCGAGCATTCGCGCTTTCCGCAAGAGTTGAAATAGTCGCTGCTGCCGCCGGTGGGTTGCCACCAGGCGTCAACCTCTTGCATTACTCCCAAAGCCTCAATGTGCTGGGGACACTCTCGATGCTCCTCGAATGATGGGTTATACACCATGTTATCAGGTGTTTGTGAAAAAACCGATGTCGATGGGAGTAAAAGCAGAAAACTTATGATGGTTCTCCAATGGTATTTCATCTCTCAATAGTTTTCATCATGCTTGTCCACAGTAGGTTAGATGTCCTGTCCCAGCTGAAAAGTGTTCTCTGTTTACGACCTTTCGTGATGAGTTCTTCTCTCAATTCTTTGTTCTTTAACCTATTGATAGCATGTGCTATACCTGTAGGTTCGCAGGGGTCGATGTATAGTACTGCATCGCCCCCTACTTCAGGCAACGAGGTGGTTTTTGAGGCCACTACTGCCGTTTCAGCATACATGGCCTCCAGAATGGGGATGCCAAATCCCTCAAAGTATGATGGATAGACCAGCATCTCGGCGGCTGAAAGTAGAGCCGACAGGTCTTTGGGTTCCACATGCCCTGGCATGAGGACATCAGCTTGGTGACGCATATTATCGTAGGCTTCAGCCAGCTCGTCCTGCCACCAAACCTTGCTCCCTACTACCACCAGTTTCAACTCAGGCCATTCCTCTTTCACTCTGTCGAAAGCCTTCAGTAGATTGGCGAGGTTTTTTCTTTTTAATATTGTACTAATAAATATAATATAGGGCTTTCCGTTGGTGTAGCGGGTTCGGATGGCAGATTTTTCCTCCTCGCTGTGTGGACGGTAGTTGCTGTGGGCACCGTCGTAAACCACATCGATTTTCTCTAAAGGTATGCCATAGGTTTTGGCGATATCTATTCTGGAATATTCCGACACCGTGGCCACGCGTGTCGCATTGGTGGCGAAACGTGGGAAATAGTGTTTGAAGTAGCGTTGATGTGACGCCTTGAGGTTTCCGTCGGCATGCTCAAAGTTGAGGTCGTGAATCACTGTCAGAGTGGGAACTCCGGGATGCAGCGGCATCATGCCGTCAGGGGTAAGGTAGAGGTCAATCTTATACTTCTTCAACGCCCAACGGGTGCTCCATTCAAAAAACAGGTACCACAGCACCGGATGCCGAGCCTGTGGGCAGAGTACCACGGGGGTTACATTGTCGGCGAAGAGGAACTCTTGGGAAGGCTTTCGGTCGAAGAAAAAGAAAAACTGATGTTCGGGATGTGCCGTTACCATGCGTTGGGCGGTCTCGGCAGTAAACCAGCCGATGCCATCCATCTTGTTGTGAATCAGCAGTCGGGTGTTGATGGCGATGCGCATTACTTTCTTGCCTTGATGGTTTCGTCAATCACCCTCGGGAAATGCTCTTTCTCGAGCAGGTGAATTTTCGCCGCCAGCGTGTCGGGCGTATCTTCGGGTGTCACCTCGCAATGGGCTTGGAAGAGCGTGGTGCCCCGGTCGTAGTGGTTGTCCACGATGTGGATAGTGATGCCACTCTCGCGCTCATGGTTGGCGACGACGGCTTCATGGACATGGTGTCCGTACATCCCTTTCCCGCCGTAAGAGGGCAGCAGGGCAGGGTGGATGTTGATGATACGGTTGGGATAGGCATTCAGCATATTCTCTGGTACAAGCCACAGGAATCCGGCCAAGATAACCCAGTCGGCCTGTTTCTCCTTTAGGTAGTCGATTACGGAAGTGCTTTCATAGAAATCCTTGCGACCAAAATAACGGGCTTCGATACCGAGGTTCTTGGCCCGTTGCGCAATATATGCGTCTTTCACGTTGTATATGATACAGGCAATCTCCACATCAGTACGTCCAGTGAAGTATTCTGTAATCTGTTGTGCATTAGTTCCATTTCCGGAACCTAATATGGCCAGTCTTGTCATTGCTGAGTTTTGTTATTTTGAATTGCAAAGATAAGAATAATTATTGAAACGCGCGAAAAAAAAACAGATGACAATAATCGTAGGGCGTCAAATTTTATAAAAATTTATTAAAAACACCTTGTTTTGCCCGTTTTATAGGGTTGAAAAAAATGAAAAAAGTGTATTTTTTTTAATCATTAGATGTCAAGAATTCAGTATTTTAGATATTTTAACATAATCGAGAAATGTTAAAATTTATTACCATGTCGGAAAAATTTCGTTTCTTTGCATCCAGTTTTATTAATTAAAATTATTGAAAAATGTCAGAAATTGCAACTAGAGTAACGAGTATCATCACCGACAAACTGGGTGTTGAGGAAAGTCAGGTTACCCCCGAAGCCAGCTTCACCAATGACCTTGGCGCTGATTCTTTGGACACTGTCGAGCTGATCATGGAACTTGAGAAGGAATTCGACCTTTCAATTCCCGACGAGGAAGCCGAGAAGATTGTCACCGTTGGCGACGCTATCGCTTTCATCGAGAACGCCAAAAAGTAACCAATTTTTTTGAATCGCTCTTTCCGCTTTATGGAGTTGAAAAGAGTTGTTGTTACAGGTCTCGGCGCGCTCACCCCTATTGGCAACACTGTCCCCGAATTATGGGATTCGTTGGTCAAAGGTGTGAGCGGAGCCGGGCCGATAACACATTTCGATGCTTCGAAGTTCAGGAGTCGTATCGCTTCTGAACTGAAGGGTTTTAATGCTCTCAACTTCTTTGACAAGAAAGAGATGCGCCTCCTCGACGGCTATACGGTATACGGCCTGATTACTGTTGACGAGGCGATGCGCGATGCTGGACTCACGGACACAAATGTGGATCATGACCGTTTCGGTGTCGTGTGGGGTTCTGGCATGGGAGGCGTGAAAAGCCTTCAGGAAGAACTAATGAGTTTTGCGCTCTCCGATGGTACGCCCCGTTTCAGCCCTTATTGGGTTCCTAAAGTGATTACCGATATCTGTGCCGGACAGATAGCCATTCGCCACAACCTCCGCGGCCCCAACTACAGCACCGTGGCGGCCTGTGCATCTTCTGCTGTGGCCATCAACGACGCTTACAACCTCATTCGTCTGGGTAAGGTCGATGCGATGGTGGCAGGAGGGTCGGAATGTGCTGTCACGGAGGCCGGCATAGGTGGTTTTGGCAACATGCGTGCGCTTTCCACCCGCAACGATGACCCGCAGACAGCTTCGCGTCCTTTCGATAAGGATCGCGATGGCTTTGTCCTTGGCGAAGGCGCGGCTACCTTAATTCTTGAGGAGTTGGAGCATGCCAAAGCCCGCGGGGCGCATATCTATGCCGAAATTACAGGCACAGGGCTCTCGGCAGATGCCTATCACATCACGGCATCCCACCCCGATGGGTTGGGAACCATCAGTGTGATGCGGCAGGCGGTCGAAGAGTCGGGTATGGCACTTACCGATGTCGACCATATCAACACTCACGGAACTTCTACGCCTATCGGCGACATCTCGGAGCCGAGGGCTATTGTGGGCCTCTTCGGAGACCACGCCTATAAAATGGCTATCAATTCTACCAAGTCGATGACGGGTCATCTGCTTGGTGCCGCCGGTGCTGTCGAGGCTATCGCCACCATCCTGGCCATCAGGAACGGCATAGTGCCTCCGACAATCAACCACTTCACCGATGATCCGCAGATTCCAGCACTTGACTTTACTTTCAATAAGGCGCAGAAACGCGAGATTAGCTTTGCCATCAGCAACGCCTTCGGGTTCGGTGGACACAATGTCTGTCTGGCCTTCAGAAAGTATTAATGATGCTGTTCTTCTTTAAAAACAAGGAAAGCAAAGCATTTAGCGGATTCTTCAAGAATATCTTGGGATACACCCCGCGCCGCACGGAGTTGTATCATGTGGCGTTTACCCATCGTTCCTCATCGTCTTCTCTTAAGGGCCATAGAATCAATAATGAACGTCTCGAATACCTCGGCGACGCAGTATTGAGTGCCGTGGTGGCCGACTTCCTGTATAAGAAGTATCCCTATCAGGGGGAGGGCTTTCTCACCGAGTTGCGTTCCAAGATTGTGAGCCGCGTGAGTCTTAATAGGTTGGCCGTCAAGATAGGCCTCGTGGAACTGATAGAGTACCAGCGGGACTCTTCTGGTGGGTTCAAGTCTATTGGAGGTGACGCTTTCGAGGCTCTGATTGGAGCCATGTATCTCGAGAAAGGCTATAAATTCACCCAGCGGGTTATCGTAGACAAGATTCTCTGTAACTGCTTAGATGTGGATGCGATGGCTACTACCGATTGGAATTTCAAAAGCAAAATCATCGATTGGGGTCAGAAGAACCACAAGAAGGTTACCTTTGAGGTGGTCCGCTCTTTCTCCCAAGGTCATGTCGCCCGTCGGCAGTATGAGAGTCTGGTCAGTATCGACGGCATCCCTCAGAAGTCGGCCGTCGAGTATTCCATCAAGGCTGCCGAGCAGTTGGCGGCAGAAAAGACCTACAAAGATCTTGTATCGCAAGGTGTCATTGAAAAATGATACGCAGAATTATAGTGTTCGTTATGCTCGCCCTGCCGGCAATGGCGGTGGCGCAGGTTGACGATGCCATCGAGCAGTGGGTGGAAGACCGAGGGTCGGACGCAAATGTGTCGGAATTAAGGGATCTCCTGCTACAGCTGAGCGAAAATCCTGTGAATATCAACGATACCGTTGCAGTGACCGTGTTGCCTTTTTTGTCGCCGTTCCAAATCAAGGCGTTGCAAAACTATATTATTCTTCACGGGCAGTTGCTCAGCCTCAAAGAACTGCGTATGGTGCCCGGGTTTGATAGCCTCACAATAGCGCTGATTACGCCGCTGGTAAGGGCGGAACCTTACGAAAAACAGTCTTTTCCGGGATTGGCTGGAATGTTCGACCGCGGACACCACACGTTGGTTACTGGTCTAGGCGGTACCATGGAGCAGGCCAAAGGCTATGAGAATGGCAAATATGAGGGCGATAACTTGCGTGGGTTGCTCTGTTATCGATTCAACTACGACAATCGTGTTGTTTTCCAACTCAGCGCCGACAAAGACCCTACCGAAGCGTGGGGGAAAGATAATTTCTACGGCTACAGTCTGACTCTGAATAATTTTGGCCTGTTGGAACGATTGGTTGTGGGACGCTTCAACTTGCAGTTTGGTCAAGGTGTCGCGCTGTGGACGGGCTATGAGCCGTTCTCCTTGACGGGCAGTTCGCCAGTGCGCTATGCTAACGGCGTGAAAGCCGCTGGCCCGTTCTATGAGGAGGGTTGGCAGGAGGGTGTCGCTGCCACCGTCAGGATGACCCGCACAGTCTGCGTGTCGGCTTTCGGCTCACGTGCTGGCAACGAGTGGATGGGGGGCGGACATCTGGAATTTCGGCAGGACAACCTAGTGCTGGGCATCACGGCGGCAGCGTCCATCCTCGACGACAGCGTGCGGCTGCGCAACTACGTTTACAATCAGGACTATTTCCGTGGCGACCGTACCGGGGTATTGGGTGTCGATGCACTGTGGCAGGTGGGTCGACTGCAGTTTTTCGGCGAGGTGGCCACCGATGTCGAAGGACATCCGGCAGTCATAGGAGGCATGAAACTCTCGCTACAGGGCGACAACAGCATTGGCCTCACGGCTCGTCATTACGATTCCCGCTACCACAATCTCCACACGGCAGCTTATAGTATTGGCTCCCGCACCGCCAACGAACAGGGGGTTAGCCTCGATGGCCGTTTCCGACTCCCGTTGGGCCTCATGGCTTTGGTAAGCGCCGATGTTCACCGTTTCCCCCAGTTGCGCTATGGGTGTTACGCGCCCTCGACAGGCTCCAAGTGGCAATTGCAACTAGGCCGCTCAGCCGGTCGTCACGGTGAGGTCACGGTGCGCTATGCCCTCCGCCACCAACAACGTAACGTTCCTGGCACCAGTGGTAAGGTTATCGAAAACACGTTCCGTCACCAGTTGCAGGGACAGTATCGTTTCACGAATGAACCGTGGCGCTTCACCACCCGCGTTATTTTTTCTTGGTTTAATGCCGAGGAGTCTGACAATCAGCAGGGCTGGCTTGTCTCGCAGGAGGTGCGCTATGGACAAGGACGCTGGCAGGCTGCCATGCAAGCTACTTGGCACGACATCAATGGTTATTATGCACGCATCTATCTCAGCGAGAGCACTCTGCAGTATGCGTTTTCTATGCCGATGTTGCAAGGACGTGGGTTTCGCACCTCGGCAGTGGTGCGCTATGATGTATCCGAGTGGTTGAACATCAGTGTTAAGTATGCACTCATTGCCCGACCGGGAGCGGATTCCATCGGCTCGGACAACGCCGCCACCCCCGGTCCCATCCGCCAGACTTGGCACATCCAGCTTCGTTGGAAGTTCTAATTATTCTTTTCGGGAAATACAATAAGTTTCCATTCTGTTCGTTAATAGAGCATGAAAGTATTGCTGCTCGGTGCGACGGGGCTGTTAGGACATAATGTGTTGCTGCGGCTGATGGAGGAGGGTCACCAGGTGGTGGCACTTGTCCGCCGTGCTGACGGCATTCATCTTCCTCAAGGCACGTGGGAGACCGTTGTAGGTTCACTGCTCGACTACAATACTTTGGAGAAAGCGGCAGAAGGCTGCGATGCCATCGTCAATTGTGCAGGTACTACGGATATGTCGTTGCGCAGGTATGCAGACTATCTTCCCGTGAACAGAGACCTGTGCGAGAGGTTGGTGATGTTGATGAACGACCATGGAATCAGTGTCTTGGTGCATGCATCGACGGTCAATACCATAGGCTATGGGAGTGAAGATTGTCCTGTCGATGAGTCCGCCCCGATGCAGTCGCCTTTCAAAGGCTCTTTCTATGCCGACAGCAAGGCAGAAGGGGAGCGCATCATTCTATCGGCGGCGACAGAAGGCCGTCATGTGGTCGTGGTGAATCCGGGCTATATGATTGGTCCCTATGATATTAAGCCCTCCTCCGGGCGCATGTTGCTGGCGGCATACGGCCGTCATTTGATGCTCGCTCCTAAAGGAGGAAAGGCTTTTGTGCATGTGGACAATGTGGCACGTGCTATGGTTGCTGCACTTACCCGCGGCACCAACGGCAACCGTTATATTGTTGCAACGGGCAGTATGTTGACAATAAAGCAACTATACGAACTTCAGGCCCGGGTATGCGGCTATCGACAGCGCGTTTTAGCATGTCCCAACATCCTATTGAGGATGGCCGGAGCTGTCGGCGATGGATTGCGTTGGATAGGTGTGAGGACGCAGGTCTCCACACGTAATATCAAACAGCTCTTGGTACGCGAATATTATGATAACAGTCATGCTCTATGCGACTTACAAATAGAACAAACCCCTATAGAGCAAGCGATAAGGGACTTTTACAAATACAGAAAAAAATAACGATATGAAAAAAAACCTGTTTTTTGTCTTGTCTGCGATGCTGCTGTTTGCGTCGTGTGAGGTGAAACAAGTCGAGAAGAACTCAACCGGTAAGGTGTTGGATGTTCTGGTCGCCGCCAATCACGGCAACCTCAGTCAGACTACCAGTATGTTGATCGATTCTGTTTTCAGTCAGTCGCAACGTTGCCTTCCGCAACCGGAACATCGCTTCAATATGGTGAAAGTGCCTTTGGCGAAGCTCTCTGGCGATAAACTCTTTCAGGCCTACCGCAGTATTGTCAAATGTGACATCGGAAAAGATAGGAAAAACAAAGTCTTTATTGATCACGACAAATGGGTCAAACCCCAGGTGTATATCGTCGTTTCCGCCACGTGTGAGGATTCGCTGTGCGCACTGCTTCGTCGCTGCGAACCTCAGATAGTAAATGCTATCTATAACACAGAGCATCAGCGTTTCATCAACCTTTATTCCGGGTCGGGAGGAAACAGTGCCATCGTTGAAAGGATAAAGAAGAAGTACGATTTCTCTCTTTCGGTGGGTCGCAACTACCGTTGGCTGAAGGAAAAAGACGATTTCGTCTGGATTCAGGAGAAGTTGGTGGAACAGACCGACAAATTCATTCTTTCCAATCTGGTGATTCAAACTGTCCCCTATGAGAGCCAGGCTCAGTTTGAGCAGAAGCAGCTGTTGGACCGTTTTGACACCATGCTGTGTCGCTATGTTCCGGGTGGAAGTCAGGGAAGTTATGCGGGCGTCGAGCGCGACACCTCCCTTTGCGAGGTGCTGACAACGTATGTCGACTACCCTGGTTCGAAATATGCGGTCCAGACTCGGGGATTGTGGGGTTTGAGGAATACTAACGACAGGATGGGAGGTCCCTTCGTCGCCTATACCGTCCTCTCTCCCGATGGGAAAACAATTGTCGATGTGATGGGATTTGTTTATGCTCCCAAACTTGAAAAGAGAGATTTCCTGCTGAAGCTGGAGTCGATGGCAAGCTCTATAAGATGGTGAAGATGAGAAAGACTTGGTTGTTCCTATTGTTGTTGTTTGGAGTGGCATCCGTGCCCTCGCAAGCTCAGCAACGAGACTTCCTGGAATCCAGCGAAGTCTTGCTGTCGGGAGGAGGTATGAACTACCTCGGTGACCTGAACAACCAAAGCGCGCTGACAATACCCCGCCTCGCCGGAGGCATCGGTCTGCGATACCGTTTCGACAACCGCTGGGCCTTCCGGGCGGAAGTTAATTACGGCTCGGTGGCATGCGAGAAGGATTATATCGAGTTGCGCAACCTCAGTTTCAAATCGAATATCTTCGAGTTGGCGGCACTCGCTGAGTTCAACTTTGCCCCCTATGGTCCGGGGGCTACCGAGAAAAAGTGGACCCCCTATATCTTTGGTGGCTTGGCGATGTTCCATTTCAATCCCAAGGCCAGCTACCCCATTGCCGAGGGTGGTGTCCAATGGGCCGAATTGCAACCCCTCCATACCGAAGGTCAGGGCTCTTCGCTTTACCCCGACCGCCGTCCCTACGCCCTTACCCAACTCTGTTTCCCTTTCGGAGTGGGTGTGAAATTCCGCCTCGGCAAGACGTTCTCCTTCTCGGCAGAATATGGGTTCAGGATGACGTGGACGGACTATCTCGATGATGTCAGCAAGACCTATGTTGGCAGTGAGGTTCTCCTCTCCAACGCCGAAGATGGCGCGTTGGCTTCCATGTTGGCCGACCGCAGTGGCGAAGTGGTCGAAGGCTACGTGAATGCGCCCGGAATCAAGCGTGGCGACGACTCGCTCGACGACTGGTACGCCTATTTCCACATCATGCTGGGCATCAATCTCGAAACGATGTTCGGCTGGATGCGCTCAAAACGTTGTAGAAAATAATTCAAAAATAAAATGACCACATTAGATCAGATCGACAAAACCCGTGTGCCGCAGCATGTGGCTATCATCATGGATGGAAATGGCCGATGGGCAATGAAACAGCAACAGGAGCGCCTCTTTGGCCATCATAACGGACTGACGGCGGTGCGACAGGCTGTGGAGGCGGCCGTGCAGATGGGTGTCAAATACCTGACGCTCTACACCTTCAGTACCGAGAACTGGAACCGTCCACAGGCCGAGGTCGACGGGCTGATGGAGCTGCTCATCACCGCCATCGAGGAGAACACCGCGATGCTGATGGAGAACGGCGTGAGACTGGAGACTATCGGAGATTTCGGCCGTATCCCCGAGCGGTCGCGCGAACGTTTCCGTCAATGCATGCGTCAGACCTCCGTCAATAGCAAGTTGACCTTGATTATCGCCTTGAGCTATAGCTCGCGCTGGGAGATTGCCGAAGCACTGAAGCAGATATGTGCCGAAGGCCTCAAGGCCGACGAGGTGGATGAGGAAACCCTGCGCCGCTACCTCTGTACACGCGACTACCCCGACCCCGACCTGCTTATCCGCACCGGCGGCGAGTTGCGCATCTCCAACTTCCTCCTGTGGCAGATGGCCTATACCGAACTCTATTTCAGCGAACAACTGTGGCCCGACTTCCAGCACGAGGACTTCTATGCCGCTGTCCTCGACTACCAGAGCCGCCAGCGCCGTTTCGGTAAGACGGAGGCTCAGGTGGAGGCGGAAGGGAAATAATAATTTCGGCCCGAGTGCATTTTTTTCAAAAAAATCGTACTTAAATATAATAATTCATGTAAAAATGAGTTATTATAAGGTTTTAGTATAATTGTTGATGAAAGAGATTAAGAAAATTCTGCTGCTCATACCCCTGCTGGCCCTGCTCTCTATAAGCGTTCAGGCTCAGGTGGTTGTGGGAGGCAGCGAGGAATATGGTTTTGACTATCTGACTCCCAAGACTTACGAAATTGGCGGCATCACCCTCGAAGGTGCCGAAAACTTTGACTCCCGTGTCGTGCTCCTCGTTGCCGGCCTTCAGGTGGGCGACAGGGTCAAAATCCCCGGTGACAAAATCTCCACAGCCATAGATAATCTCTGGAAACAGGGTATGTTCGAGGATGTCCAGATTCGCGTCACCCGCATCCAGGGCAACATCGCATTCCTCAAAATAGCCCTCAAGGAACGTCCCCGTATGCTCAACTTCGCTTTCAAGGGAGCGAAGAAAGGCGAAGACAAGAAGTTGCGCGAAGAAATCAACATCAAAACCGGTGACGTGGTGACGGAAAATATGCTGCGCACCTCGTCGAACAAAATCAAGACCTTCTATATCGACAAAGGCTTCACCCGTGTCGAAGTGGTGCCCACCACCGAGGTCGCCGACTCTCTCGGTCGCCTCACCGTTACTTTCAATATCAAGCGCGGCAACAAGGTGAAAATCGACTCCCTGATTTTCGTGGGCAACAAGGAGGTCTCCTCCTCCACCCTCAAGGGAAAGATGCAGCACACCCGTGATGTGAACTTCCGCAAGTCGTTGCGTTTCTGGAAGAAAGTCTTCTGGAAGAAGTCGCGCTACATCGAGAGCGATTTCCGCGAAGACCTTGAGAAAGTCATCGCCTACTACAACGAGGAGGGTTACCGCGATGCCCGCATCGTCAGCGACACCGTTATCGAGGTTCCGCAGGAAGTGCATGGCAACACAGACCAGGACCGCATCAAGGTGAAGGTCGTCCTCCACGAAGGTCACAAGTTCTTCTTCCGCAACATCACCTTCTCCGGCAATACGGTTTACAGCGACGAGGTCCTTCGCCGCTCTTTGCGCATCAACAAGGGCGACCCCTACAACAAACAGCTGCTCGAAGAAAACCTCACCTACAACCCTTCGGGTACCGACATCACCTCGCTCTACATGGACAACGGTTACCTCTTCTTCCGCGCCACGCCCGTCGAGGTGGCTGTCCAGAACGATAGCATCGACATCGAGATACGTATTGTGGAAGGCAAGCAGGCCCGCATCCGCAACGTGTGGATCGAGGGCAACACCATCACCAACGATAAGGTCATCATGCGCGAACTGCATACCCGTCCGGGCGACCTCTTCAGCCGTGAGGCAGTGCTGCGTAGCCGTCGCGAACTGCTGACGCTCAAGTTCTTCAAGGAAGAATCCGTGATTCCCGAGCCGCGTCCCAACCAGGAAGACGGCACCGTGGATATCGTCTATAAGGTCGAAGAGGGCAGCACCAGCCAGCTCAACCTGCAGGGTGGCTATGGCGCCGGCATGTTCATCGGACAGATAGGCATCCAGCTCAACAACTTCAGCCTCCGCAACATCTTCAACAAAGACGCATGGGCTCCGCTGCCTGCCGGCGACGGACAAAAGCTGGGCCTCAACGCCACCACCAACGGCAGCTCCTACTATTCGCTCAGCCTCTCCTTCACCGAACCGTGGCTCGGTGGCCGTCGTGCCCAGTCGCTCTCCGGACAGATTTATCACAACTACATGAGCAACGGCCTCTGGGTCCGCAGCACTGACGAGGACTTCTACAGCCTCCAGATTACCGGTGCCGGAGTCAGCCTCTCCAAACGCCTCAAATGGCCCGACGACTACTTCATCATCTCCCACGGCCTCGCCTATAAGCACTACACCCTTCACAACTATAACAACTTGGCATTGGGCCTCTTCTCCGACGGCACCGCCAATGACATCTCTTACGCGCTCACACTCTCGCGCAACTCCTTCGACTCGCCCTTCTACACCCGCAGCGGCTCCGAAATCTCGGTTAGCGCCTATTTCACCCCTCCTTTCTCCCTGTTCAGCGGCAAGGACTATTCCACCGCTAGCGCGGAAGAGAAATACAAATGGGTGGAATACTATAAGGTCAACCTCCGCGGCGCATGGTACCTCAACCTCGTCGGCGACGTGGTGCTGAGCACCCGCTTCCGCTTCGGCTGGATGGGCTACTATAACAAGGACATCGGCCTCTCGCCCTTCGGACGCTATTTCCTGGGCGGCGACGGCCTCTCCTCGTGGGTGCTCGACGGTCGTGAGGTCATCCCCCTCCGCGGCTATGAGAACAACTCCCTCTCGCCCGACGGCGGCGGTTCGGTCTTCGACCGCTTCACCATCGAGTTGCGTCAGTCCATCATCGAAAGCGGCACCGCCACCATCTGGCTGCTCGGCTTCATCGAAGGCGGCAACTGCTGGACCGACCTCTCCGAGTTCCAGCCCTTCAAGATGTACAACTCCGCAGGCCTCGGCGTGCGCCTCTATCTCCCCATGCTCGGCCTCATAGGCGTCGACTGGGGCTACGGCTTCGACGGCAACACCGGCGGCAGCCACTTCCACTTCTCCATAGGACAAAGCCTCGACTAATGATTTAGAAATAAGAATAATGAATGTGGTCATGAAAAAGCATTTGTCATATCTCCTCACCCCCTTGTCCCCTTTACTCCTTGTCCTCATTTTCCACCTTTCACCTTTCACATCTGCTTCGGCGCAGAAATATGCTTGTGTCAACACCGACTACGTGCTTCGCAGCGTGCCCGAGTATGCCAGCGCGCAGAAACGCCTCGACAAGTATGTCGAAGACTGGCAGAAAGAGCTGGTCGACAAGCAGGCCGAGGTGGATGCCCTCCGCGCCGAATTCGAGCAGGAGAGCTACCTGCTGCCCGACAACCTGAAGAAACGCCGTCAGGAAGAACTCAAAGCCAAGGAGCAGGAAATCCGCGCCCTGCAGCAGCAGCGCTTCGGCCCCGGCGGCGATCTCGACAAAAAACGCGCCGAACTCCTCAAGCCTGTGCAGGACCGCGTCTACTCCACCATCGAGCGTGTGGCGCGCGAGAAGAACTATGCCTTCGTCTTCGACAAGGCCGGCAGCTCGGCGGTCCTCTTCGCAAGCAAGAAATACGACATCAGCGACGAAGTCCTCGAACTCTTAGGATATAAGCCCGGAGTCTCCTCGGAACCCGCCGGTGCCGACGAAGCGGCCAAGAAACCCTCAAACCCCGAGATGCGCGGACGTGACGGCGGTCGTAAACCCAATGTCGACAAACAACAACCGAACAAGGAAAAAAGAAACAAATAAAAACTGATTTAGAATGAAAAAAACGTTGATTTTAATCGTTGCCTGCCTCTTCGCTTTCGGCGGCAACGCAGTGGCTCAGAAAAACCTTAAACTCGGTCACATCAATTCCCAGGAACTCCTCCAGATTATGCCCGGACGCGACACCGCCCAGACCATCCTTCAGAAGGAGGCTGCCGAGATCGAGAGCACCCTCAAGACCATGCAGGGCGAACTCGAGAAAATCTCCAACGAGTACATGCAGAAGCAGGCCGAGTGGACCGAACTTATCCGCAACACCAAGCGCAGCGAAATCCAGGATATGCAGAACCGTATCCAAGGCTTCTACGAGAACGCCCAGAAGCAGCTTCAGGAGCGCGAGGCCGAACTCACCAAACCCATCGTCGACCGCGCCAAGAAAGCCATCGAGGACGTGGCCCGTGAAGGCGGCTACACCTACATCTTCGACGGCGCCTCGCTGCTCTATTCCCAGGATAGCGAGGATATCATGCCTCAGGTGAAGAAGAAACTCGGATTGTAATCCGCCATTTTAGGTAAACCTTCTGCGCCGGGGAACCCCTTATCGGAGTTCCCCGGCGCTTCTTTTTGCTCGTTTTTTTTTTCTACAACTGCCTTTCGGATACCATCGCCGCCAAAGGTCACGAAGGTTAAAAAAGGGGATAAGAGACACCTGATGTTCCTTGTTACCGATGAGCATGTTGGCATGCGGCAAAAAAAAGGGAACCCCATGTAAGGGCTCCCGGAGTGGAGAGAGTTGGGGAGGGGTAACGTTTAAAGTTTAACGTTTAACGCTTAAAGGGGGGCGGTGCCGGCGGAGAGAGGATGGTGCCGGCGAAAGTGGAGCAGGCGGTTAGCTGATGGTGCCGGAACCGAGGGGGCAGGAGTTGGAGATGATAGGTCGTTGTTGCCGGTCCCGACAACCTATCATCTCCGACGGGGGTAGGAGATGGTGTGGTGTTGGTACGGAGATGGTACGGTGTTGATACGGTGTTGGTATCTTCTCGCTACTGATTATCAGTGTGTTATGTGTTTGATAAAGCAATAAAATACACATAACCAAATGGTTATGTGTATTTTTGCGCTTGTAATTTATTGATTTTCAATCCACGCTCCGAACGGCTTAATATGCCAAATTCACCGTCGGAAGAGGACTCCGTCAAGGGGCAGAAGACCAGCGTGAGGTTCAAGAAGATGAAAGTGGAATGTGACTGAGTGTGGATTCATGTTACACTTGCCGGTGAAAACGGAGGAGTAAAACGACACGGTTTTAGCACGGTTTAGTAGGATGGTTTTATGTGCAAGTTTAGACAATTATCTACGGATTCTTTGTTATTTGTTGCTTTCTAAAACGCTGAAGTATTTCTCCACTAAAGATTGGATTTCTGATATGTCTTCCTCGGGTGCAACTTTATATGTTTCTCGTGTACACAAAGAACCATCTTTGTAGAGACATATATACCAAACATATGGATCATATTCCCAGTCATTATTGTAACTGCATGGTTCTCGTTTCATTATTCTTCTTATCAATCTAAAAAACGATGGGTTTTCATCACCAAATACTCTGACAGCGTATCCCAAATACGTGGTTTGTCCAATATAATCCTCCCTGCAATAATCATAGTCTTGAGGATTGTTGGCAAAAAGCGCTAAACGGTAACAAGTATCATCTGTAAATGATACTATGATTATTTCGTCTTTTCTGTTTTTGACATCTATGTTTTGTTCGTCATTCACATACATAGACACCAATTCCTTTGTAAACTCGGTCAATTCGATATTGCTATCAACATCGGTTGATTGACATGCAAAAAAACCACACAGTAATACGATTACAAATATCTTTTTCATACGCTATTTCGAATTATATGTTCCAAAAAAGAAATCCGAAAACGATTTGATGTTTTTTATTCAATTTTTTTTGGATTGGTTCGTTTCCCCCATTACAATAGACACATTCAATAGTTTCCTATTTTCTATTAATTATTCTATTTTATCGGGAAGAATATTATCGTTATCGGCATACCTCTTGCAATTTCTTCTTCGTCTGAAATCTGTACAACGATACCCTCGGGAGATGTGAGTACACCATTTATTGAGACAACCTTCATTTCATCTCGGTACGAAGTGTCGTAGACAAAGAAATCCACTAGCGTATCCCTGTTAGCAGTAGAAATCTTCACTAAAATCTTACATTTCTTTATGTCAAGGTCATATAGATATTTGGAGAAATACCCTGTATCAAGTTCGGATAACTCCAGTACGACTGAATCAAGTTCGTTCGACAGAGAATTGTTTAGAATTACTAATTCTTTTGCAGGGTCACTACTTTTGTCCGTATGGCACGCCGCTCCAAAAAGCAATACCGTCAGTATGAGTAAATAACGTTTTACCATGGTAATTGAGATGCTTTTGTTATTTTACCTTTTTTTATTGGCCAACAAACGACTCCATCCTTTGTCTTCAACTGATAGATGTTATGAGAGTTTCTCATGTAAATAAAGTAACCAGTATTGTTCGGATAGCTTTCTCTTGTTTTATGTAGTTTTCGCCATAGGGCAGGTATTGTAGGTGCTGCACAGGATGCCCGCTTACATCGGTAATCCAGTTGGCTCCACCGAGGTGGTCTCCGTGGGAAATCATAACCCAATAACGTGAGTCGCTGGAAAATATTGTGTCATGTTGGCCATAGAGTCTTTTAAAACATCTAATACTGAACGTATTAATAAAAAAAATTGTCGATTCAAAAAATGTTCGTACTTTTGCACTTGGAAGGCGACGACCCACCAAGGCCTATTTAAAGGCTGGCGGTTCAAAAAGAGCGGCGTCGCAAAAGATGAGATGCTCACCGATCCCTAATTACAGGGTAAGGCTCCGAAAGGAATGGAAAAAGCGGCTTCTCATTTTTATCAGATCGGCTATCTGTGTGAAAACGTACTTGCCAGAATTCATTTCTTACAGATCATTAGTCTGTAAGAAACGGAGGTTTTTCAAATCAATTTTGTCAAAGAACCCTATAATTATTAAATTATCAATATATTACAAAGATATTTAAAAAGTTAACGCACCAGTATTATTTATAAAACAAAAACGCACATAACCGGAGGATTATGTGCGTTGGAAGATCGTTAATGGACGAACTTTTTACCGCCGTCCTTTCGATTTGGCTTGTTCTATGCGCTCGCGGCTCATGCGCTGCCAGCGGTCGACGATTTCTTCGGTGACGGGGGTGCGCTGGATGATGAGGACGCGGCGGTTGTTCTCGTTGGGCTTCTCGTCGTTGATGCCGCCGGCGAAGATCTGTATCAGCTGGTTGCCGCTGAGGCCAAAGTTCTTGGTGAGCATCTTATGGACGGATTCGCAACGGCGTTCGGATAGCCATTGGTTGTGGAGGATGGAGCCGGTGATGGAGTCGGCGGAACCAATCAGGTAGAACTCGATGGTGTCGGAGAGGTCGCGCGCGTCTTTGGCGAAGTCCTGCAGGCGCTTGCGTGCGTTGTAGTCGAGGCTGTATTTGTCAAGTTCGAAGTAGACCACAGCGCTGGGGAGGTTGAGTACCGAGTTGATGTCGAGCAGTTCGGGGATGGGGTTCTCGGGTTTTCTGCTCTCTTCCTCGCAGCGACGGAGGAGGTCTTGTGTGCGTTCCAGTTCGCGGTTGAGGGAGTCGATGGTGATGGAGTCGTTGTGGCTGAGTTGGTGGAGGTCGCCCATGAGGCGGTTGCGCTCGGATTCCAGTCGGCGGATGACACCTTCGAGAGCCCTAATGGTGTTGGAGTCGACGGCGGGTTGGAATTCGTGGTAGACGCTGTCGCGGCTGGAAATCTTGGTGTCGTAGTGGTAGCGGGTGATGTGGGACAGGAGGTTGAATCTGACGCCGGCATCGACGGAGGGGATGAGGTCGAAGATGGTGTGGCTGTTGTCGTCATAGGGCGACCAGTCCCATGTGGATTCCGAGCCGAAGAGTTCGAGTCGGCCGAAGATGGCGGTGCGTTCGCTGAGGGCGTATTCGACACCTCCGGAGAGAGAGAAGGCAAACTCAAGGTTCCTGCGGAAATCATCCACGCTATATTCGTCTTGTGTGTTGGGGTTTTTTTGTGTGCCGAAGAGCATGGACATTCCGAGGCCGAGGCCGGTGCGCCAATGGAGTTTGGTGCGTTTGCCTACCTCGTAGCCGTTGAAGAAGTTGGTCCAGTCGAAGGTGACATATCCCAGCAGGGACATGGCGTGGGCGTGGAAAGGTTGGTATTCGTAGTAGCCGTTGGCATCGACGGGTACGCCGGTGAAGTCGATGAAGGGGTTGCGTCCGTAGCGCGACTGGCCGTCGACATTGAAGAAGGAGTAGCGCAGCGAGATGGCGACATCGGGGATAATCCATTTTCCGAGTTCGACATGTGCGTTGAAGTTCAACTTGTTGTGTCGTGCCGAGGATTCGACTTCGTTGCCGAAGAAGGTCTGCAGACCTCCGCCGACATTGACATACCAGTTGTCGAAGGGTGATGCGATGAGGAATTTCAGCGTATCACGATCGGCACCCAAAGCGATACCTCGGTGGCGTGTCTGTGCCGAGAGGGTGGATGCCGAGAGGGCCAATATCAATATGAGTAGTACCTTTTTCATAAGGGACGTGAGTTATCGTCTGTTTCTGTTATGTTGTTATTGTCCAGTTTTTCGTCTTCGTGACGTTCTTTTTCTCCGTAGGTTTCGTCGCCGTAGCCATAGCCGTAGCCATAACCGTAGCCGTAGCCATAACCGTAGCCGTAACCATAACCATAGCCGTAACCGTAGCCGTATTTCTTTTCGTAGGGCATTAGTTTCTTGTAGTGTACGTCGTTGAGCACGAGGGTGATGTTGGGGAAGGTGTGGCTTTGATACATCTGTTCGAGGTTGACGAGCATTCGTTTGTCGAATTTACCGGCTCGGATGATGAAGAGGGTGTTGTCGACGAGGTGTTTGATGATTTCGACATCGACGACGAGGCCTGTCGGTGCGGTGTCGATAATGATGTAGTCGTAGGAGTCTTTGAGTTGTGCGACGAGTTTGTCGAGTCGGCCATTGCCGAGCAGTTCGGAGGGGTTGGGCGGTATGGGGCCGGTGAAGAGGGAGTCGACACCTTTGTTGACGAGGTCGGATTTGACGAGGGTGTGCCAATCGTCAATTCTGCCGGTGAGGTAGTGGGAGAGTCCTGGATGTTTTCGGGAGTAGAAGGTGCGGGTGAGGGAGCCTTTGCGCAGGTCGAGGTCGAGGAGAATGACTTTCTTGCCGGCAATGCCGAGGCTGGCGGCGATGTTGGAGGAGATAAAGGTCTTACCCATGCCGGGGAGCATGGAGGTGATCATGACGACGCGGCTTTTGGATTGCTCGTCGACGATGCTGAGGAAGTCGAGTTTGGTGCGCAGCAGACGGAAGGACTCGGAGAGGTTGTCGTGGTCGTGGCTGGAGACAACGATGGCGCGGTCGTCTTTCTTTTCTTTGCCAGGGATTTCGCAGAGGAAGGGGATGGTGGTGGAGGAGATGATGTCGCTGTGGAATTTGACTTTAGTGTCTATGGCGCGTCGGAGGAAGAAGAGTCCGATGGGGAGAGAGAGTCCGAGGATGAGTCCGAGGAGGGTGGTGCGTGTCTCGTTGGGGGAGACGGGGATGCGGTTGATGCGGGCGGCGTCAAGCACTTTGCCGTTGGGTTCGATGGAGGGTTGGCTGATGAGCAACTCTTCGCGGCGGCTCAGCAGGTGGAGGTAGAGCTCTTCTTTGATTTTCTGCAGGCGCTCGAGGTTCTCGAGATAGAGTTGTTTCTGGGGGACCTGGCTCATTTTCGACGAGGCAGAGGAGGCGGTGATTTGTGTTTCGGCGATGCGTTCCTGCAGCATGCCGATATAGCTTTCGAGGAGGTGATTCATGCTGGAGCGCATGTTGCGGAGCTCCTCGAGTTTGGATTTGACGAGGGGGCTGTTGGGAGTTTCTTTGTAGGATTCGAGTTCGAGAACAAGGGCGTTGTAGGTGGAAATCAGCGTCATTACGTTCTTGTTGTCGAGGTCGATGGTGGCGGGGATGATGCGGGCGTTTTCTTCCGCTTGGTTGATGTGGACGAGCTGGCGGGCTTGTTCGAGTTGTTTCTTCAAGCGTTCTATTTCTTTTTCCGACTGGATGGAGGACTCGAGGTAGTTCTGTCCGAAGGAGGAGATGTCGAGCAGTTGGTTTTCGCGTTTGAAGTCGGCCAGAGCGTTTTCCTGTGTGCCCAAGTCGGAATGGAGGATGGCGAGACGGCCGTTGATGTATTCGTAGGTGTCGTTGATGATGCGTTTTTTGTCCTTGATGGCATCCTCGTTGTAGATACGAATGACTTCGTTGATGATTTCGGCGGCGCGGATGGGGGATGCATCTCGCAGGGAGATGTTGACGATGGTGTTGCGTTCGTCGTCGCGGCTTACCTGCAGGGCGTGGCGGTAGTGCTCTGCTACGGCGCTGAGGCAGTTGTGGGTTATCCTGACGGGGTGGCCTATGTAGTCGTTGGTGAAGAACCATGTTTTATGGACCACGATGCGGCCGAAGGGGGTAGCTGTGGTGTCTTCGAAGGGGATGGTGATGGGGTTTCCTTCGGAGGGGGTGAGGAGGATGGTGTTTTCGTTTTGAGCCACAGCTTCGAGGTAGAATGCGGCTTCTTCGTTGTCGTCGATGAAGTCGAGTGTATAGGGGGATTCGCCGTAGAGGTCTTTATTGCGGCTGACGACGCGTGTCTTGGTGGAGTAGGTGATGTGGAGTTTGAGGTTTTGTGCCATTTCGCGAATGGCGGTTGCCGAGGTGAGGATCATCATCTCGTTGTTGATGGAGCTGTTGTAAAGGGAGCGGGTGGAGAACATGGTGCGGACGGAGGCTTCGCGGGCGGCGTTCTCGTTGTTATTGGTGGAAGAACCTTTGATGAGGACGCGTGCCGAACTTTCGTAGACGCGGTCCTGATGGCGGACGAGATAGCCGGCGATGAAAGTTCCCAGAGCACCGCACAGGATAAGCCAGTGGATGTTTCTCAGGACGGTGAACAGAACATCTTTGAAATGGATTTTCTGTTTTTTGTTTTCGTTGAGAAAGGATATGTCTTCCATTGTATCGGCCATGATAATCAGTTTCTTTTGAGTATTGCGAGGGAGAGGATGATGGAGGTTGCGGACATGAGGGTGGAGAGGACGGTGAGCCAGTAGCTCATTTCGTTTTTCACGACGCCGTTGTTATAGGTGTCGGCGATGATGAAGTCGTTCTGTTGCAGCATGAAGAAGGGGTCGTTGAAGATTTTGGAGGAGCGAGGGTCGAGCTGACGCATGACCATTTTGCCGTCCACTTCGCGCATCACGCAGATATTGTCGCGTCTAATGTGGAGGTCGAGGTCGCCCAGCATGGCGATGGCTTCGAGGAAGGTGCAGCGTTCGTTGGGGATGTTGAGTACGCGGCCCTGACCGCCACCGAGGAAGAAAATCTTGAAGTTGTTGAAGCGAACCATGACGAAGGGGTCGTCGACATAGCCGCCGCTGCTGAGTCTGCTGGTGAGGGTGTCCTGGAGTTGGAGGCGGGTGAGGCCTTCGACATGAAATTGTCCGAGAATGGGGAAGTCGATGTTTCCGTTGACGTCGACCAGGTAGTTGCCTTGTTTTTCGGAGGTGCCATTGCCGAGGTTGAAGGGGTAGGCCAGTTCTTGTTTACCGGAGGTGCTGACGATGATGCTGAGTTCGTCGTAGGGAGCGATGGTGGCCTCGAATTTGTTTTCTATCTCAATCTGAGAGCCGTGGGTCATATCTTGCAGGTAGTTCACTCTGCCGGGAGTGATACAGGAAGACATTGCCAATGTGACGGTAATAGCGAGACAAATTTTGTTGAGAAAATAATTTATGTTCTTAAATTTTAACACGTTATAGCGATTGTCGGTTTTCGTTATAAAATGCAAAGATACGCATTTTTATATAATAAATAAGTACAACAAGTAAAATTTATTAATATAAAAATGCGTATCTGTTGAAATATAATCAGTTATGATGCTAAAATTTTTATTATCTTTTCGGCTGCATGTCCGTCTCCGAAGGCTGTAGGGGCATTCGGGGTGGTTTTCCAAAGGCTTTCAGCCGCATTGCGGATACGCAAGGGGTCGGCATCGGCCAGCAGTGCGGCTCCGTCGTCGACAATTTCCTTCCATTCGGTCTCGGAACGCAGGATGACACTGGGTTTTCCACAGAAGTAGGCTTCTTTCTGCAGGCCGCCGCTGTCGGTCATCACCAAACGTGAACGATCCAGCTGGGCAAGGGTTTGCAAGTAGGAGAGAGGTTCGGTGGTCTGGATTGAATTAAAATTCATGTTTTCAAGCATCTGCCTGGTTCGTGGGTGTACAGGAAACAATACATGCACGTGATGCTCGGAGGCAAAGGCGTCGATAGCTGATAGTATGTTGTTTAGCCTCTCTTTTGAGTCGGCGTTGAAGTTGCGGTGGAGGGTGAGCAGGATGTCGGCATCGTGGGGTGTCTGGGAGGCTGCTGCTATTGGGGCGTAATGTCGCACATTGTCGAGCATCACGTCGCCACTCAGGAGAATGGAACTCTCTGTAAATCCTTCATTTCTTAGATTTTGCACAGCGGTCTGGGTAGGGGCGAACAGGAGGTGAGAGACATGGTCGGTCAGGATGCGATTGATTTCCTCGGGCATGTTGCGGTTGAAAGAGCGAAGTCCTGCTTCTATATGATAGACAGGGAGATGCTGTTTGGAAGCCGCGAGGGCTCCCGCGAGGGTGGAGTTGGTGTCGCCATAGACTATGATTCCGTCGTAAGTGTTTGATAGTATGACTTCTTCGATATTTTTAAGCATGGTGGCGGTCTGCGCGCCATGAGGTGCGGAGCCCACGCCGAGGTTGTATTTGGGGCGGGGAATATCGAGTTCGTCGAAGAATCGACCCGACATAGAGTCGTCATAGTGCTGACCGGTATGAAGGATGTCTTCGCTGATGGAATCGGGGTATTTCTCCTTGATAACATGAGAGATGGCTGCTGCTTTAATAAACTGTGGCCTCGCCCCGACGATGGTTAGTATTCGTTTCATGATAATACTATCAAACGGAAAAAGATGTTATGGTTGAGATTTTTTGACGATGATTCTCTTGATGATGTTCTTAGTGCGCTGCAGCAGAAGCTCTTTGAGCCATTGGGGACCGAAGGGCATCCATCGTTGGGGATGGGTGTTGACGAGCAACGAATAGCGGTGAATAGGGTGATTCAAGTCGTTGATAGCATGAATTATATCGTCTGTGTGTGAGAATGTGGCAGTGTGGGAAAGGATGGGCGATTGGGGGACTTTGTCGCGTACGCTTACGGATTGTCCGTCCCAGCGGCGGCCGGTATCGGTGAGGTAGAGCGTGTGTCTGAAGTCGGTGTCGAGCATGGGTTCGAAGTCGATGCCGAGAGTATGTATATCGTAATGATTCCAAAGCTCTTGGTTGTCGTAGCGGGAGAGTGGGCTGCCGTGTGCGCAAGCGATGCTGACGGGTGTAATCTTCCGGAGTTGTTCCAGTTGGAGACAGAAGTCGTCGAAGGCTGTTTTAATATCGCCGTTGCATGTGGCGAGGTTCTCGTAGTGGTAGCCAATGGTATGTCCCATGCGGGCGATTGCGCGAATGGTCTCTGCATGGGTTGTAAAGTCCTTGGAACGGAAGTAATAGGATGTCTGTATGTCCATGGAGGACTCTATCTCTGCGATGCGTAGAGAGAAGAGTGGACGGTTGTCTACATCATGCTTGATGCTGAAGTTGTTATGACTCTTCAGCGCCGCTAATAGTTGACGGTATTTCTCGATAGTGAAATCCATCAGATGTCGAGTTGTTTGATTATTCTGGCGGGGACGCCTGCGGCAAGTGTTCGAGGGGGTATATCCTTGGTGACGACGGCTCCTGCTGCGATGATGGCGCCTTCTCCGACGGTGATGCCAGGCAGGATGGTGACGTTCACTCCTACCCATGCGTTGCGTCCAATAACTGTCGGTGCTACAAATGATTCTACACAGTTCCGATGATATTCCATAGGGGTGCTGTGAGCCAGTACATAGTCGTTTCCGGCCAAAGAGGCTCCATCTTCGATGATGACGAAGTAGGGATAGGGATAATCGAGGGTGCAGTTGGGCCCGATGTGTACTTGTTTTCCGATTTGTACTCCACGCCAGTGTTGTAGTTTGATTCTGAGTCCATTCCATGGGCATCGTAGGGCGTATTGGTTGAACACGTGGTCTTTCCAGCGGATGATGCCAAACCACAGTGCTGAATGGTAACCGTGCACATGTGCCGAGTTCCGTATGGTTCGCCACAGCCCTTCACGTTTGTAGTGAGGCAGGGGTTGTCGTTTTAGTTTAAGATAGGCTTTCATGGGTTTCTATATGGTTGACAAAGAATTCGGTAGGATCGATTAGTTCTGTAAGCATCTGCTGTCGCTTGGACTGCCATTCGTCTTTCAGTTCTTGAGGGTTGCGAACAAGTAGTTGCTCTATGTTTTTGTACATCTCCGTGAACTCTGAGGGAGGATAGGCGTAGCAGAGGTTGAATCGTTGTTCCAGCATATTGGGTACCGATAGACGTCCTGCAAAGGTGTTGCATTTCAATGCGGGAACGCCGAGTATTGCTGCCTCCGAGGTCATGGTCTGGCTGTCGCCCAAGAACATGGAACTGTAAGCCATGAGGGAGTGGATGTCTTCGGGATTGACGGGTAGCCGATAGTTTTCAAATTCGGGTTCAATGGCGCGTTCGGAAGTAATGATGACGCGTCCGTGAGGTTCGAGCAGTTTCACCAGTGCTTCCTTTTGCTCGAGGGTCAGTCCTTGCTGTCCCATATCGTGGTGACCTTTCAGTGCCACGAAGCGCATGATGAAGAAGCGTTCACCCTTTTGTATCCCTGCACGTTGCAATACAGAGGGGTCGGGGGTGAATCGTTTGGGATGCAAGTAAGCCAGTTCGTGAGTGCCAGCATAATAAACGGCCTGTTTAGTCATACGGTGGATGCAGTCTGGGGTGAAGACCACATCGGTGAGTGGGTGACCGTACTTCACTATCAGAGGCTCTGCCGCATCGTCGTCATCGTCGAACATGAAGGTTTTCATTCGGGAGAAACGAGACACATGCCCCAGGACGATACCGCTGCTGATTCCAATGTCGACATGATGTTTTCGGACGAACTTCAGTAGTTGGATGTCTTGGTGTAGGACGCTTTGTGCTTTTCCGATGAGATTGTCGTGTTTCCGACCCAGATTAAGATAAGGGACCATGCCGTAGTGCTCCATCAAGCGGATGGCTACAGGGATGTCTCTCACGGAGTAGAATAGCCTGTGGCCTCGTTCGGACAACTCTTTGGAGAGAGGGTAGAAGAGGTGAACATGTGCTGGATGCCCTATGTCGACGAGGATGTTCATTCTGATAGTTTGAAGCGTATGCCGTAGCGGCTGAGAAAACGACGCAGGAGGATGGCGATGTTGTCTTTAGGTGGGTTGCAGCGTCGTGTTGCGAGATTGAAATGTGTGGTGCCGTCTAGGATAATCTCGTTGCAGCCCATTAGCTCAATTTGTTTGTCAGTGTAGGGTATTCCGTTGTAGGACAGGTGTTTTTTGAATTCGGAGATGATGTCCTTGAGCAACTCCTCCTTCTTCTCTTCCGAGGGTGTGGGGGCGAACTGTTCTTTGTGACGCTTGACAGTGGCTGGCAATCCTGCAGCCATGACATGGTCTGGGAGGTCGTGATTGACATAGGAGCCGTATCCGACGATGGTGTCGTCTCCGATGGTAACTCCGGGAGCGACGAAGACATTATAGGTCAGTTCCACTCGTTCACCGATGACGACATCGCCGTAATGCACTGGGTATCCGTCGAGAATATTCTTATAAGAGCCATGGGTGAAAATACTGCATCCGGGTCCCACGGCACACTCTTCCTTCAAGTGTACGAGTCGTGAGGGGTCGATGGTGGTAGAAGGGAAGATATGCACTAGGTCGTCGATGATGAGGGAGGAGCGTTCGGACCGATGTCCGGCACGGAGGATGGCAGTTTCCGAGATAACAACCTCGTTTCCAATCTGTATGTTGTCGGCATGGATGATGACAGCGGAACGAATGTTGCAATTGCGTCCCATTTGGAAGGTGCGTCCATTGATGGAGGTGAAATGCCCAATCCGGCTATTGTCGCCGATGGTGAATTTGTTTTTGCATACGATGACGGAGCCCCAGGAGAGTTTCACATGTCTTCCGATGTGGTTTCCCTGCAGTCGGTACAGGACTTTCTTCAGGCCGCTGGGTAACAGGCCGAAGGTGAGCATTTTTTTTAGTGGAATGCGGTCACTCATGATGAATGGTATTATAAATGGAGCATAGCTGGGATGCTATATGGGTAATGCTATAGATGTCCATTCGCTCTCTCGCATGGGTGCGTTGTGGAGTGTTGAGGAAAGGCTCCATAGCGGCAGCGAGGTCTTGAGGAGTGGGATTGGCGATGGTGCCTCCTTGGGTGGTAGAGAGCATCGTGGCGATATCGCCCACATTGGTACTGACGACGGGGAGGTTGCAGGCGAGGGCTTCTTTGACCACCTGCGGCGACCCTTCGTGGCGGGAGGTGACGAGCAGCACATCGGCAGCATTCATAAGCAGGGCCACCTCTTCGCGAGAGCGATTGTGGAGTTCCAAGAGTGCTGCTTCGGGTAGCAGGTCGCAGGCCGCTTGGGCCAACGGGGCATTCTTGACTCCGTTCGAGAAGGCTCCGGAAAAGAGTACATAACGTCCTTGCGGGAGGAGTCCCAACTGTGCACGAGATTCTTCCCGTTGAATGGGAGAGAACTTGTCGAGGTCAACGCCACAAGGGAGGATCCGGAATTTTGATTTTTGAATTTTGAAATCCGGCCGGATGAGAGATTCGGAAACAAAGATGTTGTATGCTGCACGTCGCATGGCCAGACGGCTCAGAGGCCGGATGCAGCGGCTGTTGATGTCGCTGCCGTGATAGGTGACCACCACGGGGACTTCCCGCTGCAGGGTACAAAAAAGTCCGCAGAGTCCGTAGTGGGCGTGGACGACGTCGGGCGAGAATTTTCTGATGAGCGCCTTGAGGGGCCATAGGTTGTTGAGGTAGCCAAGAGGACCGTGACCGTGTACGGTGTAGAGAAAGACGGTGTTCCCAGCCTCCCGCAGCGCCTCCATTTGTTCGGTGACAAAGGGGGCGACATGTTCATGATTCCCACTGGCGACAATCAGAATCTTCATAGTATTCCGCGACTTCCGAGTTTAAAGAAGGCCCAGGCGAATGCCATTAGAGGTACCACCCAGTACCAGATTTTGATGAAACGATAGTTTTGGGCGTTGAGTTGAGTGATGCCGTAGGCTGCCATGATGAGCAGCAACGGTAGTCCTGGCAAGAGAAAACGTTCCGAGTTGGAGAATCCGCTCATGGAGATAATACCAAGGTAGGCAAATGCAAAAGAACCGATGAGAGACAGGTTGCGCCATTTCTTGGTGATGAACAAGGCGCTGAAGACGGCGATGAGGACAAAACCTCCGAGGAAATTGCGCACGTAGTTGCCGCCGTGGAGCATCTGTTGGTTGTATTGTTGGTCCACATCCACCATGGTGGGGAAGGGTAGAACAATCATCATGGGGGTCATCACGCTACCGGTAGCATATTTGGCCCAGAGGTTACCCTTAGCGGTCTGTGTGATACGTTTGTTGGTCTGGTTGGATTCTCGGTCTGCGAGCAAGCCCTCGACCTCGTTCATGATGGTGCCTCCGGTCAAAGTGAGCACAGCCAGAAGACCCCATCCGATAATCAGGTATCTTTTTGCTCTACCGATTATCGAGGTGTTGGTGAACACAAGTGCCGTGACGAAAGCAAATACGGCTGTTGCTCCCAGCACCGTTCGGAAGGTGAAAAGAGTCAGCGCCAGGAGGGCGGGCAGGGCGATTGTCAGTACATTGTATCGTTTGCTGCGCAGCAGATAATCGCTGCGTTCCAGATAAGCCATAATCAAGAAAATCATCGTGGTCTCTTTCAGATGTAGGCCGCAATAGAAAATGAGGTTGGGTATGAAACAGGCAAGGATGGCTGCGATACGACCGCCTTCTTCACCGATGTTGCGCTTTGCCAGAAGGTAAATCAGCAGTACGGTTGCAGCACTCAGACAGGCGTTGATAAGTCTGGGGAACAGGATATTCTCGCCAAATATCTTGGCGAGGGCAGTGAGGTAGAACACATAGCCAGAGTCGGAGACGGTCGAACTGCTGACAAAGAGATAGTTCCATATGTCTTTCCATTGGGTCTCGATATTGCCGATGGATTCTTCGTAATACCAAGTGGAATCGGCGGCATCGAACTCGAAGGGAGAACCTGTTTTCAAGGAGTAAAAGAAGTAACTGAAGAAAACCCATGCTATCCGTAGCAAGAGCGCTGTAAAGAACAGTACGAGAAGTAATTTCTTCTCCGGGAAGTCTTTCCATTTGATGCTACAGAAGGAACTCAGCAAGAAAAATCCCACGACCCAGAAGATACCCATGATGATATATTCAAGTGACATGGTGTTGCGGAAGAAAAAGAGAGAGACAGCGGCCAACGCCCCCAGGTAAAGGTAGATGGCTTTGGTGGCTATTTGTTTAGGGAAGAAAGAAATCATGAGGCTATCCTATTAGTTTGCGTTTCAATTTGATGAGTTTAATCATGTTTTTGTCTCCGACAAGTCTTTTGATGTGTTCTTTCAATTTGTCGGGATGACTACTCCAGGAGTTCAGTCCTTTATGTTCACAGTAGGTGTTGTCGGTGCGGAAATATTCTCCTGTAGTTTGATGTGGAGAGAAATAATCCACGGGGAAGATGTGCAGGTCCCGATAGTCCTGTTCTCTGCCATCTTGATGAAATCCGCTCCGAGTCATGATGGCGGTGACAAATTGCACATTGGTGGTGAGGTCGGCTGTGCCGTCTTTTTTTAGGAAATGACGTCCGCGGTAGGCTTCCTGCATCTCTGTCACCCATTCCCCATGGGCCTCCGAGGCGCAGACTCCCATCATCAAAGGCATATGCTTGCTTCCTTCGAATCCGGCGAAAGCACGATGGTGCAGCAAGTCGTCGAACGGTTTGTACACCTCGAAGTCCACATCCAGATACAACCCACCCTCCCGTTGGAGAGCAAAGAGTCGCACATAGTCGCTCACAAAGGCATATTTGCCGTTGGTGTAGGCTTCTTTTGTGTAGGGGATACTGTCGACATCGAAGTTGTCCTCGTTCCACAGTCGATACTCCCAGTCGGGCATGTGTTTCTTCCAAGATTCAATACACTTCATGGCCAGATGTGGCATTTCCCCACGGCCAAACCAGCAGTAGTGTATGGTACGAGGAATCATGTTTTATTTGATATACAATTGACCGTAATCACGACACAGAGAAAGAAGTTTCTCACGATGGGAAACACCGAAGTTTGGATTTCGCAGCGTGTACTCTTCTCCGAGAGTATTGTCAGTGGTCATCTCTTTCTTTCGTGCTTCGATGAAATCCGAAAGGGGTTTGATGACCCGCGCGGGGTTGCCTGCTGCCACCGTGTTGCTTGGGATGTTGCGGTTGACCACGCTTCCAGCACCCACAATCACGTTGTCGCCAATGGTGACACCGGGTAGAACAATACTGCTTGCTCCGATAAATACGTTGTTGCCTATTCTTACATTGGCCACTCTCGTGTGGTCAAGGGGTATTTTTGTGCTCGCATCGTGAGCGAGGATGTGTACATGGGGTCCAAAGGTGACGTTGTTACCAATGGTGATGTGGAAACAATGAGACGGGTCGATGAAACAATCTCCGAGAGAACAGTTCTCTCCAAGTGTTAACCCTCTTCGGATGAGTTTGTTAATGTTTTGCTCGCCACGAAAGCGAGAGACTATCCATTTAATAACTTTCATCTGATAATCTTTTGTTTTAATTGAGAGAGAAACTCCATTGTCAGACAATATATCTTTACAATCCAGAAGGGACTTTTGTAATAGAATCGATAGATAGAATCCACATGGGAGAAATCCACTTTTGCTATTTCTCGGTTTACCTTGTCGGGAAAAAGATTATGTTTTCTGAAATTCATCAACAGGTATACCCTCAGCTTGTCCAGCAACGTCTTCAACTCCCCGTTCCTCGCCTCCTCCTCGCCGTATCGGTCGAAATGGAATGCGACGAAGGTATCGGGATTGTAGCGCCTTTTGTGTGTTCCGCTAAAAGTTTTTTCAATATCTTGATTGTAGTTACTCAGCGGCCTGTTGAGCAGCACGGCTTTCTCCCTCAGCACAATGCGGAGCCAGAGGTCTAAGTCCTCGCCCAGCTCGAGTCCCGGGTCGAAGCCCCCAGTCTTGTCGAAAATTGTCCGAGGGACGGCCACACTAATGCTGGTCAGCGGCATACAGAGTGTTTTTGCATACACCCGGCAGTAGTCAATTTCACCCTCCACGAAACCTTCCTCCACCCCTATGGGTGCTGCTCGCTTCTTTCCGTTTTTGACGATATAATAGCCCGTCCCATAGATGCCTACGTCCGGATATCGCTCTATCAAGTCGGCTATCTCTTCGAGGAATGTGGGTTCCCACCAGTCATCGGCATCCAGAAAAGTTATATAAGGGGATGAAGAGAGTTCCACTCCTTTATTTCTAGCGTTACTTACACCGATGTTTTCTTTCAGGCGGTGGATGATGAGTCGGGAATCGTTGAATCCTGTCGCAATCTTGCCGCTACCGTCTGTCGACCCGTTGTCAATGACTATGAGTTCATAATCACGAAACGTCTGCCCCAGCACACTTTTAAGGGTCTTGGCGATATAGGGTGCTTTGTTGTATAGTGGTATGATAACGGAGAAGTAGGGCATCAGTGTGTTTTTTTATAGGGCTTTGGCCGATTGAGCAGGCCATACCAGGAACCTGACAGTATGGCTCCAATTTTTGCAGTTTTCTTTTTCTCGAAAAGAGCAATCTTCATCATCAATTTTACGCGACTCCAGAAGTGGTGGATTTTTTGCTTGAATGAATAATCGTAGGGAAATTCATACCAAAGGAGAATGCGGTTGCGGCTGTCGTAGTAGTGTCGCAGGGGAGTATAGTCGGACAGTTGTATTTTTTTTCTCAAAAGAGACACTCCTCTTCCTGATCCTACATGTTGGATTAGATTGCACCCTGTCAGTTGGTAAATCTTATATCCTTTTTCTATGGCCCGAAGACTCATCTCTGCATCCACCATGCCGATAAACAAGTCCTCTCGGAAGTCACCAATTTGATTTAGCATCTCTAAAGAAAAGATGCTTCCGGACTGGCAGACGGTAGTCTCGCGATAGCCGGATTCTTGAATGTCATGATTGACGGGACAGCAGATTATCCCGACCTCCGATCTCTGACTTCCGACCTTCTCCATTCCCCGTCGGTATTCGTCAAAACCCTCGAATGTGGAGTCCTGATCCATGGTCATCAGATGCGTATATCCTTTTTCGGTGGCCATCTTGATGGCGCAGTTATAGGCGACAGGAAGTCCCTGATTGCTTCCTTCGTGGAGTAAGGTGAGATTTGGGTAATGTGCTTTTAACGGATTGAAATCAACGGGACACTCGCTATTGTCCCACAGCATTAGACATTCGACATCTTTGCAAAAAGATGCAATGTTTCGTTCGACTTGGTTAATGTCGGGATGGTAGGTGACGATGATGGCAGCGAGTTTTACTTGCATGTAATGAAGTTTGTGAAGAGGGAAGGGAGGGAGTAGATGATATTACCGCGTTTCCAAATCGAATGTTTCCTTTTGTATAGTCTGCCTACAAAAGAAGTTCCTGATAATTGGAAATCATTTAGATATGGCAAGTAGGTCTTGGGTGGGTATGAGATGAAGTCAATGAAGGTGGGAAGAGCCAGCAGATTCAATATTTCCGTGCAGTATGCGACAAGTCCGGTTTTTTCTAAAGCTGTAGCATAATCCAATAATAGTTTGTCATTGCTTTTTTTCATGCTTCGAATATCACTATCTTTGAATGATAGAACATCCTGGGTGTCGTCTGCAAGGAGAGGTCTCCAAAGCCCGTCATGAGACTCGTAGCCAATGGCTTTTTTGTGATAGTTCAGACAAAACACTAACTCATATAGTATCCTCATGCCTATGATTTTCGAAGCCTTCGTTTGTCCGGTACGTTGGGCGTAAGGGATATATATGTTGAAATGGAAAGGCGATTTCTTATGGGAGGAGACGTCTGTCTGGGTGATTCCGGTGATATAGTATCCTGATATTGTGTTGAATCCGTTGGTAAAGAGCATTTCGTTAAGGAAGGGTAGCGTTCCTCCTTTAGTGTTTGTGTCGACAATGGCGGTAGGAATATCACAAGAGGCAAGCCCAATCTGTTTGAAATAGGACAATGCCTCGGAAGCGTTGTTATAGACGGCCTCGGATGAAATAAACAGATATTTTAGTTCAAGGGATGGGAAGTGATTCGACAGTTGTTTCGCTATTAGATAGTAGGAATGCATGTCGCGTGCACAGAAGAAGAGTCTTTGTATTCCTTTTTTTGAAGCATCTCTCATAACGTTGAGGACGAAAGATACCATCAGCGGTGCCGAAATGTCGCAGACGAATTTGCTCTGATGTTCCGGTCCGTTGTTATGGAGTCGCATGGCTCGGCTCACTCCTGCCATTATCGAAGACCAGGGGTACTGGTAGGAAGGAATCCTCATCCATTTTTTTTCGTATGGGAGGTAGTCATATTTCATTTTATGAGCGTGGATGCCAAGTTTCCTCGGGATGGAATAATCGCTGTGATTGTTGTCTCCGTAATGGTGCCATCTTCGATAGGGGATACCTTCTTGTTCATGGATGAGTCGATAGAGGGTACCGTCGTTTTTACGTGCATCCCATTCATTGCTCACAAATATTTTGTCGCCGTCTTTAAAGAATCCCAGTTCTATGAGTCTTTCTTTAAGGAAAGAAGAGGCGAGATACATGTCGGAGATGAACAGCACCTGGCCTTTCCTCCGGGCAGTCTCTACCAATCGTAGTGTAGGGAGTATGGCAACCAGCATTTCGCGCTCTGTAGCCACTTCAAGAGCCATCATCTCATTGATGGATAGGGGCAGGGGGAAACGCGTTGAGACCTGGGCGTATATCGACTCCAATGTGGATTCTGTCTGCCCTGCCTCAATGCGAAGCGTGACAAACACTTGTCGCAGGTGTTCGTCGTCCGGGTACTCCATACTCTCCATCACTTTTTTCGAGAGGATGTCGAATAGGTGGCGGGGTTCTCCGCAGAGACGGGCTACACAGGTGTCGAAGATGTCGAATGAATAGTATCTTTGTTTCATTGTGTTCGATAAACCCATCGGAATAGGGATGGGGACAGCCGCAAGAGAGAATAGTTGATGCGGTGCCGCAGTTTCGTACGGCTCACAAGATGATAGTGCTGCCAGTCCATTAATTCCAGTAGGTGTTGGTCTTCTTCGCATGTAGAATGGATGAAAGCCATTTGGTAGTATTGCGTCAGCGACTGGTAAATAACGGTTTTGTCAACATCAGTTTCATTTGTAAAAAGTTCTGCCAGTTCGTTGGCAATTAATATCAGGCTTTTCTTGCTTCTCAGACCACGACTGGTCATTATACTGCCATTGCGCACACGATAGTTGTACAGCACTTCGGGAATGACTTTGATATTGCGGGCTTTTAGACAGACCTTGGGGGTAAACTCGTTGTCTTCGTGCAAAATGCCTTCGCGGAAACGCAGATGGTTCTCCAAGAGAAATTCACGTCGGTAGCATCGTTGCCACACACAGACGAAGGGTACCTTTCGTGACTCCAATGCATGGCGGTTGTAGTAGTTCCATCCGTCGGTTTGCTCGGTAGTAAGAGTGTCGAAAGCTCCGCCCACTGTTTCTCGGCAGGCGAAGCAGATGATGTCGCTGCCATCAATCTCGGTAAACAGCCGGTTTAACATGAAGGGTTCCACCCAGTCGTCACTGTCCACAAAGAGTATGTATTCTCCCGTAGCGACATCGAGACCGCTGTTTCGGGCGGCACTCAGGCCTCCATTCTCGCGGTCGACAATCTTTATCTGTGGGAGTTTGCTTTCCCATTCAGAGAGGATGGCTCGGCTACCATCGGTAGACCCATCGTTGATGCAAATCACCTCATAATCTTCCCAATCCTGTTTCTGCAGGCTCGAGAGACATTCGTTGAGGTAGGATTCAACGTTGTAGATGGGGACGATGACAGAGAATTTCATGGTTGTATCATGTTGACGCGTGGCAGGGGATAGTAAGAGACACCGCGACGAAGGGGACCTCCCCAAGAGGTGACGACAGAGGCGATCCCTATATTTTGGCAGATGGTGAGGGTGTCGGTATTATAGTCACCGTGGGGAAGAGAAAAATGATGTATGGGGTGACCCAGCAGTTGTTCCAGATGGTGAAGAGAATTGGAAATCTCTTGTCTTTGTTGCTCGGGATTTAGATTGTCCAGATGGGGATGGGTGACGGTGTGTGCACCAATGGTGCAGAGTGGGTCGGCATCCAGTTGCCTCAGTTCGTCGGTACTGATGCCGAGCGATTGGTCGGGATACCACCACATGGGACTTTGATTGTTGATGAAGCCCGAGGTGACATAAACGGTGAACGGCACCCCGAGCCGTTTCAGCAATGGATAGGCGAGGGTATAGTTATCGTGGTAGCCATCATCGAAAGTGATGCAGACAAAACGTTGGGACTTGGAATTTGAAACTGGAAACGACATAATGTCGTCGATAGAGACGAACGTATACCCGTCTCTCCTGTATTCCATTATCTTTTGTTCTATCCAGTCGGGGGTTACCTCCAGTTCGCGTTGTGCGGGATTGTCACTCCGCTGTTCCACCACTCGGTGTAGCATCCAGATTTCGCCCACTGCAATATTCCTTCGCATGAGGCTTTTTAGCAGGAGTTTACTTTCGTACCGAAGTCCGGTGCGGAGAGCAATACCACTGGTGAGGTAACGCCAGTAGCGTTGTAGGGAATAGCCGTGGGAAAAATACCGCTCGACAATGGTGTTGTAGAGAGTAATCGTCAGGTGCTTCTTGAGACGTCTGCACAATGCTTTCTCTTCGAAATGTCCAACACTGCGATTCTGAGCCATCATCTTTTTGCAAAAAGCCTGGCGCTCACTGAGGTCTTTGAGGGAGGTTATCAGAGGTTCCATGAAGGCTCCGGTGTAGAATGCTTTCTCCTCCTCGCTGAAATCGGGACTCAGCCATTCCAGCATGTATAGTTGTACCTCGGTGACTTTTCGTCGCTGTATTTCGTGATGAACGGAACAAATCTGCTGGGGGTGCATACGGTAGCGGAAAAGGGTGTCCTGGAGGTTATAAATCTTGGTGACTCTTAGGCATTCGGCCCAGAATTGATAGTCTTCTGCAGGGAAAGCCTCGGTACGGTAGCGCAGTCCATGGTTTCGGTAGAGACTCATGCGGAAGGTGGGGACGATAACGCTGCATTCGAAGAGCATATTGGATAGGCAATCCTCGTGTCGTTCGGGGAATCGCACCTGTGTGGCTGTTGTGCCAAATCGCTCGAATCCAGCGCTGCAGATACCGATGTCGGGGTGCGTGTCGAGGATGCCTATTTCACGTTCCAGCCAGAAAGGTTCTGCGATGTCGTCACCATCCATGCGCGCAACATACTCGGTGTCAATCAGTGCCAGTCCCCGGTTGAGGTTTTCAGCAAGGCCTACGTTCTTCTCGTTCTGGACGATACGGATTCGCGGGTCATGAAAATTATGTACTATCTCGATGGTATTGTCAGTCGAGCAGTCGTCAATGACGAGCAGTTCGAAGTCGCGGTAGGTTTGTTGTAACACACTGTCAATAGCTTCCTTGACAAAAGGCGCTACATTGTAGGTGGGCATCAGAACAGTTACCTTGGCCATCGTTTGAGTCGATATAATGAATGCCAAAAGACGATGAATGGGTAGTGCCCCATCCGTTCCTTCACTTGACGTTTCACTTCGGAGTCGAAATCATATTGTTTCTCGTAGCGAGACCAAAGACGACCCCATCCTCGGGCGTAATTTGAGACTTTAAGATTGCAATGCTTTATCATGTAATCCAACACTTCGGTACCCTCGAGGAAGGTGAGCCCACGGTGTTCGGCCTCGGAGGAGATGTTGGTGTTGTGTTGGCGGTAGTAACTGAGGGGTTCGTCGATCTCCACCACGGACCCTTGTTGCGCCAAGAGAATATAGAAAAACCAGTCACCGCAGAGCCGCATGTGTTCGTAACGGTGGCTTTCCGCAGGGAGGAATCTATCGCGCCGGAAGATACACTCGCTGACGTTGGCGATAGAATTATTGACGGCGAGTTTCTTGTGTATGAAGTGGAACCCGTCGTAAACGTTTACGTGGTTGCTGTGAGGAGTGTCCCAGAGTTTTGAGCTCCGAAGGTCGACCCACCAAGTGGCGGTGTAGGCTAATGAGCAGTCGGATACTCTGTCAACCTCTGTCATCAGTCGCTTTAAGAAGGTGTCATCGGCGTAATCGTCGCTTTCTGCTATCCAAATCCATTCTCCTTTGGCGAGGGTAATTCCCTTGTTCCACTGGAGGAAAGCACTGCCGCTATTGCTTTCGCCAAAGACGATATGGCTTACATGGGGGTTGTTGCGGTAGCGTTCCATGATGCTGCGACTGCCATCGGTGGAGCCGTCGTCAATAAGTATCAGCTCGAAGTCCTGAAAAGTCTGGCTCAGGATGCTCCCAATGCGCTGTTCGAGGAAGGGAGCGTGGTTATAGTTGGGTACTATGACGGAGACGGATGGCATTATTCAATGACCGTATGGGATAGTTGTAGATTGCGATAGAATTCATTGACGATAGTCTCTTCGTTTCTCAGGTATTCGATACCGTAGCGGTTTTCGATATTGTCTTTTGAGAGACGTTGGACGTAAAGTCTGTTCCTTTGAAGAACCTGTTCGATACCGAGGTTTTTATAGTGAAGGAGCTTGATGCCTGTATTGGTAGAAGTTTTTATTCTCCCCCAAGGATGACATTCGTGTGCGCCCGGTTTATAATTAATCTCTACAATGGCATGGGGGTCAAAAAGAATGCATTTGTCAAACATCGGGGCACGGAGGCCAGTGGATGTCTGACGGGGTAGGGGATTGTCCGTCTGATATTCGGGAGGATTCTCGTTGAACATATTGAAACCTATCGGTTGAACCACAGAGATATGTTGACGCTTTAATTTGGAGATTTCCTTCTTGATGTTAGGATGATAAAGGAATTCATCGATGTCGCAGACAATCACGTAGTCGGCATGTCCCCGCGACTTTTTCCAACAACTGTTTTTGATGTCGTTGTGGATATTGTCGCAGAAACCATCTGAGTCGAATTCGATGAGCGTGGTGTCGTCTCTGGAGAGGATGAGGTTGGCCGAGTTGTCGGTAGAGTGATTGTCGTAGATGGTGAAATGGTTGACAAAGGATTCATAATGTTGGAACATGAAGGGCAGCATGCGCTCCTCGTTCCAGCAGACGGCGTAGTAGTGGATGATGGGGCGGTTGATATGGTGGATTATTTTGTGAGCTTTCAGTCTGAGTAGGTAAAATAGGTTAAGAAAAAGGTGGGAATAGGTGTGGATGTTTTCGATGGATTTTGCCCTTAGCCATTTTAGACGAATGACTGACCAGAAGAGAAATAGATTGTGGGCACTCCAGCGGTATTTTCGTTGGTTGAGTGTGACGTAATTGTGCAGTGTCTGGAAGGCTCGTGATAGAAGTTCCCGTAGATATTGTCTTCTGGGATATGGGAGCTCTTTCCGGTATTGTAAGAGCCACATGGCATGAAACCAGAGGTCTTTGTATCTTTCGTTGGCGTAATGAACGATGGTTGTTTCAGATATCCCCAACTCAACAGCCCGTTGTATCACCATAGCATCGGTGATACTTGCTTCCAGACGCCTGTCGTTGAAACGATGGGTGATTGCGTTGGGGTTGTTCTGACGATAGATGTATTCTCCACCGGAGAACGCAACGTGTCGGCAATGGGAACACCAATCTCGTTGGGAATATTCGTCGCTATTAAAGGCTGTCAGAGGTACAGGATTCGATTTGATGATGTCGGTGCGCCAAAGGGCGAAACCGGGAATAGAATAATCCATCATGAGTTCGAAGGCTTCTTTCCCGGAAAGGAGAGGGGAGAGGTCGCCATGGACTCCTTGGTCGGTTTTCGATGGCTGTCCGTCGCCATAATACCATGTCAACGAGGGTATAACGGCATCGGCATCGGTTTCCTGCTGACGGCTGACGAGGTGCTCCAGCGTGTCTGGCTTGAGTAGGTCGTCTTGCGACATATACAGGGTGAATTCACCTGTGAGATGAGGTAGGATATATTGCCAGGAGTGAGGAGCATCACCACCGTTTGGCTTTTGGAATACTTTGATGCGAGAATCTTTTGCAGCGTAGGATTGAAGTAGGGAGAAGGTGCTGTCGGACGAGCTATCATCGACGCAATAGAGTTCCCACGAACGGTATGACTGAGACAGGATGGAGTCCAGTGTTTCTGAGAGGAAGGGCTCTCCGTTGTATGTAGGAATGAAAATGTTTATCATTTCTTAGCCCGGATGATGCCCCGTCTGAAATAAGGTGGTGTGGGCATGTCGTACAAGTGAAAGAGCATATAGCCTTTTGAAAATTCGGACGTATAGCCAATGCTGTCGAAAAGGGCCTTTATCTCTTCGGCATCATGCTGGCGGTGGTATACTGCTGCTGCCATTTTGATGTTTTCTTTTCCTTTCAAAAAATCTAGAGCCGAGGTAATGACAGGCAATTCATATCCTTCTATGTCCATCTTGATGAAGGTCGGATGGTCAGCAGTCTCTGACAGAAGTGTTTTTAGTGACAAGTTGTAATCTGTATCAACGACTGAGACCCCTTTCTGAATCACCATTGTCTTCTCTTGCCATGGAGCGAAGGTATGGTGTAAGGGTTCTGTCCATTGAGGATCGTTCTCTACGATAATGACACGGGAGGCATTGTCGACTTGGTCCAGAGCGAACAACCCTTCTGCTGCACCAATGTCGAAAATCACATCCCCCTTCTCTACGTGTACAGTGGATGACTGGTACTGGTGGGGGGCTTCAGAAGTGTCACCGATAGCTAGAATCTTTTCTGTCTGGATATAGTTCGAGTAGGTCTCCACTATGGCCTCCTCCGAGAAACTTGCCGGGAAATAGAGCTTCTTTTGATTGTGAACCACATATGGCAACCCAGCTGCAGTATCGAATCCGGACTGGATGGTGGAGATGGATTCGGTTGGATAGGGGAAGATACAGTAGGTTCCTTTCTGGCGCAGATAGTCCAACTCTTTCTGGAAGGCTGCTGCTTCTTGCTCATGACGAACATAGTAATCCAGTACCTTCAGGAAATAATATCTCTCTGTTATCTTTTGGTCCACGACAAACTCTTCGAGCATCGCGATTTTGTTCGTGTTCTCGTTGATACGTCTACGGATGTTTGTCGTAAAGAGTGCTCTGAGATTGACCAATAGGTTTTTGAAAGCGGAATCCTTCATGGCTACAAGTATGATAGTTTTGCCCGGAACATGATATGTCCCCACCCTGTATCCCATTGGGAGATGGCTGAGTCTTGTCGGTTGTTCATGTCTGCCTCTTCGATGGAGAAGGTGAGTTCGTTCGGGATATAGTCGAAATCGCGCTGTGCTGTCAGGTAATTGCCGATGCCTACGGAGAAGGCCAGGGAATACTGACCCGAGGCAAGATGGTGGTCGTATAGTTGGAAGAGCACCTTTTTCTGCTCTCCTTCACGGATGGAGAGGTGCTCGGTATTTGATACTGAGCCTATCGAAACCTCGTCCATGCCGAAAATGGTGGTGTTGATTCTGAAATTGGGAATATCGCGGTGTGCTTTCACTTCGAAAATAAACTCGATGGGCTCGTTGGAAGCGAAAGCGTTTTTGTCCTGAGCAAATCGAACCGATAGGAATTCAATCTCTTTTGAGTCATCTCCTCCCCGGAAAGAGAGTTGCTGTGGGGAATTTTTGAACGAGGAGTCGATATAGGTGTCGACAGCCTCGGTGGCCGAGCCTTTGAAAATGATTTGACCTTGATCGAGGACTATGCCGCGCTGACAGAGTTTCCGAATGGAGGCCATGTTGTGGCTGACGAAGAGAACGGTGCGGCCTTCTCCCTGGCTGACATCTTGCATCTTCCCGATGGCTTTCTTTTGGAATTCGGCATCGCCTACGGCAAGGACTTCGTCCACTACCAGTATTTCTGGGTCGAGGTGGGCGGCAACAGCGAAGCCGAGCCGCACCATCATGCCGCTGCTGTAGCGTTTAACAGGGGTGTCGAGGTAGCGCTCGCAGCCACTGAAGTCGACAATCTCATCCAGTTTCTTGGTAATCTCGGCTTTCGTCATGCCGAGGATGGCTCCGTTGAGATAGATATTCTCGCGGCCTGTCATCTCGGGATGGAATCCCGTACCTACTTCAAGCAGAGAGCCAATACGTCCGCGGGCGCGGATGCTACCGGTAGTGGGTGCGGTGACACGCGAGAGAATCTTCAGCAGGGTACTCTTACCGGCACCGTTTTTACCGATGATGCCCACCACATCGCCTTGCTCTACTTTGAAGTCGATGCTACGCAGCGCCCATACGTAGTCACTCTCACCACGTGTGCTGCGGTCGTTGGCTTCGCCGATACGTAGGTAAGGATCTTCTTTGCCACGGACGCTCGTTGTCCACCAGCGCTTGAGGTCATGTGCCAGAGTACCGGTGGAGACCACTCCCAGTCGGTATAGTTTACTGATATTATTGAATTCTATTGCTGTCGCCATAGGACTATTGCTTGTGAAGTATGCTGTGGGGCTTTTCGGCGTGAGAGGTGAGGCTTGCGAGTAGCAATGCCCATTCGGAGTCGCCGAATACCATGTGCCGTTTCCATCCGAGGGCGCGCCAGCGTCGCAGTTTCCATCCGAGGCGTGCAAGACCGTCTGCTTCGCTTTCGTCAACGGCATCGCCGTATACTAAATCATGCTCCATGCGGTCGACATCAAGGCGACCTGTACTCGGTAGCGGCATTGTGTGGCCCAGATGTCTCTCGATGATAGCGCTTAAGGCCGAAGCAAAGGTGTCCATACGGTATTGCTGTAGGATACCCTGCACCTGATGCCAGTCTACCTGCTCGCGTAGAGCTTGGCAGGTCAGATACCAATCTGTGAGGTCGCGCAGTGTGATGCGGCTGGCTGCAAAGTGGCAGGCCATGTGGCGAATCAGGAAGAGTACCTCGAAGGTGGGCGAGGGAACCCAATTCTTGAGTAGCACCTCGTAGCGTCGGTTGGAAGGTGGATAGTGGATGTTGAGAAAGTCGTAATGGCTTTCGACGGTGACACCACGGTAGTTATATTTCGTATGGTGATGGCTGTCGTGACGCACCTCCACGCCCAGCGTTTTGCTTGCTATCCGGTCCGCCTCGCAATGGAGGTCGTAGAAATACAGGTCCAAGTCGCCAAACTCGCGCAATTCAGGCTGTGGGTAGAGCCGGGCCGTATGGGTGCCTTTTAGTACCAAGGTTGTGATGCCATGGTGCTGCATTGTGCCGACAATCTCATCCTGCACATCATGTTGGTAGCGGTACCTGTCGGCCGCTTTGGTACACTCGGCAAGCCAAGGCATGATGACTTCGCGAGGGGCACCACTGGCCGCAGCGGCTTCATAGCAGAGTGCCGCCACATGGTTTCGTTGCAGCAGTCGGAACAAACTCCACCAGTGGGCGGTGTCGAGGGAATTGGTGCCAAGGTGGGGTTCTTGGCCGTTTAAGGCAGCGCGCAGCAGTCGATAGGCGGTTTCTTGTTCGCTCATACGGTGTCCATAAAGGTTTTCTGTACGCGGTTGAATATCACGATACCTATGGCCAACAGCACCACCATAAAGCAGAAACTGTAGGCCAGCAGCCCCCAACTAAATTCTCCTGCCCCGAGGAAGCCGTATTTGAAGGCCTCTACGATGCCCGTCAGGGGGTTGAGGCTCATGAGGAAATGCAACTTGGGGTGGGTGATGGTACTTAAGGGATAGATGATGGGGGTGGCGTACATCCAGAGGCTCACGAAATAGGTCAGTAGCAACTGTAGGTCGCGGTATTTGGTAGTCAGGCTTGAAAAGAGGATGCCGAATCCCAGGGCCAGACCTGCCAACATCAGCACGAGGAGTGGTAACAGCAGGGCATATCCGTTGGTGTGGATTCCCCCAGGGATAATCCATATTTGATAGATGGCGTAGACTATTAAGAAAAGGACGAGTTGGATGCCGAAGCGCAGCAGGTTGGAGAGGACATTGGCCAATGGCACGACGAGGCGCGGAAAATATACCTTGCCAAAGATACCGGCATTATCGGTGAAAGTCGAAGAGGTCTTGTTCAGGCAGTCGCTGAAGTATTGCCACATGCAGATGCCTCCCAAATAGAACAGCGGCTGGGGAATTCCGTCGGTGGAGATATTGGCGATGCCGCCGAATACCACCATGTACATCACCATAGTGATGAGGGGCTGGATGATGTACCACAAAGGCCCGAGGATGGTCTGCTTGTACTGCGTTGTGATGTTGCGCCGGACGAAAAGACTGCACAAGTCACGGTAGTGCCAGAGTTCCTTCAGGTCGAGTTGCAACAATCTCTCCTTGGGTTTGATGACGGTGGTCCAGGTGTTGTTGACTTCTTTCATGCTGAATGTTTTCTGCGGAAGAGGATATTCCCGACGATGCCCCATAAGTATCGCCAGTCGGTTTTGAAGGGGTGTTCGAGGTAAGCCACGAGGTAGCGCCGCTCGCTCTCCTGTACCTCTTCGAGGGTCTTGGGAGATGTCCGCTCGTAGTAGAATGGAGGCAGTAGGCCGGGTTTGGTGCGGCTACGAAGTTCCTGCATCTCGGTGGAATAGAGGTTAAAGTACTGTTTGCTCAGTGGACGCACACCCACCAACTTGATATCGCCTCGCAGCAGATTCCACACCATCGGCAGTTCGTCGAGCCACACTTTACGCAGGAACCGTCCCCAAGCGGTGACACGGTAGTCGTCCTTGAATTTGCCTCCAATCTCCAGATGTTGGTATTGGTAGATATAGGATTGGATATACTCCGAGTAGGTGAACATGGTGCGGAACTTGTGTACCACGATATCTTTTCCGTTCTTTCCTTTGCGTTGCAGGTGGATGATGGGCGAACCTGTGGGCTCTGTATCCTGCACCGGGGATTTGATTTTTCGGGCGGTGACGAAGAACTCACCTTGACGGAACTGTTCATCGACCACCTCGAATCCAGCACGGTAAAGGCGTCCAAGTATCTCCACTCGACTAAAGGTGCGGTTCTTGCCATCGGTTAAAGCAAAGTAGAGCTTGCGTGTGAACCTAAGTTTCGGACAGACACGATGCCACAGGTATTGACTCCCGGCTACCACCTGCCGCACTCCCCAGGGATAGGTTGCTTCTATCATTTTGCGTTTCAGCAAGGCCGTCATCGAATGGCAACAGAGATAGGAGCCATAGTCCAGCATCTCGTTGGCCATATAGAGGCACTCGTTCAACTTCTGTAGAGTGTGCATCGGACGTGTAAAGAAGACGATCTTCGGATGTTTGTCGTTGAGTCGGTAGTTCAATGCTTCCGGAGTGAGAGTCGAGAGGGGGATGACGGCCATAATGGGGCGCAAATCTTTGTTGACGCTAAGCCATTTGAGCCATTCTTTAGGAGAAAGGTGCGATGTGATGTCGAGAATCTCTTTCACCTCGACATTCTCCACGTGGTCTTCCGATAGTTTCGCTCCCCTGTCCGTACCTTGTTCGGTGTAGGGCTGGTTGGAATCCAACTCATATTGGAGTCTGAACAGCGCTTTCTTCATTCGGCAGTGTCTGCTTTTTTTAAGAAGTCTGGGTGGATATAGACCGTGGCCACAGCTACCACGCCAGGGATGGTTATCACCAGTCGACGGTCTTTTTTGATACGTTTGATATGTCCTTCGGCGCCTTTGAAAGGGCCGTCGGTCACCACCACGCGGTCGCCAAGGTGGTACTCGGGTCGGTCGTCGCCAAGGAACAACAGTCCTTGGTAACCGGAGCTGACTACGAAACGGAATATCTCCATTTCGCGGTCTGGAATAACGGCAGGCTGACGACTGTCCAGTCTGGTATAGGGGACAGCATCGTTGCGGTGTTTAGCGGCAAACTGGCTTAGTTTCTCTTCTCCACAGTGCAGGAAAAACAAAGAACTGATGATATCTGTAGGGGCGAAGTATTCGAGTCCCAATGCTATGCTGTCGTTCACCAACGGCATCACACGGTTGTAGAAAATCCTAAAAGCGTACCAGTTCTTATCCATTATCCCTCCTCCTCCACATAAGATGTGGAGTTCTTGGCAGGTTTATCAGTCTTTTGCGTTCTGATTCACGGGCGCCCCTGTCCAAGGGTGTTGCCGCAACCCTATCATTCTCAGTGAGAAACAAAAAATCACTCTCATGGAAGTCTTCTGCAAATATACGTTTTTTTTATATTAATAAAAAAATTATTGTTTTATGAAAAAAATAGGCGGAAATGGCAACAGCCATTTCCGCCTAAAAACCAGAGTGATTATTTTAGAGACCAAGGACTTCTGCTCCTTGGTTGTAGATGATGTCACGGGGGATGTTGGCATCACGGATGGCATCGAGGTCTTTCTGTAGCTCGGGGCTGATTTTGCCGTTCTTATCGCTGTAGGCCTTCGCGGCTTTCATGTCGCCGTCGCCTTCTATTTTGATAATGAGGGAAGCCCATTCACGGGCAGCCTTGCGGGCATTCTCGACATTAATGAGATACTTGCCCTCTTTGTCGCGGCTGAAGGCTCCGTGCTCCTTGAAGAAGTTGTAGCACATGATGTTGGCTACACCGTGAGCCTCGGTGGCGCCGAAGCGCACAGAGCGGAGGATGCCGGCGATGAAAGTGACATAGTTCTCTTCAATGGTGCTGTTTGTGATGTAACCCTTCTCGATGAGCTGCTCGGTGAGGAAGAGACCGCAGACGTCGGCTTTGGCTTCCTCCCACGCGCTGTAGAGGCTGCCGAGGGCCTGACGGCAGGGACCACGGCCGGTGATGGTGTTCTTGATGCCCAATCCATGGGCCACCTCATGGTAGCACGTGTTGCCGAAGAAGGCGTTGAAGGTCACCTTGTCGACCTGTTTCTCGCTGACCATCAGTTTGGCGATGGGGACCATGATATTGTCGAACTTGGCCTGCATGGCGTTTTTGAGTTGCAGACGGCGGCTGCCTTTTTTCAGCTGCACACGCTCGTCGTTGGGCAGGTTGATGGCAATGGTCTTCGAGCCCGCATTGCAGTCGCCGGCATAATAGACCACATCGTAGACATTGATGTCGCAGTCCGTGCCGGGAACCTCTTTCTTGTATTTGTCCTCGCAGGGCAACAGCTTTTGCATCTCCGGCAGCAGGGCAGCAAATTTGCTCAGGTCACTGCTCCATTTCTCATCTTTGATGAGCACGAAGGCTTCATGCGAGCACTTCAGTCCGTTGATACCATCGTCGTAGTTCTCGATGGGCCCCACGACGAAGTCCAGACGACTGTCTTTCATGTCCATCCAAATCATGTCGCTCTCGAAATAGTCGTCGGTGCGGAAGGCTTCGCGACGGGCTTCGAGGTATTTCTTCAATCCCTCGTTCTCGGCAAGCCCGATGGCTTTCTCGAGGAGCATATCGACGTGCTCAAGCTCTTTGGCGTAGGCCTTGTGATAGGGGAGGACATAGAGTTTTCCTTTGGCATCACGACGGATAACGCTGTACTGGCTCTCCTTCAGCGGGTCTTTCAACTCGTCAAATTCTTTCTTTGTCATATCGACAGGGTAGAAATTGCAGCCAGCAGGACGCTCCTTGTAGCCCGGGAGGAAGGGACGCTCACTGTCCAAACGGTCCCAGGCACCATAGTGAATCTCGGCAAAAGCACGGAGAGCGGGATCCTTGATCTCTCTCAGTTTGGCACGATTCTCGTTGCCGAAATATTCGTCCCAGTAGATGTCGTCCATCACCTGTCCGATTTCGATGAAGGTTCTCACCAACTCACGCTCGTTGTCCGAGAGGGTTTTCACGAGGTCGGAAGTGAGCTTGAACTCGGCATATTCTTTCACTTTTTGCTTGATATCGGAGTGTTTTGTGTCAATTTTTTTGGGTTGCGCAATGCCTCCGAATAGAGTTGTCAATGCCATGACGAAAACGATTAATTTCTTCATTATTAGTTTATTTAATTATTATTTGTATTTCGTACCTTTTTGCAAATATACATTTTTTTTTGCCATATTGAAAAAAAGTTGTACTTTTGCACCCGATTTTGAGAAACGGAACTGAGTTTTTTTCAATTTTCAATTCTCAATTTTCAATTTACTTGGAAAGGTGCTCGAGTGGTTGAAGAGGCCCGCCTGGAAAGCGAGTAAGCGTTAACAGCGCTTCAAGGGTTCGAATCCCTTCCTTTCCGCTGAAAAATTGCCGTAAGTGCTTGTTGAAAACAGCTCTTACGGCAATTTCTTTTCTCTGTGTGCAGGAAAATGTGTAGGTTAATTCAAAAGCTTCTCTTGGGCGAGAGCTATCATCTCGGAGTCGCACTGGAGGATGGTGGCGATGCGCAAAGCCTCGTGGGGTACGTTGTCGCTCTGGTCCTCGGTGAGGGAGTAGTCGATGAAGCGGTTGATGTTCTGTGGATTAAGGGGTAGGTCGGCGAGATCCTCCACGAAGCCTTTCACCCTCAGGCGGCGACAGTCGACACCCAATTGACTGTAATGGGTAGTGATGAGGGTAAAAGAGTTCAAGGTGTTGAGAATCTTGATGATGGCCTGTACAAGAGCCTTTCCCTCAACGGGATTGGTGGTACGTGCTGGTTCGTCAATGAGCACCAGCATTTCGCGACTGCGGCAGGTGCTTAGGATGTCACTAATCTTAATGATTTCGGCAGCATAGGAGGAGAGTCCGTTCATTTCGTCCTGGTCGTCACCGATGGAGGTGACAACACCCTCGAGGAGTCTTATAACGGCTTTGCTTGCAGGAACATACATGCCACACTGTGCCATTATCTGCGAGGTGCCCACACTTTTGAGAAGCACCGTCTTGCCCGCCATATTGGCACCAGTGATGAGGCAGACTCCCAGATGCAGGGTGATGTCGACAGGCTGGTAGCGCAGTTTCTGTTTCTCATTGCGCTCTTTCAATCTTGGATTGACAAGTCCCTTGTATTCAATGATATCTCCGATTTCCGGTTGTGAAAGTTCCCAACGGATAGAGAGGTCGGCTTTGGCGAGTAGGAAATCGGTATAAGCCATTTGTTCCATGGTTGTTATGAGGTTTTTTGACCATGGATGAAGTTGGTCGGAGAGTCGGAGGCAAACTTCGTTCTGAATCTCGTTTTGTTCGGCCAACAGTTGGCTGATGCGAACGGGATCGCCTTCGGAGGTCTGTAGTGCGTTGAGCTCACGTCTCAAAGGGGTTAGCCGAGGGTCGTAACTGTCATAGATGTAAAAGTTTGCGATGCCTGTGTGATCGGGGTCGAGTAGGGAGAACACCTCAGTGGTCTCTGGAATGGGTAGGATATCTCCAAGGCCCATGTTGGCAATGGCATTCTTGGCTGTCTGCGAAAGTTGTGAGAGATTCTTGATTTCAAACAGTTCCACCTCGTTCAGCGCGGTGTGGTTGGACAGAGAAGCAAGGGTGCCCTGCAGGTCGTGCAGGCACATCAGGCAATGGCGCAGGTCGATATAGGGTTTCTTGTATTTAAACTCCCGAGTGGCTTGAATGGCGAGGTTGAGACGATTCCATTCGGCACGCAGCTTGTCAGCATTGTTGTAGAACTCGGTGTTGAGCATGCACCGTCGTCCAGCGGACGACATAAAATCCATGCTGTCAATGATATATTGGAATCCCGCGTCTTGTTTTATGAGTTCTTTTATCTTCATTGGTTCTTCATTTTTTCTCTCTTCTTTTCTTGTCTTCCTCTTATCCTCTTTTTACCTTCCTTTAAAGTCCTTCTATCTTTTTTACATCGTAGACAGGGGTCTGTAAGGCATCGCTCAGCGCCTCGCAAGTGCTCTTGGAATCAAGGAGAAAGCCTTGTGGAGAGGTGGGGTTGAGGGTGACGGCGATAAGTTTCGACCGCTGCAGCACCATCAGTCGTCCGTCGCGACGGGTGAATTCCACATAGGCCTCTGGTGTGATGAATAGTTTTGTGAAGTCTCTTGCTATCAGCGTGATGCCTTTCTCTTTGGATGCCAAAATACGTAGCAGGCGGTCGCTCACGGCTCCCGAGGCAAAGAGGGTTTTCCCGAAGCGCAGGATGTCTTTCTCGGCACGGTCGATGAGGAACACCGAAGCGATGCCTAAATCATGAGGCTCCCCATCGTTGTCGACAGCCCATAGTCCTGAAGGTATGATGTTTAGTTTCTCTCGTAGGTCATTGTCTACCTCCTCGAGGAGGATGAGGTTGTGCAAGAATTTGGTCTTGGAGACAAGCTGTTTGACATTGGCCGATACGGCGGCTCCGGTGGCCAATATCATGGCTTCGGTGACGGTAGGGGAGGCGAGGCTCAGACGTGACAGCGCCCCGTCTACGATAGAGAGGCTACAGCCCATGGAATCAAGCATCTGTATCTGCTCGCGCAACGCTCCAGTGGTGGCGGCTCCCGACAGAAGCACCTTGCCTTGTACCAGCACGCGGGCGGTCACCAAGGGCCCCAACGAGGTGCGTCGTGAATCAACATGTTCGAGTACGCTCACCACCTGTCGCTTCATGTAATGCTGCTCGGAGGTGATGAAACGGGTGCCTTTGTAGAGGGTGATTTCCGGCTTGGCAGTGGCGAAGACGGCATCCACCTGTTCGCCATCAACACCGATGGAGGTGACGCCGAGCGACACCTCCATCTGGTTCAGTCTTTGTAGTATGTAATTGAGGCAAACGGTCTTTCCTGTGTTTTTCTCTAATCCAACAATGGAAAGACTGCGGTGGCGTAGTATGTCGCGAACAAAAGGCACGACTTACTGCTCCTCCTCTTTTTTGCTTTCGGGTTCTTTCGTTCCTTCAGTTTTTTTGAACGAGGCTCTGAATTTGTGCCAATAACTTTTGCCAAGCACGATGCCGCATCCCAGCACGAAGCCGAGGAAGGTCCATACGATGACAGTCTTGGCGCGGCTGTTGTCGGGCTTCATGGGGATGGTGACCGGCTGGATGACGGCGAAGATAGGCATGTCTTTCTTCACTTGCATTTTGGCCTGCTCCAGTTGCTTGGCCATTTCCATGTAGATGGAGTTGGCGACGTTGTATTTGGAACGCAGACGTTCTTTGCCAATGTTGGCTGTCGTGGTGACGACATCCTGGAAGCGGTCGGTGCTACCGGCCAAAGCAGCTTGGTAGCGTTCGGCCTCTTCTTTGGCCTCGTAATAACGTGCCTGGATGTAGTCCAGTTCGCTCTTCGATTTCTCCACACGGATACGGGTCACCTCCTCCTGCAGTAACTGCTGTGCATTCATGGCTAGTTCGGCGGTCTGAATGGGTTCAGTGCCATGGGTCACCAAAGTGATGGTTCCCTCTTTCTTGTCAACATTGAGGGAGAGGAAGGAACCGAACTTATCCAGCATCTTCTGTTCGTCGGGAGTCACTACAACAGGCTTGCGGGTGTTGCTAGAGTCCGGGACAGCGGGGATTGCAGGAGCCACCTCTTTCTTTTCTCCGCTGATGGCACCGATAATCACTCCCGGCAGTCCGATGGTGTATCTCAAGACATAGTCCATCGCTGTCGGTTTCTCATATCCGGCCAGCGCATAGTCGAGCATGCTGATCATCGTGTCGCACTTCTCATAGTGCATGGGTGTGTGCATCAGCTTCAGGCGGAAGGGTACGCTGTTGACAATCTGTGGGTAGACAAGGGGTGACAGCTCTCCGCCATTCGAAGAGGTGCCCAGATCGAAGCCCGCCAGTGATGCCAAACTACTTAAGCCTGAACTTTTGGCAGAACCCATCTGGGGCACCATGACGGTGCTGACAGAGTAGGTGCGTTTCATCGTCACTGCCGACAGGATGCCCAACGCGACAAAGATGCCGAGGGTGATGAAGATGGTCTTGCGGCCGGCCCAAAGGTTGCCAAGCAGCGCTTTGATGTCGATGCCTTCGTTTTCCTCTTCGGGAGCAGGGGTGTTGTTGAGATTCTCTTCCATATCTTGTTATTGTATCTTGGAAATACTATGGGCCATGATAATGATGGAGGCGAGGGAGGTGAAGGCAGAGAGTATCTTGCCCATTTCACTCATCCAGTCGAATTTCTCTTTGGGTTCGGCGAGCTTACGTTCGCGTTCTTTAATTTTTTCGGTATCCATGCGTAAGGTAATCACAGCACCGGGCTCCACGGTGGGGGTGCGGCGGAAGAAGAGCAAACGGCGTTTGGTGCTCTCGGATTGGTTGTTGGGGTAGGTCACGGTGACGCTCCAGCGGTCGGCATCCTTGTCGAAACCACCGGCATAGTGTTTGATATACCAGGCGGCGGTGTGGGCGCCCTGATAGACGATGGTCTTCTGACTCGATACAAATTCTTCGGGGACATACTGGGCCATGCGGGTACCGGTCTCGCGAATGATGACGGTGTTTTCACGACGCGGGATGGTGATAACATCGCCGTCCATCAGGATGGGATTGTACTTCATGTTGCCTTTGCGCTTCTTGACGTCATTGAGGTTGATGCTGATGGGACCTTGGGCTCTGCCGGTGGTGCGGACGAGGATGGAATAGGGCTCGGCATCTTCGAGGAGGCCGCCAGCTCTCTTGATGACTTCCCATAGCTGGGTCTCGCCGTCCTCGAGGACGTAGGCTCCGGGGTATTTCACACGGCCGGTGATTTCCACGGTGCGACCTTTCGTGAAATTGGGGGTCATACGCACCACGATGTGGTCGAAGGGCTGCAGCTGGAAGTTTTTGAGCTCCTCCTTGCCTCTTCTGGCGTTGACAAGGTTGTAGTTCTGGTCGATAGTAAGGGTGAGTTGCTCAAGTTCAACCTCGTCCTTGTCGGAGATGTTGGTGCGGAACACTTCGACGCGGTCGTAGGCGGCACCCACTTCGAAGCCGCCAGCCATGGAGAGGAGGTCGTGCACAGAGATGGAGGGGTCAAAGGGAGTACCCATGGGGTTCTTCACGGCACCGCTCACGCGCACCTCGCCGATGTTGGTATAGGTGGTGTTATCGTAGATATTCAGACGGTCACCGGGCTGCAGCAACATCTCGCCATCGGCATCAAGGTTGACGCGCAGATACTGCATCTTGTCGGGATTGGTGACATCTTTGCGGAAGATGTAGGCCACGGGGAAGACGGTGGTCTTTAGTCCGCCGGCATATTCGATGGCCTGTCCCACAGTCATGCGGTCGTTGAGGCCGAAGGGACGAGAGAAGGGCTGACGCACCTGGCCGCTGACAGCGATGGTGTCGAGGTCACGGTAGGCCGATTTCTGGAGCACACGCACCACGTCGCGGGCCTGCAGGGTGAAGTCGGGGTTGCCGTTCGTGCCGGGGAAGGGGACGGTGAGCACTGTTACTGTCGAATCGGGGCTCATACGCTCCACAAACACATAGTCGCTCTTGGCGGTATAGGTGGGCTTGGCTTTCTCAATCAAAGCCTTGAGGCTGCTGTTGCCCTTGAGGTCGTAGTTGCCGCCGTAGTAGACGTCGCCGTTGATGGCCACATAGTTTTCCATGGGCACATCGGAACGCAGAATCTGCACCACGTCGCCATTGCGCAACTCCACTTTCTTCTTGCCTTTCATCACGTCGTTGAGGTTGTATTCCAGATATTTGCGTTCTCCGTTCTCGAAACGCTCCACCTGCACATATTCCATGTAGGCGTTGTAGACCAGTCCACCGGCATAGTCAACCAGTTCCTTGATGCCTTCGCCGTCAATCATCTCATAGCGCATGGGGCGGTTAACGGCACCTTTAATCTCCACAATCTTCTGTGCGATGGGCACAAAGATAACGTCACCGTTTTGGATGTCATAGGGGGTACCGATGGTGGGGTTCTTCATGAACTGGTAGATGTCCAAGCGGGTCACCTTGCCACCGCGCGAAAGCTGGATGTTACGCACCGAACCCATGGCGGTGGGACCACCAGCGGCAGTCAACGCGTTGAAGGCGGTGTTCAAGGCGCTGAGGGTGAAGCCACCCTGCACTCCCACCTCGCCGTAGATGCTCACGCTCACGGTACGGGCCGTGGTGATGGTGACGGCAATTTGGTCGGAGCGGTAGGCATAGTGTTGTGCCAGCTTGTTCTGGATGGCGGCACGGCCCTGAGCCAGCGTCATGCCTTTGAGGAATATCTTGGTGGCACCAGCAGGTTGAATGGAGCCGTCGGCACCGATGCGCTGATGTATCTCAGTCTGCGAGGAGCCGAAGATGGAGATGTGCACCTCGTCGCCTTCACCCAGCACATAATGCTCGGGAGCCAACGCACCGTCAGTGGTGCGGAACACATCGAGGTTCTTGCCAACAAAGAGGGAGTGGCCATAAATATCACTGCCTTCTGTCGGAGAAACACCGTTTTCGGCTATGGCCTCTTCGAGAGCGGCTTCTGCCGCAGCTTCACCGATGGTGGTCTGGGGCATGGTCGCTGAGGTTGCAGTCACGGTTGTTTCTCCGCCACCGATAGTGGAAGATGCACCTTCTTCAGTGGTTTTCGGGGCCTCTTTGGCGGCTTTTTCAGCCTGCATCTGGTCAAGAATGGACATGATGCGGCCTTGGTAGTTTTTATACTCGGTGGGCGGGATGTTGTCCACATCGATACCATTTTCCAGCAGGCGGGTACGCACTTCAGTCTCATTGAGACCGCGTTTCTGCAGTTCGGCTTGCGCCATGGCCATCATGTTGGGTGACTGTGCTATCGCTGCCAAAGGCAGGAAAGCAAAGAGCATCACGGCAAGTAAAAACTTCTTCATTGTGTGTATAAAAATTTTGTTTGACTTCAGTATATTTTGAACTGCAAAAATACAACTAATTTCCCAAATGGCAAGGATTTATTTGTACTTTTTAAGAAAGAGGGTATAGATGATGCTGATACTCTTTTGTTTAGAAATGGCTGTTTCTTGTCTCCCATGGGCGAAATTTTCTATATAAAATAGGTTTCTGTGCATGAAATAAAAAAAATGTGTATATTTGCAAATCCTCTCCTTGCGCTGGTTTCGGCGTAAGGCATTGTGTATAAGATAAAACTGAACAGAGAATGAAAGGTATTGTTCTTGCGGGAGGCTCTGGCACCCGCCTCTATCCTATAACTAAGGGAGTCAGCAAGCAACTCCTGCCCATCTATGACAAGCCGATGGTGTACTATCCCATCAGTGTTCTCATGTTGGCGGGCATCCGCGACATCTTGATTATCTCCACCCCCCACGACCTGCCGGGATTCCGTCGCCTGCTGGGTGACGGCAGCGACTTCGGTGTGCACTTCAGCTATGCCGAACAGCCTTCTCCCGATGGGCTGGCGCAGGCTTTCATCATCGGCGAGGAGTTCATCGGCAACGATTCCGTCTGCCTCGTGCTGGGAGACAATATCTTCCATGGCAACGGTTTGAGTAAGATGCTGCGTCAGGCTGTCCTCTCGGCCGAGAACGACAAGAAAGCCACCGTCTTTGGCTACTGGGTGGCCGACCCCGAGCGCTATGGGGTGGCGGAGTTCGACAACAGCGGCCGCGTGCTCTCCATCGAGGAGAAGCCCAAGGAGCCGAAGTCGAACTATGCCGTCGTGGGCCTCTACTTCTACCCCAACAAGGTGGTGCAGGTGGCTAAGAGCATCAAACCCAGCGCCCGTGGCGAGTTGGAAATTACCTCGGTGAATCAGGAGTTCCTCAACGATGGCGAACTGAATGTGCAGCTCATGGGGCGCGGTTTCGCCTGGCTCGACACCGGCACCCACGACTCACTGGCAGAGGCCTCCACCTTTATCGAGGTCATCGAGAAACGTCAGGGACTGAAAGTGGCCTGCCTCGAGAGCATCGGCTACGAGCAAGGATGGCTCTCGGCTGACGAGATCCGCCGTGTGGCACAGCCTATGATTAAGAACCAATACGGACAATATCTACTGAAATTGCTTGACAATGAACGTGATTGATACAGAGATAGCAGGCGTGAAAATCATCGAGCCCCGCATTTTCGGGGATGCTCGTGGATACTTCTTTGAGAGTTTTAGCGTGCGTGACTTCGCTGAGCAGACGGGTATGCAGGTGACTTTCGTGCAGGACAACGAGTCGAAATCGCGCTACGGTGTTGTTCGTGGATTGCATTTCCAGAAGCCGCCTTATGCACAGTCGAAATTGGTGCGTGTGGTCAGTGGTACGGTACTCGATGTGGCCGTCGACATCCGTAAGGGTTCGCCCACCTATGGCCGTCATGTGGCTGTGGAACTCAGCGGCGAGAACCACCGTCAGCTCTTCCTTCCCAAGGGGATGGCCCACGGCTTTGCCGTGCTGAGCGACGAAGTGGTGTTCCAATACAAATGCGACGAATACTACCACCCTGAGTCGGAAGGGGCTATCGCTTGGGATGACCCCACGCTGGCCATCGACTGGCGGCTGCCGAAAGAGGCCGTGCTGCTCTCGGAGAAAGACAGCCATCACCCCCGCTTTAATGATTTTGTAACGCCTTTTCTAAGCGTTGATGATATTTTGTAATGTCTTAACTACTGTCTACTTAACTACTGAAAGAAATGAATATTCTCGTCACAGGTGCCAATGGTCAATTAGGTAGGCACTTCCGATTACTTGCCCCTCAGTCGCAATACGACTGGCTCTTCACCGACGTGGAGGAACTCGACATTACCTCTCCCGACGCGGTGAACGCTTGGATTGACGAGCACTCCGTCCGGATGATTGTCAACTGTGCTGCCTATACCAATGTGGACCGTGCCGAGAGCGATGAGGCGACGGCTCTCCGCATCAACGGGGATGCCGTAGCTAATATGGCGGCAGCCATGAAGAGGGTAGGAGGTACACTGATACATTTCTCCACCGACTATGTCTTCGGGGGCACACTTCACAACACTCCCTGCACAGAAGAGGAGCTCCCCAATCCCACGGGAGCCTACGGACGCACCAAACTGGCAGGCGAGAAGGCAACCGAGGCCTGTCATCACCTGATATTCCGCACCTCGTGGCTCTACAGCGAATACGGCAAAAACTTCCTGCTTACCATGCTGCGCCTCACGGCCGAGAAGCCCGAGTTGCGGGTGGTCTTCGACCAGGTGGGTACCCCCACTTACGCTGGCGATTTGGCAAAAGCGGTCTTCATCCTTATCGAAAATGGCGACTATCGGCAGCAGGAGGGCATTTTCCACTTTGCCAACGAGGGCGTCTGCAGCTGGTATGACTTCACCAAGGAGATTGCCCGTCAGAGTGGATACACCGCCTGCCGCATCCTCCCTTGTCACAGCAATGAATACCCCAGCCCTGTGAAGAGGCCGGCTTATTCGGTGCTCGACAAGACCAAATTCAAGAACACCTTCCATCAAGAAATACCCTACTGGACTGACAGCGTGGCTGTTTGTCTAAAGAATATATCATGAAGAATTTTGCACTCATAGGGGTTGGCGGATATATCGCTCCGCGTCACCTGAAAGCCATCAAGGAGACGGGTAACGATTTGATATCGGCCTATGACAAGAACGATTCTGTCGGCATCATCGACAGTTACTTCCCCCGTGCCTCGTTTTTCACCGAACAGGAGCTCTTCGACCGACACAACAACCATGTGAAGACCCAAGGCATCAATATCGACTACCTCACCGTCTGTTCGCCCAATTACCTGCACGACGCCCACACCCGCTACGGTCTCCGTCTGGGTTGTGACGTCATCTGCGAGAAGCCTGTGGCCCTCAGCCCGTGGAACATCGAAGCGCTGGAGCAGGTCGAGAAGGAGACGGGTCATCAGGCCTTCACCATCTTCCAACTGCGCCTGCACCCTTCCGTGATTGCGTTGAGAAAGAAGATAGAGGAGGGACCGAAGGACAAGGTCTACGATGTGGACCTCTCCTATATCACACCCCGTGGCTACTGGTACTATGCTTCGTGGAAAGGTAATGTGCAAAAAAGCGGCGGTGTGGCCACCAATATCGGCGTGCATTTCTACGACATGCTGCAGTGGGTTTTCGGACCGGTGCAGAAGAGCGTGGTACATGTGGCCAGTCACGACCGTGTGGCGGGCTACCTCGAGTTGCGTCAGGCGCGTGTGCGCTATTTTCTCAGCATCAACGGTGAACACCTGCCACAAGGCGTTACGGGGAGTTACCGCTCCATCACCGTGGATGGCGAAGAGTTCGAGTTCAGCAACGGCTTCACCGACCTCCACACCCGTAGCTACGAGGAGATCCTTGTGGGTCGTGGATTCCGTATCTCCGAGGCCAAAGCCTGCATCCAGACCGTCTACGACATCCGTCATGCGGAACCCGTGGGTCTTACGGGCGACTACCACCCCATGGCCAAATATCCGTTAACTAAACACCCCTTTGGATGGTAGATAAGGGTTAAGAGATAATAGATAAGAGTTGAAAGAAGAAGTATATATTCACGAAAGTTCCTATATTGATGAGGGCGTCACTTTGGGCAAAGGCACCAAGGTGTGGCACTTCTGTCATATCCAGTCAGGTGCCACCTTGGGCGAGAACTGCTCGCTGGGACAGAATGTAAACATCGGTCCCAATGTGAAGATAGGCAACGGTGTGCGCATCCAGAACAATGTCTCCGTATATGAAGGGGTGGAGATAGAGGACAATGTTTTCCTCGGCCCCAGTTGTGTCTTCACCAATGTGTTGATGCCTCGGTTGGATAGACCTGCCAATGGCCATTATGAGCGCACGCTGGTCAAGGAGGGTGCCTCGATAGGTGCCAATGCTACCATCGTCTGCGGACACATCATTGGCCGTCATGCGCTGGTGGGAGCTGGTGCCGTGGTAACCAAAGATGTACCCGATTATGCCATTGTTGCCGGCGTACCCGCAAAAATTATAGGCAAAACAGCAGACCTCAATAACCAATAACTCATAATCACTAACCATAAAAGAATGCAGTTCCGCGACCTACATAGACAATACGAGGCCATGCGTGCCGAGATGGATGAAGCCCTCTTGAAGGCCGCCCATAGCGGTGCCTATATCATGGGTCCGCAGGTGGCGGAATTGGAGCAGCAGTTGGCCGATTATGTGGGCGTGAAACACTGCATCACCTGTGCCAACGGCACCGACGCCTTACGTTTGGCGCTGATGGCTTTGAATATTGGTCCCGGCGATGCCGTCTTCGTACCCGACTTCACCTTCTTCGCCACCGCTGAGGTGGTGGCCATGACTGGAGCAACACCCATTTTTGTCGATGTGGACAAGGATACCTATAACATCGACATCCACGACCTAAGGAAAAAATATTATGACCTCATAGAGCAAGAGGGACTCTTGCCTAGGGCGGTGATTGCTGTCGACCTCTTTGGACAGCCTGCCAATTATGAGCAACTCATTGAAGAATGTCACGGGTTGGTAATGAATCTCATTGAAGATGGCGCCCAGGGATTTGGTGGAGCCATAGGAAACAGTAAAGCCTGCTCCTTCGGTGATATCGCCACCACCTCGTTCTTCCCTGCAAAACCGTTAGGCTGTTATGGAGATGGAGGTGCTCTTTTCACTGACGACGACTACTGTGCCGACCTGTTGCGTTCTTTGCGTGTACACGGCAAAGGAACCGATAAATACGACAATGTACGACTCGGCCTTAATTCCCGCTTGGATACACTGCAAGCGGCTGTGCTGCAGGTGAAGTTTAGCCATTTCGAGGATGAACTCAAGGCGGTAAACAGAATTGCGCAGAAATATGATGAACTTCTTGCAGGGAAAGTAAAGACTCCCGTGGTGCCCGAAGAATACACCTCCTCGTGGGCACAATATACCATCCAGACCGACCACCGCGATGAGCTGCAGGCTCGCCTGAAGGCTGCCGGCATTCCCTCGATGGTCTACTACCCCCGTACCATGAGTCAGCAGACCGCCTTCGCTTGTCTCCATCAGAACCCATGTCCTATGGCGGAACAGCTCACCAAGACGGTCCTCTCGCTCCCCATGCACCCATATCTCACTGATGAAGAAATTGAACAAATAGCCTCTGTGATATGATAACGTTGAGCGACATAAAGATTTGTGTGGTGGGCCTCGGATACGTAGGCCTGCCCCTGGCACGTCTCTTCTCGACGAGGTATCCCACCGTGGGCTTCGACATCGACAGCCGCCGTGTGGAAGCGCTGATGCAGGGACACGACGACACCCTCGAGGTGGAGGACGACCTGCTTCAGGAGGCTATCAACAACCATGGCTTCCGTTGCACCTCGTCGCTCGACGACATCAAAGGCTGCAACCTCTATATCGTTGCTGTTCCCACGCCTGTGGACGACAACAACCGTCCCGACCTCACCCCTCTGCTCAGAGCCTCCGAGACGGTGGGCAAGGTCCTCTCGCAGGACGATATCGTCATCTACGAAAGTACCGTCTATCCCGGTGTTACCGAGGAGGAATGTCTTCCAGTCATTGAGCGGGTGTCGGGATTGAAACTCAACGTCGATTTCTACGCTGGCTATAGCCCCGAGCGTATCAACCCCGGTGATAAAGAACACCGCGTGGAGACCATCCGCAAGGTTACCTCGGGTTCCACACCCGAAGCGGCCGACCTCGTTGACGACTTCTACAACAGCGTGCTTCTCAATGGCACCCACAAAGCCCCCTCCATCAAAGTGGCTGAGGCCTCGAAGATTATCGAGAACTCGCAGCGCGATGTCAATATCGCCTTCGTCAACGAGTTGGCCAAGATATTCAACGCCATGGGTATCGACACCCACGACGTGCTCGAAGCCGCTGCCAGCAAGTGGAACTTCATCAAGCTCAACCCTGGTTTGGTGGGCGGCCATTGTATCTCGGTCGACCCCTACTACCTCATCCAGAAGTCGCAACTCTACGGTGTGCTGCCGCGTGTGATGAGCAACGCCCGTCGCCTCAACAACTCGATGGGTGCCTATGTGGCCAACCAGACCATCCGTCAGATGAACCTCAAAGGGGTGCCCGTCAAGGACGCCCGCATCCTTATTCTGGGCTTCTCCTTCAAGGAGAACTGCCCCGATATACGCAACACCAAGGTAGTGGACATCTACCACACCCTTCGGGAATATACCCCCAATATCACTCTCTACGACCCTTGGGTGGATCCTGCAAAAGCCCTCGGCGAATATGGCATAGAAATTGAGAATTCAAAAATGAAAATTGAAAAAACTCAGTTCGACGTAGCTATACTGGCTGTGGCTCACGACGCTTTCCTTTCCCTCGACCTCCGCGCGCTGGTGCCTCAACCCGGCGTGATCTACGATGTGAAAGGCATATTACCAAGAACAATAATCGACGCACGACTATAAAGCAATAACAATATGAATGTTAGAAGTATAAATCCTTTCAGGAAAATTTCCTTCTGGGCGGTCAAGAAATACCGCCATTCCACCATCTCCCAGTGGTATGTGCTGGTGTTGGATGTGCTTATTTTCCTGTTCGCGTTTTTCTTGATGGAAGCACTCCGTCAAGGTGGCTTTAACGACATGACCTTCCGGGGGACGCTCTTCAAGCTTATCGTTTCGTTTGTCGTAACGCTGGTGTTCTTCCTATTCACGGGCTCCTATCGCGGCATCATCCGTCATGCGGGCATGAGCGATATCTACAAGATTATCGTGGCTACCGTTGGACCGGCATTGCTCTTCATCGCTTTTAACTTTGTCAACAACCAGCATCGTCCGACCATTGTCCGCACCGACTACCTGCTTTCCTATCGTGAGATATTTATGCTATATACGCTACTGGCCACCGTGATGATTATCTCGCGTTTGGTGATTCAGCGTGTCTACAACGATTATTTCCGCCGCCGCCGTCCCACCGAGAACGTCATCATCTATGGCGCTGGTGCCGCAGGCATCATCGCCTACAATGCGTTGATTCAGGATTTCCGCATCGAGTATCGCGTGGTGGCATTCATCGACGACGATATGTCGAAGGTGAATCAGAACCTGAACGGTGTACCGGTGATGCGTGTGCGCAACGTGCTGATGCCTAAGTTTATCAAGAACAAACAGGTGAGTCAGCTCATCATCGCTATCCCCACCATCCGACTGAAACACAAACAGGCCATCACCACACGAGCTCTCGATTTGGGTCTCACAGTGAAGGCGGTGCCGCAAGTCAGCACTTGGCTCAATGGCTCTTTCTCGTCGAACCAGATTGAGGACATCAAGATTGAGGATCTGCTAGGTCGCGACCCCATCAAGATGGACAACGTGAATATTGTCCGCGAGGTGGTCGACAAGGTGGTGATGGTCACCGGTGCTGCCGGTTCCATCGGCTCCGAAATCTGTCGTCAGCTTCTACAATACCAGCCCAAGAAGGTCATCATGGTCGATCAGGCAGAAAGTCCCATGTATGACCTGCAGTTCGAACTGAAGAACACCTACAAGGACCATCTGGAGCGCATGGAGTTCATCATCGCCAATGTCAAGGACAAGGCCCGCATGGAGGAGGTCTTCGAGACCTTCCGCCCCAACCTCGTCTATCACGCTGCAGCCTACAAGCATGTGCCTTTCATGGAGGAGAACCCCTACGAAGCCGTCTATATCAATGTCTTCGGAACCCGCAATGTGGCCGATCTCGCCATCAAGTACGGTGTGCAGAAGTTCGTCATGATTTCCACCGACAAGGCTGTGAACCCCACCAACGTGATGGGTGCCACCAAGCGTATGGCCGAGATTTATATCCAGAGCCGCTCCACCGACCAGACCCATTTCGTTACCACCCGTTTCGGTAATGTGCTTGGTTCCAACGGTTCTGTTATCCCGCTCTTCAAGAAACAGCTTGCCGCTGGTGGTCCCCTCACGGTGACGCACAAGGACATCATCCGCTTCTTCATGACCATCCCCGAGGCCTGCAACCTGGTGCTCGAGGCGGGCGCTATGGGCGAAGGGGGCGACATCTTCGTCTTCGACATGGGCAAGCCCGTCAAGATTTACGATATGGCCCTCAAGATGATTCAGCTCTCCGGCCGCCACGATATCGAAATCAAGGAGATTGGCCTCCGTCCGGGAGAAAAGCTCTACGAGGAGCTGCTGGCCACCAAGGAGAACACCATCCCCACCTACCATCCCAAGATTATGCGCGCCCAGGTGCGCAAGTACCCCCTCGAGGCCATCGACCGCGAGTACAACGAGCTGTGGGAGGTCCTCGAAGGCATGGACGACATGAAGATTGTGGGCAAGATGAAATCCATCGTGCCGGAGTTTCTCTCCAATAACTCAATCTACTGTAAATTAGATACTTCTACCCCCCCCTCAGCGCGCTGAGTAACTGATTGTTAGACCTCTATCCATGAAGTTCTCCACCCTCTTCTCCTGCATTCCTTTGAGGTTGCGGTTCCTTGGCAGCCTCTTCCTGATGCTGGTGCTGCTCTTTGTGGCACAGAAGGTGGTTTTTCTGATTTATAACGGCTCTATGGCCGAGGGAGCGCCCTTCTTTACCTGTGTGGCGGCTCTCTGGCACGGGTTGCGGCTCGATATCGCCACCGCCTGTTATCTGTTGGTGGTGCCTGTCCTCGTGACCTTGCTCAGCCTTTTCGTCCGCATCCCCCTGCGGCGGGTGCTGGTGCCCTATTACGTGCTTATCTGTCTGGTCTTCACGCTGGCTTTCGCCGTCGATATGGTGCTCTACAGCTATTGGGGCGCCAAGCCCGATGCCAACGACCTCATCTATGCCGCACAGCCCAAGGAGATGCTGGCCGGCCTGCCGGTATGGTTCACCATTGTGGGATTCATCGTCGTGGGACTCCTCGTCTGGGGCTGTGTGATGCTCCTCCGCTGGGTCACCCCTAAGACTATAGCCCCCTTGCAGGCGAAGCCCTCATTCTGCATTCTGCATTCTACATTCTACATTCTCCTCTCTGCCTTGCTCTTCCTCGGTATGCGCGGAGGCCTCTCCGAATCCACCGCCAATCCCTCCTACGCCTACTATTCCAGCTACTCCTTCTGCAACCATGCGGCCCTCAATCCCACTTTCAATATGTTCCACTCCCTCTTCAAGATGCAGGACCTCGGCAAGGAGTTCGACAGTATGCCCGAGGAGGAGGTGGATGCCCAGCTGGGCGATATCTTCGAGCCCGATGCCACTCTTGCCGACACCGTGCTGCGCATCGAGCGTCCCAATGTCCTGCTGGTCATCTGGGAAGGTGGCGGCAACGGCATGGTGGGCGATAGCGTCGTGGCCCCCAATCTGCAACGATTAAGAAAAGAGGGTCTCTATTTCTCCCACGCCTATGCCAACAACTATCGCACCGATCGAGGTCTTGTCTCCATCCTCAGCGGCTGGCTGGGGTTGCCTACGGCCACGCTGATGAAACGCCCCGACCTCTGCCGTCATCTGCCCTCCATCGCCTCGTCGCTTAAAGCGGAGGGCTACGCCACCTCGATGACCTTCGGGGGCGACATTGACTACACCAATATGCGCATGTACTTCCTGGAGACGGGATTCACCCAAGCCAATGGTGGCGAGACCTTCCCCAAGGAGCTCTATTCCAGTGCCTGGGGAGTGCCCGATGAGTATACGCTCACCTCTGGTCTCATTCCTTCGCATAGGCCTTTCTTCTCTGCCATCCTCACCCTCAGCAGCCATGAGCCTTGGGAGGTCGACTATCATCGTCTTGCTGACGAGCGGCAGAACGCTTTCGCCTATACCGACTCCTGCCTTGGGATCTTCGTCGACAACCTGAAAGCCTTGCCGTTGTGGGACAGCCTGCTGGTCATCGTCGTTCCCGACCACGGGGCGGTCTTCCTCGAGGGACAGTCGTCGGCCGACGTGCGGGTCTCCGAGATACCCATCCTCTGGCTCGGGGGCGCATTGGCAAAGACTGGCGAGTTCGATGGTATCGTGAACCAGAGCGACATCGCGGCGACCCTCTTGGCGCAGATGCACCTCGACATCACGCCCTTCGTCTTCAGCCGTAATGTCTTCGGAACGAAATTCTCGCAACGGAAACCCTTCGCCACGCATGCCGTGAAGAACCGCCTCAACTACATCACCCCCTCCGGTACTGCCTCCTACGACTGTGTCAGCCGCACCCTCGATCCCTCCGACCCCGCCTCGCAACACTTCCTCGAAGCCCTCCTCCAGCGCCTCTACAAGACCAGCGCCTCCCTCTCATCAAGGTAGGGGCATTGAAAGGCAGGCACAATTTTTTCGTCGAATCAGCGTTATAAAAAAAAGAATTATCACAATATGAAACCTATCGTCAGCATCATCATGGGCTCTACCTCCGACCTGCCGGTCATGGAGAAAGCCTGTCAGTTCTTTGAGGAGATGGAGATTCCCTTCGAGGTCAACGCCCTCTCCGCCCACCGCACGCCTGCCGAGGTGAGCGACTTCGCCCGCAACGCACAGGGACGTGGCATCAAGGTGATTATCGCCGGTGCCGGTATGGCTGCCGCCCTGCCGGGCGTCATCGCTGCAGAGACGCCGCTGCCCGTCATCGGGGTGCCCATCAAGGGTTCCTGTCTCGAGGGGCTCGACGCCACCTTCGCCATCATGCAGATGCCTCCGGGAATTCCCGTGGCCACCGTGGCCATCAACGGCGCCCAGAATGCCGCTATCCTGGCCATGCAGATGATGGCCCTCGGTGACGATGCCCTGATGCAGAAGCTCGTCGCCTACAAGGCCGGCCTCAAGAAGAAAATCGTCAAAGCCAACGAAGAGCTGGCCCAGCTGCAGTACAAGTTTAAATGCTAACCTGTACCCCTTAAACCTTAAACTTTAAACCTTAAACCGTAATGATTACCATAGGAATCACGGGGACGTTGGGGGCCGGGAAGGGCACCATCGTCGATTATCTGGTGCAGAACAAAGGGTTCGTGCACTATTCCGTGCGCGCTTTCCTCATCGAGGAAATCAAGCGCCGCGGGATGGAGGTGAACCGCGACAGCATGACGCTGGTGGGCAACGACCTCCGTGCACAGCATACGCCGTCGTGGATTGTCGAGCAGCTCTACGAGAAGGCTGCCGCTTCGGGCTGCAACTGCATCATCGAGAGCATACGCACCCCGGGTGAGGTCAGCGCCCTGCGCGGCAAGCCCAATTTCTACCTCTTCGCCGTGGATGCCGACCCGAAGGTGCGCTACGAGCGCGCCGTGCTACGCGGCTCGGAGACCGACCATATCGACTACGAGACTTTTATCGCCAACGAGCAGCGCGAGATGGACAACGCTGACCCCAATAAGCAGAATCTCAAATACTGCATTGAACATGCCGACTTTCGCTTCGACAATGGGGGCACCATCGAGCAACTCAACGCCCATGTGGAGGAGGTGCTGCACCAGATCACCTATCATCGTCCCTCATGGGACGAGTATTTCATGGACCTCGCTAATGCCGCCTCCAAACGCGCCACCTGCGACCGTGGCCGTTCGGGCTGCGTCATCGTGAAAGATAAGCAGTTGCTGGTGACGGGCTATGTGGGCTCTCCCAGCGGCCTTCCACATTGCGACGAGGTGGGCCACCTCTTCCGTCAGACCATCGATGCCGACGGACATATCTCCACCCACTGTGTCCGCACCGTACATGCCGAACAGAACGCCATCTGTCAGGCTGCCCGTCGCGGCATCGCCCTCGACGGCGCCACGCTCTACTGCCGCATGACTCCCTGCCGCACCTGTGCCATGCTCATCATTAACTGCGGCATCAAACGCGTGGTCTGCGAGCGCAAATACCACGCCGGTGCCGAGAGCGAGGAACTGTTCCGCCAGGCCGGCATCCAGCTCGAGTTCTTCCACGACGAGGTGCAGCAGTACGCGAACCAGTAATAAAACTGGAATGAGACGTTTCCTTTTGGTGGTGTTGATGGCATTGGCTCCTGTGATGGCCTATGCCACGGGGCAGGAGGGCGACGTGATGCATGTCGACGGCCAGACATGGAGTCTGTTGGGTAGGCCTGTGCATCAAGACTCCGCCCTTTATGTCGCCCTGCGTGACCATTTGCCGGATAATAAGGTTGTTTCCACCGCCAATTATGACGGTTTTGTCTGCTATTGGAGTCTGGACGGCGACTGGCTTGTGCTCGACAGTGTGACGTATGAGATTGTCAACGAAGAATCTGACATGTTTGAGGAGGATTACTTCCTTGAGAGGTCGCTACCGCAGGAGGTGATGCGTGAAGTGTTCAAGGACTATTATATCGGCAATCGGATTGTGGCCACCTGGGTCACCGACACGCTGAGGGTGGTACAGGGAGAGATGCTATTCTATGTACACATGGGGTGGAACAGGCACTGCGAGAGGGAGATGTTCATTGAGGTGGAGAAAGGGCATGTTGCCAATCGCGAACTCTACAACAACCGCGTGGTTGTCGACGGCTTTGATATTGAAAGATGTACACCTGAGCAATGGAGTGCCTTTAAGAATGGTTTTCTGCCGGTTCTTCGCAAGCATTTTGAGTCGGACTCGACGGAGAAGGTCTATTTCGAAGTTGGGCGTTGCATGGTGGACTCGTTGGGGAATCTGCTTGATGCAGAGTTGATAACGCAATACAAAGGCAAGTGGGAGGAATTTAGCAATTTGTTTTATGAATTGCGCTGGCACAAGGAGGATTACACGGAATTGGAACTTGGGAGGATGCAAGACAGTTTGGACTTGCTGAGACGGGAGATGAGGATGGATGAATTTCCAGAATTGACGCAAGAGTTCAAGCGTTACCTGATGAGTATTAAGCCGTGGAAGGTGTTGTATATTAATGGTAAGTATTTCACGACTCTTCAGCATTATGGTATTCCTTTCTCCCTGAAGAAGGAAGAGTGATTCATAATTTCTTGAACAGCGGCGAGCGGGAGAGGTCGGTGGGGTTGGTTCCCGGGACTCCTTCGGGGACGGGCATGCCGAGTTCCTTAAAGTGTTTTATCCAATATTCGGGTAGATTGCCCTCTTTGTCGCGCCAATTCATGGGCTTGGATTCAAAGAGGTCGTCGAAGGCTGCCTGGATGAGTTCGGAGCAGTAGTAGGCGTCGTTGTCGGGCAGGAAGGCGCTGTCGTAGGGCTTCCCGATGAGGCTATTGGCATGGGCGATGACGGCGGCGGTGTCGAAGGGTACGGTGAGGCGGTAGACGTGGTAACCGAAATAACGGGTTTCGTTTCTGTTTTTAAAGGCATTAAACGATTGTTTGCTCACCCCTTCCTTAGGCGTGGCCTCGATGACCCACACCTTTCCGGTGCTGTCGCGTTCCACCAAGGCCACGTGGGTGTACTGGCCTGTGCTGGCGTTGATGGCTTTCGACATATCCGACCAGTTGTCTCGCAGGAATATCAGGTCACCGCTTTGGAGGGTGTCTTTCTCGTGCAGGGTGCTGTTGTCGAGATAGTTCCTGTGCATCATACTGTCGGGCATGGCCTCGCGCAGGGCTTGCCACAGGGTGGGTTGGTAGGTGAGGAATTCGGCTCCACGCCAGCGCACTGTCATCGGCAGCATCCAAGGGAAGTGAGTGCTGAAGCCGAGGTCAAGATTGGAGGAGGTGTTGCCCCAGGCTGTGAGAGTGTCGCCCTCTTGGTTGACGAGGGTGATGTAGTAGCCGTGCTTGTTGCTGCCGAACACATCGCGTTCGTAATAGACTTTATGAATGTCCAGCGTCGTGTCAGTCAAGCCGAAGTCCTGCGGGGTAGGGTAGAGGCTGTAGCGTTCGCCGAGGGTCAGCAGGGCTTGTTCGATGGACGTCACTGGCAATGGACGCTTGGCGGTGTCGTAATCCAGACGTGGCGGCTCGATGAAGTGGGCGTCGTAGCTGTCTTCGTCTGCATAACGTGAAGTCTCCACCAGGACGTCTCCACGGCGGCGGTAGCCGATGGTCTCCTTGTAACGATTGTAGCCAAAGGTTTTATAGGTGGTGATTTCCAGACTTTGCAGGCCGGGTTTGACGAAAGCCGCCAATGGCTGGCGATAGGTGTAGGGGGTGACATGGCCGGCGGTGTCGACACTGAAGGTCTTCCCCGATTCTTCTCCTCGCATCTCGCTCACTTCGGTCATGACGATGACGCGGTCGTCGCGGTCGGGGTCGGGCGTCAAGCTTGCGATGTTGAGCGGCCGCGCCACGCGGTACCAGCCCTCGGCATCGAGGAGATAGACGCTCTTGTCGTCGTAGCCCCAGAGGAGTTTGCTATGGGTGAGGGTGTGTTCGGGCTCGTCGAGAGGCCGCTTGTCGGTGAGGAGAGGGCAGAGGTCCACCACTCCGTCGGCGCCCACGCGCATCACCCCTTCCTCGGTCCGGCAGAAGAGTCGGCTGTCGTATACTCCGATGATGTACAGCGCTTTCACTCCCATTGGCTTCCAGCGGTCGATGTCCTCCATCAGGACTACCTGTTGGTTGTCGTCCAGTGCCCACAGCATTCCAGTGATGGGGTCTACTTCGAAGGACCGTAGCGTCAGTGGTGTGCGTTTCCATTCCGAGGCACCGGCGGTGGTATAATAGCTTTCGTTGGCTCGTCCCACAATCAGGTAATTTTTCCATGGGCGGACAAAACTCGCTCCGTTGTTGCCAGGTGTGGAATGGCGGTGCCAGGTGCGCCAGTTGTCGGAGGTGGAGTAGAAGCTCTTGTCGTGGCAGACAATCCAGCCGCTGTCGGCCGTGAGCATGTAGATTTTGTCGATGCCCGTCTTGTGGTCGAAGGCGGTGTCGCGCAGCGTGGTGAAGGTGCGTCCGCTGTCGGCGCTGAAGGTCAGGTAGCCGTCCTGCGAGCCTGTCCACATACGACCTTCCTCGCCCCGCCACACGGAATGGAACCACTCATGGCCCCGTTTGCTGACGTATTTGACGCTGTCCCACAGCAGCCCCTTCGTCGTGGTGCGTTTGAAATAGGCGCCCCACATGTTGCCCACGATAACTGCCGTGTTGCGGTCGAAGGCTGCTATATTCTCGAACCTCTCCGAATGGAATCCCCCTTCCACCCCTTCTTTCAGGGTGTGCCAGGGCGAGTGTATGTTGTCGGCGTGGAATATCTCGTTGCTCATGGTAACCATCCAGAGCGAGCCGTCGGGGGCCACGGAAGTGTAGGTGACGAAAGGATTGCGGGTCATGGGGTTGAGCTCCGCAAGGCGGTCGTGCTGCTGGGCCTGGACTAAATTGAGAATTGAGAATTGAAAATTGATAATCAGGCTGACGCAAATTAAAAGACGCATACCTTCCCAACAATTATCTATCTATAAACTATCATCTAAAAAAGCCGTCCTTGCGGGCGGCCTTTTCTACTTTGAATCTGTGAGCGATTAACCCTCCTGGATAGCACCGGTGGGGCAGGCGCCAGCGCAGGTACCGCAGCTAACGCAAGCGTTCTCGTCAATCTTGTAGATGTCGCCTTCGCTGATAGCTCCGACGGGGCACTCATCGATGCAGGTGCCGCAAGCAACACAGATGTCAGTGATTTTGTAAGCCATTTTGGGATTAATAATTGATCAATTTTTCCTCATTTTCGCAATCCGCTCCACAAGGAGGCGTTTCGCTCAAATGCGATTGCAAAGATACAACCTTTTCTCAATATGGCAAAATTATTTCACCATTTTTAGTGAGGGAATTTTGTAAATATCAGAAAATCATTGATAGTAGCACGAAGAGCCAGTGGGCGGCGATGCCGGCGCAGAGGCCACCGATGGTGTGGGCGGTGATGGCTTTGCCGATGAGTTTGCGGTAGCCGAGGGAGTCGAGCATGGCGGTATGGGTGGAGAGGTATCCGCTCCAACACATGCCCATGGCGGTGAAGACGGCGATGGCGTTGTTGTCGATGATGCCAGCAGCATCGAAAGTGGGCACGAGGCCGAGGGCGGCACCCACGGCACCGAGGGCGGTGATGGGGAAGCCCACCAATTCGCCGGTGGTGAAACCGAAGAGCCACTCGAAGACCACATTGACCTTGTCGGCCAGCCAGGTGATGACGGGTACACCCTCGTAGGCGGCGCCTGTGTAGATGCCGTTCTCGCCTGCGGGGCCGAAGGTGAGCATCATGACGATGGTGGAGATGCAGAGCACGCCGGGGATGATGGCTACGCCGATACCCACGCCGCTCTTGCCGCCGTCGAGCTGAGGAAGCGTTGGAAGACATTGCCCTCGCTCTTGAAGGAGATGTTCTGCTCGGTACCCTCCTCCTCGGTGACGGGGCTGTCCATCTCGGGGTAGGCTTTGAGGGTGAAGCGCTGCATGAGGCGTGTGGAGATGATGCTGCCAATGACGGCCCCCAGGAGTCCTACCAAGGCTCCGGAACCATAGCCTTTGCCAGTCATGAAGGCGATGACTACGAGGCCCATACCGAAGGCGGTACCGAAGTTGGTGAGGGAAACGAGCTGGTATTTCTTGAAATAGCGGGCGAAATTGTTGTCCTTGGCCAGTGAGATGATAGCGGGGTTGTCGGAGAGGAAGGTCATCACGGCACCTAGGGCTGCAACGCCGGGGAGGTTGTAGAGCGGCTTCATCAGCGGGCGCAGGATATTTTCCAACAGGCGTACCACGCCGAACTCGGTAAACATTTTGCTGATGGCACCCATGAGGACGCAGATGGCCATGATGTAGAACACCGTCTCGAGCAGCAGGTGGTAGGCTGTCTGCATGAAGGTGTTGAGCATGTGGGGCAACGTCATCTTGTAGGCCAGGAAGCCGAAGAAGCCAAAGAAGCAGATGAGGAAGATGAGGGCTTCGACGCTGCGGCGCGTGGTGAACTTGGACTTGCGCTCCTTCTTGGGGGCTGCAGTCTCGTGGTGACGGAACACCTCGAAGGGGTTGAGCACCGAGATGAGCCCGTTCAGCAGATTACGGCTACCATTGTGGTTGTTGCTCTGTTTCTCTTCCATGGCTTATTTTTTAAAGAGTTTGAAATAATCCATTGTCCAGGTGGCGCCGATATTGAAGTTCCAGGAGGCGTCGGTGACATCCTGTCCGGCGTTGTCGGTGTAACTGTCGGTCATGCGGCAGCCGTAGATGTGGAGGCGGACGTTTTTCTGCTCCGTGGGGAACCACTCGAAGCCGAGTCCGTAGCGGGCGGTGGCGTGGCCGGAGGCAAGCTGGTGATCTATCGAGACGGAGGAACCGAGGGTGACGTCAGACTTATTCTGTTCGTACATTCCTTTGACGAAGATATTGAACTGCGGGGTGAAGTAGTAGTTGGCGCAGGAGACGAATCCGAAGTTCTTGCCCCAGTCGTCGATGGCCAGTGCGTGGTGCATGAAGTCGAAGTAGAGGTCCCACTTGTCGTAGATGAGTTTGGCACCCAGCATGGTCATGTTGAGGTAGCTGCTCCACTTATATTCCACCATGGAGGTGCTCCAAAGGGTGTGGAAGTGGCCCATGTTGCCTGCCCAGTAGAGGTTATAGGCCACGAGGCCGGCATCGAAGTTGAGGTTGTTGTAGTTGAGGTAAGGCGAATTAGAGACCTGTGCGATGAAGGTGTGGTTACCGTCGTCGGTGATGTAGGCCCCGCTGGCTGCAAGCTGGAAGCAGTAGATGTTACGCCAGATATTGGTGGGGAAGTAGACGTCGATGGGGGAGGCGTCGTATTCGAAACCACCGAGTGCCATAGCGTCCTTACCGAAGCGCAGGCGCCAGTTCTGATTGGGCATATAGTCGAGGTAGAGGAAGTCGGTGTTGTCGAAAAAGGTTACCGATCCGGGGTTGGCCACGATGCGCTGTTTGAAATAGTAGGAGAATCCTCCTCCGAGGTCGCCGCCGAGCATGAAGTTGAAATACTTGCCATGGAAACCGAGGTTGGGGGTGGAGTCGGTAGTGGTGTACTCACCGTCGGCACGCACCTCGAGTTTGAACTTGTTGAAGACTTCGCCCCACTTCACCTGTGCTTGTACTTGGGAGGAAATCGATAGCAGCAGTACTGCTGCGGCAAGTGTTAGTATTCTTGTTTTCAATGTATTGTTGTTTTTGTTTTTTATTTTGTTAATGTGCAAATATACGAAATTTTTGTCCATATGGTGGAAAAATAGTATTTTTGCATTCGATTATGGATATCGGGACAGAGATACAAGTGCGCGAAAGCGAAGGACGTCGCGAGGTCTTCGACCCTGTGAGGCGGCGGTGGGTGGCGCTTACCCCCGAGGAGTGGGTGCGTCAGAATATCCTCTTGCGGCTGCACTGCGAGGGTGGCTACCCGATGGAGGTGATGCAGGTGGAGGGTTCCATCACGGTGAATGGAATGACGCGCCGCTGCGATATCGTGGTATACGATGATGGACAACCTTGGATGATTGTGGAGTGTAAGAAAAGTGAAATTCCAATCACGCAGAAGGTCTGTGACCAAGCCTGCCGATATAACACGGTACTGAGGGTTCCATATCTGATGTTAACTAATGGTAGACAGGAAGTTATTATTGCTGTTGACTTTGAGAGGGGGTGTCTGAGACAGTGTCTGGAGATACCCCGAATGAAAAAAAAATGTTAAAAGTGTGACCCAAAAACGGCACCTTGCCGTCTTTATAGTATGGGAAGATCTGACATACGACGACAATTGGAAGAACACTACCTGGATTTTTTCAGTGTTGCCATCGCTATGCTCAGAGATGAACAGGATGCCCGTGATGCCGTGCAGGAGTCGCTGACGAGGACCATGATGAAACTCAGAGTCAAGGACCCCTGTGCCTTTTGCATGAGAACGCTCAAGCACCAGTGCCTTGATATGCTGCATCACCGCAAACGGATGATAAGCATTGAGGAGGATATGCTGACGGTGGATCCCGAGCGCGAGGAGCTGATTCGCATGGTGAGAAGGGTGAAGGAGGAGCTGAGCGAGATGGCGAGGACGGTGCTCGAATTGCACGATGAAGACGGGTACACGATGAGTGAGGTGGCGGGTATGCTGCAGGTCAGCCCCTCCACCATCAAACGCATCCTATATGATGCACGTTATGAAATAAGAAAAAAATTGGAGAACGAGATATGAAACAGGACACATTGCAGAGTTTATTGGACAAGTTCCGTGAAGGTACGCTCACCGATGGTGAGCGTACTGAACTGGAACGTCTCAGCCATAAGGACGAGGTCTTCTCCGCCGCCCGCAGTCAGGCGGCAGGTATCCTGCGCCGCAGGGTGGCGCTGACGGTGTCGGCCCTGATGATTTGCGGTGCCGGTATCTGGGCAGTGCTGCCGGGAGGCGGCAGTCAGATGTCGCAGGTGGCAGAGGTGGTGGCTCCCGTCCCCGAGGCTCCCCAAGAGGTGCGTGAGACGGTGGCTCCCGAGGTTCCTGCCGAGCCTGCCCCAATGGTGGCAGAGGTCCATAAGACCAAACGCCCCGTTGCTGCGGCAATCAAGAAGGCACGTCCCGAAGAGGTGGCTCCCATTGAACAAGCCGCTGACGAGCCCGTGGTGGTCTGTAACAGCCAGTGCGATGCCGACTCTGTTATCAGTGATATCAGGAAATTCTTGTGTGCGATATGAAAAGAGTCTTGACATTGGTTGTGCTGTTCGCTGCGCTCGCAGTACAGGCGCAGACGGAACTTTACAAGCGCTATTCCACCCAGCCGGGTGTCAAGGTGGCATCGGTGAATGGCTTCGCTATCGACAGTACCGCGCGTGTCGATGTCACCGTCCTCGAGGCCGAGGACGACGAAGGGTGGGAGTGGATGAAGAAAGAATTCTATATCGGAGAGCTCTCGCCCGAGCAGCAGTCGGGACTCAATGAAGGCTACGACGCTGTGCTCTTCGCCCGTCGCAGCCGTAGCAATCCTCGTGACAATGCGCCCGTGAAAGACGAGCAGATAGACATTGCAGGCAGTTGCTACCTCGGCATCTCCTACCTTAACCGTGCCGTCTATATCTTCTGCGCTGACAGCGAGGAACAGTATGATGCTGTGGTGTCATTGCTGGTGAAAAAAATTATGCATGGAAGAAATAAATGATAATAGTTTATAAGAGATAAAAAGTTTTCGCCCATACATTGTTGTTCTTATGCTGCTGTTCTCTGGTGCGGTGGCAGGACAATCGTGTGAATATTATCTTCCGTACAACCAAAATTTCAACCAGGGGTTCGACCTCCAGGTGGGTTATTTCAATCCCGCCTACGACACCTCGCTGGTCTATAATGAAAACTGCTGGACGCAATGCCTTTATCGCTCCTCGGGTAGATGGTCTTTTGTGTCCCACCTGCCGAATAATAGTAGTGGTTATGCGCTGAGACTCTATGCCAGCCATCCCTTTGATGGAGACGACCGCGTGGAGTACACCTATATGCTTTCGCCCGCTTTCCGTGATGATCCTACGACTATCATGTTCGACTACTGCAACCAAATTCTCAGCACAGAAAAAGACGGTGAGGGCCAATGGATAGATATCACTCATGAACGGACGGGAATACTCCAGTTGGGCTATATCACCGATACGCTCCAACCGGAAAGCAGCTACCACGCCATCACGAACATCGTGATGGATCCGGCCGATGGCGCCACCGATGTCTTGCGTCATTTCCGTCTTGACCTTCGCTCCATGTATAACCCTGTGCCGCATATCAAGAAGTTCGCCTTTAAAATGCTTACCGACATGGTGGGGGTGAAGTACACCAACATCTATATCGATAATTTCCATGCCTCGCGCGAGATGGACACCATCGATTACCGCGACACCATCTGTCCCGGCGAATCCTATAGCGGCTATGACTTCACCGTCGACAGCAGCGAGACAGTCACTCCTGGGCTCCACACCTTCACCCGCGAAGTGATGGAAAGTTATGGCATGGTGTGTTACCGCCTGTTGCTATGGGTGGAGCAGCCGATGACTGTCCATGTCGACGCCACGCTCGCCTATGGTGACACGTTGCAGTTCCTCGACAGTCTCATTGTCGAAGTAGGGGACTATACTTTCTTTCTGTCGTCAGTCCACGGCTGCGACTCCACGGTGGTGCTGTCTGTAACGGGCGAAGTGGTGAATCTTGTCTCGTCGTCGCAGAAGGTATGTTCTGGCGAGGAGGTCATCCTCACGGCCTCAGGCACAGCATTTTTCCGCTGGGCCTCCATCCCAGTTGATCCCGCTCTCGCGTCTCTCCAAGGGAGGAATCCAATTGCTGTCCATCCGCAGGTGAACACTGTATATCAGTTGCTTGATACAGGAGGGGCGGTTCTTGCCTTCGTCGAGGTGGAATCCGAGCCCTGTGAAGGCCTTTGGTTCCCTGATGTGTTCACTCCTGACGCTGAAAGTAATAACCGTTTCTCAATCATAACCACCCTTCCGTTGGAGTCGTTCGAGATGACTATCTACACCCGCAACGGCCTGATGGTATGGCACTGCGAAGATATCAATGAGCCGTGGGATGGCACCCGCAATGGCACTCCTATGCCCCAGGGCGCTTATGTCTACCACTGGCGTCTGAAGTCTAACAACCGAGTCCGTTCAGGCCTCGGAATAATCACTTTGTTGCGCTAAATCAAGGAAATCTCTTTCATTCCGCAGCAGATGTTGCGGCCGTCGTCGACGGTGAGCAGCAGTCGGCCATAAGGGTCGACGCCAGTGATGGTGGCAACGATTTCTTCTTTATTATATATGTATCGCGCGCGAGTACCGAGGTTGAGCAGATGCGAGAGGTATTCCGGCTCAGTGTCGTGGCCGGATTTCAATTCCTTGTATCGCTTCTCCATACAAGACAACAACTGACGCAAGAGGGGTTCAAGGTCATATCGCTTGCCTGTCAGCAAAGCAAGAGAGGTGGGGTTGGGGATCCAGTCGGGGAATTTTGACTGATTGATATTGAGGCCGATGCCACAGACAGCAGAAGTAATGAGTGATGAATGGTGAGAGGTGAGACGAGTGGAGATGAGGGTGCCGCAAATCTTCTTTCCGTCTATGTAGATATCATTGGGCCACTTGATGAAAGGTGAAAGGTGAAAGGTGAAAGGTGAAAGGAAATCCACCAGGGCCAGTGAGAGGGCTTCCGTCAGTTTGAATTGGCGGTCGGCAGGGAGGAAGGAGGGTTGGAGGACGAGGCTGAATGTGAGGTTCATGCCGGGTGCAGCTTCCCAGTGGTTGCCTCGCTGGCCGATGCCGGCCGTCTGCTCCAAGGCCCAATAGCAAGTGAAGTCCTCCACCTCAGCGAGGTCGAGGGCTTCACAATACTTGTTTGTCGACTCGAGGGAGTCAAATCTGACAATGTTCATTCTAGTCTACTAGTTTAACTAGTTCTACTAGATGCTCATAATTTCTTTCTCCTTGTCGGCATAGATCTTGTCGCACTCGGCGATGTTCTTGTCGGTGATGTCCTGGAGCTCTTTCTCCACCTGCTTCACCTCGTCTTCGGGGACGGATTTGTCCTTGAGTTTTTTCACCTTGTCCATCACGTTACGGCGCACGTTGCGGATGTTGACTTTGGCGTTCTCGATCTCGGTCTTGGCGGATTTGCAGAGTTCTTTGCGGCGTTCCTCGGTCAGCGGAGGGACGATGATGCGGAGGATGTCGCCTTCGTGACGCGGGGTGAAGCCGAGGTTGGCATCGAGGATGGCCTTGTTGATGGCACCCACGAGGGTCTTCTCCCAGGGTTGGATGACGATGCTGCGGGCATCGGGAGTGTTGATGTTGGCTACCTGGCTGATATCGGTCATTGTGCCGTAGTAGTCCACCTTTACACCGTCGAGCATGCCGGGATTAGCTTTGCCGGCGCGGATTTTGGTGAGTTCTTTCTCGAGGAAGTTGATAGAACTCTTCATGCTGGTTTTCGCCTCTTCGAGGCAGGCTTTCGATAAATCGTTCATGGTATATTATGTTTTATTATTTACAAACCAAAGTTCCAATTTCGACACCTTCCACCACTTTCAGCAGGTTGCCGGGCTGGTTCATATCGAAGACGTAGATGGGTAGGTTGTTGTCCTCGGCGAGGGCGAAGGCGGTGAGATCCATAATCTTGAGTTTCTTTTCCAATGCTTCGCTGTAGCTGAGGGTGTGGTATTTGGTGGCCGTGGGGTCTTTCTCGGGGTCGGCGGTATAGACACCGTCGACGCGGGTACCTTTGAGGATGACATCGGCTTTGATTTCAATGGCACGGAGTGTGGAGGCGGTGTCGGTGGTGAAGTAGGGGTTGCCGGTGCCGCCACCGATGATGACGACGCGACCTTGTTCCATAGCCTCGATGGCACGACGGCGGCTCATCTCCTTACAGATGGGCTCGATGGCAAGACCGCTCAAGAGCTCGGTCTTCATTCCTTGACGCTCAAGCTCGGCCTGAAGGGCCATGCTGTTGATGAGTGTGGCCATCATACCCATGTAGTCGCCTTGGACGCGGTCCATGCCTTTGGCAGCACCGCTGAGACCGCGGAAGATGTTGCCACCACCGATGACGATGGCTACCTCGCAGCCTTTCTCCACGGCACCCTTGATGTCGAGGGCATATTGGGTAAGCATTTCAGGGCTGATGCCGTAGCTCTGGCTCCCCATTAACGATTCTCCGCTCAGTTTGAGCAATATTCTTTTGTATTTCATATTTCTAATATATTGCTTGTTAGTGCTTTGTCTGATTATCAGGCTAGATTTGAAACAACAAAAGTAATGATTTTCGCTCTATTTTGCAAATAAAAAACAAATATTTTGTAAATATCATCCACCTCCTAAAAACGTACCAACACCGTATCAACTCCTACTATGGTAGGGGATGGGTAGGAGTTGATACGGTGTTGGGTAGGAGTTGGTAGGGAGATGGTGTTGATTTGCAGTGGTTTATGGGCGAGGCTTTTGGCGGGTGTTTTTCAGCCAGCGACGGAGAGGGTTGCGATGCTGATTTTCAGGTTTTTCACTGTGGAGAGGGCATCGCAGCAGCTGACGAGGGTGGCGCCGGTGGTGAGGACATCGTCGACGAGGAGAATATGGCGGCCTTCAAGTTGTTCGGGATGTTTGACACGGAAGGCTCCCTCGACATTGCTCTCGCGCTCGGCAGCATTGGTGAGGCTTTGCTGACTGGTGTAGCGGCGACGGATGAGGGCTTTGCTGTTCACCTCGCGGTGCATCACTTCCGCGATGCCGCGACAAAGCAGTTCGCTCTGGTTATAGCCACGTTGGAGACGTCGTCGCCAGTGGAGAGGCACGGGAACTAAGAGGTCGATATCGTCGAAGCGAGCGGAATGCAGCAGCTCTAATCCCAACTGGCGACCCATGAAAAGACATAGGTCGCTGTTTTTGTGGAACTTCATGGCGTGGACAAGTTTCTGCACAGTGTTGCCATGGTGAAATGTGAGCATCGAGGTGGCGTTTCCGAGTGCAGGAATGCGCCCGAGGAGGAACCGTTCGGTGTGATTGTCCTCGTGACTGCTATAGAGGGTGTGGGAAAGTGAAGTGAGACAGTTCAGACATATTTGCCGTTCTCCTTGCACCAGCACCTCACCGCAGCAAGCACAGGTGGAAGGGAAGAACACTTGGAGAAGGTGAAAGGTGAGATGTGAGAGTTGAAATTTCACAAAAGAACTTTTCTTTAAACCTTACCCAGAAAGAGGCAGCTGTCGCCGTAGCTGAGGAAGCGGAACCCGTGGTCGAGGGCGAAGCGGTAACAATCACGCCAGCGGTCGCCGATAAGGGCGGAGACCAGCAACAGAAGCGTGCTCTTGGGCTGGTGGAAGTTGGTGACGAGGCCATTGATGACTCGATAGTGGTAGCCGGGGGCTATCATCAGCTGTGTCTCGCCGTCGAGGCGGTCGGTGTCGTGCCGTTCCATCCAATGGAGGATGTTTTCGAATGCTTGAATGCTTGAAAGCTTAAAAGCTTGAGTTTCGAGTTCGTAGGGGTCCCACTGGTTGACGTGCATGTGGTCGAGGTCGGGATTGGCTTGCAACTGGATGCCAAACCAATAGAGACTTTCGAGGGTGCGCACGGAGGTGGTGCCTACGGCAATGAGCGGTTTGCCCCGGTGGTTGATGATATGACGTAGGTTGTCGGCGGTGATGTGGACGGGTTCCACGTGCATCTCGTGTCCGCCGATGGTTTCGCTGCTCACGGGCTTGAAGGTGCCCGCACCCACATGGAGGGTGATGTATTCGGTGCCGATACCGCGTTGCTTTAGTTTGTCGAACACTTCAGGGGTGAAATGGAGCCCCGCCGTGGGGGCGGCCACGGAGCCATCGTAATGGGCGTAGACGGTCTGGTATCGGGTGGCATCGGAAGCTTCGGCCTGACGGTTGAGGTAGGGTGGCAGGGGAATGACTCCTGCGGCCTCGATGACCTCGGCGAAACTAATGCCGCCAGTCCATTCGAAGTCGACTATCCAAGCGTTGCCTACTGCTTCGCGCCGCGAAGCCGTAAGTTGGTAGTGGGTAGTGGATAGTTTGTAGTTGAGGGTCAGAGGACCGCTCTTCCACTTCTTGTTGTTGCCGATGAAACAGGTCCAGGTGCAGCGCTCGCGCTGCTCGAAGGCTTCTGAGATGGCCATATGGTAAGGCTCGAGGCAAAAGACTTCAATTACGGCACCTGTCTCTTTCTGGAAGAAGAGTCGGGCGTGGATGACCTTTGTGTCGTTGAAGACCAGCAGGGTGTCGGGGGGTAGCAGGTTGGGAAGGTCGTAGAAATGGTGCTCGGAGATGTCGTCGCCCTTGAGGCAGAGCAGTTTGGAGTGGTCGCGTTGCTCCAGAGGATATTTGGCAATGCGCTCCTCGGGTAGGGGGTAGTCGTAGTCGGCGATGGGTATCTGTTTCAGCTCACTCAGCATGTTTTCTTTGTGTAATGGCGGAAAGTATGATATACCATAGGATGATGAGCGAGATGGCGTACCACTGACGTGTAACGGCGACGATGGCCACGCAGCCGATAAGGAAGAGGTACTGTACGCTGTTGCTCTTCCAGCTCATGTCCTTGAAGTTGACCTTTAATGAGAACATCGGCATCTCGGAGACCATCAGCACATCTGTGACGAGCGATATAACGATGAGCACGATGAGAAAAATGTCGTGCTCGCAACTGGGGCTCCATGTTAGCCCACAACCGAGTTGATAAAGAGGGCAGAGGTAGAGGGCTACGCCGACCCATATCAGTGCGTTGCTGGGGGCGGGGAGGCCGAGGAAAGAGTGGCTCTGACGGGTGTCGAGATTGAATTTGGCTAAGCGGTAGGCGGCGAAGAGCGGCATAAGCAAGGCCAGAAAGCTGAGCATGCTTACCCATTGGCTGCCTGTGCCCAACATAACGAACAGTATTACTCCCGGAGCCACACCACTGGTCACCACGTCGGCCAATGAGTCGAGTTCTTTACCGATGGGAGAGGCTACACCGAGAAGACGGGCAGCCATGCCATCGAAGAAGTCGAGAAATATGCCGAGACAGATGAGCAATGCTGCCGCTGTGAGTTCCATGTTGGCGGCAGCGATTGTCGCCAACACCCCGCACAGCAAATTGCCCAGGGTGATGAGGTTGGGAATCTGGCGACGGATCATTTACCAGAGCTTGATGATGAGTTTGAACTCCTCGTCGTTCCAGTACTCTTTGAATTCGGTGTCGACGGCGGCTTTGCGCTTGTAGTCGTATTTGTCGTCGATGGAGGCCTTGAGAGCCTTGAGGCACTCGTTGCGGTCGCCACGGCGGGCATAGCAGACGGCGCGGAGGTATTTCACGTCGGCGTTCTGGTCGAGGCAGCAGTTGAGGGTCTGGAGGGCGGCACCCACCTCGTCGTTCATCAGCTGGGTGAAAGCGAGGTTATAGGTGCAGCTGCTATTCTTGAGAGCCTTCTTGGCCTCGGTGTAATTGCCTTGTTTGAGATTGAGGATGGGGATGTTGGCGGTGGCATCGGTGCTACCCTGACGGATGGCCTCGTTGAAGTAGTATTTGGCCAGTGCGTAGTCTTTCTTGGCAAGGTAGAGCAGGCCGGTGTTGTTGAGCACATCGGGGTTGTGAGGGTTCATGTCGCGGGCGACGTTGAGGTAGCGCTCGGCCTCGTCGATGGAGTCGAGGTAGAAGGCCACGGCACCGGCATTGTTCCAGGCGGCCCACTCCTGCGAATGGTTCTCGGTGGCCCACTTGTAGTATTTCAGCTTGGTGTCGTAGTTGTAGTTGATATAGGCGGCATACATCAGTTCATCGAACGAGAGTTTGGCGGGTTGCAGAGAGGCGAGCTTGGCCAACTCGGGGTCGGTGCGACGGGCCTCGGAGTAGTAGAGGGCAATTTGTGCACGACGCAGGTTGGGGAAGATTTCGTCTTTCAATTCCTCATAGGTCTCGGCCATATTGCGAATCATCTGCTCGCGCTTGAGGACGTTCTGCTGAGTCTCCACGATGTTGATGATGGCGTGCTTGTCCTGGATATCGGAGCCTTCGACCATCACCACGAAGTGGACCCAGTCCTCGCCGGCGGCGCGAGTGGTGATGATGAGTTTCTTGAGCTGTTGGTACTTGTAGTATTCCACATCCTGGGGTTTCACTTTGGCGCGTTTGGCCATAGTGGTGAGCACCTCGTCGAGGAGTTTGTTGAGCTGGGCGGTGGCCAGGTCGGCGCGGTTCTTCGAGACACCCACGTTGTTGGTCTCTTCGCCTTCGGGTGAAGCCCAGCCGGTGATGGCAATCTGTTTGGGAAGTCCCTGCTCGAGCATGATGCGCTTGAGGTTGAGGAAGGTGTTGTAGCAGTCGAACTTACGGTTCATCTCGAAGTTCCAGTCGAGTTCGGAGGTGCCGTTGAGGAAGTATATGTCGGCGGTCTCCACAATACCCTGACTCTTGTTGTAGTTGATGGGAGCGATGGAGATGTTACCTTTGATGTCGACCCACGACGAGGTGTTGTTGACGCCGTCGGAGAGAATGACGGTGTTGAAGGCTACACCTTCGTTGGTGTGGAGGATGTCTTCCATGAAGCGGGCATCCTCGTTGGTGCGGTCACCCTTGTATCCGATGGGGGTGAGGGTCAAACGGCCGGTCTCCATGCCAGGCTTGAAGTCGAACATATCGGTGTAGGTGAATCGGCCTCCCTTGTCATAGTTGATAATGGTGCCGTCGCCTTCCACCTTCTCTCCCTTGAGGGTCAGAGGCTCCAGATACACTTCGCCGAGATCCCACGAGAAAACGGGTTGAAGGAATATGGCGCAGTTCTTCTTGAAATATTTCGGGGGAATCTGGCCAGTGAATTTCACCACCACTTTTTCGTCCATGGTTTCCACCGGGTTGGGGTTGGCTTGATAGCGCACTTTGTTGCAGCCAGATTTCATTTTCGACAGACTGTTGCATCCGGCAAACAGCACTGCAAACAGCATTGCGGAGAGCGTTATGACAGAAAGAGACTTTCTCATTTTATATTTAGTATTTTATTTATATACGTGTCAATCAGTTGAATACGCCGATTTAGGCGGCGTATTGCGACTGTCGTTTAACTTGCAAATATAGGCATTTTTTTTGGATTGGAGAAAAAAATGCTATTAGGCACAATAATTGCAGTAGTTTTTTGCGGGGCAGTAGGCGCAGGCTTCTCCCGAAGGTGTGGGATGGAAAGGAATGTCGGGATTCATCAGTTCGATGGCTTTCTCACGCAGCAATTCTTCGAAACGGTCGAGCTGTTCGGAGGTGATTTCCTCGCTGTCGTTCCAAGTGGCTAAGGCGACATCGGAGCGTAGGTTGCGAAGGGGGTAGATTCCGGTTTTTAAAGGTGAGAGGTGAGAGGTGAGAGGTGAAAGGTTTTGACGGATGTAGAGGAGGGCGTACCACATGAGCTGCAGCCATTTGCCGGGCATCTTCTCGTCGCCGTCGTGATAGGTGATTTCTTTTTTCTCGAGCTTTCCGGTCTTGTAGTCGATAATGCGCAGGCGTCCGTCGAGGGTGTCCACACGGTCTATCTTGCCTTTGAGGTTTACCCCCTCAAGAAGGCTGTAGTCGCGGATGGTTTCCTCCACGGCGTTGATGGTCAGGCACTCTCCCTTTTCGAGGTGGGTTGTCTCGTTCTTGAGGATATGACGCAGCTGCGCTTCGGCTACCGAATAGAGGAAACGGTTGCGTCCCTCGGTGTTGCGCCCGCCCGAATAGAGTTCTTTGAAAGCTTGTTCCATGTATTCGGGTAAATGCTCTTGAGCCTCTTTCAGGACCTCTATCTTCAGCGGCTGTCCGCAGTGAGGTTTGAGGATGTTCTCCAACACCTTGTGGATGCAGTCACCCAACTGTGAGACATCGAGGTCTTCGTCCATCTCTTCTTGTTCGTTAATGGAGAGCACCCGCGAGAAGTAGTATTTCAGCGGACATTCCATATAGTCGACGAAACTGGTGGGTGAGAGACCGTTCTGCCCCATCTCGTGGAGGCGCCGCATCACGGCGTCGCTCTTCACGGCTTCGGACATCGGCCGCCCTTCAGTGAGGGTGGCGTCGCTCTTCACGGCCACCCGAGTAACGGGGATGCCGAATCGTGGGGCCAACTCGCTCTCCACCTGGCGGATGAATCGGCTGGGTTCGCCCTTCCCCATGCCGTCGTTCTCCGAACTGTAGAGCAGGTAGACTTGTTCGGCGCGCTGTAGCAGACGGTAGAAATGGTGGGCGTAGACGCTGTCTTTCTCCACATAGGTGGGTAGTCCGAAATGCACCTTAAGTTCGTTGGGGATGAGGGTGTTGTCGCCGCGGCCTGAAGGCAGCACGCCTTCGTTGGCCGACAGCAGGATGATGCGTTTGAAGTCGAGGTTTCGGGTCTCCAGCATACCCAGTATCTGCAGCCCCTGCAGTGGCTCGCCGCGTAGCGAGATGGCGTGACGCTGCGCGATGCGTGTGTATATCTTCTCCAGTGTCTCGGTGGTACCGATGAACGAGGGGTAGGTGCTGTTGAGGAGCGTGAGGTTGTCGAGCACCTCGACCAGACTCCCCACAGCCTGCTTCTCCTTGAGGTTCTTCTCTAACAGTTCGCTGCCCACAATGTCGGCGGCTAACCGTCGGAAGAGTTCGAGACATTCGGTGGGAGAGGGCTTGTGGTCGGGGAAGAGGTAGAGCAGTTTTGCTGGCTCAGGGACACTGGCTTCGCGCAGCACCGATTCGATGTCAGCAACCTTGCTGCGGATAAGGTTGCCCTTCCGAAGCAACTTCTCTACGTTGTGCCGTAGGGTGTTCACTTCGAGGAGTTGACAGACGAAGCGGTCGGAAAAGAACTCCGTGAGGGTGCTGTGGTAGTAGCCTTGTGGGCTCTGTTGGCGGTAGAGGGTAAAGAGCCGCCCTATCAGCGCATGCACCATGCTGTTGCTGTAGGAGTAGCCCATGGTGATGTTCACGCTATAGCGTTCAGTGGTGTCGGGCAGAGAGTTGAGGGTGGGAATGAGTAGACTCTCGTCGGCCAGCACGATGGCGGTACTCTCGGCCTCCTTGGGGTCGAGCCACTCGGTGTGCGCCGACAGCAGCTGTCCGGTGTATTTGCACTGTAGGATGTTTTCCGGACAGTCGACGATGGTGATATGCTTGTCTCCGCTGCTGAAGCGCGAAGGCCCTGCGGGACGTATTTCGGGGAAGTCGTCCATGTGTTTGCTCAGGAAGTATCCCGACTCTTGATGTGGCTCGAGGAAGTAGATGTCGTTGTCGCACAGCAGGTGTCCCTTGCCGCGCCGTACAAACTCGCCGATGATGGTCTCCTCGCATCGCGAGAGAGCGTTGAAACCTACAAAGTAAACATCGCTCCACTCACAGCTGTCCACTTGCCATTTCCCACTCTTCACTCCTTCCGCCACCTCGCGGTAGGCCATGCCGCTGTAGGCTTTTCCTTGCGAGAGCAATTTCTCATGGAGGCGCGAGTAATAGTCGTAGAGCGAGCGGTAGAACTCCAGATATTTCGTCTGGAAATCACTGAGCTTTCCACTCTCGATGTCCCATTCACCGATAGCTTTCAGGCTGTGCAGGTTGTCGAAAATCTGGCGCGCATCGACGAGGTACTGGTCAATCTCCGTGAAGTCGCGCATCATCAAGTCGCCGAAGGAGATGAACTCCTCAAAGCTCTGGTATTTACGCTCCTCTCCGCCGAGCTCCACATGGATGTTGTAGAGTTCGAAGAGCAGGAACTCGTTAGGCACAATCTCCAACCCGCCGAGTTGCGAGATGAACTCGTCAATGGCCAACACCTTAGGCAGGAAGCTGGCGCATCCCAGGGTGGTGAACTGCTTGACGAAGAAACGTTTCGAGCGGTTGTTGTTGAACACCACCAGCACTTCGTCGGTATCCTTCGGGTGCTCGGTGACAATGCGGAGGGCTATCTGTCGGAGAAAAGTGTCCATGGAGGAGGTTTAAAAGGTTTAAGGGGTTTGAGGGGTTTAAGGGGTTTGAGGGGTTTAAGGGGTTTGAGGGGTTTAAGGGGATTAAAGGGTTAAAAAGGTTTGGGCGAGGGCGAGGGTTTCGGGTTTGCCGACATCGAGCCAGTGCTCTGGGGAGTGCTCGTAGCTGCCGATGCGGTGGCCTTTGGCCGACAGACGGATATATTCGTCGATGACAGGGTAGGGGTGGTCCGCTTCAGGCAGCAACGCAAACAACTCTGGCGATACCACACTGATGCCGCTGAAAGCAAGGTGAAAGGTGAGAGGTGAGAGGTGAGAGGTGTCGGTGCGGCCAAGTAGTTGTCCGCTCTTATCGAATTCGAGTAGCCGCTTCGTTTCGCGGCGGCTCACGCAGAGCGTCACTAGGTTTTCTTGCTCCCGATGCTGCTGCTCCACATTCTGTAGGTCAATATTTGATAAGATATCTACATTGTGTACCAGCACATTCTCCTTGCCGGAGAAAAGTCCGGAGGCCTTTTTTAGTCCGCCACCGGTGTCGAGCAGCAGGTCGCGTTCGTCGCTGATATCGATGTTGGCCTGCCACTTACGGCTGCCAATGAAATCGATGACCTTGTCAGCAAAATGATGCACGTTCACCACGATATGTCTGATGCCTGCCTTTTCCAGCCGGTGGATAGTCAACTCGAGTAGCGTGACACCGCCCACCTCCACCAGCGCCTTTGGCCGGTCGTTGGTCAGCGGCCGCAGCCGTGTGCCCAATCCTGCTGCAAGAATAAATCCTTCCATAATCGTTTGTTTTAAAGGCGTCGTTGAGCCTTCTATTCGATCGCTCTCTGCCAGCGGACGCCTTGCTGAAAGGTGGAGCCGTCGTCGTTCTGGCGTAGGGCGGTCCACTGCATGTTATTACCGTTGATGCTAGTGATTTCCCACCATTCGTAGTTCATCTCTTCACCGGCGGCTTGCCAGCGGGTGCAAAGCAGGTTTCCGTCGACGAAGTATTCATTGCGCTCGCGCGGCACGAGGTTCCATTGTCCTCCGTCATCCTTGCGGTAGAATTTGTAGGTGCCGTCGTGGAGGAACTGAAGTTGGGCGTTGCCGTCGTTGTAGGTCTCGCCACCGGTGATACCTTGGCACCTCCAGAAACCATAGATGGCCTCGCTGTAGTCGGCGGTGGTTTTGACTAAACGGACGTTTTGCTCTGGGGAGATTTTTTCGTTTCCGTCAACGGTCATGGTTATCTTGCGGTTGGCCGTGAACTCACTGCCGCTGATGGCGGTGACGGTGATTTCCTCCACACAGGTGGTGTGCTCATCGGGATGGTTGGTGAGGGTCATCTTGTTGCCGTCGATGGCTACGGTGGTTTCCTTCTGGTTAAACCAGAGCATTCCCACTTCCAGATGGGTGTTGAGCGATGCGCTCACGTAGGCTTGGGTGGTGGAGACGAACGTGTAAACCATCTTTCCGTTGGTCAGCTCGGGCTGGCCGTTGATATCGGCAATCACCCATTTCCCGATAATTTTCTCGCTGAGGTTGAGGTTGGTTTTCTCCTCGTCCTTCTTGCACGAGGTGAAAAGGCATGCGCCGCAGATGAAAGTGGCGGCGAGCACCAAAAAGAGTTTCTTCATTGTAATATTGTTTTTTGAATTATAATACCAATTCGCAAAGTTTGTCTTCCCGGATGATTTTCGGGGCGGCTTTGCCAGCCAGTACCAAGATCTTTTTCCCATTACGGTAGACATGCAACTGTCGCGAGCGTACCACAGCCGTCAGCTTTGGGTCGTCTTGCATCGCCAGCCAGAGGCGGTGGTACTCGCCGTCCTCCTCAAACAACTTCCTCCGCAGGTGCGAGCACATATTTGTTGTGTCAATCGTCATCATATAGTGTTTTATGCTGCAGATATACTACTGTCCAGAAACCGAAAATGTTACACACTTTACTTTGCTATTTTCCATATTTCTTGATAAAAAGAACGCAAAACAGCGTGAAAAATTGTGTCTGCAAAGATACGGATTAAGTGAGGGTGTGGAAACCGTCATTGTATTCAAAAGCAGAAGCGGACTCCCATCGGGAATCCGCTTCTGTCATTTCTTTTGGGGGTTAGTGGCGGCGGATGTCGCTGGATTGCTTGATCAAGCGTAGGGTGTGTTGTTGGCCGTCGGTGGTGGTGAGGATGAGGAAGTAGGCCCCGCGGGGATAAGCGGTGAGGTCGAGGGTGTAGGTGTAATTACTTGAGTTCCCTTCCGGAATAAGGCGTACCTCTTTGCGGCGACCCATCATGTCGGTGAGATAGGCGGTGGTGAGGGTGCCGGGACTCTGGATTGTGACACGCGAGGTGGTTGGATTGGGGTAGACGGTGAGAGGTGAATGCAGAGAGGTGAAGGGTGTATCACCGATGCCAGTGGTGTCTCCCGGGGTGCTGAATTGGGTGTGTGTCCAGGTGGAGTAGCCGAGGGTGTCGGCACTGCAGTCTTGTCGCAGCGAGATATAGTAGGTAGTGGATGGCTGCAGCGAGGTGAAGGTGTAACTGTTGTCGCTGGTGGATACCAAGCCAATGCCCGAGGGATCGGGAGAGATGGTTAACTGGTAGGTGCTGCCCATTCCTTGCCACGAGAGAGTGATGCTCTCGCGGTCGCCCGAGAGGGAGTCAATGACGGGAGCGTTGCAGACGGGCATGTCGCAGGTGTTGGTGAAGAGGCGGAGGTCGCCGGTGATGAAGCTGCCGTAGGCGCTGTAATAAGGCTGGTTGTAAGTGCGCGCACTGTCGATGTCGATGGGGAAGTAGCCGACGACCTGATAGGAACGGGAGATGCCGTTGACAAAATCGGAATACTTGTAGTGGCCTGAGTGGTCGATGCACATGCCGTCGCCGCCATCCTCACATAGCACGGCGATTAAGAGGCTGCTGTGTCCGTCCCACAGGAAGGGACGGTCAAAGTGGAGGGGCTGCCACTGGGTGGTGGCGGTGTGGCAGAAGTTGGCCGAGTCGATGACCTTGACGAAATGGTGGTCGGCATCGCGCAGGAGGAAGCCGTCGTTGAGGGAGGTGTCAGAGACATTGGCCAGCCATACGGTGACGTTGTTCATGTGGTCGCCCTCGATATAACTGGAGGGTCGGAAGGCGAGGGCGGTGATGCCCTGCTCGAGGCCGGCGAGGAAGGCGGGCTCGACAAGGGTCTGCGCGTAGCTGTAGTAGCCGTTGTAGCCGACGGGGCATGTGGGTATGTCGTTGTAAGCCATCGTGGAGTCGAAATTGTCGCGGAAGAGGGCGTCGCTGCAGGGCTCGGTGGCGAAGATGCCGCGCACCCAGGCGCTTGTGTCGCCTTCGCTGCAGAGACTGCGGACATAAATCTCGCGTCGGTCGAGGCTGGTAAGGCCCGTGATGACAAAACTGTTGTCGGTGGTGGTGGCGAGGGTGCCGGTGCCGGGGATGAAGCCCACGGGACCGTATTCCACCTCGTAGAGCGAGGATCCATTGCAGTCCCAGGAGAGGGCAAGGGTACTGTCGGTGGCCGCCACGGCGGTGTCGAGCTGCAGGTGGTGGATGATGCAGGTGTCGGGGACGCAGCTGATCTGGAACTCGAAACCTTCGCGGTTCTCCATGAAACGGGCTTCGAAGTCGAGGGTCAGGGAGCCTGTCTCAGAAATCACGGGGCCGAAGTTGAGGGCAAACTGGCCGATGTTGTAAGGTTTTGACCAGAGAACGGGGCCCGTGGTGCCGACACCGTCATAGATGGTAAAGGTCGCTGAGGTGCCGATATCGCACATACCACTGATGGAGACCAGATGGCCGGGCATGTCGGGGTGGATGACCAGTTTGGAACGCTGGGTGCTGAAAATGGCATCGGGGCCGCCGTTGTCGTAAAGCGCCACTCCGCATGCGGTGAGGGTGTCGTTCTTGTTGGCGCGCATGTTCCATACGCCGGGGACGACCTGCAGAGGACCTTCCCAGTCGGAGGTGTCGTTCTTGAGAGGACAGATGGCGCGGACCCAGATATAATGGGTCGTTCCGGTGACGAGGCCGTCGAAGGTCTGGCTGGCGGTGGTGAGGTGCGCGGTGTCGACGTCGGTGGGCTTGGTGGCGACGGTGTCGATAAAGGTCTGCCAGACGGCGGTGGTGTCGTAGCTGTCCCAGCGGATGGTGGCCGAGGAGGCGGTGAGGCCTGTGAGGGTCACGCCCGTCACGCTCGGACAGGGAGAAATCAAATCAAGGTTGATGTCATCTATCAAAGCATACCATCCATGATTCAGACCTGCCATGCCACGGCAGCTTCTGATGGTGACAAACCTGCCCGTTCCGCGGTAGTCGCTGAGCGGCACGTCATAGCGGTACCAGTTGTCGCCGACGATGTTCACGGTGTCGAGGGGCTGGAAGGTGCTCGTGTCCCCGGGGTCGGTCATCACGCCCACCACCAGGCGGGCAACATCATAGAGATTATAGATATCCTCAATGTTTTTGGCCCAGAAGGAGAGTTGAAGGTTGTTCAGAGGCAGCACGGATGTGTTGATGGCGGGGAGGACGGCATACTGGTCGACCACAGTCTCATAAGGGCTCCACTCCCAGCGCAGCGCCTGCGAGCCCGAGTGGCTCCCGCCGGAGACATCCACCACGATAGTATTCGCTGCCACCCGTCCCCGCCAGCAGGGCAACTCGCTGGGATAAGGATGTCCTGTATAGGAATCGAAATCCTCGGTGTAGGGCAGCGTGTCCAGCAGGCTGCAGAAGGTGCGGAAGGAGTGCACGGGCGACCAGTTGGTGTAGGCGCCGCTGCAGAGGGAGCGGACATAGACGTCGTAGGTGGTATAGGGCAGGAGGTCGTCGAGCAACAGGCTGTCGGCGTGGATATTGTAGACGATATAGGAGGTGTCGATGGTGAAGCCCGAGGGGCCGTAGGCTACCTCGAAGTTGGCAGCCATGGTGTCCACCCAGTGCACCAGGGCGGAGGTGTCGGTGATTTGGTCGGAGGTGACGGTCATGATGGTCTGGCAGGGGGAGATGCGGTTCACCTCGATGTCATCTATATACATATAAGTCATCACGGGGTTCGCCGTCCGGATGGCGAGGCGGCCCTGCAGGCCGGTGTAGCGGTCGAAGCGCACCACTGCGGGGTTCCAGCCGGTGGCGACCACGGTGTCGACAGGGGTGAAGGTGGAGAAGTCGAGAGGGTCGATAACCACGCCGACATAGAGGTCGAGCGAGGGGTTGACGGTGCCGTTCTTGGACCAGAAGGAGAGCTCGAGGCTGTCGACAGGCACGTCGAAGGGTGGCAGCACCAGGCTGCCGCCTTGGGTCTTCACGCTGTGGGAAGCGCTGTGGCTATAGTTCGAGACGATGGAGGGTCTGCCACCGGCGCTGCCCGGGGCGGCGTACCAGCAGTCGGGCAGATACCACGACGAGTCGAAATTCTCGGTGAGGGGCACTGTCGTGGGGTTGCAGGAGGTGAGGATGTGACGATAGGCGTAGATGGTGGTGTCAGAGCAGAAATTGGTGAAACGGAAGGTGTAGTGGATGTTGGGGGTAAGGCCTGTCATGGTGTAGGAGGTGTCGCCACCCATGAGGTCGCCCTCGTGCCATGCCGCGTCGCCGTCGGTGATGCACTCCACGAGCCATCCGCCACTTGTCGTGCCCCAGCTGCCGCTGGCCACGGTTACCGATGAGTCACTGACATGCACAACCTCCATCACGGGAGCGGGACAGGAGGCCGGAGGGGCGGGGACCGCCTGGGTGTGGAAGCGCATGATGTTGCGGTAAGTGGTACTTTGGCTCGGGATGGTCGGGGACAAGTATTCCAGATTGATGCCGACATAGCGAGAGATAGTCTGAGTCTGCTCGCAATAATAATCGCCACCGGTGCCATAGGGGGAATCGATGGCTACCACGAGATTGCCGAAACCATTATAATAGAAAGGATTGTCGAAATTGATATGGACCCACCCTTCAGTAGTGCCCATGAAGGCCACAGCCACCTGCTGGAACTGGGCACCGAAGGGGACGAAGCTGTCCAGTCTGGAATAATAGGTATTGGCCAGATAAATGGTACACTGGCGTCCCACATAGCTTGCATTGCCACAGAGGAAATCGATGCCCGTGATGAGGGTCGCGCCGTCTAGCTCGCTGGCCAGCACCATCTGTTGGGTATAGCTGGCGGAGAGATACTGATAGGGCATGCCGCCTCCCAGAGACATGTTCGTGGTGTCGCCCACCAGGATGGTGTCGGTGACGGGTGTTTGTGCTACCGTGAGATGGGGCAACAGCAGTGCTGCCGCAACCAAAAGGGATGAAATGATTTTTTTCATGGTATAAAAGTGTTTAATGTTTGCCTTAATAAACAGAGAAAAGATGAAAATGCTGCCAAAAGGGGAAACACTTTTTCTTTCCCGCCTATTATAAAGACGGGAAAGTGCCATTTTCGGGTCACACTTTTAACATTTTTTTGTGGGAATAAAAAAAGAACAGGCTTAAAATGAGCCTGTTCTTGTCTGTTTTTCTAGTGGAGCTGGGCGGAGTCGAACCGCCGTCCAAACAGTTAACAGATGTGCTTTCTACATGCTTATCCGGTGGTTGGTTGTCGGGGTGGCTCCGGACATCGGCACCCAAGGCTACCCGTAGTCTCTAAAGATTCGCGCGCAGGTAGAGACGTCGTGCGAGCTATCCCGTCTTTCTTAGCACCTCCTGGTCAGCCGCCGACGGTCAGGGCCGCTGGGAGATGTCCCGTTCCCGCGCCTTGCGCGGGAATTAAGCCGAACTTACTGTTCTTCGGTTAGGCAGCGAGAGCGTAGTTGTTTTCGCCAATTATTGTTTTGCGTCTGTGGTTAAGGCTTCTGGCGCGTCAGCCTGCATGCTTACAAACCCATTATCCCTGCTGTCAAAACCAAGCAGCCCCTTTTAGTTAAAGGTTGCGGGTTGTTGAAAACTTAACCCGCGCCTTTGGGTGTAAGGATAAAAAAAGTTCTCTATGTAAGAGAACTTTTTTTTTTGTTTGGCGGTCCGGACGAGACTCGAACTCGCGACCCCATGCGTGACAGGCATGTATTCTAACCAAACTGAACTACCGGACCAAACCGTCTTTTCAGACTTACTTTCTCTCTCGAAAGCGGGTGCAAAAGTACGAACATTTTTGATACTGGCAAAACTTTTTTTAATTGAAAATTGAAAATTGAAAACTTATAACTGATTTTCAGTAGATTGCAAAATATAAAATTTTTATATGACAGCAGATTTTTCGAATGAAACGAAGTTAAGTGGGCGTCTTTTTTCCATTTTTTGGCTCGTTAGTCGAACCGTGGTCGGTGACATAGGGAGCCGAACTTCGCAAGTATAATTTATAGTAGCTGTGAGAATGAAGAAAGAGAGACCGTTTGTCGATCTCTCTTCAGGGTGGGAGGTGGGGCTCGAACCCACGACCTCCAGATCCACAATCTGGCGCTCTAACCAGCTGAACTACGCCCACCATCTATCGCTCGAAAGCGGGTGCAAAAGTACGAAGATTTTCCGAACTGGCAAAAATTTTTTGAATTTATAATTAATAATTAATTATTGTTTATTGATTTATAGTGTATTATGTTTTGAAATAAAAAGAGCCTTGCGGCAGCTGAATGCTGCCGCAAGGCTATCATTTTATGCCGAATTTGACTTTTTTACTTGGCGTCGCGGCCGGCGCGGATGGCTTTGATGTTGGTCTCCACCACGGCGTCGCCCTTGCGGCCGAAGATGGCCTTGATGGCCTTCTCCAGTTCTTCAAACGGAAGCTCGAGGTAGGGGGCAGCAGCACCAAGCAGCACCATGTTGCCACGGGCGTTGAGCTCCTTGGCGATGGCGTTGGCATTGAAGCTGACGCACTTCTTCAGCTTGGCCAGCTCGGCATTGACCTTCTCCATGTCAGGATAGTTCTTGATATTGATGAAGGGATCGCTGTTGGTGATGACCACGCCGTCGGGAGCCAAGAAGGGCAGGTAGCGCAGGGCTTCCATGGGTTCCGAACTGAGGATGATGTCGGCTTTGCCTTCGGGGATGACGTCGGCGAAGATGGGTTCCGAGCTGATGCGAAGGTGGCTGAATACAGAGCCACCGCGTTGGCTCATACCGTGAATCTCGCTCTGCTTGACGTTCATGCCCAGGTTCAAGGCGGCGTCGCTGATGATTTTGGCCACGGAGACGATGCCGTCGCCGCCTACGCCGCAAAGTATGATGTCTTTTTTCATTGTTTCTTTATTTTGGGTAGTTAAGTAGGTAAGTAGTTATCGCTTCGCTCGCCCTTCGGGCAGTAGTTAAGACAAATGTGTATGCTGGAACTATTGCCTTAACTACTTAACTACTGTCTACTTAACTACTTGGTTAATCTTTATTTATTCGCTGCAATTCTCTTTTTATTCTCCACGATGCAGACGCGCTGCGGGATGATGACGCTGACGCCGTTGTAGGCAATCTCTTCTTCGAGAATCTTCATGAACTCGTCGTGGTTCTTGGGCAGCGGCACGATGGTGCGGATGTGGTCGGGGTCGACGCCGAGGCCCTTGCAGATGTTGAAGAGCTTCTGGTTGGCGCTCGAGGGCTGGCCACCGGTCATAGCCGTGATGTCGTTGTCGAGAATCATGATGATGACGTTGGCTTTCTCGTTGACGCAGTCGAGCAGACCGGTCATGCCGCTGTGGCCGAAGGTACCGTCGCCGATGACGCCGATGGCGGGGAAGATGCCCATCTCGGCGGCACCCTTGGCCATGGTGACGCTGGCACCCATACAGACGGTGGTGTCGATGGCACCCATGTTGAATCCGAGAGTGTAGCATCCGATGTCACCGAAGACGCGGCCGTTGGGGTATTTCTTCATCACGTCGACAACAGCCTGGTAGCTGTCGATGTGGGGGCAGCCGACGCAGAGGGCGGGAGGACGGTTGGTGACCACCTCGGGCACTGCGGGACCCTTGGGCATGGGGTTGCCTAGGGCGATGGCGACCTTCTCGGCGTTGAGCTCACCGTCGCGGCGGATAGTCTCATCCAAGCGGCCGTGCACGGGTTTGCCTTTGCCGAGGAAGCCTTTGATATGCTCCTCGACGAAAGGCTGACCATCCTCGAGCACGAGAATCTCGTCAACCTCGTCATAGAGTTTGTTGAGCATGTTGTAGGGCAGCGGATACTGGGTAATCTTCACCACGGGATAAGGGCATTTGCCATTAGGAAAGTTCTCCTGCAGGTAGTTGAAGGCGATGCCGGTAGTGATGATACCGCGTTTCTTGTCGGTGCCAGGGATATACTGGTTGAAGCCGCTCTCCTCGCTGCTCTTGGTGAAAGCAGGCTGTTTGTCGATGAGGTCGCGGTAGAGGCGCTTGGCGTTGACGGGCAGCAGCACATAGCTCTTGGGGTCGCTGGGGCTGCTGAGGGGGTTCTGAGCGCGGACGGGCTTGCGCTCGACGCCGGCGCGGCTGTGGGCCAAGCGGGTGGGGATGCGCATCAGGATGGGGGTGCCCATCTGCTCACTGAGTTCATAGCCGAAGAAGACCATGTCGTAGGCCTCCTGCTGGTTGCTGGGCTCGAGCATGGGAATCATGGCCCAGTGGCCATAGTAACGGCTGTCCTGCTCGTCCTGCGAGGAGAACATGCTGGGGTCGTCGGCCACCACGATAATGACGCCCTTGGTGCCGATGATGGAGGCGTTCATGAAGGGGTCGCCACAGACATTGAGACCCACGTGCTTCATGCAGGTCATAGCGCGCTTGCCGCTGTAGGCTACACCGATGGAGGCCTCGAGGGCGGTCTTCTCGTTGGCACACCAGTTGGCCACCACACCCTGTTCCTTGGCCTGTTTACTCTTCATCACGTATTCGGTAATCTGGGTCGACGGGGTGCCCGGGTAGCTGTTGATGGCGCTACCGCCGGCATCGATAAATGCCTGTGCAATAGCCTCGTCGCCTAAAAGAAGGAGTTTTGACATAACGGTTATTTTTTGTTAATAGATTATTGCTTTTTGAAAGTGCAAAGATAGGAAAAAAAAATAACATACCAAAAGTTTTTTTTATTTTATATGTTTTTCGTATTTTATTGTTTCCATGTAAAAAAAAAGTTGTATCTTTGCAGTTCAATTAAAACTGATTAGATATGTCTGACACACTGGTTATCACCCCTACTTACAACGAGAAGGAGAATATTGAAGCTATCATCCGCAAAGTTTTTTCGCTCCCGAAAGAGTTTGATATGCTCATCATTGAGGATAATTCGCCCGACGGCACTGCCGACATCGTGAAGCGTCTGATGCAGGAGTTTCCCAATCGCCTCTTTATCGTGGAGCGCAAAGGCAAGCTGGGCCTCGGCACCGCCTACCTCGACGGTATGCGCTGGGGCAATGAACACGGCTATGAGTACATGATTGAGATGGATGCCGACTTTAGCCATAATCCTGACGACTTGGTGCGCCTCTACGATGCTTGCGCCTCTGGCAAGGGCGACGTGGTGGTCGGATCGCGCTATGTAGGTGGCAAAATTAGTGTTGTCAACTGGCCGATGGGTCGTCTTATGATGTCCTATTATGCCTCGAAATATGTGCGTTTGATTACTGGTATGAAGGTGGCGGATTCCACAGCCGGCTTCGTCTGCTGGAGCCGTCGCGTATTGGAGAAGGTGAAGTTCGACAAGGTGAAGTTTGTCGGCTATGCCTTCCAGATTGAGATGAAGTATACCGCCACGCGTCTGGGATTCAAGGTTTACGAGGTCCCCATCGTCTTTACCGACCGTGTGCTGGGCGTGAGCAAGATGAGCATGAAAATCTTCAAGGAGGCCTTTTTCGGTGTCTTCAACCTCAAGTTCCGCAACTGGCGCAATTACTAGGTTCTCCTTGCCGCTGCCGCGGCAGAGATCTCGTTGATCTTGTAGATTTTCTTGCTGACGCACCACATTGATTTAGCTATAATGGATTTTGATGAAATAAAGTACCAAGTAAGGGGCGCTGCAATGGAAGTTTACAGCCATTTTGGACCGGGGTTGTTAGAATCTGTGTACAAAAAAGGATTAAGAAGAGTCACAATATAACCTGCGTAGCTGCGCGAAGCGCGAAATCTACAAGAGCAACAAGATCTCGCGAAGCAGGAGAATAAAGATATACTGAAATATGAGAAAGATACTAATGACACTGGCGGCCGTGATGTGCGCCGCGACGATGATGGCGCAGGAGAAACTCCTGCAGTGGGACCAACTGATGGATTACAAGCTGTATCCGCAACGCGAGATGCGCGGATTTACCTTTGTTCCGGGCACCAACAATGTGATGTACCTTAAGGACACTGCTTACATGCTTTTCGACGGGAAGAAGGAGCGCTCGATGACCGCCAAGGAACGTGAGATGTTCAAGGAGAAGATGCAGCCCGCCAAGGACGAGCGTGTGGAGAAGAAGGAGGGCAACCTCTATGTCGACGGCAAGCTCGTGGAGCACGGTGATGGCTATGACATCGTCCTCGGCGAGAGCGTCCACCGCAATGAATTCGGCATCGACGGCGGCCTCTTCTGGTCACCCAAGGCCAATCGTCTGGCTTTCTACCGCATGGACCAGAGCATGGTGGTGGACTACCCCCTCGTCAATACCAAGGCCCGCGAGGCAGAGCCCAAGCCCATCAAGTACCCCATGGCCGGCATGAAGAGCCACGAGGTGACGGTGGGCGTGTGGGACACACAGACCGAAAAACTCGTCTACCTCAATACCCGCAAGGACACCACTGTCCATGAACGCGAGATGTACCTCACCAATATCGCCTGGAGCCCCGACGAAAAGTATATCTACATAGCCAAGGTGAACCGTGAACAGAACCACATGTGGCTCGAGCAGTACGACGCTGTGAGCGGCAAGCTGGTCAAGGTCCTCTTTGAGGAGACCAACCCCCGCTACGTCGAACCTTGCGAGCCGATGATTTTCACCCCCAAGGGCGACCAGTTCCTGTGGTATTCGATGCGCGACGGCTACAAGCACCTGTACCTCTACAACCTCGATGGCACATTGGTGAAGCAGGTGACCAACGGCGAGTATGAGGTCGAGGGCTTCATCCAGTTCGACAAGAAGGGCGAGAATATCTTTATCTATGCCAACAAGGACAATCTTGCTGGCCGCGACGCCTATCGCGTCAACCTCAAGAAGGGTACGATGGAGTGCATGACTATGACCGAGAACGGCCTGCACGGCACCCACAGCGTGGTGATTAACGAGGCTGGCACCTCTTGGGTGGATGTATGGAGCAGCGTCAACGTGCCTGCGCGTGCCGACCTGCGCGACTGGAAGCACAAGAACCCCGTCAAGACCTTCTATGAGGCCAAGAATCCATTGGAAGAATATGCTATGCCCAATGTTACGCTTGGCACCATCAAGGCTGCCGACGGCAAAACCGACCTCTACTACCGCCTTATCACGCCTCCTGGTGTGCTCACAAGCTCCTACTTTGATTCAAACAAGAAGTATCCGACCTTAGTCTATGTCTACGGCGGCCCGCACTCGCAGTTGGTCACCGACAGCTGGCTAGGAGGCGGCAACCTCTACTTCATGTTCCTCGCCCAGCAGGGCTATGTGGTCTTCACCCTCGACAACCGTGGCACCGACAACCGCGGCTTCGAGTTCGAGAGCTGCACCCACCGCCACCTGGGCGAGATTGAGATGGCCGACCAGATGGAAGGCGTCAAGTTCCTCAAGAGCCTGCCCTACGTGGACCAAGACCGCATGGGTGTCGAGGGCTGGAGTTTCGGCGGCTTCATGACCATCACCATGAAGCTGGCGCACCCCGAGGTCTTCAAGGTGGGCTGCGCCGGCGGCCCCGTCATCGACTGGAAGTGGTACGAGATTATGTACGGCGAGCGCTATATGGACATGCCGCAGGAGAATCCCGAGGGCTACGAGGTCAACAGTCTCCTCAACAAGGCCAAGAACCTCGAAGGCCGCCTGCTGGTCATCCAGGGTGCCGAAGACAACACTGTGGTGCCGCAGCACAGCACCGAGTTCATCGAGCGCTGCATCAACAACTTCAAGCAGGTGGACTACTTCATGTACCCCCACCACGAGCACAACGTCCTCGGCCGCGAGCGCCTGCATTTATATAATAAGATGTTCCAATATTATGAGGACTACCTGAAATAGGATTTTAATTTTAATATTCAATCATTAAAGAAGTAAAAACAAAGTTTTAGAAGAAAGAAAACAAGATAATATAGTAATATAATAGAAGTATTTTCGCTTGCGCAAAGAGTGCCTGGAATCTGCAAAATTTTATCACTCTTCTACCAAACTGCAAAAAGCGGGAATGCTTGCGGACAACCGTAAGCTTTTCCTTGTTTGGTAGAAGGTATTGCAGAACCTCAGGCACCACAAGAAGCCTACGGTTCTTTTTTTTGCGCCCTGCCCAAACAAGGAAACCCTTATTTATTAACCCATAAAAAAAACAAATAAAATGAAACATTCAATCAAAATCGTCCTTGCCGCAGCGGCATTGTTCGCCATGACCGGCACTGAGAAAATCAACGCACAGACCTTTATGCTCTGGAAAGGGGATTTCCGTCTGGGCCTTTCGGCCGGTGTGAGTCACAATTTCAAGCCCTTCGACCTGACGGTTCCCACGGGTTACTCTCTTGACGGCGACGCCGCCACAGCCGTTGTCACCCCCTCCATCGGTCTCTATTCGGGCATGGAAAAGAAACTCAACCGCAATCTCTCCTTCGGTTTTGACGCCACCGCCAGCTACAGTCGCCCCACTACCTATGCCACCCTAAGGAACACCTCCGGAAACACCTACGAATACACCTTTGACGTCAATAGCATAATGGTAAACGAGCATATCTATTTTGCCTTTGCTCTCGACAGAAGGGCGCAGGCGCAGTTCAACATCGGAGCTGGATTCTTCGAGCGTATTATGATAGGCGGCACAGCCACCTCGGAGTCTGGTGCCTCGGCCCCGGCATGTGCTTTCGGTGATGGCTCATCGTTCGGATTCAACTTCGGTGCAGCCGTTTCGGCAGGCATCACCTACTACCTCAGTGATGTGTTCTTCGTGAAAGGGTCTGTCGACGCGTTGGTGCCGATACTCTCGAGTTCCAAGTTGTTGGACGACTGGAATGATGGATGGGGAAGCAGCAGTTCCAGTACCTTGACGGCATCCGCCAACAGCGGCTTCGAGTTGGGACTCTCCGCTTGCATCGGATTCAAGTGGTAGTTGCCCGAGGGCCGCGCGAAGCGCGGCCCTCATTCATTTGGCAGCTTTGAGTACCTGCTCTATCACACCTATCTTGTAGCCTGTGCTGTGGTATAGAATATGACCGTCCTTATCGATGAGGGCAACAAGGGGGTACTCCACCTTGTCGAACTTGGATGCTTCACAGATGCGTTGTTCCAGCAACCCTTTTTGAAAGGCAAAATCGGTGTTGGCGAGTCCCCATGACGGCATGTTGATGTTTTTCGGACCCACCATGAAGGTCATGCCGCCCCATTGTTTCATCTCCTTTTGATGCTGCTTCAGTTCCACGACGAGGTGCTTCGAGGGTTCACTGTAGTCACCGAGGTTGATGTAGAGCATGCCGTTCTTGCCGGCATAGTCCCACAGCTCGATACCATCAAACAATTCGAGGCTCTTTTCGACTTTTAGACCCTTAGGCTCTTTGACCTCCAGCGGAAGAATGACGATTTCTTTGGTCACCTTGTCTCCCGCCTCCACTTCGAAGAACTCCAAGCGCGAACGCACAGCCCCGTCGGGGTAGCGGTTGCCGGTGGTGAGGCAGTAGGTGCCAGGCTCCAGCTCGATGGTGGCGGGGAATTTCGACATCCGCGCGTCGTCCTCGAAGTCGAAAGTGCGCAGGTCGCCATTCTCCAGTTTGGCGAGGGTGAAATGGGACCAGTAGACAGGCTTCGCGGGCTCCTTGCCGTGGTAGGTAAGCGTGAGCTTGGCGGCTTTAATGTCCTTAGAGTCCTTAAGGCTCTTAAAGTCCTTAGCGACCCAGCCGGCATTCTCCCACACATATATTATATTGGTGGCATTGTCCAGGTAAGCCGGCACCTCTGCGGCGCGGCAGGCGGCCACAAAGAAGATGTCGCGGCTGTGGCTGTCGGCGCGGCGCAGTTTGTAGACGCCCACGGGCGAGATGGGACAGTTGTAATAGTTGCTGCTGTCGTCGATTGTGATGCTGTCCATCACCCACAGCCTGATTTCTTCGGCGCTCTTGCCTTTGAAGCAGGCCAACTCTTCACGGTAGGGGCGCACCATCTCGTTGCTGATACGGGCTGGAAGGATGCCTTTTATATCTGACTTCTTGTGTGTCGACCACCACGGTCCCCCGACGAAATGTGCATCAAGGACCTCGGCGGTGATGTCGCGCATGTCTTTGTCGCTGTAGGTGAGGAGATAGTCATATAGCATCGGGTGATAGGAGGCCTTCTCGACCAAACGTCCATCTATCCCGTGAACTTCAGGGAATTTCCATAGAATCACACTATCCGAGTGATTGTTGAGGAAATTGATAATCTCAGCATAGTTGCCTTCGCTCTTGTGGATTATCTCCCAAGCCTGCTCATCGGTGAGATTGGGGTTGGACTTCATGAGCTGTTTGTAGTTCTCCTTGGTGGGGAACGTGGCGGTGTAGGCGTTGCGCAGCGAGTCCTCATAGGCCAGACGCTTGGCGTTAGCGGCAGTCTCCTCCTCGGTGGCCACCACCTTGGGCTCACCTGCTGCAGGAGGCACCATCTCGAACCACCAATCCTCTGGCGCAAAACAACTAATCCAATCTTCTCGGTACTGCATCCTGATGACGTCCTTTTCAAGTTTCACGGTCGCCACACTATCTTTCCGCACATCAAGCTTCCTGAAAATATAAGTTTCACCATCCGTCGCCCATATCATCAGGTCTCCCAAGCCATATCGGCGAGGGTATAGTATTCGGCATAGTTGTAGAGTTTGAACTTCACATGCGCACCCTCCATCGGTTGGTCATTCGCATCTACCACGGTGACGGTGACACGGCGTGTGGGGGCGTAGTGTGAAAGCAGGTTGAGTTCGCTGTACATACCTGTGCGCTTCACCACTTCCTCGTCTCCTTTATATTTACCGAAGGCCTTGGTGTGTACCATCATGCAGCGGGTGCTTGGTATCGAGAACCAACCCATGTTGAGGTGCGGGTCGGGCTCACAGGCCCCGAGAAACTTCCACTCTCCATCGACGTATACCTCCACCCATGCGTGATTGTCGTCGCAGTGTGCCCAACGGGGCGTGTAGCACTGTCGGGCAGGGATACCTACGGCACGCAAGGCGGTGACGGTGAAGGTACTCTCCTCACCGCAGCGGCCCAGCGAAGTACGCAGCGTGGCCAAAGGTGACGAGGTGCGGCTGTCGCTGGCACGATAGGCTACGTGCTCATGGCACCAGTGATTCACCTCCAGCGCAGCCTCCTCCATGGTCATGCCTTTTACGCGCTCTTTTAACTCTCGGTAAAACACCATGCGAGCGGTGTCGAGATTCTCGTTGTTCACACGGTACACCAGCACGAAGTGGCGGAAGATATCCTCGGGAACATCCTTACCCCACGGCATCTCCTCGCGAGCCTTAAAGGCATAGCGCACTTGATTCAGATAGAACGACGGCTCATAGTCGGCCAAATCGGAGAGTGGCATATAAGCATAGAGGAACTCCATGGCCTCACGTTCGGTTTGACATAGGGTGTCAAGCTTTAATTGGGAATTGAGAATTGAGAATTGAGAAACTCGATTCTCGAAATCCTGATGCACTTCGTTCCGATAATCTTTGTCGGTGATGAAATGCGGCTCGTGGTGACAGGCGACAAGCGTCAAGACTGCCACGAGGAGTAACAATGTCTTCTTCATATTATTATAATGTCAAAGTCTGGTCAATCATCTGCCGCACCGTAGCGGCATCGGTGACGAGGGTGCCATCGTCGAGTCTTTTCTTGCAACTGCCGTGAACCTCGCGGACACCGGATTTTTGCACCAGTTCCCGCACATTCATCGGTGTTACGCCACCACCGGCGAGGATCTCTACGCCTGTAACGCCTATCAGTTTTTTTATCACATCGCTACCCTCGGGAGCTGAGGGACGCTGACCGGAAGTCAGCAGTCGGTGGCAGCGTGCTGCCGCCACGTCCCACAGAGCCTCGATGGGGTCTTGCTGTGCTTCGTCGAAGGCACGGTGGAAGGTCACCTCCATAGGTGAAGCCAACTGCACCATACGGCGCGTAATTTCTACATCAATTTTGCCTTCCTCGGTAAGGAATCCCAGCACCACGGCGGCAGCACCCAACGCTTTGCAACGTTTGATAGAGGCTATCATTTCCATCTGCTCGGCTTCAGTGTAGCAGAAATTGCCGGCTCGCGGGCGGATGAGTACATGTGTCCGCAAACCGAGCTTGCGGACACAATAAGCGATGTCTTCGTCAGAAGGGGTGAGCCCTCCGCACTCCAGGTCGCGGCAGAGCTCTATGCGCGTGGCGCAGCCGTCCTTGGCAGCCACCGCCGACGCTATCGAATTGCAACATATTTCAATGTCAATCATGCTGCAAAAATACGACTTTTTTAACAATTGAAGAAAAATTAGTATAAAATATGTACAATCAACCTATTAACTCCCTACCAACTCCTTATCAACTCCTACCACGGTAGGACTTGGTAGGGAGTTGGTAGGGTCTTCGTAGGGCGTTCCAGGCTATCCTTCGGCTGGCATTTTTATTTTTTCACAACAGAATACTAAAGGCTTTTTTTTTACGTTATTTAACATATTAATAGAAAAAAAACAAACACTATGCATAGCATCCAACCCATCAACAACGATCTTATCTATGTCGGTGTCAGTGACCGCCGCACAGCACTGTTTGAGAATATCTATCCCATTCCTCGTGGAGTATCGTACAACAGCTATCTGCTGCTCGACGAGAAGACTGTGCTGCTGGATGCTGCCGATGCCGCAGTCGGCGAGCAGTTCTTTGAGAACGTTGCTGCAGCACTCAATGGGCGTCAGCTGGACTACCTCGTCGTCAACCACATGGAACCCGACCATGGCGCCCTCATCGCACCACTGCTGTTGCGCTATCCACAGGCCACCGTTGTCACTACTGCCAAAGCGGCACAGATGATGGAACAGTTCTTCGGAGGCAAACCCGAGAATCTGCAGGTGGTCAAAGAAGAAGATACTCTCGTAACAGGCCGTCATACGCTCTGTTTTACGATGGCTCCCATGGTTCACTGGCCCGAGGTGATGATGACCTATGACACCACCGACAAGGTTCTCTTCAGTGCCGACGCTTTTGGCACTTTTGGGGCATTGAGTGGCAATCTCTATGCCGACGAGATGAACTTCGAGAAGGAGTGGCTCGCCGACGCTCGCCGCTACTTCGTCAATATCGTTGGCAAATACGGTATTCAGGTACAAAATGTACTCAAAAAGGCCGCCACTCTTGATATCAAGATGATATGCCCACTGCATGGTCCCGTGTGGAGAGAGAATTTGGAATATTTCATCAACAAACACGACCTTTGGAGTCGCTACGAGCCTGAAGAGAAAGGTGTAGTGCTCATCTACGGCAGCATCTACGGTCACACCGAGGCCGCTGCCATGCGCATGGCCACGCTGTTGGCACAACGCGGTGTGAAAAATATTCATGTCTATGATGCCAGCCGTACGCATGTCAGCGAGTTGGTGAGCGAGTGCTTCCGCGCCAGCCATATCGTTCTGGCCTCCAGCACCTACAACAACGGCATCTTCACCCCCATGGAGAACCTCTTGGCCGACCTCAAAGCCCACGACTGGAAACGTCGCACCGTAGTCCTGATAGAGAACGGCACCTGGGCCGCCACCAGCGGCAAGCTGATGCGCGCCGAACTGGAGCAGATGAAAGAGATCACCATCCTTGGTGACACCGTCTCCCTGAAGAGCGCCGCCACTCCCGCCCAGGAAGAGCAGCTCGCTAAGTTGGCCGACGCCATTGCCGCCACTCTATAACCAATAACCCATAACCTATAACCATTACATCATGATTGACAATAAAGCAATATTTAATATCAGCTACGGCCTCTTCGTGCTCGTAGCGCGACAGGGCGAGAAAGACAACGCCTGCATCATCAATGTGGCGCAGCAGGTCACCAGCGACCCGCTGCAACTCATGATTTGCGTCAACAAGCAGAACCTGACGCACGACATGATACTGCGCACGCTGAAGTTCAACCTCTGCCCGCTCAGCGAGGAAGCTACCATGAAGCCCTTCCAGCATTTCGGCTTCCAGAGTGGCAAGACGGTCGACAAGTTCGCCGAATGCGAGACAGATCTCCGCACGGAGAATGGCCTGCGCTATCTGCCCAAGTTCATCAACAGCGTCATCAGCTGTGTCGTCACCAAGAGCATCGACCTCGGCACCCACACCATGTTCATCGCAATGCCTATGGAGGCCCGTGTGCTGAGCGACAGCCCCAGCATAACCTATGCCTACTACCAGCAGCACATCAAGCCCAAGCCCGCTGCCGCTCCCGCCGTAGGTGGCAAGAAGAAGTGGGTCTGCGAAGTCTGCGGCTACGTCTACGAGGGCGACGAACTCCCCGCCGACTTCATCTGCCCCTGGTGCAAGCACCCCGCCAGCGACTTCAAGCCGCTGGAATAAAATATTTTTTGCCAAACAAATAATATTTTGTATCTTTGCAAATTGAAACGCACAACGATGGAACAGGATCAAGTCATACAACGCATCAAGGAACTTGGCGAGAAGATTCTCCCCAAAGGGGCTTCCCTTTGGCTCTATGGATCACGCGCCCGTGGCGACGCCCGTCCTGATAGCGACTACGATTTACTGATACTGCTCGACAAAGACACGCTGTCACTCGGCGATTATTTAACACAAAAGCCACTTCGTGAAATGGGATGGGACATGGGGGTGGAGATAAACCCACAGGTTTATGCAAAAAAAGAGTGGCAGGACTACTATTATACTCCATTTTACGATAATGTATCACGAGAAAAAAGCATATTGGTATGAGTTTAAGTGATGAAAACCGCCGAATAATTGTATCGAGAGAGATTGAGAAGGCGCATGCAAATTTCATGCAAGCGGAAATAATGCGTGAGCATGAACAATGGGATGCGGCAGCAAATCGCCTTTACTACGCTGTTTTTCATGCTGTCAACGCCTTGCTAATTCACGACAAACACGAGGTGAGAACACATCATGGTGCAGGAATGTTATTCCGGCAGACCTATATCAAAACAGGAATTCTGGATGAGCAGTTCTCTGATACATTCACACTGCTGCAAACTATGCGGGAAAAGAGTGATTACAATTGTTCTTTTGATGCTACGCGAGGACTTATTGAACCAATGTTTGCCCCTTCAAAGAAAATGATTGATACCGTTTCTGAACGGGTGATTGCGAAATAATCTTTCCTTTAATATTCGCCGCACTTTGTGATGCTGACAGGATACAAAAAATGAAGAAAATTAGTTTTTCTTCATTTTTTTTGCACCTTGAGTAAGATTTGGGGCATAATTTACGTCTTTTATTATAGATGGAGCAACATAGCAGACAGCGGTACGAGGACTACAAGTCCTTCATGCGGCGGCACCAGCAGGCGGTGTGGCGCGTCTGCTACGACTTTGCCCGTGGCGACATACCGCGCTGCGAGGACATGGTGCAGGAGGTGTGGATCATGCTCTGGCTCAAATTCGACACCATGACCAGCCGCTCGGAATGGCAGCAGCGCGTATGGGTGCGGAGGGTGACACGCAGCGTCCTCGTCGACCTCTACCGCCGCGAGCATCCGCCCCTGGAGCCCATCACCGCCGAGATGGAAGAGACTGTCGCCGCCGAAAGCAGCGATGTCGCCGAGCGCATCGACGACCTCTTCTCCGCCCTCACCCCCGACGAGCAACGCCTCATGCGTATGCGCCTCGACGGCTACTCCGCCGAGGAGATTGCCGCCGAGCTAAAGATAGAGACAAATGCCATTTACCAACGAGTAAATCGAATCATGAACAAACTGAGAAACTATGCAACAAGACTATAAAATAGAGATGCGGGCGATGACCGAAGGCCTTGCCGAATGGTGCCACCGCCGTGAGCGCCGCCAGAGGGTTGCGCGCACCCTCATCGGCGCTGCAGCGGTGGTGGCCGTCATAGCCATTGCGACAACGCCCGACCCCGACGGCCATTACGTCAGCAGCGCCCAAGCACGCACCGCAACCATCAACACCATCGAACAGACAACCCTCATTGCCAAACTATGAGACACCGCACGCTCATAATCACAATCTTGTCCCTGCTCCTTGTGGGCGGCGCGGCGGCGTGGAAGTTCCTGCCGCACACGCTGAGCTACGACGAGTGCAGCGACGTATACCGCCACTTCGCTGACATGCGGCTCCCCGGCGTGCGCGTCACCTACGTACAGGACAAGATAATCAACGACACCCTGCGCCTCCCCGTCACCCTCCTCCAGGCCGAGACCGACGAGGGCTGGGCAGCCATCGACAGCCTATTCGGCCTCACGGCAAACAGGAACATACTCATCAACGACACCACCATCCCCGATGAGGTAAAACAGTTGCTCCTCAACAACGCCCCAAGTTTCACGACACAGCGCTCCCACCGCGAAACGCCCGAACAACATATTACCTCGATGGACATGCGTCCCGACGACGTCACCGTCTATATCTTCCATGACCTGCGCTGCGTCACCATCTACGAAACCGGCATTGTAGAAGAGGAAGCGCAGATACACCTTCAGAACAGCAAGGAACTCAAAGAGAGAACCCGTAGCCAGCAATGGGAAGCCATCTTCAACGCTGCCTGCGACCATACCGACTCCCTCAACGCCGCCCGCAACAAGAAACAGACTGATACTAAATGACTTAAAAAAGTATACTTTCTTGGGCAAAAAAAGTATACTATCTTTAGTAAAGAAAGTATACTAAGTTTTCAGGGATTGACATTAACCTTTAAAACAAGATAAAACAATGACACACATCATCAACAAAATCTTCGCCATCCTCGCCACGGGCGCCCTCATGCTGACCGCCTGCAAGAGCGGGACAACGACAAACGACACCGTGGTCGACAGCGCACAGCTGGCCAACGAACAAACCAAACAGGCACTCATCGGCGAATGGCAACCCGTCAGAATGTGGCATGTGACTGACAGGGATTCGGGAGACATCGTCACCAATGAGTTTCCATGGAGATACTGCTTCATGGAGAACGACACACTCTACATTCGGTCCAATGCTGGCGATGAGAAAATGATTCATAACAGGGCCGAGTGGATTAAAAATGACGACGGCACCTTCTACCTCATCGAGTCGTGGAGTGTGCAGAGCGACACAATCTTCCTCGGCTTCGACAACAATTCACTCTATCCGACGTGGCATATCGATTCGCTCACCCAAGAGCGTCTGTCGGTATCGGCCCTCGACGATAATGCTGAGATGAGGAGAATCACGTTAGAGAAGGCAAAATAGCAGAGCCGAAACCGGCCATTTGTCACCCCCCGGGAATACCCATTACAACGCACAACAATACCCATAATCAAAAATACACATCCAATATGACACATCTCATCATCAAAATCTTCACCGTCCTCGCCACGGGCGCCCTCATGCTGACCGCTGTGTCCTGCAGCAAGGACAATGAGAAACCTGCTCCCGGCGGCACCGCCGACGGTTGGCCCGCCAAGAAAATCAGCCGCATCGTCCACAGCGTGGGCACCTTCGACTACCTCACCTACGACTTCTTCTGGGAGGGCGACCTGCTCAGGGAAATCAGCTGCACGATGTACGACGGCTCCTCGCTGGGCCGCACCGTGCTCGAATACGACGGCGGACGCCTGGCGCGGGTCTACCCCTACGACGGCGCGGGCACCGCCTACACCGACGGCGCGATGCACTACCACTACGGCACCGACGGGCGGCTGGAGCGGCAGACTTTCCTGCTGCCGTTGAGGGCTACCGGGAACTTATGCCAGCAGACCTTCGACGAGGTTGTCCCGTGCGAGTTGGTCTACTCCTACACCGACGACGGACGTGTGTCGGCAGTGCAGGCCAACAAGACGATGGACGACGGCAGCGTGGAGACCAGCACCTATACCTTTGGCAGGGAGGGTAATAACGTCGCCACCGTCACCTGTGACGGCCAGCCCCTTTTCAGCAACATGCAGTACGACAGCAACCCCAACCCGATGCGCTTTCCGATGGGGATGGAGACCATGGGCGTGACCAACATGATATTCGAGGGAGTGCTGGGCAACAGCGTCCTCTTCCTCGGCTACGCCTTCTGCTGGAGCGAGAACAACATGACCACCCTCCTCTCGGGCGGCGGCCAGTGCAGCTACACCTACGACGAGGACGGTTTCCCGACCTCGAAGACCATCGGCACCGGCAGCCAAAGCACCACCTACACGTTCAGCTATTAAAACAAATACAATATGACACACCATATCATCAAATCCCTCGCCGCCCTCGCTCTGGGCGCGATGCTGCTGACATCTTTCCGTCCGATGCCGAAAGGAGAGCATGAACTTGTCGGCAGTTGGCAGTATGTCAAATCGGCTGTAGCCATCCGTTGGGACGATCCCGCTCCATTCCACGACAGCGCTGCGAAGGACGAAGAGAAGCCCGAGCGCAAGGACATGACCATCAACGCTGACGGCAGCATGACAATGGTGGCCAGAGACATCGAAATCGGTCGTGTGTACAGAGACGGCGACAGCAGTGCAATGAAATTTAAGAACTATGACCTCACGTGGGTTTTCTACGCAGAGACTGACTCGCTGAAGGTCATGTCGCCATATGGTGGCAGCGAGACCTGGAGAATCGACCAGTTGGACGGAAACACTCTTGTCTATATTGTGGACAAGCCTTTTGAAAGCCATATAGGTTCCGGAATTCTTACCTACACGTACACCTACCACCGCAGATAGACAATCAACTTCAAGTTTCTTGTGGCGGGGTGGGATGTTATTTTCAACAATCTATAATATTTACCCCCCTTTGTGCGTTTATTAATAGTAAAACAACCCGAAATGTACAACAACTAAAAAACAATCAACAATGAAAATAATTCAAGAAAAAGATCAACAGCCTGTGCTGCCGGAAAGAGAAGGCTATGTAGCCGTGGAAAAAACTGTGAACGCCGTAAGTCTCAACATCGTCACCCTTCTCATGGGACTACCGCTGATTGCCGTTGCTGCCATCGGCCACTTCCTCCTATGGAAAGAAGTAATAATGGAACAATTCACCTCGCTCCGTTTCTGGCTTGTGCTCGCTGTTGGGATGTTGGTATCATGTTTCCTTCTCATATTCCTCTTCGAACTGTTCCATGGCATCGCATGGTGCGCAATGTCGGGACTGCCGATGAGCCGTATGCGTTTCGGCATGGCTGGCGGCGGGCTCTTGTTTCAATGCCACATTGATGGCGAGCTGCTTACCAAGCGTGAATTCGTGCGCGGACTGATTATTCCCGACCTCATCTTCGCTGCCGTGTTGTTGGTTGTTGGCTTATGCCTTAACTGCTTCCTTGCAACCTTTCTTGGCGCAATTGTGCTTATGTGCACCGTGGGCGACATAATGATTGCCAATAAGGTGAGGAATGAGCGCGATGACACGCCGGTGTACATCCACCCCTTACAGGCAGGCGTTTACGCCTACCACAAAGAGACGGAGTAATATAACAAAACAATGCAACACCATATCATCAAATCCCTCGCCGTCATTGTCATGGGCGCGATGCTGTTTTCGGGCTGCATGGTGGAGAAGCCCACAGTGAAGAACTACCGCAGGGTATCCGCCATGCCGGAGCTCACACCAGTCACGGTGGAGCAGCTGCGGCAGCTGATAGCCACCGACACGACGCACTACAAGGTGGTGGTGCTCACCAGCCCGTGCTGCGGCTACTGTGTGCAGAGCATGCGCGACGTCTACCCGCGGAAGATGGCCGAGTGCGACAGCAGCCTGGTGCGCTGGTACTTCGTGGTGGAGAGCTACAGCTCGGCACAGTATGCGGACGAGCTCTACCGCACCTACCACATCGACTCTCCCCGATACTGGATAGACGACACCCTGCCGCAGTACCGCCCGCTGATGGTGAAGAATATGTGGACGGTGGTGTGGAACTTCATTTGGCACTACGGACAGTCCTTCGAGGAGGTGGGCTACGAAATGGCCGACAATCGTCTGAACAATATCGTCAACGCCATCGCCCCGCAGTCGCAAACAATTACCAGCGTCGACGGCATCCCCACCACCTTGCTGCTCGACCCGCGGGGTCGCATGAAATGCACCTATACCGTCGCGAGAGACGGCACCGCCACCTTCGGCCCCACCGACATCCGCAACATCACCGTCCCTGTGACGGAACTGGACTACAACAAGGTCGACACCGTCTCATTCCTCCCCAAAGTCTGCACCCCCGACGGGAAATGTAATTAACGAACTAAAACATATTCAATATGCAACACCACATCATCAAATCCCTCGCCGTCCTCGCTCTGGGTGTACTGATGACGGCAAACGCCACTTATGCACAAAGCAGCGACGAGGCGAAGAACGTCCTCCGGCGCTCGAGAGAGAAATGCCATTCCATCAAGCAAGGACATTACGAGATGGTGCATTGGATGAAATACATGGATGACAAAGACACCTCCATGACCCGCTATACCTGCGACTTCAAGAAGGTCCCGGAAGATACGGTGTATGGCAAGTTTTTCTCCATGTTAATAGAGTGGGATACAGACGGGTTCCAATATCAGCTCTATACGGGCAAGGAATTCGTTGGCTATGACGACACCGCAGGCTACATCATTCCGTCCGACCCCTGGGCGGAAGAAATTTATGCCAGACGAGGTAGTCCCTTATTCTACACCGTCTTGACAGACCAAATCACCTATCTGCTCCCCGAGGAGGAGTACTGGGGCGACAGCATCCGGACTTTCTCCCTCTCGGAGACATCGCTGGACGGAAAGTCTTGCTACCTTGTCAACATGCGCTCAAAAAACATCCAGACAGACACCACCTTCAACATCTCCTGTATCCGCAGCGAAGACTTCATTTGGATAGATAAACAGGACTATCTGCCGATACAGTACTCCAGCGTCTTCGACATCGTGCAAGGACAGGACACCATGTGCCAATATTCTCTGTCCAAACTGCTTGCTTTCGACACGGCACTCGACGAATCGCGACTGACCCTGGAATCTATCCCCGAGCAAGTGAATCTGAGCAACATTGAACCATATGTTGAGCCCGAACCCCTCGCCGAAGGGACGATGGCACCTGATTGGTCGTTGCCCACGCTGACAGGCGACACAGTGCGTCTCGCCGACCTGCGGGGCAAAGTGGTGCTGCTCGATTTCTTCTACAAAGCGTGTGGTCCCTGCCGCGCCGCCATGCCGTTCCTGCAGAGCATCCACGAGAAGTACAAAGACCGGGGGGTCATACTTCTCGGCATCGACCCCTACGATGACCCAGTGAAAGACGAGATGGCCGACTTCCTCACCAAGCGCAGCGTCACTTACACCGTCCTCTTCTCCGACCGCGAACTCTCCAGCACCTACCACATAGTCGGCTACCCGACGCTCTTCTTCATCGACCGCGACGGCAAAATCGCCAAGGTGCAGAGCGGCTACCACCCGACGCTGGAAGCCTCCATCGAGGAACAACTACAGAAACTACTTGAATAACATTTTAAAACATCCAATATGCAACACCACATCATCAAATCCCTCGCCGCCATCGCCCTGGGCGTGATGCTGCTCGACCGGTCTGCCTCGAAGGTCTGCAACCCCGATGGAAAATGCAATTAATGGTGAAGGTCGGCGACCGTCCGGCACGAAAGGTTGTGGTGATAAAATAGCAGTCACTTCAAAGCGCAAAAATATTAGTCATGCTCGTGATTCATACATAATCATGAGCATGATTTTTTATAGGTACTTAGGCATATTTGGATATAAAAAATTCAAGTGTATTTGATATGGCCGCAAAGAAGGCACAAAGAAGTCATGAAGAAGGAGTGAAGAAAGGAACCTGTCGGCCGTTCGCTGCTCATCGGCAATGTCTTTTGCAAAATATTTTTGCCATATAAGAAAATAGTTGTATCTTTGCAGTCGAAATATTAACCTAAAAACAATAACCATTATGGAAAAGTATGTTTGCAACGTCTGCGGGTATGAGTATGACCCCGCGAAGGGCGATCCGGAGCACGGCATCGCTCCCGGCACCAAGTTCGAGGACCTGCCCGCCGATTGGGTATGCCCCCTCTGCTCGGTTGATAAATCTCACTTCGAGAAGCAATAAACCATTTGAACCTTTTAAACCCTTAAACCTTTTAAACCCATAATTATTATGCTTAACAAGAAAGTTTCCGACCTGCTCAACGAGCAGATCAACAAAGAGCTCTACAGCGGCTACCTGTATCTCGACATGAACAACTACTTCGACAAGCGCGGCCTCGCCGGCTTCGCCAACTGGTACATGATTCAGGCCATGGAAGAGCGCGACCACGCCATGCTCATCTACAAGTACATGCAGAACAACGACTGTCCCATCGTCCTCAACGCCATCGCCAAGCCCGACAAGAAGTTCAAGAAAGACATGGACGTGCTGAAGGCCGGTTTGGAACACGAGGAGTATGTCACCGCCAGCATTCACACCATCTATGATGCCGCTTACAAGGTGAAGGACTTCCGCACCATGCAGTTCCTCGACTGGTTCGTCAAGGAGCAGGGTGAGGAGGAAACCAACGCCCGCGACATGATCACCAAGATGGAGCTGTTCGGCAGCGACCCCAAGAGCCTCTATATGCTTAACCAAGAGCTCGCCGCCCGCACCTATAGTGCCCCCAGCCTGGTATTGGACTAATTTTTTTTCAGAAAAGTATCAAAAAAGCGTTCCTATTGTGGGAACGCTTTTTTTATCTGCAAAGTTATGAGTGGCGGGATTGTTCAAGAAGCTGTTGTAAAGAACCATTATCCGGCGGCTTGCTTGTATGTTTACTATGTACACTATTACGAGCTAATTCATCTTCAATTGCTCGCTGATTACGTTTATTATTTGTATCCCCCAAAGCAATAAGTACTAGAATAATAAAAAATGGACTAAACAGTAAGGACAAGAAAAACCAACTCACACCATTTCGACCTTGTTCTTGTGCTACATGCGCAATCATCCACGGAAAGGCAAGCAAATATAAAATAATCAAAACAATTAATAAGAATGTTTCTAAGGATATAAGCAATAATACCATTGTTTTTTAATTAGCCACCTACCTGTGCCATAGTAAGCATAATCAATATAGAAGCGTGGCACCGTATACCACGTCTTGGTTGGAGGTTGTAGGAATACCTTTGTAATTAGATGCAGTAATAACAGCCCACGCTAAAACGCGCAAACCATTATACACGCTTGCATTACAAAGTTGAAAGGTTCCTACATTCCCAACCGCAAGCAGAAGTATAACGCTTCACTGATTTCGATTGAAATCGACTGCAAAGATACACATTTTTCTTCATTCGCCAAAAATATTTTTCTTCATATCAAAAAAAGTGAGTATCTTTGCACTTGAATTTTAAGACAATTATTAATCCTTAAAAACAAAATACTATGAGCAAAAAGTTTATCTGCCCCGTTTGTGGTTATGTTTATGAAGGCGACGAAATGCCCGAGAAATGCCCCATCTGCGGCAAACCTATGCAGGAAGTGAAAGAGGACATCAAGACCTGGGCCGCCGAGCACATCGTCGGCGTGGCCAAGGATGCCCCCGAAGATATCAAGATGGACCTCCGCGCCAACTTCGAAGGTGAGTGCAAAGAGGTGGGTATGTACCTGGCCATGGCCCGTGTGGCACACCGCGAAGGTTATCCCGAGGTGGGTCTCTACTGGGAGAAAGCCGCCTTCGAGGAGGCTGAGCACGCCGCCAAGTTCGCCGAGCTGCTGGGTGAAGTGCTGACCGACAGCACCAAGGAGAACCTGAAGATGCGTGTTGACGCCGAATACGGTGCTACCGCTGGCAAGACCGACCTCGCCAAGCGCGCCAAAGCCCTCAACCTCGACGCCATCCACGACACCGTCCACGAGATGGCCCGCGACGAGGCTCGTCACGGCAAAGCACTTGAAGGTTTGCTGAATCGCTATTTTAATAAATAAATGTCCTTCCGCAAGAACATCTCCTATGCTCTCTTCCCGTTCACGATGTGGTATGGGATAGGAGTGCGTTTTCGCAATTTGTCCTATGCGTTAGGTATCAAGAAACAGGAGGCTCCCCACATCACTACGATTGGTGTGGGGAACCTTTCCACTGGCGGTACTGGCAAGACACCGCATGTGGAATACCTCTTGCGCATGCTCTCCGACAGATATCCCACTGCTATGCTGAGCAGGGGCTATAAACGTAAGAGCAAAGGATTTCAAGCCGACGACGGCAGTCATGATGCCGACATGCTTGGCGACGAGCCTGCTATGATAGCCCGTAAGTTCCCACAGGTGCAGGTGGTTGTTTGCGAGAAACGTGTGGAGGGGGTGAAAAGGCTGATGGAACAGGAGGAGAAACCTCAGCTCATCGTCCTCGACGATGTCTTCCAGCATCGTGCCATCAAGCCCAGCATCAACATATTGTTGACGGAGTATAGTCATCCTTACTATGATGACCATATCCTGCCCTTTGGTGACTTGCGTGAGTTCAAGAAGTCCCGATTTCGCGCCAATATTGTCATTGTCACCAAGTGTCCTGCTATCCTCAACCCTGTGGAAAAGCACAATATCCTTCACGATCTGCATTTGCAGAATTATCAGAAGGTATTCTTCTCCTACCTTAAGTACGGCGATTTGCAAACCCTCGATGGTCGTGCCGCTTCTGTTGACCTGCGTCGTATGGACAATGTCCTCTGTGTTACGGGAATCGCCCATCCTGAGCCTATGGTTGCTGAGCTTCGGCGCTATACCAAGGTGCAGCACCTTCCTTTTGAGGATCACCATGATTTCACTTCTGGTGATATTGTCCGCATCAAGGAAACTTTTGCTGCCCTGTCAGGGAGCAACAATATTATTGTCACCACCGAGAAAGATGCCTCGCGTCTGCGTGGCCTCGCTGATGGCTTGCCCATGCATGTCCTACCCATCGAGGTGGCCTTCCATAAAGAAAATGACAAAGACTTCGATACACTCATCGAGTCTTCGGTCCGTGAGAATATCTCGTTCCTCAGCAAACTCAGCATTTGGAGCTGAGACTACTTCTTGATATAAGAGAGGAAATCCAGGTCGATACTTAGTGATACAAACGGCTTCAGTAGCCAGGCTTTGGCTGTCACATCGTCGATGCTGAGGGTGTTCCCGATGATATCGTTGTTATTGTAGCCACTCTTCAACACCTGATATTCGGCAATATTCATGCCCAGTGTAAGATAAAAGAAATCCACGAAACGGAAACTGGCACCCACATAGAAGTTCTTGAACAGATTGCTGCCGCCAAAGCCTACATAAAGACCAATGTCGTATGCAAATTCTTGGTCAAATCGACGGATATGGATTGCACTGCTGTCGTTACCATGGGTTTTGTTGAAGTATTTTGTCAAGTCCCACAGCATTACCGATGCGCCGGTGACGTAGTCGAACTCGATGCTTCCCGCGTTTCGGTTGCTAATATAACGGTCGTAGGTACCTGTGGTGGCACCGGCTTTGAGACGTATTTCCCATTCGGGAGTGCGGTAGAAACGCATGGCTACACCCTGAATGGGTCGTATCTTTTTCTTGCGGTTTGTGGCTTGAGCCACGCGCTCCTCGGCAGCTTTGGCACGCTCGGCGAGGTATTTGTTAGCCTCCTCCTTGCGAACATTCTCCAATTCGGCAATACGCACTAATGACCTTAGTGAGTCAACCACACGGATGTAATAGTTGCGTTCGGCTTCCAACTTTTCCTTGTCCACACCGTTGGCCGTGAGAATCTCGCGATAGAAGACCTCCTTTTCCTGCAATGCCTTGAGGGCAGCGGTGTCGGCTTCGCGGCGGATGATGGTGTCGGTATGGTAGATGTGTAGTGTGTCGGTGCGATAGAGCCGTACAGTGTCGCTGCGGAGCACGTAGACGGTGTCGATGGAGGGTCGAGAGGCCTTGGTCTCCATAGCTTCTGTGGCTTCTAAAGCATCAATGGAATCTTGCTGAGCTTTGAGGCCCAGAGGCAGGGATAACAATGCTATGAGCAGTAGGTGCTTCATTTCATCTGGCTAATCATCTCGTCGACGGTCATTGTCTGTTGACTGCCATCAGACATGTTTTTCAGGGTTACGGTGCCGTTTTGCATCTCGCTCTCACCCACAAAAGCTACGAATGGCACCTGTTTGCGGTTGGCGAAATCCATCTGTTTCTTCATCTTGGCAGCATCGGGATAGATGAGTGTCGAGATGCCGGCGCAACGGAGTCGTGCCGCGATGCCAATGCAGGCGGCCTGTTCTTTGGCACCGAAGTTGATGAACATCACACGGGCGGCCTGTTCCAGTCCTTCAGGGAAGGCGTTGAGTTCGGTGAGCACGTCGTAGATACGGTCGGCGCCGAAGCTGATGCCCACGCCACTCACGTCGGGCATACCGAAGATACCGGTAAGGTTGTCGTAGCGACCACCACCGCAGATGCTGCCAATCTGCACATCCAATGCCTTCACCTCGAAGATGGCGCCGGTATAGTAGTTGAGGCCACGCGCCAGCGTGAGGTCGAGTTCCACTGTACAACGCGGGCCTGCCGCGTTGATAAGGGCGAAGAGTTCCTTCAACTCGGCAGCACCTTTCAGGCCTGTCTCCACATTGGCGAACATCTCCTCGAGGGCAGAAATCTTTTCAGCCGCAGTGCCGCTGAGTGAGAACACGGGATCGAGGGCTTTGATTTGCTCTGCTGTGAGGCCTCGTTCCGCAAGTTCGGCACGCACATTGTCGAGACCTATCTTGTCCAGCTTGTCGATGGCTACGGTGATGTCCACCATTTTGTCTGGTGCTCCAATCATCTCGGCGATGCCAGCCAGTACCTTGCGGTTGTTGATTTTTACACAGACATTGATACCCAGTTTGTCGAATACTGTGTCAATCATTTGCACCAGTTCCAATTCGTTGAGCAGCGAGGGACTGCCAATCATATCGGCGTCACACTGGTAGAACTCGCGGTAACGCCCTTTCTGCGGGCGGTCGGCGCGCCATACAGGTTGCAGTTGGTAGCGGCGGAAAGGGAACACCACTTGGTCGCGATGTTGCACCACAAAGCGGGCAAACGGCACCGTGAGGTCGTAGCGAAGGCCTCGATCACAAATCTGCGGTGCCACTTTATGATAGTCTTGGTTGAAATCCACCCCCTCCATGAAGTTGCCTGAGTTGAGCACTTTGAAGAGCAGTTTGTCGCCCTCCTCGCCATATTTTCCCATTAGCGTGGAGAGGTTCTCCAACGACGGAGTCTCGATGGGTTCGAAAGCAAAGGCACGAAAAACCGAGCGGATGGTGTCAAAAATATAGTTGCGACGCGCCATCTCCACAGGCAGGAAATCGCGTGTACCCTTGGGAATTGAGCATTTTACGGTAGCCATTCTACTTCTCTTTTTGAAACTGCAAAGATACAAAGAAAACGCGATATGGCAAAAAATATTTTCTCCCGGTCTTCCGATGGGGGGAGATATGGATATGTTTTCGAAAAATATGGGATTTTTTTCGTATTTTTGCAGCGGAAACATTGTATAAAAAAGATGTTGTTGCGACGATATATAACGTTGATGCTGTGCTTGTTGCCGTGCATAACTGCTTTTGCTCAAGAGGCGAAAAAGGAAACGTTTCTCATTGTGTCGCGTCCCCAATTCCGCGAAGGGCTGCAACTTTTTGTACAATGGAAGCGACAGGAAGGTTTCGAAGTGGAGGAACTCTATGTCGACACCAACAGTTGTTTTCTTGTGAAAGAAATGATGCGACCTCTGTTCGACAGTACAAACGTGCATGTCTCCATGCCCCAATACATCCTTCTGGTAGGCGACCACGAACAACTGGAAGCTTTCCATGGGAGCATGCCTATGAATGGAGAGTCGCACTTTACCGACCTTCCCTATGCCGATTTTATGGGTGACTATCTACCAGAGACGATGTTGGGACGCTGGCCTGTGAACGATACTGCTGAGTTGCGCATTGTGGTAGAGAAAACGCTTCGTTATGAGCAGTTTGTCGATATGGACACTGCTCAGTTGCAACGTATTTTGTTGGTGGCCGGACGCGAATATGGTGCTCCTGCTCCAACGACAACCAACGGTCAGGTGAATTACTTGAAGCGCGAGGTGAAGTGTGCGCATCCCGAGATGGACACTCTTTGCTGGTACAACCCAGCCTCAGATAGCCTTGGAGCCGCCATTGCAAGTGCCATCGGACAAGGTGCTTGCCTGTTGAACTATACGGGTCATGGAATTGTTGACGGATGGAGCCATCCGATGATGAACGCCAATGCAATAGCAACTTTAGAAGCGATTCAGCCTACCATCTACGTAAATAACTGTTGCCAAAGCAATACCTTTACCGGTACAGGCTTTGGTGAGCAGCTATTGCGTATGCCTGTGGGTGGCGCGGTAGGAGTGATAGGCGCCACCAATTCGACACTCTGGGCTGAGGATTATTACTGGTCTGTGGGGCCGAAAAATCCTTTCAGCCTCGAACCAGTCTTCGATAGCGCTGCACCCGGTGCGTTCGATGGCCTTGTGAGATCCGGGCGTACAACGGTGACCCTCGGTGAGTTGTTGCGCAACGGTAACATGGCGGTGATGGCCTCAGGAACAAACTATGCCAAATACTATTGGGAAATCTATTGCCTCCTCGGAGACCCGTCGCTGAAACCTTGGATTGGGGTGCCGCAGCCGATGATGTTAGTGGTGGACAGTGTGGAAATCGGGCAGAGAGAAGTGTCCGTGGAATGTACACCTGGTGCCCGCATTACCGTCGTGCAGGGCGACGAATTGTTAGGAGTGGTCGACATCGGAGATTTGGGACGTGCTACCATCGAGTTGTGGCGTGCGATCGACACGCTTCCGTTGGTGGTTACCGCCACGGGCATCAACCTTGAACCCCGAGTGGTTACAATTCCTTTGAGTACTGGCATCGGCATCGGGAGAATCGAGTGTGGCGAATTGAGTATAGAGGTTTTCCCCAATCCCTCCAATGGACGGGTGTACCTGCTGTCGCACGAAAAGATGATGGTGTATGTCACCAATGCTCTGGGACGCTGTGTGGGCACACTGTTACTGCTGGGTGACGAGACTGTGGAATGGAGGGCACCCGAGGGGCTCTATTTCGCTACAGGCATCACAGACAAGGGCACTGTGACCAAAAAAATAATCATAAAATAATGAACTCTACCATGACTCAGCAGACTAACGATACATTAGATATGAATGTTCTTCCTTTCTGGCAGTGGCAATATTCTCAGCCAGAAAGTGAGGGCTCAAATATTGGTATTCCTTCCGATTCAATATATCCAGTCCATGAAATGCCCGACACGATATACCGGCAATCAATGTTCACGGACCACTTGCTACAGGTGGATCACGCCACACTCCAACCTCGTGAGAATAGGTCGGCACCGACATGGGTTTTCTTCATTTTGTTGCTCATTGTAGGTCTGCAGTGCCTTTACTTTCGGATAAGGAAACTCAGAATGCTGAATCTCTTGAAGGCCGCTGGGGATATTCGTGCACTTGACCGCTTGAAGCGCGATAGTAACTTGAACTTTAACTATCTATGGCTTCCGATGGGAATGCTGATGGTTTCTCCGATAGTCCTGCTTTCACAGAGTATGTTGCTGCCCGACACCGGATTATTGGTCAATTTGGCAATAACGGCTGCAGCCGTATTGTTCTATATTTTGCGTAACCGGTTGTTCCGATTTCTGGGCAATATTTTCGATAACAAACAGGGAGTGAGCCTCTACATTGCTAGCAACTATGTATACCATCAACTTGAAGGCATTTTTGTCGTTGTAATGTTGTTTCTCTTCTTCTATCTGCCAGGAGCAAAAATGGTGATGCTCTACATTATCTTAGTTTTTTTGATTTTTGCCTTTTTGATACGCTTCGTTAGAGGCATGAAAGTTTTTTTAACACACCCAAATGGTTCCAATTTCTATCTTTTTTACTATCTTTGCATCGTGGAAATAGCACCTGTCTTAGTAGTCATAAAGTGGTTTTTGATAAGTAAACCAATAAGTTGAGTAATACCCAAGCGAGATCATGAAGATTAAAAAAATACTAATTTCGCAACCGGCACCTGCCGATTTGGAGAAATCGCCCTACAGAAATCTCATCAACAAACATCACGTCGACATTACTTTTTTTAAATTTTTTGAAGTAGTCGGCATTCCTGCATCCGAGTTTAGAAAGACTCGTATCCACATCAGTGAGTATTCTGCCATCATCTTCAATAGTAAGAATGCCATCGATCACTTCTTCCGCATGCTCAAAGAATTGCGTGAGACCATCAGTGAGGATATGAAGTTCTTCTGCTCGACAGAAGCCATTGCCCTCTATCTGCAGAACTACATCCAGTACCGCAAGCGTAAGGTTTTCTTCGGCAATCAGTATTTCTCTGACTTGTTGGAAGTGATGGGAAAACATCGTGAAGAGAAGTTTCTTTTCCCTTGCAGTGACGAGAAACAGACAGAGTACACCAAAGCACTTGACAAAGCGAAATTCAAATACACTAAGGCTCCGATGTATACTTCGGCTCCGAAGGATCTCACTAAGTTCAAGCTTGAAGACTACGATGCCATAGCCCTTTTCTCTCCCATTGGGGTGCGTAGTCTGGTGAAGAGTTTTCCCGATGTCAAAGACCGCGACATCACTATTGCAGCCTTTGGTACCTCTACCCATGCTGCTCTCAAGGAGCAGGGTATCAAACTTACTATCGGTGCTCCTACGCAGTCGTCCCCCTCGATGGCTATGGCCATTGAGAATTATATTATGGGCAAGGAACAGGATGCTGTTATTGCATCGAAAGGAGAGATGATGAAGCATGGTGTGAAGAGCACCATCGCCACATCTCCCAAGAAAGCAAAGCCTGTCATTGCCAACAAGGAAATCTACAAGCAGCGCATGGAGGAGAAGAAAGCCCAGGCTGCCGCCCGCCGTGCCGCCCGTGCTGCTGAGAAAGCCAAGAAAGAGAAGGAAGCAGCCAAACTCGCCGCAATGGAACAGGCTGCCGTTGAGAAAAATAAAAGTAATACGGGGAAGAAGGGGAAAGAAGCCGGCAAGAAATAGTTATGGGCTTCACGTTTAGTAAGGAAGAACGATTGTGTAGCCGTCGGCTGATTGACCACCTTTATACTGAGGGGCATCGGCTGATGGCTTTCCCATTTTCTGTGCAGTGGATGGTACATCCGAATTCCATTCCGGCTCAAGTGATGATGGTGGCGCCTAAGCGCAAATTCCATCACGCCGTGGATCGCAACCGAGTGCGACGACTGACGCGCGAATGCTATCGCCTGATGAAACCATCGTTCTATGCATTCCTTGAGGAGCAGGGCGTTAGTATTGTATTCTCAATGGTGTATGTACACAACGAAATCCTGACGTTCGACCAGTTGAGTAAAAAGATGGAAAAGTTGCTGGAGGCGTTGGAAAAAGATATAGTGAACACACTATGAAGTTTAAACCCCTTTCATGGTTGCTGTTGGCACTGATAGCTTTCTATCGCACTTGCATCTCGCCGCTGCTTCCGCCGGCGTGCAGGTACACGCCCACTTGCTCGCAGTATGCCAGGGAGGCGATACAAAAATATGGTGCCTTCAAGGGAGGTTGGTTGGCTTTGAAACGGATTCTTCGCTGCAATCCTTGGGGAGGCTCTGGCTACGACCCAGTTCCGTAATCCAGCCGAAGGCTTGTCGGACTGCCGACGGGCGGGGGGAAGACTCTAAGGCATAGGCAGAACGTTCAAAGGGAATCTCGCGGTAGGCACGATGGCCGTTACGGTACCGCAATAATCCTACAATCCAAAAGACAAGATAAAGCACATAAAATGGCAACACAAGTAATGCTGCCTGTTGCCATAGGTGTACTGTCTCATGCCGGAGGGCGCTTACAGAAAGCCCTCTTCCCCTATAGAAGATGAAGGGGAAGAGGGTGATGGCATAAAATCCGCGGGGCGGAAAATGACGAGTGTGTATCGTCAGTGGCCGCATGAAATCAAGCATTAACGCTTTGTCGCATTCGCTTCCATGTACTGCTCCAACAGGCGTTGGACGTACTTGCCGAAGACATCGAACTCAATATTTACTATGGTTCCGGGTTTGAAATTGTGGAAGTTGGTCACCTTATAAGTATAAGGTATAATGGCCACGCTAAACATGCCAGGTTCGGAATCGACAACGGTGAGGCTTACGCCATTGATGCTGATAGAGCCTTTAGGTACCGTAATGGAAGGCGCGTTTTTGGCATCATATTCGAAATAGAAGCGCCAGCTCCCGTTGTCATCCACTACTTTGGTGCAGGTGGCGGTCTGGTCCACATGACCCTGTACGATGTGACCGTCGAAGCGGCCGTCCATACGCATGGAACGTTCCACATTGACTTCGGTGCCAACCTGCCACGTGCCGAGATTGGTCTTCAGCATCGTCTCGTCCATGGCAGTAACTACATATTGTTTCTTGGCTTTGTTAACTTTCACCACTGTGAGGCAGCAGCCGTCGTGAGCCATACTTTGGTCGATGGCCAGTTCGTCGCCAAAGGGCACTTCAAGGGTGAAGTGGTAGTTGGTGTTCTCTTTTTCTATGTTGACCACACGGGCGGTCGTTTCAATGATTCCTGTAAACATGGGTGGTAGTTGTGATTATTCGACAGTGACCGATTTCGCGAGGTTGCGGGGCTGGTCGACGTTGCGGCCTTTGGCGGTGGCAATATAGTAAGCCAGGAGTTGTAACGGGATGACAGCGAGCAGTGGTACATAACAGTCGCGAGTGTCGGGGATGGTGAAGACATAGTCACTCATATTACTCACCGTGGTATCGCCTTCGGTGACAACGGAGATAATCTTGCCCTTGCGGGACTTGATTTCTTGGATATTGCTGACAATCTTGTCATACATGCCACGTTTGGGAGCGATAAAGACGCAGGGCATCTCCTCGTCGACGAGGGCGATGGGACCGTGCTTCATCTCTGCGGCGGGATAACCCTCGGCATGGAGATAAGAGATTTCCTTGAGTTTCAATGCTCCTTCAAGGGCCACGGGGTAGTTGTATCCACGGCCGAGGAAGAGGAAGTTGCGACAGTAGGTGAACATTTGGGCGAAGCGGTCGATATCTTTGTTGTGCTCCAGCGTCCATTGAATCTTGTCAGGAATCATATTGAGCTCGTCGACCAGCATGTGGAACATCTCGTCGCTGAGGGTTTTCTTTTCTTTGGCAATGGCAAGACCCAGTAGGCAAAGGGTGATGACTTGACCGGTGAAGGCCTTGGTGGAGGCTACACCGATTTCGGGACCCACATGCAGATAGGTGCCGCTATGGGTGGCACGGGCGATACTGGAACCAATGACGTTGCAGATTCCGTAAAGGAAAGCCCCTTTCTGCTCGGCCAGCTGGATGGCAGCCAGAGTGTCGGCTGTCTCGCCGCTCTGGGACACTGCTATCACCACATCATCGGGATAGATGACGGGGTTGCGGTAGCGGAACTCCGAGGCGTACTCCACCTCGACGGGAATCTGGGCGGCCTCTTCGATGAAGTATTTTCCGATGAGGGCCGAATGCCAACTGGTGCCACAGGCACAGATGATAATGCGGCGGGCATTGATGAATTTGTCGCGATGCTCGATAATGCCACTGAGGGTGATATCTTTGCGTTTGGGGTGCAGACGTCCTTTGATGCAGGTGCGCAGGGCATTGGGTTGCTCCCAGATTTCTTTAAGCATGAAGTGAGGGAAACCACCTTTCTCCAGTTCATCGAGACTGAGGCTGAGGGTGTGCATCTCGGGTGTCTGGTGTACGTTGGTCAGATTGGCAATGTCGAGTTTTCCATCGCGATCCATATAGGCTATCTCTTCGTCTTTGAGGTAGACCACCTGTTTGGTATATTCCACGATGGGGGTGGCATCGCTGCCAATGAAGAACTCTTTCTTGCCTCGGGCGTCGGTGCCCACGCCGATAACTAGCGGGGAACCCTTGCGGGCGCAGACCAACTGGTCGGGGTGGTCTTTCTGAAGGATGGCGATGGCGTATGCGCCGATGACGTTCTTCAGCGCTCGCTGTACGGCGGTGAAGAGGTCGCACTTGTGTTGCTTCTGCGTATATTCGATAAGTTGCACCAGCACCTCTGTGTCGGTGTCGCTGCAGAAGTCATATCCCTCTTTCTCCAGTTTGGCGCGCAAGGTCTTATAATTTTCGATGATACCATTGTGAACCAACGAAAGGTTCTTGCTCTGTGAGAGGTGAGGGTGGGCGTTAACGGTGTTGGGCTCGCCATGGGTGGCCCAGCGGGTGTGGGCGATGCCAATATTACCGGTTGTGTCCTGCGAGGCACATTTATCCTCTAACGCCGACACTTTGCCGGTAGCCTTGTAGACATTGAGGTCGCCCTTGGAGTTAATCATAGAGACACCGGCCGAGTCGTAGCCGCGATATTCCAGTCGATGAAGACCCTTTATCAGAATGGGGTAAGCCTCTTGCTCACCAATGTATCCTACTATTCCGCACATACTATATAATATATTTATGTATTAAAATTGATTTGCAAAATTACGAAGATTAATTGGATTGACAAAATTTTTTATTTACTATACTGATATTGAGTAAAATATTTTAGTTTGTTGCTTTTTCTGCTATTTTTGACAATGAAGAGGTGGAATTTATGCAAATTTCCCCTTTTGATAGTGGTTTTTGAAGGCATATTTATTGAGTTCTAAAAAAAATATTATTGTATTTTACTTTGATTATCAGATTGTTTATAAGAAATATTAATTTTTTTTGAAAAAATATTTTGGTAGTTTAGAAAAAGGTTGTACTTTTGCACCCGTTTTCCGCTAAACGGAACGCGAGCGAAGACGAGCGAGCCGTGACGAAAAAGAGAAAACACGAGTTATTTGAAATGATGAGAAGATAGAGATAGCGTGTGTCGGTTGCCTTATATAGATAAGGTGAAGACACGAAGACGAGTCAAAGGTAAAGAAGAACAATTCTTACAATGAAGAGTTTGATCCTGGCTCAGGATGAACGCTAGCGGCAGGCTTAACACATGCAA
>ONBK01000004.1 GCA_900316055.1 uncultured Bacteroidales bacterium
TTGATTGTAATTTTTCCGGGCAAAGTTACAAAAAATTTTTATTCTGTGCAAGTGCCAAGACAAACTTACAACTGTTTCAGACAAACTTACAAATGCCTCGGACGCAAAAACAAACTTTTTAACATTTTAAAAGACTATAAGACAATGATTTAAAAAAATCATTTGTTTTTGCGTCTGAAAATGGCAATTTTGGCGAAATGACGCTATTTTGGGTGAATGACAGACGCTTTTTTTTCAAAAAATGCCTTTTTACGAAAAATGGGGCCCAAAAAAGTCATCCGCGAAGGCAAAATCGCGGACGGAGAACAAAATCAGCCACTTATACTTCAACGGAACAACACGGCGCCCCTCCGACGGAGGTCCTCTTACGGCGTAACTCTCTCATACCATGACATTTGCACTCGACAGCGGGACAGCGCCCCCCACGGGGCATCAAAACGAACAAAAAAGAGCGGGAACCATCCGTAAAACGGCGGAGGATTTTAAGAAAAAAAGTGTTAAAAAAAGAATACGTATTGGATGAACGGCAGGACGATTTTAAGAAAAAATCGCCGACGTACGGTCGCCGTATCATGTCCGACGGTGGACGGTGTTGGTACGGTGTTGATACGGTGTTTGGACGGTGTTGTTGGTGTTGACTATCAGCGTATTAGAGGTGTATTTGTGCACCAATACTCACATAACCAGGTGGTTATGTGGTGTTTTTAACACTTTTTAAGAGGTGTAGCGGGCCGAGCAGGGCGTGGTCGAGGATTTTGATTTTCTCGGGGTTGGTGCAACGGTTGCTTTTGATGGAGGTAGCGAAGCGGGTGCCGTCGGCACGAAGGAAGGCGCCACAGAGCGTCTGCCATTTCTGCCGGTTGCCACCGGCGCAATGGATGAGGCCGAGCTGCCAGAGGGTGTCAATGAGATAGTTGAGCATATCGGAAGGGCCGAGCCAGAGTACCCACGGAGGATCGGAGGAGCGTTCGTTCTCGTTGAGTGTCAGTCCCAGGCAGCGACGCAGGGCCGTCTGCTGGTCGAGGTCGGAGGCTATCAGCCCCGACTCGGCAAGATGCTGGATGCCGTTGCGCAGGGAATCGACGCCGATGGCATAGCGGTCGCCGAGCCACACAAAATGACGTTCGGCGGTGGGCGACAGCGGGGTGTCGGAGACGGCAGGGGTTGTCGCGGAATTGACGGTGTCGGGGAAAAGCGCCTTGTCGAGGTCGAGAAGGGTCTTGATTTCACGCGCATGCTCGAGGCACACCCGCGCCCATTCCGGGTCGGGCCACTGCCGGTAGAAGCTGCGCCACAGCGACATCTGCTCCTCGAGGCTGAGACGGTGGTCGGTCATCACACGCTGCAATAAATCAGCGTCGGCGGGCAAACGCTCGCCGCAACACTCCACGACTTTTTCCTTAGAGTCTTGTCTTTCTGAGGATAAGGGAGTGGAAACAGTGTATGGGATGGCATAATTCGTTCTGCAAAAATAGGTATTATTTCTTTTATATGCAAGAAAAAATTTAACATTCTTTTTTCTGTAAATTTTCGCAAAGCAAACGCATCCCGACGGAAAACAAACGGGGAGAGAACGCTGGGACAACTCCAAATTTCATTTGCCAAACAGTTGAATTACAGCAGGGAAAATAATTCTACTTTTGCCACCGATTGTGAAACCCAAAAAACAAAAAAAAAATGATGACAAAAGAAGAATTGCAGGAAATCCTGCACGACATGGAGCTTGACTACGAAGCCGAGCCCACATTGATTTATCTGTTCTATGTCACGCCGGAGGGCAAGGTGAACAACTTCAGCATCAGCATGCGGCGGGGAGGGCACCTGAACGACAAGCAGCTGGAGGGGCTCATGCGGAGCCAATACCCTGCCACGCGGGGATGCCGGGTGATACACACGGAGCGTCCCGAGGCCACGCCCCAGCAGGTGGAATGGCTCGACACCAACGATGTGTGCCGTCTGCTGCATATCTCGCGCAAGACCCTGTGGAAATGGAGCAAGCGGGGGTTGTTCACGCCGTCGAAGGTGGAAGGGAAGGTATTCTACAGCCGGACGGAGATCGACAGTGTCATCGCCTCGAACTTCCTGCAAGAAAACGGCCGCATGGACCGGACGGCGCTGCGGGAGAGCCTTGTTACCCGAGAGGGAGAGGCGTTACCCTGCGTGGAAAAGGGTTTACCTTTCGAGGGGTAACACGGTTGGGACCTTATATTGTCATTGTCGTCGCGACCGACAAGAGAAACAAACTTTTTTTATTCACCTTTAAAAACATTTACCCTTATGGCAAAAATGAATTGGGGAATCCTCGACGGATTCTTTGGCAAAGTGGGAACCGTGGTAGGTTCTTTCTGGAAATCCATTCCCGTGATGCGTGCTTACAAGCGCGTCGTCCGTAACCCTAAGACCGAGTCGCAGCAGTTGGTGCGCACCCGTTTCGCTGCCATCAACAGTCTCTCCGGAGCCTTCCATTCGGCCCTCCAGCTCGGGCTGGCGGAGGTGGCGCGCCGCTGCAAGCAGACGGAGGGCGATGTCTTCGTCGCCAGGAACTGGGAGTGCGTCCATGCGGACACCCCGGGTGCCGCCACCGTCGACTACACCGAGTTGGTCATTGCCGACGGCAAGCTCCCGGAGGTGCTGTTCGGCAACGCCTCCTTCGCCGAGCCGCTGCAGGTGTCCGTACCCATGACCGACACCACCGGTGTCATCGATGCCGACAGCCACGACAAGGTCTACCTCTTCGTCTACAGTCCCGAGGCCGGTGCCGGCGTGATGAGCGACGGCCGCAACACGCGTGCCGACGAGTCCGCCTCGGTCAACGTTCCCGCCTACTGGAACGGCCACCGCGTCCATGTCTGGGGCTTCGCCATCGGCGCCGGTCCCAACAACAAAGGCGTCATCTCCGACTCCCGCTACCTCGGCAGCGGCACCATCTCCTAAAACAGCCAAGGGGCGCGCCATGCGGCGCGCCCCTTGGTTGTTTAAAGAGGTTAAAGAGGTTAAAGAGGTTTGAGAGGTTTGAAAGGGTTAGTGGGTTTTGAAAGGTTAGTGGTTAGTGGTTATTGGTTATTGAAAGGGTTAGTGGGGTTAATGGGTTTAATGGGTTTAATGGGGTAGTTAGTGGGGATGCGGCAGCCTCTTTAAACTTTAAACTTTAAACTTTAAACTTTAAACTTTAAACTTTAAACGTTACCTCCGACGTCAGAGGCGGGCGATGGCGGCTTTGAGGACGGGGATGAAGGCGTGGATGTCCTCTTCGTCGATGGCGCCGAGGGAGCAGAGGCGGAAGGTGTTGGTGGTGCTGATCTTGCCGGGGTAGATGGTGAAGCCGTGCTCGTAGCAGTAGTCGTGGACCTTCTCGAAGTCCCAGTTGGGCATGTCGGGATAGAGCACCGAGACGACGAGGCCCGACTGGAGCTCGTCGCGGATGGCCTCCTTGAGACCGAGGCTGGCGATGCCCTCCTTGATGGCGCGGTTGACGCGGAGGTGGCGGGCCCACTTGGCCTGCTCGCCTTCGGCGAAGTATTCCTTGAGGGCCTGGATGGCGGAGTAGATGGTCTGCACGGGGGGCGTGAAGTGCATCTCGCCGGTCTTCTCGAAGTACTCGTACTGCAGGTAGAGGTTGCAGTAGTAGGAGCGTGTGGGATAGGCTTTCGACTTGCGGATCTCCTCGGTGCGGCCGATGATGAAGGAGAGGCCCGACATGGCCATGATGCCTTTCTGGGCGGAGGCCATGCAGAAGTCGACATTATCCTTCTGGACATCAATGGGGATCATGGCGAGCGAGGAGGTGGTGTCGAACACCGAGATGGCCCCGTACTTGTGGGCGAGGGTACCGATTTCGCGGATGGGGTTGAGGACGCCCGTGCCGGTCTCGTGATGGGTGGTGTAGACGAGGGCGATGTCGGGGTTCTCCTGGAGGGTACGCTCCACGAGGGCGAGGTCGGGGCGCTCGAAGACGCTGGACTTGAGGTCGATATGTGGCAGGTGGTAGTACTGGCACACCTCGACGGCGCGCGAGGAATAGGCGCCGTTGTTGACGATGAGGGCCTTCTTACCCTCGGGGAGGAGGGAGTTGAGGCAGATGTCGATATTGATGGTCCCGGAGCCGGTGAAGAGGACGGAGGTGTAGTCCTTGGGGTCGGCATGGACGATCTTCAGCAGGTCGGCACGGAGGCCGTGCATGAGGCCGGCGAATTCTTTTTCACGAGGGCAGATGTCGGGCACCACCTGTGCAAGCTTGACGCTGTCGGTGGTGGTGGCAGGACCCGGATTTAATAAGACGTTGCGTTTGATATTCATCTTTTTTAAAGGTTATTGGTTTGCTCCAGCCCCTGCTCACCGACCTTGCTTGCGTGATTTCATCTACGTTTCTTGCACTCGGCAAAAAATGTAAACACTTTCTGCGCTCATTTCTGGTCAGGCAGAGTGGTTATTGAGTGGTTAATGGGTTTAGTGGGTTTAATGGGTTTAATGGGTTTAATGGGGTAGTTGGAGGGACTGCGGCAGCCTCTTTAAACTTTAAACTTTAAACTTTAAACTTTAAACGTTACTTTAACCATTACTTCCGGAGGAAGTCCATCAGGGCTTCTTTGTTCTGGATGGGGGTGGTGGTGGGGCGGCCGAGGTCGGCGCGGTTGCCTTTGTGGACCTTCACCTCAAGAAAGACGGGACCTTCTTGAGAGTTGAGAGTTAAGAGTTTAGAGTTAAGAGCTTCCATGCTGTCGACGCTGTAGGCGGCTTTGTAGCCGACGGCGCGGGCGATGGCGGGGAGGTCGATTTTGAGGCCCACGGTGGGCTGGCCACCCACGGAGTCGTGGGCGCCGTTGTTGAAGACCACATGCACGTAGTTCTTCGGGGCCTTCTCGGCCACGATGGCCATGGAGCCCATGTGCATGATGGCGGCGCCGTCGCCGTCGAAGCACCAGACGCGGCGGTCGTGTTTCTCGAGGGCGATGCCGAGGGCTATCTGGGAGGCGTGACCCATGGAGCCGACGGTGAGGAAGTCGCGCTCGTGGCCCTGACCCTTGGCGGCACGGTATTCGAAGAGCTCGCGGGAAATCATGCCGGTGGTGGAGACGACGACATCCTTCTCGCCCATGGCGGCGGCGACAGTCTGGATGGCCTCTTCGCGCGAGAGGGGGTAGTCGTTCTGCTCGACATTCTGCAGCTTGTAGGTGTCGAAGGTGTCCTTCTCGATGACCAGGGCGAAGACCTCGCCGGTCTCTTTCATGGCCTTCACGGCTTTGGCAATCTGCTTCTCGGCCTTGTCCTCCTCCTTGCTGAGCACCTCGTAGTTGATGCCCATGGTGTTGAGGAGTCCGGTGGTCACCTTGCCCTGCTTGACATGCTGGGGTTCGTCGTGGACACCGGGGCGTCCGCGCCAGCCGATGAGCAGCAGCACGGGGATGTTGTAGACCTCGCGGTCGGTGAGCGAGGCGATGGGGTTGATGATGTTACCCTCGCCGGAGTTCTGCATATAGACGACACCTATCTTGCCGGTGGCGAGGTGGTAGCCGGCGGCGAGGCCGACGGCGGCGCCCTCGTTGGCGGTGATGATGTTGTGGCTGGCGTCGACATTGTCGGCGATATAGGCGCAGATGTTCTTCAGCAGGCTGTCAGGCACGCCGGCGTAGAAGTCGATATCGTTCTCTTTCAGCTTATTGATAAAAAATTGAGGAGAAATCATTTTTTTATTTCTTTTTCGTTCCGGGGATGAGGTTGAGGATTTCCTTGATGGGCATGCAGTAGTCGGCGGAAGCCTCCTGGCAGCGGTGGTGCTCGAGGATGCTCTCGGCGCACTTAACCATGGCGGGATAGGCGCTACGCAGCATGTGGTTGGCGTAGATGACGATGTTGATGCCCCATTCGGCCAGTTCCTCTTCGGTGAACTGGGCGTAGGTGGTGGGGACGGCCACGATGGGGGTGTGGCTGTCTTTCTCGCGGAAGCGCTGGCAGAACTCCTTGATGTCCATGCCGTCCTTGTTCTTGGAGTGAATCATGATGCCGTCGGCGCCGGCCTCGACATAGGCGAAAGCGCGTTCGAGGGCGTCGTCGACGGGCTTGCCGGCGATGAGGCTCTCGATGCGGGCGATGATCATGAAGTCGCGGGTGACCTGTGCCTCCTTGCCGGAGCGAATCTTGTGGCAGAAGCCCTCGATGGTGTCCTGTGTCTGCACGGCGTCGGTGCCGAAGAGGGAGTTCTGCTTGAGGCCCACCTTGTCCTCGATGATGACGGCGGAGACGCCGAGACGCTCGAGGGTGCGGACGGTGAAGACGAAATGCTCGACCTTTCCGCCGGTGTCGCCGTCGTAGATGACGGGCTTGGTAGTGACCTCGAGGGAGTCGTTGAGGTCGTGGAGGCGGGTGGTGAGGTCGACAGCCTCGATGTCGGGCTTACCCTTGGAGGTGGAGTCGGTGAGCGAGGAGGCCCACATGCCGTCGAACTCGCGGGTGGCGTCGCCCTCCTGGAACTTGGTGTGCTCGATGATGAGGCCTGTGAGGCCGCAGTGGCTCTCCATGATGCGGACGATGGGCTTGGCGGTGATGAGGCGGCGCAGGCTCTTCATACGGGCCTGCGGCGTGGTGCCGAGAGACTCGATTTCGGAAGCGAGACCCGAGGAGGTGATGCCCTTGGTGTAGGGAATCTCGATTACCTTGCCACCGAGCTGCTCCATGGTCTTGAAGACCTCGTCGCGGATGTACTTGTCGGGACCTTCCAGCCAGTCGTCGCCGTGGATGATGTAGTCGGGCTTGTACTTCAGCAGGTTGGGGACATAGCTCCATTCGTCCTGCGGGACGACCTCGCTGACGCCATTGATATGCTCGACGACAGTCTTGCGCTGCTCGTAGGTGAGGTAAGGCAGACGCTTGTGGGTGGCGATGGCCTTATCGGTGAAGAGGCCGATGACCACGTCACCATATTTGGCACCTTCGTTGATGATGTTGATCAGACCGGGGTGCATGATGTCGGCAATCATGCCGAGATAGACTTTCTTATTTGCCATGATATTATTGTTTGATTGCTTAATTGCTTGATTGTTTGAATATTTTTAGATTATAACGTTTTCTTCGGCGTAGCGGAGGTCGTCGTCGTCGTCGATTTCGTACCATTGGAGGCCGTTCATCTTCATGACATGCATGGGGGTGACGCGCTGCGAGACATCGAGGAGCATGAACTCGTAGCCCAGCTTGGGTTTCTCGTCGACGATTTTCTCGTACTCGGAGCAGAGAATCTTGTAGAAACGGTTGCTGACCTTATGGATGCCCACGAGCTCGCCGGAGGGCTCGATATCGTCGGCATTGGTGGAGCAGTTGACCAGTTCGGCGCGGTCGTTCATCTGCACATAGTACTGGTCCTGGAACTTGGTGACGGGGGTGATGAGCATGGCGGAGTCGAAGGGGCAGGTCTTGAGCGACTCGATGGCAGCCTTCTCGTAGACGAGGTCGGACTCGAGGAGCACGAAGTCGTCATCGCCGATGGCCTGACGGCAGTTCCAGAGGGTGTACATGCTGTTGGTCTCTGCGTAGCGGGGGCTGAAGACGCATTCGACGAAAGGACGATATTTCTGTACCAGCTCCTCGTAGTATTCCTTGTGGTAGCCGGTGCCGATGATGATGCGGCGGATGCCGCAGCGGATGAGGGTGTGGATGGAACGCTCGACCATAGGCACTCCGTTGAAGGGGATGAAGCCTTTGGGCATCACCTTCGTCTTGTCGCCAAAGCGGGTACCCATGCCCGCGGCCATGATAACAGCTGTTTTCATTTTCACTGTCTGATTGATTTTCATTAGTACGAGTCCCACGATGATCCAGAAAATCTCCCTGACGCGGCAGAAGACGCCGATGCAGAGAAGTGCATCGGCACCCGTCGGCTCTTTCATAAAGCCGAGCAACGCGAGGCCGATGGCGATGCCGCCTTCCTGGCCACCCAGCTGCATGGGCAGGAAACCCAAGAGGTTGGACATGATGGTGGTGACGGTGAGGATGACGACCGACTGGAGGTAGAGCATACCGAGGTTGTCGGAACCGGCACCTGCGAGCTGGAGCATGAAGAAAACCTCGAGGCTCTGCACCATGCGCGAGAGGAACTCGATGGACAGGCTGCCGTAGAAGGTGCGCTTGTCCTGCTGGTTGAGCATGCGTATCTGCTCGTCGATATTCAGGAAGGAGTGACCGTGGCGGCGGAGGAGGCGGAGGGACCACTTGCCGAGTCCGGGGATGCGTCCGACGCCTTTTATCATCTTGAACACCAAGCCATGCTTATAGCCCAGCGAGGCGGCATAGATGCCGAAAGAGATGATGGCGGTGGAGATGACCGTCATGATGGCGATGCCGGTGGTGCATTCGGCATGTCCCGTCAGCGCCATCACCACGAAGATGGCGATGCCGACGAGCCAGAAGATGAAGTGTGCCAAGATATGCGTCATCACGTAGAGGATGACCGACGAGGTGGCGCGCTGGTTGCCGATGTCCTGGGAGAGTTCCATGATACGGTAGGGCTCGCCTCCGAGACCCGCCACAGGGGTGGTGTAGTTGAGGGCATAGCCCGAGATGGTGAGCTTGTAGGTGCGCCAGAGGCCCACACGGTGGTGTTTCTCCTTGACATTGTTGGTGATCATGCCCCACGACGCGGCATTCATGGCGTAGATGAAAATCCAAAGGCCGAGGATGGGGATGAGCCAGTAGCCGGCATCGCAGATGCGATCCCAGAGGTCGGCGAAACTCATGTCGAACGAGAAGAACATCACCACCACGGTGACGATGCCGATGAGAAAGAACAGGTTGGTAACCCTTTGCTTAGTCCACTTCCACTTCATAAAACGCAATCTCTATAATGACCTACAACTTTTCAGCAATGCGTTTGCAGAAAGCCTCGTGGCGATGGATGGCATAGCACTCGATGAGGCTGATGACGATGATTTCGAACAGGAAATAGAGCACCGGGATGTCGAGCAGGCAGAAGATGACAAGGAAGAGGGTGCGGAAGTTGAAGACCAGCATGAAGTTGAACAGCATCACCTTGCGGCTTTGGAGATGAATCTCCTCGCGGATGTCGGCGGGGGTGTTGTTGGCATCGCCGAATTTCTCTTTCAGCTTGGCCATGAGTTTCTGGAACTCCGGTGTGCGACGTTCCTGCTGCTTGGTATAGGTGATATAGGTCTTCTGGATAAGGCGTTCGATCCACGAGGTCTCGGGGCCCATCTGGTTGTAGATTTCCTGCTGTTTGAGGGAATTGTCGAGCTCGGCGCCCTTCTCGCCTTTGAGGAAGAAGAGGTGTACCTGGATGTAGTAGTCGGCCGTGCGCTGCTGTCCGGCGAGGCAGACGATGCCGGAGACGGCGGCGAGGGCCAGAGCCACCAGGGCTGCGATGAGCGAAGGCGTCTCGCCATCGGCGATGCCCAGCCAGCCGAACTCGAGGTCGTGGTGGACATAGAAACGATAGACGAGGGCGGCATAGATGGGGATGTACCAGGCATAGCCGGCGGCGCCGTCGAGGATGCGGCCCAGCTTGCTCTTCTTGCCCGTCATGCGAGCCAACTGGCCGTCTGTGCAGTCGTAGACATAGGCCCAGAAGAGCAGGAAGATGCCGACGAGGTTCAACACCAAGCCCGAGCAGCCTTCATAGTAGCTACTGCCATGAGCGAAGAAAAAGCAACTGGCGGCACCGATAAACATGGAGATGACCGTGACCGTATTGGGATGCATGCCCATTTTGGCAAAAAGCTTGGCCCAGAGATAGCCCATTGGACGCACCACATGGTAGTCGAACCAATCTTCGGTTTCGGAGGACTTGAGAGTAGAAGAAACAGACTCTTTCATGTTCGTTTAAGAATATTAATTTTTGTTAAACGCTTCTATATAGTTACTTACGCGCGCTTAAACCGCGCGCTTAAATAATAATAAGATTTGCAAAGATACAAAATAAAATCGACACGACAAAATATTTTTTATTTAGAAAAAAATTTGGCCAGTTTGCACATTTTTCGTACTTTTGCAATTTGTAATGTTGTTAATTCACGTCCCAAAACTGACCAATCGGCTGGGATACACACTGAATGTGGTGTTTAACCACCTGCTCCATGCCGAATACAGCATCACCACCGATGCAGAGTACTATCTACAATACGGTGATGCCAAACTCAATTACGGCCAGGAACGGCTTGGGGAGGGCCTCTTCATCAAGTGTCACACACTGCTCTTCGAGACCACCATCGAGGAGCAGGAGACCCGTGCAGAATGCATTGATGGACAATGGGTTCTCTTTCCCGTTTACGGGCGCGACATCGACTTCTCTTTCGACCCCTTTGCCGCCGTGTTTTACATGGTGACACGCTATGAAGAATATCTGCCCCACCACGAAGACATCCACGGGCGTTTCCTCACCCAGGAATGCCTGGCTTTCCAGAAAGGATTCCTCGACCAACCCGTTGTGGACCAGTGGGCTCTGATGATAAGAGCCCGGATGATGGAGCGTTATCCCAGTCACGAGATCCCCCACCCCAAGTACCTCTTTGTACAGACGGTGGACATCGACGCCGCCTGGGGATACCTCCACAAAGGTGCCTACCGGAGCATCATTGGATTTGCACGAGACCTCTTTGTACGACACGACCTCCCGGAGGTGGCCCGCCGGTGCCGTGTGCTGACCCACCGCGAACCCGACCCCTTTGACTCGTTCGACTTCATCTTGTCCACATACCAACGCGCTCCGGGGTCGCAACTGATTTTCTTCGCCTTGCTGGCCGACTATGGCACCTACGACAAACCCGCCTCCTATCTCAACCGACACATGCGCGAGCTGGTGCAGCACCTCGACGACTATGCCAAGATGGGCATCCACCCCGGCTACAACACCTTGGAGCAGCCGCAACTGGCCGACAAGGAAATCAAACGTTTGGAGAGCATCATCCACCGTCCCATCACACGGAGCCGGTTCCATTTTCTCCGTTTCCACCTGCCCACCTCTTACCGCATACTGAAACGCCTGGGTATCAGCGACGACTACTCGATGGGGTTTGCCGACACCCTTGGATTTCGTGCCGGCATCAGCGTCCCCTACCCTTTCTACGACCTTGAGCGCGACCATGAAATCGAGATGCTCATCCACCCCTTCTGCATCATGGACACCACCCTGCAGAAATACATGAAACTGAGTCCGGAAGAAGGACTGGAACAATACAAACGACTGATTGACAACATACGGGCTGTCGGCGGCACCTTCTGCTGCATCATCCACAACCAGAACCTCACGGAGTACTATGGTTGGGCCGGATGGCGCGAGGTGTACGAAAAAATGATTGATTACGCCAAATAAAGGTTAAAGGTTAACGGTTAAAGAACGGTTAAGGGTTAAAGGTTAAAGAAAAGAACAGTAATCAAAATATGATAAATTATAAGGAAAAACTGGGCGAAGTGAAGGCCTTTGTATTCGATTTCGACGGTGTGATGACCGACGGAAGTGTGTGGACCTTCGGCGACGGCGAGACCGTGCGCTGCGGCAACATCAAGGACGGCTTCGCCATCCAGTATGCGGTGAAGAAAGGCTACACCATCGCCGTCATCTCTGGAGCCACCTCGAAAAGTATTGACAACCGCATGGAAATGTTAGGGGTGACCCAAGTGTATACCGGCTGCGGCGACAAAATCAAAACCTACGAGCAGTTCCTGCAGCACAACAATCTAACTGACAATCAGGTACTATACATGGGGGACGACCTCCCCGACTATCCCCTTCTGCGGCGCGCCGGCGTCGCCACCTGTCCGGCAGATGCCGCCGTGGAGGTGAAAGAGATTGCCGATTACATCTCCATCCACCCCGGCGGACGCGGGTGTGTGCGCGATGTCATCGAGCAGGTACTAAGGCTTCACGGCCAATGGTTTCACCAAGACGCGGTGGTATGGTAAGAGCACTCACCTTTCTCTTGCTGCTCCTCGCGGGCGTGACAGTGTCGGCACAGCAATTCTCTTCCACCGACACCGTGACGAGGTATTCGTTGAAAGGCACTATATACCACAACAAGTTCGAGGGCCGCAAAACCGCCAACGGCGAGATTTTCAACCACAACCTCTTCACCGCCGCCCACCGCAAGTTCAAATTCGGAACCCTGCTGCTTGTCACCAATAAAAACACAGGCCTCTCCGTGATTGTGAAAGTCAACGACCGCTGCCCCAAAAAGACGGTGCTCGACCTGACGCGTCGCGCCGCCAATGGTATCGGCATCAAGGGATGCCAACCGGTAACGGTCGTAGTGCTCCCACCTTCCTATGAAAAGGCGTGGGCCTCGCAGGATGCGAAATACGACTCCGTAGCCTCGCGTTTCGCCACGGGGAAATACGCCCTCTCCAAACAGACGAAGGCCCCAAAAACAAAAAAAAGCACCTCCAAAAACAGGCATAAAAAGGCTTCTAAAAAGAAGAATTGAAAAAAAAAATTATTTTTTTTGCTTTATTTGAATAATTATTATTATCTTTGCACAATCATTTCCAAGTCGTGCGAAGGCTTCGGAAACTGAAAACTAAGGCATATAAAGAACTAAAAAACAAGCCATTGTGGCAATAGAAAAGAGACAGGGAACTACACGCTGGGCACGAAAAATAGTGTCATTTTTCACGATAATGATGCTATTTTCCTCTGTCTGTACTGCCCAAAACGAAGGTCAGTACTCCCATTTTATGTTCAATCGACTCAGCTATAACCCCGCCTATGCCGGCAGTTCGGGAGCCATCTCCTTCACCCTGCTCTACAACAAGCAATGGCTCGGTCTGAATCTCCAGTCGCCCGTTCCCAACGTCAAACCCGGCGTCACCCCCACCAACTACCTCTTCGCTTTCGACATGCCCGTCTCGTGGCTCCACGGTGGCATCGGACTTCTGTTTAACTCGCAGTCCCTTGGCTACCATACCAACAACACCATCAATATCGACTACGCCTTCCGCCTCTACTGGGGCCCCGGCAACCTCTCCGCCGCCATCGAAGCCAACCTCTACAGTTTCGGATTCAACACCGAGAATCTCTATGGCTGCGACGACCTGACAGGTGACCCGAGCAATCCCGGCAGCAGCGCAGGTGACCCGTCGGTCAACGGGCAGGACTTGTCCGACTTCATGATTGACTTCTCCACGGGTCTCTACTATCAGGTGCCCGGCGAATGGTACGCCAGTCTCTCTGTCAAGAACCTGCTGGGGTCGAAGAGCGACAAACTGCACTACGAGAACGCCCGCACACTCTACCTGATGGGTGGCTATGAATACACCTTCCCCTACAACCCCTCCTTCAGACTCAAGCCCTCGTTGCTTGTCAAGACCGCTGACTTCTCGGTGTTCCAGGCCGAGGCGGCTTTGCTGCTCGACTACGAGAACGCTTTCTGGGGCGGCCTTGGCTACCGTATCGGAGACGCTTTCACCTTCCTCGGCGGTGTCAACTGGAAATGGCTGCGCATTGGCGTTGCCTACGATTTAACTGTCTCGAAACTGGGCACCATGAAATCGGGCCGCAGTTTCGGTACCGTTGAACTCTTCGTCAACGGAAGCTTCCGCATTGACAATCCGAAGCAGAAGCCCACCATATCGCGCAACACCCGTTATCAACTATAATATATAGAATATTCTTTAAAAAAGATTATTTGAAACATTTTTGAAAAAAATTCGTTTAGTAAATAATAAAACATTGACTATATGAAGAAGTTGTTTTTCATCCTCGCCGCTTCGACCGCTCTCCTCTGGAGCTGCAAGTCGACCAATAACGGAGAATTGGTAGGCGTCAACGACCGTCCCTATTTTGAGGATATCGACCTCAAGGGCATGGTATTCATCAACCAAGGCAACTATACCATGGGCGCCGGTGTGCAGAACGTCACCTACGGACGTACTCCCCAGCCCCGCAAGATGCAGATTAGCTCATTCTTTATGGATGAGACCGAAATCACCAATAACGAGTACCGTCAGTTTGTGGCCGCCGTCAAAGACTCCATCGCCCGCCGCATCCTCGGCGAAGCCGGCGTGGAAGGCTTCCTCGTCGAAGAGGACCAGTATGGTGAACCTCTCGATCCCCCGATACTCAACTACAAGACCAAGATTGACTATTCCAATCCTGAAATCCGTCAGTATCTTATCGATGGTGGATTCTACATTGTGGACATCTACCACCGCCGCGTTGTTGACGTGTCGAAACTCAACTACGAATACTATTTCATCGACTACGCACAGGTCTCCAAGAAAGAAAACGGTGTGCAGTCCAAGGACGAGCACAAAGGCACCTCTTTCGCCGTGCGTCCCAAAGGTCTGAACAACCGCAACTCGCAGATTCAGCGCGAATATGTCAACATCTATCCTGACACTCTGTGCTGGGTTCACGATTACGCCTACAGCATGAGCGAGGACTATGCCCGCAGCTACTTCTCCTCGCCCGCCTACGACAACTACCCTGTGGTGGGTGTCAGCTGGCGTCAGGCCAACGCTTTCTGCGTGTGGCGTTCCAACATGCTCAACAACTACCTTGAGAGCATCAACTACAGCATCCTCAACGACTTCCGTCTGCCCACCGAGAGTGAATGGGAGTTTGCTGCCCGTGGCGGTATCGCCAGCGAGTCCTATCCTTGGGGCGGCCCCTATGTGCGCAACCCGAACGGATGCTTCCTGGCCAACTACGAGCCCCTGAAGGGTGCCTATGACGACGACGGTGGTGTGAGAACACTTATGGTTGGTCACTACGCCCCCAACGACTACGGTCTGTATGACATGGCCGGCAACGTGAGCGAGTGGTGCCTCGATGCCTTCAATGAGTCCACCTACATCGTTGCCAATGCCATCACCCCCTACTATAATTACAACACCAAAGACGACGACCCGCTGGCTATGAAGCGTAAAGTCATCCGTGGCGGCAGCTGGAAAGACCAGAAGTACTTCATCCAGGTGCAGACCCGCGACTTTGAATTCATGGACACCGCCAAGTGCTACATTGGCTTCCGCTGCGTGCAGCCTTACTTGGGTCGTGTGAAAGGCGACAATCTCCGTACCGCCTCCAACGTCGCTCGCTAAAGACAACTCTTCAAGACATATAACACAAGCAAGTAACACATTATATTAACAAGCAACACAAAAAATTATATATTATGAGCTTCATCAACAATCTCGTTCGTAGTAAAGGTTACAAAACCTTCATGGCTTATCTTTATGGTTGGGGTGCATCTGTTGTTATCGTCGGTGCCCTGTTCAAAATCATGCACTGGCCCGGTGCCAATGAGATGCTTATTGCCGGTATGAGTGTGGAAGGTATCATCTTCTTCCTCTCGGCATTTGAACCGCCCCACAAAGAATGGGACTGGAGTTTGGTCTATCCCGAACTGGCCGGTATGGTCGACGAGGCTGCTCTCGATACCGGTGAGGTGGAGCTCGACGAGAACGGCAACCCCATCGAGAAGGCTCCTTTGAGTGCAGACCCGCTTACCGCCAAACTCGACAAGATGCTTGAAGATGCTCATATCAGCCCCGAACTCATCGACCGCCTTGGCCAGGGCATGCAGAACCTTGCCGACAGTGCCAACTCGATGAACAACATGGCCAACGTCACTGCCGCCACCGACAAATTCGTCAGCAATATGGACGGCGTGGCCAACCAGGCCGGACGCCTGCTCGAAAGCATGCAGGGAGCTCCCGAGGCCATCTCCACCCTCTCCACCATCTATCAGGAGACCGCCCAGTCGCTTAGCGGCGAGGTGTCGTATGCCGAGGAGATGAAGAAAATGTCCGCCAGCCTCAGCAGCATCAATGCCATGTACGAGATGCAGATCAACAATGCCTCCACTCAGATGACCCTCAACAAGGAGTTCGAAGAGAAGATGGGCACCATGCTTGCCAACTTCTCCGATTCCGCTGACGGCATCAAGAAATACAAAGAACAAGTTGATGCCCTCACCCGCAAGGTCGCCGAACTGAACAACGTCTACGGCAACATGCTGGCCGCCATGCAAACCAGAATCTAACCATAGTTCATACCTTTAAACTTTAATCTTTAACCTTTAAACTTTAAATTAGACTATGGGCGCAACAAACTGTCCGGAAACCCCGCGACAAAAAATGATTACCATGATGTACCTCGTGTACACCGCCATGTTGGCTCTGAATGTCTCCGCCGAGGTTATCCAGGGCTTCAAAAGCGTGGGTACGGCATTGCATGAGTCAAACAAGAACTTGGAGTATAAACTGATAGACTCCTATGATAACTTCCGTATTGCCGACAGCTTGAACAACGGTAAATACGACTCTCTCTACACCATCGCCTTGGAAGTCAGAGAACTCTCCAACGGTATCAAGAATTACATCGACAGCATTGAATGCGACTTTATCGGTTCCAAGGTAGCCAGCTCCGTTGACTACACCGATCCGAGAACAGGAAAAGAATGGAAACTTCAGCTACGTGATGAAAATGGAAATGCCACTATTGAGAACGTAAGGACAGCCCTCGACAGCATCGGTTTTTCCTGGTTCACTGATAAGCAGCTTGAAGACAACCATGGTCCTGCCCAGTACTTCATCGGTCCCGACGTGAAAAATCCCGACCCGAACTTGGCTGCTATCAAGATTAAAAACAAGGTTATTGAATTCAAGCAGAGAGTGAACGAAGTGCTTGGTGTCGACTCCATCAAAGTTGAGACCGCACTGAAAGAGCTCAACATGTCCGATGGATATAACAAAGAAGGCGAGTTGGTGCCTTGGGAGGTCAACACCTTCAACGAGGTTATCACCGGTGCCGCCCTCGTCACCCTCACCCGACTGAAGACTGAAATGATGAATGCCGAATACGCTGTCGTCGAGGAGCTCTTCAAACAGGTATCCAAAGGTGACAAGAAGTTCAGCAACATCGCCATGATTTCGCGTCCTCGCTCCACCTATATCCTTCAGGGTGGTACTTATGAGACCCGTATCAATGTGGCCGCCTACGACTCGAAACAGAAATTCACCGCCACCGTCAATGGCCAGCATCTGACCAGCGGCGACAGTGGTACTGTCATCTACAAAGCCACCTGCAACACCCTCGGTCCGCAGCGCATTACCGGTACCGCCTATGTGACAGGTGACAACGGTGTCGAGGAATATCCCATCAATGACTTCTACTTCGTCGCCAAACCCGCCGGTGTGGTGCGTCTCGACGGCCTTCAGGTGATGTATGCCGGTCTTGAGAACCCCGTCACCATTTCGGCCGCTGGTGTCGATGGTCGCAGCCTGAGCCTCGCCATCGAACCCGCCGGACAAGCCGACATTACCAAATCCGAAGGTGAAGGCAGCTTCATTGTCAAGCCCAGACCCGGCGCCAAGAAACTCACCCTTTCCGTCAACGCCACCATTGACAAACGTACCTCCACCATGGGTACGCAGACTGTCATCGTCAAAGACATTCCCGCACCTATCATCAAGGTGGCTGGTGTGGAGAGCGGTGGACGACTCGACAAGAAAGAGTTGTCGGCGAGCACGGTCGTCATCCCCATCAAGAACCCCGACTTCCTGCTGAAGATTGACAACCGCAGCATCCGTATCATCAAGATGCTTGTCTCCGTGGGCGCCAAGGAAGAGACCGTCAACGGCCCGCGCTTCAACGAAAGCATTGCCTCCATGATTCGCAAAGCCACCAAGGGCGAGAAACTGGTCATCCAAGCCGATGTCATGATGCCCGACGGCAAACCCAAGTCTGTAACCTATACTGCCACCCTCAGATAAAAAACCTAAGACTTTAACCCTTTAGACCCAAAAACACTTAATCATATGAAAAGAGTCCTGTTTACTGTGCTTGCAATTATCGCCTATTGCACAGCAACCAATGCACAGAGCATCATTGACGGTAACGACCAGCGCAATCCCAACGACTTCTACCAGAAAGGTATCATCGTGGGAAAGAAAGCCATGCCGTACCCCTCTGTCCGAGAGAATGATGTGATTTGGGAAGAAGTGGTATGGAGAGAGATTGACTTCAACGAGAAGTTCAACCAGTTCTTCTACTTCCCCAAGAATGCAGAGCAAAGCACTCAAGGCCGTATCAGTCTGGTCAATCTCATCATGCGCGGTGTCCGTAACGGAGAAATCCCCGTTTACGAGGATGACGACATGGAGAAAGAACTCGACTTGAACGATGCCATTATCCAACTCGCCGGTGCCCCCTACTCCGTGGAGGAAGAAATCGTTGATGAATACGGCAACCCCGTCTACGACGATGAGACTGACGAAATCAAAAAGAGAAGTGTCATCAAGACCCGCTCATTCGATAGCACCTCGGCTGTAAAAATCAAGCTGAAAGAGAAATGGTATATCGACAAGCAGGACACCCGTCAGAAAGTCCGCATCGTTGGCCTCAGTTTCTACTACCAGAAAGAGAACGCCGCCGGCGAGAGAAACTACACCTGGTCGTGGTGGATTCCCATGGACGACATGCGCGTGCGTCAGGTCCTCGTCAATGCCAACGCCTACGACGAGAACAACGATGTGGTGGAACGTTCCTATGACGACATCTTCATCCAGCGTTATTTTGACAGCTACGTCATTCGCACGTCGAACACCCCGAACCGCTCTATCTCTGAATATTTGACCGACCTGGATGCCGTCCTCGAGTCGCAGCGTCTCGAAGAGATGATTTTCGACATCGAGTCCGACATGTGGGAATACTAGGATAGTTAATAGATTAGAGTTAAGAGTTAAGAGTTAAGAGATTTCTGGCTCTTAACTCTTTTTTTCAATGAAGAAGTCGTCGCTCATAGTATGGCTCTCTCTACTGCTGGCCTGCCAAGCGGTGGGTCAGACCGTGGAACAAAAGAGGCCCGACGACTTCCACGTTCAGCAGCCTCAAGGCCACGCCAAGCCCCTCCCCTTCCCTTTCCTCCGAGAGGACGACGTAGTGTGGTCCACAACACTGTGGAAAAACATTGACTGCAACGAACTCTTCAACCAATTCTTCTACTTTCCCAGCGACGAATATATCAACTTCGGCAAGAAGAGCCTCGCATACATCATCTGGGATGCTATGGTAGCCGACGAGATACCCATCTATGAGGACGACGGACTCAAGATACCTCTTGACAACGAAGCCTTCTTCAAACGCTATACACGCCCCGACACTATCCTCCTCGAGATAGGCTACGACGAAGATGACAATGAACTCTATGAGACCGTCATTAAACCACGTTATTTTGACGGATCCGAGGTTCTGGCTTGGAGCCTGCGCGAGGTGTGGTTCATCGGGCGTCAAGACAGCCGCCAGGACTCGCGCCGCATTGCTTTGGCGCCCCTCAAAGAGACTTACCGTGTTGTCGGCGGAGGTGTGCCAGACATCTACCTCGGCCGCCTCCCAATCTTCTGGATCCCCATGCAGAATCCCCGCGTCAGAAACCTTCTTGCGCGCTACGCCGCCTATATCGACCCCAACAATGTCGTCAACCAGCCCTCTTGGGACTGGGTGTTTCTCAACCAACACTATACGGCATATACTACCAAGGAATCGAACATGCGCGACATAAGCATCTCTGATTACACCTTCGGCAGCGATGCCATCCACGAGGCCGAGAGCATCGAAGAAAAGGTCTTCGAAATCGAAAACGAGATGTGGGAATATTGACAAATTGAAAATTGAAAATAGGCGACCCGGACGCGTTGCTCTATGTAAGTCAACATCGTGTGCGCCATGCCATTAGCCTCATCCACCAGCACCCTGACGGGCGACTGGCCGATATCGCCGAACAGTGTGGATTCTCCTCGCAGGCCTCCATGACCAAGGCTTTCAAAGCCCAAGGCAAAGACACCCCGTCGAGCTACCGTTCGAATTACTGACCAGTGGTCAGTGGTTTCTTTTGATTGCAATCTTTTGTTTTTGGTGGAAATTGTTTTTTCTTTGGTGGAAAATTCTGTCAAAGGAAACAGTTATTAATTGTTATTTTTTATTTTTGCATCGCAAAAATTGAAAACAAAAAACATCATAACTATATGACAACGAAATTGATTATTCTTTTGGCCATCGGGCTGATTGTTTTGGGACTTCTGGTGTGGATGATTGTCCGCGCCTGGCGTTATCGGAAAGACCATCCGGACGCCCCCATGGGGACAGGCTTGCGGATGTTCCTCTGCGCCATCCTACTTTTCAATTTTCATTTTTCAACTTTCAACTCGGCACAGGCGCAGTCGAGTTGGCAAGGTGGTCATGGCGCGCCCAATAATCCCTACCGGATCCGTAAGGCTAATGAGTTGGTGGCTTTTGCCAACTGCCTCGCTACCGGCAACGAGTTCTACTTCTATAGATATGGCTACAGCAAAGAGTACATCTGTAGTCCAACGCCTCCCACCAGCGGTGACTACGACACCATTCCCGCCCACGGCGAAGGCAGGTACTTCTTGATACCGAATGACATCATCCTCAACGAGGGGAATGTGGCAGCCTGCGACGGCGAGATCGACCCCTCCTGGACCGTCTGGCCCGAGACGGGTGTGTTCAAAGGCTATCTCCTCGGTGACATGCATACCATCAGCGGTCTGTATATCGACCGTCCGGAAACCACCGTGGGCGTGGGCTTCTTCTCGAAAATGGAGGGGAATGCACACGTCGAAAAACTCGGCATTGTCAATTCCTACGTCAGGGGTGGTGCCGGCAACATCGGCGGTATGGTGGGCGAACTTTCCGGAGGCCGTATCAGCGACTGTTTCTTCGAGGGCAGCATCCGCACCAGTGGCAATAACGTGGGCGGCTTCATCGGACTGATGACCCTCCACGACACTTTGTTGCCCGAAATCAGCGTCTGCTTCGCTTCCGGACATGTCGACTGCTCCGGTGACTATGTCGCCGGCTTGGTCGGCAAGGTGGAGAAGGGCACCGTGCGCCAGTGCTACTCCTCCATGGCAGTCCGCACCACCGATGTGGTTGGCATTGCCCTCTCGGGGGCGAACCCCACCCACGGCGGCATCGGCACCGATGAAGATATCGCCTCGCACCACGTGGGTGGCATCTACGGATATGCGCTTTCCCCAACCGGCACCAACAGCTACGACCCGGATGTCGACAGCATCCGCGTCGACACCTGCTACTTCGACTGGCAGCTGAGCGACCTTCCCTCAATCCCCGGCTCGTCATGGGTTCCGGCAGATTGGCGGGACAATCGTGGTGCCGCAGCCCTCAGCACCTACGACATGACCTATTACAGCCAGATGTATTTCGACATAAAAAATCAGAGGCCCAGCTTGTGGAAAAGCACCTACCTGTGCAATCTTTACCCCTACCCGGATCCATTCAACGATCCGATAAAAGTCACATACCGCCTCGAATTGGATTACCCCCAAGATTCCAATGTGCTCGCCACCCTCATTCCCTTTCTCGATGTCTTCATGAAACCGAACGACAACGGCCAAAGTACCATCAACAACATGAACGACCAGGAGCGCAAGCACATGAAGCTCTCCGACCTCACCGAGTCGTTCGTGCTGTGGAAAAAGTGTGACAGTCTGGGTATTTCCACGTGGACCGTCGACAATCTCTGGCCCGATGCTGTCCGCAGAGAGTTTTATGCGCCCGACAACAGCTGGAACGTCTATCTGCAGAAGCAGGGTGTGGTGCGCTTCACCATTGAGGCGGCAGGGCGCACACGCTACTACGACGCGGTGGTCAACATACCCCCCTACGTCGGCTCCGCCGAGAACCCCTTCCTCATCAGCAATCTGGAAGACATCATCGCCTTCCGCAACGGCATCAACGCGGGCGAGGACTTCGTCTACCACCGATTCCTGATTCGTCGCGACTCTCTTCCTCACATCCACTGGATGCAGACCGCCGACATCGACCTCGCCGCAGCAGGCGACTGGGTCGCCATCGGCAAGAATGCCGACACTTGCTTCACGGGTTTCTACGACGGCCAGGGGCATAAGCTTATGAACCTTACTATGACCAATGGCACCGACCGCGCACTCTTCATCTATTCCAAGGGCGACATCAAGAACCTTGTCATCGAAGACCCGCACATCAACGGCTGCGGAGGTTCGTCGGCCGCCTTGGCCACCAACGTCATGGGCGGTTCTTTCGAGAATTGTGCCGCCACCTACAGCCCTCTGGCCATCAGCAACTCAACGACCCAAACACTCACCTTCAGCGGTGACAACTGTGCTGCCTTGGTGGGTTCGGTGGAAAGTGCTACGGAGGACACCGTTGTCTTTTCCGGCTGCTTCAACAGCTGCACTGTCTCCAATACGGGCAGCGGCAATGCCGCCGGCATTGTGGGCTCAATTCAAAACTCAAAATTCAAAATTCAGCGTTGCTTCAACACTGGCGACATCACCGCCTCTGGCAATGTACACCCCATCGTCGCCACAATTCTCAATTCTCAATTCTCAATTCTCAATTCCTACAATGCCGGTGTGCTTACGGGCACACAAGTCGACGCACAATCAACGAACACAAGTTTTTTCAACGACTACCACGTCAGTCCCCTCTGCAATGGGGCGACGAAAGTGGCAACGCGCTACTTCATCGATTCCACCACCCTGGTGCGTCCTTACCTGGGCGACAGTTATTGGCTCTACGAGGAGGGACGCTATCCACGTCTGCGTTGGACCGACAGCTCGACTGCACGATTGGAGGCCATCGCCGCATGCACTCCCCGCCTGCCGATGGCCAATCTCCCGCTGCCCGACACTATGACCGTCGCCAACGCTTACAACCTCCTCATCCTGTGTAATGGTGTCAACACCAATGCATCGTTCAGGTATGACGGCTACCTGCTGCCCGCCTTCGCCCAGGACATCGTCTTCAGCCTCACCGCCAATATCGCTTTGGGAAGCAACAACAGTGACTGGAGTCCCATCGGATACACCGTGCCGGGCAGCGGCGACGAAGGGCATTTCGCCGGCGTCTTCCTAGGTAATGATCATACTATCTCCAACCTCCAAACCTCCCAGCGACGTCCTGTTGCCGGCCTCTTCGGCCGCCTCACCGGTCGTGTCGCGGACCTGAGAATCAACCTGGGCACTTTGTCGGCCACCGAATACGCCGGCGGCGTCTGCGCAATTCTCGACGGCGGCCGACTCGAACGCTGCTATGTGATGGGTGGCAACATCGAGAGCGATTATATCGCAGGCGGTATCGCCGCCATTGTCCGGGGTGCCGACTCCCTTACCACCTGTATGAACTTCGCCTCCGTCATAGGCAACCACTCCGTCGGCGGCCTTGTCGGACAAGGTGGTCACGTGCTTGCCTCTGCCAATTTCGGTGACGTTACGGGTATGCCCGCCAGCATCTACACGGGCGGCATCAGCGGCCATAGTACCACTGTGGAGAAGAGCTTCAACAGCGGTTTAGTTACCGCCCGTCCCAGCAACCCGCGCGAGGACAACTGGGTGGGCGGCCTTATCGGCTACAGCGACACCACTATCCTCTACTGCTACAATGCTGGTGTTGTCAACGGTGCCAACCGCAAGTACACCGGCGGCATCTGCGGCTACGGCAAGCCGCAGTACTGCTACGTCTCCGGCACCACCCGCTCCACCGGCACCCACCTCGGCAGCATCGTCGGTGCCTCAGTCGCCGGCGTCTCCCACTGCTGCTACGATAATCAGATGTCGCCTCCCGGCGGTATCGACGGTCACGACACCACAGGCAAGGCCTCAGGTCTCCCCACCGCGATGATGCTGAGTACCCAACTCGGAAATACCGGATATCCTAACTTCTTAGGAACCCCTGGTGCTGTTTGGTATTATAGTACCAATAATAATTATCCGCAGCTTGTAGCCCTAAGGAATAATGCCGGCACTATTGCCTATTCCATTGCTTCCACCGTGCCCATTAAATTGTCAAACGATGAAACCTACGACAACGTCGTTACCCACTTCACCCGCGGCAACGGCAACTGGAGCTTCCTCGTGGGGGGTACCCCAAGGTCTTACACCAACTGTCTCTCTTTGCTCAACAGCGGCGTAATCCCCAATGTTAATGTCATCGCGCAAAGCAAGGGCATCGCCTGGATGGTCCTCACCGCTGGCGAAGGGAAAATATGTCGCAAGGTGCAGCTCTGGGTGAACCTCGACGATGACTTTGCATTGGAAGTGAGTAGCCAGCAAGAACTGGAATTCTTGCGCCAAATCATCTTCAACGGAGAGGGCTACTACTACTACAACCAACCCAGCGGCAACCGCTACACGACGGATAAAACACCCAACAACACCGCCTTCATCGAAATTGTTGACGGAGGGCAGGACCTCCGCTTCAAACTGACCACCGACATCCGAATGAACAACAGCACCTGGTATCCCCTCGGCACACCCGCCCACCCCTTCCGCGGCACTTTCGACGGCAACTCCCATAGGGTTAGCTACTTCCGGGTATTACCTTTCAATTCTTCGGAGGCCCAGGAGAACCCGGGTCATTGTGGTTTCTTTGGCTATATCGAAGGCGGCACTGTGCATGACCTTATCCTCGACAGCGTGCTGATCCAAGCCATCCTCCCCCACCAGGGAGCCCTCTGCGGTTACAATTCCGGCGGCACCATCAGCAATTGCTTGGTTAGGAATGGCCGTATACAACTGCAGGGCGAAGGTGAGGGCATCGGTCTTGTTTGCGGCACCAATCGCTACGGCAACATCTCCCACTGCCAAGTCAACAGGACAAATTCAGCTTCTTTCTACAACAACTCGTTCTGTATCCCCAGCGGTGGCGACAAACTGGGCGGCATCTGCGGTCATAATGCCTTCGGCACCATCGACTCCTGCCAGGTGGACAGCCTTACAGTCAATTCTACCACCATCGCCAATCGAGTAGGTGGCGTGGTGGGCTATAACGAGGGCGGCAGCGTCGTCGCCAACCGTATCAATAATTCGGATCTTACCAATATCACCGGTTCCTACGTCGGCGGCATCGCCGGTGCCTCCGACGGCTACTCGGTATACAACCACGCCATCGTAAGCAACTGTCACCTTAGCAATACCACCGTCAATATCCCCAATGCCACCGCCGTTGGCGGCGTGGTGGGCAGCGCTTCGGGTGAGTATTCCTCCATTTCGGGCATCACGATGAGCGACACCGTCTACGGCGACAGCGTCGTGGGCGGTATCGTCGGCCTGCTGCAGGATGCCACCGTCGACAGTTGTTGGAACCAATCCTATGTTAGGGCCAAGAGATACTGCGTCGGCGGTATCGTCGGAATGATGAACAGCCAAAGTGGCGTGGTGAAATGCTATAACACAGGCATCGTCGGCAATTCGGTGGAGGTCGACTATGTGGGAGGTATTGTGGGAATGATGAACGATGAATGTTCGGTGTCGAGCAGTTTCAGCAGCGGTGTGGTCAAGGGTCGCAACCAGGTGGGCGGCCTCGTGGGCCGTATGCGCGACGGCAGCTATTTCACCGACTGCTACAACACCGGTATCGTGAACGGTATCGCACTGGTGGGCGGTCTGGTGGGCCTCCAGAAAGATCCCACCGTGGCTTCCGGCTACGGCTATTCGGCCGGATGGGTCGAGGGAGCCTCGATGACGGGTGCCGTCTGCGGCTATACGACCGACACCACGATGTTGCACGATCTGCACTATGACCGTCAGCTCTGTGCCTACAAGGGCGTGTGCCATATCGACGTGCAGTCGGCCGAAGGCGTTGATGTGACGGGTATAACGGCTCATCCCTCGTCCGAGATGACTTCTATCACCTTCGGTGACGGCCGTCCGTGGGAGGAGGGTACCGCCAGTATGTACCCGCGCCTGACGGCTCTCGTGGGCAGCGGTGCCGACAGCGCGTCGGCCCTGGCCCTGCAGATTGGCAACGCCTACGACCTGGCTCCCGATACAACCCTCACGCTGCCTTCCTGCACGGGAGCCGCGTGGTACGCACCTGCTGATTTCGCCTCCATTTCGGAGAATACCCTTACCGCCTCCGGGCGGCGCGGGCTGATACGCCTCAGTGCCAGAACGGCCGGCGGCATCGACCTGCGCTCGGTGCAGCTCGCACTCGGCATCTCCGAGGCGCGGCCCATCGAGATTACCAACTCGACGGAGTTTGGTAATTTCCGCAATCTTATCTCCTACAGCAGTGTGGCGTTCTATTACGACACTGTAGGAAAGCAGTTCTATAATTTAAATACTGCAGCCATCAATCATATTCTGCCCCAATGCATCGTCATTGCCCCCGGCGGTGCGGGCTACCATTTCAAGTTGACGGCCGATGTCACGGTCGGCAACTGGACGCCTGTCGGAATCCCCGGCTATCCGTTCTTCGGCCACTTCGATGGCGGCGGGCACAAGGTGAACATCACCAGCTTCTACGCAGGGTATATGAGCGATTGTCGTGGCCTCTTCGGCGCGATGATGGGCCGCGTGAAGAATCTGGTGGTCGACAACACGGCGGTTCGCGGGAACTATCGTGTGGGCGCCCTTGCGGGCTACTGCAGCGGCAGCGTCAGCCGCTGCGGCACCAACGGCCTGGCGGCCGTCGAGGCCGATACCGCTGTAGGCGGCCTCGTGGGCGAGGCCAGCTATTCGCAGTTCTTCGACTGCTGGAACGGCATGCGCGTCTACGGCCAGCGGACGGTGGGCGGCATCGTAGGCAAGGCCGATAACACCACCATCAGACGCTGCTTTAACTACGGCTTGATCACAGGCGACACCGCCGTGGGCGGTCTCGCTGGAGCGCTTACCGGACAGTGTTTGGTGAACAATTGTTATAACACTGGGGCGGTGAAGGGCGAAGGGGCCGTGGATGCCCTGGCGGGAGTGGTCGGTGAGCAGTGTTCAGTGGCCGGTTGCTACAACGCCGGCTACATCGTCGGCCCCGCTCTGCAAACTCCAGACTATTTCAACGATAAGCAGATGAACCCACGCGTGGACGAGCGGTCGCTCCTCACGTCGGAGATAATCGGCGACGGCCTCCGCAGCCAGCTGGGCGACACCTACTGGAGCTACCACGCAGGCGAGTATCCGCGGCTGAAGAGCCTCGACACCACGGCGGCTTCGGTCGTCTCGGTGAAGTCCCTCGCTCTCGACGGCAAGATGCCGACCAATAGTATAGTGCGCGAGTTCAGGGGAGACACCTCTTCGGGCATCGTGTGGAACCGTTACGGTACGGGCACCGCCCTGCGGATTCCCAACACGGTCGACTCGAACGGCGTGTTCACCCTCGCCAACTGCGGAGCCGACACGCTGCAGGCGACCCTCAGCGTCGGCGGCCGCACCTATGCGCGCCTCATCCCGGTGGTGGTGATGTCGGCCTCGGATGTGAATATCGACACTATCTACGCCTGCGGCTCGTTTACCTGGACCGCCGCCGACGGGCAGACCTACACCGACGAGGGCTTCCATTCGTGGGTCGCCCCCGGCGCCCAGTGCGGCGAAGCCCAAGCCATCGACCTGCGTTTCGCTCCTGTACCGATCTCGGTGAACGTCAGCAAGAGCGACGCCTGCTCGGACAGCTATTGGAGCAAGTATGGACACAACGTCGGAACACTCAAGGCTACGGCCACGGGCGGCTACACCGGCAGCTACACCTACGAGTGGAGTAAGGTGGACGGCACTATAGGTGACTTTTCCTTCGTTGCCGGCCATCCCGACTCGCTGCACAACCTCACGTACGGCGACTACGTCATTACCGTCAACGACAGTTCGACGCCCTATTGTACCGTGCGCGACACCGTCAATATCGACGAGTTCTCGTTCAACTACCTTGTCACCAAGTGGGGCAACTGCGTGAATACTGCCGACGGATGGATTGAGGTTATGCTCAGGCAGTTCGAATTCAACAGGGACGGTTCGCCCTATACGATAGAATGCTGGGATTCGAACCATCATCAGATAACCATCGACACCATCCTGGCCCTCAATCCCCCCGACGAAAGCGGTGTACCCAAGGGCTACGACACCATCTTCAATCTCGCAAACGGCCTGTATTATTTGACCATCACCGACCGCCTGGGGTGCTATCAAGACAAGCAGATCAAGGTCAATGACCCCATCAACCCCAAGATGACGCTCCGCGCCAAGGGTTTCAAAAAGGTCTATGACGGCATCCCCGTGTCGCTCAACAGCATCAACGTCGTGGAATATGACGACAATTGGAAGGTTCCGGAACGGGCCGAATACTATGTCACCAGCGACGAGTGGAGGCAGATGGCGCTGAGGACAGGTGACTCGCTGATAGTGTCGCTGGCGAATCCAGATATGTTGATTAAGGATGTCGACAGCGTGAGAAACGTGATTGATGGTTGGAGTATCAAAGACGCGGAGACGGGTAAAGACAAGACCTGCCTCTACCACTTCTATCCCATCGACAGCTGCATCGTCATCCTGCCCGCGACGCTGACGCTCTTTACCGGAAGCGAAACCAAAGAGTACGACGGCACGGAGTTGACCAGCTACAACAACTGGAATGTTGAGGGACTGCAGAATGGCGAGCACGTCTTGTGTATGCCCTCCGCCAGCCTGACGGATGTGGGCTCCATCCCCAACACCTACTATATTGACTGGGGCAATCCTGGACCCTGGGACGAGAACATAGCGAAACAGGGGAACTACACGGTGATCAATCATTTTGGTACGCTCACCGTCACCCCCAACACCCAGCCTGTGACTATCACGGCCGGAAGCGCCAGCAAAGCGTACGACGGTACCGCGCTCACGAACAATACCTTTACTTACTCCGGCCTGCCCGCAGGCTTCTATGTCGAGGCTACTACTAGCGGCAGCCGGACCGATGTGGGCGACGGCGAGAACGTGGTGAGCAACTACGTCATCAGGAACTCAAACGGCGAGGACAAGACCGCCTTCTTCGTCAACGTAACCCTCGTTCCAGGCACGCTCACCGTTAATCCCATCGGCGTTGATATTACTGTGGGCAACGGCACCTGGCACGCGCTCTCGTCGCCGATGCACGACGGCGGCCAGACCTACCAGAGCCCCGCCAATGTCACCCACCTGAAGGATGCTGACTACGACCTGTTCCGCTACGACGAGGAGTATGGCACCTGGGAGAACGAGAAGGTACACCACTACAACTTCGAACAGGGCCGCGGCTACATCTATCGTCGCGTCACCGCCGCCACTCTCACATTCACGGGTCAGCCCCACAGCGGCAACATCGGCGTTGATCTCAGTGCCATTTGCAGCGACACCGCTCTCCGCGGATTCAACCTCGTCGGCAACCCCTACAACCATACCACCACCATGTCGGAGGCCTGCTACACGCTGTGTACCGACGGCGCGTGGACGGCACATGCGGCGGGGTACGAGGTTGCTATTGGCGAGGCGGTGCTGGTGCACACGGGCAGCGCACGCACGCTGGAATTCACAGAGGGCGGAAACACAAAAGGCACGGGATGCCGTCCCGACATTACATTTACCATCAGCGATATGGGCCACAAGGATGTGGTGTATGCTGTGCTGAGCGATGGCGAAGGACTGCCGAAGGTGAGTCATCTGGAAGCGGACTTGCCGACACTGTACATACCGGTGGAGGAACGTCGCTATGCTGTCGCCATGTTGGGCGACGACATCGAGGCCTTCCCTTTGACCTTCAAGGCTGCCCCCGGCGACTACACTCTCTCAATTTTCAATTCTCAATTCTCAATTCTCAATTATCTCCACCTGATTGACAAGATTGCCGGCCGCGACATCGACCTGCTGCGCGACAGCACCTACACATTCAGGCATTCAAGCAATCAAGCAATCACCGACCGCTTCCTGATCCGTCTCACCCCCGAACTAAACACAGAACACTTAACACTAAACACTCCCTTCGCCCACTGGGACGGCGACCGCCTCGTCATTGAAGGCAGCGGCACCCTCGAGGCCTACGACATTATGGGCCGCCGACTCTTCACCGAAGAGGTTTCAGGTTTCAAGTCTCAGGTTTCAAAGGCGGCGTTCCCCAGAACGGGAGTCTATATTCTCCGCCTCAACGGCCAAAGTCAAAAGATAATCATAAAATAATTAAAAGAAATCCCCTACGGGGAAAAGAAAGGAACTAAAAACAATATTGCTATTAAAAGGAAACGCCTACGGCGTAAAGTATGGCAAAACGAAACGATACCCCATAGGGGTTTCCTTTCAATAGAAAACAGACAACAAACGGAATAAATACCCCGTAGGGGTTTTCTCTTAATAGAAAAAGATATGAAGACAAGCAAGATAATCATGATTGCAGCGCTGGCTCTCCTGGCCACCGCCTGCCAGAAAGAAGAGGGTGCCGACGGGCGCATCCGCATCTTCGCCGAGAATATGTCCTCAGCCTCCGGCGGCAGCAAGATGCTCATGGACCCCGCCCATATCGACAACGCCGTGTGGGTGGAGAACGAGCGGGTGAACCTCAACAGTAACACCTATGCCATCGTCAGTGACGGCAACGGCGGCTTCTGCCTCAACACCGGCAACGACGTCCTCTCCGGCGATGTCCTCTATGCCATCTACCCCGCCACCGTCGAGAAGGTGAACGGCGACCACATCGTCGTTTCCAACAACAACGCCGGCGCCGGCTCTGTGGCCATCCACTCGCTGACAGTCAACTTCGCCTCAGGTGGCCAGAAAGTCTACTTCCCCTTGGCCGCTACGGCCAATAGGGATGCCAGCAGCATGACCTTCAAGCACCTCACCGGCGGCCTGAAGATCACGCTGCAGAACGACCGCATCAGCACCCTCAACGTGGCCCGCCTCGTGGTCACCATCACCAACGCCTCCGACGAGCCCGCCATCTACAAGGACCTCAAGACCGAGTGGTCCGACGGCATGCTCCCCTCACTTCCCGAAGGCGAGGTCGGCGGCATCAGCGGCGACCAGGGTGCTGTGTTCGTCCCCTCCATGACGCTCTACCTCAAGGATGAGGTCGGTGGCACCGCCTACAAGCAGATAGCCGCCAATGGCCAAATCGTCTTCTGCATGCCCATGCTCGCCAAAAGCGTGAAGCACCTCCAGATTATCGGCTACGACGACAATGACGTCGAGCTCTTCAACAAAAGCAAAACCCTCGACAACGCCTTTGATGTCGAACGCAACGTCATGTACACCATCCCGACCATCAATATTAATTAAGAATAAAATATAATAGTCATGAAAGACAAGAAAGAATATATCGCACCCAAACTCACTGTGGTGACCTTCAAAGCCGAATGCGGCTATGCTTTGAGTAATTCTCAGCAGGCGATCATTATTCCCAGCGGCCTCCTCGGCGGCCTGATGTCGATTTCCACCGGTCAGGAACTTTGGGCCACCAACACCGAAGCTTTCGGCACCGGCTGGTAGAACTAGTGGGTGTGCGCCGTGTAGCTGCGCCACTTCTCTATGCACTGCTGCATGTCGTCGGGCAACGGGCTTTCGAAGTGCATGTGAGCCCCCGTGGTGGGGTGCTCGAAGCCCAGCACGCGGGCATGTAGCGCCTGACGCGGCAGGATGTCGAAGCAGTTGTTGACGAACTGCTTGTAGCGCGAGAAAGTGGTTCCCTTGAGGATGGCATCGCCACCATAGGCGACATCGCTGAAAAGCGGATGTCCGATATGGCGCATGTGGGCACGGATTTGGTGTGTGCGACCCGTCTCAAGGACACATTCGACAAGGGTGACATAGCCAAAACGTTCAAGAACCTTCCAATGGGTGACAGCATGTTTCCCGCGTTGCATCTCTTCCGGAAGGCCCTCCTCATGGGGATAGACACACATCACACGACGGTCCTGCGGTGAACGTCCGATGTTGCCTGTGATGGTACCACTCTCCTCCTCAAAATCGCCCCAAACGAGGGCAGTATACTTGCGCTCGATGGTATGATAGAAGAATTGACGTGCCAGTACAGCTTGCGCATCCTCGTTCTTGGCCACCAAAAGAAGTCCCGAGGTGTCCTTGTCAATACGATGGACGAGAAATGGATTGGAATCCGTTCCTTGCAGATAATACAAAAGTCCGTTGACGAGGGTGCCAGTCCAATTGCCCACACCAGGATGGACCACCAAGCCCGCCTGCTTGTCGACAACGATAACATCGTCATCCTCATAGACAATATTCAAGGGAATTTCTTCCGGAACAAGTTCAAACTCGTGTGGAGGCTCGGGAAGAAGAACGCTGATAACATCGAGGGGTTTGACGCGATAGTTCGACTTCACTGGTTTGTCGTTCACCACGATACAGTCGGCCTTCGCCGCCAACTGAATCTTGTTACGCGAAATACCTTGCAGGTGCATCTGCAGATATTTGTCGATACGTAACATCTCCTGCCCGCGGTCGACGGTGATACGATGGTGTTCGTAGAGTTCCTGCTGTTGTTCCTCGAGTTCTATATCCTGTTCTTCGATCATTTGCGGATGATTAGTTTTTCTGTGTAAGTGGTACCGTTGGGGGTGATGCAACGAAGGAGGTAGAGGCCGTTGGGAAGGTGAACGGTGAAAGGCGAAAGGCGATAGGTGAACGCCTGCACCTGACGGCCGGAGGCATCGTAGAGTTCGATGCGGGAGCCATCGGGCAGCCCTTGGACGATTACATTTTCCTTTGCTGGATTAGGATAGACTACCACTTCACTATTCTCGCTCTCCACCTCGCCAATCCCCACAGTAGCGGCGGCACCAAAACAGGGGCGCATCATCAGCGAGCCGCTGAGAATGCTCTGCTGCCATTCGGTGGTAGTGAGGTAATAGATGCGATCGGAGGTATTGTGGCTCCGGTCAAAACCGAGGTTGATATAATAGTTGTTGGACTGTTCGAAGCCGACGAAAATGCTGCCGTTGACAACAACAGGGCTCTCCAGCACATAACGCTGGTAACGGTTCAAACCATCGAAGAGGGGCCTCCTGTTGCTATTGTCACGATAGAGCACCGTGCCGGGATGTCCGTTCTCAGCCTTCCAAACAGTGATACGGAATGGAACCGTCTCGTTGGCGCCATCGTTGGTACGATTAAAATAGAGGTCGAGAGCGGTGAGGGTGTCGGCTGTATTGAGGTCGAAGCGGTAGGCCAAGTAGAGGTGACTGGACGTAGAGGTGAGCCCATAGCCGTTCTCGGCGCTACCGTCATCATAGGCATAGTAGTTATCAAAGACCTGCTGGTAACGCACGGTGTCGTTGGTTCGGTAGTCATCGCCCGCCGCTCCTTCACGCACAGTGTGGACAATGGTATAAGTGGCGGAGTTGGAGGATACCGGGAAACTGTAACCAATGGGCGGTGTCGCATGAGAGGGAGCCGTCTGGTAGCTCTCATCGGGAAGGAAAGCGGGAGCGTTCTCATAGCCTCCGTCATAACGATAGAGAGTATCGCCTGTGGCGTCGACCACAGCGTAGGCGTACTGTGTAGCGAGGGTAGAATTGAAGAGGTTGGTAATCCTCATGTCAAATGCGTCGGCCATATCGGTCGTCCTATACTGACGTGCCGGCATTGCCCTATAGGCTGCCAGTGCCGAAGGGGCGGGGTCGACAAAGGCCACATCGCGGAACACCGGCGTGGAATTCGTGGTGCGGTCGCTATCGAGGAGGATATAGTCGATATGCCAAAAGTCGCAGTTGCCCGCGAGACCGGGTTTAGTGGTCTCGGTGAGGCTGCAGAAATTGCGGAAGCGGAACTGGAACAAGCTGTCGAAATAAACGCGTTCCGTGATGGGGATAGACACATACTGCCAACGGTGCCCCGTGATGGCCACCAGCGAGTCGACATCCATTCCACCGCACGACCAGACAATCGTCCACACACTGTCCACCGAACTGAAGAATTCAAGCATCAACGAGTCCTGCGGGTCGGGGGCATCGCCCACACGCTCCCAGAGGTTGCCCTCCCCTCCTCCGGGGAGGAAATAGAAACTGAGAACCAGCGAGTCGTCGTGCGAGAATCCGTCGAGGCGGATAGGCAGCGACGTGAGTGTGTCGGCGGGGAAGAGCGATGTGGAGGCAAAAGGATAGAGGTTGCCCGAAGCATCGAGGGCATCGAGTGTGACCACACCCACCGTAGGGGGAAGCAGGCGTACACCGTCGCTCACCGTAGCGCCGCCCTCAGGGTGGAAGGTGAAAGGAGAAAGATGGAAGGTGGAGTTACTGAAATCTTCAAAGAAAGGGAGCGTGACAGGCTCTGAAACCGTCTTGGAGGCCATGCGCTGCTGTGGAATGGTCTGCAGCGGCAGCAACACCTCCTGCGCCGACGAGGAAATGAGAAATGAAAATTGGAAAATGGGAAATAGCAAGGGAATAAGACACCGGCTAATACAGTTCCTTACCTCCCGACTCCTTATCTCCTGACTCCTTATCTCTACCATATCGCATCGGAGTTATCTTCATCATCGTCGGGGTCGGGCAACTCGGGATTGTCGAAAATCTTGCTGGAGTCGACCCTGAAGTCGGAAATCATCTTCTGCACATCGGCATCCGAAGCGTCGATATACCAAAGTTCTATCCTGGTGCCAAAAGGATGCTTGTTCACACCCGTATAGTCGGGTTCCTGGCGGTAGACAACGGCGGAAGCCTTGTCTTTCACCCCATTGAAATGCTCCCTGCCGACATTGAGCGAGAGTGAGTGGATGTCGCGATGCGCCTGCTCGGAGGTCTTGCCGATGAGGAAAGGTACGGGAACGCCACCACTGCCGTCGCCGTTGCCCACCACAAGGTCGATAACGGTGCCGGGGGCCACCTTCTGTCCGGCATAAATAGGACGGCCTTTCACCTTTTGCTCCTTCACGTTGTTCTTGAAGGGATCGTCGACGAAGGTGAGGTTGCCCACCTTCAGTCCGCAGGCATAGATTTCGGAGGTAGCCTGACGCACGGAGAGACCCGTCAGCTCGGGCATGATAATATCGGCAGCGCTGGCGGAAGCCACGGAGACATACACCTTGCGTCCTTTCTTCACCATGGTACCCGCCAGAGGATCCTGGGTGAGGATGAGGCCGGCCTTGATTCCAGGAGTGTAGACAGAGTCGAGAATAACAAACTCAAGGTCGAGGTCGTTGGCGGCCATCGCCTCCTCCACCGTCTTGCCCGGCGTGCTGTCGCTGACAGCGAACTGCGGCATCACGAACTCCTTTCCCTGACGAGCGTATAGTTTGATGAACAGCGAGATGAGGAACAGCAGCACTATCGAAATGCCTATCATCACCATCAGATGCTTCACCCACTGTTTCTTGAAGAATGCTTTTATTTTTTCCATTTTATCCTATAATTTCGATATAACGAAATGACGTAATAACGTGATAACGAAATAACGCAATAATTATTGCACCAGTTCGCCTATCAATGTAGCTGCCGTGCAGCTGATGACCTTCACCCGACGATAACTGCCCGCGACGGCATCTCCGCGGTCGAAGACGATGACCTTGTTCTGGCTGTTGCGGCCGAAGAGCTGCTGCTTCGAGCGATGGCTTTCGCCCTCCACCAACACCTCGTATTCTCGTCCCACCTCCTTCTGGTTATTTTCGAGGGCTATCTCGCCCTGCAGGGCGATAATCTCGTTCAAGCGACGTTTCTTCTCCTCCTCGGGGATGTCGTCGTCCAAATGCTTCCAGGCATAGGTCCCCTCGCGCAGCGAGTACATAAACATGTAGGCATAGTCGTAGCGCACCTTGCGGAAGAGTTCGAGGGTGGCCTGGTGGTCCTCCTCGGTCTCGGTGCTGAATCCGGCAATGACATCGGTGGTGATGGAGCAGTCGGGCAGGTAGCGGTGGATGGCCTCCACACGATCGAGATACCACTCCACGGTGTATTTGCGGTTCATCAGCTTCAGCATGCGGTTGCTGCCGCTCTGCACCGGCAGATGGATGCAGCGGCAAATATTAGGATACTTGGCCATCACCTCCAGCAGACTATCGCTCAAGTCCTTCGGATGCGATGTAGCGAAGCGCACCCGCAACTGCGGGTCCACCTCCGCCACCTTCGCCATCAACTCCGGGAAGGTGAAAGATTCTTCATTCCACCGGTAGCTGTTCACATTCTGTCCCAGCAGCGTCACTTCGCGGTAGCCCTGCTCGAAGAGCGTGCGGGCCTCACGGACGATGGTCTCGGGGTCACGCGAGCGTTCGCGGCCACGGGTATAGGGCACCACGCAGTAGGCGCAGTAGTTCTGGCAGCCGCGCATGATGCTGATGTAGGCCGAGATGCCGTTGCCCGAAAGACGCACCGGCTCGATGTCGGCATAGGTCTCCGTGGTGCTCAGCTCCACTTCCGACCTCCGACCCCCGACCTCAGACCTCACCTGCGACAGCAGGTCGGGCAGCCGACGGTAGGCATCGGGGCCGCAGACGAAGCTCACGTTCTCCTCCTCGGTCATCAGACGGCTCTGCAGGCGCTCCGCCATGCAACCCAGCACACCGATGCGCAGTTGCGGATGCTTGTTCTGCAACGCCCGCAGTTCACGCACCCGGTGGCGCACCCGCTGCTCGGCGTTGTCACGGATGGCGCAGGTGTTGATAAGGATGAAATCGGCTTCCTCCATGGCCTCGCAGAAGCCATAGCCGGCTCCCTTCAAGATGGAAGCTATCACATCGCTGTCAGCGAAATTCATCTGGCAGCCGTAGGTCTCTATGTATACTTTCTCCATTATTTTTTTAAAACGCCGCAACTGCCATTTTATTTTGTCAGCCCACTCTTTTATTTTGCCATCGGGAATAGACGCCCGCAGGGCCGCGCTGCGAGCACGCCGCTGATTTCATTATGTATGCGGTATAACGAATTCTACACAATATTATAGCAAGAGTAGCGTTATAGATTGTACTTTCGGCCATGAAGAAATGCCTTTCGATAGCGGTGATGACGATGATTACCTTTTGCACGACGGCGCAGAGGGTGATGACGGATTCGGCCTGGCGGGCGGAGGTGAAGACAGTGCTGCTGACGCGTGAGGGGGTGGAGTTGGAGCGGCCGGTACTGACGCTGGGGGCTGGCGAGCGGATGCTGCTGCAGTTCGACCTGCTGGTCGACGAGGCGCAAAACCTGCGCTACTCAATAGCCCACTGCGATGCTCACTGGCGACGCGACGACCTGGAACCCTTCGAGTTTATGAACGGATTCGAACAGGGCGAAATAGAGAACTACGAGTTCTCGTTCACCACGCTGCGCCCCTACATTCACTACTACCAGAGCATTCCAGCCAAATTCGCCGCCTTCACCCACTCGGGCAACTACCTGCTGGCAGTGACCGACGAAGAGGGCGACACGCTGCTGACGCGCCGCTTCTGGGTGACGGAGGAGGCGGTGGGCGTGAACGCCGAAATGGCGCGCCCTTACGACGGGATGGACATCATGCGGCGGCAGGAGGTGGACGTAACAGTTAAGAGGTCAGAGGTCGGAGGTAACAATGTGTTCCTGCGGCCGGAGTATGAACGGGTACAGGTGCAACAGAACGGGCGCGAAGACAACGCCAGATGGTTAGAATTCAGCGGTTATGACGGGACGGCGCTCTGCTATCGCTTCCGTTCCTGCAATGTGTTCCACGGAGGCAACACTTTCCGATTCTTCGACTGCAGCAATATCTACACACCGATGTACAACGTGCAGAAGGTGGAGGAGTATGGTGGCGAACTATTCGCCATACTACGCCCCGAGGAGAACCGCTCGAAAAAGCACTTCCTCAGCGAGACAACGCTCAACGGCGGCATGAAGGTAAACATCCAAGGACGCCGGAAACCTGCCGTGGAGGCCGACTACGTGTGGGTGAATATCACGCTGCCAATGGCGCAACCCTGGTTGGATAAAAGTGTCTATGTAGTCGGACAGATGACCGACTGGAAGCTCGACTCGACAAGCCGCATGGACTACAACCCCCAATACAAGGCCTACGTGAAGAGGTTGCTGCTGAAGCAGGGATACTATGCCTACCAACTGTTAGTTAAGAGGTATGAGGTAGGAGGTATGAGCGATTGGTCGGCGACGGAGATGCTGGAGGGAGACCATATGGAGACGTCGAACTTCTATACCATCTTTGTCTACCACCGTGAACCAAGCGACCGCGCTGACCGGCTGGTGGCGGTGAAGAGAATTAAGAATTGAGAGTGACAAAGCCGTCGGAGTCAACCTGGAGGAGGAGATGCTGGCGTTCGATGCGGGAAAGTCCCTTATCCTTGAGGTAGTCGCTGAGAAGGCGGGTATAATTGCCTGATTGTTTGATTACCTGATTGCTTGAGTTTTTTTTCAGACGTATACGATCGCCGGGTTGGGGATGCCGTCCCGGCGCGGGAGCCACATTGGGGGCGATAAGAAGGTGGCCGAGATGAAGTTCGGCAATATGGGTCGGGGAATAGAAGAGTTTGCCGTTCTCGGTGGCAGCGAGGATATCTGAGACCTGCGAGGCGTTGAAGCCGAAAGTATGAATGAGTTCGTATAACAGGGTGTGAAGGGGTGTGTGAGGGAGTGAGAGGGAGTGAGAGGACAATAGCGCCTTGAGGTCGAGGGAGAGGATTTCGAAGGGGAGATTGGGGACAAGTGAGGAGTGTGGAGAGAGGAGTGAGGAACGGAGTTTTTCTATATATCCTTTATATATGATTTCGGTGTCGTGAAGGCGCTCGATATTGTCGGCCATTGTTTCGTCGACAGAGGGATAGAGTTCGCGCAAGAGCGGCATCAGTCGGTGGCGGATTTGGTTGCGGCGTGCGTCAAGCTCAGCGTTGGTGCTGTCCTCGACATATTCCAGGTGGTTTTCTACAACGTATGCGTCAATCTCTGCCCTGCTGAAACACAGCAGTGGACGAATAATTCTTAATTCCTCATTCTTCATTCTTAATTCCGAAATGGGTCGTATGCCATGAAGTCCGGCGATGCCGGTACCACGGAAGAGGTTGAGGAAGAAGGTCTCGATGGAGTCGTCGCGATGATGGGCGGTGGCGACTACTGATTGCTTGATTGTTCGATTGCTTGATTGTTCGAGTATTTGTGCGAAGTATTCATAGCGGAGGCGGCGGGCGGCTTCCTCGATGCTTTCGCCTGTGGAAGAGGCAACGGAGCGGGTATCGAAAGAAGCCACATGACAGGGAACGCCATAGTGGTCGGCGAGAGCCCTAACAAAGGCCTCGTCACGGTCACAGTCACCGGGACGGAGATGGAAGTTACAATGGGCAATAGAGAAGGGAACGCCGGCGCAGTGGAAGAGATGCGCCATGCAGACGGAGTCGCGGCCACCACTCACGGCGAGCAACACCTCTTCCCCGGGGGAGAAGAGGTGTTGCTGCTGAGTGTAGTCTATGAAGCGTTGAAGCATCAGCGGAGAATCATTTTCTTCATGCGACGCTCGCCATTGACTTCGATGCCATAGTAGTAGATGCCGGAGGAGTAGGCTTCCATATCGATGGTAATGGACTGTTCGCCGGCATCGAAATGACGGGAGAAGCTATTGACCACATGACCCATAGCATCGACGATGAAGAAGTGCACATTGGCAGCCTCGGGCAGCGAGAAGGGCACGGTGGTGCGTCCCGTGAAGGGGTTGGGATAGTTCTGCTCGAGAGAGAGCAGCGGGCTTTCGACCATGGGAACACCCTCGACATAGTTGACAACCTCGACGAGATTAGTCGTGTTGTTCGTGGTGTCTCCATCGCTACCAAGCGTCAAGCGACCTGTACCGATATAAGTACGGGTGAGGCTCTTGGGAATGCGACGCTCATTACCTTCTGCATCTACAAATAGCAGTTTCACGGTTTGACCAGGTTCAATGCGTCTAGCAATGGATGTCCTAATGGTATTTCCTCCGTTGATGGTGGTTCTCAACTGTACAGGAGCGGAGGGCAGAAGCGAGAGGTTACCGTTGTTGCGAAGGACGGCAAACACACGACAGTCGGGCTGTGCTGTTTCTTCGACTACAAGCTTTACAAGTTCAACATCGAGGAAGTAGCGTCCGATGGTAGTCGTAGTATCGTTGGAGGGATCATTGTCGCCCCCTTCCATGTGGACAAATCCCGTGACATTATTGTAGCCGGCGGGACGCGTGGGAAGAACAGTGTCGAACATATGGTAACCCGTAGTGAGTGCCGGCAGCGGCAACTCGCGGCCATAGGTCTGACGATAGGTCGTGTTGGTATCGTTGTCGATGTAGAAGCCCACCGTGAAGCCATTAGCACCACGGGCACCGCGGTTGTCGATAACAAGTTGGAAACGGACCTCGGTGAAGCTTGAGGTATCGACAAGGACAGCTGCAGCGGCAATATCGTAGACCGAGGAGATGCCTTCGATACGCTTGGAGATAGTGTCGTTATAGACATAATCGTTACTGTCACTCTTCACGATACCGATAATCCTCATCATGCCCATGTTGGCCCTGATTTTCTGTGAGAAGGTGTAGTTGAAGTACTCCATCGTCTGAAGCGGTCTCCCCATGAGTTCGACGAAGTCAATATTCTCGTCGACCCGTTCGTAACCATTGATGAGGTAGGAAGCTGTGGCGTGATAGATGGGGTTGACTCCGAAGTTACGCATACGGATGGTGACCTGGATATTGGTATCGCCTGCAATCACATTGTCGAGAGGATAGATAAACGAGTGGGCACTAATATCGTTAGCCAGAGGTGCCAACGGGAAGGCCAAAGAGAAAGTGTCGTTGTCGCGGAAGATATCGCCTTCAATCTTGGTGAAAGCAGTGATGTAGAAGGTATCGGGGAAGTCGCTGGTGATGAGGAATGGCGAAGTGAGGGCTATGGTGTCAATCTCGCCTGGAGCAATGCTAAGATTCTCGAAAATGGATATCTTGGGCATATAGGTACCGTAGTGGGTGTAGTCCACTTCCACCTGACGGAGGGTATCTATACCATAGTTCTTCACCACCACCTCGGGATAGATGGTCTCTCCATAGGAGGGTGCAGTGGGATAGGTAATAGCGATAACGCCACCGTCTTTACGGATGGGTGCACGGCCGATGCGGAAGTTGTCCACAGCGCAACCTTCTCCGTAAGCACTGCTTGTCGAGGACCCCATGGGAGTGGTGTACACGAAACGGAACTGCAGCAACTCGGGGAAGTCGCCCGTGAGGGGGTTACCATAACAAGGTATCCAGAAGAATCCATAGGCGGAACCAGGCGTGGTACCGTCAAAGACATCGTCATCGGTGTTGTTGTACCAAGCACTGACAGAATCCCCATTAATCTTCACCCAGCGGTTGTCAACATTACGGAATTCCAAATGAAGCGAGCTACCATTGGTGAGGTTACGGCGCAGATAGAACGAGATGGTGTCGACCTTAATCTGCGAGATATTGATGATGGGGCTGTAGAGGTAGCTGACATTACCGCGCTTGCCACTGACAATACTGCTATGAAGGTCGGTCACCCAGGCATTGGAGTCGGAATAGGCCGCATTGAGCTTCGTCTTCGTCGGGGTACCCAACTCCCAATAGTTGTGAGAGTAGGCATTGTAACCCGTCGGTGCATACCACCTGTTCTCTCCCTCAAAGTCGTCGTCAAGCGTAAGGGTAATCACATGGAAGCGGTTGTACTCGTAAACCAACGTGTTGTTTTCGGTCACGGTATCCTCCACATCCTCATAGGTGATGTTCAGGGTCGTGACACCATAGTTGAACACATGGGCCGGCAGGCTCACGATGGCACTGCTACCGGGAGCAAGGGTTCCATTGTACGAGATTGTGCCAGAGTTGTTGCCTCCCCGCTCGTCATCAAACCTATAGTGGAACTGCGGCTGCGTGACAGGTGCTGTGCCCTTATTGGAGATACGGAAGGAGACCGTTTTCGGGAGGTCGTCACTGATGAGGTAGCTGCGCGGCGAGACAATCTGCGTCACTGCAATGTCGGTGGACGGAGCATCCGCATCGACAAACAGGAGGAAGTCTAACGTGTGACCATCCTTGTCGGCAGGAATACCGCCCGTGGGCGCAAAGCCCTCGATATTCACCGAGCTGTAGGAACCCACCGCCACACGCATACGCATGTATCCATAGGAAGCATTGTTCGGTATGGTGACAAAGGCCGTTGCTGTCTGGTCGTCATAGAAGGTTTCTGCACTCATCACCTCTTCGTCCGACGAGAAGGTGCCGCTACGGTCGTAGTCGATATAAGCCCATGCTTTGTAACGGTTACGCAACTGCGAGGCATCGAGCGGCGTGACAGCCACAAAGAGCGTGTCCGCTGTGCCACGCGTGATATGCAGCACCGGATAGTCGGGATTGGCATAGGAGGCCATGTCCGTCAGGCCACGTCCCAACGGCGGCAGGTCGAAGTCAATCTCATTAAAGGAGACCCTCGTCACATCAAAACTAGGATTCGACGAGCCACTGGGGCTGTAGGTGCTCTCGGGCAACGAATGGAAAGCGTGGGCCACCCGCAGGGTGTCGTTGCGACGTGTACCATCGGTGGCCAAGTCGGTCCATATCGTGAGCGAGTAGTTCTGTGCAGCCGTAGGAGTGCTGATGTCGAGCAGCTGGCTGAAGGTATACGTGTAGTCTTGCATCGGAGGTATGGTGGCGGGACAAATCTCGGTGACGGTCTGTACCACCGAGTTGCCTTTCTTCAGTCGATAGGTGATGGGGATATTGCTCTGCGACGAGGTGCCATAGTTCGAGATAATCACACGCACCGTGTCATTCTCCATATACACTCGGTCGCCGAGCGGTGCCAGCACCTGCTTCATTGCCATGTCGTTCGGGATGCGCGGGGCCACATGTACCGTCACCGCCGAGAATTCACTGGCACAGTTGTGTGTGGAGAGGCAGTTCAGATAGTAGGTCGAATCATAGAAATACTGCGGGGTGTTGCTCCACACTCGCGAATTGTTATAGTTGTTTCCCGTGAAGAAGTAGGCGTCGTTCGAGTCACGGTACCAACGGATGGGTCTCGAGTTCTCCTGCGTGGCACGCACAGCACCCCAGGTGCCGTAAGCCAGCGTGGTGTCGTAGCCATAAGGCGGCGCGGGAGTGAAATAAGAGTTCACCGACGCACCAGCCGTGGTGTCGTTCTCAGGCGACACATCCAGTCGGTGGTGGCACCAGCCTTTAAGCTTGATGGTCAGGTCGGTGAAGGTGCCGGTGGGATAGAGGTTCACGGTATTCGGCAGCGAGAGGGTGACCGTTTGGTTACACAGCAGCGTGCTGGGCAGCGGCACCGAGTCCTCCACCACTCCCGGCCATCCGGTAATGGTCACATTCGCAGGCTGCGTAATCTGCGGCAAAAATCCTATCTTCACATAGGTGCCGGCAGGGATGTCCTTGAAGCCGGCATTCTTCACCGTGAGTTGCAATGTGGTGTTCTGACGGTAGCAGCCTTCCGACGAGAGCGTCGAGGTGCCTTCTGCTTTGAAGTTGTAGGCTGGAGCCATGAACACATCGCCCTCACGGTCGTTGTCTTCAGGCGTGCACTCGCCGGCCCCTTCCGTAAGCACCACATGAATCTTCTGTCGGTTGATAATGCCCAAGGTGGTGGGCATTAACACCGAGTCGATCTTGATTTGCGAGGGGTTGAAGGTGCCTAAGTTGCGGGTCACCGAGCGCGTCTCCGTTTCGTGACCTTCGATATACGCATACCACTGTACACCGTTCTCCAAGGCACGGCCATTGTTGCAGAAACGGGCTTTCACCCACACCGAGTCGCCTTCGATGTTCGGCGGCATCTTATCGGGATACCTGAAGTTGGTGTCGCCAGGCACATAAGGAGTCATTATCTCAATGACCGACATGTCGTGGGTACACACCTCCATCTCGTGGGCACCGATAGTCGGGGCGGGAATCTGGCTACGAACGGTACCGTCGATATCGTCGGTCACATCGGTGGTGTACTGGGCCAAGGAGACGAAGTTAATCATCACCAGATGCAGATCCTCGTTGCTGACGAAGTAGGGACGGTCAAGCACCGAGTTAGCATCGTCGCCACCTACTGTCTGGAGACCCGACAGAGAGGGGAGGTACTGCCTCCAGTAGAAGGGTCTTACACTTTCTGTGTAATAGGCGTTGAAGTTGGAGAGTGTCACGGTGTTCAGTTCCGAGACATAGTAGGCGTAGCCTTTCATGAAGTTCGAGAAGATGTTGTTCAGCACATGGATATTGCTCACCGTGGTACCCGTATAGAAGGCGCACGAGGCTTCACTGAAAGTGGCTGAGGCGGCCACAGTACCGCACTCCACCCTAACAGTATTGTAAAGCACATTAATATTACAGCTCGAGCTGTCTATCCAGATGCCACTGGGCTTCAAGGTCGACAGGTCGGCGACTCCCGTGCCCGTACAGCCAATCATATTATTAGTGACAAATCCGGGATTCGAAGCCAAGCAGTTGACGTTCTCGAGTTGTATACCGATCTTGCCGCCGTTCTTGGCATCGTTCAGGTAGATGTGGTTCTTCTCCACAACAAAGTCTCCTGCCGTCTGGGCCAAATAAAGACCTCTCAGCGAACGACCCGTGGTGTTCACTCCCGCAGTGATGCGGTTCGACCGCACCACAAGGTCTGTCACCTCGCGCAGGTAGACACCCATCTTCCAGAAGCCCCTCAACTTGTTATTGTATACGAGGATGTCGCTGTTCATTCCTAAGCCACCAATGGTACGGAGGGAATAGAAGCCGCTGTCGACGACGTTGTTTTTGAAGGTCAAATGGCTGATGCCGCCCACCAACACACACGAAGCATTGGCATTATTGATGGTACCCTTCACCTTGATACGGCAGCTGTCGATAGTGATATTCGCGCCTTTCTGCATCACCAAGGCATTGGCATAGTTCACGTTGTTGGCCGTCGGACGTGCCTCTATCCTAAGGTTCCTCAAGGTCACATTCGACGCGCTGTCCATGAAGAAGACATAGTTGGCCGTCTGACTTGTCGAGGCGGTGAGCAACACGTCATCGCCCACGCCCACAAAGCCAATGGTGTTCACTACCGACGAGCCGGGGATATTGTTCAATACCACCTGTTCGTTATAGGTTCCATCGGCCACATTAAATAGTACGGCTCCCTCCACACCTACAGCATTCAGCGTGTCGATGGCCTCGCCGAAGGTCTGGTAGTCGCCGCCCACAGGGGCAATGGTATAGACTCCGCCACAGAAACGTACATCAAAGCCCCGACGGATGGTGTCGTTGCTGGAGATCAAGTCGCCCTGAGCCGCGGCAACGACTGTCAGCACATGGCGGCCGGGAGTCAACGGGCGTTTCAGCATCAGCGTCGTGTTCATCGCTCCCGGAACCATCGTCGCGACAACCTGCACAGTGTCCGGTGCGGCAGCGTCGAGCATATAGTAGAGGTCCATGGTGTCCACATTATTGGCACCTTGGTTCCGCAGGTTCACATAGAACGAGATACTGTCGCACGAGTTGTAGTCTATTGTGTCTACTCCATTAGGCCAGAAGATAGCCATGTCGACAGCGGGGATATTAATGAGGCTCACGCTATAGGGCGTCACCTCACTCTCACAGCCGTAGACGGTGTTATAGAATTTCACATTCGGACGGTTGCCACCCTTCGTACCCGAACCCACATAATCCATGGTCGTGGGTGTCAATTCCGTGTCACCATTCTTGTGCAGCGTAGTGTTCGGCTTCGAGGTATACGAGCTCTTCACACCCGAAGTGACCTTTGTAGCGATATAATGCACCAACTGCACCACCACACTCGACTCTCCATCCCAGTAGAAGGGGGTGTCGAACCTCAACGGCACCCACTGGTTGCAGTCCGTGGCATTAATCACCATCGGTGCGTGGTGGTACACCACCTGCGTATTTCTCCAGTCGCTAGCATTGGCGAAGATGGTGTCCTGCGTCATACCCATCGACACATAATAGTCGTCGAACGAGACCGACGTGGTGGTTCCCAGCATCTGTTGAAGGTCGAAAGCAATTGAATCAATATAACCCGCCTTCAACCCCAACGAGCGCAGCTCACTGGCAGAATAGATAAACTGCTGCTTAGCATGCTTGTTGCTGGGCTGATAGGGCGTAGGATAGGCGGTATTGGCATTCGTACTCGTTCCCGTGCCAATCTGTCCCCAATAGGAGTCGTGAACCATCCAGCTGACTCCTCTCGTTCCGCCCACATACAATATCTCACTCACTCCCGTGTATCCCGTGTCCACACGGTTGCCTTCATAATCATACCACACAGGAATCAATCCCTCTGTCGGGGTGATGGTCATGGTGTCACACGTGGCATATTCCACCATACGGGGGGCGAGGGGCGAGGGAGCTGCCGGCGTGTACTTCGACAGTACCGTGGCACTGTTGGTATCATTGTTGTGTACAGGGTCGCCCTCCACAGCATTGGCCCACACCTTGACGGTCACCACAGTGTCGTGCGGGAAGGCCAGATTCAACGGCGTGGCAAAGGTGTAGTTCATCATTCCCATGCTGGCAAGGGTGTCCGTCACGGTCTCACTGACGGTATCGGCTCCCGTACAGTAGTTCATCACAAAACCCGCTACTGGCTGTATACCATAGTTGCGCACCCTCACAGCCACATTCTCCATTCCCAGACCGCAATTCGTCTCAGGCAACTGTGGCACACCCACCTCGATATCGGCGGGCGGAGGTGCAATCATGCTGATATTGGCCTGTGCAAATTCTCCCTCACAACCATTGTCCACATACCTAATCCAACTCGGGTCAATTGTATTCAACATCATGGGACTTGCATTCGTAGCAATGCGCCAGTCGTTCACATTGCCCACAAAAGCTACCCTCACTATACCGGCCGTGGAGGGATTGCTCGTCAGGTCCACTCCCGCTCCGGTCCATATATACGACGGGAGGTTGTGGCTAGGCACCGTACCCAACACCACTGCATCCTCTACAACACTATTGTGCTTGTACAAGAAAGCAATATGACTGTTGTTACCCGTACTCGACACTGTAAACGAAGAACCCGTGTGAATGGTATTGGCGGGACTCAGAGAAGTACCCGAGGCATACTGCACTATCAAACTCTGTCCCGGCTCGATAAATATACTATCGTTGAAACGGAATATCTTGTTGTTAAGGCTATTCGTCGGACTCACCGTCACAATCGTATCGCCATACAGGCAGGCACGTGCGTCACCGATATTCGTCAGCTGAAGGGCTATCTTACGTCCTGATACTAACCAATAAGGTGCGCTGGGGGTCTCACCCTCGGTGGCATTGGCACCGGAACCGCCACGCTTGATTTCCAACTGCGTGATTCGAACAATGGGCTGCGAACGACGCTGACGGAAGAAGAAACTCGTATCCTGACGCAGGGTATCCGTCACCAGCGTGGGGCCCACAAAGAACGGTGCGGCATCCAATGTGTCGTAGTACCACGAGATCTCCGACCGACGCTGCGGAGCGGCGGTATGAGTGTACACACTCCACTGATCCACACCCGCTGTCGGTGTGACCGTAGCCGCCGTAGCATACCCTATCGTCATATTCACATCCGTCGGCGCAGCAGGATGGTAGCGACTTATTACCGTGAAGACATTTGTATCGTTGGTCGCATTGGGGTCAGCGGCATAGTTCGTCCAGACCCTGATGGTATACGTCACATCCTCAGTACCGCTCGCCGGCAAAGAAAGCATCGCTCCAGTATGTATCGTGGCCGTATCGTCGGCAGGCACTGTATCCGTCACCGGCACCGTGACCACAGATTGGTTGTTCACCTTGTACGACAGCGTCAGTCCGCTTCCGGTATAGACACTCGTACCGCTATTTCTCAGTCTCAGCACCAACTCCGTCTGCAAGGGCATATAACAAGTCGCTGCCTCCGGATTCAACAACGCCTCGGGCTCGAAGTCGTAGCCCAGCGAGACAAACTCATAGGCGCCCGGACAGGTCGCCGAGTCGCTACGGATTGAATCGAAAATATCTGTTAAAACTGTCGACAGGGGAATACCGATACCCTTCACCTGACGGTTGAAGGTACGCAAGTCCACAAGCGAGCCATTGAGGAAGTTGGGATTCACTTTCACAGACAATGAGTCGGCAGGTTCCGCCTCAAGCCACTCGGGGATATCGTAGTAGCGACCGGCCCCCTTGCGGTTCATCGTCGTGCCCATCGAATAGTAGACGTTGTGTCCCACCTCGTTGCTCGTCGCAGTTCCCGGGATGTAATTCAACGCATAGTTCAGGTTATCCAAACAGACCACGATATTGTTCAGGAAGCGGCTGTTGGTCAGCGTACCTCCACCGAACGTGGCAGCTGCGATATTGTTACGGCTCGTTGCCGTCATCTTCACCGAGTTATAGACCACATCGGCGTAGTTGGCCTGAATGATGTTCAGTGGCGAACGCATCAGGTTGGCCGAACCATCGTCGTTACTCACCACCATATTGTTAGCAATCAAGAAACGTTGTGATGCCGTTCCCACAGCCATGCTGACACCCATGCCACCGGCACCGTGACTTGTATAAATCTTATTTGCCGTAATACGAGACGTACCATAGCACTCACTCACCAACAACACATAGCTCGTGTTGCTCAACACATCGTACATCTCATTCTTCTCAATCACCACATTCGACTGGTTCTGCACACTGATAGCATTTTCGAACTGTCCATAGAACACACTGTTCTTCACCGTATTATTAAGGGAAAGGGCATCCGCCGCAATACCTCTCAAGTCCACACCAATCTTACCTCCTCTGAAGGTACATCCATCCACAGTGAGATTGTTTGAATATCCACTGTTTATCAAAGAATTAATACGTAGCGTTGCCACTGGATTGTCCACACTGTCAATAAACGTACATCCCTCGAACCGGCAATTCAACGAATTCATACCCACCTTCACCATACTCTCCAGCAACGTGGTATCTTCCGTCGCCGTACGACGCACGAAATAGATATTGCGGAACCGTACGTTCGATGTCTCATCCAGATTCACTATCTCGCTTGCCACAGCCCCCGGTACGGTTGCATCGGCATAGAACGTCACCCTGTTGTTGTTCAAGGGTTGAAACACCACATAGGCATTCGCTGTCGCTCCAGTGAACGATGGCACAGAGAAAGGTGCGTACTGGCCGGGAGCCAGTTTTACCACCAAACTGTCACAGACACCGCACCTGCTCAGAGCGAAGAGAAACTCCTCCATGGTGCTGAAGTCGGCACCAGCACCGCCTACCCGACGCACACCGCACATCGGACCGTCGCAAACGATAAACTCTGTGAAGAGGGTATCGTTATATGGCTCATGGTCGCGATAGCGCTGTCCACCTGCCGTCAGCGAATCCTCCACCCACACTCGCAGCGTATGGAAGCCCGCCGACAATGTCACGTTGGAGGCCAATAAGAACACCTCTGTCGCACCGCCTGCCAGACCTGTACTGTTGCTCCAAGGGACAGTCACCGGGGTGCCGCCATCTATGCTATAGCTAATATCGATGGCATTGGCAGTCAAGGCGCCCCAGTTTTTCAACCTCACCTGTATTCTATGGTCTGTCGTTGTCATCGGAACATCATAGTTCGGTGTTGCCAGACCATACTCTGCCGAAGCCATGTCCGTAACAAAACCCATGTCGTACAGCAGCGGCTGGTTCTTCCTTTCCGTCATCACGATAGCCGGACGACGGTACGAAGAAGCCGGGGAATTCGCTTGACCAAACGGATCCATATTATCGTCAGCGTAACCGGCATTGTAATACACCGTCTTCTTTCCTAAAATTGTCGGGATAGACCTAATCGATGTCGCTGACACATCCACGTTGCCATCATAAATGAACTGCATCACCAGATCCTTACCTGCATAGAAGAACGAATCTTGCAATGGAATAGTGAAGGTTCCATCAACATTCCGTTCCGGAATCGTGTATGCCGAGTCGTACACTATATGCATGTACGACATTGTAAAAGGATATTGGCTCGAATTGGAAGTGTCAACCTCATAAGTCGAAGCTTCATTCTTCATCCTAATTTGCAGACGTGGACGCAATATCGTACCTGTATGTGCAGCCGTGGTAAAGCGCAATGCCGTAATCGCACCTTGCTTATAACCCGCTTCGGCCATCAATGCCGAGTCGTACACCCATTCACTCTTACCATCGGCAGTATTTCTAAAGGGGAATGTGATTGCCGTAGTTCCAGTGAACCCTGGTTGGAGCTCCCCTGGCTGTTCCACGCCTCGCACACACTTATACTCCTGCCACGAACCCTCCGTTCGCGGAAAACGAGTCGTATTGGCATTGCCCGTCGCATCTTTCGCCACACAATAGAAAGCCATCAACGTGTCGTAACCGAAGAAGGGAATCCGACATCTGTAACGACCCGACACACCCGCTACGGGCGAAAGGTTCATTTTGACAGGTGTGGGGTCGCTTCCAACACGATAATAAAGATACACCGAATCGGGATTGATGCCCGCCGACAACGTCGTTTTAGCATTCAACTCAATCCTTGCCCCACGGCTGCTGGGATGCAAATATCCGTCGGGGTAAACCGCCATATTAATTGTCGGGTTCACCATCATCTCCGAGCTGGCCGACACTTTGATATTGTCAAACATCCACTTGCCAGTTGCCCCGGAAGTATTCCTCTGCTTCACCACAAACTTAATCTGCAGCTTTCTCTGTTCTGGAGCCAAGGAAGGTGTAATAATATTGTTGAAATCAAAACGTTCGCCCTTCCACATCTCGTTCGTTGTCGGACTGGTTCCTTCCCAATCAGAATACGAACTCGTATTGAAATACGTCAGTTGCCTGAATGAGCCGCTACCTTCCGGCGTATTGTAATGGGTCGATGTAGCCCTCGTCCAGTTTTCCTGATTCGGTCTCTTGAAGTAGATGTAAGTCACCTGATATTGCTGGGAGCCATCAGCGTTCACGTTCATGGGAACCCTACAGATATGGTCAAACGTCAAGGTAATATACCTTATCGACAAATCATTCGTAAAATCCAACGTATCCAGATACAACGTCACATCCTCTGTCGTCGACTGCGACAACTCCAACGACCGACTGCCGGACGCATGGAGAGATGTCGAATAACTCATGCCCGATGTCGGCGATGCCGACACACGAGAGGTTTCGCCGTTCTCGAAGCCCTGATACAGTGCCTCCACAATCTGTCCACGCGAGACGAACCCGGAAAACACAAAAATTGCTCCTGTCAAGAATAATCTCAGTTTCATATTATTAATTATTTATTTTTTGTCAATCAATTATTTACACAACACGCCCTCCCCCTTTGGGGAAGACATAATCAGACGCAAATATACAAAGATTTTTTTATATACGCGTAAGATTTATAAAAAAACAGCTTTTTCATACTAAAATCTCCTATTTTGGTCTCATATATAAGACTCCGGAAAGCCATTTTCGGGTCACACTTTTAACATTTTTAACATATATTCCTCCCCCTCCTTACCTTCTTCTTACCCTCATCACCACGTCTCCACCCGACCTACAACATATCATCGGCCATGGATGTAGATGGGACGGTGTTGACATTGAGCACTGGTGTTTCACCAATACAAAGATAAAATTAACGCCATAAACCCAGATGTTTATGGCGTTAATTTAACGTTTTTTTCAACTATTTTTTCAGTCTTTCCGATGCTGTTCGAGAGCCTCGTACATGAAGACACCGGCGGCTACAGAGACGTTGAGGGAGGCCACTTCGCCAACGATGGGGAGTTTGGCTCTTATATCACTCATCTTCAGCAATTCAGAACTAATACCCGTTTCCTCGTTGCCCATAATAAGGAGGGTAGGCTGACGGAAATCGACCTCACGGTAGTGAACTGCGCCCTTCTCTGTGGCAGCAACCACCTGGTAGCCATATTGCTTTGCAAGGTTCACAACAGTCTTAAGGTTCTGCTCGCGACAGACGGGCAACCGCAGCAAGGCACCGCTGGAAGTCTTGACGGCATCTTCATTCATGGCAGCACTGCCGTGGTCAGGGACAATAAGGGCGGCGACACCGGCACACTCGGCGGTACGGGCGATGGCTCCCATGTTGCGCACATCGGTGATGTGGTCCAGCATTACCACAGTAGCCGTCTCAGGCAAGGTCTCAACCAAATCCATAAAACTGTGATACTTGACAGCCGCAATGGTGGCCACCACTCCCTGATGGTTCCCTGTGGTCATCTTGTTGAGTTTTTCCACGGGGACATATTGGAAAGGTATGTCGTGTTCTTTTAGCCTGGTTCTCAATTCATTCAGCAAAGAACTATTGAGTCCATTCTGGATTAGCACACGCTCCACCTGCTGACCGCTGGTCAGGGCTTCGATAACAGGGCGGAGGCCGTAGATAACTTGTTGTCTATTCTGTGTTTTTTCCATCGATAATGGTGATTTTTCTGTCGGCCATTTCGGCCAGTTCCTCGTTATGGGTAACGATGACAAAGGTCTGCTTGTACTGCTCGCGGAGGCGGAAAAAGAGTTCATGAAGCTCGCGGGCATGCTGCGAGTCAAGGTTGCCTGACGGTTCGTCGGCAAGGACGGCCATGGGATTATTAATCAACGCCCGAGCCACCGCCACACGCTGCTGCTCGCCACCGCTCATCGCTTGTGGCTTGTGTGTAGCGCGACCATCTATCTTCATGAATTCCAATAGTTCCATCGCCCTCGCAGAGGCTTCCTTCATGGGCACTCCCTTGATGAGCGCAGGGATGCAGACATTCTCCAAAGCTGTGAATTCGGGGAGTAGATGGTGTGCTTGGAAGACGAAGCCGATATGCCCGTTACGGAAACGCGCCAACTCTTTTTCCTTCATCTTCGACACTTCGACACCATCATAATGAAGCATCCCGCTATCGGGCCGGTCGAGGGTGCCGAGGATTTGCAGCAGGGTAGTCTTGCCTGCTCCAGAGGGGCCGACAATGGAGACCACCTCCCCCTTCCCAATCTCAAGGCACACATCTTTCAAGACATGCAGGTCACCGTAGCTCTTGTTGATATCGACTGCCTTAATCATACAACTTACTCTTTTTTTAAACCTCTACGCCGTTGAGGAATACGCGCTCCACTTTGTTTTCGCCAAAGCTGTAAGGCATGTACTCGTAGCTCGATATCGGCTTGGTGATGTAGAAGTTGGCCTTCTTGCCGACGGCAATGGTACCAAGCTGGTCGCTGACTCCCATGGCATAGGCCGTATTAAGTGTGGTGGCGTTAAAGGCCTCCTCGGGTGTGAGTCGATATCGGATACAAGCCATCGAGAGGATAAGTTGCATATTGTTTGACGGCGCAGTGCCAGGGTTGTAGTCGGAGGCCATAGCCACCGGAAGACCCGCGTCGATCATCTTACGAGCAGGAGAGAGTGGCAGGTTGAGGAAGAAGGCGCAGCCGGGAAGAATCGTAGGCATCGTCTCGGTACCTTTCAGGCACTCGATTTCAGCATCGCCCATCTGTTCAAGATGGTCGACAGAGATGGCACCGTATTTCACACCCACTTGTACACCGCCCGAGACGGCCATCTCGTTGGCGTGGATTTTGGGTTTCATGCCATACTTGATACCGGCCTCGAGGATACGCGCGGTGTCCTCGACGGTGAAGAAGCCCTGGTCGCAGAAGACATCGATAAAATCGGCCAGACCCTCGTCCGCTACGCGTGGTATCATCTCGTTGATGACCAGGTCGACATAGTCTTCCTGGTGGCCGCGGTATTCCATGGGGATGCCGTGGGCGCCGAGGAAGTTGGACTTGATGGTCAGTGGGGAGCTTTCCTTGAGGCGGCGGATGACGCGGAGGAGTTTTAGCTCGCTCTCGGTGGTCAAGCCGTAGCCGCTCTTGATTTCGATGGCTCCGGTGCCGAGGCGCATCACCTCGTTGAGACGCTGGAGGGCCATGTCGTAGAGCTGGTCCTCCGAGGCCGCCGCCGTGGCCTTGGCGGAGTTGAGGATGCCGCCGCCGCGCTTGGCAATCTCCTCGTAGCTGAGGCCGCGGATTTTGTCGACAAACTCGTGCTCACGGGAATTGGCATAGACGAGGTGGGTGTGCGAGTCGCAGAAGCTGGGGAACACCATTCTTCCGGTGGCATCAACCTTACGGTCGAAGGTCTGCTCCTTTAGATTTGTCATCTCGCCAAACTCTTTGATTACACCATTCTCGACGATGAGGTAGGCGTTTTTGACGGTTTTCATCTGCGCCATCTCTTTGCCCTGCACACGCAACTTCAGCTGGCCTGTTTCCACTTGTGCCAGCTCCTTGATATTTTTAATGAGGGTTCGCATATCTAAAACAATTCTTGTTGATTTCCATTGGTTTTGATTTTGCCAAGGTGCTGGTAGGCGAGCATGGTGGCTTCGCGGCCACGGGGGGTGCGCATCAGGTAGCCCTCCTGGATGAGGTAAGGTTCGTAAACCTCCTCCACCGTACCGGCCTCCTCGCCGACGGCGGTGGCAATGGTATTGACACCCACAGGGCCGCCCTTGAACTTGTCGATGATGGTGGAGAGGATGCGGATATCCATATCGTCCAAGCCGTTGCGGTCGACATTGAGAGCCTGCAAGGCATAGCGGGCGATGTCGAGGGTGATGGTGCCGTCGCCCTTCACCTGCGCGAAGTCGCGCACACGGCGCAACAGGCGGTTGGCGATACGGGGAGTGCCGCGTGAACGCCGCGCAATCTCGATGGCACTCTCGCTGGTAATCTTCACCTGCAGGAGCCCCGCCGATCGGTTAACAATCTTTGTTAGTGTCTCAGTATCATAATACTCCAATCGACTATTGATACCAAATCGTGCCCGCAACGGGGCCGTTAACATACCACTCCGCGTAGTGGCTCCTATAAGTGTGAATGGCTTCAGATTCAGCTGCACACTCCGCGCCGCTGGACCACTCTCTATCATGATGTCTATACGGAAATCCTCCATCGCGGAATAAAGATACTCCTCCACTACAGGCGAGAGACGATGAATCTCGTCGATAAAAAGCACATCGTTGGGCTGCAGAGAGGTGAGCAAACCTGCCAAATCACCAGGCTTGTCAAGTACCGGACCCGAGGTGGTCTTAATACTCACCCCCAACTCATTGGCAATGATATTCGAGAGGGTCGTTTTTCCCAAGCCTGGAGGACCATAGAGAAGCACATGGTCGAGAGGCTCGCCACGCTCCTTGGCGGCACGAACAAAGACCTTCAGGTTCTCCACCACCTGCTTCTGGCCGGCAAAACTGTCGAACCCCGAAGGACGCAAAGCGCGCTCTATATCTTTCTCCTGCGCAGAAATACTGCGGCTGTCCAATTCACTATTCATGGTGCAAAAATACTATTTTTTATCAAACTGACAAAATAAAATTATCAAACGGCCGTTATTGGATTTTAAATATAGTATTTTATCGCATGAAACCTATTATTGTTGGAACCGACTTCTCCGAAGGCTCTTACATGGCCCTCGAGCTTGCCATCGACGTCGCTAACCGCTTCCAAAGCGACATTATCCTCATCTGGGCACGCCGCGAAAAGTTGCTCTTCAACGACGAGCAACTCGACATCATGACCAACCTCGCCCAAGACAAACTCCAAGCTCTCGTCGACAAATACCAACCCGCCATGAAATTCGGCAAAATGCGCTGGCAAATCACCAACGGCAAGGTCGCTCCTGCCCTTGCCACCACTGCCACCCGCGAACTTGCCTCTATGATCATCATCGGCACCAACGGCGCTTCTGGATTCGAAAAATACTGGATGGGCAGCCAAGCCGTCCGCATCGTCCAAGACTCCCCATGTCCCGTCCTCACCGTGCGACAGGGTTATGACTTCCACAAACAACTTGAACGTATCGTCGTCCCCATCCGCATCAACGCCAACTCCCGTCAAAAAGTGCCACCCGCTGCTTCCATGGCTAAAATCTTCGACTCCGAAGTGCGCATCCTCGGCCTCCTCGACATGAAAGAGGACGAATCGGCCCTCCGCACCTACGTCCAGCAGTCCGTCGACTACCTTGAGAAAGAAGGCGTCCGCTACCAGACCGAGATTCGCCCCTACTCCAACTACTGCGACACCGTAATGGACTACTGCGACGAAATCAAGGCCGACCTCGTTATCATCAACACCGAACAGGACCGCATCATCAGCCAAATCTTCCTCGGCACCAACGCCCAACAAATCGTTCACCGCTCCCAAATCCCCGTTCTCTGCATCCATCCGTCCGACTACATCAACGTAGCCTCCAGAGTCTGATGGAATACGACGTGGTTGTAGTGGGGGGCGGAGCAGCCGGACTCATGGCCGCCTGCACGGCAGCACAACGCGGCCGGCACGTGCTATTGCTTGAAAAAATGGACCAGGCTGGTCGCAAACTGCGCATCACCGGCAAAGGGCGCTGCAACCTCACCAACACCAATCCCCTGCGCGACACCCTGCCTCACATCGGTTCTTCCACTGCCGGCACCACCAAGAAACCCGGCCAGAGTGGCGGCGTATGGCTACGGAATGCCTACGGACGCTTCTTCGCCCCAGAACTCATGGAATGGTTTGAACAACGCGGTGTGGAACTCACTGTAGAACGTGGCAACCGCGTCTATCCCTCCAGCGGCAAAGCCCTCGACATCTTCCTCGCCCTCATCAGCGAACTCGAAAACAACCCCAACGTCACCATCCGCAAGAACACCACTGTCAAAATGATAGAGACGTTTCATGAAACGTCTCCACTGCAAGCCACCGCTGTTATCCTCGAACGTGGCGAACGAATCCCTTGTCGTCACATCATCCTCGCCACTGGTGGCCTCTCCTACCCCACCACAGGCTCCACCGGTGCCGGCTTCCGCATGGCCCGCGAACTGGGTCACACCGTGGTCGAACCCATTCCGTCTTTAGTGGCTCTCAAATGCCAAGAGAAAATCCCTGAAGAACTCATCGGTTTCCAACTGAGAAATGTAAAACTGACCGTTAACGGACACGAGTTTTTTGGCGAAATGACTTTTGTACCCGACGGCCTCGCCGGCCCCATCGTCCTCTCCGCCAGCCGCATCGTCAGCCGACAACTCCACTCGGGCAATCAAACGACCACCCTCACCGCCACCCTCGACCTCAAACCAGCCCTCTCAGCTGAACAGCTCGACCGTCGGCTGCTCTCCGACATCGATACCAACGGCAACCGCATCTTCAACGACGCCCTACGTCTGTGGCTCCCCGCAGAGCTCATCCCGCTGGCGCTGCCTCAACTACATATAGAATATTACAAACGCCTTCACCAACTCACTGGCGAGGAACGTCGCCGCTTGCGCGACTGGCTGAAAGGTGTAAGGTTTACATTAACAGGAACCCACGACTGGAACGAAGCCGTCGTCACCCAAGGCGGCGTGTCGCTTGCCGAAGTAAATCCCAAAACCATGGAGAGCCGCATCGTCAGCGGTCTGTATATCGTAGGCGAACTCCTCGACCTCGATGCCGACACCGGAGGCTACAACCTCCAAATCGCCTTCTCCACCGGCCACGCTGCCGGCGAGGCTGTATAACCTACTGCTCTGCGGCAATCACCGTTTCTTCCCACTCCTCCATTTTCTTCTCCAGCTGGTCCTTCAAGGACTGGTACTCTTTGTAGAACTCAGCAGTCTGAGCAGCACCCGTGGCAAGAATCTCATCGCGTGAAGCTATTTCGGTTTCGATGGATTCGATTTCCTGCTCCTTCAATTTGACGGCATTTTGGAGTTTGCGGCGCTCACGTTCGAGTGTCTTGGACTGCTCGTAGGCTGCTTTGGAGGCGGAAGTCTCTCTAGTTTTACTAGTTAAACTAGCCTGACTAGTAGTACTAGTTTCTCTGGAACTCTCCAGGAACTCCATGATGTCGCCCTTGAACTCATGGACGGCACCGTCGCGGAACTCGTAGAGCTCATCGGTGAGTCCGCTGAGAAAGTCACGGTCGTGACTCACAACGATAAGAGTTCCGGTATACTGCAGAAGAGCATTCTTGAGGATGTCCTTGGAATTCATGTCCAAGTGGTTGGTAGGCTCGTCAAGGATAAGGAGGTTGCTGGGTGTGAGCAGCAACTTGGCCAATGCCAGACGAGCTTTCTCGCCGCCGCTGAGTACCTTGACCTTCTTGTCAATATCGTCGTCACCGAAAAGGAAACTGCCGAGGATATTGCGTATCTTGGGACGGATATCACCTTGAGCGATATCGTCGATAGTCTCGAAAACCGTCTTGTCGAGGTTAAGCATGGCCGCCTGGTTCTGGGCGTAATAACCGAGTTGCACTCCAGCTCCCAGCTTGAAACTGCCTGAGTAGTCGTTGATGTCGCCAACAATGATTTTAGCCATCGTAGACTTGCCTTCACCATTGCGTCCCACGAAAGCCACCTTCTTGCCCGAAGTGAGTAGCAGGTCGACTCCGTCGAACACCTGATTGTCGCCATATGCCTTCCCCAGATGCTGCGCCTCGACAACAATCTTGCCACTATGGGGTGCCGGTGGGAACTGGAAGTGGATACTCTCCGTAGAGACCTCATCAATCTTGATTTCCTCCATGCGTTCAAGCATCTTCACGCGGCTCTGCACCTGCTTGGCCTTGGTGGCCTTGTAGCGGAAACGCTCGATGAAAGCCTCTATCTGCGCCACCTGCCGCTGCTGATTCGTCAGCTGCGCCATCTGACTGGCACGGCGTTCCTGCATCTGAATCACATACTCCGAATAGGGACACTTGTAGTCGTAGATACGTCCGGCGGTAATCTCGATGGTGCGTTTGGTAATATTATCGAGGAAGGTGCGGTCATGACTCACGAGTACCACGGCGCCACTGTAGTTGGCAAGGTAGTTCTCAAGCCACTGAATGGAAACAATGTCAAGGTGGTTGGTAGGCTCGTCGAGGAGCAGAAAGTCAGGATGACGCAGTAATAGCTTGGCCAACTCCACACGCATCTGCCACCCCCCGCTGAATACTGCCACCGGACGGTCAAAGTCAGCGTGTTTAAATCCGAGACCCAACAACACCTTTTCGGCCTGTTCTTGACGGCGGCTACCGCCAAGGAGAGCGAGATGTTCCGTCACCTCATTGTGCCGTTCCAACAATCGCGTATATTCGGCACTCTCATAGTCTGTCCTCTCTGCTATCTCGGCGGTGAGACGTTCCTGCTCGCGTTCAAGGTCGTCGAGAGCACTGAAAGCCGTGAGGGCCTCTTCAAGGACAGTGCCAATAGCATCAGGGACCATCTCCTGCGGCAGATAACCCACTGTCTGACCCGTAGCAATGACAAGCGTACCACTCTCCGGTTCCTGCCAGCCACAAAGAATCTTAAGAAGGGTTGATTTGCCCGCACCGTTCATGCCGACAAGGCCAATACGGTCGTGGTCGCCGATGTTGAAGGTAACGTGGTCAAAGAGATTGGTGCCAGTGAACTGCACCGATAGATTATTAACGCTTATCATAATAAAAAAGGAGCAGCAGACATGCCTACTGCTCCTGTTGTTTTACAACTTAAGATGCTGTTATTTCAAGTTAAAGTTGACAGGCAGGTTGAACTGCACACGGACAGCTTTACCACGCTGCTTGCCAGGAGTCCATTTGGGCATGGACTTGACAACACGGATAGCCTCAGCTCCGCAACCACCACCGATATCGCGAAGGATACGGGGGTTGGCGATGCTACCGTCGCGTTCCACAACGAAGGTGACATACACCTTGCCAGTGATACCGTTATCACGAGCCAACTGAGGATATTTGATGTTCTCAGCGAGATACTTGTAGAGGGCATCCATACCACCGGGGAACTCAGGATCATTCTCGACGACGGTGAAAATCTTCACCTCTTCCTCGTCGACCTCTTCCTCAATCTTCACTTCGGCAATCTGGGTGTTCTGCACTTCATCGAACTCCTGAATCTTAATTTCTTCCTTGATTTCCTTCGTGTCTTCCACAACCTCAATCTGGTCCATGTTTAATTCAGGCTCTTCGGGAGCGGGAGGAGGGGGAGGAGGAGGAGTCTCCACGTCGGTATCCAGGATTTCATCAAGTTCCTCGATTTCCTCATCCTGGGCCTGACCGCCATTTCCGCTGGCATCATCCTTGTCATAGGACTTCAGACTGAAAGCGCACAGACAGGCTGCGAGAATAACCACAAGACCTATCTCAAAATAGAGACCTTTGCGTTTTTCAAGGTCCGCTTTGGGATTTTTCTTCAGTTCCATATCTTTGTTACTTAATTGTTTATTCTAATATCGAGGCTTTTTTCGCCCTTTTATTTTCACCGCTAAAATACAAAAAAAATTTGAATTACAAACATTTTTTTGTTAAAAAAGTTTTAAACATCTATTTGCCGGACGTGGATTTGCGGTTGCAGGAAGACCAACCAGCCACTGACCTTGGGGTACCCCATGGCCGTCAGCGCACGGCAGTAATGCTGCAACTGTAGGTCGTATTCCCCATGCAGGTCAACGCCAGTCTTAAAGTCCACCACCCATGTCTCATCAGGGGCAAACACCACACGGTCGGGTCGTCCCGAGCTGACACCATCGGTAAGGTCGCACTCGTTCTTCACTTTGTAGGCGGGGGCGAAGAAACGCGCCGTGTCGGGATGCGTCACCACTGCGCAGGCCAATGCCTCAAGGCGTTGCCGTTCTTCGTTGTCAAGCATCTGCTGCGCTGCATAGCGTTCCATGGCGGCAGCCACATCGTCGGCATGTTCCACTTCAGCCATCAAAGCATGAGCATGGATACCGAAGCGCACACGTTCCTCCATCAGAGGAGTAAGGGCTTTCTCTGACGGCGAGGCTATCTTCACTTTGTCGGTCCAATCAATATAAGAAAGCTTGTCGACAAAAGACTCCTCCTCATTTTCCGTCTCTTTCTTTTCCGACACATCATGTTGGAAATCAACATCGCCGTAGTCGGCATCGCCCTTCGTATATTCGAACAGCAACGAGGAGTAGTTGACCGCCGTCGAGTTCTCTTTAGGCTGCTGTGCCACAACAAAGAGCTGTTCTTGGGGACGGGTAAAGGCTACATATAATATATTGAGGTCGTCGACCGCCGAAGCCTCCTTCTCCCTGTCGCGCTCAGAGTCGAAGCGTGTGGAGTCCTTGCCCAAGGTGACGTAGGCGGCGGGGAGAGATTTCTCATAAGGAGCGAAATGATTGGCAGTATCCACCCAGAGAGTTGTCAGATGCGTCGACGGCTTGAAGAAGGGGCAAATCACTACGGGAGCTTCCAATCCTTTTGCCTTATGAATAGTCATTAGTCTCAGCGCATTACCTTCCGAAGAGGAGGCTGCCGAGAGGTCGGGATGCTCATCGAACCACTCCAGAAAATCGCCAATACCTTGAGGCCGGCGCGAAGCGAAAGCCGCCACCTTGTTGAGCAGCGAGGCTACATACGGCACATCTATCTGGTCGAGCCGCAGTCGGCGCACCAATTCCTCGCAGCAGTCGTAGAGGTCGGTCGATAGCAACCTTCCGGCATCGAAGTCAATGCCTTCTGTCGCCAATGCCTGCTTCAGGGGCACCGTCTCGCCGGCCAAAAATACCTCATCATGGCTGTCACGGAGAATTCCGAGTATGAAAAGCCTATGCAGCAACTCGGCAGCAGCCTCACGGTCGGCACCGTCGTGCAAGCATCGCAACGCGGACACGAGCGCCAATACAGCCTGACTTCCACGGAGATAGAACGACTCTGCGGAACTCTGCTCATAGTGGCTATTGGCCAGCAGATAACTTCCCACAGCGGCCAAGTCACGCTTGTTGCGTCCCAGAATCATAATATCGCGAGCCTGATAACCCTGCTCGCCAACCAGTCTGTCAATGATGACCAGCACCTTGCGACAGACCGACTCTTCGTCCTCGCCATCGACAAAACGCACTCCCACATGACCCATCGGACGCTGTGCCTTTTTCTCGTTGTGTTTTTGCCGGAGTTCCTCTTCACCCTCCTTGCAGTCGCCGTTGGGGCCGAGGTAAATCCTTTTAGCCAAATCCCAATTCTCACTATTATAGTGTTCGCGCACGAGCCATGAAAAGAAAGCATTATTGAAGTCCACCACAGCATCGGCAGTGCGGTAGTTCACGTCGAGCTGCTCCAGTCGGTAGTTACCGGGCTGCGAGAGGGAGGCTCCATGCAACTCCAACCCTTCCACCTTGGGCAACGCAATAAATTGGCGCACATCGCCTTGCCGGAAACGATAGATAGCTTGCTTGCCATCGCCCACCACCAGCGACTCATACCCCTGCCCCACTCCGTTGTCGAGCAACGGCACCAGATTGTGCCACTGAAGCACCGAAGTGTCCTGAAATTCATCTATCAGGAAATGATGATAGCGGTTGCCCAAGCGCTCGTAGATGAAAGGCGCAGGTTCTTCCTGCACAATCTTGTTTATCAATCTATTGAAATCCGAGAGATGTACCACCTCGTTCTCTTTGGCATACTCATGAAGTTGGCGGTCGAGTTCACCCAGCAGAGCCATGGAGTAGAGTTCGCGCAGCAGCACTGAACGGGTATTATAGTCGGTCATCGGCTCGCCCAACATCCCCTCCAAATCATTGTATATCTGCAACAAGTGAGGAGCAATACGGTCAGCCTCCGCCATCAAGCTTTTATCCTTACAAATAGTGGCGCCACCATAGTCCACCGCAGCAAACAGTCCCGCCACTTTGGCACCGGGTTTATAGGTCTGCTTAGCGCGTAGCGTCTTCTCGAAACGCGACATTTTCTGAAAAAAAGCAAAGAATCCCGTCTTCCCTCCCACACAACTTTCCGCACTCATGCCCGCCGAATCCAGCAGTTCCACCGCTTTCTTTCCGAGGGATTCCATCTTTCTCAGGAACATCTGGTTGTCAGCCTCGTAGCGGCGGTACATCTCTACATAATCACCCATCTCATAGCGACGAAGGCGCTCTAAATATACATCGGCACCTTCGGAGAAAAGCTGCTTGGCCAGTTTGCGCAGCGACCACTCGATATCGAAGCCGCGCTCGTTCTCCATGCGACTCACAGCATAATGCTGCACCACGTCGGTCAACGCCTCGTCGGTACCCACCTGCGACATCAGCCTCGATACCGCTTGGTCTATCAGGTCGTCCTGCTCTATCATCACCTCGAAATTCACCGGCTGCCCCAGATCGTGGGCGAAGGTGCGCACCACGCGGTGCATGAAACTATCGATGGTACACACCGAAAGGTCACTGTAACGGTGAAGGATAGCTCCCCGCAGACGCGATGCCATCTGCTTGAGCTGCCACTCGTCGAATGGCGGCAATGAAGCCGGACGCTCTGCATTCAAGGCTTCCAACAGCGGTGTCCCCATCTTGGATTTATCCGGGTCAATGCCATAGTTCTCCAACTCACCCAACGTATCCATAACCCTCTCCTTCATCTCATTGGCCGCCTTATTGGTGAAAGTGATGGCCAGAATGCCACGGAAGCGGGTCTCCACACCCGCCATGCCTCCGGCCATCGCCAGTTTCAGATACTCCTTCACTAAGTTGAAGGTCTTACCCGAACCTGCTGCAGCCTTACAGATTACGAAAGGATTATGTGTACTCATGTCCTTATTTTTCGACTGCAAAATTACAAAAAAAAGTAAAAACTTTAAACTTTAAACCCTAAACTATAAACTTTTTTCGTATATTTGCCTTTTATATTAGAAACAAATAAACGATACAACATAATGGAAGACAACAAATTGTTCAGCGAATTCCCACCCGTTTCCACTGAGAAATGGGAAGAGGTGATTAACAAAGACCTCAAAGGAGCCGACTACGAGAAGAAACTCGTCTGGAAGACCATCGAGGGCTTCAAGGTGAAACCTTACTATCGCGCCGAAGACCTCGAAGGCCTCGAGTACCTCGACAGCAATCCCGGTCAGAAACCCTTCACCCGTGGTAAACATGCCGACAACAATGTATGGGAAGTGCGTCAAGACATCCACATCCAAGACCTCAAGGAGGCCAACCGCATCGCCCTCGATGCCGTCGAACGCGGCGCCACCGCTCTGGGATTCTGCGCCAAGGGCATCAAGACCCTCGACGATATGGCCGCCCTCTTCAAGGGCATCTACATTAACGCTGTAAGCATCAACTTCATGTGCTCCGAGGATTATCTCTCTCTCCTCAAGCTCTATGTGGAGTATGCCAAACAGCAGGGCTTCAACCCCGCCGACCTCCAAGGATCCTGCGCCTTTGACCCCTTCCGCTACGCTTTGAAGCACGGCCGCTTCCATCGTGGCGAAGAAGGCGACTTCCAGATGGCCAAGGAACTCGTGGACTACGGCCATGACAACCTGCCCCATTTCCGCGTCCTCACTGTCCACGGCAGCCAGCTTCACAACGCCGGTGCCAATATCGTGCAGGAACTTGGATTCAGCCTGGCTGCCGCCAACGAGCTGGTGGCTCGCCTCACCGACCTCGGATGCAAAGCCCACCGCGTAGCATGCCGCATCGAGCTCAGTGTAGGTATTGGCAGCACCTACTTCATGGAGATGGCCAAAATCCGCGCCGCACGCCTCCTCTGGAGCAAAATCATCGAGCAGTACAAGCCCGAGTGCGACTGCGCCTACAACCTCTATATCAACGCCACCACCAGTGCCTGGAACCAGTCGCTCTACGACCCCTATGTCAACATGCTGCGCTCCACCACCGAGGCCATGTCCGCCTGCATCGCCGGCGCCGACAGCATCTCCGTGCTGCCTTTCGACAACGCCTACAAGGAGGCCGACGACTTCGGCTACCGTATCGCCCGCAACCAGCAGCTGCTGCTGAAGGAGGAGTCCTACCTTGACAAGATTGCCGACCCCGCTGCCGGTAGCTACTATATCGAAAACCTCACCGACCAGATTGCCCGCGGCGCCTGGGAGCACTTCCTCAAGGTCGAGGAATGTGGCGGCTACTGCAAAGCCCTCCGTGCCGGCCTCGTGCAGGACGAAGTCGAGAAGACTGCCCAGCAGCGCGACCTCGACATCGCCAATCGCAAGACCACCATCCTCGGCACCAACCAGTACCCCAACCTCCTCGAGAAGATGGGCGACAAGATCGCCGAAGAGCACCACTGCTGCTGCAACTGCGAGAAAGGCGATGAAGTCCGCACCCTCAAACCCTACCGCGGTGCCGAAGCCTTCGAACACCTGCGTCTTGCCACCGAGAAGGCGGCCCGCCGCCCCAAGGTGTTCCTCCTCACTTACGGCAACCTCACCATGCGCAAAGCCCGTGCCGGCTTCGCCACCAACTTCTTCGGCGTGGCAGGCTATGAAATCATCGACAACCCCGGCTTCGCCACCCCCGAAGAGGGAGCCAAAGCAGCCCTTCAAAGCGGTGCCGACATCGTGGTTCTCTGTTCCTCTGACGATGAATACGCCGAACTCACACAACCCGTCTGCGACTTCCTCAAAGGTAAAGTCAAGAGTCTCGTCCTCGCCGGCTTCCCGAAAGAGATGGTCGACACCTACAAAGGCTACGGCATTGACGAATTCATCCACGTCAAGACAAATGCATTAGAGTGCCTCACCAACTTCCAAAAGCAATTCGGGATCCTCTAAATGTTCAATCTCAGACGACTTGACCGTTATATTTTGGGCAAGTACCTCAAGACTTTCTTGCTGGCACTTGCCCTTATTATCGTCATCGTCATCACTTTCGACATCTCCGAGAAGCTCGACGACTTCCTCGAAAACCACGCCACCCTCTGGCAGATTATCTCCGTTTACTACCTCAACTTCATTCCCAGCTTTGTTATCCTATACAGCCCACTCTTCGTCTTCATCTCCGTCATCTTCTTCACTTCCAAGTTGGCGGGCAATAGCGAGATTATCGCCATCCTCAGCTCTGGTGTCCGCTACCGTCGCATGTTGCGTCCCTACCTCTATGGAGCCCTCATCGTAGCCTTCGCCATCCTTATCCTCGGCAACTTCGTCATCCCCCGTTCCAACCGTACCCTCATCGACTTCGAAGAACACTACGTGGATTCCAAAACCACCAACTTCTACACCAACCTCCACTTCCAGGCAGAGGAAGGCATCCAAGTCTATGCCGAGAGTTATGATGTGCCGCGCCGCACCGCCATACGCTTCTGCCGCGAGGAGATGGCACCCGACGGCCGCATTGTCCGTCGCGAGACTGCTGGAAATATCACCTACGACACCGTCAAAAATCTCTGGCGCTGCAACAACTACACCCTGCGCACTATCGACAGCCTCCACCGCGAGAACCTCACTTTTGAATACAACAAAGATGTCGACCTCCACATCACCCCCGAGGACCTGAATCTCCTCGCCATGCGCGTAGAAACCATGACCACCCCTGAGTTACTCCGCTACATCCAGCGTGAGGAGATGCGAGGAACCGGCACCGTCAAGACCGCACAAATCGAACTCTACCAGCGACTCATCAATCCCATAGCCATCATCGTCATGACTTTCATCGGCGTGGCTATCGCCGCCCGCAAGAGCCGCGGTGGCATCGGCGTTCACCTAGCCATAGGCATCTCCATTGCCTTCGCCTTCATCGTCTTCATGAAAATCACCACCGTCTTCGCCACCAACGGCGACCTCTCGCCCTTCATGGCCGTTCTCCTTCCTCAAATCATCTTCAGCATCGCCGCCGCCTGGCTTATCTACAAAGCACCAAAATAATAAATATGGAGTACAAAGGAGTACAAAGGAGTGCAAAGGAGTGCAAGACAAATGATATTGTTTTGCACACTCAAGCGCTATTGTCTTGCACTCCCCTGCACTCCCTGGCACTCCCTAGCACTCCATAAAAACGAAGAGCATATGTCAATAAAAGAAATAGAACAACAAATTATCGACGAATTCGCCAACTTCGACGAATGGCTCGACCGCTACGCCTACCTCATCGACCTCGGCAAGGAATGCCCCGTTATCGACGAGCGTGACAAGACCGACCAAAACCTTATCCGCGGATGCCAGAGCCGCGTGTGGCTCAGCTGCGAGCAACGCGACGGACGACTCTACTTCCGTGCCGACAGCGATGCCGTCATCACCCGTGGCATCATCTCCCTCCTCATCCGCGCCCTCGACGGCCAGACCCCACAGGACATCCTCGACGCCGACCTCGCCTTCATCGATACCATCGGCCTCAAGGAGCACCTCTCCCCCACCCGCTCCAACGGCCTCACCTCCATGGTAAAGCAGATGAAGATGTACGCCCTCGCCTATAAAGTGAAACAAAAACAATAAAATAAAACGGCGAATGAATCGAATTACTCTAAGCTACGCAGGTCAATTTAAAGGCAAATTACTCGAATGCTTGCGCAACAATTAGAGTAATTCGCAAATAATTCCAACCTGCGCAAGCTTCGAATAATTAGCACAATTCGCCGTTAGAAAAACATTCCCCATGGACCCCACACAAGAAACCATCAAGTCCGCCGTCGTCAACTGCCTGAAAAACATTTATGACCCCGAGATTCCCGTCAACATTTACGACCTCGGCCTCATCTACAATGTCGACGTAGACCCCGACCTCAACGTTAAGATACTCATGACCATGACGGCCCCCGACTGCCCCGAAGCGGAATACATGTTCCAGGAGGTGCGCCAGATGGTCAGCTACATCTCCGGCGTCAAGAGCGTTGATGTTGAACTCACCTTCGACCCGCCCTGGACCATGGACATGATTCCCGACGACATCAAAGTAGAACTCGGCTTTATGTAAACTAGTCCAACTAGTTCAACTAGTGAAACTAGAAAAACTAAAAAAATGAGACTCTTCAAGAAACGCTCTGCCACTGACCTCTCCGGCCGTTCCCTCGACCGGATGGCTTGGCATCGTTTCCGTCGCAACCCCCTTTCCATCGCCAGTCTCGTCATCATCGGTCTCTTTGCCCTTGTAGCCATTCTCGGCTACCTCATCACCCCCGACCACACCCCCCACTGCAATCAGCAGTACCTCGAACTCGCCACCCTCAAACCCTTCTCCAAGGCCACTTTCCTCATCACCGACGAAACCTCCAACCACTTTTCTTTTCTCAACCGCATGGTGAAAGGAGAACCCTTGAACTACACTGCCACACCCATAATAAAATATGATTGCGCGCGCGATAGTCTCTTTTGCACTCCCTACAACGGCGACCCTGTCGCCCTCGCCGCCAACCAAGCGCGCATCGAAGAGCGCACCTTCTTCCTCGGCACCGATGCCTACGGGCGCGATGTTCTCAGCATGATTATGATAGGATCGCGCGTGAGCCTATCCGTGGGCTTCATCGCCATTTTCATTGCACTGCTCCTCGGCATCACCCTCGGTGCCCTCGCCGCCTACTACGGCGGATGGGTCGACAACCTCATCATGTGGGTCATCAATGTCGTATGGTCCATCCCCACCGTACTGCTGGTCATCGCCATCACCTTCGTCCTCGGCAAAGGATTCTGGCAGATATTCATCGCCGTGGGCCTAACCATGTGGGTCGACATTGCCCGTGTAGTGCGTGGCGAGGTCTTCAGTATCAAGGAAAAGGAATATGTCGAAGCCACCCGTGCCTTAGGGTATAGCACCTTCCGCACCATCTTCCGTCACATCCTGCCCAACATCGCCGGTGCCATTGTCGTCATCGCAGCCTCCAATTTCGCTTCCGCCATCCTCATCGAGGCAGGACTCTCATTCCTCGGCATCGGTGTACAGCCCCCCATGCCCTCCTGGGGCATGATGGTCAAGGAGAACTATGGCTATATTCTCCTTGACAACGCCTACCTGGCCTTCCTCCCCGGCCTGGCCATCATGCTCGTCGTTCTCGCCTTCATGCTCCTCGCCAACGGCCTCCGCGACGCCCTCGACATCAAACGCTAAGTGGCAGCCCTTGAGACAAGCCCTATAATTCCAGTCTATAAGAGCTGAAAAGGTGGCAAAAAAAACACCATAACAATAATTAACATTTTACCACACATTATAAATCAACAACATACACCTTTTACGTCAAAAAAAACTCTCCATATCGAAAAAAGTTCGTACTTTTGCACTTTGAAATTGAATTGAAAAATTATTATTAACCTAAAAACATTTTAAAAAAATGAAGAACATTTTCAAATTCATGGGCGTTGCCCTGCTCGCTTGCAGCATGATCATGGTTTCCTGCAAGAAAGACGATGAAAACGACACCAACGAGAGCAAAATGAGCGTGAAACACGGCACCACCGCTTTTGATGCCGCCAGCGTTATGGCTGTCGACCGCTCCGCCGATGGTTACCTCACCATCTACGGCTTCAAGAACGCTTCCGCCGGTGAGAACGACATCTTTGTTCAGGGCTACCTCGAGAGCTCCGTTGTCTCCGGCGCCACCTACGAGTCCACTGAAGGTGACATCATGAACTACCGCGACCCCAACATCATCTTCACCGACACTGAGAATCTGCTCGGCCGGGGTGCAGGTGGTCAGTACTGGGGCATCCTCACTGTTCCCAGCACTTTCGTTGAGAACATCACCGCTGTCGACCTCAACGCCCTCACCATGAGCGGCAACTGGAGCGCCAAGACCGTCCTCACTGAGGATTATGCCGAAAATGGTACCTCCTTCGATGGTCTTACCCAGATGACCGACTTCACCGGCGAAATGGTCAACATGACTTGGACCTGGGCTAGCGCTAGCAAATAAATCAACCGCAAAAATAGAACAAAGTCTACCCCACGGGGTGGACTTTGTTTCTAAATAATGAAAGGTGAAGAAAACATCTCTTCTATCCATCATCATGCTCTGCCTTATCATGGCAGGCTGCAACCCGGAAAAAAAGGCCATCAAAGATGTCGCCTACAAGTATTCCGTAGCCATGGCCAACTACAAGGTGGATGATGCAGAGTCTTACGCCACCAGCGAAACCCGCAACACCACACTTATTGTGGCACGACGCATGATGAAAAAAGTCGGCGACGCTTACATCGCGGCCGACACCCCGGCGACAATCAAGATACTGACTGTCGATCAAACCAGTGACACCACGGCCTATGCCGTCTATCACAAAGAGACACCCTCGGGAAAGAATTTCTCCGACACCTTGCAACTGCGTAAACGCAACGGGACATGGCAGGCTCACGCCCTCATTCCCCAAGTGAAAGCAGACAACGACAATGGTGTGAAACAAGTTCCCATTCCCCAGAGTGAAACCAAACAAGCAGAATAACGAAAAAAATAAAATCAAAAAAAATGAAAAAAACCTTTAAAATGGCTGCTTTGGCAGCTTTAGTCATGGGCTTTACCACCGCCTGCAACCAGACTAACAACCAGAACGACTCCGTCGCTCCCGACACCACCCCCGTCGTGGCTGAGGACACCACCCCCGTTGTGACCGAGGACACCGTCGCCATGGAAGAGCAGCAGCCCGTCGAAGAGAAGGCCACTGTCAAGAAGACCACCAAGAAGACCACTGCCAAGAAGGCCGAGGAGCCTATCGATGTCAGCAAGAAGACCGCTCCCACCAAAGGCGGTGACGACCAGTTCATCAAGAACCAGCAGGTTAACGTCAAGGGCAGCGACATCCGCAAAGATAACGAAAAGAAACAAATCGCTAATCAGAACGCTATCGGAAACACCAACACCAAGAAAAAATAATTGGTTTACAACCTTAACTCAAAAAGAGGGTTTTCTGTAGAAGAAAACCCTCTTTTTATGCCCCGTTTTAGCAACAAAAACCAACAAAAACGGACCTTTCTGTATTCCGCTGCAAATCAACACTATCACCGTACCAACACCGTCCTATCACCGTACCAACTCCTACCATGGACGGTGTTGGTACGGTATTAAAAGGTCGTTGGTAAACCGTTCGTCTGGAAAAGTTATCAACAATGACTTTTTTCTGCAGAAAAAAATGTATTTTTGCAGTCTAAATATTTTTTCAGACGATGCCGCAGTTCACTCACCTACACGTACACTCGCATTATTCGATGCTCGACGGGATGTCGAAGATACCGGATTTAATCAAAAAAGCCAAAAAGGACGGTATGTACTCGATGGCCCTGACAGATCACGGCAACATGTTCGGCATCAAGGACTTGCTGGACACCGTAGCCAAGGAGAACAAAAACCGTGCCGAGGGTGAACCGGAATTCAAGCCCATCGTGGGTACCGAGGCTTACTGTGCCCGCCGTACCCTCTACGATAAAGACAAGAACTTCAAGGAATTGAATCCTGAGAACGGGCGCGAACGCGTGGTAGACCGCAGCGGCTATCACCTCATCCTGCTGGCCAAAAACCTCAAGGGATACCATTCGCTGTGCAAACTGGCATCGATAGCCTACACCGACGGCTTCTACGATCGTCCCCGTATCGACCATAACGTACTGGAACAGTACAAGGAAGGCCTTATCGTCTGCTCCGCCTGTCTGGGTGGTGAAATACCGCAGCTCATTCTGGCTGGCAAACTCGACGAGGCTGAGAAGCAGGTGCTGTGGTTCAAGGAGCGCTTTGGCGATGACTACTACATCGAGCTGATGCGCCACAAAACCGACAAGCCCAATGCCAACTACGACACCTACCGCCAACAAATGAAGGTGGAACCCGAGTTGATACGGCTGGCCAAAAAGCACAACATCAAACTGGTGGCCACCAATGACGCTCACTTCGTACTTGAGGAGCATGGCGATGCCCACGACCACCTCATCTGTCTGGCCACGCAGAAGGACTATGACGACCCCAACCGCCTGCACTACACCAAGCAGGAGTGGCTGAAGAGTCCCGAAGAGATGGCCGAGGTCTTCGCCGACCTACCCGAGGCATTGGAGAACACCATGGAAGTGGCCTCAAAAATTGAGACCTATAGCATCGACAGCGACCCGCTAATGCCTGTCTTCCCCATCCCCGAGAGTTTCGGCAAAGAGGAGGACTGGCGGGCGAAGTTCACTGATGAGGACCTCTTCAACGAATTCACCCGCAACGAGAAAGGCGAGGTGGTGCTGAGCCAGGCGGATGCCGAGAAGAAGGTGAAACGATTAGGAGGTTATGATCGCCTGCGCCGCATCAAATTCGAGGCCGACTACCTGGAGCACCTGGTGTGGGAAGGCGCGCACAAGCGTTATGGCGAAGAACTAAGCGACGAAGTTCGCGAGCGCATCATCTTCGAACTGCACACCATCAAGACGATGGGTTTCCCGGGTTACTTCCTGATTGTGAGTGACTATATCCGCGCCGCCCGCGAGGAATTGGGGGTCAGTGTAGGCCCTGGTCGTGGCTCTGCGGCAGGTTCCGTAGTGGCCTACTGCCTCTGGATTACCGACCTCGACCCCCTGCGCTATGACCTGCTGTTCGAGCGTTTCCTCAATCCCGACCGTATCTCACTGCCCGATATCGACGTAGATTTCGACGATGCCGGACGCGGCAAGGTCCTCGACTGGGTGACACACAAATACGGCAAGGAGCGTGTGGCTCATATCATCACCTACGGCACCATGGCCACTAAAAGCAGTATTGCCGACGTAGGCCGCGTGGAGAAGATACCGCTAAACACCGTCAACCAGCTCAAGGGTTACATCCCCGACCGCGGTTTCCCCGACAACATCAAGGACGAAAAAGGCAAAGCCCCGAAGGTGAACCTGAAGAACTGCTACAAATACGTCCCCGAGCTGAAGCATATCATGGACGACGGTCCCGACGACCTGCGGCGTATGCTCACCTATGCCGAAGAACTGGAGGACACCAACCGCCAGATAGGCATCCATGCTTGCGGCGTCATCATCGGCTCGCAGGACATCACCAATGTGGCGCCGGTGTGTGTCATCAACGACAAGGACTCGGGCGAGGATGTGCTGGTGACGCAGTACGACGGTCATGTGGTGGAGAACGTGGGCCTCATCAAGATGGACTTCTTGGGGCTCAAGAACCTCACCATCATCAAGAACTGCATCCGCATGGTGAAGAAACGCACCGGCGAAGAGATTGATATCGACCATCTGCCGCTGGACGACGAGCTCACCTACAAGCTCTTCTGCGAAGGCAACACCGTGGGCGTGTTCCAATTCGAGTCGGCAGGCATGCAGAAATACCTGCGTGAACTTCAGCCGCACGTCATCGACGACCTCATTGCCATGAACGCCCTCTATCGCCCGGGGCCCATGGACAATATCCCTGAATTCATTGACCGAAAGCAAGGCCGCAAGCCCATCGCCTACGACCTGCCGGTGATGGAGAAATACCTCAAGGACACCTACGGCATCACCGTCTACCAGGAGCAGGTCATGCTTTTGAGCCGCCTGCTTGCTGGCTTCACCCGAGGCCAGAGCGACACCCTCCGCAAGGCCATGGGCAAGAAACAGATTGACAAGATGAACGAATTGGAGGTGCTCTTCTACGAGGGTGGCGAAAAAAACGGGCATCCCAAAGAGGTGCTGAGCAAAATCTGGGAGGAATGGAAGAAATTCGCCTCCTACGCCTTCAACAAGTCGCATGCCGCCTGCTACTCGTGGGTGGCCTACCAGACGGCCTACCTCAAGGCACACTACCCGGCGGAATATATGGCCGCCGTGATGACGAGTGCTCAGACCGACATCAGTCGTGTGCGCGAGCTTATGGACGACTGCAAGAAGCTGGGTGTCGATGTGGCGGCGCCGAGTGTCAACGACTCAGAAATGGACTTCTCGGTCGACAAGGACGGCAAGATACGTTTCGGCATGCAAGCCATCAGTGGCATGGGAGAGGCAGCCTCGAGCGTCATCATCGCCGAGAGGGAGAAGAACGGCCCCTACCAGGACATCTTCGACTTCCTGAAACGTGTGGACATGCACTCTGTAAACAAGAAGAACATGGAGGTGTTGGTGAAGGCCGGTGCCTTCGACGGCGTGGGAACGCTGCACCGCGCGCAGTATTTCTATAAAGAGAACCAGCTGGAGACCACACCCACCTACCTCGATATGTTGGTGCGCTGGGCCATCCGTCGGCAAGACGGTGCGGCGAGCAACCAAATGAGCATCTTCAGCATGAGCGAGGAACTGGCCGAAGAGGACCATCCTCCCATCCCCGAGTGCCCTGAATGGACCACCATCGAGCGCTGCCGCGCGGAGAAAGAGGTGGTGAGCACCTACCTGAGCGGTCACCCGCTGGACGACTTCAAGTACGAGATGAAGATGTTCACCAATGTTGGAGTGACACAGTTAGCAGCGATGGAGCAATTGGCGGGGCGCGAGGTGCATTTCGGCGGTATGGTATCGGGGGTGAAGGACGGCGTATCGGCGAAAGGTAACCCCTACGGTTCTATGGTCATCGACGACTATTCGGGCAGTTACGAACTACGCCTCTACGACGAAGAGTACACAAATTTCAAAAACTTCTTCACCGACAACACCTTTGTCTACGTCCGCGCCCTGGTGCGCAGCAATACCTACAAGGACAAGAAGACGGGCGCCGACAAAACTTTTACACGCCTGAGAATCATATCAATGTCGCTACTAGGCAAGGTGCTGGACAAATACACCTCGAAACTGGCGTTCACTGTGCCGCTGGAAGCTATCGACGAGAATTTCTGCAAGGCAACGGAAAAATTGGCGCGCAAGCACCGTGGCACGGTGCCGCTGCAGGCCATCGTGATCGACATCCAACGCAACCTGACCCTCACGCTTAACACGCCAGAACTGAAAGTGTCGGTGCACGACATCCTGCCCGAGCTGGAGCATCTGCCGGGTGTCAAGAATGTCCAACCCATCCTCAAAAGTTGATTTATGCAGGAAATAGAGTTTTTTACCAGGGTTGGGATACCACCTGTACCGTTCGAGATTGACTTTGCCACGGGCATCGTCAGTCTGGGGTCCTGTTTCTCGGACGAGATAGGACAGCGGCTGAGCAATGGAGGCTTCCATATAGAGCAGAACCCCTTCGGCACACTCTATAATCCTGCCTCTATTGCGTCGGCACTGCGAAGAATGATGTACGAACACGAGATAAAGGAAGAGGATTTGGTGGAGCACGAAGGCCTGTGGCATTCATGGCACCATCACGGAAGTTTCTCCCGTCCCACGAAAGAGGAATGCCTCGAAGCCTGCAACAGTCGCCTCCACCAAGCGCATCAAGCGCTGAAAGAGGCGCATCTGCTGATGGTGACCTTCGGTTCGGCGTGGGTATACGGTCTCGCCGCCAGCGGCGGCGAGACCGTGGCCAATTGTCACAAGCTCCCACAGGAGAACTTCGTGCGCCGCATGCTGACTGTCGACGATATCGTGACGTTATGGCGACCGCTGCTGGAGGAACTCCATGCCTGCTATCCTTCGCTGCATGTGCTGTTCACCGTGTCGCCCATCCGCCATGTGGGCGACGGGATGCACGGCAACCAACTCAGCAAGAGTACTCTGCTACTGGCCATCGACCAATTGGTGGACAAGAATCTCCCTCCTGTAAAACGAAAGAAAAAAGGAGTGAAGGTGGAAGAAGCCGAACGACCGGTGACCGTCTATTTCCCCTCTTACGAGATAGTCCTCGACGAACTGCGCGACTACCGATTCTACGACCCCGATATGGTACATCCCTCCAATCTTGCCGTCGATGTTGTCTGGGACCGCTTCCAACGTACCACAATGACTCCCGCCGTCCGCGACCAAGCCCACTTCAACGCCAAACAGAAGAAACGCGAACAGCATATCACAATAAATAAGTGGAGTGTGCGTTAATCATAAAAACGATGACATTATGGATAAGAAAAACATAGCACTTGTCATGGGAGGTTTCAGCGGCGAGCACGATATCAGCATTGCCAGCGGGAACCAGGTGTATGGTCAACTGGACCATCACAAATATAATGTATACAAGATTGTAGTTGAACGCGAGGGTTGGTATTGGGTCGACGGTGAAGAGCACCATCCTGTTGACCGCGGCAACTTCACCATTCAAGCAATCACGCAATCAGGCAATCAAACAATCCACTTCGATTTGGCCTTTATTATCATACATGGTAACCCGGGTGAAAACGGGGTGATGCAGGGCTATTTCGACATGCTGGGCATCAAGTACACCACCTGCGGATTCTACACCTCCAGCCTCACTTTCCATAAAGGGTTCTGTAACCCAGTGGTGAAAAGCTTTGGTATTGTCAAGGTAGCCAATTCTATCCTGCTCAATGAGGAGCCTAAAAACACGTCGTTCTTCAACTTGACGCTGCCAGTCTTTGTAAAGCCCGCCGCCGGTGGCAGCAGCGTAGCCACCACCAAGGTAAAGACTATCGAGCAACTCCTGCCAGCCATCCGCGAGGCTTTCACTGAAGACCATGCTGTGCTGGTGGAGGAGTGCATTGTGGGCCGCGAATTCGACTGTGGCGTATTCCGTAAGGCCGACGGAGAGAAGTTGGTATTCCCCATCACCGAGATTATCCCCAAGGGAGGCCACGAATTCTTCGACTACGAGGCCAAGTACCAGGGATTTAGTAACGAAGTGACTCCCGCCGAGGTCGACGAGCGTATCTCGAAGCATATCCAAGAAGTGTCGTCAAAACTCTACGACTTTCTGGGCTGCAAGGGCATTGTACGCTTCGACTTCATCCACGATATGAAAGCCGATGAACTCTACTTCTTAGAGGTGAACACCATTCCCGGCCAGAGCGCCGAGAGTATCGTCCCGAAACAAGCCAAAGCCATGGGCATCAGTCCCGCAGAACTCTATGAAATGAGCATCCAAGCCGCTTTTGCATAAAGTATCAACTACCAACTAAAAAAGGAACTCCGCATGGAGTTCCTTTTTTTGAGGTCGCTTCCGGATTTGAACCGGAGTAGCAGGTTTTGCAGACCTGTGCCTAGCCCCTCGGCCAAACGACCTTTTTTCTGATTTCTTTCTCAAAATCGAGATGCAAAAATACACACTTTTTCCGAACTGGCAAAATATTTTTGAAATATTTTCTTTAATTCAGTGATTTTTAGATTTTTTTTTGTATATTTGCACCGTGAAACGCAGTGTAAAATATACCCTACTCATCGCAGTTTTACTGCTTTTTGGCTGTAGGCAAGAGACACAGGTTGACCCGTTGAAACGGTCGAAGGTGGATGGACTGAACAAGGAGGCCTTCATCAACCGCTACAAGGATCCCGATGTATGTCTGGAGCGAGCAGAAATGGCGTTGGCTTTTGTTCAGGACTCGCTACCCGAATATGTCGACGGTGAGTTGCGTGCTCTGAACAATATAGCCTTTGCCTACTATCAGGTGACCAACTACGAAAAGGCCACTGAAATTCTAGACCAACTGGAAAAGAAGGCAAAAAGCGGAAAGGGAAAGGCGAATAACGACGAGGTGGAAACCATCATTGCGCGACTACTCAAAGCACGTCTACTGCAACGCAGTTGTCATATCGCCGACTCCTACGAGTTGCTTTACGAAGTGGGGAAATCCGATATCGTGAAGAACAATAGCGGCAACCTACTTTACAACTATGCACAGACGGAATATTACATCACCCTGCTGACCCTCAACTTCCACTACCGTAACGGCAAGGAGGCCGACGTGATGTCGATTATCGACGACATTGAGCGGCGGCGCAAAGACTTGAAAGTGGATTATGCGCAAGATATGGCACTAAACTATGCTATCGCCTACGGTCTGCAGTCGGCTGGCGAAAGCAAACGTGCACTCGAATATTGCGAAAACAATTATGATATCCTCTTCAATGAGCGCAATGATGCTTTTTGTCTCTACCACTATGCCAACACCTTGCAGATGACCGCTTCTGCACTAAAGAGCATTCCCGGCACCGTACCAGCCGACAGTATTTTGGCACTCTACGACAGAGCCCGTGAAGCATTCTTCGAATATGGCGACCCCTATCAGATGCTTGGCGGCGTCACCTCGACGGCACGGTATGCGCTGCTTATCGGGGACACACTCTTTGCGCACGAGGTTCTTGACGAGTGGCGTTCCATGCGCGGTACCTGGAAACCCTTCTCAGCCCCCAAGATGGAACTGGGTTATTTCGATGTTATTATTCGCAGTTGTCTGGCCGAGACTGCCGACGAAAACCGTCGATGGTACGAGCACCGCTGCGAGTTGGAAGAGTATGTGGCACAGAACGAAAAGGAGGATTTCGTCTTGCAGAACTCCCTTTCGACAGCCAACCGACGCAGCAGCCTGTTGTCGAAGTTTTCTCTCGTGCTGGGTGTCATGCTGGTGGTACTGGTGGTATTGGTGGTGTTGCTGTGGCGTGTCACCTTGCGTCTACGACGAGAGAAACGCCAGTTGCAGGAGGCCAAGCGGCGCGACGTGGAACGTATCGCCAATGTGGAGACCTGCCTCAGTGTGATGCGTCACGATGTGAGTCCTTTCATAGGATACTTGCGCAATCCTGACCTCCCGACCGAATTGCGCTCTGAAGTACTGGAACAGTTGCTTCGCACTTTCGACAATATCAAGAACTGGACCTCGCTGTCGATTCCCAGCGGGCTGGTCTTCACGCCTTCGGTATTTCCTTTGCAGGAAGTGCTGGAGGAGGTAAAGCAGCAGGTCATCACACCATCGAAAGGTGTGTCGCTCGAATTCAAGGAAACCGATGCCAGAGTGTGGGGTGATCGACTACTGGTGACCATCCTGCTCCGCAACCTTGTGAACAACGCCCTGCAGCATACCAGGAAAGGATTTGTCATCATCGCCGCCAAACAGGAGTCCGATATGATAGAGATTATCATTACAGACTCTGGCTGTGGCATGAGCCAAGAGCAAAAAGAGAACCTCTTCCGTGCCGACCGTCCTGACGGCGACCACGGGTTTGGACTTATCCTCTGCCGTTATATCGTCAAGAAACATGACGACAACACCCGTCGCGGCTGCAAACTGTGGGCTGAAAGCGAAGAGGGCAAAGGCACCGCGATGCATGTGCTATTAAGTAGTAATGGATAAAAGTAAGCAGAATGGACAATATCAGAGTCATGATGGTCGATGACGAACCCTTGATCCGAAAGGCCGTCAAATACGAAATGAACGAACGCGGTGTCGAAGTGGAAAGACATGCCGAAGGTGACCTGTCAACGGAGAAGCGGCGCATCGAGATGGTGGACACCTTCGCATCGGGTCCCAGTCTGATGGCCGTACTGGAGACTGCCGAGACACCCGACTATGTGCTGGTGGACATGGAGTTTCAGGGAGAGCCCACGGGCGGACTCCTCATCACGCGCCGCTTGCACGAACGCTATCCAGATATCAAAATCATTATCTTTTCGGGCAGATTTGACAATCCCCTCTCCTCTGAAAACAACCGTACTCGCCGCATCAACGAGATAGGCTCTGTGGTAATGGAGGCCTTGCGCCTCGGAGCCAGCGCTTTCGTCAGCAAGAATGCTGCCGGTGGCTTCTCCATCGAAAACATCATTCGTGCCATCGCTTGTCTGGAACGTGGCGAGCAATTCTATTTCAACTACCCGGTGATGCTGACTTTGAAAGAGGCTGCTGAACACTACTTTGCCTTGGTGGGAACACAGGCGGGCATAGAGGTGAGCGACACCGAGCGGGACCTACTGCTATTGGAAGCCGCAGGCTGCACTGCCAGCGAGATTTCGTCAAAACTTGGCGAGAGCGACAAAGCCATCCAAGAGCGCCAGAAAGACCTCTCGCGTCGGTTGGACATCGTCAACAAAAGCGCTGCCCGCGTAGCCAAAGCCCTCTCGTTGGGTCTGATTGCCCCCACCGACATCCACTTTCTACCCCGAAGTTAAGATACAATACAAACAAAACAATACGAATCATGCGATACGAAGTTGATTTCTTGGTAGTTGGTTCCGGTATTGCCGGACTAAGTTTCGCCCTCAAGGTGGCACCCTACGGAAAGGTGTGCATCCTTTCTAAAGGAGACGCTGCAGAGGGCAGCACCCGCTACGCTCAGGGCGGCATTGCTGCCGTGATGTATGACAGCGACTCATTCGATAAGCACATCCACGACACCCTCGTGGCAGGCGACGGCATCTGCGACCGTGAGGTGGTGGAGATGACCATCCGCGAGGCTCCCGACCGCATCCGTGAACTAGTGCAATACGGCGTGAACTTCGACCGTGAAGGTGGTGGCGAGCGCTTCGACCTGCATCGCGAGGGCGGTCATTCGGAGTTCCGTATCCTGCACCACAAAGACAACACCGGCGAGGAAATAGAGCGTGGCCTCCTGGAGGCAGCTCGCAACCATCCCAACATTGAAATCAAGGAACGTCAGTTCGCCATTGACATCATCACGCAGCACCATCTGGGTCAGCGCGTCACCAAACACACGCCTGACATCGAGTGTTATGGTGTCTACGCCCTCGACTGCGACACCAACCGCATTGACACCTATCTGGCCAAAGTGACACTTTTGGCCACTGGTGGCATGGGTAACGTCTACTCTACCACCACCACGCCCGTCATCAGCACCGGAGACGGCGTAGCTATGGTGCACCGAGCCCGCGGAGTACTCAGCGACTTGGAGTTCATGCAGTTCCACCCCACCAGTCTTTACAACCCCGCCGAGAAACCAGCTTTCCTCATCACTGAGGCTATGCGCGGTGCCGGTGCCATCTTGAAAGACCGCGACGGCAAAGAGTTCATGCAGAAGTACGACAAACGCCTCTCACTGGCGCCACGCGACATCGTGGCCCGCGCCATCGACAACGAGATGAAGCTCAGCGGCAAAGACTATCTTTACCTCGACGCCCGCGGCATCGGCAAAAAGCATCTCATCGAAGGATTTCCTACCATTTATGCCAAGTGTTTGAGTATCGGCATCGATATCACCAAGGACATGATTCCCGTCCGCCCCGCAGCGCACTACCAGTGTGGCGGCATCAAGGTGGACCGCAACGGTGAGAGTTCCATCCACCATCTTTATGCCGCCGGCGAATGCAGTTGTACAGGCCTCCATGGCGGCAACCGTCTGGCCAGCAACTCGCTGCTCGAAGCCGTAGTCTACGCCCACAACGCCGCGCAATCTGCGATTGCTAAAGTTTCCGGAAACTCCGGAATTTCCGAAGTCTTCGGAAGAATCCCCGACTGGAACGCCGAAGGTATGGTTTTGAACGAGGAGATGGTGCTTATCACACAAACCAAACGCGAACTACAGGAGATTATGTGGAACTATGTCGGCATCGTGCGCAGCGACCTACGTCTACAACGCGCTTTCGACCGATTGAATCTCATCTTCCGCGAAACCGAAGATCTCTACAACCGCAGCGTCCTCACCGAACCACTCAGCGAACTGCGCAACCTCATCGCCTGCGCCTACCTCATCATCAAGATGGCCCGTGCCCGTCGCCAAAATGTCGGTCTACACTATAGTCTTGATTTGTTGGAGAAATAGAGTCTCCTTTCAAAAAAAAAGTGCATTTTAACATTTGATTGTAAAAAAATACTTATCTTTGCAGCCTAAATGTGAATAACAAAATTGTTTAACAACATAAAATAAAACAACATGATGTCATTATTGATTCTTTTGGCCGACATAGCCATGGGTTATCTCGGCGCAGCGGTGGGAGCTGGTTTGGCCACCATCGGAGCTGGTATCGGTATCGGTAAAATCGGACAGGGTGCCATGGAAGGCATGGCTCGTCAGCCCGAGGCAGGTGGCGATATCCGTTCAACAATGATTATTGCCGCCGCTCTGGTGGAAGGCGTCGCCTTCTTCGCCGTCGTTGTCTGCTTCCTGATTGCTGTGAAGTAAGAAAACACCAACACAACCATGGGCCGGCGATTGGCCGGCCCTTTTGAAAGAACAAGAGTTAATGTATGAATGCTTGAATGTGCAAATGCTTGAGTGGCTGTCGCATCAAATATTCAAACAATCAAGCAGTCAAACAATCAAACAATTAGATAATGAACAACCCTCTGATTAACCCAGGTCTCGGTACCTTTATCTGGATGCTCGTTTCGTTCGGCATCCTGGCTTTCATCCTGATGAAATGGGGCTGGCCGATGATCCTGAAATCGCTGAAGAACCGCGAAGAGGCCATCACTGCCTCCCTTAACGAGGCCGCCAAAGCCCGCGAGGAGATGAAGAGTCTGGTGGCTCACAACGAGGAACTCCTACGCGAGGCCAAGATGGAGCGTGACGAGATGTTGCGCAACGCACGTCTGACAAGCGAACAAATTGTCGAAGAGGCCCGTACCAAAGCCACTGCTGAAGCCGACCGCATCGTGGAGGCTGCCCGTGAAAACATCAACTACGAGAAGCTAAAAGCGATGCACGAGTTAAAGAACCAGATTGCCAACCTCAGCATCGAGATTTCTGAGAAACTAATCGGTGCCGAGCTTAGTGACAAGGCCAAGGCCGATGCCCTGATTCAGAAAGAACTCGATAGTATTCACCTGAACTAAACAAACATGAACGACTATCGTATCAATATCAGCTATGCCAAAGCGCTCCTGATGACCGCCGAAGAGAAGTCGGCGGCCGATAGGGTGGCGGAGGACATGCGCCTGGTGAATACCGTGTGCCATGAGAACCGTGTGCTCGAGGCCGTCTTCGCCAATCCCGTCATCCGTCCCGACCGCAAGGTCGGCATCGTGCGCGAACTATTCGGAGAACATTGTGGCGAGGTCTCCATGGCATTCTTGTTTTTCGTGGTAAGAAAGAACCGTTCGGTGAACCTGCGAGGCATCAGCGATGCCTACCTGGGACTCTATCGCGAGAGTCGCGGCATCGTACTCACCGACTTGGTGACGCACCAGCCCACCGACACCACCGCTGAGGAGAGCGTGAAAGAGCTGGTAGAGAAGTATACTGGGAAGAAGGTAGAACTCCATGCCCATACCGATGAAAGAATGCTGGGGGGCTTCAAACTGGAGTTCAACCACAACATGTACGACGCACGTCTACGCACCAAGATATTGAAACTCCGCAAAGAGTTCTCGAAGAACATCTACGAAAGTAAACTTTGAATAATACATAAACTAATATGTCAAATATTAAGCCTGCCGAAGTATCGGCAATATTGAAGAAACAGTTGTCGGAAGTGAACCTCGATGTCGAGCTCGAGGAGGTGGGTACCGTACTCACCGTGGGCGACGGCATTGCCCGTGTCTACGGTCTAAACAACGCCCAGAGTGGTGAGCTCGTGGAATTCACCACTGGCGAGCAGGGCATCGTGCAGAATCTTGAGGAGGACAACGTGGGTGTGGTGATGCTGGGAGAGGTGAGCACCGTCAATGAGGGCGATACCGTGAAGCGCACCAAGCGCATTGCCTCGCTGCGTGTCGGCGAGGGCCTGCTGGGTCGCGTCATCAACACCATCGGTGAACCCATCGACGGCAAGGGTCCCATCGAAGGTGAGCTCTTCGAGATGCCCATCGAACGCAAAGCCCCTGGTGTCATCTACCGTCAGCCTGTGGAGCAGCCTCTGCAGACAGGCATCAAGGCCATCGACTCGATGATTCCCATCGGCCGCGGACAGCGCGAACTCATCATCGGCGACCGCCAGACGGGTAAGACTGCCATCGCCATCGACACCATCATCAACCAGAAAAATAACTACGATGCTGGCGATCCCGTCTACTGCATCTATGTGGCTTGTGGCCAGAAAGGCTCCACCGTAGCCAATCTGGTGAAGAATCTCGAAGAGAAAGGTGCCATGGACTATACCATCATCGTGGCTGCCACGGCTTCCGACCCTGCTGCCATGCAGTTCTACGCCCCCTTCGCCGGTGCCGCCATCGGTGAGTATTTCCGTGACACGGGACGCAACGCCTTGGTCATCTACGACGACCTCTCAAAGCAGGCCGTAGCCTACCGTGAAGTCTCGCTGCTGCTCCGTCGCCCACCGGGACGCGAGGCTTACCCTGGCGATGTCTTCTATCTCCACAGCCGTCTGTTGGAGCGTGCTGCCCGCATCATCCAGAATGACCAGATTGCCGCCCAGATGAACGACCTCCCCGCCTCGCTGAAAGACAAGGTCCGTGGTGGTGGCTCACTGACAGCTCTGCCCATCATCGAGACACAGGCTGGCGATGTCTCGGCCTATATCCCCACCAATGTCATCTCCATTACCGACGGTCAGATTTTCCTCGAGACCAATCTCTTCAACAGCGGTGTGCGTCCCGCCATCAACGTGGGCATCTCGGTGTCGCGTGTGGGTGGTAAGGCTCAAATCAAGTCCATGAAGAAGATTGCCGGTACGCTGAAAATTGATCAGGCGCAGTACCGTGAGTTGGAAGCCTTCTCAAAGTTCGGCTCCGACCTTGATGCCGCCACCAAGGCAGTGCTTGACAAGGGTGCCCGAAACGTTGAGGTGCTCAAACAGCCGCAGTATAGCCCCATGCCCGTTGAGGAACAGGTGGCCATCATCTTCTGCGGCACCAACGGTCTACTGCAAAAGGTACCCATCGACAAAGTGCGTGGTTTTGAGAAAGAATTCCTCTTCATGATGAAGAACGAGCACAGCGACATTCTCACCAACCTCCGTGCTGGCAAATTGGTGGATAGTGACTTGGCTACCATGAAAGCTGCCGCACTTGATTTGGCAGAACGTTATAAATAGTTTAGAAAATGGCTAATTTAAAAGAAGTCCGCACCCGCATCACCTCGGTGAGTTCAACGCAGCAAATCACCTCCGCCATGAAGATGGTCTCCGCTGCCAAGTTCCGCCGTGCACAGAATGCTATCATCGGCATGCGTCCCTATGCGGCTCAGTTGAGTGAGATTGTGGACGATATTGACACCGGTGGCGATGTGCTGACCCCCTTCCATGCCATACGTCCACTGCGGTCGATATTGTTGGTGGTCATCACCTCCAACAAGGGACTTTGCGGTGCCTTCAACAGCAACGTCCTCAAGCAGGCCCAGTCGCGCATCGATCACTATCTACAGACACTTCCCACCGGCGGTTCACTTCAAGTGATATCCATCGGCAAGAAGTCGTCCGAACTGCTGGCGCGCCGCAAGGATATCCAACTCACCTCCCACGATACATTGCTTGACAGCCCTTCGTTCGACAATGTCGCCTCTTTGGCCGACAGCATCATGAAGCAGTTCGAAGAGAAGCAGTTCGACCAAGTAGAAATAATCTACAACCAATTCAAAAACTCTTTGACGCAGGTGCTCACCACCGAGCAATTCCTGCCGATTATTCAGAATACTCAAAATAATCGGGATATTCAGAATATTCAGAAAGCACAGAACCACGACTACATCTACGAGCCCTCGAAAGAAGACATCGTGCGTAGCATGGTACCCCTGACGTTGCGATCTAATTTCTACCGCATGGTGCTCGACTCGCTGGCTTCCGAGCATGGCGCCCGAATGACAGCTATGCAGAAGGCCACCGACAACGCCACCGAGTTGCTGAAGGACCTGAGGCTAAGTTACAACAAAGCCCGACAGGCCGCCATCACCAACGAGATTATTGAGATTGTGAGCGGCTCCGAGGCGCTGAAAGGATAAAATGAATGTAATTGGTGGGCACCGAAAAGCATATGTCGGTGCCCATTTTCTGTTTAAAAAATTGAAATGAAGAAAATACACCTTTTACTGATGGCTTTTTCGGTAGCCTCAGCTGTCATGGCCAAGCCTGTCAATATGAGTCAGGCCTCTGATGTAGCCTCTCGTTTTTTCCCTGGAGTCGACTTGAATGTCACCATGTTGGAAAACATCTATGTTTTCTCGCCTATTAACAGAGAGGGTTTCGTCCTTGTTGCTGCCGACGATTGTGTACGCCCTGTCCTGGCCTATTCCTACACCAATTGTTTTAGTCTCGAAAATATGCCCGTGCATATCCGCCAGTGGCTTGAAGGCTACGAACGTGATATCGCTGCCCGTGTAGCCTCTGGTGGGGAGACTTCGCCCGAGATAGCCGCTGACTGGCAGCGTTGGCTCGAAGGTACTCCAAAAAGCAGCGGTAATCAGGTGGAGCCTCTTTTGACCACTATCTGGGGACAGTCGCCCTACTACAACGCATGGTGTCCGTATGACACGTCGGCAAACACCCATGCGATGACGGGATGTGCTGCTACCGCTACGGCACAGGTGATGAAATACTGGAACCATCCCGCTACTGGTATGGGAAGCCATGTATACACCAGCACTTCCACGATAAACGGTACTACCTACACATACGATTCACTCAGTGCCAACTTCGGTGCCACCCACTACGATTGGGCGCACATGCCTGACTCGCTCTACGCCCTCAGTGACAGTCTCTCCATCAACGCTGTCGCACAGTTGCTCTATCATGTCGGCGTCTCCGTAGAAATGGCATATTCCCCTGTTGGCAGTGGCGCCTTCATTGAATCTTACGATGACATCAACAACCCCAGTATCGAGAACGCCCTAAAATACTACTTCAAATACAGCCAATCGCTTCGTGCTATATTGAAGGAAGATTATAGCAATAGTCAGTGGGTCGAAATAATGAGAAACGAGCTTGATATGGCTCAACCAGTCATCTATGGCGGCTTCGACCCAAATACCGGAGGCCATGCCTTTGTTCTTGATGGCTACGACTCGCTGGGATTTTTCCATGTCAACTGGGGCTGGAGAGGAGTATGCAATGGCTTCTATACCATCGACTCCCTGGCTCCTGGCGGATGCCATTTCTCAGATTTTTGTAGCGCTCTCGTTGGCATACATCCCATGACCTCTTTACCCCCTGTCGCCCCGGTGGCAATCAACGTGCTCTCGTCCGACACCACCCTTGGCACCGTCACAGGTAGCGGTACCTATACAGCCCTGATCGACACGGTAAGGATACTTGCCAAAGCTAACGAAGGCTACCGTTTCATCCGTTGGTCGTCGGGCTATTTGAACAATCCTCGCTCCTTCATTGCCATGAGCAGCATCACCGACACCGCCATCTTTGAACAGTTGCATGAGGACACCATGTCCTACTGTGGCAACAGTACGCCAAGGAATTCCTGGCGTCTCTCGCAGAACGATGCTACCGATTGGGGCATCCGTTTGCCACTGGCAGCTCGCCATACCCATAAGAAACTCACTGCCGTGCAACTCTATGTGGATTGTGCTGCATTATATGAACTTAGAATCTATATGGGAGACACCATTTCCGATGCCACACTGGCTTACACCCAAAACTACGACATACAGGACAATCTTTCCCAATGGCATACCCTTGCTTTGGATACACCTATGTTCATCCCTGATAACCAAACACTCTGGATAACATTCCATGTAGCGGACTGCCACGACCTTTTCCCTGCCAATTATGGCCGCTATACTGGAAACGACGACGGTATTTGGTACAGAGATGATACCGGGTGGAAAACCATGAGCGATGAATTTATGACATGGCTCATTCGCGCCATTGTCACCTCTGTAGCGCAAGTCCATCTGGCGGTCTCACCCAACGACATCTACATGGGCGACGTCTATGGAGGAGGCTTTTACTGGCCGGGCGACAACGTCATCATCAACGCCCTCCCCAAGAATGGCTACCAGTTCTCATACTGGAGTGATGGGAGCACTGATAATCCGCTAACATTTACCATCACTTGCGACACCACTTTCATTGCTTTCTTCGAACCCATGAACGGTATCGAGGATATTGAAAATACGGAATTGAAAATTGAAACCTCAGGACTTACAATTACTGTCACCCTCCCTGAGGGTATCCCCTCCGCAGCCCTTTACGACATCCAGGGTCGCGAACTCTCACGTTTCACATCTCAGATCTCACATTTCACGTTGCCTGCCGCTGGCGTCTACCTGCTGAAAACTGTCGGATACCCTGCACGAAAGATAGTAATCACAAAATAATTTTAACTTTACATTATAATGAAAAAAAACTTCTTCCTCACACTCCTTATACTTGCATTCGGCACTGCCAGTGCTAAACCTGTCGACCTCTCGGTGGCTCAGCGTATCGCTGAGAACCTACTGCATAAGTCTGTCGTCGACGCTACTCCAGCCGACTTCTCGCAATGCTACCTCTTCATCGGTGCCGACAGCAACGGATTTGTCCTCGTGTCCGCCGACGACTGTGTTCGTCCCGTCTTGGCTTATTCGCGCTCCGAACGCTTCTCTACGGAGAATCTCCCACAGCACATACGCCACTGGCTCACTGCCTATCAGACTAATATCGCAGCCCTCGTCGAGGATGGTGCTATAGCTTCGTCCAAGGTACAAGCTGAATGGCAGAACTTCCTCGGTTCCAAATACCATTTTGTACACGACACCGCAGTAGGCCCTCTGATTACAACCCAATGGAGCCAGGGTTATCCCTACAACCTGCAATGCCCCTACGACGCTTCCGCGCAGACCAATGCCTACACAGGATGTGTGGCCACCGCCTTGGCACAGGTGATGAAATATTGGAACCATCCCGTCGTTGGTCGTGGTTCGCACTCCTATGTCCATAACATCTACGGCACCCACTCGGCTAACTTCGACACCACCCACTACGACTGGACCCACATGCCCGACAGCCCCAGCTGGGAATCCACAGACCAGGAACGCTACGCCGTGGCACAGCTCATGTACCATGCCGGCGTGGCCGTCGAGATGGAATACGGTACTCATGCTAGCAGCGCTCAGCAGACCTCTTTTGGCGAAATCACAGCCCCTTCCTCGGAAAATGCCTTGAAAAACTATTTCCGCTATAACCAGGGACTCTTCTCCATTGCCAAGGTCGACTACGGCGATAGCGAGTGGGACTCTCTCCTCACTGCCGAACTCGATGCCACGCGACCGATGCTTATCCGTGGCAGTGACGGCGACGGTGGACACGCCTTCATCGTCGACGGTTATGACTCTCTCGGCTTCTTCCACATCAACTGGGGGTGGGGAGGCTATTGCGATGGTTTTTTTACCCTTGACTCTCTCAATCCTTTCGGTAGCGGCATTGGCGGTAATACCACCGATTGCTACAACAACGATGTCGAAGTAACCATCCATATCTATCCCGCCTCCGAAAATACCACTGTCACCGTCAACGCCGTCTCTGCCGACCCCTCAATGGGTACCGTCTCCGGTGGCGGCACCTTCGCCCCCTATGCTCAGAATGTTACCCTTATGGCCACCGCCCCCGAAGGCTATCGCTTTGTCTCTTGGAAGAGCGGATGCCACTACAATCCTTTCCGTTTTTCGCCCAACAACGACTTCTCCGACACAGCCTTCTTCGCTCCATTGGATGGTGACACCCTTGGCTACTGCCACAACGGACTCAATAAGCTGTGGAGCGATTATGTCTCTTATCCCCTCGAATGGGGTATTCGTATCCCCGCCAGCGTGATAGCGGCTCGCCGACAGCTTGAGCAAGTGCAGCTCTACGCCGTCTCTGATGCCGACTATACCCTCAAAATCTACTCTGGCACCATGCCCGACCGTCAGCTCTACTCCACCAACTTCTCGTCCGACTATTGGGGCTGGATTTCCATTCCCATCACCACTCCTATTCCCCTCATTGACACCACGCCCCTATGGATTGTCTTTACCTGCGGCACTTACAGCAATCCCGTCACAGCCACTAACTATTGTGGCAATTCCAATGCCTCTTGGTACAAACGCGACGGCACCACCTGGGAACCTGTCACTGCTCGTGGTGATTACTATTCTTGGATGATTCGTGCCATCCTCGGTCCCCTGTCGACTGTCGACATCGACGTGCAGAGCAGTGACGAATCCACAGGCACCGTCAGCGGTTCCGGTTCCTACTACCCCGGCGACACCGCCGTGCTCCTCGCCACCGCCGCCCCGGGCTACCGCTTCGCGGGATGGAGCACCGGCGACACCGACAACCCCCTCTACCTCCGCGTCACCACGGGAGGCTCCATCATCGGTAGTTTCCTCCGCGATACGGGCATCGACCCCATCGACTCTTCTCTTTCTCCTTTCACCTCTCATCTCTCCGGTCTCACCCTCACCGTCGAAAACCCCTCTGGCAACCCCGTCGACCTCTACGACATCACCGGCCGCCTCCTCGCCACTTTCAACTCTCCTCTCTCAACTTTCAACTTCCAACTCCCCGGCGCCTACCTCCTCCGTTGCGGCACCGCCGTGCAAAAAATAGTAGTCCAATAAAAAAAACGGAATCCCTAACATTTTAGCCCTTTAATAATAATGAAAGCAACCAACAATCAGAGACTGGCCATCGTGCCAGTCATCACGATGTTCTTCATGTTCGCCATGATTTCTTTCGTGACCAACATGGCAGCCCCTTTCGGCAACATCTGGAAAAACGACTATGAATGGTCAGGCATGCTCGGCAACATGATGAACTTCCTTGCCTACCTGATTATGGGCATCCCTGCTGGCAAACTCATGAGCCACATAGGATATAAGAGAACCGCCCTCATTGCCCTCGGTATCGGCTTTGTAGGCATGGTGGTGCAATACCTCTCCAGCCTCGTGGGTGCTGACACCGCCACCTTCACCGTCAGCGGCCAGCCCGTGATGCTCAACTTCATCATCTACCTCCTCGGAGCCTTCATCTGCGGTTTCTGTGTCTGCATGCTCAACACTGTGGTCAACCCCATGCTCAACCTCTTGGGTGGCGGTGGCAACCGCGGCAACCAGCTTATTCAGACCGGCGGCACCCTCAATTCCCTCACCGGTGCCCTCACTCCCCTGCTGGTCGGCATGCTCATTGGCACCGTCACCGAGCGCACCGCCATGTCCGATGTGGCGCCTCTGCTCTTCATCGCCATGGGAGTATTCGCCCTCGCTTTCATCATTATTTTCTTTGTCGACATCCCCGAACCCCGCAAATCCGACCTGTCCGACAAAACTGACTTGTCCGATAAAAAATACTCCCCTTGGTCCTTCCGCCACCTCGTCTTGGGAGTCGTGGCCATCTTCTTCTATGTAGGCATCGAGGTGGGCATCCCTGCCGAACTCAACTTCTACCTCACCGACGACCCACTCTGCGGTGCCGCCATCGGTGGCGCCGTAGCCGCTGTCTACTGGCTCCTGATGATGGTGGGACGCGCCGCCAGCGCCGCCATCAGCGGTAAGGTATCCACGCGCACACAGCTCTCCACTGTGGCTCTGCTGGCCATCGTCCTCGTGATTGTGGCCATCATCCTGCCCTCCGACATCCGCATCTCCATGCCGGGCTACAGTGTCGGCGACGGTTTCCAGATGATGCAAGTCCCCATTAGCGCTCTCTTCCTAGTACTCTGCGGCCTCTGCACCTCACTCATGTGGGGCACCATCTTCAACCTCTCGGTCGAAGGTCTTGGCCGCTACACCGAACAGGCCTCCGGCATCTTCATGATGATGGTGGTTGGCGGCGGCGTCATGCCCTTCATACAGAACGCTATCGCTGGTGCCGTTGGCTACATGAACTCTTACTGGCTGGTGGTTGCCATGCTCGCCTACATACTCTTCTACGCCCTCGTGGGCTCCAAGAACGTCAACCGTGACATCCCTGTTGAATAGGGATATACATAAAGAAACAATGCGAGTGTAAAACCAACCTTTAACACTCTATTCAAATTGATATGGCAAAATTTTTTTGCCATATCAATTTTTTTATGTACCTTTGCACTATTGGAAATAGTTTTCCTTAACGATACATTTCAACACAATATATAATTAATCAAACATTTACAAATATGAGAAAAACTAAACACTTGTTTCTTGCCCTGCTGGCGGTGACGACACTTTCCTCCGCGTGGGCATCCGAGCTGCCAGGCAGCAAACCTGACAGCAATGCGGCAAAATCTACGTACACTGTACAGTGGACGGGTGAGTCCAATGTCATCTACACCGCCCAACCCCAGGACGGACTCACCGCCATCATTGTTGACGGCAACAGTGTGACGCACAACCTGACCCTCACCTACACCAACGGTACCGAGGTCATTTATGCGCCCAACCACCCGGTGAATGCCGGTGCTTGGACCGTCACAGCCAACGCCCCTGCTGGCGTGACGCTCGAAAATGCCACCGCCATGCTGAACATCCAGCCCGCCCCGGTCTATGTCACCGGTGCTGCTGCTGAGATTGCCAAGTTCGCCGACGGCTCACTCGCGGGCGTGGTCACTGACAACGGTGTCCTCAACGGCGTCCTGGGCAACGACCAGGTGAATCATGTCACCTCGGCCATTTTCAGCGACAGCTTTGTGGGCACTGGCAAGACCATCACCCTCTACTATGCTCTCACTGGCGACCTCGAAATGCTGACCAACTATGTCGTCACTCCCTCCTCCGCCTTCTACACCGATGCCGGTGTTGTCATTCCCAACATTGCCCCAAATAACAGCATAGGCCAGCGCGGCTTCGAGCTCTCCGCCTATGGCTATTGCACCGGTAACAACTACAGCATCAACTACCACCTCACCAGTGGCAGCCCCGACCAGTATCGCATTGATTTCTCCGATGCCCGCTTCGTCGATGTCAACTGGGCCGACCTCGCCACTGGCGGTGCCAACGGCACTATCAACATCACAATCCCCGATGCCAACGTGCCTGCTGGCGACTACACCATGGATGTCTATTTCCGCGACAGTCGCTATCCAGCCCTCGAAAGCAGCCCCGTCACCTTGAACTTTCACGTGAACCTGCCCGCCACCTACACCATGCCGCTCTTTGACAATGTCATCGCACTGGTCGACACCTGCAATTGCTTCACCGACATCCAGTGGTATCACAATGGTACTGCCATCCCCGGCGCCAACGGCTACTTCTATCGCGAAGAAGGCGGCCTCACGGGCGAATACTTCGTCAGTGCCAAGATGAACGGTGTGCAGACCTACACCTGCCCGCAGACTGACATGAACACCCTCATCTCCGATGGTGATCAAAACGTCACCGTCTCCGCCTATCCCAATCCCACTGCCGAAAGCGTCATCATCACCATCGAAGGCTCAGAGAATGCCCTCCATACCTTTAGAGTCCTCAACACACTGGGTGTGGAGATGATGCGCGGTGCTTTCGAAGGCGACAACATCACCATCGACATGCGTGCCTATCAGCATGGCAACTATATGGTGAACGTCGACGGAGTGGTCGTCAGAGTGATTAGAAACTAAATGTATAATGGAAAAAGTAGTGAATATGAAACGAATAATGATAACCTTTGCCGCCGTGGCACTAGCCCTCGGAGCACAGGCTCAGCAAAACGGGTTCGATAATTACGCAGGCTTGACCGTGGGCGGAGGCCTGAACACCATGACCTACAGTCCTGCCAACGGCGACCAAAGCCTCGGGCTAGGATTCGACGCAGGTCTGCACTATGTCCACTTCTTCAATGAGCATATCGGCCTCGGCTTCGGTGTACACTACACCTATGCCAACGCCTACGCCAAATACAACTACAACGAGGTGACTCCCGGCCTCACCCCCGCCGGCAACCCCAACGTTACCTATAACCTCTCCACCAATTTCAATAACTGGAAAGAGCGTCAGACCGTGGGTCTCCTCGGCATCCCAGTGGAGATTTTCTACCGTGCCCTGATGAGTGAGAAATGGACCTTTATTGGAGGTATGGGGGTTCAGTTCGACTTGCCCTTGCATGGAAATTACGCCGGTGCCGATGGCAACTACAGCACCTCGGGCATCTTCCCCGCCTTGGGCAACTACCATGTGACCGATGTCCCCGAACAGGGCTTCAGCACCTACGACAACACCTTCGATGCCAAAATGGATAACCTGGGCTTCAATGTTAGCGCCATCGTCGACCTTGGCTTCCGCGTAGCCATGGGCAACCGATGGGGCTTCTACTTCGGCCTCTATGGCGGATACGGCCTCAACAACCTCATCAACGAAGTGAAGAACGAGTCCATGCTGGTGGTCAACCCTGCCGACCCCTCGCAGATAGCCTACAACGGCACCTTCGCCTCCAACGAGGTCGACAAAGTACACATGCTCCGTGCCGGTGTGAAGATAGGCATCGACTTAGGCTGGGACGACCGCAGTACCATCGCCGAGCGTGAACGCATCGCCGCCGAGAAAGCTGCCGCCGAAAAGGCCGAGGCCGACCGTATCGCCGCCGAGAAGGCTGCCGCCGAGAGAGCTGCCCGCGAGAAAGCCGCTGCCGAGAAGGCCGCCCAGGAGAAAGCCGCCGCTGACCGCGCCGCCGCCGAAGCTGCTGCCGCCAAGGCCGCCGCCGAACGCGAGGCTGCCGAGAAAGCCGCCGCACAGGCCGCTGCCGACAAGGCTGCCGCCGAAGCTGCCGCCACAAAAGCCGCTGCTGAACGCCTCGCTGCTGAAAAGGCCGCACGTGAACGTGCCGAGCGCACCAAAGCCGAGGCAGTTAAGCAAATCGAGGCCATCAACGCCACCGTCTACTTCGAGACCGCTGGCACCAAAGCCAAATTCGACGAGAAAACCGACGCTGCCATCCACGCCATCTGCGAGGCCCTGAAGGCCGACGAGAAACTGACGGTCACCGTCTTCGGTCACACCGACAACACCGGTTCGCACGAAATCAACATGAAATATGGTATGAAGCGCGCCGAAGCCCTACGGGAATACATGGTCAAACTGGGTGCTCCCAAGAGCAGCATCAAAGTTGTGAGCAAAGGTCCCGACGAGCCCATCGCCGACAACGACACCGCTGAAGGCCGCGCTAAGAACCGTCGCGCCACTGTTGAACTCAAATAGAAAAGTTTTTCTTAAAATGTTGGGGATGCCTCGACTTCGAGGCATCCTTTTTTTTCAATATACAACATACTATAACACAAACTCTTCAACCTTTGTTCTTTTATCGTTCTTTCATTTTTGATGGGAGAACAATGGTACAACCGTGGTACTACAAAAGAGAAAAACATCTTTTGATAGAGGTGAGATGTGGGTGTTGATGGGTGTTTTTTCTTAAAAATTTACAATTTATTTAATTATTTATTTATTATTCGTATCTTTGCAAAGCATTTTGAGTGCGCCGTATCCTGCCAACGGATTGCTACTCATGATGTTGGATTAAAAAGTTAAACCCGTGCAGGGCAGGATGCACACAAAAAAGAGCCGCGGAGCTCACTCTCCGCAAAAAAGAATGGATTATAAGAACGTACAACCGCTGGCAGATTTCGATTGGAATGCCTTCGACGAGAAAGCCGGTAAAATCAGCGACAACAGCGCCAATGCCAACAATGATGCCTACGAGAAAAGCTTCAACGCTTTCACCGAGCAGGATGTCATCGAGGGTACCATCGTTTCCATCAACGACCGCGAGGCCGTGGTGAACGTGGGAGCCAAGAGCGACGGCGTTATCCCCGCCAGCGAACTGCGCTACAACCCCGACCTGAAGGCCGGCGACAAGATTGAGGTCTATGTCGAGAGCCAAGAGGACAGCAACGGTCAGCTGATGCTCAGCCACAAGAAAGCCCGTATCCTCAAGAGCTGGGAGCGCGTTAACCAAGCTTACGACAACCAGGAAATCATCACTGGTTATGTCAAGAGCCGTACCAAAGGCGGTCTCATTGTTACCGTGTTCGAGAACATCGAGGCCTTCCTTCCCGGCAGCCAAATCGATGTCAAGCCCATCCGCGACTACGATGTCTATGTCGACAAGCAGATGGAGTTCAAGGTTGTCAAAATCAATCACGAATACAAGAACGTCGTCGTCAGCCACAAGGCTCTTATCGAGGACGAGATCGAGGCTCAGAAGGCCGAGATCATCAGCCACCTCGAGAAGGGTCAGGTGCTAGAAGGCGTCGTGAAGAACATCACCAGCTACGGTGTGTTTGTGGACCTCGGCGGTGTCGACGGTCTCATCCACATCACCGACCTCAGCTGGGGCCGTATCAACCATCCCGAAGAGATTGTCCAGCTCGATCAGAAGATCAACGTGGTCATTCTCGACTTCGACGAGGCCAAGCGTCGTATCGCCCTCGGTCTCAAGCAGCTCACTCCTCACCCCTGGGATGCCCTCGATCCTAACCTGAAAGAAGGCGACCATGTGAAGGGTAAAGTGGTGGTTCTGGCCGACTACGGTGCCTTCGTCGAGGTACTCCCTGGTGTCGAAGGTCTCATCCACGTCAGCGAGATGAGCTGGAGCCAGCACCTGCGCAGCGCCCAGGACTTCCTGAAGGTGGGCGAAGAGGTGGAGGCCGTCATTCTGACCCTCGACCGCGAGAACCGCAAGATGAGCCTCGGTATCCGTCAACTCATGCCCGATCCCTGGCTGGCCATCGCCGAGAAATACCCCGTTGGCAGCAAGCACACCGCTACGGTGCGCAACTTCACCAACTTCGGCATCTTTGTCGAGCTTGAGGAAGGTGTCGACGGTCTTATCCACATCAGCGACCTCAGCTGGAGCAAGAAGATCAAACACCCCGCCGAGTTCACCAAGATTGGTGAGAAAATCGACGTGGTGGTCCTCGAAGTCGATGCCGAGAACCGTCGCCTCAGCCTCGGTCACAAGCAGCTTGAGGAGAATCCTTGGGATGTCTACGAGAGCCTCTTCACCATCGGCAGCGTCCACCAGGGCAAGATTGTCAACCTGAACGACAAGGGTGCCACCGTCATCCTGCCTTACGATGTCGAAGCTTTCGCTCCGATGCGTCACCTCGACAAAGAGGACAAGAGCAAGGCCAAGAACGGCGAGACCCTCGACTTCAAGGTCATCGAGTTCTCGAAAGACAGCAAGAAGATCATCGTGAGCCACACCCGCACCTTCCAGGAGGGCAAGGACGAGGCCCACACCGAGGGCGACGACAAGAAGAGCCGCGCTACCTCGAAGAGTGTGAAGCAGATCAACGAGAGTCTCGAGAAGACCACTCTCGGCGACCTCGATATCTTCCAGAAACTGAAAGAGGAGAACTAAGAGTTCTCTTCCAATAAGAAAAAAACGCTTCCTTTACAGGAGGCGTTTTTTTTTCAAAAATTTTTTTATCGATGCAGCGTTTTGGTTTTTTTTTCGTCTATATAAACAAAAAAGATGACGAAATCAATTATTTTTCATATCTTTGTAATGGACAAATAGTGTAATTTCGTTATATATAGAATTGATTTATAAATATATAAAAAGCGTTCTTATGGAGAAAAAAATGTTTCCCAAGGCGTTGGTCATCCTAATGGCCCTGTTTTTCTGCTGTTCGACAGGCCAAGCGCAGGCTGGATATGACCAGTATACAGCTTGTCCCGGTTGGTACAACCCGGCCAACTTCACTGCTGGTGGCGTGAATGTCAATAATTGGTCCGGCCAAGCAATTATTATTGATGATGGGACCAATCCAAGTTCACCTAATTATAAACCCTGCCCGAATCCATTGACGGGTGAGACCGGTGTCACCGCAATGGGCGCCACCTATACGGCGAGTCAGTTGGCTGGAGTTACATCTGGTGGATGTAGCAGCAGTCTTCCAAATGACGGCAACCAGTTTCTTATCATCTCGAATTTAACAGGCCATGATCCAAATACGGGAAACAACTTGCCCTATGTTCCGACACAGTTCAATACCAACGATACCACTCCCGGCGTCATCAATACTAATCTGCTCAAAAGCATCCGTATCGGTGATGGGTGTGACAACGGAACCGCCTCTGGCGGCACAGGTAATGGTTATAGCGGGGCAGCATTGTACTACACCATGAGGGTCACTCCCGACAATGCCATGTTGTATCTGTACTATGCCATTGTGGCAGAGGCTCCTGGCCATGGACAGAAAGGTAATCCCACTTTCGTCATCCGTGTGACCAAGAAAAATGCCGCTGGCCAATGGACACAGATCAACGACACTTTAGCCTACTACATTAGTTCCACTCCCAATACAGACCATTCTACTGACTGTCCCAATATGGGATACGTAACTCTGGCAGGTCCGGGGCAAAGTGGATGGCATGCGCAAGGCTCAGTGTACTACAAAGATTGGGAGAAAGTCTGCTTGAACCTTTCCAACTATATGTACGACACGCTACAAATCCAGGCACTTATCTATGACTGTTGGTACAATGCCCACTATGCATACGGCTATATCGCCGGCGAATGTCGTCCGATGTCCCTCACCACATCGGGTTGTCCGGCAGGTATGTCCACCGACGTGACGGTCATCTCGGGTCCTCAGAACCTGTTGAACTATGTGTGGTACGCCTCTGAATATGGTTTCGTCGACGAGACCTCCCATGCTGTCTTCTCGCCTGGCGGAGAGTACGACTACGTCACTTGGCGACCCTTGACAAGCGAAACGGTAACCAACCCCAACGGCTACCGCTACCATGTGCAAGCCAACGACTTCAGGGTGACGCGCCAACGGCAACCGAACGGAACCTCCATCACTGTCAACGAGATTGACAACCGCCAAACGTTCCGCTGCAAAATAACCTCGGCCATTGACCCCAGCAAGCCGTTCGACTCCTACCTCTATGTGAATGTGCAAAACACCAAGCCCACCATGGAAGTCGACTCCCTCTTGATGTGCGACGGCACCGCCAAGCTCTGGAACCGCAGCTACGTGCCCGGTGCCCCCGAGTTGGTGGTTCCCGACAGCACGAAGTGGGCATTCTACGACAATGCCAACTGTATGGGCACTCCTGTGGCACGGTTTACGGGCGACTCGGCAGAATACCATTACGAAGGCCGCACTCTTCGGAGTGTGCTTGTCAGGACAAACTCACAACCGGATGATGAGGGTAATGTTTGCTATTCCGAAGCCCAGTATGTCCTTCACCCGCGCCAAAACCCCAAGGCCGGCATGACCCTCACGAAGCATGTACTCTGCGATGCCGACTCGACCACGATGACCGACACCACCAGCGGATTCAACAACACACGTTCCTGGCGCTTCCGCCTGGCCAGCGCCGAAGACAACGATATGACGCTCGGCGATACCATCCGTGGCTGGGGTGCCAACAACCGCGTTATCACACGAAACTTTACTCATGCGGTGGAGCCCATCGAACTGGAAGTGCGCAATGGTCTCTACTACCTCAACCCCACCAATGCTCGCGACACCATCTTCTGCTCCACCACTGTACGCGACACCATAGCGGTGTTCCTGCATCCCGACTTGGAGGTGACGGGCGACACAGTGGTTTGCGAAGGCAGTATGACCGACGCCACCGTGCGTGCCATCGGCGTAGACAGCTGCGTCTACCAATGGTCGTTGACCTATGGTGAAGTGACCGGCGGCCTGCCCTCAGGTCCCCATCTGCAGGTAACCCCCTATGCCGACAAGGCCACCTATTTCATCAAAGTGACCAGTCCGCAGGGATGCGTGGCATGGGACAGCATCCATGCCTACATGGTACGTCCCAAACTCACCATGATACCCACCGACGGACGCGTGTGTCCCGGCAGTCCCGCCGTGCTGACGGGCAGCGATGCCGACCACTACACTTGGACGGCTTCGCCCGCCGACCCGTCGCTCGAAGGACAGGACAGCAGCACCAGCATCACTGTTACGCCAGAAGTCACCACCACCTACACCTTGGTGGGTCACGGCACCAACGACTGCGATGCGTCTCCGCTCACCGCCACAGTGACCATCATGCCGCTGCCGGTGCCCGCAGTGGCACTAAGCCCCGAGATGGTCGATGCCGAGAATCCCAAGGTGACGCTGCGCGATGTGTCGACCTACGGCACCAACTCGTCGTGGCTCTTCAACGACGGCACCACGGCAGAGGGGCGTGAGGTGACCCACAACTTCGCCCACAGCGAAGGACTGGACTCGGTACAGGTGACCCTCACCAGCTATAATGTCCTCAACTGCCCGACGGTCTATCCTTTCGCCATTCCCGTGAGTACCTTCACCGCTTGGTTCCCCAATATCTTCACCCCCGGTTCCAGCGATGCCAACAGTACCTTCTCTCTCTTCACCATCAACGAGTACGAGTATTTCCACATCTATATCTATAACCGTCGCGGCGAGCTGGTCTTCGAATCGGACGACGTTCACTTCCAATGGAACGGCACCTACAAAGACGAGCCTTGTCCGCAGGGTGCCTACGTCTACACCTGCCGTTACCGCAAACCCGGCACCACCACCCTCAGCACCTTGACGGGTTCGATAACCTTAATACGCTGATGGACGATGCCCGTTATCACCTGCTGAAGAAACACTGGGGCTACACTTCGTTTCGCCCCTTGCAGGAAGACATCATAGACTCCGTTTTGCAGGGCCACGATACGTTGGCCCTGCTTCCTACTGGCGGCGGCAAGTCGCTCTGCTACCAGTTACCTGCGTTGCTGCGCGAGGGGCTCTGTCTCGTGGTTTCTCCCCTCATTGCGCTGATGAAAGACCAGGTGCAACAACTCAACGACCGGCATTTGAGGGCTGCCTGTCTCACTGCCGGCATGTCGTCCGACACGGTGACTGCGGTGCTCAACAACGCCCTCAGCGACAGCCTCAAATTTCTCTATGTCTCGCCCGAGCGGCTGCGCCAGCGGCGCTTCATCGAGCACTTTCGCCACATGAATGTGGGGATGATTGCCGTCGACGAGGCCCACTGTGTATCACAATGGGGCTATGACTTCCGCCCCCCCTACCTGCTCATCGCCGACATCAGGGCCTATCACCCCTCTGTGCCGCTGATAGCCCTCACCGCCACCGCCACGCCCGCCGTGGCCGACGACATCTGCCAGCGGCTGCTGATGAAAGACTGCCATCGCTTCCAATCCTCGTTTATTCGTTCCAACCTCGCCTATATGGTGATTCACGACAGCGACAAGAACCGGCGTCTGCTACGCATCGTGACCCGTGCCACTGGCACGGGTATCGTCTACACCCGCAGCCGTCGTGGGGCGCAGTCCACAGCCCACTTCCTCGAAGGTTCCGGTCTTTCGGCCACCTTCTATCATGCAGGCCTGCCCGCCGCAGAACGCGACCGACGCCAGGCAGACTGGATGAGCGGGAAGTATCGTGTCATGGTGGCCACCAACGCTTTCGGCATGGGTATCGACAAGTCCGACGTGCGTTTCGTGGTGCATATGGACCTGCCAGAGTCAATAGAGGCCTACTTCCAAGAAGCCGGTCGTGCCGGCCGCGACGGTCAAAAAGCCTACGCTGTTATTCTGACCGACGAGTCCGATCCGACCCGTCTGAAGCGGGATTTCGATACCTCCTACCCCACCCTGTGCTATATCCGCAATGTCTATCGCGCCCTCTGCAACTTCTACCACATTCCAGTAGGAAGCGGCGCCGACACGCAATTTAACTTCGACATCGAAGCACTCTGCCGTACATATGACTTTACTCCGCGCGAATTCTACAGCGCATGCCAGTTCCTTGAACGGGAAGGCCTCATCAGCATCCCCGAGCGCGAGGATTCCTCGTCGATACTCCACATTCCCATAGCACGCGACGAGCTCTACCGTTTCCAGGTGGACCACCAACGACTGGGGGACCTCCTGCAAGTGCTGCTACGCATGTACCCCGGATTGCTCGAGGTCGACGTGCCTGTCGATGAGCGCAAGATATCTGCGCGTTGCTACATCGAAAGTGCCGAGGTAGTGAGGATGCTCATGGAACTCAATGCCATGCATATCGTCCGCTACCGTCCGTGCCCAAAAGGGCCACAGATTTATTTCCTCTCCGAACGCATCGACGAGAAGCTTATCCAACCCTCCGACGAGCACTACGGACAGCTGAAAGCGTCGGCACAGAAGAGAATAGAGGCCATGACTGCCTACGTGATGGGCGACGAAGTCTGCCGCAGCCGCCAGTTAGTGGCCTATTTCGGGGAGGAGACAACTACCGACTGCGGTCATTGCGACGTGTGTCTGCGAAAGAGACAAAACAAAGAAACTCCAGACAAAGTCATCGAGGCCTTGTTAGAAAAGAATGCCATGACCCCCACGAATCTCATGGAAACCTTAGACGAGAACTACGGTGACATCCGCGACACACTGCGCGACATGCTCGACAAAGGAAAGCTTGTGCTTACTCCTGAGGGGCTTCTCCGTCTGGCCCGCTGAGTTGCTCGATACGGGCAGCAACCTCTCTTTGGATTTTTTCGTATTCCTCAGGATGCTGAGAGTAGTAGTCAAAACTCTTCTCCACACGTTCACGGGTGACGTGGTGCTTCTCAAGGACATCATTACATGCACCAAGAATCTCCGGTGATGCAGCATCGAAACGATACTGACTCTCGACAGCGTAATAGCCTTCGACGAGGTAAAGGTCGGTAAGGAAGTCGGCCATCGTGTGGGCATCAAGCACATCGGCAGGATGCTGTTGCTGTCGGCAAGACGTGGCGGCCAACAACAGCAGACAAACGAGAGGTAGAAGCAGCTTTTTCATTATAACGATATAAAAAAACAGGCCCGCCGGGCGGTGGACCTGTTTTATGTTTCAGATAGGTTTAGAGTTTGATATTACTGAGTTGTTTGGCAGCCTCGTCAGCAAGTTTCTCGGTGCCTTTCTCAATAGCTTTGGAGGCAGCCTTCTCAACAGCGCATTTCAGAGCCTTGTCGTAGACGGCATCGGTGAAAGCCTTGTCGTCCTGATAGGCGGCATAACCAGTGCTGATGATGCTCTTCAAGCACTCCTGAATTTTGGTTTTGTCACCGCTGGCGCAGTTGCAAATCTTCTCAGCGGCCTCGGCGATAGCCTGCTCGCGGGCACTGTTGTCGACGGTAGCGGTCTGCTCGGCAGGAGCAGCAGCCTGCTCTTCGGCAACCTCGGTGTTAGCGCTGTCGGCAATGCTGTCGTTGTTCTCATTGTTGTTACCGCAGGAAACGGTCATGGCGGCCACGAAAAGGGCGCAACCGACAAAAGAGATAATTTTCTTCATTTTTCTTGATTTTTAATTGGTTATACTTTAATGTTATTATTTTAACATTTGCAAAAATACAACATTTCCTTGTTTTCTCCGCTAAAAAAAATCTTAAATTATGCTAATAAATAAAAAGAGGCCGATGCAATAACTACGCCAGCCTCTTTTATAACCTATCTGCCTGCTCCTCAGGTCTGCAACCTTGTGGAGCAAACCCCACAACAACCTTTCACTATGTGGGAGTAACAGGGATCGAACCAGTGACCTCCTGCTTGTAAGGCAGGCGCTCTGAACCAGCTGAGCTATACTCCCAAATCTCTTTTTGAGGGTGCAAAAGTAAGAACTTTTTGCGACATGGCCAAATAATTTATGCAAACGACTGCATATCAACTAACTTCTTATAGAGTCCCTCGATAGCAAGGAGCTCTTCGTGAGTACCGAGTTCGACAATTTGGCCCTTGTCGAGAACCACTATAAAGTCGGCATCCTTGATGGTAGAAAGCCTGTGGGCAATGACGATGGAAGTGCGTCCCTGCATCAATGCGTCGAGCCCTTGCTGGACAGCATGCTCGGACTCGGAGTCAAGCGCCGAGGTAGCCTCATCAAGGATGAGGATGGGAGTGTCGCGAAGCACGGCACGGGCAATGCTCAGTCGTTGGCGCTGTCCACCGGAGAGATTCAGTCCACGGTCGCCAATGGGGGTATCGTAGCCCTGTGGCAGCTGGTCGATGAACTCGTCGGCATGAGCCACACGGGCAGCCTCGCGAATCTGCTCGAGGCTGTAGTCGGACGAACCGAAGGCGATATTGTTGGCCACCGTGTCGTTGAAAAGAATGCAGTTCTGCGACACGAGGCCGAATTGGCGACGGATCGAATTGATATTGAGGTCGCGGATTTCATGACCGTCGATGATAATCTGTCCCTCCGTGCAATCATAGAAACGCGGCAGGAGGTCGACGAGAGTCGTCTTGCCCGCTCCCGAAGGTCCCACCACGGCGACAGTCTTGCCTTTGGGAATGGTGAGGGAGATGTTTTTGAGGACAAGGTCAGAACTTTCTGAGTTTTCAGAATTATCTGATTGTCGATAGCTAAAGCATACCTCCTTGAACTCTATCTTCTCATTGAAACTTTGCAAAACGACGGCATCGGGCTTCTCAACGATAAGCTCGTCGGCATCGAGCACCTCGAGGAAGCGCTCAGCAGAAGCACTACTCTTGAGTAGTGTATTGTAGGAACGCACGATGGCTTGGATGGGCGGTATGATGCGGGCGAAGATGATGACAAAGAAGATGAATACCGAGGGTTGGATGGAGCCGTCGAAGACCTGCCAACCACCGACCACAAGAATAAAAACCAATGCCAATGTGCCGAGAATTTCGGAAAGAGGGCTCGAGAGTTCACGATGGCGCGCCACTTTGATCATTGTGCGAGTATAGTCCTCGTTGGCAGCGGCGAAGCGTCGTTCGAGGTCATCTTCTCGGCCGAACGACTTGATGGCCTTGAGACCCGCTAACGATTCCTCGAGAATGGCATTCAAACCACCCAGTTCATTCTGTCCCTTGCGGGAAGAATGTTTCAATCTGCGCCCTATCAACGCAATGAGCCACACACCTAAGGGTAGCACTACCAAGAAGAGGACAAAGAGTCTCCATGAAATGAATACCAACAGGAATCCAAAGACCAGCACGTTGATAGGTTCTTTGACGAGCGACTGAAGGACACCCACACACCACTCAAGGTCGGCAAGGTCGTTGGACATACGACTCATCAAGTCGCCGCGACGCTTGCTATTGAAAAAAGAAACGGGGAGGATGGTGACTTTGTGATAGATGTCGTTGCGCAGACGCCCGATAAGGCCCGTGCGGAGACCTCCGAGGAAGACCTGCGCCAGATAGCGAAAGAGGTTGCTCAGCAACGAGCAGATTACATAGCCGCCAGCGACGATAAGCAGACATTGCCAGAGCCCATGCAACTCGCGATAACGGTAGAGGTGCCACATGCCCCAGTCGACAAGTTGCTGCTGCCCCATTCCGAAGGCCGGTTCCGTCTCGGGGGCTCCATTCACGCCGAAGAGCAGTTCGATGAAAGGAATAATCATCACATACGACCCCACACTGCAAAGGATATGCAACAGATTGAAAAGTACGTTGCCCGTAATCTGAACGGGGAAGTACTTCAGGTAGGCGAGTATGCGGATCATCGGTTTCATTGCAGGCGTATCTGTTTGGTGGTAACAGCGGTACCGCCACGGTGGCCAAGACGTTCGGCGCGCAGTTTCTTTTGCTTTATTAAGTAATCATAGGCCGTTTTGGCCTCGTCGGACTTGGGGCACTCAAGAACCACATGCACCCGAGGATGTTCGATGAGCCATGCCGCCAGCGCGTCGAGTACCTGCGTATTGCCAAGGTCCATAACGGAGATGCTGTCGCTGACCTGAACGTAGCGACGGTCCAACTCACGAGCCTTGCCGCACTTGATGGTGGGCAGACAGCCCTTGACATCGAAGGTAACGACATTGGTATTCTTCTCGGAGAGCATTAGCAAAGTGTCGCGCGAACCCTGCGGAGTGTCCATCTTGATGTCACATAGGCGCATGGATTCGGGCCTTGCCGAAGGGTACAAGTCGAAGTAGAGGATGTCCTTGCTGCGTGAGGAAGCCACACGGCCGGGGAAATAGGCGTGCAACCCGTCGGTGGTGACACCGAAGGAGAGGTTGTCATCCTCGGAATTGATGGGAAGTCCCAGATTAGTGGGATAAGAGTCGCCATTGAGGTCGATGAAGTAGACATCGTAGCCGCCGAAGCCTTGCCAGCCGTCGGAGACGAAGTAAAGCGTGTGGCCGTCGGCATGCAGGAAAGGGAATTTCTCGTTGCCTTCAGTATTGACGCGTGAACCGAGGTTCTCTGGACGGCTCCAGTCGCCGTTGGGCAGACGGTGACAGCGCCAAAGGTCGGAACTCCCCTGCCCTCCCTTTCGATTGGAGGCGAAGAGGAGCCAGTGGCCGTCGGCCGATACCGAGGGCTGCGATTCCCACGTGTCGTTACCGTTGATGCCGTTACCCAACTTCTCCACTTTCCACTTTTCTCCTCCCTCTTCCCACTTGGCACAATAGATATCGCTATTGGGGTAGCCTTTGTCCACCGTAAGACGTGAGAAAAAGAGCATCCGCCCGTCGGCGGTGGCGCTCACAGCCCCTTCAGAATTACCCTGATTGAACGGGGCTGGCAACTCGTGGCCGCTGTCGAAAGCACTGTCTTTACTGCTCCAGTCGCTGTAAAAAAGTTTCCATGTGGTCTTTTCGGTAGTGGAGGTGTAGAAACTGGTGCGGTCGCGCTTGACGGGAATCTCTCGAAGGTAATAGCATCGCCCGCCGTCGGGAGTGATATAGGGAATATCTTCGTTACGCTTCGAACTCACGCCTCGCAGAGGCACGGGGTCGAAAGGCACCCTGTGTAACTCGGCATCGGCAAGGAACTGCGCCCAGTGGAGGTAGGCCGAAGCCTCCTCGTAGAGAGCCGTCCACTCCTGCCGGTCGCTGCCGTTGGCCAGCTGGAAATAGCGGTTAAATTCCGACGATGCCTCTTCATAGCGCTCGTCGGTGTAGTGTATCATGCCCATATAATAATGGGCGCGGGCATCGGGATAGTTCTCACAGAGGGAGATGCATTTGGTGAAATACTTGCGAATACCCGAGATATTGAAACCGTTGTCCACAGCCAGCATACCTAGCCAAAACTGGGGGTCGGCAGCCTTGGGGTTGCGCTGTGCCACACGGCGCATCAACTTCGAGGCTTCGCCGTACTGCTGCTGCCCATAGTATTCCATCGCCTGATCATAGGTTTTCTGGTCGCCCGATTTTACCTTCACGTCACACTGAGCCTGAGAGATTAAAGGCACTAACAGGAAAGAAAAAAACAGACTCCTTACCACTCCCATCATCATAATTTAGAAGCGTCTATCTCGAAATGAGCATCGGGACCGTTGCAGGGATTCTTACAGGCAATGGCACAGTCGGCACAGGAAGTAAGCTCTCCGTGGAGACGTTTCTTCACCATATCGCCCACGGCATCACGCAACGACTCGATGGTAATGCCACGAATCACCTCATCACAGAAGGCATAGCTGAGCATGGTGACAGCTGTGCGCTCGCTGATGCCACGGGTCTGCAGATAATACTTCGCCTGCTCATCGAGTTGTCCGATGGTGGAACCATGCGAGCATTTTACGTCATCATTGTATATCTCCAAGAAGGGGCGCGTGTCGACATGTGCCTTGTCAGTGAGCAGGATATTGCGGTTGGTCATGTACGCCTCCGTCTTCACTGCGCCGTCCTGCACCAGCACATGTCCGTTAAAGCGTGCCCGTGCGGCATCGTCGACAATACCTTTATACAGTTCACGGCTGTTGCAATGGGGCTTTGCATGCTCCACAAAGATATAGTTGTCGCACTGCTGCTCACGGTCCATCAGGTAGAGGCCGTCTGCCTGCAGGTCGCAGCCTTCACCTTGCATCCTCACCACCACATTGTTTCTCACGTGTCCGCCACCAAGCGTGACGGTACACATCCTGACCTGAGCGTCGCGTCGCATCACCATCTCTATTTGGGTGAGGTGCGTGGCCGGTGTATTAGGTCCCTGCAGACGGTATAGACAGAGGCTGGCGCCTTCGTCGACGGTGATGGCAAGATGCTCCGCGTCGGACATCACAGTGTAGCCTGCATCTTCGTGCAACATAAACAAGGGTGCATCCTTGGGCGAGCAGAGCACCAACTTTCGCTCACTGCCGGCCGTCACCGTCATCTGCTGTGCTGCAGTGGCACACTGCCAGCCATCATTCCATATATTGGGCAGTTGATCCTTCCTAATCATAACATTCCACTTTCATCTTTTCACTTTCCACCCTCCAGCTCATCCTTAATCCAATCATAACCTTTCTCTTCCAACTCCAAAGCCAGTTCCTTAGGACCGGTTTTCACGATGCGACCCTCGTAGAGCACATGAACGAAGTCGGGCACTATATAGTCGAGCAGACGCTGATAGTGAGTAATGACCACAGTGGCGTTGTCCTTCGAACGCAGTTGGTTCACACCGCCGGCCACGATACGCAGAGCATCAATATCGAGACCCGAGTCCGTCTCGTCGAGGATAGAGAGCGTGGGGTTGAGCATAGCCATCTGGAATATTTCGTTCTTCTTCTTCTCTCCACCGCTGAAACCTTCGTTCACCGAACGGTTGGCCAAGTTGGTTGTCATCTCCACCACCTTCTTCTTCTCCTCCATAAGCTTCAAAAACTCGCTGCCGCTCAAGGGGTCGAGACCGTGATACTTACGCTGCTCGTTGACAGCGGTGCGCATAAAGTTGGTGATGCTTACGCCGGGAATCTCCACGGGATACTGGAAGCCAAGGAATAGTCCCTCACAGGCACGCTGATCGACGGGCAGGTCGAGAATATTCTTGTCCTTGAAGATGACCTCACCAGCGGTGACAGTATACTTCGGATTGCCGGCGATAACACCCGCCAAGGTGCTCTTGCCATTGCCGTTGGGACCCATGATGGCATGCACCTCGCCACGATTGATTTCGAGGTCCACACCTTTCAAGATCTCACGGTCGCCGATGGAAGCATGCAAATTGCGTATTGAGAGTAGTGACATATTGATTACAACTATTTGATTACTATATTAATATAATATAATTACAGCACAATGCCAAATAGCAAAAATACGAAATTAGCATGGACTGACAAAATAAAATTTGTGCAGGTCGAAAAAAGTTCGTATTTTTGCAATTGGTTATGAAAATGCCAATAGTAACACTGACAACCGATTGGGGCAACCAAAGCTTCTTCACCGGCATGGTGAAAGGGGCATTGTGCAGTGCCGTCGAGGGGGTGCAGGTGGTGGACATCACCCACCATGTGGACCCATTCAGTGTGATGTCGGCCACCTTCGTAGTGAAACACGCCTGCCTGGGATTCCCTGCCGGGACAGTACACATCATCGATGTGGCTACCCAGCCGCCCCTGCTGGCAGTAAAAGCCCGCGGTCAGTATTTTCTATGCTGCGACAACGGTGTGCCGGCCACAGCTTTTGGCGACGAGATAGAGGATGCCGCCGTCATCCCCGTGCCGGACGGCTCACCCCTCGGATTTGCCGCCCACACCTTCTTCGTCCCTGTGGCTCAACGACTATTGGCGGGAGCCCCGCTGAGCGACATAGGCCCACGACCCGAGAGTCTCGTGCGACGCACCATGACAGGATGGCTTCGCTCCGGCGACGAATACCGCGTCGTCATCCATTATATCGACAGCTACGGCAACGCCTACCTCGGCATGACCTACCACGAATTCGAACAGGAACGCCAAGGACGCCGTTTCGAGATGATTGTACGCGAGCAGCGCATCAACGAAATCATGGACTCCTACTACCAGCAGCACGCCACCGCCGACCCGCGCCGGAAACTACGCCTCATTGTCTCCGCCACAGGACTCCTCGAGTTGGCTGTCAAGGAGAGTTCCTTCGTCCAACTCATCGGCCTCCGCACCAACGATGCCGTAATCCTTAAGTTTAAGGATTAATGGTTATGGTCATTGTAATCTAAGTTGTCCGATTAAAGAAAAGAGGCTGATGCAATGTGCTGCGTCAGCCTCTTTAACCGTTAATCATTAACCGTTAACCGTTACTGCTTCGGAGTCTTCCAGCTGAAGTGTTATTTTTATTGAAAAACAGTTTGTTTTATTGTTGGGGGCAAATAAAGGGTGAAAATAATTTTGTCGTTTTCACAATAAAAACATACAACCTGTGTTATTAAAACATGACATCAATGGCAACAGGTTATGAAAACAAAACGCCCCACCGTTAGAGTTATCCTTGCAACCGACAAAGAACGTGATGGCAAATCGCCAGCCCAAATCCTTGTGACATGGAGGGGAAGAGCCAAAGAAAATACAGGTCACTGGCTCAAGGGCGTGAACGAATGGCGAAGTGTGCCTGACATCAGGGAGCGAATAAACGACATTGAGGCTAATATCGACTGGCTATTACAACAAGGTGAAGACTTTACAGCCAGCGAGTGCCTTAATCGCAGACAACATCGCAAGAAAACCCTCGAAGACATAGCCAGAGAACTTGAACGACAACGTCAGTTCAAAGAACGCACAGTTGCCAACTACAAATACGCCATCAAGTCTTGGAATGACTACTTTGTTGATATACCCGTAGAAATGGTGACTACTTCAATGTTGCAGGGTGCAACGAAAAATTGGCTTAAAACGGCTAAAGTCGGTGGGGTATGGCAACGGCTCTCGACGCTTAAAAGCCTGTTCAACTTTGGGATTGAAATGGGCTACTTGAAAAACAACCCGTTTAAGGGGTGGAAATTCAAGTCGGAGGGCATCAAGCCACCCTCCAACCCTAAAGCCCGTACCGAAGACGAAATTAAGCAAATCAGGGAGGCTTGGCAAAAAGGGAATGAGGGTGCTGGCTGGTGGATGGCTTGTTATCGGTTCTGTGGGCTTGCACTGGTTGACCTTCTACGTCTTGACTTTAACAATATTGAGGTCATAGGTAGCACAACCAAGTGTTACTATGTTGGCCATATTAACCGCCAGAAAACCAACCAAATGGCAACAATAATTACAAGAAAAGACCGCGAAAGCGATAAACTGATAAAGTTTATGCTAGAGGAGAAAACAAAATACCCACGCCGCGATAAACGGATGTGGGAAAAAGTAATTAATTATCAATTAAGCGCACTCGGACTCACCCCTAAACTTACCTACTATCACGCACGCCACAGTTATGCGACAGAACTAATCAACAAAAATGTACCGCTAAATGACTTAGCAACTCTGCTTGGAAGAAATATTCAGAACATTCAGACATATATTAAGCAGGTTCAAAGTGTAGACCATTTAATCAAGGTCATATCGGCTAATGATAAAATCAAAATCGAATAACATAGACACTTCACAAAGAGCAAGGGCGACCATTGTCAGCCGCCCTTGCTTGCGTATAGATATTCTTTCGGTTGTGTTATCGCATTACGACAACCTTTTGCGCTGGCAGTGTGTCAATCTTGACGATGTACACGCCTGACGGCAAAGAACGGTTTTGTACCATGCGCCCTGTGATGTCGTACACTCGCAACTCTTCATTCGTGATGCCCTCAACACAGATATGTCCATCCAATACGCTAATACGGATGTTGTCTTCATCAATCTCACCGATACCCTCCGTGCCGCCATTTGACACGAAATAGGCTGTAATAGTGGTATCGGTTGTAACGGTCAGCGTATAAGGGTTGTCGGTACTGCCCGTGCTCCAGTGGTCGAAACGGTAGTCATCGGCGGGCACGGCATACAATACCGCGTTATGATTGGAGCAGGATGGCTCTGTCAACACTTGCACTGTACCCATGCTTTCATCGTCCGACAAGGCAGAGAAGCCAACCTGCTGTTCCACATAGTTGGAAAAATGTGGTATTTGGGCTACATAGTATGCCAGCCTTCCGCAAGGTATATATACTGGAATATCTGTCTGTATTCCATAAAGTGCGTCAGTGCCTATTTGCGGAGGTGTCTGACTTAAAAATTTCATTGATGTCATTCCTCTACAACCATAAAAGGCCTTGCTGCCGATGGAAGAAATGGAGTTTCCAATTGTCACCGATGTTAATCCAGTGCAACCATAAAAGGTTTTACTTTTGATACTTGTAACGGAGTTTGGAATTATCACGGAAGCCAATTCAGAGCAACCCCAAAAGCAGCTATCTTCGATACTGGTAACGGAGTTTGGAATTATCACGGAAGACAATCCTGTGCAACCATAAAAGGAACTATTTCCGATACTGGTAACAGAGTTTGGAATTATCACGGATGTCAATCCTATGCAACCACAAAAGGCGCTTTCCTTGATACTGGTAACTGAGTTTCCAATTGTCACCGATGTCAATCCTGTGCAACCATAAAAGGTTTTACTTTTGATACTTGTAACGGAGTTTCCAATTGTCGCCGATGTCAATCCTGTGCAACCATAAAAGGAACTATCTCCGATACTGGTAACGGAGTTTGGAATTATCACGGAAGACAATCCTGTGCAACCATAAAAGGAACTATTTCCGATACTGGTAACGGAATCAGGAATTAACACAGATGTTAATCCACTCAATCCATAACACAAGTAGTGGGGAATTCGTTTAACATTGTTGGCAAAGGTAAAGTTGGTAATATTGGGGCAATTCCTAAATACAAAAAATATTTTTGGAATTAAATATAATACACCGTCTTCTTCATAGTAATCGCGGTATTCACCCGCTTGTATACACCAGACAGCATTGAACACCACCGACATCAATCCAGTGCAATCTGCAAAGGCAGCAGAATCAATGCTGGTAACGGAGTTTCCAATTGTCACCGATGTCAATCCTGTGCAACTACTAAAAGCTCTACTCCCGATACTTATAACGGAGTTTGGTATTGTCACCGATGTCAATCCTGTGCAACCATAAAAGGCGCTATTTCCAATACCTCTAACGGAATCAGGAATTGTTACGGATGTCAATCCTGTGCAACCACTAAAGGCATTATTTCTAATACCGATAGCGGAGTTTGGAATTGTCACGGATGTTAATCCAGTGCATTGAGAGAACGCATTGTCGCAAATGGTTTTAATGCCATTAAGGATAGTATAGCTGCCGCTATAGGAGGTTGGTAGTCGCACAAAAAAGCTGTTGTTGTAGACGGGTTCAGTTAGGCTGTTACACCACTCAAAGACGCCAATCCCGATGCTTGTAACGGAGTTTGGAATAGTCACGGATGTCAATCCAGTGCATCCGCTAAAGGCATAATTTCCAAAACTAGTAACGGAGCTCGGAATTGTTACGGATGTTAATCCAGTACAATTCTTAAAGGCAGCATCCCCAATGCTGGTAACGGAGTTTCCAATTGTTACCGATGTCAAGCCATAACAATCATCAAAGGTATGGTCCCCGATACTGGTAACGGAGTCTGGAATTGTTACCGATGTCAAGCCATAACAACGATTAAAGGCACTTGCCCCGATACTGGTGACGGAGTTCGGAATTGTTACCGATGTCAATCCTGTGCATTGAAAGAACGCACCGTCGCAAATGGTTTTAATGCCATTAAGGATAGTATAGCTGCCGCTATAGGAGGTTGGCAACCGCACAAAAAAGGTATTGTTGTAGACAGGTGTAGTTATGCCACTGCAACCAGAAAAGGCGCCAATTCCGATGCTTGTAACGGAGTTTGGAATAGTCACGGATGTCAAGCCAGAACAATCATCAAAGGTATGGTCCCCGATACTGGTGACGGAATATGACGTTCCACTATGTGTAACGCTGTCTGGAATAATGAGATTCCCTGTTGGTTTTGAATAGTTATCCCAATAGGAATAGCTGTGATGAAACGGATACACAACAGACACACCGTACCCCCCACTGTTAATTTTATAGTACAAGGTCTGTCCAGAAGGTGCGACGGCAGCAAAATCATAATTATAAGCGAAAGCCGCATGGCCTAATAATAATGCGGCAAATAAAAGAAATACTTGTTTTTTCATATCATTTGAAGTATTGAAGTATTTATGTTCAATAATTTCATCATTTATTCTTAATTGAATCCAATCTGTCCATAAACTTTTTTATGGTATCCAATTCAACTGCCGCTTTGGCTTTGTCAATAGCATACACAATCTTTTTTTTCTCTTCTATGTCAGATATGAAGGTATCGTCAATATCATCTATTGTAATGTTCGTTCCGCACAACTTGTTCATCAATTCAAAGGACTCTTTGATTTCTTGCATTTTCGGCTTCATCATTTTCTCCCTAATACGTGACGGGCGCAACTTTTGTTGCTCACGCAGTACCAATTTGAGCAGGATTATTATATCACAACAAAGCGTGGTACTGATATACCATTCCTCTCGTGACGGTCGTAGGAAAAACCTTGAATATGCGGAATTGGATAATACAGCCCACGCTATACACGCGAACCGCTACACTATCCTTGCATATTCTATAAAGATTTCCTACGTCTTCACGAGCAAGAACGAGCATAACGCCTCGTGATTTCACCTTTGAAATCAACTGCAAAGGTACACCTTTTTTCTGAATTGGCCAAAAAAAAGATTGCCAAAGTCAATATTAAACCTCGGCAATCGCTCGTTATTACTATTATTTCCGACATTCTACCTGATTTGAAACTCTCGCTTCAGGCGTTGCACGGTGCTTGTCGAAGTATCTGTCAATTTGGCAATATCGGCAATCTTATAACCCTTGTCGAGATATGCCAGCACGTCTTTGTACTCCTCTTCCTTCTTCTCTCGGCTCTTGGTACTGCCTTTCTTCCTTCCAAGGGTTCCACCATGCTCAATGTAGATACGACGGCCTGAATTTAACCTATATTGGATGTTCTCCCTCTCCATTTCAGCACAGGTGGAAAGGGTGGTAATCAGTATTGGAGTAAACAGGCTCGGCTTGCCGTTTGCGTCAAGCAGGTTCATCTGCTCCTTTTGGAAATAAACGTTGATGTGGCAGTCCACAAGGTCGCGGACGGTGGCAAGCACCTCGAAGGTGTTGCGCCCTAAACGGCTCAACTCCGACACAAGGAGTGTGCCGATACGGTTCTCCTTGCAGTACGCTATGCAGTCCATCAAAACAGGTCTCTCGTTGTTTTTCTTGGCTCCAGAAATATGCTCGGTGTAAACCTTGCAGATATTCAACTTGCTGCGGTTTGCATACTCGGTTAAGTCTATTACCTGTCTTTCGGTGTTCTGTCGGTCTGTGGTTGATGATACTCTCGCGTAGATAGCTGCTGTGTTGTTCATGGCTTAATAATTACTGTTATCGTTCAAAATCCATTTTAATTGTGGGTCGCCAGCATACCCTCGTTCCCATATATACCAAGCATACATAGTTAGATTAGTGCCAGCATCCTTATATGTTTCAAAATCCCCATTTCGGGCTATTATAATCCTGTTCTGATATACATACACCCTGCGCGGTGGAAACGGCTTAAACAGGGAAGTGTAACGTTCCCTGCTTGTAAGATAGCGTAAAGGTAGTAATATTGCGACCTTTTCTTTGCAAATTGTGATACACTTAATGATATGGTCGATAATATGCTCATCGTAAGGTGGGTTGGTGATAATATCGTATAACCCCATCGGCACTTCCAATGTTGAAAAGTCGGACACCTTATTATTACCGCGGTCTATGATGTCGTAACGCTCCACATTGTAGCCGTAGGTTTCTATCACGTCAGCCATAAACCCACCACCACAAAAAGGTTCCAATATATCGTGTGAAAACGTTTCTACATTTAAAAGGTCATTGGTAACACTTGGATGGGTCGCGTAATAATTGTTATATTCTCTAATTTGGACTTTTTGGGACATTTTTGTCCCAATTTTTCCCGTTATGACATCCCAATGCTTTTTAATTGTCTTTGGGTCGTGCTTGGTAGCCTTTGCCAACTGTGAAGGGGTGAAGTTGGGATTGGCTTTATACGCTGCCCTGCATTGTTCAATCAGCAGGGAAAGACGGTCGGCTTGGCGGTCTATGCCGTTTCTGTGGATATACTTTCTGATTGCATCCTCGGTCACACCGTTACGCTTCGCGTTCCGTGCTATACTTTGTTTAGGGTTGTAGTCTATCATAAGTATAAAACGGCGGTGCTGCATGTTTATTGCCAGACTTGGGTACATATCAATTATATCTTTGATTTATTTGATGCTTTACTTCTATTACATTTGATGCTGTTAATACAGACTTTTTTGACTTTTTTGACAGTGTTCTTTTTTTGACTGTTTTTTTCGGTCGGCTAGGTGATGACATTCCTCAGCCAGCTATTCACGCGCTCTTTGTATTGTTCTTCACTGTCTCGACCTGTTTCCACGGTCGTATCAATCACGAAAACCAAATTGTCGAAATACACATCCTCGATTTCACGAATGGTATTCCCGTTCCTGTTGATGGTTCGGAAGATGAAAGTATCCATACCTTCATTGTAAACCACTTCACACCATCCTTTATGTCGAAATCCATTTACCCGAAAGCGAAGCCCATCCTTGATTGCTATGGGGGTATTAAAACCCCAGCTGCATACGACCATCGGTTGACTTTTTAAGATGCTCATTATGTATTTTGCCATTTCCATATCTACTATGTCAGTCTGTACCATTGATGTTTCTCCTATTTTGTTTAGTAAACACAGGGCTTAATATATTTGGGTGTTCCCCATCCGTTGAGGTTCCAAGTCTCTCTAACTGCATCCTCGTAGGTTCTAACGTCCTTGATGTGGCGACCGCTGCTAGCTCCGTTTTCTCCTACCCAATCGACTTGCCAAATACCCCAAGAAAAGTAATGACGACCAAAGAAATATTCACCAAGTTTACGCTGTCTCATTGTTTTATCTCCTGTGTTTTGTTGTTATTGTATCTTTTATTACTCACCCCGAAAAATCAGGTGCATTAAAGCACCTGATACAGCGTCTCCCAGCGGAAGCTACGCCATCCACCAGCCTGACAATCATAATATGCACAAGTGGCATAGTTCTCACGACTGATGCCAGTTCCTGTTGTCGTAGCCTTTGCAAGAGCTGCGTTAATAGTGCCGAATGCCTCTCTCATAGAACCATCCTTTTTACAGTAGAAAAAGTGTGCTACGCCATTCTTCATCTTACCCTTGAGCTCATTTATCATAGCGGATTTGGCAATTCCAATAGCGAGGGAATTGGTGCGATTTGCAATAACTTCGGCTCTTACGGCGGTCATTTCATTTACGATTGCTACATTGCTCATCATTTTGCAGGTGGTGGTGATTTCGTTGTTTTTCATAACTGATTGATTTTACGTTTATAATTCAATTTTTTATTGTTTTTATCCCTTTCGATTACCGTACAAAGATACGATAAATGTACATACTGACCAAATAAAATCCATTAAAAAAAAATTAAATAATGTTAAATGTCGTACATAATTCCAAGCTTATGTACATAAATCATTACCTTTGCAAAAGCTAAGCTTTGTTTGGATTATGGCTAACGAAAAGAAAAACAAGATAATACATCTTGAAATAGATGGGCAGCACTACTACTATGGTAGTGTAACAGCTCTTTTTGAAAACTGGGATGCTGAAAAATTAGGAGTTAATTACAGGAAACTACGTGATATGCGTATCAGCACCATCGGTAAATATGAAAACGACAAGTGCATAATACGAGTTGGTAAGTTAATCGTATCAACTGCAAGGCTGAATAAAAAGAAGGAAATAGAGTAAGGCCCACCCTACCTCGGTCGGGTATCCCCTGTGAGGAATAGAAAAAGCAATCTATTGACTTATATTGAGGTATGGGATTGGTGTCTGTTTGAAAAATTCTAAATTAAAAATCGCCTAGAAAACAATGGGGGCCAGGAAAGCTGTGCAAAGGGCAGTCCCCCCAAAATTCTAAAAAAAATTTTGACCGTTCCACAAACGGGGCAGGGGCTGGGGGGGCGCAATTACTTAATAAGTTAGTTGGGTTAGAAATACACTATTTTAGGCTGAAAGCGAAAGGACACATGTAATTTATATGGAATGTGTCCGTACACCAGCTTAATGTACCTTGGAATATCCATACACACACATCAAACACTTATACTTGGTGTATAGTGATAGCTCCTACAAAAGTTTTCTAAGGCTTTCAAGTCCTCATCGTTATCCCGACACTCCATATATATAGCTTGGTATACATCATCGTTCAAGTTTTCTCCTAGGTACTGACTAAGGGCTACTATGTCGGTTCTGTCCCATCGGTAGGCTGTTAAGAGTATATTCAATACAGAGGTGGAATCTACCTCATAGTAACGAGCGCAACGCATAACATCTTCCCTCTCCTCTGGGTCTGATATGTAGTTTATCAAGTCCTCAGTGGTTATGGTAGTAGAACTTATTTCTTCTTCAATTAAAGAAGAAGAAACCCCAACCTCACCACCTGAAGTGACATCACTGTACTCAGGTACACCATCACCTATAAAGGTACTTCTATTATAAGTCTCTTTATTTATTTCTATATTTTCTTTATTCTCTTTATTATGGTGTTGGATTTCGACATCTAAACTGTTGGATTCCGACACCCTATCTGTTGGATTTCGACATCCCCCCTGTTGGATTCCGACACCCTCCTTGCAGGGTACGGGTGTATCTCCCTGTTGGATTTCGGCATCTTTCCTGTCGGATTCCGACGTGTAGTCAGAACCTTTGTCCTGTTGAATTTCGACACGTTTTGACTTGACTAATGCAGTGACAGCTATTCCACCGTTGGTTTTGATGTAACCCTTGGATAGCAACCTTCTCTTAGCATCCCTAAGTGTACTAAGGGGCATACCAAGGCGTTCACACAGGTTTTCGTTGGTTAGCTTACATACGTGCTTGTCACCTATAAAGGTGAAATAGTAGTAGACACTATATAGAGCCTTGGCGTTCCAGTTAAGCTCTTCCGAATCTACTTCTGCTAACCATGTAGGAATATTTAATGTTTCAGCCATGTTTATATATGTTTGAGTTTGTTCTACTATTAATATACAACTTTTTTCCGAACTTCTTAAAACTTCGTGATATTTATAAATATCAATAAAGTTCAAAATAGTTCAAATTATGGCAAAGAGAACACGAAGAAAGGTACACAACCCTGCTACCAAGTACCGTATGAGCATCAAGAAGCGTGGCAGTCTTAATCCCATGTATGGCAAGCATCATTCAAAGGAGACCATTGAAAAGATTAGGAAGAAACTACTGGAGCACTGGGGGTCAATCGTAATTGACTGAACCTGTGTAATATAGAGAAGCATGTGCTTATTAAGCAGCAGTTTTTCGATACGTCAACCGCAGCCATGTGTCTGATTATGTGTGTATTACGAAGAATAAAAACAACAAAAACTGAACGAAAAGTTAGACCACCCAGGTCTTAGAATACCGTTGTGTGTCTCGCGCGCTGTTATTCTGCCGAGAAACGCAAAATACTCATTAGGTCAGAAGGAGAATCAAGTGTGAAGGTGGGATTTGCGGTGAGTATAGTTTTCGGCTGTAAAGTACCCCAAAGGCAAGCCCCTGACAGGAAGCCAAACTGGTTAGCCTGTACTATATCGGTAGCCTCATCGCCAAGGTATATTATCTCATTCCGTTGCAGTTTATTAAACCCTTCATGCTGCATAGCCAACGCAAATAGTTCGGTTTTGGGTAGTGCTGTATGTGCTTTATCTATACCGTACCTGTCTATAACAGGATTGAACGTGTGATAAATTTCGTAATATGCCAGTACCCTATATATTAACCCTTTGAAATTTCTGGATACTATCCCTAACGGTATGCCGTTTAGGTCGGTGATGGTTTCCTTCCACCCTTCGTATAAGGTACACTCAGGAATCCTTGCGAATATTGCTTTCCAGTTAGGCTTACCTTCTTCCCAGTTAGGTTTTACCTGTCGTGTGTCAAACAAAGTGTTGTCGAAGTCAGTTAAAATCGCTTTAATCATAATTTTCAAGTTCTTACATTAGTAATATACAAAAAAAATCGGAACCATTGAAAAGAAAATCACTTTTTCTTGATATAAGGCATTTTCTTTTCACCAGTTTGAAAAAAAGTTGTATATTAGTGATATAGGAATGTAAAAATAGAGTTATTATGAAAAAGGAAGAGATTTTAAAATTAAAGGAAGAGAGAAGTAAAGATTGGAGATGTTATTCTCAGGAAAACAGTGTGTTATTCAATAGTTATTGTCGTGATGAGAGAATGGTGTTGAGTAATATGTATCCATGTCAGATTGAATATAATAGACTTATATTCAATCCAGTAGACCACTTATATCACTGGTTAATGTTTGATGGTGAAGGTAAGGATTTGAAGAATAAGGATGGGAAGAATGTTAGGGATTTGATATATAAGTGTAGTGGGGTGTGTAATGGTTTTGAGGCGAAGAGGATTTCAAGGGATTTTGTGAAAGAAGGTGGTGTAATTCCCCAGCAAAACCTTGATAAACGCTATAACACACTAAAAATATGCCATATAGCCAAGGCAAAGTGCTGTAGAGAGTTTCGTAGGGTATTGCGAAATAGTGTAGGTAAGGACTTGGTGGAATTTGCTTATTGGGGTGATGCTCATTATGGCTGTGTGGAAAACAAAGAAACACATGATTATGAGGGGATTAATGTTTGCGGTCGCATTATGATGAAGGTAAGAGATATGCTGATTAGTGGTGAGTTGGGGAAGTTTGATGATTAATTATTGAAAAAAAACTGCCAAATACACTTATCATGTTTGGCAGTTTTATGGGAAGGGGGGGGGGGGGGGGGGGAAAAAAATTTTTTTTTCAGGCTGATAATTACTGCTTAGGGGTCTTCCAGCTGAAGAACACTTGCAAACCAGCCATCTGGTAGACCTGAAGGTGGCCCCACTTGCCCATGCCATTGAAATCGGTATCCCATTTGAGGTTGAGGGCAAAATTGGCTGCGATATACGAGGAGAAACGGTAGTCAAGCTTCAGCTCGAAGTCCATATCGGTCTCGAAGGTGCGACGTTCAATCCAGTTCTTATTGGCCAAATCTTGCCAAGTCTCGCCGTCACTGAGCTTGTACTCGCAATCCTGCGGAGTAGTCACACTGCCATCGGCCAAACCCGACACCTCACTCCAGGCCATGTGCGTGGGCTTCATGTAATCATAGAAGAGCTCTAAACGGGCATAGAGGTCAAGATTGGGCAAGAGATCTTTCTTCAGGTACTGCGCTTTAACATAACTACCAAGGGCGAAGTAAGCATGTGTGTGGACTCGATTGGGATCGGTGGGATCGAAATTCTTGTCCTGGATAACGCCATAGGTGTAGTTGCTGTCGATGAGGTCGTCGTTGAAAACGAAGGTGGTCTTACCTGTCAAAAACGACAGCGACACTGACCATTCGGGCTTCTTGTATTCGAAAGAGAGAGCCGTAGTCAAATAAGCGGGAGCCATGAACGAGGAAACCAACTTGCCGTCGTTGTCGCCAGCTGTGAGGTACTCATAACCGTTGGCAAACTGGGTCTTCAAGTTGGCAGTGAAGCTGGCACCCCAGTCTTTGTAAGCTTTCCAACTGAAGGCCGAAGTGAGGTCAATCTTATCGAGGCTCTTGCGACGACTCTCGAAGCGACCGCCCTGGGCCGAATTGTCGAGATCTTGCCATGCATAGCCAAAACCCAGATCGACGATATTGTCCCACACATAATGTGGATGGGTATATTTATAGTTGCCAAAGAATGTGATATTCAAGTCAATCTGCGAGGTACCCGTCTTCGACCAGTTGTTAAACAACGACTCACTGAGTTTCAGTGCGGGCGTCGAGAGGGTCGCCCAGCTGCCCTGAGGTTTGGCGACAGTATCCTGCGCCATAACGGGAGCGGCGGCCATCAGAAAGGCCGCACAAAGAGTGACGATGTGCTTCATAAGTCTGGAATATTAGAAATTACTTGATTGATTTCCGGGAGCAAAAAACCCTTGTTGACGAGCGACGCGACAAGTTTCTGACGGAGGACATAAGGATCGTCGGTCTTCTGTTCCAACTCGAGGCGCTTCTTCTCCGCCACTTCGGCGAGGACTGCCATATAAGCCTCTTCACTCACCGCTGCCATACCACGGTCCACTGCCTCACGCGGCAGATGCTTCAGTCGCAATTGGTACAGCACCTTCTGACGCCCCCAGTGCTGCGTCAGTATCTTGCTCTCGCAAAACGCTTTCGCATAACGTTCGTTGTCGAGGTATCCTTCTCGCTGTAGCGCCGCTACGATAACATCCGAGTCTGAGGGCGACGCTCCCCAGGTCACCAACTTCTGCCTCACGGCATCTTCGCACTGCTCCGCAAGGGCACAGTAGCGGCGCGCCCTGTCAAGCAAGGCTCGCTGTGTTTCATTGCTGTTGCCTTTGGTCTTCATTTCGGGGTGCAAAAGTACAACTTTTTTTTTAACCACGAAAATAATTTTGCAGTTTCAAATTTTTTTCGTAATTTTGCATTTTGTATATAGTATACCATAAGATATGGCAAAAGGGAGAATATTATTTGTAAATCAAGAAATTACACCGTTCTCTGCCGAGAACGAGGAATCCATCCTTGGACGCTACCTGCCCGCAAGAACGCAAGAAATGGGACGCGAAATCAGGGTCTTCATGCCCAAATTCTGCGAGGTAAACGACCGCAAGCACCAACTGCATGAAGTCATCCGCCTCTCCGGCATGAACCTCATCGTCAACAACTGCGACCACCAGCTCATCATCAAGGTGGGATCTATCCCAGCAGCACGCATGCAGGTCTACTTCATCGACAACGAGGAATACGCCATCAAGGGCAAGAGCATGCTCGACAACCGTCACCACGTGTTGGCTAATACCGACGAGCGACTGCTCTTCTTCGGCCGTGGCACCCTCGAGGCGGTACGCAAGCTCGCTTGGCAACCCCACCTCATCAATTTCTCCGGATGGTCCACAGCCATGATTCCTTTCTACCTCCGCCGTATTAACAAGGAGAACGCCTTCTTCAGCGGCACCAAGATGGTCATCACCCTTATGAACGACCGCTTCGAAGGCCCCATCGGTGGCGAACTCGAACGCAAGATGAAGACCGACGGTGCCACCGCCAAGGATCTCCGCCTCTATGGCGAGACCAACTACCTTGGCCTCATGAAGTCCGCCATCACCTACTCCCAAGGTGTCATCATCGGTTCTCCCAACGCCGACCCCGAACTGGTGGCTTTCGCCAAGGAAAACAAACGCAATGTGCTCGACTACACCGACGACCGCGACGAATTCTACAACCGTATCAACAAATTCTACGACACCATCGTCGGCGTCAGCAAATTCGAAAACTAAAAAAAACATATTTGAAAATTGAAGTTGAAAATTGATATCCCAATGAAAAAACTATTGTCCTCTCACTCCCTTTCACTTCCGCTCTCTCTCTTTCACTCCTTACTGCTTCTTCTCCTTGCTTCCCTGTCCTTCACTTCTTGCACCGACAAGGAGTCTGACCTCGGCATCGACCTCATCGACTCCACCACCCTCTATGAGGGCACCGTCGACACCCTCTATGCCGACAACGCTTGGACCGAATTCGACGACTCCCTCCAAACCAGCGGGACCTCTTTCGGTATCATCGGCAACTACCACGACGCTACCTTCGGCAGTGCCTCCGCCTCTTTCTACACCCAGATTGCACTGCCCTCTAACGCCAACGACATCGCTTTCGACTCCATGGTCATCGACTCCGTCGTCCTCTCCTTCGCCAAAACACAACTCTTCCCCGACAGCACCACCACCTACCACTTCCACTTCGAAGTCAAGCAGCTCTCCGAACAGCTCCTCTCCGACACCACCTACTACGCCTTTGACCAGCTGCCCGTCGACGAGAACGCCACCTTCTTCAACGGCATCGTCCCCGTCACCTACTACGACACCGTCGTCAACCTCAAACTCGACTCCTCCATCAACCGCGTTATCCGCCGCTCCGCCACTGCCGAAGATTTCCTCGCCGAGACCAAGGGCCTCCGTGTGCGTATCCTCAACAGTTCCGACGAGGGACTGCTGACCGTCGACCTCACCTCTACCAACACCTGCCTCCGTGCCTACTACCACTATGTCTACGACAACGACACCGTCAGCAGCGCCTACACCTTCCTCCTCGGTGCCGGCACCGCCCATTTCACCCACTTCTCCCACAATTACGCCGGCACTCTCTTCGCTTCCGGCAATCCCATCCCCGGCACCTACCGACTCTATCTCGAGCCCCTCGCCGGCCAGCGAGTCAGACTTAGTTTTGACCACGACCTAAAAGCGTTCCATACCGCCCATCCCTGGGCTGTGATCCATCACGCCGAACTCCTCCTCCCCGTGGCTCCCGAAGCCCTCGCGGGCGACCAACCCGACCAAATTCTCACCCTCGGCAAGAGCGCCACCAATGACAACTGGTTCTATATCGACGACCTCATCAACGTCTACGACCTCACAGGCTACGACGGAACCTTCCACAGCGACCGCGGACTCTACCGCATCCGTGTGTCCCAACACCTTCAAGGTCTCCTCCGCCTCGGCCTCGACCCAGGACTCCGAATCTTCCTTAACTCCGCCCGCCACGCTGCACAACGCACCATCCTCAATGGCCTCTCCACCTCCGACCGGCCTCGCATAGTCATCGTCTATTCCGAATAGCAAACCACCCCCTTTTGACCCTTTAATCCCCTTAATCCCATGAAAAAAATCATCGTCCTCGGAATCCTCACCCTCATGCTCGCCCCCCTGAGCGCACAGAAACACTACGAGCGCAAATACGAGAACTCCAACCAGCTCTCCGTCCAAGGCACCCTTAACAACGCCGGTCGCCGCACAGGCAGCTGGACATGGTGGTACCCCAACGGCAAAATCTCCCAGGAAGGTTCCTACGACAACGGCGCCAAAACCGGCACCTGGACGCTCTACTATGAGGACGGCAGCCGTCTGGCAGAAGAATGCCACACCAACGGCACATCGCGCTCCTGGCACCGCAACGGTGACCTCAAGAGCGAGGTGAATGTCGAAAACGGCAACTACAACGGCCTCTACCGCTCCTGGCACGAGAACGGTCAGAAAGAAGAGGAGGTAACCTATATCAACGGCATCCGCGAAGGCGAGACCTTCCAGTGGCACAACAACGGCACCCTCAGCTTCTCCGGACGCTACCGCGACGGCGAACTCCAAGGTGAAGGCATCTGGTACTTCCCCAACGGCAAGGTCGACATGCGTGGAAACTTCGTTGACGGACTTCAGGACGGTCCCTGGACCTTCTACTGGCGCAGCAACGGCCGCCTCGGTGTCGAAGGCAACTACTCCAAAGGCAAGGAGTCAGGCACATGGACCTACTACTATGAAACCGGCGAACGCTGGCGCACGGGCAACTACGTGGGCGGCATGCGCGAAGGCACCTGGACCACCTACTACGAGTCCGGCGCCAAACTCCACGAAGGACGCTGTGTCGACGGCAAGGAAGAAGGACGCTGGACGGCCTGGTACGAGAACGGCAAGGTCGACTACTTCGGCGACTTCTCCCACGGCCTCAAAAACGGCGAATGGAAAGGTCTCTACGATGATGGTTCCACACGCTACGTCATCCACTACCGCAATGACGAGAAAGACGGCGAAGAAGTCCGCTACTACCCCAACGGTAAGATAGAAATCCGACAGAACTTCAAGAATGGCCGTCTCGACGGCAAATACGAGCGCAACAACGAAGCCGGTGCACCTGTCGAACGCGGCCAGTTCCGCAACGGCGAGAAAGACGGCAAATGGCAGTGGTACGACAACGGCCGCGAAGTCTACTCAGCCAAGTTCAAAGACGGGAAAGAAGTGAAATGAAACTCCTGCTCGCCTCCCAATCGCCCCGCCGCCGACAGCTCCTCGCCCAACTGGGCTACTCCCTCGAATGCATCTCACTCGATGTCGACGAGCACGTCCCCGACGGCATCCCGGCCGCCGAGATAGCCGAAATGCTCGCCTGCCGCAAAGCTGCCGCTTTCGACCTTTCAACTTCCAATTTCCAATTTCCAATTTCAGACGACATCGTCCTCGTCGCCGCCGACACCGTTGTCGTCCTCGACGACCAACCCCTCGGCAAGCCCGCCTCGCGCCAGCAGGCCATCGACATGCTCCACGCACTCTCCGGCCGACACCACTCTGTCTACACAGGCGTCTGCCTCCGCCCCCTCACTCAAACAATCACGCAATCAAGCAATCAAGCAATCACTCATCATTTCTCCGAGCGCACCGATGTCCATTTCCGTCCCCTCACCGACGACGAAATCATCCACTATGTCGACACCTACAAGCCCTTCGACAAAGCCGGGGCCTATGGCATCCAAGAATGGATAGGCATGATCGGCATCTCACGCATCGACGGCTGCTACTACAACGTCATGGGCCTGCCCCTCGCCGCCCTCTACTCCCACTTGCAGACCCTCCTGTAAGACTGTACTATCTAAATCCTCCCGTCAATTGTTATCCCACAAAATAAATCTTGTGGCAGACACCTGTTCCTGTAACCCAGGGCAGTCTGTATGAGAACGGCTTTCTTCACTGCTGTTTGTTTTCCTCAGAAAAGCCAACCCGCAAGGGGTTGCTGGCGGTACCCTGCTGACTGCCGTTGACAAAGGGGAAAACGTCGTCGGAGTGGAAGATGTTGTGGTAATAAGAGGAGTAGTAGCGTAGCGTAATGAGATTGCCGTCCTCGGCATGCTGCGGGGGTACGATAAAGAGGAAGAACAATGTGCCCGATGGAGCGACGAGGCCAACGCACTCGTCGCCGACGAAGGCCGCGACGCGGTCGGCGGTGTCAATAGTCCAAAGACTGTCGCCACCCTGCAGGTCGACACCAATGACGGCGGTCATGCTGGTGGTATAGTCGTAATCGGTGCTGACGCTCCATGCGGGGTCTGTAATATTGCCGAACATCGGGTTCGGCTCCGCGACGCTGTCGCCCTCCTCCTTGCTGCAAGAGGCAAGGAAGAGGAGGGCAGAAATCATCATTGTACCTATGGTCAATATGCTGCGTTTCATTTCTTAATTAGTTTGATGGTGGTTAATGTTCCATTGTTGTTTACCGTGGCGAAGTAGACCCCTGCGGGGAGGTCGGCTGGTGTCCAACCGCTCGTCGTGATGCGGTCGATGAGAACACCATCGATATTATAGATGGTGATGGTGAAGTCATCGGCCCAACCCTCGGTGGCTACGAAGTCCACATGGTTTGTGAAGGGTATCGGGTAGGCGGTGACCTGCGAGGTGAGAGGTGAAAGCACGACGGGGTTGGCAAGCGTACCTATATGACGGTTTGGTTGAGTGGAAAGTGAAGAGTGGAGAGTGGAAAGTTTGGTGGCGGTGCCATCATATTCCATCGTGAACGAGAGGTCTCCTGGTTGGTCGGTGCCGAGTGTGAGGAAATAGAGTGTATCTCCATCGACCAACATCGGTTCTGCAACACCGACATTCTCACCCGCCACGTAGGCGCGCAAGGGCGAAACACTATTCATTCCTTCAACACGGGCGATGAGAGTCATGTTGGTGGCTGGCCGGAATGTCTGGTCGGCCTCGTTGGATTGGTCAACCCCGTCGCCCTTGCTTCCCTTGCTGCTGCGCGAAGGACGGAAGGTGAAGTTCACCGTGCCGTCGGCTTGGCGGTGTAGCAGGTATCCTTGGCCGGGCGTGAGCACCTTCAGCGAGCCTTCCCAGCGCTCATTCTCCGAATAGACGGCGAAAGCGGTCTGCGACTTGATGATGTCGCCAACGCTCATATGCTCGATGTAGTCGGCCATCGCGTTGGTGATGTTCTCGGTGCTGCTGAGCAGGTAAGGGAAGGCGTTCCAACCTTGGTGCAGGGGGATGGTGCGGTCGGCCTCCGAGGAGAGGCGACGGCCCGCCAACTGCGTGTTGTAGTGGAATTCGCCCGTGCGCATCATGTACATCTGCTTATGATCCAGTCTCGTGAGTGTGCCCACCCACTGATCGCCGTCCCATTCAGCAAACTGCAGCGTGGCGACGCTCTTTAGCTGGTCCTCCTTGTCCCACGGCGTGGCATTGTAGAGAAGGTCGCCGATGGCACTGTTGGCGTCGGGCTTCAGGTAGAACGAAATCCAGTTCCAACCCTCCATGATGTCAAGGTTCTGCACCTCGTTGGCCGAGGTGGAGAGGAGGACGGGGGTCGACGGCGGCAGTCCCACCATGTTGTCGGTATGGTAGGTGACGGCCGTCGAGCTACTCAGGCTGTAGATGCGGCCTGTCGAAGCCTGCCACAAGCGGAACTTGACCGGCATATTCTCCAACACTTCTGAGCCGTAGATGGTCATATAGAGGTAGCTCGTGCCAGCCTCGCCGTTGAAGTCGACATTCGCCATACCGACGATGTCATTGCCTATCATGGCGGCGACGATGTCGTTGGGGTCGCTGTCGTAGACACCGTCCACCATCACCTGTCCACGCAGCGTCATCTGACGTTCGTAACCATTGGGGTTCGCATCGCCCCACGGGCAGAAGGCCTTGATTTCTACCATTATCTTCAGAGGCTCACTGAGGCCGTCCTCGTCTGTGAGGTAGACAATCTCGGAATAGATGCCCACGGGGAGGTTGTGGTCGACGGTGAAGCGCACCGGGATAATCTCCTGCGGGTTGATGCTGCCGTAGCTCTGGTTAACGGTGAGCCAGTCGGGCAGGCCGTCGATGGTGTACTGATGGCGTCGGCCGCTGATATTCTGTATGTCGGTCGTGAGCTCGAAGTCGTTGACCGAAGTCTCGTACAAGGAGGCTTCCATATGGTTTACACCCCAGAGAAGGACATTCTTGTTCACATACACCTGCCACATGGTGGGACTCACGGTGCGGTTGCCGTTGAGGTCCTCGACGTTGCGTACGGTGATGTAGATGTTGTTCTTGTTGATTTCACGGTCCTGCATATTGAGGTTGATGAGCAGCTCGTCGTTGTTGAAGCTCCAGTCGAAGTTCATCTTGGTCAGCAGGCCACGCTCGCGCACTGGTGCGATGTCCTCGTCGGTGGCGAAGAGGGCGTTGAGGGTGTCGAAGCCCGGAGACAGTGTCAAGGGTTGAATCTTTTCCACCACGGTACCGTCGGTGGTACGGAATATCTTGCGGTTGTTGATGGAGAAGTGCTCTTCCATGATGCCGTTGCTGTTCTCCACCTGTTCGCTGAAGGGCAGCCAGGCCACGAGGCCCATCTCGTCGCCGTAGGGGGCGAGGTTATCGTAGGCTTCCACCAGACTCTTAGGCAACGCCTGCTCGAAGAGCACCAGCTCGTCGATGCTGCCGCGCAGCACCGAGCGGTTCCAGGCACCGCCAATCAGCATGTCGCCACTCAGGCCGCTGAGCGTGTCGGTGGCGAAGGTATTCATCAGGTTGCCGTCGACATAGACGGCGGCATTGTTCAGCGTGCGGTTCACCGTCAGCACATAGTGGTGCCAGCTGCCGTCGGCGAAGGTGCCGGTGGCCTGTTGCATCAGGTTGCCGTTACGGAAGCGCAGGCGTCCGTTCTCGATGGCTATCAGCGTGCCGTCGAATCCGTCCACGCCCTGGTAGCCGCGCTGGCGCCAGCCCGCCGAGAAGAGCGGCACGTTATACTCCGTGGTGCGGAACCAGAACATCAGGGTGTAGTCATGAATGTTGGAACGCGAGAGGATGTTCTGGTCGAGGCTCACGGCCTGTGTGCCGTCGAGGTGGAGGGCGAAGCCTGCGGGAGTGGTCCAGGCGAAGCCGTGGAGCGAAAGTGTCGAGCCGCTGGCCTTGTCGGCGCAGCTGGTGCCACGACCCTCGTTCATGGGATAGTAGGCCGCCAGTTTGCGCTCGTAGCCCGTCAGGCGTCGCTCGTGGGTCTCCGCGATGTCGGCCTGGCTCATGGCCTTGAGCCACACACGTGCCTCCAGCATGTTGCCGCGGAAGCCGTGGCCGAAGACCAGCGGGGCGCTCTGGGAGTTAAGAGTTAAAAGATAAGAGCTAAGAGTGGTATCGGCACTGGTGGCGGGGTCGGTCACCTCCTCGGTGCCGGCGAAGAAGCGCACCCTGCTCTCGTCAAGGTCGACCACCATCACCATGCGGCGGAAGTCGGTGAGGGGCTCCAGACGCTTCGAGTGTACATAGCTGTCACCCACATAGGCGTACATGCGGCAGCTGTCGCCATCGGGCTCCAGGCCAAAGGAGATGCCGCCGGTGGGCGTGGTGTGGCCGAAAAGTTCCATATTGCCGCTGGGCAGAGCCGTGTAGGGCTTGGCCATGAGGTCGATGCTGAACGACTTGTCGGCCAGCACGCGTGTCACCGCACTGGAGGCACCGCAGCTCGGCGTGCCGTCGAAGTAGAGCGAGGTGCCGGTCGAGATGCGTCCGCTCGAGTTGGTGACGCCCAGCAGCTGGAAGTTATTGTCCTCGTCGAGGTAGTTGCCCGCGATGGGCTCGTTGAAGCGCAGCTTGATGTTGTCGGCCACGCCGAGTATGCCGTAGGCTGGCTCGGGCTGGCCGAAGACACGCGGACAGCGCGTGTCCTTGATGCCGCTGAAGACCTCGCTCGACTTGGTGATGAAGCCCGAGCCATGGCGACAGAAGCTCACGGCACGCAGGTCGTAGTGCTGCTCTATCGGGTCGCGCTCGCCGTAGAAGTGGATGTTGTCGATGCGGCCGCCGGTAATCATGGCTTTGTTGCCGCTGGCCATGCTGTAGAGCAAGCTGTCGGCATAGTAGGAGCAGAGGGTCACCCATTCGTCGACGCTCTGTGTCGACAACTTGTACTGGAACTCGATGTGGTCGAAGTTGCGGTAGTTGACGTCGAAGTCCTTGATGCCCACCGGCAGGTAGTAGCCCGTGGAGTCCTGCGGCGAAAGGGTGTTGAGCACCCAGTTGTCGTGCACCTGGTCGAGGCTCACGTCGCAACTCACCGGCATGAAGTGTACCGAGAACTGGGCCTTGCCTTTGGTCGAGGCGATGCAGGTCGACTGAAACTCGATAATGAGGTCCTCGAAGTCGTAGCCGTCGCCGGCATAGACCTCCATGGTCTTGGTAATGACTTGCGAACCAGTAAGGACAATCGTGCGCCCGTCGGTCAGCGGCATGCCGTCGATGAGGATACGTGCGCCGTGGGGGTTGCTCTGTTCATTCAACTTGAGCTTGAAGGTGATGGGATTGTCCATAGCTGCACCCACGGTGGCCTCAAGCTCGTTGTAGAGCTGGATGGTGAACAGCGCGGGACGGTCCACCGGCACGTTGCTGCGCTCGTGGACGTTGATGTCCACCTTGGGGTTCTCTAGCCGCAGCGCACCTGCCGAGAGAGGCGTCTTGGGATGGTAGAACTCGGTGCTGTCGGCCACCTCGCAGGGGCACTTGGCGGCGCCGCCACGCAGGTAGTAGACCAGCGAACCGTAGAGGTAGTCGTCGCCGTCATAGTCGTTACCATTGTCAACGAATTCACGCGTGGTGTCCGAGGCCACGTTGAAGGCAAACTCGCTGGCGCTCTTCTTCATGCGGTAGATGCTGACATCCATGTTGCCGTATTTGTCAGGGGCGAGGGTGAAGCCTATCTCGCGGGTGTGCGAGAGGCTCCTCATTGGGTCGCGTCCGAAGTTGAAGTCGATGATGGGCGTCAGAGAGAACTTGGTGGCCGAGCCAGGAGCGTTGACACCGACCAGGAGCGGGTTGATGCCATTTTCGCCCTGTGCATTGTTGCGTACTTTCGTAAAAGCGTTTCTGATGAGATTAACGATGGGTTTGGCAAAGGCGTTGGCGATGTTGCCAATAAGGTCGCCGGTGCCCACACCGAAGCCCGGGTAGTCCCAATAGACGTGGTAGGCATTGCTATAGGAGTAGTTTTCGCTGCGCGAGATGGTGAGGGGGCCGCTGACGGAATAGGTGGCCACTGAGTCGTGCTGGTGCTGGTGGATGGCAGCCACCTTCTCGGCCTCGTTCTGATACAGGAGCTGGACCCAGTCGGCGATGCGCTTATTGAGACTGGCCACCTCGTCGGTATAGAGATTCGATGAGCCGGTGGGGCGCATGGGCAGGTAGTAGTCTTCACAGGCCCAGTTTTCGTCGTCGGGACTCACGCGGCTCCAATAGACCTGCGTGCCGCGGGCGTCGGCGGTGGCCTGCGCCGTGGCGCTGTCGCAGGTGAGCAGCAGGGCGTCGCGCTGGTGCGTCAGCTGCGGGATGAGGTTGTCGCGGATATGGCTGTGGGTGTAGGCGAAGGTGGAGTTCAGGTAGGGACCCGTCTCCAGCTCGCTGCCGATGACCAGGTAGTATTTGTTGCCGTTGGTGTCCACGCCCTCTCCCACGGTCTGCATGGAGCCGTTGGCACTGCTGCCGCCCAGGGCGCTGTAGGTCACCGAGTCGAGCGGCTGCACGGCATCCACGCGGCGGAAGTAGACATTCTGCACCGCACCGATATACACGTCGGCGTCCTGTCCCACATAGTAGGGGTCGCTACTGGTGCTGATGCGCTCGGCAGTCTTGAAGGTGTAGTTGCCTTGGTGCTTGTAGTTGTAGCTGCTGGTGATAGGTAGGGTAAAGTCGTAGGTAGTGCTAAAATCCATGTTCTGTCCCAAGAAGGTGCCGGCGCCCATGCCGACAAAGGCGCCCATGACGGTCTTGGCTTGTGTGCCGAGGGTGAGGCCGAACTCAAGGCCGAACTTGAACTGGAAGTCGTAGGTGTAGCTGTACGAGTACTCGGCGCCGCTCTCGATGTAGGCGCTGGAGTTGCTTCCCGGCGGGTCGCGCAGCACGTCGAGCAGCTGGATGGTGCCGTGGGTCGAGGTGACGGCGTCAGCATCGGTCTTGCGGCGACCGGTAACGTAGCCGCGCACAGCCTGCTGTTCCACATACTCGCCGTCGCTCTCCACCGAGAGGTCGAGCACTCGTTGCACGTTGGTGTCGCTGCGCACGAAGGAGACATAATCGATGGGGATGCTGAAGTCGGCGCTGCCCAAGGTGTCGAGTTCCTTGCTCGACACCTGCGTGTTGGCGTTCTCGTTCTCGTGCATGCCGTTGTATATCTTGAGAGTGCCGCCCTTGATGCGTACCTCGTCGGGGATGCCGTTGGGGTCGCTGTTGTAGTAATAGTCTTCGTGGGCGTAGGCGCGGAAGTCGTAGGTGCCGCTCTCGAAGACTGGGGCGCCGAAGAGGTAGCGGTAGGTGCCGTCGGCCTGCTTCGTGGCCACGGGCACCTGGATGTTCTCGTTGGTGATGGTCTGGCGCTTGATGGTGGGCTCGCCGAAGTAGTCCACCTCCATGCCCCACTTCAGCTGCTTGCAGGTGATGGTGATGGGGGCGCGGTAGGTCAGCTTGTAGTGGGCGTTGCTGGTGGCGTAGCGGGCATGCTCGCCCCAGCCGTTGGCAGCGGTGGGGGCTTCGTGCACGGTGTCGCGCACGGTGGCGGCACCGCTGAGGTCGAGCACCTCGCCCGTGCGACCACGGCCGAAGAGGGTGGCGTAGCCTGTGGCACTGGCCTGGATAATCTTCCAGCGCACAGGGAAGAGGTCGGCACTGAACTCGCCCGTCGCCGGGTCGGGCTCTATCACCACACGCTTCAGCTGGTAGTGCACGTCCGTCTCTCCCACAGTATCCACCCTGTCAAAACCATCCACCCCGTTAAACCCGCCATACAGCAGGTGCGGCACCGTGTACTCCAGCGTGTCCTTGGTGAGGTCGCTGGGCACTCGCACCACATAGCTTACGTTGTCGCCCTCCAGCTCGAGCACCAGCTTGAGGTCGTCACCGAGGTTGTTGCGCGAAAGGCCGAGGCCGAGGGGCAGCGCCGTCTGGTCCAATCCACCGCAGACGCGCCCCGTGAGGCGCACCTTCGTCTCGTCCCATACGCGCACGCCGTCCAGCGGAGTGCTGCGGGTAATCAGGCTGTCGTTATTGATGCGCACAAAACCGTCGCCATTGAAGTGGTGGCCCTCCTTCACCACCTGCAGGGTAAAGGCGCTACCCTGCGGCACGCGAATCTCGAAATTGCCGCTGGCGTCCGTCTTCACCGGCGTGTTGGCGAAGCGCATCAGGTTGCCGTTGAGGCGGAAGCAGGCGTCGCGCACCGGCACCGAGCTGTTCTCGAAGAGCACACGGCCGGTGAAGCGCACCGACGAGATATTGTCGAAGTCCACCCCCTGGGTGATGCAGCGGTGCAGCGTGAGGGTGATGGTGGCCGAGGGCGAGGTGGTGTTGTTGTAGTGGAACTGGGCGGTCTGCGAGGTGGGGGTGATGGCGTATTCCACACCGCCGCCATAGGGCAGGCTGTCGAAGAGGTAGGCACCGGTGCTGTCGGTGGTAGCCACCTGCACCGTGGCGCCGTTGTCGGTACGCGTGGCGGTGACGGTGATGCCGGGACAGCCGCTGCCGTCCTCGTAGTGCACGCGGCCCGCGATGCGGCCGTAGGGCGAGCGCGAGCCGGTGGTGACGTGGCTGGTGCTGACGGTGTTGCCCTCACAGGTGTAGCTCATGGTGACGCGGTATTGCCACACGGGGCTAATCTGCGGGTCGGCCTCGTGGTCCACCCAGAAGCTGTTGGTGGTGGTGCCGAGGGTGGTCCAGGCAGCGGAGGGGTCGTTGTCGGGCCGCGCCTCGACGAGGAACTCGTCCACCCCGCCGTCGGTCATGCCCCACGTGAGGCGTACATATTCGGGGCTCACCAGATGCGTGCCCTCCAGGCCGTCAAGGTTGCCGGCGTTGGTGTAGTAGGGATCTTCGCCTCCATCGCGCACAAAAGATATATTATGGCTGTAGCCGCCTTCTACATCATACCCTTGTTCAAACTGCCATGTCCACACTGGTGGTTCCAACGTAGCTTCGCTCCTTTCCACGCCAAGTTCGTACTTATAGTGTATGCAGGGATTGTTCAACACATCGGTATAGTGAAGAATGATGCTAGGGTTGTCAGAATCGTGTTCAGGATGGTAGAATACCCTGTCAATAGAGGCTTGGATGCTATCGGCTGATATGGGAATACGGATGGTGTCTCCTGTCTCCTGCATAATCTTGTAGATATACAGCGTAGCATGGTCGTCCCAATAGGAATATCTGTAACGTTTGTTGAAGTCTCTCCCGTTTCCGTAAATGTTATTGAATAATTTGATGGACAGATGCACCTTATGGTTGTCAGCGAAATTATCATCGGCTTTGTAGGTTTGAGCTTCGCAGGGGAAAATAGGCAAACGAGGTGCGGGGGACGGAGTACAACTGCCCGAACGGGCGTAGTCGTGTCCCTCCCAGCCCCAGATGGCCGACGATGTACGTCGCACGCGGTAATAGACTGTGTAGCTGTTCTCCACAGGATTGCGCCATGCCGCACGTGAGGAATCGACGTAAGTGAACAGCTTATTGTTCATGGCACTGTCGGCCCACTCGATGGGTAGCATAGCGATGGTCTGCGCGTCGCTGAAGTCGCTCTGGTAGGCACGCTGTATCTCGAACATGTCGTTGGGTACGATGTCCTCGGTGTGGGGATAGGCCAGATACCATCTTAGCTCCTTGTAGCGAAAGTCTTCATACCACAGCCCGTCGCGTTCGTAGGAGTGACGGGTCACCCAGAAATTATATATCTTGTGATAAGCCGGGATGGCCACCTTGTTGGAGGTGAGCCAGCGGATGACGTCCGTCGTGTCGGAGGCCTCCCTGCCTTGCACCTGCACATACATCATAAAGCCCGGCTGCACGGTGTCCCGCGGCTGCACATAGAGCATGTCGCTCTGATTCTGGCAAGGAATCTGAGCAGAGTTCCAGGAGGTGTAGTACTTTAGGGGTGTCTGGAAAATCACATAGGGCACCGCCACCTTGCCAACGTTGGCCGTGCTGCTGGCGGTGCAGAAGATGGGGTCTATCAGTTGCGGATGCACGCTGGTGCTGCTGAGGTTGCTGAAGGTGCCCAGCGTATGATTGAAGATATTTTCCCCCAGATCGTCTGCCACGTCGTAGAAATGCAGTTCAGCACTGACACCCAACGTGAAGGTTTCCTGTAGTAAATCCTCCGACGGGAACCAGTCGAACTCAAATTGGGAAAGCGCTCCACCACCGTAATAGTTGGGCGCTACATCAACCGCGTGGCTCACGCCATCGTTGATAATGGTCAAGCGGGAGTTGTATCTGTCATTGGTCACATCGATGATACCATTCACCACCCTGACTCCAGCCATATAATCATAATAGACAATGGGAATCGCGGCCTGATTGCCAATACGGATCCAGAGGTAGCTGCCATTTTGGGCGTAGGCACCTGCGCCGCTATATTGCTGGACTTCGATGGGCACTGTGATATGCACCTTCCCTGTTGCTGTGACGGTAGCGTCATAGAATCTGGGGTCCGTCATGTAACCATAACAATAAGCCGACACCGGCATCAGCAGCGCCGCCATCAGTGGCACCGCCATCATTAATCCTCGTAGAAAATGTTTCATATTACTCAAATATTATATTTCATTATTATATCAATTCGCCTCCTTCACCAGACGCACAGAGCAGCCGTAGGTCTGGTCCTGAGCGTTGGAGGCTGTCAGCTCTGTTTCGGAGAAATAGAATCGGTAGGCTTGATTATTGTAGGGCGAGGAAGACCAATAGTATCCTTGGGCGCCACTCGCTCCGCCGCTGTATCCCGCGGCTGGTAGGAACACGGCACCGGCGGCCTCCATCTGTGCCCACTGGGCAGCGGTGTATTTGTTGGCATTCCAGCTGACGTTGCCCGTCTCATTCACGCCCTCTATGGCTGCCAACCCCGCGGGGTGTACGTAATGGTCGGGCAGCAGGATAACGCCTTGGTGCTCATCCATCAGGCGTGCTTTGGCGAAACGGGGTCCGCTACGGCCGAATAACAGATAATCCCACTCGGTGCTGGTCATCATGCGCCAGGTCGCGCCTCCAATGGTGCGGCTTTCGCTGTTCCAAGTGAAGAGGCCACCGTTGTCGTACTGGTTCGTGGCGAACTCCCATGTTTCGCCGTCATGCTGCAGGTTGCCCTGCGAGAAGCTCACCCTGGTGGTGGGGCTGACAGAGAATGCGCCCTTGACGGAAGGGGTGACATCGGCACCGCCGCGCACGATGGCTATCTCGGGCGAGGCCTTGACCTCGTTGCGCCCGAGCGCGCCGAAGGAGGTCTTGCTTTTCTCAAAGGTGAATACCTCCATGCTGCCGTAGGCCACGGGTGCCAGATGGGTGTAGACGCGGATGGTGACCGTCCCCAGGTCGGTGCTGCTCGGTATCACAGGCACCTGGACACATTTTTCGGCATTCACGGCGAGGGCGACAGGACTGCTGAAGTAGACGGTGACGGTCTTCGACCCCGTGCCCGTGGCGCTGACGGTGGGCACGTCGCTGGTACTCAAGCCGACCGAGGCCTGACCGCAGAGGTTGACGCTGCCGGAGGTCACACTCACCGAGTCGAGGTACAGGACGGTGTCGTTGGTGAAAGTGTTCTTCACATTCACGTTGATGCCGGCGCTGAGGTGCTTGAACTTCACGCCCGTGGCATTAGCCTCGCTGCGGGCGGCCATGGGCAGCGAAAGCACCTGGTTGTCGCCGTCGAACGAGCTGCCATAATGCGACGGGAAGACCACCGTGGCACTCGTGGTTGTTAGGTTACCGGCACCCTCGGCAGTGGCAATGATGTCGGGATAGAACGAGTTGAACTCGGTGCTTGTTACGAAAGAACCGCCGCCATCCTTCGCGGCATACCAGTGGCTGCCAGAACCTTGGGTGACCGTTCCTTCGTCACCATTGATCCTCACCTTGTCGCCAGCGACCCACTTCACCGAGGTGCCGTTGACGGTGGTTTTAACTTCTGAACCCGACCCCTCGGCGAAAATCTCAATGGAGCCATCGGGGAGGCCGTCTGCGTCATCCTTCGTGCACCCGCTCATCATCGCCACGCCGCAAAGCATGGTGGTGATGGCCAGAATTGAAAACCTATGATTCATATCTAATTTTTAACTCTTAATTCTTAACTATTATCTATTAACTATTATCTATTAACTCACAACTCCCCTACCAAGTCCAGCTCGTGGCCGTCCCACGGTCCTCGAGGTTTTGGTCACCTGTACCGTAGGTTGTTTCTGAAATAATAGCAAGGGTTTTAAACAAATCAACACTGCTGGCGTATCCTCGTTCCGTCTTAAAACTCACCGCCGTCAGCTGCGGTGCTTCGTATATTTTTTTCCTCTTTTCGCTCATAGTTCGTATGTTTTAGGAATTGTTGCGATTTCAAGGTGCAAATTTACAAATATTTTTGAATCTACCAAAAAAAAATTTCCACTTATATGCATTTCGTTCTTGTTCCAGTAGAATGACTTATCATCGTCAATAATAATTTAACAATATCAAGAACCCTTTAACGTATCACCGCCATATCAACACTGACGATGGTAGGATTTGATACGGTGTTGATACGGTGTTAGGACGGTGTTGATACGGTGTTGGCATTGATTTATAGCGACTTACAGGTTTACAAATTATACAAAACACTGACAACAAAATAGTTATCGTATTATTTTAACAATTATTAACACAGAATTTTAACATTTGTTATGATTTTATTTTGTATATTTGCAGATTGAAAAAAGCCATAAAAAGATAAAAAAATGAGCAAAAAACTGTTACTATTTTCAGTGGTGCTGGTGCTGTTCGCCGGCGTGAAAGGTCAAAGCGCGAAGTCCGTCACTGTTCAGGTGGGACCCGTCAGTGCTTCAGGATTCTCTATCAAGATTGAGAAAGAAGAGCGTCTCGTGCAGAATGCCATGAACCAACGTCTGAAAGAGGCCGACATGAAAACCCAAAAGATAGAGGGTTACACAGCCTGTCTTGACCAACTCTTCGTCGACATCGCCACCTTCCCCATCAACCTCTATACCAAGGTGGAACGCGACGGAAAGAACAAATGCATCGTGACCATCTGCGCCTTTCCTACCGATCTGTCGGTGAACAAGGAGTCTATCCAGACAAACACCCAAACTTTCCTCGAAGGCTTCGTGAGCTATGTGAACCGTTTCGAGGCCCGCGGCCAATTGGAGGAGGCTCAGAGCAACCTCAAGAAGGCCCAGAAGAAGCTGGAGGCGGCCGAATCGGCAGTGGCGAAAATAGAAAAGAACATCAAAGAGGATCAGGAGGACATCGCCGAGAAGACCAAGGAGATAGAGAAGTACAATGAGAAAATCCGCAATTGTCAGGCCGACATCAAGAAGTTGGAGGAGAAAATAGCCAAACGCCAGGAAGAGAAGACGAAAGCCTCTCAGGAGGTGGACAAGGCCTCCGAGAATATGAGCAATGTGCTAAAAGAGGTGGAGAGATACCAAAAACTAGCCGAGTAGCTTCTTATAGTGTATCCTGTGCGGCGTATCGTCGCCCAACCGTTTCTTGCGGTTCTCCTCATATTCAGTGTACCCACCCTCGAAGAAGTAGACCTGCGAGTCGCCCTCGAAGGCCAGAATGTGTGTGCAAATGCGGTCGAGGAACCAGCGGTCGTGACTGATGACCACGGCGCAGCCGGCAAAGTTCTCCAAGCCTTCTTCCAGGGCACGCATGGTGTTGACATCGATGTCGTTGGTAGGCTCGTCGAGCAACAGCACATTGGCTTCGCTCTTGAGGGTCAACGCCAGGTGCAGACGGTTACGCTCGCCGCCAGAGAGCACACCCACTTTCTTGCTTTGGTCGGTGCCGCTGAAGTTGAATCGGCTGATATAAGCACGGCTGTTGATTAAACGGCCACCCACCTGCAGGTTCTCATTGCCGCCCGAAATCATCTCATAGACGCTCTTTTCGGGGTCAATCTCGGCATGCTGCTGGTCGATATAGCCAATCTTCACGGTCTCACCCACCTCGAAGGTGCCGGTGTCGGGCTTTTCCAAGCCCATGATGAGGCGGAAGAGGGTGGTCTTGCCACAGCCGTTGGGGCCTATGATGCCCACGATGCCGGCAGGCGGCAGCGAAAAAGTAAGATTTTCATAAAGCAGTTTATCGCCGTAGGCCTTGCTGACGCCGTTGACCTCTAACACTTTATTGCCTAATCTCGGGCCGTTGGGGATGAATATCTCGAGGTTCTGTTCTTTCTCCTTCACGTCCTCGTTGAGGAGTCGGTCGTAGGCAGCCAGACGGGCTTTGCCCTTGGCGTGACGCGCCTTGGGGGCCATACGCACCCATTCCAACTCGCGCTGCAGGGTCTTGCGGCGTTTGCTCTCCTGCTTCTCTTCCATGGCCAAACGGGCGGTTTTCTGCTCCAGCCAGCTGCTGTAGTTACCCTTCCAGGGGATGCCCTCTCCCCTATCTAACTCGAGAATCCAGCCAGCCACATGGTCGAGGAAGTAGCGGTCGTGGGTGACAGCGATGACAGTGCCCTTGTACTGCTGCAGGTGCTGTTCGAGCCAGTCGATGCTCTCGGCATCGAGATGGTTGGTGGGCTCGTCGAGCAACAGGATATCGGGCTCCTGCAGGAGCAGGCGGCAGAGGGCCACGCGGCGGCGTTCGCCACCGCTGAGGTTCTTCACCAGCTGGTCTTCGTCGGGACAGCGGAGGGCATCCATAGCGCGCTCGAGTTTGGTATCGAGGTTCCAGGCGTCGTGAGCCTCCAGAAGTTCAGTGAGCTCTCCCTGACGGGCGATGAGCTTGTCGAAATCGGCGTCGGGCTCGGCGAAGGCGTTGTTCACCTCGTCGTATTCCTTCAGCAGGTCAACGACCTCCTGCACAGCCTCCTGCACCACCTCCTTGACGGTCTTGGTGTCGTCGAGTTTGGGCTCCTGCTCGAGGTAGCCGACACTGTAGCCCGGCGAGAAGACCACCTCGCCCTGGTAGTCCTTGTCGACTCCGGCGATAATCTTCATCAGGCTCGACTTGCCACTGCCATTAAGGCCTATGATGCCAATCTTAGCCCCGTAGAAGAAACTGAGGTATATGTCTTTCAGTATCTGTCGGCTGGGCGGAATCAACTTGCCCACGCCCACCATTGAGAAGATAATCTTTTTGTCGTCGGCCATAGCAATGGTTATTGAGATTTATAGATTTAAATAACGACGGAATTGACCAAATATTGCATCGTCACACAACAAAAAGCCGTCACGGCATTCCTATGTGCGAATTATACTATTATCACTATAATATATCAACACCCATACCCTAACGATAGGGTATTACTTTAAACAATAATGAATAAGGAAGGCCACCTGTTGGGTGGCCTTCCTTGTTTTTAATCTACAAACTTAAGGTCCTTGACGTTGAGCTGTATCTCGGTGCGACCACGCCAGTAGTTCTCCTCGAGCTGGTAACACAGGTCGAAACGGTCGGTACGCATACGCTGCAGGCATTCTCCCATCTGGAAGGCTATGGCAGGATAGGGAGCCGAACGCTCGGAGATGGGGATGGCGTTAAACTTCAGGTGATTTGTTCCCACAATGCGGGCATTGCCGGTATCGACAAGCTCGCGGGTGACAAAGACCGGCACGTTGTTGTCAGGTCCGAAGGGAGCAAACTGCTTGAGGATACGGAGGAACTTGGGTGTAATCTGCGAGAAGCCAATCTCGGCATCAATCTCAATTTCCGGGATAGACTCCTCAGCACCCATCCCCTCGCGCACGAGCTGCTCGAAGCGGTCGACGAACGCCCGCATGTTCTCCTGACGCAGCGAGACACCGGCGGCGCACTTGTGGCCACCGAAGTGCTCCAGCAGGTCGGCACATTTCTCGAGGGCTTCGTGAACATCGAACTCGTTAATCGAACGCGCCGATCCGGTGATGAGGTCGTCGCTGCCGCGAGTGAAGACGATGGTGGGCTTATAATAGGCCTCGACGATGCGGCTGGCCACGATGCCCACAACACCACGATGCCAATGCTCGTCGAAGAGCACCAACGACTGGCGTCCCTTGTAGAAGGGATCGTGGTCGATGCGACGCTTAGCCTCCTCGGTGGCGGCGGTGTCGAGCTCTTTGCGCTCCATATTGTAGCTGTTGATATCTTCTGCCAGACGACGCGCAATATTGGGGTCGTCGGTGAGCATCAGGCGCACCGAGTCGAATGCCGAACGGATACGGCCGGCAGCATTGATGCGGGGACCGATGAGAAACACCAAGTCGGTGATGGTGAGTTCCTTCTCGAAGTAGCCGGTCTTCGGCTTCTCGGACTGATCCGAGGAGTCGGCCGAGTCGGCTTTGCGACGGTCCACGTGTCCGTATTTGAGGATAGCCTCGATGCCGGCACGTGGTTTGGTGTTGAGGACGCGGAGGCCGAAGAAGGCCAGCACTCGGTTCTCGCCCATGATGGGCACGATGTCGCTGGCGATGGAGACGGCCACCAAATCGAGATACTTCAGGAGTTTCAGTTTCAGCTCTTCCTGACGCTGCTGACGGTGGCTGTCGAGTTGCTCGGGGAGGTCGCATAGGCGCACACCCATGCGCTGCTCGAGGTGAGCTTCCACAATCTTAAATCCGATACCGCAGCCCGAAAGTTCCTTGTAGGGATAGGGGCAGTCGACCTGCTTGGGGTCGAGGACGGCTACCGCTTGCGGCACTTCGTCGCCGGGCAGGTGATGGTCGCCGATGATGAAGTCGATGCCATACTGCTTGGCATAATCCACCATCTCCATCGCCTTGATGCCACAGTCGAGGGCAATGACCAGCTTTACACCCGTCTCGCGGGCATAGTCAACTCCCTGCTGCGAGATGCCGTAACCCTCGCGTTCGCGGTCTGGAATATAAAAGTCAATATTTTGGTCCAGCTCCTTGAGGTAGGAATAGACCAACGCTACGGCCGACGTACCGTCGACGTCGTAGTCTCCATAGACCATGATGCGTTCTTGTCGCCGAATGGCTTCGTTGATGCGAGCAACAGCCTCATTCATCCCTTTCATAAGGAAAGGATCGTGAATCTGATCCAGTCCCGGTCGGAAAAAACGCCGTGCCTCTTCAAACGTGGTGACACCCCGCTCTACGAGCAGAGTAGCGATGTTTTTGTCAACGCCCAACGATGCCGCAAGTTTCTCAACAATCTCTAAATCATAGTCTTCTCTAATAATCCAACGTTTTTCTTTCATGATTTTCTGGCCGTAAAATTACAACTTTTTTTTCATACGGAGAAAAAAAATTTTCAACCATAATATTTTTTTCCCTTCTTCGTTATCTTTTTATATGAAAATTGCAGCATTGGTATCGGGAGGCGTGGACAGTTCGGTGGTGGTACACCTGCTGAAGGAGCAGGGATACACGCCCGACATTTTCTATATCCGCATCGGGATGGAAGATGAGGAGGGATATATCGACTGTCCGGCCGAGGAGGATATAGAAATCACGCAGTGGATCGCCCAAAAATACGGCTGCCGTTTCGAAGAGGTAAACCTCCACAAGGAGTACTGGGACAACGTGGTTTCCTACACCATCGAGACCGTACGCAAAGGTCTGACGCCCAACCCCGACGTGATGTGCAACAAACTCATCAAGTTCGGAGCCTTCGTTGACCGCCGTGGGAAGGACTACGACCGCATCGCCACCGGCCACTATGCCCGTACTGCCAACCTCGGCGATACGGCGTTTCTGGCCACTGCCAAAGACCCCATCAAGGACCAGACCGACTTCCTCTCGCAACTCAGCTACGACCAGATACGACGCTTGATGTTCCCCATCGGGGGGATGATGAAGAGCGAGGTGCGTACAATAGCGCATGAAGCTCACCTGCCCAGTGCCGACCGCAAGGACTCGCAGGGCATCTGCTTCCTCGGAAAGATCAACTACAACGACTTCATCAAACGCTACTTAGGAGAGAAGGAGGGGAAGATTGTGGAGTTGGAGACCGGTAAGGTATTAGGCACTCACAAAGGCTACTGGTTCCATACCATCGGCCAGCGCAAGGGGCTGTTCCTCAGCGGAGGCCCTTGGTTTGTGGTACGAAAGGACATCGAGGAGAATGTGCTGTATGTGAGTCAAGGCTATGACCCCGATGCCGCCCACGGGAAAGAAATCACACTGATGGGATTCCACCTACTTAGCGGCTTCTGGCCGGAAACTCCGGATTGTCAGGAATTTCTGAGACGAGAAGTAAAGTTCAAAATCCGCCACACGCCCGAATTCCACCAGGGTCACCTGAGCCGCCTGCCCGACGGGTTGGTACGAATTGAGAGCGACGACCGCATTCAGGGTATCGCCGCCGGCCAGTACGCCACCATCTATGACAACGACGCCCACCTGGTGGTAGCCAGCGGAATGATTATTTAACCAAACAATACTACCAGTTTAACTACTGACCATATGCAACTATTCTACAGCAAAGAGATAACCCCCACAGGTTTCTGCACCCTCGATGCCGAAGAGAGCCGCCATGCGGTGCGTGTGCTGCGACTGCGCGAGGGCGACGAGATGAATGTCACCGACGGCCGTGGGAACCTCTACCGCTGCCAGATAGTCGAAGCCAATGACAAAGCCTGCGTGGTGGAAGTATCTGAGTTGCTTTCCGCTTTCCACTTTCCACTTTCCACTCTCCACTTGGCAGTGTCCCCCACCAAGAATCCCTCACGCATGGAGTGGCTGGTGGAGAAGGCTGTGGAGATAGGTGTCGGCGAGATCACTCTCCTCAACTGCGATCACTCCGAGCGCTCCTTCCTCAAGACCGACCGCTTGGAGAAACTGGCCATCAGCGCCATGAAGCAGAGCCTCCACACCGTCCTGCCCGAAATCCATCCCGCCGTATCGCTCCGCGATTTACTTTCCACTTTCCGCTTTCCACTTTCCACTCAAAAATTCATCGCCCACTGCGAGGCCGACAAGCCCCGAGTGCCGCTGGCTACCGCCTTGCAACCTGGCAAGGATACTGTGGTGCTTATCGGTCCCGAAGGCGATTTCTCCGAAGATGAGATAGCGCTGGCGCTGGAATGCAACTTCCAACCCGTGAGCCTCGGTCCCGCTCGCCTGCGCACCGAGACCGCCGCACTCTATGCCGTCACAGCCTTTAACCTAATCAACGACAAATGAAACTTTTCAGAATACTCGGATTATTCGGATTACTCGGATTGGCCGGTCAGCTAAGCGCCCAACCGCAACTGGCACTGCTGAAATACGGCGGCGGCGGCGACTGGTACGCCAATCCCACCTCGCTCACCAACCTCATCGCTTTCTGCAACCAAGACCAGCAGATGGGTCTCAACCCACAGCCGGCCACTGTCGACGTGGGCAGCGCTGAACTCTTCAACTATCCCTTCGTCCACATGACCGGCCACGGCAACGTGGTCTTCTCCGACCGCGAGGCTCAAAACCTTCGCACCTACCTCATCGGCGGCGGATTCCTGCATATCGACGACAACTACGGCCTGAAGGATTTCGTGATGCCGCAGATGAAAAAAGTATTCCCCGAACTCGAGTGGGTCGAGCTGCCCTTCTCCCACCCTATCTACCACCAGAAATACCAATTCCCCAACGGCCTGCCGAAAATCCACGAGCACGACAACAAGCCCCCCAAGGGCTACGGACTCTTCTGGGAAGGACGACTCGTCTGTTTCTTCACTTGGGAGTGCGACCTCGGCGACGGCTGGGAGGACCCAGACGTGCACAACGACTCACAAGCCACCCGTCAGAAAGCCCTCCGCATGGGGAGCAATATCGTGAGATATGTATTTATGAACTAAAAACCAAAAGCCATATGAAACCAGACATGAGAAAAAACAAAAGGTCTTTTTTGCTGACATGCGTCAGCCTATTCTTCATTCTTCACTCTTCACTCTTCTTTTCCACCGCCTCGGCGGCGGAGAAAGGGCCCAAGAGCAACACCCGCTCCTACCCCATCGACGGCACCTATCAGAAGTTGATGGCCACCTCGGGATTCGACATCTCATTTAGCGACACTGCGAAAGCGGCCATCGTCACTGTCCCCGAGTCGGTACACAAACTGGTAGTGGTGGAAGTGAGCAAAGAGACCCTGCGCCTCGCCATACAGGGCAAGGTGAAGCTGAAAGAGCGCCCCACCGTGGTGCTGCCACGCAACACACAGATCAAAGCCATCGAACTCACCAACGGTGTCTCGATCAATGCAGGCAAGATGACGTGCGAACAGTTAGCCATCTACCTCAACGACGGAGCCTCGTTCCGTGGTGAAATCACCGCCAAACTTGTCAGTATCGCACAGGCAGGAGCCTCCAATTTCTATGGTGTTTTCAATGCAGACAATATCGGGCTCAACCTCCGCGGAGCTTCTAAAGCCGAGTTGCGCGGAAAATGTCTGAAGAAGTTGACCCTCAAGTTGCGTGAGGCCAGCGCGCTCGACGCCGAGAAGCTGGAGACACGCCGCATCGAAGGCAGTTTGGGCAGCGCCAGCAACGCTGTGGTGTGGTGTACCGAACAAATCCATGTGCCCGTCGACGATGCCAGCCGTCTCGTCTACATCGGCCGCCCCCGCATTGCCGACTGCCCCACCGGTGCCATGTCCACCGTCATCCGCAAACAGAAATAACATGACAGGCGTTCCCGCTGACCGCTCACGGAGAATCATCCGCACCAGCATCATTGGCATCGCCACCAACGTACTGCTGGCAGCCTTCAAAGCTGCTGTGGGCCTGCTGGCAAACTCGGTGGCCATCGTGATGGACGCCGTGAACAACCTCAGCGACGTGTTATCGAGCGTCATCACCATCATCGGCACCAAACTCTCCGCGCGTCCCGCCGACCGCAAGCACCCTTACGGACATGGCCGCATCGAATATTTCAGCGCCATCATCATCGCCGTCATCGTCCTCTCGGCAGGCATCACCTCGCTGATCGAGTCCGTGAAGAAAATCTTCATACCCACCACACCGAACTACACCACCGTAACCCTCGTAGTCATCATTGTGGCCATCCTGGCAAAATTGCTGTTGGGCAACTACGTAAAGAAGCAGGGCAAGCAGCTGAATAGCGATGCGCTGGTCGCTTCTGGTTCCGATGCCCTCTTCGATGCCGTCATCACGCTGGCCACACTCATCTCTGCAGGCATCATGTTGCTGTGGAACATCTCTATCGACGGCATCTTAGGTGCCCTGATTTCCGTTGCCATCATCAAAGCCGGTATCGAGATGGTCTCGTCTCCCGTCAACGAATTGCTCGGCGCGCATGTCTCGGAGGAACTGGTCCACGACATCAAGCAGGAAGTGATGGAATTCGAAGAGGTGCATGGGGTGTACGACATCATCCTGCACAACTATGGTCCCGAGGTGATTATCGGCTCGCTGCATATCAGTATCGACGACAGCCTGAATGCCTACCAGATTCATGGCCTCACACGCCATATCTCGGAACAGATGTACACGCGACACGGCATCATCATGACCATTGGCATCTATGCCGTCGTCACCGGCGAGAACCGCCTTGCAGCAATGCAAAAGGCCGTTATGAAGACCCTCGGGCGCCACAAGGACATCGTGCAAATTCATGGCTTCTACTATTTCGAGAAAGAAAACCTCGTCTCTGTCGATGTCGTACCCGACCTCTCGGTCCACGACGAGCCAGCCTTCTGCCGCCAACTCATCGCCGAGCTGCAGCCCCTGCTGCCCGATGTAAATCTAAGCATCGTGATAGACCACAACTACAGCGAATAAACCCATTTCGCGTAAGTGTGACCCAGAAAAAGTCAGCCGTTTTCGATTTTTTTTTCAAAAACGGCTGACTTTTTTCAGTGTACATTTTACAAAGAACAGACCCAAGATAAAGTGTTATTCAAGAATAGGGATGCTATGTAAGCGAAATCACCACTTATGGTTATTGTGGGGTTTCGGCGACGGAGGTATTTTTGCAACACGAATAAAAAAAAATAACATGGATATAAAAAATTGTTTTATTGCAACTTGTATTATTGGAGCTATAGTTCTTGCCACTCCTGTATCGGCGCAAAACGAACAGAGGACGGCGAAAGACAGCGTCTCGCGACTCACTATCGGTGGCTATGGGGAGGCGGTGTTCAGCCGCCATTTCTATTCGGACAATGTGTTCCGCTACTCGCATGCCGACCGCTACAAGGACGCTCCCTCCTATTCGCGGCTCGACTTGCCGCACGCCGTCATCATGCTGAGTTACGACTTCGGGCACGGATGGAGCATCGGCACGGAGATTGAGTTCGAGCACGGTGGCATAGAAGCCGCCGTGGAGAAGGAGACGGAGGAGACGGGCGAGTTCGAGCAGGAGATTGAACGCGGTGGCGAGGTGGCGTTGGAGCAGTTCTGGGTGCAGAAAAGCTTCAATAAATATCTGAATGTGCGCGCGGGACATATAGTGGTGCCGGTGGGAATGACCAACAGCAACCACCTGCCCACGCAGTTCTTCGGTCTCTACCGTCCCGAGGGCGAGAACACCATCATGCCCTGCACCTGGCATGAGACGGGCGTGAGCCTATGGGGCAAAGCGGGCAGCTGGCGCTACGAGGTGCAGCTGCTGCCGGCGCTGAACAGCAACCTCTTCAACGATGCGGGATGGGTGCACAACGGGAGTGCCTCGCCCTATGAGTTCCGTCCGGCCAACAGCCTCGCTGGTGCCGCACGTGTCGACTGGTCGGGCATGAAAGGCCTGCGACTGAGCTTGAGCGGCTATGTGGGCAACACCTTCAACAATGACATCACGACGACGGTATATCCCGAAACCTCGCGCTACCACGGCGCCACAGGAACCCTGATGATAGGATGTTTCGACTTTGCCTATAAGAACCGTTGGCTGGTGGTTCGTGGAAATGTGGATTACGGCCATCTGGGCGATGCCAGCCTTATCAGCACCCGCAACAAGAACCAGACGACGATGACCGGCAACCCCTACCCTCACACCGCTGTGGGCGAGAATGCCTGGGACGCTTCGATTGAAGCGGGGGTCGACTTGCTACAGATATTCAAACAATCAAACAATCCGACAATCAAACAATCCAAACTCTGGCTCTTCGGACGTTACGACCACTACGACAGTTTCGTCCCCGCCGACGGGTGGGCCGATGTGGAGTGGGCCGAACGGCAGGTGGTGAGCGCGGGAGTGAACTACTACCCGCTGCCCGAAATCGCCATCAAGGTCGAAGGCGGCGTGCGACTGTTGTCCAGCCAGTACAACAATGAGCCCTATTGCGCCATAGGGGTGACCTGGGCGGGATTCTTCAAAAAGTGAAGAGTTAAGAGTTAAAAGTTAAGAGTTGAAATAATTAAAACAATAATAATTATGAAGCATTTATTCAGAACTTTGGCGGTGGCGCTGATGGCCACCCTGACACTCGCTTCGTGCGAGAAAGAGAACAACAACGATGTCGTAGATGACGACCTGCAGGCACAAGCCATTGTCGAACAGTTTGTGGAGCACACTGTGTCTCCCACCTACACGGCGCTGGCCGCCAACACCGAGGCGCTGGCCAACCAGCTGGCCGCCCTCAAGGCCAACCTCACGGACGCCGGTGTGCAGCAGGCCTGCGAGACTTTCCTCGCCGCCCGCGAGCAGTGGGAGAAGAGCGAAGCCTTCCTCTTCGGTGCTGCCGGCGACTTCGGCATCGACCCCCACATCGACAGCTGGCCTCTCGATGAGGATGCTTTCAACACCCTGATGAGCAGCCCTGCCATGCTGGAAGCCCTCGACGCTGAGAACGGCGACGTGGTGGCCGGCGAGCGACTAGGCAACGCCCTGCTGGGATTCCACGGCATTGAGTACATATTGTTCCGCAACGGCCAGCCCCGCAGTGCCAACGATATCACCGCCGACCAGTGGAAATATGTGGTGGCAGTGGCTGGCGACCTGCGCAACCGCTGCTATCAGCTCGAGGTGGGTTGGCTCGGCGATGCTGCTCCCGCTGCGCATATCGAGAAACTCGACGACTTGGAGATGCCGTACACCGTGGCCGGTGGCAACTACAGCTATGGCGAGAACCTGAAGAACGCTGGTGTGGATGGCAGCACCTACAGCTCAAGACAGGCCGCCTTGATGGCCATACTGCAGGGCTGCTCCGACATCGCTGACGAGGTGGGCAGCAGCAAGATTTACGCCGCCTGGCACGGCGAGGACGTCACCTATATCGAGTCGCCCTACAGCTATATGTCCATCACCGACTTCCGCAATAACATCGTCAGCATACAGAATGCTTACATGGGAGGTGTGGCAAGCCAGCGCAACGAGAGCCGTTCGCTGCACAGCTATATGCATCAGATGGACGCTGCACTTGACGCCAAGGTGGTTGCCGCCATCGAGAATGCGCTGGCCAAAATCGACGCTATGCCCGCCCCCTTCGCCCTGCACTACAGCGATGCCGCCAACGGCGAAGCTGTGGAAGCTTGTGCCGAACTGAGCGACGCCCTCGGCGAGGCAATTGATGCAGTACGTAATAATTAGTAGTTAAGTAGACAGAAGTTAAGTAGTTAAGACAAATGAAAAAGACAACGTTATTTATTACAGCTGTTGCACTGGCGATAAGTTTCACCGCCTGCAACCGCGAAGAGGAGCCGACACCGCAGCCGCAGCCGGGTGTCGACGAAGAGACCTACGCCGGTGGTCTTCTGGGCACCACCTTCAACCAAAGCGCTTCGGCCTACGAAGACCCCACGCCCGCCGTTGAGAACGCCGGTATGGTCAACGCTTTCAAATACGGAGAGATGTTCTTCGAGCACACCGTCACGCAGAACAATCCGCCCTTCAACGGCCTCGGACCCCTCTATGTGCGCTCCAGCTGCGAGAGCTGTCATCCCGGCTACGGTCACGGACGCCGCATGGAGCGTTACCGTGCCGACGATTGGGGCAACGGATACTTGCTGGTGGTGTACAACAGCGCCACCAATGCCTACGAGAGCTCGGTGGCCGGCATGCCGCAAACCAAGGCGGTGGCGCCCTTCAAGCCCTCCATCGACGAGGAGAAAATCAACATCGCCTGGCTGCCCTACACCGACGACTGGAACAACACCTTCCCCGACGGCGAGACCTACGACCTCATCTACCCCGAGGTAACCATCCCTGAGGATGCTTTCTATGCCCCACTCTCCACGCCCTACGGCCAACTGGCTTTCCGCCTCGAGAGCACCATTGGCATCTACGGCACTGGCTTGCTCGACGCCATCCCCGACGACTCGCTGAAAGCGCAGTACCAACGTGAGCAGGAGGCCGGTGCCACCCTCAACCCCGCCATATGGGCGGGTGGCGACTGGGCATCGCTCTACGGCAACACCACCCATCCCAAGCGCTTTACCTATGCCCTCAGCCGCGGTCCCCTGCAGGATGCCGCCGGTGCCAACGCCATCTGGAACATCACCAACGTCACCCGCAGCGATCGCCGCAAGCACTACCTCAGCCTCGACCCCACCATCTACGCCACCACGGCTTCGCAAGACCCTGAAGTGCAGGCCCAGTTCTACCAGTACTTCCCCGAGTGGAACAAAACCGGCAACGTGCAGCAAGACATCTACGACTACCTGACCAGCACCAATCTGCCGGTTGAAATGAGCGACCAGGACTATATCAACTTTATGGTGTGGCACCGCGGATTGGCCGTTCCCGCCGCCCGCAACCTCAGCGACGCCACCGTGCAACGCGGCCGTCAACTCTTCCGCGAGATAGGTTGCGCCGCCTGCCACCGTCCCAGCTGGGAGACCGGCGACGACCGCTTCACCGACCCCAACGGTTTCTTCTCCGACGGCGACGTGCGCCTGCCGCGCTATCCGCACCAGAAGATATGGCCCTACACCGACATGGTGCAGCACCGCCTCTTCATGAAGAACGACATCCGCACCGGCTGGTGCCGCACCACGCCGTTGTGGGGACGCGGCCTGGCACCTATCTGCTCCGGCCATGCCGACCGTCTGCACGACTGCCGCGCCCGCAACGTCATCGAGGCCATCATGTGGCATGGCTGCTCGCGTGAGGGCGGCCAGAGCGACGCCCGCTGGACGGTGGAACGTTTCCGCCAGCTCAGCAAAGCCGACCGCGACGCCGTGGTGAAGTTTATCAATGCAATTTAAAACAGTAGTTAAGTAGACAGTAGTTAAGTAGTTAAGACAAATGAAAGGCGGCGGCTCCGTATCGGGGCCGCCGCCTTTCGTGTACGAATTTACTCTGTAAATAATTGTCATCGTGATGCAATATTATCGGGGTGTTGGCGTTATAATGTCAGAAATCTAAAAACAAAAGTATCATGGCAACAATGACAATATCCTACGACGGGCGCAGCCGGGTGGCGCGGAACGTGGTGGAGCTCATCCGTTCGCTCGATGTGTTCACCATCACCGAGCAGCCCGCCACCAAGGGGAGCTACCAACTCTCACAGGAGGACATCCGCGCTGGCCGCGTGGAGACCTTCGCCTCGTCGAGCGAAATGTTCCAGTCGTTAGGCATTTGAGTATGTACACCATTCGAATGACCAAGACCTTCCGCCGCGACACCGAACGATGCCGCAAGCGCGGATACGATATGGAGTTGCTGAAGACGGCCATCCGTCTGCTAGAGGTCAATGGCGAGTTGCCGAAGGAGTACCGTCCGCACAAGTTGTCGGGCAATTATGCAGGTACTTGGGAGTGTCACCTCAAAGGCGACTGGCTGATGCTTTGGGAACAGAACGACACCGAATTGACGCTCTTGTTTACAGGCACCGGCACACACGCCGATTTGTTTTGACATGCTTTGCTGCAATGTTTATAATAGACTGATTATCACCACCCCCCCCAAATGTTGCGGAGTTAGTCTCCCGTTTTGCTTGTTTAATTCACTCTCTGCCTGCCGCAGGTCTTGCGGCGGGGTGGAATTGGTTTGAAAAAAAACAAAACAATAATGTAAGATTTGACCATCTTTTGCGTCTACTATATGTAACAAAAATGTAAAAGAATGAAAAAACTAACAATTCTATTGCTTGCCGCCGTGCTGTTTTCTGGCTGCATGGTGTCGAAACCCACAGAGAAGAACTATAGGAAGGTGCTCGCCATGGAGAACCTCACTCCCGTCACGGTAGAGCAACTGCACCAGCTAGTGGCTGCCGACACCGCGCACTACAAGGTGGTGGTGCTGACCAGCTCGTGCTGCGGTCCTTGCGAGCTGGCCATGCGCGACGTCTATCCACGGAAGATGGCCGAGTGCGACAGCAGCCAGGTGCGCTGGTACTTCGTGGAAGTCGAATACAGCACGGCGCAGTATATGGACGAGGTGTTCCGCCGCCACGGCATCACCTCGCCCCGCTACTGGATCAACGACACCCTGCCGCAGTACCGCCCGCTGATGGTGAAGAATATGTGGACGGTAGTGTGGAACCTTATCTGGCATTATGGTGCGGATATCGAAGAGTTGGGATGGGAAGAGGCCGACAACAGGTTGGACAACGTCGTCAACGCCATCGCCCCACAGCAGCAACTCATCACCGGACCTAACGGCACCCCCACCACGGTGATGCTCGACCCGCAGGGTCGCATGAAATGCACCTATATCATTCATGACGATGGCTCCACAACGTTTGAACCCACCGACATCCGCGACATAATTGTCCCCGTAACCGACCTTGACTACACCCATGTTGACACCCTTTCTTATGCCCCCAAGGCCTGCACCCCCGACGGCAAATGCTACTGAAAAACAAAAAAATAATACTCAACAAAAAAAATGAAAAAAGAAATTGTAATACTAGCATGTGTGCTGGCAATCGGCGCGGCAAGCGCACAGGAAAACAAGACACAGAAATTCGAACTCGGTGCCAATGTTGGCATGACCACCCTCACCAACTACAGCGCGCTGTCGCTCTTCCAGGACGCAACCGACAGTTACACCAACTGGAACGAGGTCATTCACTTCGGCTACCGCAAAAACAACACACTGTACGGAGTGAAATTCGAGTACGGCATACGTTTCTAATCATCGCCCACATACCTATATGAACAATCCCATCCAATTCGATACCGTCAGCTTTTTGCGCCTGACTACGCGTGCGTGTGTGGTCGCACTAGACACGCACGTGTGGTCGGACTAGACATGCACGTGTGATCGGGGAAGGGGAACACCCACGACAGCACGACACCCGCGACACCCTCGGCGGCGAAATCACTACTTTTGGCTATTGTGGGATTTCGGCGACGGGGGTATTTTTGCAGCAGATTATTTTTCTGCTTATGAAAGTGAATACAAAGAAAGTCAGTGTGATAGTAATGGCGCTGGTGGCTGCGGTGCTGGCTGCGGGCACCATTTTTGAGAAAGAACACGGCGCGGAGTGGACAGGCGAGCATTTCTATGGCTCGTGGTGGTTCGCGGTGCTGATGGGCATGGTGGCCGTCGGTGCCATCGTCTCTATCGTGCAAGGGAAGATGTGGCGGCGGCCTTCCACGCTGCTGATTCACGCCGCAGTGCCGGTCATCCTGCTTGGCGGTGCATTGACTACATGGACAGGACAGCACGGCAGCATGACGTTGCAGCCGGGCGTTTCTTGCAATGAGTTCGGCGAGTATCGGTTGCCATTCGCGGTTACACTGAACCGCTTCGAGATGGTTCCCTATGCCGGTACGCACACGCCGATGGACTTCGTGAGCCATGTGGTGGTCGACGGTGAGCGACACGATATTTCGATGAACAACATCCTGCGCCATCGTGGCTACCGTTTCTATCAGGAGGATTACGGCGACGACGGCTCGTCGACCCTCAGTGTGGCGCACGACCCTTGGGGCATCGGCGTCACTTACTGCGGCTACGCATTGCTGGTACTGGGGCTCCTCTGTATGCTTGTCGCCAAGAATGGCCCATTCCGCAAGTTGTTGCGTGGAGCCGTCCCCGTGATAATGCTCTTCTTTTTCACCTTTCAGCTCACTCCTTTCTCCTTCGCCGCTCCACGGACATTGCCGAAGGCAACGGCCTCGAAGATGGGCGAGATGTACGTGCTCTACAAAGGGCGTGTGTGTCCGCTGCAAACGCTGGCCAAGGATTTCACCACCAAACTTACTGGAAGCGCCACTTATCACGGTTTGAGCAGCGAGCAGGTGCTCAGCGGCTACCTCTTCTACTACAGCGAGTGGGTCGACGAGCCCGCCATCAAAATCAAGGGTGCCGGCAGCCTCGGGCTCGACAGTCGTTCGTCGATGTCGCAACTGATGTTTCTCGACACTCTGCGCGTCGGTCCCACCACCGACAAGAACCTGAAGGCCGCCGCCGAAAAGCAGAGCCTGGTGAGGATGCTGCTGTCGGGCAAACTACTGAAACTCTATCCCATCGCCGATAGCAGCGGCACCCTCGGCTGGTACAGTCAGAACGACGACCTGCCGCTGAGCGTCGATGACGAAGAGTATCTTTTTGTGCGGCGAAGCCTCGGCTACTGCCAGCAGCTGGTGGTAGAAGGCGACTATATAGCGTTGGAGAAAGCTTTCGACAAGACCCGCCAGTACCAGGAGAAACGGTTCCATCCCTCGGCTTTCCGCGTGGGGGGCGAGCGCCTCTACAACGCGCTGACCACCGGCCGCTGGCTGGCGATGGTGAGCATCACCCTCGGACTTCTCTTCTTCGCCTACACCCTTATACGCAAAAACAAACAGGCGAAATGGATGCGCGTCGCTTCCATCGTATGGGTTGCGGCATTGACGGCTTTCCTGCTGCTGATATTCATCCTCCGTTGGATTATTGGCGGACACGTCCCGATGGCCGGAGGCTTCGACAGCATGAACCTCATGGCGCTGGTGATAGGCATTGTTGCGCTGCTGCTCTGCCGTCGCCATCCTGTGGCGCTGCCGGCCGGCATGCTCACAATGGGATTCTGCCTGCTAGTGGCCATGATGAGCGGCAGCAACCCTCCCGTTACCAACCTGATGCCAGTGCTCAACTCACCCCTGCTCACACTCCACGTAGCCGTCATCATGTGCTCCTATGCCCTTTTCTTCTTCGTGATGATGGGCGGTGTGGCGGGCCTCATTCGCGACGGCGAAGCCTACCGCCGGCTGAACCTCCTGCTGCTTTACCCGGCCGTCACCTTGCTGGCCATAGGTATCATCATCGGAGCCGTGTGGGCCAACATCTCATGGGGCAACTACTGGTCGTGGGATCCCAAGGAGGTATGGGCACTCATCACCCTCATCATCTACGCCATCCCCCTGCATCGGGGTGTGCTACAGCGCCCGAGGGCCTTCCATCTCTACTGCCTGCTGGCCTTCCTGAGCGTTGTCATCACCTACTTCGGCGTCAATTTTATCTTAGGCGGACTCCACGCCTATAATTAGCGGGGAGCAGATAGCAGGTAGCCACTAAAAACAGACCCCACTCTCCCCTCATCACTACCTCTTCAACCTTTTAAACCTTTTAAACCTTTTAAAACCTTAAACTTTAAAACTCTATAACTCTACAACTTTTAAACTTTATTCATGAAGATACTTTCAAAAATCTTTAGCAACACGCGCAAGCCGGAGGGATTCTTCGGGCGCATGATAGTGAACGGAATGAACGGCGGCGGTCACGCCAAGCTGGCCGGATGGGGATTGAGCGAAGTCTCCATTGCCGAAAATGCGGATATCCTCGACGTGGGTTGCGGCGGCGGTGCCAATATCGCACGGCTGCTACGCCGCGCCCCAAAAGGTACGGTGACGGGCATCGACTACTCGTCTGTCTCTGTCAAGAAATCCTGTGAGGTGAACGCCAAAGCCATTGCCGCCGGACGCTGCCAAGTGCTTGAGGGAAGTGCCGACGCGCTGCCCTTCGAGGAGGACAGTTTCGATCTCGTCACCGCCTTCGAGACGGTCTATTTCTGGCCGGAGATAGAGAAATGCTTCGCCGGTGTGCGTCGAACGTTGAAAGATGGTGGCCACTTCGTCATCGTCAACGAGGACGACGGTCTTTCGGGCAACAACGAAAAATGGAAAAAACTCATCGACGGCATGCACACCTACACCCCCGACGAACTACACACCCATCTCACCGCTGCCGGTTTCCACGACATCACCGTCCGTCGCGACGAGCAGCGCCACTGGCTCCGTGTGATGGCAGAGAATCACCACCTGCCGAGATTGACCAGGCGACGAGAGTTGAACAAGGACTGTGACGAGTAAAAAAAAGGACCTCAAAGAGGTCTCTTTTGGTGCCCGGAACAGGACTTGAACCTGCACTCCTTTCGGAACACGCACCTGAAACGTGCGCGTCTACCAATTCCGCCACCCGGGCTGGTAGAGATTAGCTAATAGATAAGAGTTTATAGATAATAGTTTAACTATGAACTTTTAATTGTTATCTCTTAACTTCATCAGTGCCCAGGACAAGACTTGAACTTGCACCGCCTATGGCGACTACCCCCTCAAAGTAGCGTGTCTACCAATTCCACCACCTGGGCTGCTTTTCTCTTTTCGATAGAAAAGTTCACTCGCTTTCGCTCATGTTCTTTTGCTCTCTTTTTCTCTTCAAAAGCGGGTGCAAAAGTATGAACTTTTTCCGATATGGCAAAAAAAAAATTAGTTTAAAGTTTAAAGTTTAAAGTTTAAAGTTGGTTTTCAACGTTTTGCAATCATATTTTTTTTCATGATGATAATAAAACAGGAGGCAAAAACAATATGTTTTACCTCCCGTTTTTTCTTTTTTCGACTAATTATCAATAATCAATAACCTTTATTCGTCCTCTTCGGCCTGGGCCGAGCGGTTGAAAGAGGTGAGCCAGTTGGAGACATAGTTCGACACCGTGCCTACATGGTAGTGGAAGGTTCCGAGGCCGTCCTTCGAAATCTTGCGCTGGTCGAGAGGAATGGCCTTGATTTTGTCTTCCCAAGTGCCCACACTGCTGTAGATGGTGAGGTCCTGCGTGGCGAAGTCGTAGTAGAAGAAGTACCAGTGGTCTTTGGCGGCTTCGACGTAAAACTTCATTTTCTGTGCGTTCTTGTCCATATAGATCTGGGCTTTCACCTTGACGGTGACGCCGAGGGGTTTGTTGTCGACACCCACGAGACCCGTCTTCCCTTCGCAGAAGAGGCCGAGGGCATTGTTGTGCTTCCAGCGGAGGTTGTCGAAGAGGAGGGTGGAGCGCATCTGCTCGGGAATCTTCTCGAGCTCTCCGTCGGTGCTGTAGGAGGCATAGGCGGCGGCACCTTTGTCGGCACCGAAGAGATACATCAGCGCGTGGCGCATCTCGGCATTGGTAGTCATGCCGATGGGTTCGAGGCGCAACTCATCCTTGAGGTTGGCGGCTAAAGCATCGACGACCTCAGTGGCCAACGGGAAGGAGAATCCGAAGACGGTGGCGATATGGTCTTCGTCGCTGTTCTTGATGCCCATCGAGGCGGTGCCGTAGGAGTAGAAGGTGGCCTGTGTCTTCTTGCGGGCGAAGTTCATGGGGCCTTCGCCTTCCAGCAGACAGTTGTCGGTGGAGAGAGAGAGGTAGGGGTCGGCGATGTTGTCGGGGTCGGCGACTTTCTCCTCGGAGGCAATCATATACTCGTTGCTCTCGCCGAAATAGGTGAGCACACCGTGGGCAGCGAGGAGCTCGTTGTCGGAGACCTTCTCGTTGGTCAGGAAAGCAGCATGGGGCCGCAGGGTACTCTTGTCCATAAGGATGGAGGCGGTGATGCGTTTGCCTTTCCAGTCGGTAGGCTCTTTGGGCACGGTGACATGGATATGCTCGGGGTCAGTGTAGCCGGCATAGGCCAGCAGGGCCACCTGTTCCTGCGGGATGCAGGGCTGGATGAGGCGCACACCACCCTCGAAATAGGGCCAGCGCTGATTGCCTTCGACACGCACCTTGCCGGCGAAGCCGAAGGCGGGACTAAGGGTAAAGGAGGCTTTGTCGTCAACGCTGCCTTTGGCGACAGTAATTACTTGATTGCCTGATTGCGTGAGTGTTTGAGTGGAGATATCATCGAGCAGCAGACGCTGCGGCTTGTCGGGATGCCCCGTAAAGTCGTAGAAGCCCTTGCCGGTGTAACTGTCACCACCCTTGACGAGCAGGTCGGCATCGACCACGAGGTGGTAGGCGCTATCGCGGTTGAAGATGAGCTGTGCGTGGTTGAGCACCCGCATCTCGCCGTCCTTGCAGACATGCACGGTGTCTTTGGCGGGAGCGATGGCGGCATCGGCCACATGGATGAGGTAGACACCCTGACTGGAGAGCTCGCCGAGGTCGTACTTATAGGTGCTCAGGAGCGAATGGTAGGAGAGTCCGTTACGCTTGGGGTCGGTGCTGGTGAAGAGGGCTCCGGGCATATCGCCACGTTTGTTGAGGCGCTGACGGATGTCCATACCGTCGAGGCCCTCGGAGGTGCCGCGGGTGGAGTTGCTGAGGTCGAGCTGCTGACGGTCCATATCCCACGCGAAGTGGTCGGCCACCGCCTGGTAGCGTGCCAGCTGCAATTCGGAGGTGACGGGGGCGTCTGCCTTGAGGTCGGCGCGGCGGGTATCATAGTTGACCGAGGACTGCACCCCTTGGGCGCTGAAGGCCACCGTCTTGAATTTCTTGCTACGGAGTGTGAAGTCGCTCACGCGGGCGTTCATCTCGCGCGAAGCGAGGGTGAAATGCTGAGAGACGAAGTTGCCCTCACGCACGTCGGCGCTACCGGCGGCGGAAGCGCCCTTGGGCATCAGCGCCACACGGCCCCGCAGGGTGGACTCGCCACGATACATCCTGAAGGGTCGTCCGTCGGCCAGCGTGACCACCGCCATCGAGTCTTGATAGGGCAGCCAGTGAAGGTCTGTCTTGCCATTGGCAATCTGCGGGAATCCCTGCTCCTCGCGGACGCTGAAGGTGTCGGTGACAGCAAGCGTGGAGTCGAGAAGGAAGAGGAACTCTTTGGATTTGGTGGTGGAGGTGAGGTAGGTGAGCTCGCCGTTGCCGCGAAGGCCCGTGTGGTCGAGTCGCACCTTCTTGGTGAACTGGCCCTTGCCACCATAGGCGGGGAAGCCGCCGGCGGGAGTCTCAATCTTGAATCCCAAGTAGTAGTCTTTCTGTACACGCAGCGGCTCCGTGATGTCGGGGAAGATGCCGCCGGAGGTGAGCACACCGTTGAACTGCAGGCTGTCGGTGACGAAGTCGGTCATGCTACTGATGGTGAAAGGCTGCAGGGTGTAGTAGAAGCGGTCGCGGTGGTAGCGGCCCTCCTGGATATCCTTGCCGTCGTAGAAGACGCTGCTGTTCTCAAGACTTTGGAAAATGGGATACTCCTTGTTCTTGGTGAGTCCGCTGTGGTTGTCGGACTTGTCGACGGCGAGGGTGCCGACGAGGTTAGAGAGGGGCGTGCGCACCAGTTGTTCGTACTTGTCGTCCTTGAAGTCGGGCACATAGAACTCCATCTGCTTGATGGTGGGCATATTGAAGCTGTAGTTCTCGTAGCTGAAGTCACAGTTCTTCACCGTGAGCATAAACTTGCCCACATCCACGCGACCGTCGAAATGGAGGGCGCGGTTGCGACCCACGGTGACCTGACGGCCGGTGAGGGAGTCGGGGTAGACGACGACCGACTGGCTGTCGGAGACCACGAAGTTGTTGACACCGCGAATCAACAGGTTGTTGTCGGCGAAGGTGAGACGGGCATTGGCGCCCTGGGTGGACGACTCGAGCGAGAGGGCGTCATAGTCGAAACCCTTGCTGCGCGTGAAGGCTTTCTGGTAATCCACCAGTTTGTCTTTCACCTTCACCTGGCCGTTGATTTCGTTATACGACACCAGGCCGTGTTTCGAGAGGGTGTGTATCATGAGGAGTGTCTGACTCATGTCGAGTCCCAGGTAGTCGGAAAACTTCTGTGCGGAGAATTCCGAACTGTTGGATCGCATGAATTCGTAGACGCGTTCCACGGGGCTCTTGTCGGCGATGCCAGTGATGGCACGGTACTTGTTGGCGGTGTAGAAACTGGACGACTCGAAGGTGCTGGTGCTAATGGCTCCCGTGGCGCCGAGGTTGGAGAAGATGAGGTCGCCGCTGGCCATACGCCAGACGATGCTCTCGCTGTAGATATCGAGTTCGTGGTAGGAGTCGACATAGGGGCTGTAGAAGTTGCGCTTGGGGTCGTTGATGAGCACCACCTGTCCCTCGGAAGGCACATAGCGCACCGTGATACCGGTATTGGCGATGGAGTCCTCGTCGCCGATATAGATGCTGACGGCGGCATTCTCGGCCTGCATTTTCTCGGGGGTGATGGTGAACTTCATCGAGGTGACGGCCAGCTGTGCTTTGCCGTCGTGGTTGAAGATGAGTTTGGCGGGATGCTTGCTCGAGGCGGTGATGAACTTCGCGCCGTTCATCATGAAACTGCCGCTGTAATCCACTCCCGGCATGATGTCCTTCATCACGAAGTCGCGCTGCGTGGAGCGGAAGCGCGGGTAGCCGTATTTGCCGGGCTCCTTGGGCGAGTCGAGGAGTTCCTCGATGCGTCCCGGGATGGGAGAAGAGAAATACTGCGTGTGGATGAAACTCACCGAGTCGGCTTTGAACTTGGGGAATTTGGTCTCTGCCTTGTATCGACTCAGATCGGCATAGCAGACATCGGCCGCGAGGCCCGTGCGCGTCCAATCCACACGGCCACCCTCGCCGCGCCATTCGTTCTCTTTATAGTTGTAGACACCCGTAGTGCCGTGGATGACGCCCTGGTCTTTGTTCGAGGCATAGTGCAGGTCGGCGGGACTCTCGAACCACACCAGCGGCACGTCGTCCTTCACCCCGAGGCGGAACGGGGTGTTCTTGTCGAAGCGCCACTCACAACTATTGGAATGATAGAGCACACGGTCGGCGAAGAGTCCTTCGCAGAAATCGATATATTCGGTGACGGCTTTCGCCTTGGCGCTGCGCTTGGCGAAACTTTCGAGCGACGATACAAAGCCGTCGAGGTTGGGTACGTTGGCGTAGGCGTCGTTCAGATTCTTGCCACCGGCAGGCGTGGTGGCGAGGGTGGTAAGCACCCGCGTGAGGTTGCACATCTCGGGATTGCCCTTCATCTTCGCCTTCACGGCATAGGAGTAGAAGTCCGTCAAGCGTTTCTGCAGACGGGCGTCGAAGCCGTTATAGGCCGACTTGAAAGCCTGCAGCACCTTGGTATTCTCCTTCTGTCGGTCCTTGTCGGAGGTGGACTTGTTCATGTACTCGAGCAACTCGTCGGGCAAACCTGCCTGTGTAAATTCGACATTCTTGGGTTTCTGCGCCATAACGACGGAGGTGAAAGGTGAAAGGTGAAAGGTGAGAAACAGGCACAAGAGAATGAGGGAGTGACGGGAAGTGAGAGGGAGTGAGAGGGAGTGAAAGGACAAATGCTTTTTCATAATGATATGTTTTTACAAAATGAGCTGTTTTTATCTTTAACCGTTGAACTCTAACCGTTAACCTTTAAACGTTAACCGTTAACCGTTATTATATCCAAATTGCAAAAATACAACAATTCCGCCACCCGCGATTCCGGATGGCGGAAAAGTTATCAATACTCGTTTGTTTATTTCGATTCCTTTGCTTCCTGGGCGGTGCTCTCTTGAGAACCGCCTTCTTTTTTCTCCTCTTTTTTCGTGGGCGTAGGGTTCCAAGGCTCGTTGCAGAGAATCCAGATGGGCGGGGTGGGGAAATCGTATAGACTGCCGGTAGTATATACACGACACATTTGTTTGTTTACGTATTGGCTACATTTATGTTTGTCTCCATACAGTGGATGGGGCTCAAAAGGTGTGGCAATGGCGGCATTGCCGTTGCGGCCGCTACCTCCGTTGAGATCCCACAGACGCAGGTCGTGGGTGGATGTGATGAGTCTGGAGCCTAACTGATGGCGCGAGGCGGTGACCTCGGCGGGCGGCAGGGCGTGGAGATTGACGGTGTCGGGCAGCAGGGCGATGTTGACCATGGCGCTCTGGGTGAGTTGGAACTCGGAATAGTAGAGCGACTTTCCGTCGTGGAACACCGAGAGGGTGTAAAGGCCCGTGGGCATCCAGCCGATGGAGAAATAGCCCTCTTCGTCGCAGAAGGCAACGGCTTTGGATTCGCCCTCCTGCAGGAGCTGCACCTCGCAGTTGGGTTGCGGTTGGCCGGTAGCGACCTCGATGACGCGACCTTCCATCCACACGGTGTCAGGCTCGGGCTGCTGCGCGTGACAAGGTGAAAGGTGAAAGCACTCAAGCAATAAAACAATCAAGCAATCAAACAATATCTTTTTCATGGCTTTTGTATTTTTTCTTTGAGCAATCGCAAGGGGAAAGTGTCGAGGGGGATGCTGTTGAAGTGACCCCAGAAGTCGGTGCTATAGTCGCTGCTTCCGAAGGCCCCGGGAAGGGTTTGCAACTTCACCTCCAAGGTGTCGCCATGCTGAGTCGGCGGAGTAAGGGAGAAGTCGGTGAGGGTCCAGTCGGTGCTGTGTTGCCACTGCTGCCGCTCACTCTCGTGCCCCCTGTGGTTGGAAGAGAGGGTGTAGGAGGTGAGGTTGTAGTAGTGCGTGAGGGTATGGTGACCGTCGCGCACGTCGTAGGTCCACGACGAAGAGTCGGCATCATAAACCATGCGGTTGAAGTGGCTGTTGAGATACAAGTCGTCGGGAACCCGCCGGCTGATGGGCAGCTGCGTCGAGGTGATACTCACGATGGCCAGGTCGCTCTTGCGGATGATCCAGGTGTTGCGCACCTTGGCATTGGGACGGCGGTTGGGCCCGATAGAGGTGACGAGGTAGTAGGCCTCACCGTCGGAGACGAATTCCCGGATGGGGTCGAAATCGTGTTCCTTGAGCATGCGTTTGGCCAGCGAATAGGAGGCCTGCGGGGTGGCCACGGGGTCGTAGAAGAGGTCGTTGTCGGCATACTCGAGCATCTGCTCCACGCCGTATTCCGATTCTATCTTCCGCCTAAGGCATTCGCGGTCGCATACCACGAGGCGGTGGCGCAGGAGTTCTTTGTAGTTGCTCTCCATCTCGCGCTGCATGGGGTTGAGACGGTAGCCGCGCTTGTCGGCATACTGGGAGTAGGCACAGCGCCTCACGCCCATCACGGCTTCATCGAAGAGATAGAGCTCGTTGTCGACGGAGCGCCAGTCACGGAAAAAGAAGGTGCTGTAGGTCTCCTTCTGGTGGTAGTTGTGTGGGATGCGGTCGACGGCGGCGAGAATCAGCTGGCGTGCCGAACGGAAGCTGGTGACACTGACCTCGCGCAACTCGATGGCCTTGGGTTCGAGTTTCAGGTTGCTCCGCCTTGTCAGGCTGGCAACGAGATACTGGGCTTGGCTGTAGCCGATGGCGCGAACAAGGATGGTGTCGTTCTTGTAGCGTGCGGGGATTTTCAGCTCATATTCGCCCGCATCGTTGCACGACACCCCTTTGGAGGTTCCTTTCAATTGCAGTGTGGCATAGGGAATTCCCTTCCCTTTGGCCGTCACACGTCCGCGGAGCAGCAGCATGCTGTCGGCCACTCCGACCTCCTGAGCCCACATCAGTGTCGGGAGCAAAAGCAGTGTAATCAATATGGCGAATTTTGTCTTCATCTACATATATAATACACATTTTTTGCCCGAAATCTGACAAAAGGGGTAAAAAAGTTTTCATGGATGCTCCTGACGGAGCAGAAATCCAACAAAATCCGATAGAAAATCCAATAAAATGATTTTAAAAGATTTTGATAAGATTTGATAGATTTCTCGCCGAAGGCGTTCCCTAAAATCAAATATCTCAACCGACGGAGGCCTTCAATTTTTCGGCGTTCTCGGCGAGCTGGAGGGCTTCGATGCAGTCCTCGATGTCGCCGTCCATAAAGGCGGGGAGGTTGTGCATCGACCAGCCGATGCGGTGGTCGGTGACGCGCGACTGCGGGTAGTTGTAGGTGCGGACCTTCTCGCTGCGATCGCCGGTGGCCACCATGGTCTTGCGCTTGGAGGAGAGCTCTTCCATGTATTTGTTGTATTCGCGCTCATAGAGGCGGGTGCGGAGGATGCTGATGGCTTTCTCCTTGTTCTTAATCTGGCTCTTTTGATCCTGCATGGAGACGACGATACCCGTGGGGATATGGGTAAGGCGGACGGCCGAATAGGTGGTGTTCACACATTGTCCTCCGGGGCCGCTGGCGCAGAAGGTGTCGATGCGCACATCGCTCATATTCAGCTCCACGTCGAACTCCTCGGCTTCGGGCAGCACCACGACACCGGCAGCGGAGGTGTGGATGCGTCCCTGCGTCTCGGTGGCGGGTACACGCTGCACGCGGTGGACGCCGGATTCATATTTCAAGAGTCCATAAACACCTTCACCTGTGACGGTGAAGGAGATGTCCTTGTAACCGCCCGAGGTGCCTTCGTTGAAGTCGTTGACTTCTATTTTCCAATGTTTCTTCTCGCAGAAACGGGTGTACATGCGGAAGAGGTCGCCGGCAAAGATGCAGGCTTCGTCGCCACCGGTGCCACCACGGATTTCCACCACGGCATTCTTCGAGTCCTGTGGGTCGGCGGGGATAAGGAGGATGCGTATTTCTTCCTCCATCTTTTCGCGGCGCTCCTGGCTGGAGAGCAGCTCTTCTTTGGCCATCTCCTTCAGTTCAGGATCCTTCTCGTTTTCGAGCAGCTCCTTGCATTCGGCGATGGTGTCGAGAAGGGACTTGTAGTCTTTGTAGGCTTTCACCACGGGCTGCAAGTCCTTGTAGTCCTTGGAGAGTTTGACGTAGCGTTTCATGTCCGCTGTGACCTGCGGATCATTCATTTGTTGCTCAATCTCCTGATAACGAGCGTATATAGCTTCAAGTTTGTCTAACATAGCGTTTGCAAATTTACACAAATTTCCCGAATTACACGCAGACTCATGAAAATCTTTTTTCTAGTTTTTTGCCAATCTCACCTCAGCAACGTCACCGTGCCGTCGCCAGTGTGACGGCGGGTGGGGTCTTGCATGCAGGAAAAGACATAGTGGTACACGTACGCTCCCTGCGGACAGGCATTGCCATGGAGGTCGATGCCGTTCCACGCCTGATTGATGTCGTTGCCATGGTAGACGAGCAGACCCAGGCGGTTATAGATCCAAATCTCATAATAGATGATGTGGAGGGAAGTGACCAGTTGGAAGAGGTTGTTCTGAGGCTGGTCGGGTGTAAAGACGTTAGGAATCCAGAGAAGGTTGATTTCGACGGGAATGACGACGGTAGTGTCGACACAGCATCCCGATCCGTTACAGGTGTGGAGGGTGATGGTGACACTATCGCCTATGAGTTCGAACGTATGATTGACAACGGCCCCGTCGGCGGTCTGTCCATCGCTGAAAATCCAGTGAGACGAGTTGCTGAAGGGCGAGCGGTCTTCAATATGGAGGGATGGTCTGGTGAGTTCGAGGGCGTATCGGTCGGTCCAGACGACGGGCACAGGATAGGGGCTGACATTGATAGTGACAGAGGTGGGCACTTGCAGACAACGGCTGTCGCCCATGGGTTGGACAGTATAGGTGGTAGTCTCTTTCGGGACCACCGTCACAACATTCTCGTTCTCATAGCCCACCAAGGTGCTGTCGTAGGGATCCGATGACCAGACAGGATGCTCTATGCCTAAGATGGAGAGCGTCACACTGTCGCCCACACAGATAGGCTTTCCATTGGCAGAGGAGGTGATGGTGTCGTCGCCAAAGACGCGAAACACGGTGTCGGTGGTGGCAAAGCAGAGACCTGTGGTGGTAGTGAGGGAGAGAGTATGGAAACCAATCCTGGGAGTGAAACGTATGGTGTCGAACGGGTAGCAGGTAACAGCAAGAAGGCTGTCGTCGACACGCCACTCCCTTGCCAGCTCTTCATCCCCCGTAGTCCATGCCACACATGTTTCCCCCTCGCATAGCCGGCCCTCGACAAGAATGATGGGCAACTCATGGGGTGTCATCAGGTGGCAAATCTGCGCCTTGATGCTGCTGCAATCCATGCCTTGGAGGCTGGCTCGCAGCTCGACACGGTAGTAGCCCTCAGACTCGAAGTGATAACTGACGGTGTCGCCCCACATTGTGTCAAGGGGATGCGCATCGGTGCTGTCGGCAAAGAAGACCCACCGCGTGGAGTCTGGATTGATGGGTACATCGCTCAGCGCATAGCTCTGGTTGGTGAAAGAGGCCGTAAGGTTGCAGTCGGTGATGTAGTGCATCTGTACGATGGGCTTGTGGTTTTCCAGATTCACATAGACCCTTGACCCAAAAGGTTTTTTAGGGTCAAGGGCTGAGTACATCATGCACATGAAGGTCTGCTTGCTCACGGTGTCGCCTGCATGAGGGCCCTCGGTGAGTATGAAGTCGCTGAGGGTTGGGGCATAGATGTTACTATCAAGGAGCGTTGTCAAGGGGCGGAAACGGACAGTGTTCATGTACTCGGTATTGAAAAGGTCTTCCTCGGCGCCCATGGTGGTGACATACCACTTATAGCGCATCAATCCCTCCGGGGCGACAAGGGTGTCGACCGAAGGCGATTCAGCCGCTGAGCAGCCCACCGTGTTGATGCGCATCGCCCGGTAGTCACCGGCGATGTAGGCATAGATTGGGTCTGCGTTAAAGATGCAATCCGAGGTGTACATCTCAATACGGACATTCTGATTGATATATTCGTTGAGGCTGATAGCCACCTTGGCCCAAGGCTTATAAGCATAAGTGCATGGCCAATCGTGCATGGGGGTACCCCCATTGTTGGCTCCCACTTCCCACCCCATCGGCATCTCGTTGCCATTGAAAGTGGGCGCAGAAACCTTGTACCATAGTGAATCATTAATGGGAGCATTGGGCCATGAACCATTGTCGTTCTGCCTCACTACACGAATAAGGAATTCGCCTGCATCAAAGGCTGTGTGGCTGAAACGTCGCGCCACAACAGCATAGTTAATAATAAGCAGCGAGTTCATCGGTGTGACATACATCGTATAAAACAACGCCTCAGCACCGCGATTTGAAGAATTGACATGGGTTCCAACATTCTGGGCGTCACCTGTGCTACGCATGTCGCCCAGGCGGACACTTGTGGTGTAGCCTGGGCATATCCTCGGCATCCCCTCCCCTTCGGACGAAACCGTGAACTGGTCGATTCCCGCACTGTCCTGGGTGATGATTTGGAAACGTCTGTCGTTGGCATCGAAAAAATCATGCCCACACACTATAATCCTATTATCGGAACCGGAATTATAGGCACTGCTCGTGATATTTTCATGACCTATGATGTCCGGCGCCGTCACACAGGTGCTCATCACACGATATCCCGTTGTTGTGTCACTCGGGTTATTTTCGTTGTACAACCGCTCTCCTACTCGTGCCGTCCATGTGTAACCTAGATTCCCCGAATTGAACGAGGTCGTGTTCCTCCATCCCGGGCAATAGTCTGCCTCCTGCCCTCCGACAGGCAGCACAGCCATCATGGCCAGCAGAAGAAGCAGACATGCTCTCATGGGTTCTGATATTTTTCTTTCTCACCTCAACAATGTCACCGTGCCGTCGCCCGGGTGCTTTCGCTCGGGATCCTGGGTGCAGGAATATACATAGTGATACACGTATGCTCCCTGCGGGCAGGCATTACCATTCTGGTCATTGCCGTCCCAGGGTTGCTTGATGTCGTCACTGTGATAGACGAGCATCCCCTGACGATTGTATATCCAGATTTCATAGTAGGTCATCTCCAGTGTGGTGAAGAAGGTGAAGCGACTGTTGGGCTCGCGGTTGGGGGTAAAGGCGTTGGGAATCCAGAGGGCATTGACCTGCACTGGAAGCGAGATGGAGGTGTCGGCACAGCAACGGTCCTCGTTGCAGGCATGCAGCGCTATCCAGACACTGTCGCCCGAGGTGCCGAAATAGTGGTTGATGCTGGCTCCCTCGTCGGTCTGGCCGTCACTGAAGGTCCAGTGCGACGAGGTGCTGTTGGGCGAGCGGTCCTCGATATGGAGACTGGGGTTGGTGAGTTCCACCGCCGGACGGCTGGTATAGATGGTGGGGATGGGGTACGGGAGCACCATGATGGTGATGTCGGAAGAGTTCTGTATGCAGCGGCTGTCGCCCATGGGCACTACGGTATAGGAGGTGGTGACCTGGGGCTTCACGACGACAACATTCTGTCCTTCTGTACCCACCAGCGAGCTGTCGAAGGGTGTGGAGACCCATCGGGGCAAGTCGATACCCATAGCGCTGAGGGTCACACTGTCGCCCCGACAGATAAGCGAAGCGTCGACATTGGAGGTGATGGTTCCGTTGCCTATCACCTTGAGTCCGATGGTGGTGGTGGCGGGACAATGGCCTTCTGAGGTGGTGGTGAGGGAGATGACGTGGTTTCCTGCCGAGGGTTGGAAGGTGACGGTATCATAAGGATGCTGGGCATCGGAACGGTAGACGAGGCTGTCGTCGATGCGCCACTCTTTCTCGAAGCCTTCGCCTCCCACCGCCCACGCGGTCACTATATCATCTTCACAGATAACACTGTCCGACAGGGAGATGGGAATCTCGTGGGGTTGCCATACCTGGAACACCGTCTCCTTCATACTACTGCAGGTCTTGCCGAAAATCATCGTGCGCATGGCGACCTTGTAAAATCCGTCGGAGGGTAGTTGGTAGTCCACGTTCCTTCCCCATACGGTGTCGAGCACCTGCTGTCCTGTGGTGTCGCTATAAATCACCCAGTAGGTGGAATCAGGGTCGATCTGGTCGCTTCCGTAGGTGACACTCACATCCCTCAGGTGTACCATTCCATTGCAGTCGGTGCTGAAAGAGGTCTCTGCCTTAGGTTTGCTGTTCTCGAGGTTGGTGTAGACTTTCGACATGAAAGGTTTGTTGGGGTCGAGGGCGGAGACCATCGTGCACATGAAGGTCTGGGTGCTCACGGTGTCGCCAGCGTTGGGACCTTGGGTGAGGACAAAGTCCGCAATGGTGGGAGTGTAGAGGTTGCTCTCGGAAGGCTGTGTGAGCTGGCGGAAAGAGACCGATTCCATGTAGGTGGCATCGTAGATGTCCTCTTCGGCACCTCGGGTGGCCACATACCAGGTGTACTGGGTCAACCCTTCGGGAGCCGTCAGCGTGTCGATGGCATCTGAATAGGCATCGGCACATCCGGCGCTATTGATGCGCATCGGCTGGTAATCGCCGCAGACATAGGCGTAGAGTGGGTCGACATCGTAAGTGCAGTCGCTGGTGTACATCTCCACACGGATATTCTTATAGAGGTATTTGCTAAGACTGATAGCCACTTTGGTCCAGGGTTTGTAAACATAGGCACAGGTTGTCGAGCTACAGGAGGAGCCGGGACGTCCCATGGTCCAAGGTGGAATGGGACCTGAGGTAGGGATGGCCGGAGCCGACACTTTGAACCAAAGAGAGTCGTTGATGGGGGCGTTGGGCCAAGTACCGTCGTCGTTCTGTTTGACCACGCGGATAAGGAACTCGCCAGCCTCGTGAGGACCGTGACTATAGCAGCGTCCAACAACGGCATAGTTGATGAACAGCAGGGCGTTCATCGGCGTCACCTGCATGGTGTAAAACAACGCTTCCGACCCCTTGTTAGTCCCCGTTGACCAACTATGGGTATGCGCGCAGTTACCCGTGGCCCTGGGATCACCCAAGCGGATGGAGGTGGTGTAACCCGGGCAGATGCGTTGCATGCCGGTGCCACCGTTGATGGTAAACTGATCCAAGCCGGCATTCTCGTAGGTGATAATCTGGAAACGTCTGCCGTTGGCATCCCACAGGTTGCCGTCATTGCAGCATTGGATACCACCATCGTCTCCCGAGTTGAGCGAGGTGGAGGTGATGCTGGCATGTCCCGTGATGACCTGCGCGTTGGGGTCGGCACAAGTACTCATGACATAATAGCCAGTAGTGGTGTCAGAATTACTTGTGTAATAGACACGCTCTCCCACGCGGGCGCTCCAATAGAAATTAGGAGCGGTGCTGAAAGAGGACGGATTCTTCCACCCCGGACAATCGTCTTGCTGGCTCCACACGGGACAGATGACCGTAAATACAAATAATACAGTTAACCAAAAATATCGCATATAACCCTATATTTTCAGGGTTATAACGCAGAATTGTCTTTTTTATTGTATGGAGAGTACTTTTTTACAATCCTGTTTACCGTAGGCGAGATTTTCCATCCCAGCACCGCTGCTACGGACAGAGAACCTAAAACAAGGGTCTTCAAGACGGCACCCACGATGATCGACAATGGGAGCACAGGAGTGAGCCAGTGGTTCCAGCCCCAATCCAACGCCAGCAGCACAACGATGAGCAACATCATCTTGAGGTGACCGATACACAAGACGTTAACCCGCATGCGTCGCCATAGGAAAGTGTTGAGCAGCAGGAAGTAAATAATATAGGCGCTGAGCGTTGCACAGGCGGCACCATTGATGCCCATCATGTCGATGAAACTGAGGTTGAACAGGATGGCAGAAGTGGTCAGGACGGCAATAAAAACAAGTCCCCACGGATAGTGGCGAGAGAAGTTCAGTATGTCGGTGCCCACCGAGAAGGAAGAGTTGAGCACCTTGGCCATACCCAACAGGAACACCACGCCAACACCTCCGACAAAGTCCTTGCCGTTGGGTATCATCTGGAAGAGCGCGTCGACATTAATCCATATCAGATAGAAAATCAGCAGACTCACAAGGAACTGGTGCAGCGACACCTGTCTCCCCAGCCGGTTCACCTCGTCCCAGTTGTTGTCTTTTACCGCGGTGGCTATCACCGGTCGCGAGATGGCTCCTAAGGAGCGGTAGGGCACCTCGACAACATTGGCAATATAGGAGGCGATGGTGTAGACTCCCGTTAGCGCAAGGCCGGTTTTGGCTCCGAGGAAGAGCGAGTTGAAGAGCGGTATGTTGCCCGCCAGCGCCACAGCGGTCATAAAGAGGGTGTAGCGTCCGATTTCCTTCACCCTTTCACGGGTGAGGAAACCACGGTCAATGCGAAACGAGATATGTCCTAAGCTTATGAGGTAGAATAGGTTGAGCATCATCGCCAACCCATAGCTGCCGCAGAACAGCCACACAAAGACATCCAACGAGATGAGGTCGAAACCATAGAGCAGATAGGTCGCCAGATTGAATAGACGGATGCCCACCTCGCGCACCAACTTGGGGACGGTGATGCGCAACAGCACCGATGCATTGGTTTCAAATATTCCCAAGTACAGCGCGAAAAAGGTAAGCATCGGCAGCTGATAGAAATAGTCGGCCAACAGGGGTGCGTTCTTGGAGTAGATGCCCAGCAAAGGTTCGCGGAAGATGAGGAACGCCAACGCAAAGAGCATAAATCCCACCATCGGTAGCAACACACTGAGACCGAAGACTCCATGGTTATTCTTCCCATCTTTGAAATAGGGGAAAAACTTGACAATCGACGAATTGCTTCCTAACTGAGCCACCGACGAGAAAAGTATCGCCGCATCGACCATCACTCTCGTCAATCCAATCTCCTCCTGTGTCAGATATTTAGTCAGCACAAAGAACGACACAAAAAAACCTATCGCCACACCTAAATAGTTGGCGAGGGCTCCCTTGATGCTCTGTCGTGCTATCACTCCCATACGACCTTTAACGGCTGGGGAAAAGATTTATTGCCCCACCGAATAAAAATAAAAATGATTAATTTGGCGGCGACTGTAAATGTCCTCCGAACTCCTTTTTACAAATTTTTCAAATTTCAAATTCCAAATTCCAATTTTATTTGTATCTTTGCAGCCACGTTTCCTATCGCCGGCAGGGGTGTCGGCGATAAGTAATGCGCTAAAATATAGAAAAATAAGCGCACGGAAACTTAGATTCAGAAATTAAAAATTAGAAATAAATAATAACACAATGAAAATTTATCAGACTCAGGACATCCGTAACATCGCCCTCGTGGGCGGCGCCAAATCGGGCAAGACCTCTATGGCTGAAGCTATGGCTTTCTGTGGCGGCCTCATCAACCGCCGCGGCTCCGTGGACAGCAAGAACACCATCAGCGACTATCGCGACATCGAGCACGACCGCGGCTACTCCGTGGAGAACACTCTCATGTACACCGAGTTCGGCGGCAAGAAGGTGAACATCCTCGATGTGCCCGGCTTCGCCGACTATCAGGGTGAGCTCGACAGCGCCCTCAACGTGGTCGAGGCCGCCGTCGTCGTGGTCAACGCCCAGAGCGGCGTCGAGGTCGGCACCGAAATCGCCAACCGCTACGCTGCCAAACTCGACACCCCGATGCTCTTCGTCGTCAACCACCTCGACGCCGAGAAGGCCAACTTCGACGACAGCGTCAACCAGCTGAAGGACTTCTTCGGTGGCAAGTGCACTGTGCTCCAGTTCCCCACCAACGCCGGTCTTGGCTTCAACCAGGTGGTCGACATCGTCGCCAACAAGATGTACACCTTCACCGACGGTAAGTACACCGAGGCCGACATCCCCGCCGAATACGCCGACAAGGCCGAGGAGATGCGCATGGCCCTCGTCGAGGAAGCCGCCGCTGCCGACGACGCCCTCATGGAGAAATACTTTGAGAATGGCGACCTCACCGCCGAGGAACTCACCAAGGCCCTTAAGCTCGCCATCGACAAGCGCGACCTCTTCCCCATCCTCTGCACCTCCGCCAAGGAGAACTTCGGTGTCAACCGTCTGCTCGAGTTCATCTGCCAGAACGTCCCCGCCCCCTGCGAGGTGGCCGATGCCAAGAAGACCAAAGGCGGCAAAGAGCTGAAGTGCAACGGTGCCAACCCCACCGTCGCCTTCGCCTTCAAGAGCGCCAAGGATAAGAACCTCGGTGAGATCACCTACCTCCGCCTCTTCGACGGCGAACTCGCCGAAGCCCAGGATGTGGTCAACGCCTGCAACCAGAGCAAGGAGCGCGTCAGCCAGGTCCTCGTCTGCAGCGGCAGCAACCGTCAGCGCGTCGAGAAAGCCTGCGCCGGCGACATCGTCTGCACCATCAAGCTGAAAGACGTCAAGATCAACCATACCCTCACCACCCCGAAGAACACCGACGACGCCGTCTGCGAGATCGAGTTCCCGACTCCCATCTACACTGTCGCCGTGAAGGCCGCCAACAGCAACGACGACGAGAAAGTCGGCGCCGCACTGAAGGACCTCGTGACCTACGACCGCAGCCTCACGCTCGAAAACAGCCGCGAGCTGCGCCAGGTTATCCTTGGCTGCCAAGGTGAGCTCCACCTCAACACTGTGAAGTGGTACTTCGAGAACCAGTACAAGCTGGCCGTCAACTTCACCGCCCCCAACATCCCCTACCGCGAGACCATCACCAAGAGTGCCGAGGCCATGTACCGCCACAAGAAACAGTCCGGCGGTAGCGGTCAGTTCGGTGAGGTGCACATGCTCATCGAGCCTTACTTCGACGGCATGCCCAACCAGACCAAGTACCCCATCCGCGACACCCAGGAATATCCTCTGGAGTGGGGCGGCAAGCTGGTCTTCAACAACTGCATTGTGGGCGGCAGCATCGATGCCCGCTTCATGCCCGCCATCCTCAAAGGTATCATGGAGAAAATGGAGCAGGGTCCTCTGACCGGTTCCTACGCCCGCGACATCGTCGTCAACATCTACGACGGTAAGATGCACCCCGTGGACTCCAACGAAACGGCCTTCAAGATTGCCGGCCGTACCGCCTTCCGCGAGGCCTTCAAGCAGGCTAACCCCAAGATTAAAGAGCCTATCTACGATATCGCTGTCACCGTGCCCACCGAGGCACAGGGTGGCGTCATGACCGACCTGCAGGGTCGCCGCGCCATCGTCATGGGCATGGATGCCGAGGGTAAGTACACCACACTGAAAGCCAAAGCTCCCTTGGCCGAGATGAACCGCTACTGCACCGCCCTGAGCTCGCTCACCAGCGGCCGCGGTACCTTCACCATGACCTTCAGCAGCTACGAGCTCGTCCCCGCCGACGTCCAGCAGGCCCTCCTCAAAGCCTACGAGGAAGCTGCCGCAGAGGAAGAGTAATCCAAGGAATACAAAAGAGAAAAGTTCCAACCCTACAACGGCAAAGGGTGTCTGTTACAGGCACCCTTTCCTTTTTATCGCCATCCGTGACGGGTATGCGTTCACGTCCTTTCAGCTATCTTTTTGGGGGAAATCCGTTTATTCATTACGAATACCATATCCGTTCTTTGTCCCTTCTTCCTGCCTTCTATGCTCCTTCTTTATGCCTTCTTTACGCCAATAGCAACCCACTGAAAACCAACCCGATATACAAAACACCAAATAAAATGCATAAAATGCTGGTTTTTAGCATTATCACCCCGTGATCCTTCGGCGATCCTTCGACGGTCTTTCGACGATCCCTCGTCAAACTTTTACATCTATTTTCGGGCGAAGGATTCCATGTGTTTTCAACAACTCTTTTTCCCCCTTATTATCTAATCTTACCATTCCTTTATTATCTCCTCATATTCACAAACTATTTTATATTCATTATCAACTACAAAATATTTTTTTAACAGGAACATTGTATTCTTTGTTGTGTCATCCCTGTCAAGTAAAAAATCTTCGTTAAAGGATACCTCTACTTTGTTATTGTTAGTTTTGTTAATGACAAGTGATTCTTCGTAAATGTTACTTATCTTACCGCGGACACCAAACTTTCTATTGTAAGATTTATGGAGTTTTACGACAGAGTCAATGTCAATGTTATAAGAATTATAATAACGTTCAACAATAGGTGAATATAATTTTCTACATTCAATGTAATTGCTGCTATTTGTTATGGTCCTATAGTCTTCTATCAATGTTTGTATTCTTTCTTCGTCGGGAAATTTTGTGGTGCTATTACTACAGGTTGTGTTAGATAGTATTGCCATTAAAACCGGAACAATTATTCCTATTACGGTTAGCACAATCTTAAGTTTTTCTCTTTTTTCCGAACCGAGGTCTTTCCCTGTAAAGTTAATGTATGTATTATTAAGCTGAATAGTACCATCTGCGTTTGAGTTATCCTTTGATATTATCAACATTGATTTTTTTCGCCGATTATTTTTCTTTCTCAATGACTTGGTGCGCTTTTTCTTCTTTTTTCTCTTATTCATGTGCTGCCTTTTTTGCAAAGATACAAAGAAATATCGAATTGACAAGAAAGACTTTTCAACAATATTTAATGTGCTCCTCTTGCAACACGAGATTTCATTCTCATCTTTTTGTAAAAACATGAGCATGATTCCGAAAAATCATGCTCATGAATGATGTAGGTCATGCTCATGTTTTTCTAAAATCATGAGCATGAATCAAAACGGCAGGTCATCGTTGTCTTGCTTTTCTTTGTTCATGTAAGCATCCACTCCCTTTTGTATATCCAATATTCTTTTGTAGATACACGCTTTCAAGTGTCTTACTTTGTTGTCTTGTTTCGGACATTCGTTAAGGTATGCATAAGCCTTTAGCATGACGGCAAATTCCTCCTCTTTACCAAAGTATAAATTTAAATTGTACTTTTTGTATTCCCCAAAGTCTCGGTAGTATAATAATCCTAAACCATAGTATGAATATTGCAAAACATAATCACAAAAGGCATCTTTTGGTTTCTGATTCTCATCTTCTTCATATATTTGATTCAGACACACATCTATTGCCTCCCTATACAGTTTCTCGGCCCTATCAATTTGAGGAGCACCTCCAAAGACTGCAGAATGCCATGTTACAGCATCATTATATAATCCAATAATATTTCCAGCCTTTGCTGCCAGATGTGTATAGTTAATGAATTGAGACATCTCGTGTCCTGAATAGTACCATAGGGAGAGATTTAGCATACTGTTTGCAACACCATGATCCGCAGCCAATTTGAAATATTCAATAGCTTTTTCGGTATCCTTGCTTAGCAGTTTTATTGCTAGATTATTATATGCTTCATATACCCCATTATTTGCGGCATATAGTAGTTGGTTCTCTTCTGTTCCATCTACAATTCTATCACATTGTGACAACACATACCTGACTGGTTCAAGAAAGACCCTACCAGGAGCACGTAACACAGCAGGTTCTTCTGGCTCATCAAGAATATCTTTTGTATTCAATACATTCTCAATGTAATCAATATTATCGCCCATTGGAAAATGTTCTGTCCAATAGTCGACATAAAAGTGTGTATGGCAATAGTGTTCAACAATATCTTTGCATTTAGGACAAAATGATACTTGTCCACCATATGCGACATCTCTAAATCCATACCAAATCAGTTTTGCGGAATCTGTACCGCATTTGCAGCATGGAAGATGCCTACCACTTTCAAAATCTGACGTCACGGGATCTGAGCTCAATGATTCCAAAGTGGACAACATTTTTTGTTTATTCTCTAAAAAATGGGTATAATGGATTGGCTCTGAACAGAAAAGGATATTTTGTATTCTGTTTTGAGAATTAAACCAGGACACCACAATCATTGCACCACAGTAACGCTTTTCTCCATTGTAGAACAATATTTCTAATGCCTCAGTTGAAAAATATTTGGCTTCTACAATCTTGTATTTGTGGGTTAATCCCTTTTCAGCTTGTCGCTTTAACCAATTGCTCCAATATTGTTCAACATTAGATTTACCCGTGGTTTTGTCAAATAGTTTTTCGTCATACAATACTTGACATACGTTGTCGTCCAACAAGGAAAAGAAAGATAATAGGTCTCTATTGAGCAAACCATTTGCCATACATAAAGACGCATTTTTCTGTAAAGTGTCATCAATGCCATCCGCTATATCCACTTCGTCAATTTTCAGTTCCGCATATTCCTTTTCAAAATCATCTTTTGTCTTTAGATGTTTTTTGGCTTCTCTGTTGCGACGCTCCTTGGGGTCAAAAGCCTGTATCAATACATAAAATATGCCGGCAATAGGATATATAGGTAGCGGTAAGATTATTTTCCAAAGAGGTTTCTTCTCTACCAAATCACCCCAGGGCCAAGTATCATGTTGCCTACGGAATATGACTACAGACATTATGGCAATCGCCACAACCAAATATACAATTAAGATAATGCTAAGAGTACTCATTGTTTCAACATGAAATTATGTTAATAATTATGGTTTACGTATAGGCTCTGGCTCATATTCATCCATTTCTTCTTTGCAGTAGTCACATAATGCCAAACCTTTGTCGCAAAACTCGTAGCCTTTTGCCGTATATGTGGACGTACTCTTTCTCTCACATTTATCGTTCCAATGATAAATGCCGTTTGGCTCGTCCACATACCATTCGGTACATTCAAACCTGTATTGTTTTTTGTGGTTGTTGGATAGTATGCATGCAGCGATACCTACTACTATCAAAGCAATTCCCCATATTGCCGTTAGCGAATATATGGGAGATTTTGACTTGAAGACACGATATAGCAGCAATCTGTCAATGACAAATATTAGCGAAATAATGTATGCAATAAACAAAATGGAAAAACCACTTGCAATAGAGAACAAGTCGCAGACGATACTCCAGTGACAGACAAAAGTAAGCCCCAGCAGTACAAAGAATACAGGAGTGCCAATGCGAACTATTGGTATTGCAAAATCCGAGACGAAATCATAGTAATCGCCAGTAATATGCATAAGAAAAGATTCCTTTTGCGCTATTTCTTTTTCGTGATTGTTCATTATAACACTATTGCAATGATAGATATTATCAATCCGGCAAATACCCAAGCCATTATTTTTATCTCAGAATATCCCTGGGAACAAAATCTACACATATTGTCAAGTGACCATTGTGTATGTGTTCCGCTTATTACACCCGCAATCAGCATCGGAATAAATATCGCGATAGGAATGGCAATGATTACTGCCCAATACCAATCTAATCCCATGGAGATGATTGCTAAAAAAAATGCCACAATTGATATTATTAATGCAATCCCTGTTCTTGGACGATTGACTTCTGCAATAGATGCCGCACTACCTAATGACAAGCCAATGGTACACAAAATAATTGCGATAACAGCAAGTATTATATTCATATTTCAAATTCCCTTGTTTGTGTCGGGCACAACTACTTCGCCATCCAGCCCCCGATAGCAAGTATTCAAAAGAAGCGTGGGCCTGTATGTCTCACATCGTACTTGAAGGTCGTCGGAAACCTGAATTATCGAATGTAATAACAGCCCACGCTATCAGCGTGAAGCCATTATACAACCTTGATAATTCCACTTGAAAAGTTCCGACGTTCTCAAGTACAAGGAAGCATAACGCTTCTAATAATTAACTTTCGGCCTTGAGATTTCACTCTCAAAACCGACTGCAAAAATACACATTTTTTTCTAATATGGGGAAATAGTATTTATAAAAAAAGAAGAAAGCCTATAATTATAGGCTTTCTTAAATGCACAAACCATATCTTTATAGGCGCAGCTAAAGCGTTATATCAATCATGTTTATAATGTACCAATACTCGCAAATAGTCCACGAAACGTTTTAATAGTTCTTTTTTGCCATCATCCAATCCTGATGGGCGAAAATGCATTACATCATTCCGAATACCTCTAATGACTTCAAGTTCTTCCACAAAAGTCTTCCTGTCAGCAGCAATTTTCAATTTCTTCCATTGCTTTTCATTGCCAAAGATAGTTACATAATCGCCAAATGTCATTTCATCAATTGAAGATATCTCTTGCTCATCTTTACAACATAATTTTTTCAAATCCTCTACCAATATTTTATCTCGTAACAAGTTTCGCAGATGCCCCTCTAATTCACTCAAAAGAACAAATGGTTCTGACTCTTCAATAAACTGAGTAGTTACGTCTGTTGCAGTAACTATGCCATACAAGGACTTATCCTTGGCAAGTACAACTGCAAAATCATGTTTCTTTACAATTTCAATTGCCTGTATCAGCGGCGTATCTGGACTTAGTGTTGCAACGTCAGGTTCAATGTAGTCTTTTACCATATCTGAATTAATGCCGTTGATTTTTGCCTTTGATATGGTTTTCCATGAAATATATCCAACTAGATTACGAACATTCCCATTGATAACAGGTAACTGCGAGAAATCATAGCTTTGCATGATAGTCGTTGCTGCCAATAATGGTGCGTCGTTATTCACATAGGACGGAATTGTATTAGCAGAATCCAGGGAATTAATCCTACGAATAGGATCAATAGGTATTTCTGTTTTTGCTACAGGTTTATGATCTATGGAAATGAATTCGTCAATCCAAACGTCGTTATAGTGAGGGGTGACCATAAGAGAGTTGTCATTCAGAAATTTGTCAACCCAATAGCAGTTCCCAGGAGTGCGTCTTTCAAATCCAAATGCATTGAAAAGTTGTCTGGGTGTAATCTTCCTGGGTTTCTTGTCAGCGCTAATCTCTTTTGCAATTTTCTCAATGTCAATTTCCATAATTATTTCGATTTATTCATTTTCACAATACAAAAATACAAATAAAATCTAAATCAACCAAATCTTATTCAGAAATTGTATTTCTCAATTGATAGCTGCAGCTGAATTTTACTCATCAAGAATGCGGGGCGAAGCTAACAGCCGCCCTTTGCCAGACAAGTCCGCCACCTCAAGTCATCTATCCTGGTTGTGGGTAATATTTAAAGCCAAATACAGATAGAAGAACGCCTCGGGATTGGACTTCTTTAATTTGTTGAGTTTTGTGTACTCATAGTCGGTAAATAGCCAATCTGCCATCCTCTCCAATTGCAGATTGCTATATTTTTCCAATGCAGCGCCATCGGATGATTCTATCAACGATACAAGATAAAAGGCTTTGGCGGCAGATAAGATGGCCTTCTCCAGATGGTATGGCTCAGAGAAGATGTGGGAGGATGCCTGTTTGATTCCCCGCACAAGCACAGGATACTCGACATTGTTTCGACCATGACGAAAACAGATAGACAGCGCATGGTCCATCGTGTCATGAAGGATGTCTTCGACCAAATATTGCGCATCACGATATCTTATTTCTTGCTGGGCAATCGTGCGATACACTGCGACGATTGTCTTTATGTCGTCCGCTTTGTCGAACAATAGTCCTATGTCGTACAACTGCTTTATTATTTCCATTCCACATTCGTTGTCCCCTTTGCGGTAAGGTACACCAACTGTTTGTGGAGCAAAAGCTGTCAGTTTGTCTGCAATCAGGTTGTTGACATCAGGAACTTTGACCACTCTGTTTTCGCCCTCTGTTGAGAGGAAAACGTTGTCAATGGGCCGTTCAATTATTCGGCAGTAAGGGACTTGCTCGAAAAGAATGTCTAACAATATGTATGATTCTTTGTTTTCAACGGCAGAAGGATAATAAAACTTAAAGTGACCCTTTGGTACCGATCCAGTCACTCGGGCCTGTTCTTCAATGCGGGAAAAGTTTTTGCCAAAAGCAACCTGCTGGAGCAATGCAGTTAAATCCGTAGTATCAGGGGGAAGTATAATGTCGATATCGATAGACAGTCGGCGAGGCTCTCGGAATATAAGCATTAGTGCAGTGCCACCTTTGAAAACGAAAGGAAGCGTGGATTCGGCAAGACCTTCCAGTAATGACAATGCCCTGATGGATTTCTCAACCAAGATTCTGTCGGCTTTGTATTTCTTGGATATTTGGATAATCCAGTCGGCGGAGAATGAGAGTGGAGCAATCATAGTTTAGTTTATTTCGTCCAGGATTTCTTCTATTATATTGCGTCGGCCTCTACGACCTGCATAGCGCAGCATCCGGCTGGTATTGACTGCATAAGAAGCAATTGCATTCGCATAAATATCGACAATCTCTGTGTCTTGAAAAGGAAACAATCGGTCTATGGCAAAATCAACCAGAATTTTCTCCAACGAGGCCATCGGCATATCAGACACCTTAACCGTTGGAGCATCGACGGCCATATTTCGGACTACAATGTATCCATCATAATAAGGCAGTTCTTCTCTAAGATTACGGTATAAAACAGTGTGGCGATAGGAGTCTCTTAGTTCATGGTAAGCAGCATCGACAGCATCTCGTTCCACATCGACAAAATAGAGCTGTATGTTGATCAGGTGATGGACAAACATATTTGCCACCGACAAATCCCATTGGCAATAACTCGCAAAGGGAAATTGTCGTCGCATAATATCCGCTATCACCTCTGTCTTCCGGTAGATATGAGGTTCAAATATGGTTTTTCTTCCCAATTTATAAATACCACGCCCGATGGAATAAATGATCCCTTTATTTACTAAAGAATGAATTTTCCATCGAATAGTAGAAATTGGCATATCAGGAATATAGCTACGATAGAAACTCACAATATCAAAAGTGGACACTCGTTCGCTGTTTCCCAATACGTTATACAGCTCATCTATATGTAATGTATCGTACATCTTTGCTCTATTTGACGGTGCAAAGATACGCAAATTTTTGGCAATAAATAAAAATTATTGACAATAATTTGATTATATCAATTGTATTATGCCACATTTGTTAGTGTTTTATTCATACGGTATCAGCGGTATAATGTGTTTTTATTTGATAGCTGGTTTCTTGTATGGTTGTGCAATAAACTGAGGATTATGCCGTTGTTGTAAGCGACGAAATAAGCTACTATGAAATTCTTGAAATGGCTGGGGTTTGACCCTGAAAAGCACAGCGTCAGGACGGAGATTCTCGCCGGCCTGACCACGTTCCTCACGATGGCCTATATCCTGGCCGTGAATCCCAATGTCTTCGACGCGCTGGGCGGAGAGATGTCGAAAGCCAACGGCGCCGTCTTCACCGCCACGGCCCTCGCCGCCATCATAGGCACGCTGGCGATGGCTTTCATCGCCAAGAAGCCCTTCGCCCTTGCACCCGGCATGGGGGTCAACACGTTCTTCGTCTACACCGTCTGCATCGCCATGGGCCACTCCTGGCAGTTTGCGCTGACGGCGGTATTCCTGGAGGGCATCGTCTTTATCATCCTCACACTCACCAACGTGCGCAAGTGGATTGTCGACGCGCTGCCCCTGTCGCTGAAATATGCCGTGGGGGCAGGCATCGGATTGTTCATTGCTTTCCTCGGGTTCCAGAACGCCGGCATCGTCGGCCACGGTCCTTCTTTTGTGGCCCTCGGCTTCAAACTGCCCGACGACTCCTTCAACGGCACCGCCCTGCTGGGCATCTTAGGTCTTATCATTACGGGAGCCTTGGTGATGAAAGGCGTCCGCGGCGGCATCCTCTGGGGCATCCTCGCCACGACGGCGCTGGGACTCATCCCCATTTACAATGTAGTGGGCGACGACGGCACCGTGAGCCGCGTGGCCCTCACCACGCTCAGCGACATCGTCTCGTTACCTCCAAGCATCAAAGATATCGCCTTCCAGTTCACCTGGAGCGAGCTCACCAGCACCAAGGGCATCCTTGACACCCTCGTGGTGCTCTTCACCTTCCTCTTCCTCGACATCTTCAACACGATGGGTACCATCATCGGCGTGAGCGAGAAAGCCGGATATATCGACAAGGAGGGTAATATCGACGGCATCAACGAGTGCTTCATGGCCGACTCGATAGGCACCCTCTGTGGCGCCGCCCTCGGTACCAGCACCACGACCACCTTCGTGGAGAGCGCCGCCGGCGTGGCCGACGGCGGCCGCACAGGCCTCACCGCCTTCTCCACCGCCGCCTTCTTCGCCATTGCGCTCCTCTTCGCCCCCCTATTCCTCGCCATACCCGCGGCAGCCACAGCCCCCGCACTCATCGTGGTGGGCATGATGATGATGTCGCCCATCGCGAAAATCAACTGGGAAGACCCCGTCGAGGCCCTGCCGGCCTTCATCACGATGGCGGTGATGCCCTTCTGCTTCAGCATCAGCGACGGCATCCTCATAGGCCTCATCAGCTACGTGCTCCTCAACGCCTGCTGCGGACGTTTCAAGAACATCACCCCCACCATGTGGGTGCTGGCCGTGCTCTTCATCCTGCGGTATATATTCATTTAAATAGTTGTCGTACACGGCAGGTCCTCCTCAAAGGCTCGTCAAGGTCGCTCGACTTTCGCAACTTCCGAGAATGTCAAAAATAAATTTTGCCATTCCACTCAATTTTTGTATCTTTGCAGTTGATTCCATTTCATCTTCAACCCCATGAAGAAATGAAAAAAAAGTCGTATCTTTGCACTCGTAAACCGAATGTTAAACAACGGTTGTCTGGCAGACTAATGGGTCCTGTCTGTTTTGGCGACTGAAAAGTAAATAAATAGAACCCACCTAAATATCAATCACCTATGAAAAAAATGATTCTCATTGCTGCCTTGCTGGCGACCTTCATTCCTTCCCACGCACAGAACACCTACGACTTCTCGGCCGTGACTTCGAGCGGCGACACCCTCTATTATCTTATCGATAACGGCGCCGCCGTGGTGACCTGCCCCGGCGACATCGACGAGGAGGACTATTGGAGCGAGGGCATTGCCCAGCCGCAAGGGTCGCTGGTCATCGACAGCACGGTGACCTGGGGCGACACCACCTATACCGTCGTCGCCATCGGCGAATATGCCTTCTACGGCTGCAGCGGCATCACCTCGGTCACCCTCCCCGGCACGATGAGCCTCATCGAGGGCTATGCCTTCTACGACTGCATCAATCTGGCCTCGGTCAGCATCCCCGCCAGCGTGACCGACTTCGGCCATTATGTCTTCTCGGGCACGGCGCTGCCGGAGCCTTACTACAAAGACTCCGTCTTCGTCTATATGCCGGTCGCCGCCACGGGCGTCTACACCATCCCCGACCAGATCACCTACATCTGCGGCGGTGCCTTCTACCGCTGTGCCAGCCTCACCCATGTGGTCATCCCCAACTCCGTCACCGAGATTGGCCCCGGCGCCTTCCTCGACTGCGACGGCCTGACGCAACCCCTCTACAACAACACCCTCTTCGTCCGCCTGCCCCTGACCCATAGCGGCAGCTACACCATCCCCGACGGCATCCTCACGGTGTGCGCCTCGGCCTTTGTCCGCGACACAGGCCTGACGGCACTGGTGATGCCCAACAGCGTCACCACCATGGGCAACGGCGCCTTCAGCAGCTGCACAGCCCTGACGGCGGTCACCCTCTCCCAATCCCTCACCGCGTTACCCAACTTCGCCTTCATGGGATGCACGGCGCTAACCACCGTCACGCTGCCCGCCAGCGTCGGTCGCATTGGCACCATGGCCTTCCGCAACTGCTCCGCGTTGGACACCCTCGTGGTGAAGGCCACCGTGCCGCCCAGCGTCACCTCGATGTCGTTCCGAAACATCCCCGCCAGCTGCCTCCTCGTCGTCCCCTGCGGCACCCTGGAAGCCTACACCGAGGCCTGGAGCACCTACTTCAGCCAGATAGTCGAAGACTGCGGTAGCGAAGGCATCGACGACATCGCCACCTCCGACATCAAAGTCTACGCCCGCGACGGCCGCATCGTGGTCGAAGGTGCCGATGGCCAGCAGGTGAATGTTTTCGACCTGATGGGCCGCAAAATTCAAGCAATCAAGCAATCAAGCTGTCAAGCATTACCTACAGGTGTTTATATGGTAAAAGTGGGTAATTATCCTGCCCGCAAAGTGGCGGTGGTCAAATAATTAATGGAGTAATATTATTATGGACAACAATAAGAAAAAGAGGTACGAAGCCCCCACGCTGACTGTGGTGACCTTCAAGGTCGAACGGGGGTAGGCCGTCCTCGAAGCCAAGGGCTGTGTTTTCCTGCCCGCTGCGGGCAGACGGGATTCAGTTGAGGGCTACTGGTCTTCTACGCAATCCTCTGTCTCAATAGCGTATTTCTTGTGCTTTAATCTTTACGAGGTGGAAATGCACAACAATGGCAGTCGCCACCGCGGGGAAGCGCTGCGCCATCTCGATGCGCAACGCTGGAGTGTGTTTTCGACTTTACTCTGCTTGCCGAAACCATTCCCAACTGAGTTCTGCCTGGCGGTGGAGCATCTCGAGGCCGTCCTTTGCTTTGGCACCGAGGGCGGCAGCTTCGCGCAGGAGGCGCGTGGGAGAAGGGTTGTAGATGAGGTCGTAGATAAGGATTGCCTGATTATCTGAGTGCTTGAGTGCTTGAGTGAAAGGTGAAAGATCAAGCGGGGTGGCATCGACGGCGGGGTACATGCCGACGGGGGTGGCGTTGACAATCAAGGTGAGAGGTGAGAGGTGAGGGGTGAAAGACACCAATTCTTCGTAGCTGATGGCGTGCTCGTGCTGGTCGGGGTGACGGCTGACGAACGTATATTCAATTCCCAGTGCTCCCAAGGCGTAGGCTACCGCACGGGCGGCACCACCGGTACCGAGGATGAACGATTGCCTGATTGCTTGATTGTTTGATTGAATAAATACTTGAAGGGTCTCTTGGAAGGCGGGAGCATCGGTGTTATGGCCTATCAGTCTAATTGCCTGATTGCCTGATTGGCTGGTTGCTTGACGTTCTACGGTGACGCAGTTGACGGCACCGACAGCGGCGGCGCTCTCGTCCAAGGCGTCGAGCAGCGGGATAATCTCCTGCTTGTAGGGCACGGTGACATTGAATCCGTCGATATGGTCGCGCCGAACCCAGTCGCACAGCCCTTCGAGCGTAGGCATCTCGACGAGGCTGTAGCTATGGCCGCACAGCCCTTCACGGGCGAAGAGTTCCTCGAACCAACGTTGTGAGTACGAGTGCCCAAGACGACGTCCTATGAGTGCAAAACGTTTCATACCGGACTGCAAAAATACTAAAAAAGTTTAAAGTTTGAGGGTTAAAGTGTAAAGAAAGGTTGACAATTGAATTTTTTTGATTACCTTTGCAGTTCGAAAAATGAAAGTATTTCGCATTATATTATTAGTATTCAATATTCTTGCCGCGCTGGGGCTGGTAGCGACGACGTTAGCGGAACTTATCGCTCCTTCTTCGAATATTCTGCCGTCGGTGCTGACCTACGGCTTCCTGCCGATGCTGGTACTCAACTTAGTGCTGCTGATAGTGTGGCTCTGCATGGGGCGCTGGGAATTCCTCATCTCCGCCGGCACCATCCTTCTCCGCTTCTCTTACATCGGCCTTTTCTTCCAGATTGGCGGCACCTCGGAAGTGCCTCCCGCCGACGAGCATCCCCATATGGTGACCCTCCTGAGCTACAACCTCCACAATTTCGGGGGCAGGAAATTTGAGGCGGCCGCCTCTGCCGAACATGCCGATGCCTTCCTCCAACTGCTGGACGAAAACAACCACCCCGATATCCTCTGCCTCCAGGAATACTCCGCAGTACCCGACCGCAATGTCACCGACAGCCTGACGGCCCGCGGCTATCTTCACCGCTACGGTGCCCACGGCGGCAGCGACAACCCCTCCGGCACGGTGGTCTTCTCGAAGCTGCCCATCACCTACGTGAAGCATATCGACCAACAGAAAGTCCTCGTGGAGTTGCAAAAGGGCAAGCGCAAGTTCCGCGTCTGCTGCGTCCACATGGACAGCTACCAGTTCACCCTCGACAACCGCAGCGACATCGACGACATGCGCCACGGCAAACTCGACTCCACCACACGCCGCACTCTGAGCAAAGCCAAAGAAACGGTGCTCTGTCACGAGAAAGAGTGGAAAGAACTGCTGCGCCCCTTGGTGACGGGCAGCAGTGTGCCGATGCTGCTGGCGGGCGACATGAACGACATCCCCGGCTCGTGGCTCTACGGACAGATTACCGACTATCTCGACGACACCTACTGCGACGAGGGCTCCGGATTCTGCACCACCTTCAACGGCGGCAGCGGAAAACTGCTACCCTTGGGCCACAACTGGCTTCCCCAGTTCCGCATCGACATGGTGTTCCACAGCCCCGAGTTCACCACCCTCAGCTACCATCGCATCAAGAGCGACATCTCGGACCACTACCCGGTGCTGGTAGCTCTGGAACTAAGGAGTGAAAGGGAGTGAGGGGACAAAAGATAAGCAAAATGAAGATTCAAGAGAGATATAATCAGGTCATCAGCCGTTTCGAGGAGGCGATGCCGGTGGCGGAGACGGAGCTGCACTACGGTTCACCGTTCCAGCTGCTGGTGGCAGTGATGCTCTCGGCACAGTGTACCGACAAGCGTGTCAACATGGTCACCCCTGCCCTCTTCGAGGCCTACCCCGATGCCGCCGCGATGGCGCAAGCCACTCCCGACGACCTCTTCCACTACATACACTCTGTCTCCTACCCCAACAGCAAGAGCCAGCATCTGGCGGCCATGGCCCGCATGCTGGTGAACGACTACGGCGGCGAGGTGCCCGACAATATCGACGACCTGCAGCGCCTACCAGGTGTGGGGCGCAAGACCGCCAACGTGATGGCTGTCGTGGCCTTCGAACAGCCCGCCATGCCGGTAGACACCCATGTCTTCCGCGTCTCGAACCGCATCGGCCTCACCTGCCACTCCAAGACGCCCCTCGAGACCGAGCGTACCCTCACCAAACACATCCCGCCCGAGAAACTCTCCAAAGCTCACCACTGGCTTATCCTCCACGGCCGCTACGTATGCCAAGCCCGACGGCCAAAATGCGGCGAATGCTTTCTGGCCGACATCTGCAAATACAATAACGGCTAATAACATTATTGAAACGGCGAATTGTACTAATTAATCTAAGCTACGCAATACAATTTTTAACGAATTACTCTAATGGAAGGAGCACTTCTTCATAAAAATGAATCTTTTGCTATTATCGGGGCAGCTATGGAGGTCCACCGAACGCTAGGTTGCGGTTTTGTAGAACCTGTCTACCAGGAAGCATTAGCCATTGAACTATCCAAAAGGAACATCCCCTTTGAACGAGAAAAAGAACTCACTATTGAATACAAAGGAAACAAACTATCCAAAACCTTCCGTGCCGATTTTATTTGCTACGATAATATAATCTTGGAACTAAAAGCAACATCGGACTTCGCTGACGAACATTATGCACAGATATACTCCTATCTGAAAGCCAGCAAAATGGATTTAGGTATCTTGATTAACTTTGGGAAAACATCGTTAGAATATGAGCGAATCCCTGCCAGCAAAAAATGGCGTCATGATTCGAGTAATTAGCCCCAAATTCAGACTGCGTAGCTTAGATAAATTAGACAAATTCGCCGTTAAAAAGAACTTTGATGTTAAATAGAATTTTGCTGTTAAATAGAATTTTGCTGTTAATATGATTGTAGGAATGATCTTTCTTCAACCGGCTTTCCTCTGGGGTCTTTTGGCATTGGCCGTTCCCATTGCGGTGCACCTCTTCAACTTCCGCCGCTACCGCAAGGTCTACTTCAGCAATGTCGACCGCCTGAGTGAGGTGCGAAGCGAGAAACGCAAGGTGCGACAGCTGCGCCGATGGTTGGTGCTGCTGATGCGCTGTCTGGCCATCGTCGGCCTTGTGCTGGCCTTCGCCCAGCCCACGCTGCCTGGCAGCGAGCAGCTGCAGTCGGGCACCACTGCCGTGAGCGTCTATGTGGACAACTCGTTCAGCATGGAGAATAACGGCAGCGACGGCAGCCAACTGGAGACCGCCAAGCAGAAAGCCCGCGAGATTGCCGCCGCCTACCGCCCCGGCGACCGCTTCCAGCTGCTCTCCAACACCCTTGCCGGCGAAGAGTTCCGCTGGCTGAGCCGCGAGGAATTCCTCGATGCTGTCGAAGCCCTACAGATCAATCCCGCCACCCGTCGTCTCGGCGAGGTGGCACAGCGGCAGGCCGACTTCCTGCAACAAGGAGGTGCCACCAACCGTCACGCCTATCTCGTCAGCGACTTCCAAACCACCATCGCCGACCTCTCCCAACTCTCAACTCTCAACTCTCAACTCTCAACTCTTAACTTCACTCTCGTTCCCCTCGAAGGCACCGCCACCGACAACCTCTATATCGACACCCTCACCCTCGACGCCCCCGCCTATTTCGTTGGCGGCAGTGTCACCGTCGAAGCCTCGCTGCGCAACGACGGCTCGCGCGATGTGGAGAAGCTGCCCGTGAAACTCTTCGTGGGCGACCGCGAACGAGCCCTTGCCACCGTCGACCTCCCCGCTGGCACCACCGCCAAAGCCTCGCTGCGCTTCACCATCGACAGCGCCGGATGGCTCAACGGCCGCGTGGAGATAGCCGACTATCCCGTCACCTTCGACGACAACTACCACTTCTCCCTCCTTGCCGGACAACGCATCGAGATGCTGCTGACGGGTACGAGCAACGAGAACTTGGAGAAACTCTTCTCCTCCGACTCTGCCGTCCACTACCAACTCTCAACTCTCAACTCTCAACTCTCAACTCTCAATTTCATTCTCTTGAATGAACTCTCCGCCCTTCCCTCAGGACAGGCACAAGCCCTCGCCTCGTGGGTTGAAGAGGGCGGCACCCTCTGCGTAGTGCCACCCGCAGAAAAAGGTGTGGAGCAGCTCAACGCCCTCCTCGCCCTGATGAATGCCCCTCGCCTCGAGAGCTGGAACACCCGCGCCGTCCGCGCCACAAAGGTCGACCTACAGAGCAGCCTCTACCGTCAGGTCTTCAATCAGAGCACTCGGGAGGATATGGAGATGCCCAGCGTGCAGGGACGTTACCTCCTGTCCACCGGACAGAGCCTCTGCCAACCCATCATCACGCTGGCCGACGGCAGCCTCCTGCTAGCCTCCATACCCCATGGCAGCGGTCGTCTCTACCTCTTCTCCACCCCCCTCACGGCACAGTGGACCGACTTCGTCTCGCAGGCCCTCTTCGTCCCCACGCTCTACAACATGGCCCTCTACAGCCGTCCGCTGCCTCCGGCCGCCTACACCCTCGGTGGCTCCGACCCCATCTTCCTCCAGCACACCTACGACCCCTCGGCCCAGCCCCCTACGCTTACTCAAGCCATCAAACAATCAAACAATCAGTCAATCCTCCCCGACCTCCGTCGCGTGGGCAATCGCAGCGCCATGATACCCCACGGAGAAATCACCCTTGCCGGCCACTATCTGCTGGGTGACGAATACTTGGCCTTCAACTACGACCGCAGCGAGTCGCAGCTGCGCTTCCTCACCCCCAGCGAGGTATCCGAGGCTGTCGACGGCATCGAGGGTATCAGCGTAGTCCGCAATGCCTCCAAGCCCCTCGACCGCGAAATCCGCGCCCGCCGCAACGGCACCCCCCTCTGGCACTGGTGCATCTTCCTCGCCCTCGCCGCCCTGCTCGGAGAGATACTATTATTAAATTTTGCCAGTAAAACTAGTAGGACTAGTAAGACTAGTTAGACTAGTTAAACTAGAAAACTAGAAAAAACCATAATCATCTATGCTCCTCGAAGTAAAAAACCTCACCCACTCTTACGGCACCCAACGGGTGCTCTCCGGTGTCAGCTTCACCGCCGCCGCTGGCGAAGTGGTGGGCATTCTCGGAGCCAACGGAGCCGGCAAGACCACCCTCCTGCGCCTCGTCACCCGCATCCTCACGCCCGATAGCGGCAGCATCCTCTTCGACGGCCACCCGCTCGCACAGGACGACCTGGCACAGATAGGCTACCTCCCCGAGGAGCGCGGCCTTTACCGCCACATGCGCGCCGGTGAGCAGGTCGTCTATCTGGCACAACTCAAAGGACTCTCGCACCGCGACGCCGAGACAGCGGCACGCGAGTGGTTCACTCGTCTCGGAGTCGCCGACTGGTGGAAACGCCCCGTCAGCCGGCTCAGCAAGGGCATGCAGCAGAAGGTGCAGTTCATCGCCACGGTGGCCCACCGCCCTCGTCTGCTCATCCTCGACGAGCCCTTTTCGGGTTTCGACCGCGACAACGCCACCATGCTGCGCGACGAGATACGCCGCCTCAGCGCCACCGGCACCGCCATTCTTCTCTCCACCCATAACCTCGATGCCGCCTCCGACCTCTGCTCCAAAAAGATAGAACTATGAAAAAAATCCTTGTCGTCATCGTCCGCGAATACCGCATGCGCTTGCGTCGTCCCGCCTTCTGGGTATTGACACTGTTGGTGCCTCTGCTGCTGGCGGTCCTCTATGTCCTTCCCGTCATCGCCGCCCATCATGCCGCCGACCGTTCCACCGTGCTGGTGGTCGACGAGAGCGGCCTCTTCCACGACCTGCAGAGCACCGACGAAGTCGTCTTCCAGCCGCAGCCCGACCTAAGCCACGCGCAACAGCGCATGGCGCAAGCCGACAGCGTCGCCGCCATACTTTACATCCCCGCCCGGCAAAGTGGCTCGGTGCCGCGCGACGCTTTCCTCTACCACCGCGACAACACCCCGCCTCAAGCCGTCATGAATGCCTCCAACAGCCAGCTGCAGCTGCTCTTGCGGCGCTTCATCCTCGCCGATGTCTACTCCCAACTCGACCTCACAGAGCGGCAATCCGTGGAGAACACCGGCATCCGCATCCACACCCTCGATGCCGACAGCGGCCGCGAGAGCTTCGCCACCGTGAAGAGCGTCGCCGCCACTGTCCTCGCCGTGCTGATGGTGCTGGCCTTGCTGGTCTTCGGCATCCAGGTGATGCGCAGCGTGCAGGAAGAAAAAGCCACACGCGTGGCCGAAGTGGTGGCCTCGTCGGTGAAAGCCGTGCAGCTCCTCACCGGCAAACTCATCGGCATCGCCCTGGCTGCCGTCACGCAGCTCGCCCTCTGGGCCTGTCTCACCGCCGCCGCCATAGGCCTTATCCAGCACACCAACCCCGACCTCTTCACACAGGCCCGCACCCAACAGGAAGCCGCGCTCAGCGTCGCCACCAAGGGTGTCGAAGCCTCCGCGCAGTACCATAGCCCCGTGCAGCTCGTCGACGAGACCGTGCAAGGCCTCACAGCCATCAACCTTCCCCTTGTGGCCTCGATTTTCTTCCTCTTCTTCCTCTTGGGCTATCTGCTCTACGGCGCCCTCCTCGCCGCCTTGGCGGCACGTCTCAACAGCGACGCCGATGCCCTCCAATGGGTGCTCCTCCTGCTCTCGCCGCTGCTCCTCACCCTGCTGCTCATCCCACTGATAATCAATGCTACCGGCGGCACCCTGGCCACCCTGCTCACCTACTTGCCCTTCACGGCTCCCGCCACCGTGCTGTTGCGGCTGCCCTTCGGCATCGGCATCACCGACGTGACCCTCGCCGCCCTCCTCATGTTTCTCTGCTTCGTCGCTGCAGCCCTCCTCGCCGCCCGAACCTACAGGCGCCATCTCGTCGGCTGACGGCACGGTGCCACAGCCGATATACATGCTTTCGGAAGCCCTACCGTCGGCATCCTTGGCGAAGCCATAAAGATGCACCTCCAATCCCACCCACTGTGGTGGTAACGTAAGTGTTACCTTCCGCATACGACGGTAGGAGGGAGCGCTCAGCAGTCCCTCTCCGCGTGACGGACACCAGACATAGAGCACCACCTCGTCGTCGCCACGCGCAGGGCGCTGATCGGGGTTCACCTCGAAAGGCACCGTCACCGACAACTCCGCCAGCGACGGCACCCCGAACCCCACGGGAGCCACCGGCCCCTCGGCAATCACAAGGCACTCATAGTCAACCTCCAAATGTCCCTCGCGGAGCGAGAAACAGTCGCGGTTGATGCTCTGGAAGTGGTTGTGCGCCGTGCGATGCCGCTCAAGGGCCACGGCGTTGAGACCCATCCGCACGGCGCTCTTCATCTGCGAGGCCAGATGCGAGGCCTGGGAGAAGAGTTCACGCGCGGCGCGCTGCAGCGGAGTATTGGGGTTGTGCACGAAACGCGGACGCGAGCGCAGACACCATTGGCCGCGCCACAGGTAGCCAATCACCGTCCCCACGGTGCCCCGGTAACCATCATTGATACCATAACGTTGTTTTGCCATAACTTTTATTTTAAGAAAGAAACAGAATTCATCAACCATTAACCATTAACAAATAATCAATAACCAAAAAACAATAACCAATAACCATTAACCGTTAACAAATAACCAATAACCAAAAATCAATAACCATTAACCATTAACCATTAACCGTTATAATATACGCCCCGCGGCTGTTACCCTTGCGTTAAAAAAGGTTAAAAGGCATAATAAAGCCGTATCAACACCGTCCATGGACGGTGTTGATACGGTGACGGTACGCTGATGGTACGTTGATGAGGCTAACGACGTCGGGCTTTGCCGAGTACCACGAGGGTGACGGCGGCGAGGACGAGGAGGATGCCGAGGAGGAGTCGCGAGGAGAAGGGCTCGGCGAAGACAAAGACACCGATGAGGACGGCGGTGGTGGGCTCGAGGGCGCCGAGGATGGCGGTAGGCGTGGAGCCGAGGTATTTGGCGGCATAGACCATCATCACCAGCGCCATGATGGCGGGGACGACGGCGAGCCAGGAGACCCACAGCCAGGCCGTGGGAGTGGGCGGCAATGTGAGAGGTTGGCCGCTGAAGAGAGCAAAGACAACATTGCCAAGGGCGCAGTAGAAGAGGACGTAGAAATTGATTTTGAACGACGACATCTGCAGTGGGCTCTTGTCGACGACAATGATATAGAGCGCGTAGGTGAGTGCCGAGATGAGCACCAGAACAATGCCGAGGAGATTGAAGGTACCGCCTTCGTCTTTGAAAGAAAGCAGTGCCACGCCGGCCAGGGAGAGGAGAATGGAAAGAACGGTGGCAAGGGTGATGCGTTCGCGGAAGAAGAGGGTCATGATGGCAGCCGTCATGACGGGGTAGGTGAAGAGGATGGTGGAGGCGATGCCGGAGGGCATGAGTTGGAAAGAGGTGTAGAGGGTGGTGGAGGAGAGGATGAAGAGGATGCCAAGGGCGGAGAGGGTGAGGAACTCGCGGCGGGTGACGCGGAGGCTCTCCTTGCGGAACATCATGACAATGGCCACGATGACCCAGGCGAGGCCGAAGCGGTAAAAGAGTACCGAGGGGACTTGCATCCCCTCGGCATATAGAAATCGGGCCAGTGGGTTGGTGCCGTAGCAGACGGCAGCGCCGATGGCGCAGAGGAGTCCAATTATGACTTTCGAGTTACGCATCAATCGGGCTGGTCTCCGAAGTAGGCGTTTTTGACCATGGTGCCGTCGGCGCGCATGGAATAGGTAGCGGACTCGCGGCTGCTGGAGTGACGGCCTTCATAGAGCTCCTCATCGACGGAATCGAGAGCCGACATGCGCTGCACGAGGTCGGGACCATTAGGATTGTTGCGAAGGAGGTCGTGGATACGACGGATACGGTCGGCCGCGGTCTTGACATCGTTCTCGTTCTCGAAAGCGCTATGGAAAGAATTGTCGGTGGCGACTTTGACGGGCTCGGGCTTAGCGGGCTCGGCCATCACGGCGACGGGCTCCTCCATGGGTTTGTTGAGGAAATCGAACGAGGGCTTAAAATCTGGTTTAGGCTCGGCCTTGGGCTCGGGAGAGACCAGCTGGATATCCTCGACGAGGAGGTCGACCTCTTCTTTCACAGGCTGCTGCACCTTCACCTCGGGCTTGACCGTGGTGTCGTCCTCGAAGGGGATGATATTGATGGGACCACGGGCAGTCTCGGGCTTGTTGATGATTCTGATTTCATCGTCTGCGACGGGCTGCAGGTCGACAGGCTTGGTGTCGGGGCCTTCGAGTTCATGACGCTGCGGGCGCTGAACGGACTCGTTTTTCTTCTGCTCGAAACCTGTGGCGATGAGGGTCACCTTGAGTTCGTCGTCGAGGCTGTCGTCGACACCGGCACCCCAGATGACATCGGCGGTGCCGTCGGTGCGGTCGAGGATGAAGTCGGTGATTTCGCCGATTTCGTCCATTTTAATTTTATGGTCGGGGGAGTAGGAGAAATAGAGGAGGACATTCTTGGCTCCGCGGATGTCGGAGTCGTCGAGGAGAGCGGAGGAGGAAGCGGCTGTAATGGCCTCGATGGCGCGTTTCTCGCCCTTGCCGGAACCCGCACCCATAAGGGCTGTGCCGGAGTGTTCCATGACGGTGTTGACATCTTGGAAGTCGATATTGACGCTTCCACTGCCGGTGATAATCTCGGCGATACCCTTGGCGGCAGTGAGGAGGACGTCGTCGGCCATTCCGAAAGCTTCGGAGATGTCGAGGTCGCCATAGGAGCGGAGTTTGTCGTTGTTGATGACGATGATGGAGTCGACATGCTTGCGGAGTTCCTCGATGCCTGCCTCAGCCTGGTCGCGGCGGCGCTTGCCTTCGAAGGAGAAGGGACGAGTGACGATGGCCACGACGAGGATTTTCTTATTTTCGTCGTTGTCGAGGTCGATGCTCTTTGCAATCTCAGCGATGACAGGAGCAGCGCCGGTGCCGGTGCCACCACCCATACCGGCGGTGATGAAGAGCATCTGGGTGTTGTGGGTCAGGGCATCCTTGATGTCGGCAGCCTTGTCGACGGCGGCCTTGCTGGCGCGTTCGGGCTTGTTGCCGGCACCGAGGCCGAGGTTGCCGAGGGGTATCTTATTGGGGACAGGAGAGGCGTTGAGGGCCTTCATGTCGGTATTACAGACGATAAAATCGACACCTTTAATACCCTGACGGAACATGTGGTTGACAGCATTGCCGCCACCACCTCCCACACCGATGACTTTGATGTAGGACGACTGTCCCTTGGGGGAATCAAAAGCGAAGAAAGGTGCCTGCTGAGCGGGCTGATTAACGAAATTGGTATTGTCCTCCATGTGCTTGTATATTTCTATCTTACTGAATAAGAATTTCTTAATTAAATAGTGCCGTATAAAATAGGTTGCATAAAAATACTAATAATCCGCGAGACAAAGGGGTATTCTACAAGTTAGTTTTCAACAAGTTATACACAATACGATATCGCTTGATTGCTTGAGTGCTTGAGTGCTTGAGTGTTTGAGTGCTTGAATGTTTGAGTGCTTGAATGTGTTAGTCGTCGATACCTGTCTCGCCGAAGACCTTGCCAAAGAAGTCTTTCAGACGGCCGTCGAAACTCTCGCCTTTGGGTTTCTTGGGCTGTTTTTTGTTGGGCTTGGTTTCTTCTTCGTCTTGCTCGGGTTCGGGAACGACAGGAGCGTCGCTCATATTCTCGAAGATATCTACATGCGAGCCTTCTCTGCGTTTGGTCTCCTCGGCGGGTTTGAGGGAAGTCTCCTCTTTGAAGAAGTCCTCCTCAAATCCTTCGTTCTCGAGCTCGGACTGCTCGATACCATAGAGGACGAGGCCAATACCGGTGGCATACATGGGGTGTGCCAGTTCGTCGAAAGCCACGCTGGAGGTGTCGAGATGCTCGTTGGGAATGCCGATGCGGGTGTCGGTTGCGGTAATGAGTTCGCAGAGGTCCTTGATATTCTTGAGCTGGGCACCGCCACCGGTGAGGGCAATGCCGGCGATGAGTTTTTTGTGATAGTTGGAGACCTTGATGGAGTAGTCGACCTGCTCAAGGATCATACGTGTGCGGGCATTGATGATGCCGGCAAGGGTCTTGACATAGATTTCGCGCGGAGCCTGGCTGCGGATTCCGGGGATGGCGATAACATCATTCTCGGAAACGGCAGAGACGAGGCAGGAGCCGAACTTGATTTTGAGGCTTTCGGCCTGTTTCTTGAGAATGTTGCAGCCTTCGCGGATATCGTTGGTGATGGCGTTGCCGGCGAGGGGCAGCACTTCGGTATGGCGAATGATGCCGTCGTAGAAGATAGCCACGTCGGTGGTGCCACCTCCGATATCGACCATAGCCACGCCAGCGTCACGGTCGGCGTCGTCGAGGACGGCCTTGGCCGAGGCGATGGGTTCGAGGACGACACCCTTGATGTGGAGGCCTGCATCCTGAACAGCATACTTGATGTACTGAAGGTTCTGCACATTGGCGGTGACCATGTGGAAATCGGCTTCGAGCATCTTACCAACAACTCCCACGGGGGAGATTTCGCGGCTGAGAGGTTCACGGTCGACGATATACTGCTGGGGGAAAACATGGATAATCTCTTCGCCAGGCTGGAGCATGGTGTTGTACTGCTCGTTGACGATGCGGTCGACATCCTCCTGCTCGATGAGGCGGTGGTCGGCGGGAATCATAATGCTGCCGTGGCTGGGACGCGACTGGATATGCTGTCCGGCGATACCCACCCACACCTCGTCGATGTCGACATCGGCCTGGTCGGCAGCATCCTTAACGGCACGGCGGATGGACTCAGAGGTGTCGGTAATACTCTTCACCACACCATGTTCCACGCCTTTGGAGTCGGTTTTACCAAAGCCCAAGATTTTCACTTTCCCTGACTCGACACGCATGCCCACGAAACAGGCGATTTTAGTGGTTCCAATGTCGAGACCTACAATGATTTCATTTTCCATAATATCGATATTTATTGTTTGATTGCTTGATTATTTGATTGCTTGGGTTGTTTATTCTCTTTTTGTGCAGACGACCTGGCCTTTGAATTTGAGGCTTATCTTGGAGTAGGTGTTCCATCCGGCACGGGGCATACCGTTGTGGTAGAACGCCACGAGGTCAGCAAACTTGCTATCGAGGCCTTCGGCATCGCCAAGTTCGATAATTTGGTCGCCCACTTTGGGTACCATCAGCACCTCGCCGTTGCGATGGACGTAGAGTTGGTCGATAAGGGGTTTGTAGTTGGCATGGGAGTCGAGGAAGAGAGCCACCTTCCAGAGACTCTGTATCTGGGCTTTGACGGTGTCGGAAGAGAGTCGCCCGACAAAGTCGCCCGAAGCGACAACGACATTGCACTCGCCGAGCTCTGAGGTGGGGAGGATGTGGCCTTCGAGGTCGATATAATATTCATAATTGCCAAAGAAAAGACGTGCCACAGGATGTCGCTGGGTGGCGTGAATGACGATTTTCCCGCTGACGCTGACGGTGGCGGAGACATGGGTGAGGAAGGGTACGTGAAGAGCCTCTCGAGCAACCTGACGGCAGTCGACCTGTCGCACCTGTTTCTGCATAAGGTCGGGGATGCGGCTTATGAGGGTATCGGCAACAACTCTCTGGTCGACAAGTTGCGGGGTGTTGCCATAGTTTATCTCCACCTCAATACCACGGACACGCATGTGGGAGCGCATCACATTGGCCACCACTACGAGGATGGTCAGGAGGAGAACGCTCGCAACGATGAGTGCTATTTTGGCAGGTCGTTTCATTTCAATGGTTAATGTTTAGTTTAAGAGTTGTTCGCGGAGGGTGGTTTCAAGGCGAGGAACGAGGCGGTCGATGTCGCCCGCACCAAGGGTGAGTACGATATCGGGGCAGAGAGCGGGGACCAATTCAAGGGCCTGGTCGGGGGTACAGAGATACTTGGACATGGTGTCCATTTTGCGGAGCACCATGGATGAGGTGACACCGAGGATGGGCTTCTCGCGGGCGGGGTAGATGGGGAGCATAATGACTTCGTCGAGAGTCTGAAGGACACGGGCGAAGTCGTCGGCGAGGTCTCGGGTGCGGGAATAGAGGTGGGGTTGGAAGATGCCCACAACTCGCTTGCCGGGGTAGAGGAAGCGGACGGCCTCAATGGTGCGTTCGATCTCCTGGGGGTGGTGGGCGTAGTCGTCGATGTAGATGAGGTCCTTCTCGCGAATGCGGTAGTCGAAACGGCGGCGCACACCAGCAAAGGTCTTGAGGCCGTGACGCAACTGGAATTGGTCGAGGCCACAGGTGAGAGCCACGGCAGAGGCGGCGACGGCGTTTTCGACATTGACGAGCGGGGCTCCATCGAGTTCAAGGTCGTAGAGGACTCCGTCGGGGGTGCGGAGGTCGAAGAAGAGGTTGCCACCATAGTTGCGGACATTGATGGCGTAGTAGTCGGCTTCGATACCGCGGGCAGTATAGGTCAGAATGCTTGAATGCTTGATTGTGTGATTGTCTGAATGGTGGTCCTCGTGGTCGTGGTGATGATGGTCGTGGCCGTATTCAACGAATTCCTCTCCGTCGAGGGTACGGAAAATGTCCGTTTTCAGGAACAGGTGTCCATCGGGGACCGTCTGGTTGGCGAATTGCAGGTATGCCTCGAGCATGTGCTCGTGGGTGCCGTAGATGTCGAGGTGGTCGGGGTCGGTGGCGGTGATAACGGAGATGTAAGGGTGGAGCTGGAGGAAGGAGCGGTCGTATTCGTCGGCCTCGACGACGACATAGTCGCTCTTGTTATCGACGACAAGATTGCTGTCGAAGTTTTTGCTGATGCCGCCAAGAAAGGCGCTGCATCCACAGTCGGCTTTGGAGAGCAAATGGGCAATGAGGGTGGAAGTGGTGGTCTTTCCATGACTGCCGGCAACGGCGATGCACTGTTTGCCACGGGTGAGTTCGCCGAGCATCTGAGAGCGTTTCTCCATGGGAATGCCACGAGAAACGATGGCTTGGAATTCGCGGGTGTCGGCGGGAACGGCGGGGGTGTAGACCACGAGATCGAGGTCCGCAGGGATAAGCTCGGGGTTGTCGTCGTAATGAATCGAGATGCCTTCGGCCTCGAGCTCGGCGGTGAGAGGACTGGGTGTGCGGTCGTAGCCACTGACGCTGTCGCCACGACGGTGGAAGTAGCGCGCCAACGCGCTCATTCCGATGCCTCCGATGCCAAGAAAATAGTAATTCATTATAACGTTTAGAGTTTAAAGGGTTTGAGAAGTTTAAGGGGTTTGAGGGTTAGAGGTTTTTGAGGTTCTCGAGTTGTTGGAGTTCGTCGGGGAGGGGTCTGGATTTCGCTTTGTCAGGTTTGCCATAGAGCAACTCGGAGATTTGGTCGACAATCTTGTCGGCGGCATGGCGGACAGCCATCTTGGAGATGGCGGTACTCATGGAGTTCTGGCGGCTGGGCGACTCGAAGATTTCCTTGACGGTGAAGAGTCCCTGACTGTTGCAGTCCGCATCCTTCACCATCACAGCGGCACCACGGTCGACGAGGGCGAGGGCGTTCTTCGTCTGATGGTCCTCGGCGACATTGGGCGAGGGAATGAGTACCACAGGCTTGCCAACAAGGCAGAGTTCACTGATGGCGATGGCTCCGGCACGAGACACCACGATGTCGGCTGCAGCATAGGCCATATCCATACGGGAGATGAACTGGTGCACCTTCACCCATTGTCCCACACCGGCACGTTCCACGGCGGCCACAGCCTCGTCGTACATCCAGCGACCCGTCTGCCAAAGGAGCTGTATGCGGTTCTCGCGGAAGAAGTGGAGGTGATTGATAATCATCTCGTTGATGCTTCTGGCACCAAGGCTACCTCCCACGGAGAGCAGCACACGGCCTTCGGCTTCAAGTCCGAAGTGGGCTCGGCCTTCGGCGGCGGTGGCCGTCATCTGCTCGATGTCGGCACGGACGGGGTTACCGGTGAACACTATCTTCTCCTTGGGGAAGAAGCGGTCCATTCCTTCGTAGGCCACACAAATGCGGCAGGCCTTGCGGGCCAGCATCTTGTTAGTGAGACCGGCGTAGGAGTTCTGCTCCTGAAGGAGGGTTTTGTAGCCCATAGCGGAAGCGGCCTTCAATGTGGGCTCACTGGCAAATCCGCCGACACCCACCACGATGTCGGGCTCGAACTCGCGGAGCAGCCCCTTCACTTTCTGGCGACTCTTCAGTATGCGGAACGGCAGCTGGAGGTTCTTGATGATATTGGCGGGTGTGAGCTTGCGCTGCAAGCCGGCGATGGGCAGACCTACAATCTTGTAGCCTGCCGCGGGCACCTTCTCCATCTCCATGCGTCCTTCGGCACCGACAAACAGAATGTCGGCGTCACTCCAACGGGCTTTCACGGCATTGGCAATAGCCACTGCGGGGAATATATGTCCGCCGCTGCCTCCTCCACTGATGATGATTTTCATTTTCTTAGGGTTTAATAGGTTAAAGAGGTTTAAAGGGTTTAAGAGGTTATTTGTCGGTATCGTCGGTTATTGTCATTTCGTTCTCTACATTTTCCGATTCTTCATTCCTCTTTTCCAATTTTTCATTCTTAGTTCTTTTCTCTCCATTCTCATACACTCCTGCCGCCACCGACTGGATGATTCCCATTCCGAAGCTGAGGAAAAGGTAGGCTGTACCGCCATAACTGATGAAGGGCAGCGTCTGTCCTGTCACTGGCAGCACGCCCACGGCCACGCCCATGTTGGCCAGCGCCTGCAGGTATATCATCGTTCCGAGTCCCGCCACCGTGAGGGCTCCGAAGCGTCCGTTGCATTTCCACGCCAAACGCACACAGCGGAAATAGAAGAAACTGTAGAGCACAAGCACGAGTATTCCTCCCACAAGGCCTGTCTCCTCAATGATGATAGCGTAGATGAAATCGTTATGCGACTGCGTCATCAGGCGGGCATAGAGCGTATTGCCCGGGCCTACGCCGAACACGCCGCCACGAGCCACTGCGATACGGGCGTCGTTCTCCTGGGTGATAACCGTGGGGTCGGGATCGTCAAAATAGGAGTGCAGACGGTGGCCCCACGTGCTCGAACGCTCCATGAGCTGCTCCGTCTTCACTTCGCCTCCCTTTCCTTTCTCCTCGCCACTCCGATAGTGATTCACGGCCACCGCCAGTCCCACGGCGGTGCCAGCCACCAGCACAATCATTATTCGCCACCACCACTTTCGGTCCACTCCGCCGAAGAAGAGCATCAGGTAGCACGAGACAAACAGCAGGGCGGCCGTAGAGAAGTTCTCCGGCAGCACGAAGGCCGCCACGAGGACAATATAGGCCAGCAGCGAGAAGAAGGTCCCCTTCTCCGCCACCTGCTCCTTTTTGAGGGTCAGCATGCGGGCTATGAAGAGTACCAAAGCAATCTTCGCCACTTCAGAGGGCTGGAACTGGTTCACCAAGGGTATCCTGAGCCAGCGGCCACCCATCATCAGCGTCACTGCCAACAGAACGATGGAAACCCAAAGGCCCAATACCGCGAAACGCGAGAAGAAGCGGTAGTTGATTCTGCTGCACACCGCCACAATGACCCACGAAGCAGCGACAATCAGCAGGTGCCTGAGGAAAAGTCCCGTGGGCCCGCCGGCGCTGTCGTGCGAATAGGCCTCCAAGCCTATGGCGCTGTAGACACCCACAAGCGAGATGATGCTGAGCAGCAGGAATACTACCCAGAGCGTCTTGTCTCCCCTGATTATCTTGGTCACTTTCATAATTCGTTCACTTCATGGCGGAATTCCTCCCCTCGGTCGGCCACATCGTGGCCGTTGTCGCAGGCGGGAGAGTAGAGCACCTTCACGTCGTCGCTCTCATAGTGGTAGGCACTCTGCAACGCATCGGCCATCGTGGCACAGTCCTCGATGGCGGGGACAACGCCGGAGAAGGCCTTGTGCAACGACTCACCACCCGCGCCCACGATGAGCAGCTTTCTCACCTTGCGCAACGCCGGAGGTACCAGACGGCTGTAGTCGGCAGCCTTCTTAGGTGCGTCAACGATCCATATCAGTCCGCCGGAAGTACTTTCCAACGAGTACCATGTGGCATTGATGCTACGTGCAGCGGCGTCGTTGATATATTCGCGGCCGCGCACCCGCGCCACAAATTCTAAGCGGTAGCGGGTCTCCTCCATCCGGTTGAAACAGGCCCTGAGGGCCTCGTTACGCATGGTCTTCAGTCGCTGAGTGTCGATACCAGCGAGCCCGATGTGCGTCCTCTCACGCCCCTCCTTAACCAAAGTATCAATAGTCATTATAGTGATTGTTTGTTTGCTTGATTGCTTGAGTTCTTTAAACTTTAAACTTTAAACCTCACCTCAGTTTCAACGTTGACAAGGTAAATATCGCCAGCAATATAGCGATAATGATGAATCTCACCGTCACCTTCTCCTCGGCCTGTCCCTTCTTCTGGTAGTGATGGTGGAGGGGGGTCATCAGGAACGGTCTCTTCTCCACAGGCACCAACTCCGACGGCGGCAGGTGATGTTTCCGACGGTAATATTTGCAATAGGATGTCTGGATAATCACCGACAGGTTCTCCACCACATACACCCCGCAGAGCACCGGCAGCAACAGTTCCTTCTTGATGAGCACTGCAAAGACCGCAATGATGCCGCCGATGGAGAGCGACCCCGTGTCGCCCATGAAGATGTCCGCCGGGTGACCGTTGAACCACAGGAATCCTATCGTGGCCCCCACGAAAGCGGTGCTGAAGATAGCCAACTCGCCGATATTCGGCAAATACATGATGTTGAAATAGGTGGCCATAATGGCGTTACCGCTCACCCATGCCAACAGTGCCAGTGCGCCACCATTGACAGCCGCCACACCCGTGGCGATGCCGTCGATACCGTCAGTCAGATTTGAGGCATTGCTCACGGCAGTGACTATCAAAATAATAACCAGCACATACACCACCCACACCAAGTCCTGCGCCCAGTCACCCATCCAGGTCACCAACCACGCATAGTCAAACTCGTTGTTCTTCACAAAAGGAATCGTCGTTGTGGTGCCGCCGCTCAACGCCGGATGGTAGACAATCAACAGTCCCACAACCAGGGCTAACAACACCTGTCCGAGGATTTTGTATTTCCCAGCCAGACCCTTCTTGCCACGGGTCTTCTTCAGATAGTCGTCCAAGAAGCCCAGCATTCCTAACCACACCGTGGTGCCCACCATGATGAGCACATAGATATTGTCGAGTTTGGCGAAGAGGAGTGTGGGAATGAGTATGGCGGTAAGGATAAGCAGTCCGCCCATGGTGGGGGTATTGGCTTTCCGCGCTGCACCTTCGAGTCCCAGTTCGGTACGCACCTCATCCATCATTCCCATCTTGTTCTTCATCCAACGGATGAAACGCTTTCCGAAGAGCAGCATAATCAGCAACGAAGTCACCATACCTGCCGCCGCACGGAACGTAATGCCGATGAAAGCTCCCGCCCCGGGAACATGAATTCCCATGTCGTTAAGCCATTCTAACAGATGATAAATCATATATTATCTTTGATAAAGTTTAAGGTTTAAAAATTCTCTATTTTCAATTCTCCCCTTTCACTATTAACCATTTCCCCGCCTCCTCCACATCGTCAAAGTGGCTCCTCACTCCGTTCACTTCCTGATACGTCTCGTGACCTTTGCCGGCAATGAGGACAATGTCGCCCTCTTTGGCCAGCATACAGGCCGTGCGGATTGCCTGATGGCGGTCGGTGATTCTCACCGTCCTGCTCAACTGCTCGGCCGTGAGTCCCGCCTCCATGTCGTCGAGGATGCTCTCCGGCTGCTCCGTGCGCGGGTTGTCACTCGTCAGCACCAGCTTGTCGCTGCCGTCAGCAGCAATCTGCGCCATCTCAGGCCGTTTCGTCTTGTCACGGTCGCCACCACATCCCACAACGGTAATCAACTGCTGTGTGGGCCGACGGATGGCATCGATGGTCTCAATGACATTCTGCAGCGCGTCGGGCGTATGCGCATAGTCGATAATGGCCGTCACACCGCAGCCACTCACATACTGGAACCGCCCAGGAGCAGGTTCCAACGTGGAGAGCAGTCGCAACACCTCCTTCTCGTCAGCACCACTGAGCACGGCGGCACCATAGATGGCCAGCAGGTTGTAGGCATTGAACCGCCCTACCAACCGACACCATATTTCCTTCCCATTAATGCTCAACTGCATCCCTTCGAAGCCCTCCTCTATCACCTTGCAGTGGAAGTCGCCCTTCTGTTGCAGACCATAGGTGTAGACCTTGGCGCGGGTGTTCTGCACCATCACACGACCGTTCTTGTCGTCGACATTCGTCAAGGCCCATGCCTCTTTGGGCAACGCATCGAAGAAACCCTTCTTGGCAGCGATATAGTTGGCCATGGTCTTGTGGAAGTCCAGATGGTCGTGGGTGATATTGCTAAAAATGCCGCCCGCGAATTCCACACCGGCAATGCGTTTCTGCACCACGGCATGCGAGCTCACTTCCATGAAGCAGTAGTCACAACCCCTGTCTGCCATCCGACGCAGCAACTGGTTCAGCTCTAAGGCATCGGGAGTGGTGTGGCCTGTGGGCAATTCCTCCTCGTCCACCTTGTTCACTATCGTCGACACCAATCCCACATGGTGTCCCAATTTCCGGAACATCCGGTGCAGCAACGTCACCGTCGTGGTCTTACCATTGGTGCCGGTGATACCCACCAGCTTCAACTGACGCGACGGGTGACCGTAGAAGTTGGCAGCCATCAGTCCCAACGCTTCACTGCTGTCCTTCACCACCACAAATGTTACCTTCTCACTTTCCACTTTTCGCATTCCACTTTCCACTTCCTCACACACCACAGCAACAGCCCCCTGCTCCACGGCCTTGCCAATGAAGTCGTGTCCGTCGACCTTCGTGCCACGCTGGGCCACAAAGAGGGTCCCGGCCGTCACTTTCCGCGAGTCGAACTGCAGGTCCTTCACTTCCACCTCCACGTCGCCCACAACCTTGCAGTCAATACCCTGTATAATATCTTTCAGCAACATAATTCTTATAAAGTTTAAGGTTTAAAGGTAACAACATTAACCATTAACTCTTAACTAATTTCAGCATTACAAGTGTTCCTTTTTTTGCCGCTGTTCCAGCACTCGGCGTCTGCGACACCACCTTTCCGTACCCCGTCAGTCTCACTTTCAACCCCATCGAGTGCAGCAACTCCACAGCATCCTTCGCACTCATTCCATAGCAGTTCGGCACACGCCCCTGCACAGGTTCCTCGGCACGATAGGCCGACAACGAGTCCTGCGCTCCGCCGCGATAAACCACCCACCGACTCTCAGGGTTTGTCGTAGAATAACTGCATCCCAGTAGTTCAAAGGCTTTCTTCATCTCACTCTGGTTGCCGCGTAGCAGCACCGGCCGCTGGAGCAGCTTCGCGCTGTCCACGGGCGACAATGCCGCCAAATCCGCGCTCAGTCGCTCATCAATGGCCATTACACAGTCGGCAATGGTCCTAAACACCCGCGCCGCCTGCGTACCAAAAGCCTCATGCGGCACCCGCTCCAACATCACATAACACGTGTAGCGCGGCCGCTCGGCAGGGAAAAAGCCTGCAAACGACGAGTTGTTGTATGCCTGTGTATGGGTCCGCGAGGCCTGGTCGTAGTAGTCGGCGGTACCCGTCTTGCCGGCGAAATGATACACCTCACTCTTCATCCGCTTCGCTGTGCCGTGGTCCACCACACCTTCCAGCATCTCCCTCACCACCTTGGCACTCTCCTTGCTGAATGCCTGATTGCGCAGCACCACGGGTTTCATCTCCGTGCGCCGTCCACGACGGTCCACAATAGCCCGACAGAACAGCGGTTTCACCATTCTCCCGTCACCAGCCAGAGCATTATAGAAGGTGATAATCTGCATCGGGGTGACGGCAGTAGAATAGCCATAGGTGAGGCGCAAGAAGTCGTCCACCGACAAATGCACGTCGTTGATGCTCGTCTTCGGCTCCGGACTCCTCACATCCAAATTCAATTTCTCATACGGGAACACCTGACGCATCAACGCCACCAAGTCATCCCTACGGTCCCGGTAGTACATCCAGCCTAACTGGCACATGCCCACGTTCGACGATTCCTCAATCACTTCCCTCACACTCAACGAATCTCTACCATTCTTCTTGTGACTATCTTTCACCACCCGTGCCGTGGGGAAGACACCCGTGCCTACCCTCACCTTCATTGCCGTGTCTATCTTCAGCTTAGGGTCGTTCAACATGGCCATCAATGCCACTGTCTTCATGGTTGAGCCCGGCTCATAACGACTCGACACCGCCGTGTTCCAGTCTCTCAACTCGTTATATATGGCACTCGACTCCTCACCCTCCACAGGCTTCTGTTCCGCACGGGCCAAGTTGGCACAGGCCACAACATAGCCCGTCTCCACCTCCATGACAATGGCACAGCCCGCCTTGCCGCCAAAGCGCGCAAGGGTCTGTCGCAAAGCATCCTCCGCCACATCCTGTATTCTCGTGTCTATGGTCGAGACGATGTTCACACCGTCAATCCGCTTTTGCAACACCACACGCTCCACACTGTCGCCATCTGTGCGGTTCTCCGAGGACGAGCCCTCGTCTGGGACATCTTCTATCCACACACCCTTCGTCAATCTCCTGCTGTTGAACACTCCGTCCCTACCCCGCAAGAGCGAGTCGTAAGCGCCTTCCAAGCCCGTGAAGTCGCCCGTGCCACGTCCATTCTCCAGTCCCACCGTGTTCGAGGCCATTTCCCTGTAGATATGCGCCCTCACCTCGTACTTCACACTCCGACGGTCTACCTCCTTCACCACACATCTCTTCCATCCCGGCAACCGCGCTATCGAAAGCCACACCGAATAAGGCACATGCTGCTCCACCCTGAAACACTGACGGGGATTCTCTTTCTCGCGCTCCTTCTTCACCATCTGCACATAATAGTCCGCAGCATGTCGTCCCATCGACTCACTGAGTATCAAAGCCATCGTGTCCAACGAGGCATACAACACACTGTCACTCACCGCACCCGAAAACTTTTTCTTCCCTTTCTTGTCAGTCTCATACCGTTTCCCTAAGTCCAAATAAAGATCACACTCTGACACAGTCGTCGCCAGCACCTTGCCGTCACTCGACAAGATATCACCCCGCCGTGCAGGCTCCACCTGATTCACCCTCGCTTCACGGCCAGCGCCCCACTCCCGCCACGATTTCTTCACCACACTGCCATCTGCCAACTTCCCTTCCACCTCAGCCGTCTGCGTCCTCACAATACCCACCACTATTGCCGTCCCCATTCCTAAGGTCAGCAACAAATACAGGGCCAACATTCCCCCGGTCATCCGTGTATTCTTCTCCTTCTTCACTATCTTATCTTTTTTTTCAATAACCTATAACCATTAACCCCTCATATCACCTCCGGCGGCGTAGGCATAATCCCCAATCCCTTCTCTCGCTCCAAGTCATCCCTGATCTGCGAAATCCGCACTGCATTCTGATTCATCTTCTGCAACTGTATCTGATGCTCGCGCAACTCGTTCACCCGCTCCTGCACCGCCATCTTCTTTCTACTCAACGCCTCCACCTGATAACGGTTGGCCACTACAAGCAACATGTACACCAGACAGAGCAACAGCAAAGGTATCTGCCTCAGCACCAACTTATCCGACAGCACATCGCCTCCCAAAACTTTCGCCACACCCTTCGCTACACCACTCACACGGCTGTTCGACATCGTGACGGGAGTCTCCTCCACCTCATCCTTCATCGCCTCCACACTTTCTCTATTCACCTCCACACTTTCAGCCTTCACCTCTTCCTCGACCGGCGGCATCGGTTGTCTCGTCTCTGGTTCGGGCACAGGCTCATGATGGCGACGACGATTGCCCGTTGGCCTCCTCGTCCCTTTGTCGCTCACAGCCTCTTTCAGAGCCTCGCGAGCCACATCACCCTCAAGTCCCTCTTCCACAGTCTTCTCTCTGAACCTGTTTCCCATATACTATTTTAATTCATTAATGTGTTATTTCGTTCCGCCACTCGGAGCCTCGCACTGCGGGCCCTGTTATTTCGCGCCAATTCCTCCTCACCGGCCTGCACAGCTCCACGGCTTACCATCCGCATCGGCGACAGCACGTTTCCGTAGAAATCCTTCTCCACCACGCCATCGAAATTGCCGCTACGCATGAAATTCTTCACCAACCGGTCTTCCAACGAGTGGTAGCTGATAACCACCAACCGACCACCCGGCACTAAAACCTCGCTGGCCTGTTGCAACATCTCCTTCAACGCCTCCAACTCGCCATTCACCTCTATACGCAACGCCTGAAACAGCATCGCCAAATACTTGTTCTCCATGCCTCGCGGCAGATGACGCGAGACAGCCTCCTTCAGATCCATCGTCGTCCGAATACCTCCTGTCTCCGCTTTCCGACCTCTGAATTGAACTATCGCTCTCGCCATCTGACGGGCATTCGGCAACTCGCCATAGAGTTTCAACAACCGCGCCAACTCCTCCTCCCCGAGACTATTCACCAAGTCGGATGCCGTCACCTCGCCACGACGGTCCATCCTCAAATCAAGGGCACCGTCGAAACGGGTCGAAAAACCACGCTCAGCCACATCAAATTGATGACTGCTCACACCTAAATCCGCCAATATACCATCCACCTGCCGCACTCCATGCAACCGCAGGAAACTCTTCAAATAACGAAAATTTTCATTGATGAAATCAAACTGAGCACCGTTTTCAACTTTCAACTTTCCACTTTCAACTTTCGCATCCTCATCCTGATCGAACGCCAACAGTCGCCCACCCTCTCCCAATCGTTCCAGAATGGCACGCGAATGGCCACCGCCCCCGAAAGTCACGTCGACATACGTACCGTCGGGATGCAATGCGAGGCCAGCCAAAGCCTCATCCAACATCACTGGGATATGGTACTCACTGCTCATTCTTGACAGGCATTGTGCCCAGCAGCGCCTCTGCCTTCTCGGCAAAATCTCTGCTCGACTGGTTCATCTTCTCGTAGGTCTCACGGCCCCACAGCTCGATGAACTTGCCCGTTGATTGCAACACAATCTCCTTCGCCTTCGCAATCATATGCTTCTGCTCCGCCGGCACCAAAAGCCTGTCGTTCGAATCCAATTCGATAACATTGCCCTCCGTCAGCTTACGAAGCACCTCACGATCTTCGCGGCGATAAGGATTCAGCAGCCCTTGCAACTTCTCCACTTCCTCCCTGAAACTGGCATACGTCCATAGCTCCAAACACTCGGCATAGACACTCTCGCGGATAACGAAACGACCGTCCTCCGTCTCCAACTGCCTCTTCAGCGCAATTGGGAACTTGAAGCGGCCATTCGAGTCCACCTTACAGTATTCTTTTCCAAGTATTAAGGCCATTTTTACCTATTTTTTTTCAGGGTGTAAAAATACGAAGATTTTTCCAATTTCTGCCTTAAAAATCCAAAATTTGTTGTTTTTAACCAATTTTTGTTGTTCATAACCCTAAACGAAAGAATTGAAAAAAAGTTTCACTTTTGTGTTTTTTTTTGAAAAAAAGTAGTTTTTATACATTCACCATCTCTTGTTGAAAACTTTTTTCCACCCCGCTATCCCGCTATCGCCGTACCAACACCGTCCATGGACGTAGATGGTATAGTGTTGATACACCATTAAAGCGTTGTTCTATGCAGATTGCCAACTAATAACGTTTTTTTCTTGCAGTATTTAATAATATTGGCTACATTTGCATTTAGAAAAAAAACACTTTTAGGCATTATACTACTGAAATCCAAAGCAATGCACAAAACCGCTTTTTTCCTTTCCATCCTATTGGTAGCGGCGTCCTTCGTTTGCGCCCAAAATACATCCACTGTTCGTACTTCCACCGGACGCGAATTCTGGGTGATGTTCCTTGACAACCAAGGCGACCAAACTCCCCACCAGACCACTCTGACCGCCATCGGCGACAGCAACGCTTCCATTACCGTCTCCAATCCCTCCACAGGCTGGAACACCACGGTTAATATCACTGCCGGCCAGTCTGTCCAGATCACAGTCCCTTTAACGTCTTCCATATCTCACCAATCAAACACCAGCCAAACCAAGCATTTGGGTCTACATGTCACCTCTTCCTCTTCCATTAACCTCTATGCCAAGAACTACAAGTTTAAGTGCAACGATGCAACTCTGATTATACCATCCCATTCATTAGGAACCCAGTACATAATGCAGGACTATCAGGGGGACGTCTCCCATTCTTCAATTTCCAGTGCCGAGGTGGGGTTTGTGGCCACACAGAACAATACCATTCTTACCGTGGTACTCCCTTGCAATTTAATGAATAACTCTGCAACTGCCGGTGACACACTGACAGTCAACCTGATGTGTGGCGAAAGCTATCAGCTTATCGCCACTGCCCCAGGTTCTTTCTCCGGTATGGAAGTCACCTCCAACGGAAAACCCTTCGCTGCTTTCCAAGGCAATCGCGTAGCCTATATCCCTACGGGTGCCTCCGGAGCCGACCTGCTCTATGAGCAAGCGATACCTGTGGAATACTGGGGCACCGACTACGTAGTCTTGCCCACCAGCGGCCGGAATGGAGACCAAATAAGAATCACTTCATCGGAAGACAATTGTCAGATATATGCCAACGGCATGCTCGTCAGCACCCTACAGAAAGGGGAAACCTTTGAGGACAACTTGAGTGGCGGAAACGCCAAACGCTATACAAGTACGAAGAAAATTTGTGTCGGGCGCTACTTGCGCAGTAGCTCTTCAGGAGGCAACCCCGGCGACCCCTCGTCAGTCATGATTCCAGACGTTACACAAGGGTGTGAGCATATCCGATTCGAGCTTCTTGCATCATCCGATATTGAGAACTATTTTATCAACATTGTGGCACGAAACGAAGACACAGCAGGTATCACTCTCGACGGTCTTAGCATCAGCCACACATTTACCCCTATTGACACTGCCTACTGTTTTTCTCAAATAGCATATTCTGCCTCCACCCATGTACTGGAGAGCCCCCTTGGACCCGTCGTGGCAGAATGCTATGGTTTAGGCTACTATGCCAGCTATGCCTATCTTTTAGGACGTTCCTTCTGCGAACAGCAAACAGGCCAACCCACAGCATGTCCCAATCACACAACTGTGGGCGATGACTTCTGGGTGACCTTTATTCCTAATGGGCAGACAACAACTCCCACCTTTTCATTGCTTGCCACGGGTTTGGACAATGCCACTATCACTGTCACCAATCCTATCACAGGTTGGAGCACCACAGCCTCCCATACCGGCGGGACAAAGACGTGCATTAACCTGCCCACCGTGTCGGGAAACAATATTCCTTCGGCCACGGCTGCCAATCTTGGCTTCCACGTCACCTCGACAGCCGACATCTCACTCTATGCCAGCAATTTTACCGACGCTTCGTGGGACATCTGCAACATCTTACCCACCGAGCGTTTGACCTCGCAATACATCGTGCAGGACTATCCCAACAATAGCAACTATCAGGGGGCTATGGCACTGGTGGCCACCGAGGACAACACTGTCTTTTCCATGGTGCTTCCTTGTGCGGTAGATGGACTCAGCCTACCTGTCGGCAGCACCTATACTGTCACTCTCAACGCAGGCCAGACATTAGCATTGAAATGCGGTGAGAACGACGGCTTCAGCGGCATGACCGTAAGCTCGAACAACAAACCCTTCGCCCTCTTCCAAGGCCACTCCTGCGCCCGTGTGGGCACCACAGATGCCCTACGCGGCCGCGACCACCTGATGGAGCAGTCAATACCTCTCGACTGGTGGGGGCGGGAGTTTGTAGTGGTGTCAGAGCAGGCACGCACTGAAGGTGATAGGATTCGCATCACCGCTTCGGGGAACAATACGGTTGTGAATATTGTTGGACTTTTAGGCAACAGCACTTTCACCCTCAACGCCGGCCAAACTCACGAGTACCATTTACCAGCAAACTCGGCAGCGCACATCACCTCGAGCGGCCCTGTATATGTCTGCAAATACCTTATCAGCTTCGATAAATTCAACCCCACCTCGCTGGGCGACCCCGCATCTGTGGACATTCCTCCTGTTCACAACTGGCTCTGCAGTACGACATTTCCTGTACACAACAGTAACAACAACCCCAGCAGCGAGCAATATATCTCTGCGGGCCATCACTACATAGACATTGTAACCACCACAGCGGCTATCGATAGTATGAGGCTCGACGGGGTGTTGCTGCCATCTTCACAGTTCACAGCCTTGACGGGCACACCCTACAGCTACTACCAAGGTACCATCGCCCTGGGAGCTCACACACTCGAAAACAGTAGTGGACCATTCTATGCCACCGTCTCGGGTCACGGCCGCTGGGTAGCCTACTCCTTCCTTGCCGGCATGGGCTTGGATGAAGAGCCACACCAAGGGGAATGCACAATGGACAACGGACAAGGAACAGACTTCTGGGCTACTTTCCTCTGCAACGACGATGACCCTGCAAATGCCGTTCTTTCTCTGATAGCCACTGGTGCACAAGAGGCATCGGTGACAGTGACAAATCCGGTAACAGGATGGACTCAAACCACGACTCTGCCCGCTGGAGATAAAATACGAATTACCTTACCCACCGCCAACACTATCCCTTCGGGACAACCACACAATATCGGATACCACATCACATCGACAGAGCCTATCACGCTATATGCCAGCAATTACAAGGAGGGGTCGCTGGATTTCTCACAGGTGCTACCAAGTTTTGCCCTTAGCGACAACTACCTTGTGCAGAATTATTCGAACAACAGCGACCACCCGGCCAATGTGGCTATTGTGGCCACTAAGGACAGCACTCACCTCTCAATGGTGTTCCCCTGCACGGTCACGGGGCTCACTCTGCCGGCAGGAAGTCCTTATTCAGTGACCCTTAATACTGGCCAAAGCCTAATGCTTCGTGCCAATCAAGGTGGTGACTTTTCGGGTATGGAGATTCTCTCGAATTGCAAACCCTTCGCACTTTTCCAAGGATGTGCCGCGGGACGCGTGGGCGACAACGGAACAAATACTGGACGCGATCACTTTTTTGAGCAAGCACTGCCACCTGCGCTATGGGGTACTGAATTCGTGGTCAATGCATCATTAGACCGTACCGAAGGAGATCGTGTGCTGATAACCGCAGGAGAAGACAACTGCATTGTTCAAATCAACGGCATCATTGTGGCCACCTTAATGCGCGGTCAAAGTCACGAATACTCCCTTGCCTCCAACACGACAGCCTATATTGTCACCTCGCAACCCGCTTATGCCTGCCTCTATTTGGTGAGTTACCGGAACGGAGGAACTCTTGGTGATCCCGGTGCTGCAACCCTACCGCCTGTGAACCGCTGGGTGTGCCACAGTAACTTCATGTTGCACCAGTGCAACAACAACACCTCGAGCCAATTTTATATCGCCAACCCATACATCAACATTGTTGCCGACAGCACAACCGTAGGTGTTTTAGCACTTGACGGAGCAGTCATTCCAGCCTCGCAATTCAGTCCTGTTGCCGGCACCCCCTATAGCCACACCCGAATGCATATAACTTATGGCCCCCACACCCTCGATGGCGGCAACGCGGGGACCTTCGCGGCACGAGTCTATGGGTTGGGGCAATGGGCAGGATTCTCTTATAATATCGACATGCTGTTTGACACCATAGAACGTTGCATTCCCGAAAGACATCGCGACACGGTAAACCACTACGACACCGTCTGTCAGGGGCATGGCTATAACGGGTATGGTTTCGATGTTACTGGTGCACAGACGGCGGTGGCTGGAAACATCATACTGACTGACTCCACGACAGTTGACGACACCCTTGTTCGCTACACTTCGCTGACCCTCACGGTGCTTCCCAACAGCACTAACGAGGTAAGCACCAGCATCGTTGTAGGTGACACCCTCGTGTACTGCGACAGCGTGATAACCCTTGCCGGGGACTACATATTCACCCTCACTGCTGCGAACGGATGCGATTCTATCATCATGCTCCATATCACCTACCAGACCATAGGGCTCTCTGCCAGTGCCAATGGAGTCTGTCCCGGCGAAGAGGTGACGCTGACTGCCGAAGGCACACACATCTACTACTGGGGGTCTACACCCTATGACCCCGAACTCGACAGCCAGCAAGGGGAGAACCCCATCACCGTGCACCCCGAGGTCACCACCACCTACCAGCTGCTTGATGCTTCTGGCAACATCATCTCTTCCGTCACCGTCGGGGTGGAACCGCCACCAACGCTCTGCATCGAGACCAATCGCGACTTCATCGACTTCGACCATCCCGTCATCACCCTCCACGACTGTTCTCCCGAACGTTACAGCTCCACTTGGACATTCTCCGACGGCTACACCCTCAGTGGCGAGCGTGCACGACGTCAGTTTGCGCACCCGTTGCCCGACACCGTCACTGTCACACTCCACTCCTGCAACCATTACGACTGCTGCAATGATACCACCATCGGTTTCAGTCCTAAGATTCGTTCCGTATGGTTCCCAAACATTTTCACCCCAAATCTCGAAAGCAACAATCACTTCGGCCCTGTTACCAGTTGTCAAGTGGCTGATTTCGAAATATTCCTCTACAATCGATGGGGACTTCTCGTGTGGCACTCCACCGATATCAACACCCCGTGGGACGGTACACACGACGGCTGTGCTGTGCCACAGGGAGCATATGCCTACCGCTGGTATTTGAAGGATGTCCATGGGGACCGATGGAGCGGAACGGGCACAGTGACACTGATAAGGTGAGGGGCATAAATGTTTTCGCACGTCTATGTGTAATTCGGGATTTTTTTGTATTTTTGCATTTTGGAAATTATTTAATTTAATAATCATAAAAACTTTTAAAACAATGAAAATTCGTATTTTAGCTTTCACTCTGCTGCTGTCGGTTGCGCTGCCCAATGCTGTTCGGGCCGACGAGGGCATGTGGCTTCTCTCGTTGATTGGCAAGAACTATCAAGACATGCAGCGGCAGGGGTTCAAGTTGACTCCTGAAGACATTTACAGTGTGAACCAGAGTTGCTTGAAAGATGCCATTGTGGGTCTGGGCAACGCCGGTTCTCCTTTCTGGCATTTCTGCACTGGCGAAATCATCTCGAGCAAAGGTCTCGTGAGCACCAACCACCACTGCGGCTACGGTAAGTTGCAGGAGCATTCGACCGTAGAGCACGACTATCTTCGCGACGGCTTCTGGGCCTACAGCATGGACCAGGAACTTCCCAACCCCGGTCTCACAGCCTCCATCCTCGTGCGCATGGAAGACGTCACCGACCAAGTGAAAAAAGTCCTCACTGACGAAATGAACGAGAGTGACCGTGCCGCTGCCGTCCAAAAGATCTCGGAGCAGATTGCCGAGGAAGCTGTGAAGGGCACACAGTATGACGCCAAGGTGATTCCGATGTTCAACGACAACCAATATTTCCTCTTTGTCCACATCATTTACAAGGATGTGCGCTTGGTAGGTGCTCCTCCCTCGTCGATGGGCAAGTTCGGTGGCGACACCGACAACTGGATGTGGCCGCGTCACACCTGCGATTTCTCGATGTTCCGTATTTATACGGCCCCCGACGGCAGCCCTGCCGACTACAGCAAAGACAATGTCCCTCTGACCCCCAAGCACCATCTGCCCGTGAGTGCCGGTGAAATCAACGACGGCGACTTTGCCATGGTGATGGGTTTCCCCGGCACTACCGACCACTTCCTCACCTCCTACGGCTTGGATGAAACCATGAACATCACCAACAAGTTGCGCTATGAGATTCGCACCGTGAAAATCAACATCCTCCGCGACGAGATGGCCGCCAGTCAGGCCACCCGCATCAAATATGCTTCAAAATACGCCTCATGCTCTAACTACTGGAAATACAGTAACGAGCAGAACAAGGCCCTCAAGAACCTCAACACCATGGGTGTGAAGAAAGAGGTGGAGAAGGAGTATATGGATTGGGCCCGTAGGCAGACCAACCCGAAGTATGCCCGTGCCCTCGACCTCATCCAGAAAGGCTATTCCGCCCGCGCCGTTGCCGAAGAGGCCAACCAATACCTCGTCGAAGGTCTCCTCACCGGCCCCGAACTGCTGCTGCAGGCTGTGCGCATCTACAACACCCTTGAAGCCGCGGAGAACCCCGACTATGCCGCCTACCGCGACAATATCCTCGAGGGCATGAAAAACAAAGCCGTCGACTTCTACAAAGACTACAACATGGAAACCGAGAAGCGGGTAATGACGGGCCTTTTCGCCCACGTCTACAAGCACATGAACGAGCAGTACATGCCCGAGTTCCTTGTGAAAGCCGGAAAGAAGAAAGAGGGCGACTTCACCAAGTATGTCGACGAGATGTTCAAAGAATCCATCTTTGCCACCGAGGAGAGCTTCATGAAATTCATGGAGAAACCCTCACTGAAGAAACTGGCGAAAGACCCCATCTACAAGGCCGGCAAGGAGACATTCGACCGCTACCGCGAAGTGAACGAGATGGTACCCCAGGAGGAACAGGAGAACTTGGAACGCGGCATACGTGACTTTACTGACGGCATTCTGCAAATCAACGACGGCCGCAAACTCATGTCTCCCGACGCTAACTCGACCATCCGACTCACCTATGGTAACGTGATGAGTTACGACCCACGTGACGGAGTCTCATACCACTACTACACCACCCTGAAGGGTGTTATTGAGAAAGAGGATCCCGAGAACACCGAATTCAACGTCCCATCGCGTCTGAAAGAACTTTATGCCAAAAAAAACTTCGGCACTTATGCCAACAAGCGCGGCGAACTGCCCACCTGCTTCATCACAAACAACGACATCACAGGAGGCAACTCGGGTTCGCCCGTCATCAACGGCAAGGGTCAGCTTATCGGCTTAGCCTTCGACGGGAACAGCGAGGCTATGAGTGGCGACATCGACTTCGAGGAGAACCTGCAACGCTGTATTTGTCTCGACAGCCGCTACATGCTGTGGGTTATCGACATCTACGCCGGAGCCAAGAACCTCATCGCCGAAATGGACATCGTCAGATAAGAAGAAAAAATGAAACAAGTTCAGCGACAGCAACTGCAGCAGAAGCTCTCACCGCAACAGATACAGTTGATGCGGCTGCTGCAGTTGCCCGTCACTGATCTTGAACAGGCCATCAAGGAAGAGATAGAAAAAAACCCTCTCCTCGAGGCCACCCCTCCAGAGAACGAGGAGAATATCGACACCATTGATACCTCGGGCAACGATGCCTCGGATTGGGACAGCGAAGAGGAGGATTTCGGATACAACTACCACGAACACCTAGAGAGCGACCCCAACGCCACACGGCGCGAATTCGTCCTCTCGGATACGCCCTCATTCTCCGAACGACTCACCGACCAACTCATCAGCCGGCCACTCACTGAGCGGCAACGACTTATCGCCAACGAATTGATAGGCACCCTCGACGAGGCCGGCTATCTGAGTCGCGACCTCGACCTCGTTACCAACGACATGGCCTTCCGCCAAGGTGTGGAAGCCACGAGAGAAGAGGTACTAGAGGTGCTGCGGATCATCCAAAGTCTGGAACCTGCCGGCATCGGAGCCAGAAATCTACGAGAATGCCTCATGCTCCAACTGGAGCGAATGAAAGAAGAAAAAGATACTGTAGTTGACGGTTCCGCCGTCGATAAAATAGTCCTTGACACTGCAATCTCCGTGGTGGAACACCATTTCGACGATTTCGCCAACCATCGCTACGAGCGCATCTGCGACACCCTCGGCATTAGTCAGGAGCAGTTTGACGAAGCCGCCGCCGCCATACGGCGACTTAACCCGAAGCCCGGCAGCTCAGAGGCCGAGAGCGAGCTGACGGCGGCCGTATTCACTCCCGACATCATCCTGCAACAAAACGACGGAGAACTCCACTTCTACCTGAATGACGGAAACCTGCCACGACTCTCGCTCAACACCTACTATACCGACCTCCTGGCCGAAATGGAGAAAGAGAAAAGCAGTCGTCCAACCCCCGGAGAGCGCGAGACGATGCAGTTTCTGCGTAGCAAACAGGCTGACGCACAAGGCTTCATCGACCTCCTGCAACAACGGCACGACACTATAGTCCGAGTGATGCGTTACATCATCAAGCACCAGCGCCGATTCCTCCTCACCGGCGACCCGAACCAGATGCAACCAATGAGACAACGGGAAGTGGCTGACGCCACTGGTCTCGACATCTCCACGGTCTCACGTATGGCCAACAGCAAATTTCTCCAGACCGACTTCGGTACCATCCCACTGAAAGACTGCTTCTCGAAAGGCATGTCCAACGAGGCAGGAGAAGAAATCTCAGTGGAGACCATCAAACAGCGACTCTCCGACGCTATAGACAAAGAAGACAAGCATTCGCCCCTCTCGGACGATGCCCTCACCAAGCAACTCAATAGCCAGGGATTCCCCTTGGCGAGGCGCACGGTGGCGAAATACCGTGAGCAGCTGGGAATTCCAGTGGCACGGTTGCGCCGAATACTTATTATAGTATTAATACTATTATCACCATTCACCCCCCAGCTCTCGCCGCTTACCGCACAGAACTCCTACTACGACTCACTCATAGCAGTGCGCCTAAAAACCGCCGAGAAAATGGAGAGTGAAAAAAAGAGGAAAGTGGAGAGTGAAAAGAGGAAAGTGGAAAGCGGTAAGCGGAAAACAGAAAGCACCCCTGCCGCACCTGAACAACAACTTTCAACTTCCAACTCTCAACTTTCAGCTTCCATGGCTCCTTTATGGTATACGGGCTTCCCCCACAACCGCGTGAACCCAATGGGACGAACGCACATAGACCTCCTGCCGGACGAAATCGTTCTCAGACTCGTCGCCGACAGCGGCGATTTCTGCTTCCCCGTAAAACGCCCGAAAACCTCAAACTACGGCTGGCGCTGGCAACGGGGACACCACGGTGTGGACATAGGGCTTCCCGTCGGTGAGCCAGTCCACTGCGCCTTCAGTGGTATCGTTCGTGTAGCCACACGCATGGGAGGCTACGGCAACTGTATTGTCGTGCGCCATCCCAACGGCTTGGAGACCCTCTATGGACACCTTTCCAAAATCAATGTCCAACCCAACCAAAAGGTCGAGGTGGGCGAAGTGATAGGTCTCGGCGGCAACACCGGTAACTCCACTGGCCCACACCTCCATTTCGAGTGTCGATTCCTCTACCAGACCTTCGATCCCGAATGGATACTCGACTTCACCAACTACACCCTCCGTACACGACGGCTGCACCTCGACAAAAGCTATTTCGGAATCCACCAGCCGCGCAAAGGGCAAACCATCGACTATAAAGCCGACAACAGCATCATCAAAGAAAATAAAAAAGGCAAGAAGCGCAATAACTCCTCCGCACCAGCCTTCAACATAAAAGACTTTTAACCCTCACAAAACACTAAATACTGAACACTGATTATGAAAAAGACCAACCTATCCAACTACGACCCCACGACCGTTCCCGATGGCAGCAAATATCGTATCGGTGTCATTGCCGCCGAATGGAATCCCGAAGTCACCAACGCACTCCTCGACGGTGCTGTGGGCACCCTCCTCGAACACGGAGTCAAAGAGGAGAACCTTATCGTGAGACGTGTTCCTGGGACCTTTGAACTCTCCTCGGCAGCCGACATCATGCTTGATTCACAATACCCCGATGCCGTTATATGCATCGGCTGCGTAATACAAGGTGAGACACGCCACTTCGAGTTCATCTGTCAAGCCGTGTCGCAAGGCATTACCAATGTGGCCATCAAACACGAATGCCCTGTCATCTTCAGTGTTCTTACTACCGACACCATGCAGCAGGCTCTCGACCGTGCTGGCGGGAAACACGGTAACAAAGGTGTCGAAGGAGCTATTACCGCCCTCAAAATGATTGCCTACAAAGAATCGCTCTAAATGAAAATAGTCTATTTCGGAACCCCCGACTTTGCCGTCGAAAGTCTCGATGCCATTATGCAGAGTCGCCATCAGGTGTGCGCTGTCGTCACCGTTCCCGACCGCCAAGCCGGACGCGGACAGAAAGTGGTCTTCAGCCCTGTCAAAGAATATGCTCTCGAACATCATCTCCCGCTACTGCAACCAGAAAAACTGAGGGACGAGGAATTCCTCAATGAACTGGCCGCCTACAAAGCAGATATGTTTGTCGTCGTGGCTTTTCGTATGCTGCCGGAAGCGGTATGGAACATGCCACCCCACGGCACCTTCAACCTCCACGCATCTTTGCTGCCTCGCTATCGTGGGGCTGCTCCCATCAATCATGCCATCATTAACGGCGACAACGAAACCGGTGTAACCACATTTCTCTTGAACCACCACATCGACGAAGGGCAGATACTCCTTCAGGAGCGCACCCCTATCTCTCCCAACGACAATGCCGGCACCCTCCACGACCGTCTGGCCACCATAGGACGTACCTTGGTTGTCAGAACGCTCGACGGCATAGAGGAGAATACCATCACCCCCATGCCCCAGCAAGGTACACCTACCGCAGCGCCCAAAATCTTTAAAGACGACTGCTATATCAATTTTAACCTCTCCTGCTATCAGGCGGTCGACTTCGTCCGCGGACTTTCCCCTTACCCTGCCGCCCTCCTCACCCTCGTCTCTCCTCAAGGCGAAGAAGTCCTTTTCAAAATCTTCGATGTTACCGCCATTCCCGACCCGTCAGCCACTCCAAGAGAACTTATTTGCGACCAAAAAAAGGTGTTAAAAATTGGTGTAACCGACGGATTTTTACAGATTTTGAGCCTACAAATGAGCGGGAAACGAAAAAATAATACAGAAGATTTTTTGAGAGGAAACAAACTAATTGGTTGGAAATTAGCAAGATAGATTTTTTTAATTAATTTTTTATTAAAAAAACAAAAAAAAATTTGGATTATATTAAATATTATTTCTATATTTGCAGCGAAAACAAAGTCAACATTTATTAACCTTTTAAACATTATTAGCATGAACAAAACTGAACTTGTTAACGCCATGGCCGATAAGGCCGGTATGACCAAAGTCGCTGCCAAAAAGGCTATGACCGCTTGCTTTGACACCATCCAGGAGCAGCTCAAAAAAGGCGAGAAAGTGACCCTCATCGGTTTCGGTACCTTCAGCGTGGTCAAGCGTAAAGCCCGCACCGCTAAGAACCCTCGCACCGGTAAAGCCGTCAAAGTGCCCGCCAAGAAAGTGGCTAAATTCAAAGCTGGCAGCAAACTCCTCAAATAAGAAGAGTTCTATTATTAAAAAGACGAGCTTGAAGCTCGTCTTTTTTTTATACCTAGTAAAAACAAAATTAACGGAATTTAACAGAATTATGTTATAAAGTGTGAAAAAAGATTAGTATCTTTGCAATTTAATTACAACGCATCCATATGCGTTGTAACAATTGATAATTAAAGACATAAATAATGATAGGAGTAATTGGAAGTGGCACCTGGGCTACTGCAATTGTCAAAATACTGCTGGAACAAGAGGGGCGAAAAGTCAACTGGTGGGTTCGTAATGATGCAGTCCGCGAAGGGCTGCAACACAACGGCCGTAACCCCAAATACCTACCCTCCGTTCAACTCGACGCTAATCGGCTCAACATCAGCGATAACATGGCTCAAATTGTCGCTGAAAGCAAATACCTCTTCCTCGTCATCCCCTCCGCCTATGTCGCCAGCACTCTCGAGCAACTCCCTAACATTGCTTACAAAGGCAAGAAATTCATCTCTGCTATCAAAGGCGTAATCCCCGACAAAAGAGTTTCCGTATCGGTCTACCTCGAGAACATGCTGAAAATCAAACGCAATGACATCTGCGTCATCAGCGGTCCCACCCACGCCGAAGAAGCCAGCCGCTCCATGCCCACTTTCCTCACCATGGCTTCCAGCAGCCCCTCCCTCGCCATCGAAGTGGAACAGATGATGCACTGCAACTACCTCCATACTACCCACACCACCGACATCTGGTTTCTTGAACGCGTCGGACTCCTGAAAAACATCTACGCCATCTGCGCCGGTATCTGCCAAGGTCTCGGCTACGGCGACAATCTCAATGCCGTAATGGTCAGTGCCGCCGCACGCGAACTCAACCGTCTTACCCGTAGCCTCAGTCCCTCACCCGTCAACTTCTTCGAAAATTGCTATCTCGGCGACCTCATGGTCACCTGCTGGTCACACCACAGTCGCAACCGCCGCCTCGGCGAAGCTATCGCCCAAGGAAAACATCTCGAAGACATCTTCGCCGAAATGGGTATGGTCGCCGAAGGCTACTACTCCGCCAAAAACTTCCACGAACTCGGTATGATGACTGGCAAAGTGGACGAAATGCCCATCGCCGAAGCCGTCTATCGCATCCTCTATGAGGAAGCCAATCCAAAAGAAGAAATCAACACTCTTATAGACAACGCATTCTAATGACCGATAACACCTTCGACGACATCCGACCTTACCGCGACGACGAAGTCGTCGCCGCCATCGAACGCATCTCCCAGTGGGAACTCATACCTCAAATCCTCCGTTTCATATACCCGCAGGAAAAACCCGAAGACTCCATGGCGCGCCTCCGCAACGTAAAGACCGTCAAAGAGCTACAAACCACCTTCATGTACGATGCCATCTGCCGCATCGTCAAAACCACCTCCGACGGCTTTGAATGCTCCGGCTACGACTACATCAAACGAGGACAATCCTACCTCTTCATCTCCAACCACCGCGACATTACACTCGACGCTTTCCTCCTCCAAATGGTCTTCATTTCTCGCCTGCGAGAAACATCTTATATCGTCTTTGGGAACAACCTCATGGAGACACCCCTCATGCGCGACCTCTATCTCAGCAACAAACTCATCCAGATGGAACGCGGCGGCAACCCCATGGCCTTCTACCGCAGCCTCCAGCACCTCTCCCGCTACATCCATCACCTTGTCGTCGACCAAAACCACTCCGTCTGGATAGCCCAGAAAAACGGCCGCAGCAAAAACGGCATAGACTCCACAGCCCCCGCCATCATCAAAATGCTCACCCTTGGGGCCGACACCCCGGCACCACAAACCCTTGCCGACCTCCACATCGTCCCACTCTCCGTCTCCTATGAATGGGACCCCTGTGATCTCATGAAAGCCAATGAACTCTACAAGAAAACACTCGGCGAATACCATAAAGTCGAAGGCGAAGACACCAACAGCGTCGCAACAGGCATCGTCGGTTCAAAAGGACACATACATCTCTCCATAGGCAAACCCCTCACAGCCAACGAACTCATCCCCACGGACGGCAAAGACCTCGCTGACCACGTCGCCTCCGTACTCGACCGCCACATCCAACGCCTCTATCACCTCATGCCCACCAACTACCTCGCCTACGACATGCTCAATAACACCAACCAACACCGCCAGCACTACACCGTCGATGTCAAGAACAAATTCCTCCAGCGCATGAGTCAACTCCCTGAAGGCGATCCTCAACGCATCTTCCTCGAAATGTACGCCAACCCCGTCATCTCAGCCCGGAAGAAATAACCGTCACCCAAAGAAACAATCCCCAAAATTCAAAAGATACACCCTGTCAGTAGCACGGGTGAAAGCCGTATATAGCCACCGCAGATAATCACGGTCAACCACCATATCTGGCGGCAGGAATCCTTGATCCACAATCACCGTCCTCCACTGGCCGCCCTGTGTCTTGTGACAAGTTAACGCATAAGCAAACTTCACCTGCAACGCATTATAGTACGGATTCTGACGTATCTCTCGCAACCGGTCCGTCTTATGCGGAAGCTCGGCATAATCCTCCATCACAGCATTATAGAAGCGCTCCGACTCCTCGGCAGTGAGCGACGGCGACTCCGAATAAAGCGTACTGAGCAGCAACTTGCAGTCGCGTGACCCCTCGTCAGGATAGTCAACAAAACGCACTGTAGCGTCGGCAAAGCGGAACCCATAGATTTCTTGAGTGTTGCGCACACTGAGTACCTCCACAATATCGCCATTGGCGATAAAACCTATCGTACTCTCCTCGTCGAGCCAGAAATAATTATTCTTCACCACCATCAAGTAGTCTCCGGCATTCACTTCCTCCTCTCGAAAAAGCACGCTGTTGCGTATTCCCTGGTTGAAAAGATTGGCCCGCTTGTTAGAGCGACAAATCATCGCCACCTGCTCGAGAGCATAATCGCCGTACTCCCGATAAAGCGTCTCCATCAAATTCTCTCCCGACAGCCTGACAACATCATTATCATTGGCGGCAAATAGCGGCAGAGCCGCCTCTTCTCCTTCCGCAAGGACGGAAATCTGATTCCTCAACGCCGTAGCATTGGCGAGAATACCCGACAACTGCTGCTGACGTACCACCTCGGTAAGTTCCGACACAATCACATTCAGGCCGAAAGCCGCCGACAGGTAACGCTCGTCGAGGGCTGGACTCTCGCTCTGTCCCACAGGCGGCAACTGTGCGGTGTCCCCTATCAGCATCAGCCGGCAATGGTTGCCATCGTAGACATAATCTATCAAATCCTCCAGCAGACTGTGCCGCGACGAGGTAGGCTCCAGCCCTATCATCGATGCCTCGTCAACAATAAAAAGAGTATAGGCGTGCTTATTGATACCCCTGACAGTGCGCACCACACCACTGGCATCGGTCACAGTCATATAGATTTTCTTATGAATCGTATAAGCCGGACGTCCGGAATAGGTAGAAATCACCTTGGCGGCACGTCCCGTGGGAGCCAGCAACAGCGTCTCCACACGCAACTGCGGCAACGTCTGGATAAGAGCCGACACCAGCGAAGTCTTACCCGTACCGGCATATCCTTTCAACAGAAAAACTGAACGAGAATCCCCATCATATAGGAAACGGGCCATACAAGCACAGGCATCCCGCTGTCCACCAGTAGGGTCATGTGGAAAGCGGGATAGAATAAGTCGTTGAACTGTCGGACCGTAGCCTGACGTTGTCACTCTTGCCTTTTATTCTTAGTATTCGGCGGTAGAATTACCACCCTGCTGGGTGTTGCCAGCATTCTGTTGCTGCTGAACCTGTTCCGTTCTCTTGGGCTTGCCGTTCTGATTGTGGTTGACGATGGGAGCCATCAAGCTAAGAACCACAAGGATACCCACAAGCCACCAAGTGGCTTTCTCAAGGAAATCAGCGGTCTGGCGGACACCCATCACCTGTGTGGGAGCCGAGAAATTAGCTGCAAGACCACCACCTTTTGAGTTCTGAACCAGCACAATAAGTCCAAGCAGGACGCAGACAACAATACAAAGGATGACGATAAACGTATACATATTTTATTATTATTTATTTACTATTTATTAATGATTCCAATTCTTTAATTCGAGGTGCAAAAATACTACTTTTTTCGGGATTATTCGCCAATAAATTCTTATAAATTGCCAGAGCTTTGTCGAAACGGCCTTGCTTCTTTAGTATAATAGCCAGAGTTTCAGTACCTAAAGAAACATCCGCCGTCAAACTTTTTTTGTCGTTAAAAATACGTTTTTCACTTCCTTTGGTCCCCGAATTTCCGCTTTCCGAAGCCTCGTTAGGAAGAAAATTCGACAAAATAACACTCTTGGGAGCCGTCTTGAATGACACCTCTTGGAAGGTATTGATTTCATTCAGTACGTCGAACGATGGTTCTTCCGTCTCTGTCACAGTGGGAGCCACTTCCTCGACAACACCGGAGCCTGCACACGCACCCGACATCAACGTGTCCAACACGGAAGGGGCACACATCGACAACGCCACAGCACGACGCTCCTCTGGCGTATCAAAGCCATGAGCATGATCTGCCAGCAGTGCCAGCGTACCCACAACCGACGAATAAGGATACTTCGAAAACATGGCTTTCAGCCACCCACGATCCTGCGAAGTGAACCTCACCGGATTCGACACCCTATCGGTAAACTGTCTCTTGTCCATTTTAACAAATATTCACATTCAAGATTGGATTTGCAAATGTACAAAAAATTTTTCTAACAGCAAAAAAAGAATTTATTTTAAATGCAAATATTATTGTTTTACAATTAATTAAAGAATGAAAAGTTTTTTTAGGAATAAATTTTTATCAACAATTCAAAAATAATTCGTACTTTTGCAAACTCAATTTTGACCGTTAAGAGTAGGAAAAAGAACAAATAATATAGTTAAAAAATGAAAAGAACATTCCAACCGTCACTGAGGAAAAGAGCAAACAAGCACGGCTTCCGCAAGAGAATGTCTACCGCCAATGGTAGAAAAGTGCTCGCCGCACGTCGCAGAAAAGGCAGAAAGAGACTGACCGTTTCTGACGAGAGATAGCAGGTGCTCCCATCAGCATGGCGAAGAAAAAAGAATTACCCCTGCTTGAGCAGGTAACCATCGCCGATGCAGGCGCAGAAGGTAAGGCCGTTGCCAAAGTCAACGGCCTTGTTGTGTTTGTACCCTTTGTGGTGCCTGGCGATGTTGTCGACATTCAACTTTACAAGAAGAAAAAGAGCTACGCCGAAGGCCGTGTCGTAAAATTCCACCGTCTGTCCGACCTCCGTGTTGAGGCGCGCTGCCCTCATTTCGGAATTTGCGGTGGCTGCAAGTGGCAAACCATGCGCTATGAGGCGCAACTCGAAGCCAAACAGCGCCAGGTGCGCGACAACCTCGAGCGCCTCGGCAACGTCGACTGCTCGGGCATGCGCCCCATTTGCGGTTCCAACGACATCTACTACTACCGCAACAAGCTGGAATTCACTTTTTCCACCAAATCCTGGCGCACCGCCGAGCAAATCGCCTCCGGTGCTCCCCTGCCCATCCACGGCGCCCTCGGATTCCACATCCCCCAACTCTTCGACAAAGTGCTGCCTATCGAGCATTGCGCCCTCCAGGCTGACCCCAGTAACGACATCCGTCTTGCTGTCCGTCGTTATGCCGAAGACAATAACTTGGAATACTACGACATCCGAAACCATACGGGATTCCTCCGCAACCTCGTCATTCGCAACACCTCCCTCGGTCACTGGATGGTCATCGTCATTGTAGCACAAGACGACCCCTCGCGCCTCTTCCCCCTGCTCGACACGCTCTCAGCCCGCTTCCCACAAATCACCTCGCTCCAATACATCGTCAATACCAAATTCAACGATTCCTACAATGACCAGCAGGTCGTCACCTACCGCGGTGCCGACCACATCGAGGAGCAGATGGCAGGTTACAATGGAGGACGTCCGCTGCATTTCATCATCAATCCCAAGTCGTTCTACCAAACCAACTCCGCCCAAGCACAACGACTCTATAGTTTTGTTGCCGAACTCGCTGAACTTCAGCCTACCGATACCCTTTACGACCTATATACCGGCACAGGTACCATTGCTCTCTTTCTTGCCGACAAATGCCGCCAAGTGGTAGGCATTGAATATGTCGAAGAGGCCATCGCCGATGCCAAAGCCAACGCCCGCCTCAACGGCTTCGACAACACCCGCTTCTATGCTGGCGACATGGCACAGGTGCTCACTCCCGACTTCATCGCCGCCAACGGCCGACCCGACGTGGTGGTCACCGATCCTCCACGTGCCGGCATGCACGAGAAGGTGATTGAGCAACTCCTCGCCACGGCCCCTCGCAAAATAGTCTATGTCAGCTGCAACCCTGCCACACAGGCCCGCGACCTCCAACTCCTTGCAGCCCGCTACACTGTCCGGCGCATCCAGCCCGTCGACATGTTCCCCCATACCCAGCACGTCGAAAACATCGCCGAGCTGATGTTAAAAAACTGAAAAAAACATTTTTTTTCAACAAGATTACACACATTTTCAAAAAAAGTGTTACCTTTGCATGTTGTTCCATCCAGCAGCGCAAACGCTGTTTTATGTGCAACACCTTAGAAAATAAAGAAATAAATAATATTAATTATAGAATAATAATAAATAAAAATACAAACTGACATGATGAAAAAAGTATTTTTGAGTCTGCTTTTGGCCATCGCCTGCATGCCTGCTGCTTTCAGCCAGACCAAGGCTGGCGATTTGGTCATCACCGACACTGCCGTATGTGGCTCGTTCACCTGGGACATCAACAACGTCACCTACACCAGAGACACTACCGTCGTCGTAACCAACTCGACCGCCACCTACGTGCTTCACCTCTCCACAGCTGGTTCCACCTACGATACCGCCGTTGCTCATGAGCTCACTGGCTACTGCTTCGCCAACTGGAACAACAAACGCTACGTCGCCAACGGTACCTACTTCGACACCCTCCATGTCGCCGGCGGCTGTGACACCATCGTAAAAGTCAATGTCAACCTTACCATCGCCCACCCCGACACCGCCAGCAGCACCGTCAACGCCGCTTGCTCCTACCTCTGGGACGATGAAATCATCACCGAGCCCGGTCTCTACACCCGTACCCTCACTACTGTCGAAGGTTGCGATAGCATCATCGCCATCAACGTCATCTTCTCCGGCAACCTCTATGCCGACACCACCATCGTGGCTTGCGACAGTTACATCCATGGCAACGACACCATCACCGCCGATACCACCTACGTTCTCGAGACCGTCACCGCCACCTGCCATATCTATGACACCATCCACGTCGTCATCGCCCACGGTGTCACCGACACCACCCTTGTCGACACCATTGGTGGCTGCAACATCGTCTGGGGCGGCCAGACCTATGGTTACACCACCGTTGGCAATACCTACTATGCTAACATCCATACCGTTAACGGTTGCGACAGCGTCGTGGGTATCCACATCGTTGCATTCGATAGCGTCGATCACGTGACCATCGTCTCCGACAATGAACGCTGCGGTTCCTACTCCGAGCGCTATTCCAGACTCAAAGCCGACGGAAGCTACGAAAACAAGGTGGCCGAATTCACCGCCGACGGCACCTATACCTCTACCCCCAACGGCGATACCCTCATGTACTGGGACCGTTACGCCAAATGTCTTACCTACAAGACCCTTGTCCTCAACATCATTGAGATTGAAGAAAGAACCCGTAGTTTTGTCGTCGACACCACAGTATGTGACAAATTCACCTTCTCCTTCAACGACAACGAAGGCAACTTCATGCACTTTTACCAAACCGTCGACACCATCCTGAGAAGTGCTGGTGCCCACGAAAGCGCCAACTCCTGCTACGACTCCATCGCTCACTTCATCGTTGTGGTCAACCACAAACACTATAACGACACCACCGTTTCCGAGTGCGAAAGCTTCACTTGGGCTGCCAACGGCACCACCTACACCTCTTCCACCGTCGACTCCATCCGCTTCTCCGAACGTACCGTCGGTGAGAACTGCGACTCCATCGGCCGCCTCCGCCTCACCATCAACCGCAAACCCGAGGTTCATATCGAGGGCAACTGGCATGTCCAGCCCGGCGAGACCGCCCACCTCAAGGCTGTCTACAACACCTCCGACCACCCCACCTTCCAGTGGTATAAGAACGATGTAGCCATTCCCGCCAGTCAGGGTGGTAAAGCCGACTCCCTCAACGTCACTGAGAACGGCAACACCGACATCCGTCTCGAAACCACCAGCAACAAAGGCTGTACGACCACCAATTGGATTACCGTCACCTTCCATGTGGGCATCGATGATGTCGAGACCCTTCAGGTGAACATCTACCCCAACCCCGCCAGCCGCTTCATCAATGTCGAGAGCGCCGACGCCATCAGCCAGGTGATTATCTACAATACCATTGGCCAGCAGGTCATCACCCGCACTGTCAACGCCAACGCCACCCAGCTTGATCTCGGCAACCTCGCCACCGGTGCCTACACCATGGCCATCCTCTCTGCCAACGGCGACCGCGCCACACGCAAATTCATTGTCAATAAATAATGAATATACAATGTAAAAACAGAAGCGTTCGGCACCTCCGTGCCGGACGCTTTTTAATAACCCTCCTCGCCGTCACCCTCGCCACGGCCTGCACCCCTGCCAACCACGGACAGGAACCCGTACACATCAGCGGCGAAGCCCAGGGCACCTACTACTCTGTCATCTACTACGACAGCCTGCAACGGAACCTACAGCCTCAGATAGACTCTCTGCTCGATGCCTTCGACCAGTCGGCCTCCCTATGGGTCGACAGTTCTCTCCTGCGACGCATCAACGCCGGAGAGACCGACACGCTCGACGACATCCTGAAATTCCTCCTCGAAAACTCCATGCGCATCATGGATTATACCGACGGAGCCTTCGACATCCGTGTGGGAGGATTGGTGCAGACATGGGGTTTCAGCTTCAAAGAACGCACAGAACCCGACAGTGCCACGTTAGCCCATCTACTGTGTGCCGCTCACGGCACCTTGGGAAACAATAATTACCATTTCTATCGTGAAAACAACGATACCGAACTCGACTTCAATGCCATAGCCCAGGGCTATGCTTCCGACCTCGTGGCCAACTTCCTTGACGGACAAGACATCACCTCCTATCTCGTTGACATCGGCGGCGAGGTCGTCTCCCGTGGCGTCAAGTCCGACGGCAGCCCCTGGCGCGTGGGCATCGAACGCCCCTCTGAGAACCGCTACAGCGAGCCCGTGGTGCAGACAGCCATAGCCCTCCAAGACCAGTCCGTCGTCACCTCCGGAAGCTACCGAAAATACTACGAACGCGATGGCGTCAAATACTCCCATACCATCGATCCTTCCACCGGTCGTCCTGTCACCCACTCGCTCCTCAGCGCCTCCGTCGTCGAAAGCATGGGATGGCTGGCCGACGCCATGGCCACGGCTTACATGGTCATGGGCCTTGAGAAAGGCAAAGCCTTCATCGCCACCCACCCCAACGGTCCCGGCACCGAGGCCGTCTACTTCATCTACGACTCCTGCGGCACCCTGAAAAGCTACGCCACTCCAGGCTTCGAAAAGATGATAATAAAGGAATAAAAAAAATAAAACGATATGAAATCAATGACTGGATACGCCAAAGTGCAGTCCACCTTTGGCAACAAGAAACTGAACATCGAGATTAAGACCCTCAACAGCAAACAGCTTGACCTCATCGTCAAGGTTCCCGCCGCCTATCGTGCCAAGGAGCTCGACATCCGCGCCATGCTTGGCCGCCTCGAACGTGGCAAGGTAGAATGCATCCTCAGCGAGGAGACCGGAAGTGCCTCTGCCACCACATTCAACAGCGAACTCCTCGTGGCACGCTTCAACGCTCTCTACCCTGTGGCCGACAGCCTCGCCGCCATCAACCTCGACAGCCGTCCCGCGCTCTTCAACTCCATCGCCACAATGAGCGACATCTGGAATAGCGGCAATGACGGTGAAATCACCGATGACGAGTGGGCCGTTGTCAGTGCCGACCTCCAGCGCGCCATCGATCTCTGCGACCAGTTCCGCTCACATGAAGGCGACGTGTTAGAGAAAGACTTCCACCGCCATGTCGACCTCATCGAGGAGAAACTCCGCCAGATTCCCGCCCTCGAAGGCGAGCGTATCGATACCGCCAAGGAACGCATCCGCCGCTATATGGCCGAAGCCGCCATCAAAGAGGTTGATGAGAACCGCTTTGAGCAGGAACTCATCTACTACCTTGAAAAACTCGACATCACCGAGGAAAAGGTGCGTCTACAGAAGCACATCGACTACTTCCGCCAGACCATGGCCAACGAGCCTTCCTGCGGCAAGAAGCTAGCCTTCGTGGCTCAGGAGATGGGCCGTGAAATCAACACTACTGGTTCCAAAGCCAACCACGCTGAAATCCAAAAAATCGTCGTTGAGATGAAAGACGAACTGGAGAAGATTAAAGAGCAGTTGGGGAATGTTTTATAGAGTCATCGTTATAACGTAATAACGTTATTCCGTTATAGCAACAACATAAAAAATTAGGCTCCCGCTGGGGAGCCTAATTTTTTATCAAACTTATCGTCAAACTTACTTGATGATGAGTTTCTCAATCTTGCTGAAGGTGTCGTTGGTGACGCGCACGAAGTAAGCGCCGGCGGGGATGTTGCTGACGTTAATCATGTGCTCGCTTTCAGCATTGATGTTAGCGTTGTAAATCACGCGGCCGCTCATGTCGAGGATGCTGCAGTTGACCATGCCGGTGACACCCTTCACATTCAGTTTCACCATGGAAGTGGCGGGGTTGGGAGCAAGGGTGATGTAGGACTCAGGAGCGACGGGGTCGATACCGACATTGAAGGGAGCCCAGTGGCTGTACACGGTGAACTCGTACTCAGCGTTGGCCTCGATGCCGCTCAGGAAGTACACCCAGTAGGAACGCTCGAGAAGAGTGTTAGGATTCTCGGGATCAGTCTCATCAACAACATTGTACTCGTAGGCTTTGTAACCATCGGTACCCTGTTCTTCATTGTATTCAGGAAGCTCAACGCCGTTGAGAAGGACGCGGTCGATAACGGTGTGATCGGTAGTGGGCTCGAAGACGAAACGAACCTGAGAACCAGCAGTGACCTGAATCTGAGTGCCACAGATATCATCATCGCCACGGGTGACGCTGACAGCGTGGTCAACATCCTCACCCTGACCTTCGACGTTGTCATCGCAGATAGCGCCAACGAGGGCGTGCTCAACGGGACGGGCGGGTCCGACGATGGGGCGAATCATAGGATAGTTGTCGATATTATAAGCGGTGATATTAGGACTTCTTACACTAGCAGGGGCGTTGGGGTCGTAAGCAATAACCTGGAGGTAGTTACCATCATTGGGAGCGGGGACATAGCGATAGTCGCGGGAACCAGCAGCAGCGTTGGCATACTGGGTCTCTTCACCATTGTAGCCGAAACCGACGTTCACATAAGCACCAGTGTCGTTGCGGAAACGGAAGGAGCTGCGGGTACCGGCGAGGGCGAAGTTAGCGTCGTCGTTCAGACGATAGCCGAAACGATAGGAGCTATTGGGCTCGAGAGCAGGCTGTTCGATGAACTGGATGTTGATGGCCTTGTAACCGGCATCGGGAAGGATGTAACCACCAGCGCTGTAAAGCTGGTCATTGATCTCGTTCTCCTGAACCTCGAAAGCCATACCGTCGATACCGCAGGAGAGAGAGCTGAAGTAGAGGCTGGAGGTACCCTCTTCGTCCTCTTCATAACTCTCCTTGTAGGTAACGGGGACAATGGAAGCGCCTTCAATGTTATCGGCCGTACGGTCGGTAGCAGCGATAAGCTCGAGGCCACGGAAGACCCAGCCTTCGGGGATGTCGTTACCAGTGACGAAACGGGCGTGGACAGCATAGCCAGCCAGATTTGCGTGACCGCCTTCCTCGGGATCAGAACCCTGGTTGGTCACATAACCCTCATCGGTGAAAGCGGTCTGGAAGGAAGCGCCCGAGGGGATAATACCATTGTCAAGACCCCAGCGGTAACCACCCTCACGGTTGGAACCGGAAGAGAAAGACAGATTGGGAGTGACATAGTAGAGGACGGTGTCGAAGGTGCGGCTTTGGCTGCCACCAGCGACATTGATGTTGTAGAAGTTCTTACCAGTGGTGGCCACAGGAAGACCACGACCCTGGAAGCCACCCACGAGAGTGCCAGTGGTGTTCTCGAAGTTGTCGGAGTGGTTAATCCAGCTCTGCCCGCCATTGTTGGCTTCAATTTCGGTGTTGTAGAAACCACGCTCGTTGATAATCACGCCATAGGTGGTGTCCATGTTACCAGCGACAACAGTGGTGTTGGGGCCCTGGAGAACCTGGCTGAGGCTGGTACGATCGGTACCGGCGGTGAGGGTAGCATGGGCATTGGTGATGTTGGCAGTGCTGAGGTTCTGAGCATTGACACCCCAAGTCAGAGGAATCGACATACCCTGAGGGATCATGCCATAGAAACCGTCGAGGTTGGTGGGGCTGTTGAGGGCCCAGTACTCGCTGAGAGTGAGAGCCATCACGGCCACATTGTCGACAGCCCAGAAGTATCCGAAGACATTACCAGTGCCGTTGGACCAAGCGCGGATACGGAGCTCAATGGTCTGCTCGCTGTTGAGTCTGTGAGGCAGGACGTAACGAACCTTGTTGGCACCCCAACCATTGACGCTGACGTCAATACCGGTGACGTTGATTTCACGGGCCCACCATTTGCCACCGGCTTTATAGTCGATGTAGCAACGATCGTAGTACTTACGATAGCTCTGGGTGAGGGACACCTCAATCATCTCGGCGTTGGCGGGACGCTGAACGCTGGGGACAGTGAAGTAGGTGTTGTAGACACCACTGGACTGAGAGGTCTCAAAGTAAGAGAGGAACATGAAACCATCATCCTCGGGCTCACGGGGGCTCAGCTCAGGATCGATATCCTCGGTGATCCAACTGAAACGTGAAACGCCCATCCAGTTAGCGAGCTGTGGAGCGATGGTACCACCGTTGGCCAGGAAGTCGGCGCAACTGCTGACACGCATCCATTTGCACTTGTCACCGGCAACATTGTGAGCGTTGGCGCTACCAACGAGGGTGTCGTTGATACGGTCGCTGGGGGTCACATTGGCGATGGTGTAATCGCTGGCGACATCAATCTTAAAGACCTGGATGGTGTCGTGACCATTGGCCTTGGTGAAGATGGAGGCCTTGTAGTCCACAGCAGCCTTGGTGGCAGCGGGAGCCTTCTCTCTAAGCGGCGCATTGTCCTTGATGGAAATGCGGTTGGTTTGTGCAAAGGCGACGGAGGCGCACAGAGCAAAACCCATAACCATTAATACTTTTTTCATTTTGATTGTTGTTTGATGTTAATATTATGTTTTTTCAATTTTTTTCTTTGTCTTTTACCAAATTCCCTCGTATCGCTCAAAACCCAATCATTTCAGTACCAAAAACATGCACCCTAAAAGGGTACTTTTCCACATTATATTTTATGATGCAAATATAAGCATTTTTTTCTTCACCACAACTTTTTTTTGTTTTTTTATGATTTCCACGCCACAGGGGCGGCGGGGAAACCCACGGACACACTGGAGGATACACCGAGGGACGATGGCGGGCAGCAGGAAAACTGATGGACACACTAAGGATATGCCAAGTCCAACTATGGTAGGACTTGGGACGGTGTTGATACGGTGTTGGGACGGTGTTGATACGGTATTGGGACATGGAAATGCTAGAAAAGGTGTCCAGTTGTCCTTTGCGTTTGTTTGAGAGATTTTTTGAAAACAAATTAAAAAGAATACATTTATTATAAATATAGAAAAAGGCCATTGCATTGAAAAAGGACGCTGGACACTCGGGCACCTTATGGTGGGTTCAGAGGAGGCAAAAAAATCCCCACCGCACAATAAAACACCCTCCTCGTCGTTGTAAAAGACAAAAAAGAAAACTGTCACGCATGAAGCAGGGAATAAGAAAGATACTATTCATTATAATAATAGGCACCGTTGCAGGCTGCGGGAGTCCGAAGAGGGCGACTACCGACGCGCGAGGGCGCTATGAGCGACCGCCGCTGCGCGAGGTGGGTGAAGAGCAGCTGAAGATCGACGGACGTCTTATCGACGCACTGGCGTTGCAGGAGAGCGGCCGTTTGGACGAAGCCATGGAAGCCTTCGCCCGGCTGACCAAAGAGGAACCCTCCTGTGCGGCAGCCTGGTACGAGATGGGGCGCCACATGATGGTCCGACGCTGGAGCGACAGCGCGGAGCATTGTCTGCAACGTGCCGTGAAACTGCAGCCCGACAACGTATGGTACCTCAAAGCCTTGGCACAGAACGAGGCACAGAACGGCAACGGCAAGGCGCTGACGGAGACGTGGGAGCGCATTGTGAAGGTGCAGCCCACGGTTTTGGAGAACTACTACGAGCTTTCGAACGCCTATATCGAGACGGGCAACCTGACGAAGGCCATCGAGGTGCTGAACCGTGTGGAGCGCATGATAGGCGTGAGCGAGGAGGTGTCGCTGCAGAAGCAGAAACTATGGAACGCCACCGGGAAACCCGACAAGGCCCTGAAGGAGGTGGAGGCACTGGCCGACGCCTATCCTGGCGAAACGCGCTACAGTGCCATCCTTGCCGAGAGCTACATGCAGCAAAAAGACTACCGCAAGGCCAAAAGCTATTACGACCGCATCTTGAAGCAGAATCCCGACGACCCATATATTCACATCCAGTTGGCAGAGTACTACAAGGCTATGGGAAATCCCGCGGAGGCCGACAGCGAGATGGTGCGAGCCTTCTCCCATCCGGCGTTGTCGAGTCGCACAAAGTTGCAACTGTTAGGGTCGTTCTACTCCGAAGAGGAGTTCTACGGCTCGCGACGCGAAACGACGTTCCGCCTGATGGACTTAGCCATGCAAGGCTGCGACGACAGCACGGAGTTTGCCGCCTTCTACGGCAACGTACTGATGCAGCAGGAGAAATACGCTGAAGCAGCGTACCAGTTCGCGTTGGCGCTGCAAAGCGACAGCAGCCACTATGAGTTGTGGGAGGCCGAAATGATTTGCCTCACCGAGGTGGAGGGCGCCGAGGAGAGGCTGGCAGACTATGCTGCCCGTGCCGCGCGTCTGTTCCCCATGCACACGCTGCCGCATTACCTGTTGGCGCTGCACCGCTACCAGAAGAAACAATACGACGAGGCCTTGACGCATTTGTCCGATGCTATGAAATGGGGCTTCTCAAAGGGCTACTTGGAGGCCGAATGCTACGGCCTCGATGCCGAATGCAACTATGAGGCGGGGCATTACGACAAAGCCTGGAAGTCCTACGAACGTTGCCTAACCCTCCGGCCAGACGACTGGATGACGATGAACAACTACGCCTATCACTTAGCCATGCAAGGCACCGACCTCGCCAAAGCTGAGCAGTTGAGCCGTCGCACCATCGAGGCCGATCCCGACAACGCCAACAGCCTCGACACCTACGCCTGGATACTGCATCTGCAGGGACGCGACAAAGAAGCACTGCCCTATATGGAGAAAGCCGTGAAGCTCAATCCCAAGAGCGACACACTGCAGGAACACCTCAAGGTGATCAAGGGAGTGAAAGGACAATAGATTTTTAGATTTATGAAGAAGATATTCATAGGGGTGGCGATAGTGACGGCGGTGCTACTGATTACCGGATGCCGCAGTTCAGAGAAGACCCCATCGACACCTCCCGAAGTTTACCAACCACGAGAGTATATCTCGATGAACTTCAGCGGTGAGGCCGACGGCATTGGATTCAGTGGCCAGCTGCGCATGGCCAAGGACAGCGTGATATGGTGCAACTTCAGTAAGATTATCGACCTAGGACGCGCCATGGCGACACAAGACTCGGTGTGGGTGAGGATTCCCTTGCTGAACTGCAATGAGTCAGGCGACTATGGAATGGTGAAGCGGCTGACGGGCATCAGCGTCACCTACGACGAACTGCAATCCATTGTACTGAGCGACAACGCCGAAGAGCGCATCCGAAATCTGGCTCGCCGCATGGGGCACGATGTCACGGTGCGCATCAAGCGTCGCGAGCGCGTGGAAAGTCTCACCTTCCCTTTCAACAAATAACACTTATGGAAAAATGAAACGGACATTCTTAGCCATACTACTGCTGTTGCCGGCGATGGCCTTCGGACAGCAACTCGAAGAGGACTCGGCCACAAGGGTTGTGGACCGCTACCTCACGCTGATGAACGTAGAAGGTTATTCCGCGGACAGCATGCTGGTGATGGAGACCGCCGTGACGGTCTACGGATCGAGCGACACGCTGTGGCTGCGACGCTGGTTCGCACCGCCGAAAAAGTATCGCGTCGAGCAGTGGTACGACGGCCAGTTGCGGGAAGGACTGATAGGCAACGACGAGGATGCATTCCTCCACTACAACGCCAAGGAAAAGCATTGGGACACGGTAAGCGAGAAAGATTTCCTGACACTCGTTTCGGGCTATGACTTCCGCGGGGCGCTGTACATGTGGCGCTGGAAGGGTGCCAAACTTATCTGGAACGGTACCACGGAACTCAAAGGGGAGCCACTGCAGGTGATCAAAGTGGAGCATCCCAACATGTATGACCGCTATTACATGTTCGAACCCGGTAGCGGCCTGCTGACGCTGATAATCGAGACCGAGGACCACAACCCCAACTATGCGCCTCATAAAGAGGGGCACATCGACTGGAAGAGCTATCATGAATACCTGCCAGTGAGCAACCATTTGGTGCCGTCGTTAGAGAGTTTTATGCGCGATGGGAAGTTGACAATCCTCAGCACCACGGCACATCTTGAACCTATCAGACCTCGAATCTTCAACCGCGAATAGCCATGGGCATACTGGAGCGAGATGACGAATACTATATGGGTGAAGCCCTTCGCGAGGCCCGCAAGGCCGAAAGCGCCGACGAGATTCCCGTAGGTGCTGTGATGGTGTCGGGTGGCGACATCATCGGACGCGCCCACAACCAGACGGAGCTGCTGCACGACGTGACAGCTCACGCCGAGATACTGGCCATCAGCGCCGCCACCGAACATTTAGGGGCGAAATACCTCACGGATTGCACCCTTTATGTCACCTTGGAACCTTGTGTGATGTGTGCCGGAGCGTTAGGATGGGCCCAGGTGGGCCGCATCGTCTACGGTGCCAGCGACGAGAAACGAGGCTTCGAACGGTTAGGACGCACGATGTTGCATCCCAAGACAGAGGTCACCGCCGGAATCCGCGCCGAGGAATGTAGCGAACTGGTGAAGGCGTTTTTCAGAAAGAAGAGATAGAATCATCATCACGAGATAACGGAACAACGTAATAACGAAATAATAACATCATGAAACCAACACTATTAGTTCTGGCGGCCGGCATGGGCAGCCGCTATGGAGGACTGAAGCAGATGGACGGCGTAGGCCCCCATGGGGAAATCATCATGGACTACAGCATCGAGGATGCCATCCGTGCCGGATTCGGCAAGGTGGTCTTCGTCATCCGCCACTCGTTCGAGGAGGAATTCAAACGCCACATCAATGCCGACCATTTCGGCAACCGGATTGCGGTGGAGTATGTCTTCCAGGAGCTCGACAAGCTGCCGGCGGGCTTCAAGGTTCCCGAAGGGCGTGAGAAACCCTGGGGCACCAACCACGCCATTCTCATGGCCAAGGAGGTCATCCACGAGCCCTTCGCCATCATCAACGCCGACGACTTCTACGGCCGCGACGCCTTCGAGGTGATGGCACGTCACCTCGAAACCCTTGGGCAAACCAAGGGCCGCTATTGTATGGTAGGCTACCGTCTGGAGAACACGCTGAGCGAGAACGGCACCGTGAGCCGCGGCGTCTGCGAGACCTCGGCCGACGGCCTACTCGTTGGCATGACGGAACGTACCTCTATCGGTCGCACAGCCAACGGCATCGAATATAAGGACGCTGACGGCAGCATGCACCCGCTGGCCGCCGACGCTACGGTGAGCATGAACCTCTTCGGCTTCACGCCCGACTATTTCGAGAAGAGTGAAGAGCTGTTCGTGGACTTCCTCAAGGAGCACGGCCAGGAGCTGAAATCGGAGTATTATATTCCCTTCGCGGTGAACACATTCATCCACAGCGGCTATGCCACCATGACCGTGCTAAAGACCACCGCCCAATGGTTCGGCGTCACCTACAAGGAAGACCGCCCGATGGTCGTCGCCCGACTGGCCAAGTTGCATGAACAGGGAGTCTACTAATCTCCCCGCTTACGCGAAATCCTGGAAATTCTTCAGGATAGACTTGATCTCCACGTCGTGTCTGCTTAAATCTTTAAAATCCTAAAGAATCTGCCATGAAAGACCAACTTGATGCATTGTCTTACGAGATTCGTGGGGCAGCGATGGAAGTGTATAACCATTTTGGACCGGGGTTGCTGGAATCCATTTACGAAAGTGCTCTGGTTGTTGAGTTGCGGTCACGCGACATCAAAGTCGAGTCGCAGGTTCCAGTAAAGGTTATGTACAAAAATCAGGTTATTTGCGCCGACTATCGGCTGGATTTGTTGGTGGACGACTTGATAATCTTGGAGTTGAAATCGGTGCAGGAACTTTCGCAGTTGCACTACAAACAGTTGCGCAGTTATCTCAAACTGATGAATAAACCCCTTGGCTGGCTTATCAACTTCAATGAACATGACTTTGCTCTTGGCATGATAAAAGTTCCAAACAGGTTCTATAGATTATAATAGATTTCCAAGATTTGCCAGGCCTTAGTCAACCTATCAGTATGAGTGAGAATAATTTCCAAGATTTCCAGGATTTCGCGAAGCGGGAAACATTAGAGTTTGCGAGAGAGCATAAGGACGAGGATACCGCGAGGCTTATGTTGAGCGCTTCGCGGTATCCTGCTATTGACATGGCGGCGGCGGTACAGCAGATTGAGGGGCTGCGGACGGCACGGGAGAAGTGGCCGTCGCTGCTGCAGTGCGAGGAATTCCTCTACCCTCCCCGGCTAAACCGCGAGCAAGCCTCGTCGGAAGAGACGGCGGCGCACAAAGCCTATTTGGTAGATGAGTTGTGTGGCGTAGAGGCGTTTGTCTCTGTGGCGGACCTGACCGGAGGTATGGGTATTGACAGTATCGCCTTCGCTCAGCGAGCCCGTTTTATCAACCCTCTTAACACACAGGTACTGGCCCATGTCGACTACGTTGAGCGCGACGAAAAACTCTGCTCCCTGATGGAGCACAACCGCAAGGCGCTCGGCCTGGAGAATATCAGTGTGCATTGCGGCAACAGCATGGAATGGCTTGCCACATGCAATCGTGGTTTCGACCTCCTCTTCATCGACCCTGCACGCCGCTCGGCCTCAGGGCGCAAGGTGGCCGCCTTCGAGGACTGCGAACCCAACATCCTGCAGCACACGGAACTGCTGCGGGAGCACTGCCGGTGGCTGATGGTCAAAGCCTCGCCAATGATAGACATCGACTTAGCCTGCCGTCAGTTGGGAGAAGTGTCCGAAGTGCATATCGTTTCCGTCAAGGGGGAATGCAAGGAAGTGCTCTTCGTCTGCGGACCACACGAAGGCGAAACGGTGATCCATTGTATTGTCCGCAACAAACCGGGTGAATTTTACAACTGTGATTTCACCCGCAGTGAGGAGGCTGCCGCCGAGCCTCACTATTGCACTGCCGTTGGCCAATACCTCTACGAACCAGACGCCGCCCTGATGAAAGGTGGCCCCTTCAACCTCATCAGCCAGTGGATGGATCTGGAGAAGCTAGCACGCAACACCCACCTCTACACCTCAGACCGATTGGTGCAAGACTTCTACGGACGAACCTTCCACGTGTTGAAAGAAATGAGGCCCAACCGCAATGCGGTGTCCGAGGCCATCCCGGGAGGCAAAGCACATGTGGTCACTCGCAACTACCCCGTGGCTGCCGCCGACCTGCAGAAACAATTGGGATTGAAGGAAGGCGGCGACCTCTTCGTCGTGGCCACCACCGTGGGATATGAGAAAAAGGTGTTCCTCTGCAATCTGGCAGACCACTTTTTGCAGGGGAAATGAAAAAAAATTTTGCCGGTTGAAAAATTGTTCGTAACTTTGCACTCTCCAAAAATGGGGAAGTTGCACCTTGTCTACCCGTTCAAGTTGCACTTTCTCAGATTGATAAGTATGGGGACCAATTATCCGTCGGCGGTCGAAATGTGATGCAATCGGAGGAGAAATTAACAATTTTGAACATAAACATCATCGTTAGTAAAATAAAAAAATGAGTACGTTAAGTTACAAAACCATTTCAGCCAACAAGCAGACCGTCCAGAAGGAATGGGTTCTCGTTGACGCTGAGGGTCAGACCGTAGGTCGTTTGGCTACCCGTGTGGCCAACATCCTGCGCGGCAAGACCAAGCCCTGCTACACCCCGCATGTCGACTGCGGCGACAATGTCATCATCATCAATGCCGAGAAGGTTGTCTTCAGCGGCAAGAAGGAGACTGACAAAATCTATCAGCGCTACACCGGTTATCCCGGCGGTCAGCGTGAGACCACCCCTGCCAAGGTGCGCGCCAGCCACCCTGAGCGTATCCTCGAGCACGCCATCCGCGGCATGCTTCCGAAGACTCGCCTCGGTGATGCCCTCTACCGCAACCTCCACATCTATGCCGGCAGCGAGCATCCCCATCAGGGTCAGAACCCCAAAGCCATCAATATTAACGAAGTAAGATAAGAATAAGATATGGCAGAAGTTATCAACACCATTGGTAGAAGAAAGACCGCCGTGGCCCGCGTCTATATGACCCTCGGCAATGGCGAAATCAAAGTCAACGGCCGCGACTACAAGGAGTATTTCCCCACCGGTCCGCTGCAGTACATCGTGAACCAGGCTTTCGCCGTGGCTAACGCCGAAGGTAAATGGGATGTCAAAGCCAACCTCGACGGTGGCGGCATCACTGGCCAGGCCCAGGCCCTGCGTATGGCTATCGCCCGCGCCCTCTGCGAGAACAACATCGAGGATCGTCCTGCCCTGAAGAAGGAAGGCTTCCTGATGCGTGACCCGCGTATGGTCGAGCGTAAGAAAGCTGGTCAGCCCAAAGCCCGTAAGCGCTTCCAGTTCAGCAAGCGTTAATCTGGGAAAACTAGTAGCATTAGTAAGACTAGTAGGACTAGAAAGTTTAGTATCCAAACTGCCCGAATGCTCCGCTGCATTGACACAGCGAGCCGCATAGAAAGGCCACTAAATGCAGCCTAATGGACTAACGGACAGTTGGTAAAAGTTTAACAACAAAAAAGGAAAGTAAACAAACATGAACGAACTCAAATTCGAAGAACTGCTCGAGGCTGGTTGCCACTTTGGCCACCTCAAGCGTAAATGGAATCCCAAAATGGCTCCTTATATCTTCAAGGAGCACAACGGCATTCACGTCATCGACCTCCAGAAGACCATTGCCAAAGCGGACGAGGCAGCTGCTGCCTTGAAACAGATGGCCAAGAGTGGTAAGAAGGTCCTCTTCGTCGCCACCAAGAAGCAGGCCAAAGAAGTGGTCGCCGAGATGGCCAAGAGCGTGGATATGCCCTTCGTCACTGAGCGTTGGCCGGGCGGTATGCTTACCAACTTCCAGACCATCCGCAAGGCTGTCAAGAAGATGAACAGCCTCGACCAGCTGATGCACGACAAGGATTTCAACAATATCAGCAAGCGTGAGCGCCTCCAGGTGCAGCGTGAGCGTGCCAAGCTCGACAAGAACCTTGGTTCCATCGCCGACCTCACCCGTCTGCCCAGTGCCTTGTTCATCATCGACATCAACAAGGAGCACATTGCCGTCGCCGAGGCCCGTCGCCTGAACATCCCCACCTTCGCCCTCGTGGATACCAACACCAACCCCGAACTCATCGACTTCCCGATTCCCGCTAACGATGATGCGTCGAAGTCGATTGCTGCCATCCTCAAGCACATGTGCGAGGCCATCCAGGAAGGTTTGAACGAGCGTATGCTCGACAAGGACGCCCAGACCGAGGAAGAGGCTCCCGTCGAGGCTACTGAAGAGAAGCCCGTCGAGAAGAAGACCCGTGCCCGTCGTCCCCGCAAGAGCGAAGAGGCTCCTAAAGCCGAGGAAGAGGCTCCCAAGGCTGAATAATTAACTAACGAAAAAGAAAGGAAAACATACAATGGCAATTACCGCTTCACAGGTTAACGAGCTCCGCAAACTCACCGGTGTCGGCATGATGGACTGCAAGAAAGCCCTCGTCGAGACCGACGGTGACATGCAGAAAGCTATCGAACTTCTTCGTCAGAAAGGTCAGAAGATGGCCGCCAAGCGTGCCGACCGCGACGCCAACGAAGGCTGCGTGCTGGCCAAAACCATGGGCAACTACGGTGCCCTCATCATGGTGAGCTGCGAGACCGACTTCGTCGCCACCAATGCCGGCTTCGTCGATTTCACCACCAGCATCCTCGACACCGCCATGACCCAGCACCTCACCACCAAGGAGGAAGTCTTGGCTATGGACCTCAACGGCAGCAGCGTCGCCGACGCCATCACCGACCAGATTGCCAAAATCGGCGAGAAGATCGAGCTGGCTCACTTCGAGACCATCGAGGCCGAGAAGGTCTACTCCTATATCCACCCGGGCAACCGTATGGCTTCCATCGTTGGACTGAACAAGGCTGGTTTCGACCAGGTCGGTCACGACATCGCCATGCAGGTCGTTGCCATGCGTCCCGTCGCCCTCGATGCCGAGAGCGTGCCTCAGGAAATCAAAGATGCAGAACTCCGTGTCGCCATCGAGAAGACCAAGGAAGAGCTCATCGGCAAGGCCGTTGACGCCGCTCTGAAGAAAGCCGGCATCAACCCCGCCCACGTCGACAGCGAAGAGCACATGGCCTCCAACATGGGCAAAGGCTGGATCACCGAGGAGCAGGTCAACCAGGCC